>NZ_JABUMS010000023.1:0-116601 GCF_013336705.1 Myxococcus sp. CA051A | reverse complement strand
ACCAACGGCCTGGAGCGACTCCATGGCGAAGTCAAGCGCCGCATCCGCTCCGTGGGCGCCTTCCCGGACCGCGCCAGCGCACTGCGCCTCATCACCGCCGTCGCCCTCGAAGTCTCTGGCATCTGGGCTGACCGCCGCTACCTCGACATGGCCCTGCTGACTTCAAACCCAGACACCGCTGAATGAATCCGCCAAGGAGCCTTCCTCCCACGTTCCCCCCCCCGAACCAACCACACACGATTCGGGACTTGACCCTTGGCGAAGTACCAAGCACGGGGGCACAGCTTGTGTCTCTTGAGCTGGGACACGCTCAGTCGCTGGATGACCCCGGCAATGACAGAGGGGCCACGAGGAGGGGTTTCAACGGTGGGATGCACCCCATGTAAATGAGTGCGCTTTCCGAAGAGAGTTCGCAGTCTGCAACGGCACAGGTGGTATCGCCCACTGTTTTGCAATAGTGGAAACCACTTGCATTCACCCGAGCCAGGGCGAAACCCTGAAGCAATGGATCTCTGGCTCCATTGCAAAGAATTGGGGCTGCGAAGCGGGGGCTGGGTTGTTTGCCGTGCCCCGGAAATATATGCTTTGCGCGAATTCCAAGTTCCAAAAGGGGTGGAGACATGATGCACAGGTGGGTTACTGCCGTAGCGTTCGCAGTGATAGTCCTCTCGGGCTGTGGCGGGGTCGAACTAGACACGCCGCCGCAAGCCCCTCTCGACGACAAGAGCGCCAGTGAACTCTGCCTGCTATTCCGTGGTGTGGCGGAATCACGTGAGGCGGCATGCTCCTATGCAAAAAGGGATGCACAGGCATACTGCAGTCAATTCGGCACTGGTGCTACTCGGGTCAAAACCTGCAAAGTCGTCAGGCAGGATGAGTGGTCCTATACGGTTGACCTGTCTGCCTGTTGCCCGGGCGCCTTTCCCGGCGGGGAAGTCCAGAGCGAATAGGGATGTCTGGGGTACATCGAGTGAGAGGTAGCCATGAGCAATCTCTTCAGATGTGCGACGCACCTGTGCTCGTCTGAATTGCTCGCGACAATTTGATGTTACCCACGACGCTCCCCATGCTTCTCGGTGGGGGCGTTCCGCAGTTCATCCGGCAGGTAGTAGACGAGTGGCCGTGTCCCGTCCCCCATCCGGCGCTGGCCTCGGGTGAAGTGCAACGCCTTGAGGGCGGCGCCGATTTCCCGGGAGATTCGCGGGTCGACCTGTGCGGGGTGGAGCGCGAAGGCTTCGACACCGACGTGGAGAATCGTCATGTCACCAGGGCGCTTGTCGGCGGGCATCTCCAGGAGCCACTTCAAGATGACTTCCTTCCGGCTGTCTCCGCAGTTCTCGGCACGGAGGGCGGCTTGCTGCTCGGCTCCCGCCGCTTCCTCGGACGTGAGCCACCACCCCCCTGTGTCAGGGAAGAAGTCGCCTCGGCTGAGTTGCCGAGCTGACCACCCGAAGGGGGCGAGTGCAGGCGGTTGAAGTGCCGTACACAGACGCATTCAAGGCGCAGATGGTGAAGCGGATGGTGGGACCGAGCGCGGTGAATGCCTCGACACTGGCCCGGCAGGTGGGAGTGTCCCAACCGACGTTGTCGCAGTGGTTGCGCGCGGCGAATAGAGTAGCGGCCATGGCGGGCCTGTCGAGGAGCCACCAAAAGACTGCCTCTGGGAGTTTGGGAATTCAATGCCGCACGAGTCCTTCGGTTTTGCGGCAAGCGCCGAAGGGGCTCTTGGATGCCCATGTTGTTAGGAATGTTGTGTGATGCTATGGTTTCTGCGTGGTCGTGACTCGAAAGGAAGGAATCGCATGGCGCGTAATGGGATTGTTGCCGTGGGACTCTCAGCGATCATTCTGTTTGGGTGTGGCGGCATTGAACCGGGCGCATCGCCGCAAGATCCGGTCAGCGATGAGGGCGCCCTGGAGTCCTGTTTGCTGTATCGCGCTGAACGAGAATCATATGCGGCTGCGTGTGCTCAATCACTTCAGTACGGACGGGAAGACTGCGCGCGTCGCGGCAGTAGCGTCAAGAGCTATGGGAAATGCACCGTCGTCAGGGGGGACGAGGGGGGCGGCTACACCGTTGATAGGTCTGTTTGTTGCGTTGACTAGCTGTTCGTGCCCACGCAAAAGGAATGCTGCGGGACGCCCGCCGAAGGCGACCATTTCAAATGTGCGACTCGATTTCGCTCATCTGAGCTGGTCGCGGCCGCCTGAAGCTGCCCACGCCGCCCGCCCACTTCTCGGTGGGCGGGTTCCGACGTTCGTCCGGGAGGTGTCACTGAGTATGCTTCTGCGAGACGTCAAGCACGCTCAGTCATATGCGGCGTGCTGTTAGTTTGGACTCCAGCAGCGGTACTTGACCTGAACCACGTTCGACACGTAGGTGTTGGCGTCGAGGACACGGAACCGGATGTATTTGTCGTAGTATGTCCCGTAGGTGTAGAGCCCCCACTGGCAGTAGTCACTATAGGTGGTCGAGTTGTTCCACCAGTCGTCGCCATACGGCCCATTCCCGAAGTCATCAATGATCGACCACTGGTAGGTATACGGCGCTACACCGTTACTGGCGCTGCCGGTGCAGGAGACCGCATAGGTCTGCGGGTTTCTTCCGCATCCCATGGTTGCCGTTGGAGGAGGGATGTCGAGGGCGGTGACGGTGTCTCCCGTGTCGATTCCCTCTTCCTCGGACGCAAGGGGCTCGCCACAGGCACCAAGCAAGACCCCTGCCGAAACTATCACCGCACCACGTAGAAAGTGCTTCACGATAGTCGGAACTGACATGAGGCGCTCCTGTGTGTTCAGGGTGGAAAGGCAGTCGTATATCAACTGACTTGCATGAGAGTCCTGGTTGCATGAGTGGCGAGTGTCCAGAATCGCTCAGATGAGGCTCTGTGCCCTCGGTGCCGACGCGATTTCGCGGGTCGCAACGCGAACAGGTCTATCCCTAGCCTTAGGGATGTTTGTTCGCGGGCCGTCGGGGTATGTGAATGGGCAGTTGGGCGTGCCCAATGACGTGATTGGAGGATACGCAATGAAGCGCAATGGCCTATTTCGACGGGGGTTCCTGCTGGCGGCCGCACTGGCGTCAACAGGGTGCAGTGATTCTCTGGATGATGGTCAAACGCCGATCAACCTCGCCCCTCCATCACTGGCTGAGGCGCAACTGTCACTCCAGCGCATCGATCAACTCTACGAATCCGACCCGGCGGCCGCATTGGACGCCACGCAGAAGCTGCGGCCGAAGCTCGATGAACTCAACAACCTGGTTGCCCGTGTCGAGATGGCACCCGCGCACTTCGTTGAATTCTACGATGTGCAGCCCGGTGGCCTCCTCGTCGTGGAGCGCGGGCCCGTTGAGGATGGGCGTTTCCTGCGCGACCAGGAGGGGGCCGACCGCTCCGCCGTCGCGCTCTATCGCCGGCTTACGGGAGGCGCCACGCCGCCGGACGCATTGGTCAGGGCCGAATCGCGCCGGGAGGCGCCCGAGGACTTCCATCTTCCTGCGTGGGATGCGGCCGTCCCGAGCCTGGACTACTCCGAGGGATTTGCCCCGGATCCTGGTGCGCAAACGGGAGACTCTGTCACCCAGTCATGGACGAGTGACCAGGGGCCACTTTGGCGAGATTCTGCCTGCTACAAGTGGGGAGAGTTTTTCGACTGTCTGCCCAATAGAACCGGCAATGGTGCGGCCTCCCGTAACGCCAAGACGGCGTTCATCCAGGCCGCACCCTATCGGGGGAGTTTGAGGTTGCAGCTCTCCTACGACAATGTCGCGAGAGGGGCCTGGGCCGTTTTCGCGGGGGAGATGGCGTCGTACTGGTGGCATTCCGCCAGCTATTGGGCCTGCCCGGGTGGCCAGGCCTGCGGCGTGCAGGAGTACTACATCCGAAACCATCGGTGGGATGTCTTGGACGCGGACGGTGATGGATATCACCTGACCTGGGCGTTCAGGTCGAACTGCAACTGGATCTCTTGCGACACGCCCCCCTTCTGACGGCTCCCTGCTGTTCGAGAAGGCTCGGCCCTGTCGCTACCGAGCCTTCTTCTTCGCTTTCGTGGACACCTCGTCGTGATACCCCGCCACGCGCATGCCGAGTGTCTTGGCCAGATTGACCACGGAGTCCAGCGGCACACGGGTGTCCTTCAGCCGGTTGTGCGCCGGGTCCAGGAACGCTCCCTGGGTCTCCGAGAAGTCCGTCCGTGTCAGCGTGCAGCCCCGGAAGTTGCTTCCGGAGAGGTCCGTCCCCTTGAAGTCCGAGTCGGTCAGGTCCAGGTCGTAGAAGTTCACCTCGCGGGCCACGCACCGCAGGAACTCCATCTTCCTCATGCTGAGCCCGACGAATGAGCAGTAGGACAGGCCCGAATCCACGAACGAGAACTCCGGGTTCGAGGCGATGTTGCTCCAGTCGATGCCGATCAGCTTGGAGCCCTCGAACCGGACCTCCCTGAGCGCGATCCGGCCGAATTGCGCGCGCGTGACGTTGCATCCCCGGACGACGCACGCTTCGAGGATGCTGTCCTTCCACCGGCTCTCCTGGAGCTGACAGTTCTCGAAGGTGCAGCGATAGAACTCCTTGTCGGCCAGTTCGGCGTTCTGGAGATCGAGGTTCGTGAAGGTCTCGTTCTCGAAGTACGTCTCTCGCAGCAGGCGCTGCGTTCCCTCGGCCCTGGCTCCGTCGGTCTCGCTCACAGTCCCAGTATCGCCTGTTCCCGCTGACTCAACGGCGACGATGAATGGGGCGATGCCTCACCGCTTCTGGCGAGAATCAGGAGTTCGAAGTTGCATCGCAGGGCCCGAGTGTGCGCAACGCGAGCCCTCCTCGATGTCGCACTGCGGACGACATTCTCCTCGACATCAGGGTTGTCGGCGCCCCCGCTCATGGGGAAGTCTCCGCTCCATGGAGAAACTCATCCCCGGCCTTCACCACTTCCAGACGGAGGTCTTTCGCTCCAAGCAGGAGCTGTACTCCCGGCTCGCCGAGGCGCAGAGCCCCGAGGTGCTCTTCATCACCTGCTCGGATTCGCGAGTCCTCCCCAACGAGCTGACCGGCGCGGGGCCGGGCGAGCTCTTCATCATCCGCAACGCGGGCAACCTCGTCCCGCCACACGGCACCCCCAACAACGGTGAGGCGGCCACCATCGAGTACGCCGTGGCGGCCCTGGAAGTGCGCCACATCATCGTCTGCGGCCACACCCGCTGCGGCGCGATGCAGGGCCTTCTCCACCCCGAGCAGTTGGCCCGCCTCCCGGAGATGCGCGACTGGCTCCGCCACGCTGAGCCCACCCGCCGCATCCTCCAGGAGAGCTACAGTCACCTGACCGGCCCCTCCTTGCAGACCGCGGCTGTGATGGAGAACGTCCTCGTCCAGGTCGAGCACCTGCGCTCGCTGCCCGTCGTCGCCGAAGGGCTCGCACGCCGCCAGCTCAACCTCTATGCCTGGGTGTACCAGCTCGAGTCCGGCTCGGTGCATGCCTATGACCCGGAACTCGGGCAGTACGCCCCCGTGGTCGCCGTGGACGGCGACTCCGCGCGCGCCCGCGGTCGCTTCGGGCTCCGTCAGGTGTTCTGAGCGAGCCCGTTCTCCCGGGTGCGAGTCCCCGGGCCTGGTGGTTGTTCGACACGGCTGGATTGACGTTGGAGAGGCAGGGGGCTTTCGTTGCGCCAACTCTTGAGCTGGGCCGTGATGTCCGGCCTTTGTCTGGCGATGACGGCGTCGGCGTCCGAGCGGCAGCGGGAGGTGCTCGGCCGCGCGCTGTTCTTCGATACCTCCTTGAGCGCCGATGGCCGGGTCGCCTGCATGTCTTGCCATCTGCCGGAGCGCGTCTTCTCCGACAGGGATGGTCGCTCTCTCGGCGCGCATCACCGCGTGGGCACGCGAAATGCTCCCAGCCTGCTCGATGTGGCGGATGCTCGGACGTTGTTCTGGGATGGGCGGAGGACCTCCCTGGAAGCGCTCATCCTCGACCCGCTCCTGCATCCTCAAGAGCACGCGCTGAGTTCTCCCGAGGACCTGGTGGCTCGTGTCCGTCAGCGCCATGCCGCGGCCCACGCCCTGGCTTTTCCCAACGAGGAGGTCTCCACCGGGACCATCACCCGGTCCATCGCGGCCTATGTGCGCACGCTCAAGTCCGGCCCTTCTCCGTTTGAGCGCTTCCACTTCGGCAAGGATTCCGCCGCGCTCGACGAGTCCCAGCGCCGGGGCCTCAAGCTGTTCCTGGGTCGCGCCGAGTGCGGTCGCTGCCACACCGTGGGCCCCCAGGCGGCCACCTTCACGGATGGGCGCTTCCACGCGGGCGAGCCGCGCGAGGACCTCAAGTCGCGGCTGCCCACGGTGGCTCGCGAAGTGACCCGAATGTCCGAGACCGAGCGCTTCTCCGCCGTGGCCACACGAGAGGACGTGGCCGCGCTGGGGCGCTTCGTCGTGACACTTCGCCCGGAGGACATGGGGCGCTTCCGGACGCCCAGCCTGCGCAATGCCGCCCTCACGGCGCCCTACATGCACGACGGCGGTGTTCCCTCGCTGCGCGAGGCCGTGGAGCGCGAGCTGGATTCCCGCGTCGGCCGAGGCGCCCGACGACCCCCGTTCTCCCCTCAAGAGCGGGCCGACCTGGTGGCTTTTGTCGAGGCGCTCACCAGCACCTCGTTCTCCGAACTCACGCACACCGAGGTGATCCAGAACCCCAGGAGTGAGCGCGCCCTCTCTGGGGAGAGGGTGACACCCTGAAGCTTCGCCCACCGATTTCGAGGCACGTTGTCAGGCGACGTGACATGACGGCTCGTCAGGACGGTGCTCCCGTCGAATGCTCGGGCTGCCTTGGCCCTTGTCAGTCCATTCCCGGCGAGTGACCTTGTCAGGAGAACCCATGTCGCGGCACGCAGAGACCACGTTCCTGAATGTCGACCTGGACCTCAAGAGTCAGTTCGGCCTGTCCAGGTTGCTGAGCGCGCTTGGCGACTCGGTCGCCCCGGTTCACGCCGAGGACGGGTTCGCGTGCCTGGAGCTCGACGAGCAACCCGAGTCGCCCGAGGAGGCGGTGATGCGTCTGGCGACCCTCATCACCCGCCTCCCCAAGGATGCGCGGGAGGAGTGGGACCGGTGTTCGGAGCGGACACTCGATATCGGCATCCAAGCTGGCGCCACGCCGCATCAGGTGCGCTACCAGCTCCCCGTGGCGGCACTCGCCCTCGCGGTGAGCATCAACGCGGAGGTCGTCATCACGGTCTACGCGTGCCCCGAGCCGTCGCCCTGACCGCCATCACCCCGGGAGCGCCGTGCGTCGCCGGTGACGCACGGCCACGAGGAGCATGCTGGCGAACGTCACCACCAGCACGGCCAGTTCCTCCAGGCTGTCGAGCGGCGCCTCGTTCTCGTTGATGAGCGCCAGGCTCAACAGGCACAGCACCAGGTGGACGCTGAAGACGGGAAGCGACGCGCTCCCCAGCAGCACCAGCACCCGCGGCTTCAGCCAGTGATAGACGCGCGGTGAGCCCCGGTCCGCGAGCACCGCCAGCGCCAGGAAGTTCACCAGGCGCAGCGGCGCCAACGTCCACTTGTCCAGGAGCACGGGCAGGCGCGTGAGCAACACGAAGGGCTCCACCTCGTACCGCGCCAGCAGGAACAGCAGGCTCACCACCCACGCGCCCCCCAGCAGCACCGAGGATGCGCGTCCCTGGGGCACCTTCGTCCTGGCCCGCTGGCTTCCCGTCCACACGCCCAGCACCCAGAGAAACTGCCAGGCGAACAAGTCGAACGCCCCGGACTGGTCAATCTTGACGGGCAGCCACGTGAGGTCTCCCAGCCATGTGTACAGCGCGCGCTTCAATCCGAGCTGCGCCCAGAGCCACACGAGCCCACTCAGGCACAGCACCTTCGCCCAGCCCGCCTCGCGCGCCGCGAGCAGCACGAACGGCGTCAGGAACAGCAGCACGACATACAGCGGCAGGATGTCGAGCAGTGGCGGGCAGTACAGCAGGACGAGGCTGCTCAGCAGCGCCGTGAGGGGCTCCTGGTGGTAGAAGTCGAGCAGGTTGCGGATGGCGGGCCGGTTCGCCAGCCACCCCATCGTGCCGATGACGGTGAAGGCGAAGAGCAACAGCCCGACATGGTGCGCGTAGACCTTCAGCGCCCGTCTTCGCAGGCTCGCCCACAGGCGCACGGGTGTGTCCCAGCTCTTCGCGTGCGAGCCCCCCACGAGGAACGCCGAGAGGAACACGAACCCCTCGGCCGCCGACACGAAGCCGAACGGCTGGCTGCTGTACGCGTTCAGCCGCGTGGGCAGGTGCGTCAGCGTCATCAAGACGAGAAGCAGTCCCCGCAGGGCATCCAGCTCGGGTCGGCGTGGCATGGAGACGTCGAGCGTCCGGGCGCGGAAGGGCGGGCGCCCTCGGCCCGTTACGGCGCGCCCAGCTCCTGCTCCAGGAACCCGCGCAGCGCGGCCGGTCGCCGCAGCGCGGTGTCTCGCATGAACTGGACGTCCTCACGCCAGCGCTCCATCGAGGTCGGGTACCGCCACCGCCCGATGTGCTCGGGCAGCTCGGGCTCGAGCCGCGCCGCCGCCGCGTCGAGAAACGCGACGACTCGCTCCGGCGCGAAGGTGTTCTCCAGGTGCCAGCGGAAGCGGGCGATGAACAGCCCCTTGAAGTCGGGCGACTTCAGCAGGCTCCGCAGCAGCACCACGAAGGGCTCGCCGAGGCGCTCGTCATGCAGGAGCCGTCCCAGCGAGTTGAACTCCGGCCCCGCGAAGAACGAGGCGTCCAGGTCGTACATCAGCCAGCGCCAGCGACCGTCCCCGGCTCCCGTCGCGCCGTTCCCCGCGCGATTGCGCCAGAACTTGACGTTGTTGTCCGGCCAGTCCTCGTTGCCGAAATAGAGCTGCGCGACGTGGTAGTCGATGAAGTCCTCCACATCCATGCGCTCCACGACGTGTGCATAGTGCTCGGGGACGGAGAGGTCGTGCTCCCGCACGTACGTCAGCAGCTCCGTGTACGGGAGGCTGTCCTCCGGCTCCCCCGTGTCGAGGTCGCCGGCATTCTCCAAGATGACGATGTCCTTCCGGTTCAGCCCATGGTGGCTCGCCAGGTAATACTCGTCATAGCGCTCGCGCAGCTCATGCAGCCCCCAGTACTCGCCATTGAGGAACACCACCGTGGGCCGACAGGCCTGGAGGGCCAGCGTCGTGTCGCGCAGCAGGCCCTGGAAGACGCAGTCCTTGAGCTTGGTGTATTGCTGGTCCTGTCCCGAGGTACGGACCAGCAGGCGCTTGAAGTCGCGCAGCGGATGGCCCGGGAAGATGTCGGCCTGGAACAGCTCGGGGCCATAATCTTCCTTGGCATACAGCCGCAGGCTCTTCTGCGGCAGCGCCGCGCTCCCCGAACCGTGGATGCGCACCCCCGCGTTCTGGGCAATCACAGGCGTGCCCGCTTCCTCGAACCACTCGACGTGGACCGGGCGCTCCCAATCCTTGCCATCCTGCATGTAATTGCCGGTGCCCCACCCCTCGAACCCACCAGGCGTCTCCTCGTAGACGCGGCCCGGGACATAGATTCCGCGGACGGCGTCGAAGAAGTTCTCCGCGTCCGTCACCAGTGACAGGACGGGCAGCGTGTAGGGCCGCTGGCCAATGAGATACGTGCGCGCCTGCCCCGTCTCCACCGGCGTCTCACCCGCGAACCGCTGCACGCGCACCACCGTGCCGAGCGTCACGGGCAGGGTGGGTGGCTTCCAGCGCCAATCCTCGGGCGAAACCTCGGGGTTGGTCCGGATGAGGCTGAGCGGCGCGGGCTGCCCGCTCCGATTCAACAGCGCCAGGGGGGCTGTGTAGACGGGAGAGGAGGGGCCCGGAGTCGAACCATCCAGGGTGTAGCGCGTCGTCGTGTCAGGTGACGTGGGCAGCGTGAGGAGCGCCTCGGATGCATACAGGCTCTCCGGCGACGTGAAGCTCAAGCGCTGGAAGTCGAGCCGGGTGCGGTTCTCCGTCCCGGTGTCGTGATATGCGATGACCTCCAGGGCCTCGCTCGCGTGACTCGGCTGCCAGGGAATGCTCCACCGACCCTCTCCCTCCAGCACCGCCTCACCGAGGAGCATCGAACCCTCGTAGACCTCTACCCGGACGACGCCCGCATCGACCCGGAAGCCGCCGCGCAGGACGTGCTGCTCGTTGTCCATGGCGTCGATGGTGAGGCCGACCGGATGGGGCGCCTCCTCCACCTGCTCACCGGGCTCCTGCTCCTCACGAGGCGTGTCCCGACAGGCACCGAGCGACAGCATGAGCAGGGCGAGCGCCCCAGAGAGCGTCCGTCTCCCGGGTGGGGTGAGGCTGCGCGGGCGCGCCAGGGCACGGTGCCCCGGGACTTCGGGAGAAAACGACTCATTCATGTTCGGGGCACGGTGGTGGGGGGGCCAGGGGCGACAAGCACCACGCGGCCACTCAGCAATACTCGTGCCTCAAACTATCTCCCTGAATTCACGGAGTGGTGTCGGGAGGGCGTGGCAGTGTGCCACGCTGGGGATGGCGGATTGCCATGGCTGCTGCTCACTCGAGCGAGGGTGGGACTTGCGATGACGGAGCCGAGACCCCGGCACTGTGCGACGTGTGGGCGCGCGCTGAGCCCCCGCGAGGTGTACTACCGCTTCAACCTGGTGCTGGAGGGTGAGCAGGACCTGCTCGACTCCGGTGACGAGCCCGGAGACGGGGAGCGGGACGCCCTCGCGGAGCTGGTCCAACGGCTGGAGGAAGGGCCCGAGGACGCCCGCGAGTTGGAAGACCAGGTCCACTGGGAGCGCGCGGGCGTGGTGTGCGGAGCGTGTCGCATCGTGGTGGTGCGCATGCTCGATGCGGGCCCGGGGACGCCTCGACCGCACTGACGTCCCGGGCCCTACGACGAGACTTCACAAGCGTGCTTCAGCGGCCCCGGCGCGCCACGGAGAAGGCGAGGTCGTCGTGGTCCAACCACATCCCGGGCTCGCAACTGGCGTGGGAGGGATTGGTTCCGAGCACGCCCCGAATCGCCTGGAGTCCTCCGTCGGGCAGGGTGAAGGTGGTGGACAGCTCATGTTCACCGGGGACCTCGACCTGGAGCCTCGCGACGTGTGTCCATTGAGGGGTGCGTGCGTCGGGGGCGTGAAAGAGATTCACCTCCTCCAGGAACGGCACGAAGCCAAAGACAGTCGCCGTGAGCGTCACCTGCCTGCCCGCGGTGAGGGGGCCGCCATCCTGGCTGGTGATGCGCAGGCCCTCCAGCGTCGCGGTGACGAGATAGGTGCCCTCTTCTCCATCCGGGCAGCTGCCGCCGAGCGTGTTGGGCGCATGGGGTTCCGGACCGACGCCTCCCATTCCCCGGACGAGCTGCCCGGTGTCGCACGAGGCCGTGAGCGCGGTGCATCGGGGGGCGAGGAGCGTCGAGTCGTAGTCGGCGATGCCAGGGTTGCGCACCGTCACCGTCACGGGCGCGGCCCGGTGGGCCTTGAGCGCCGTGTCATAGGCGCGGACCTCCAGGGTGGTGGGGCCATTGAGTTCCTGTCGCGTGTCCCAGGCGAAGTCGAAGGGGCGGGTGTCGTCGCTGGCGAGGAGCACTCCGTTGACCCAGAGGTCCACGCGGCGGATGGCGACGTCATCCCAGGCCAGCACATGCACGCGCGGCGTGTCTCGGACCGTGGTTCCCGGCAGCGGGGTCAGCAGGTGCGCCCAGGGGCGGTGGTCATCGCCAGGGGAGGGCGCGAGGCGGGCCTGGAGCAGCAGGTTGGGTGAGCGCGGCCCGGCCTCCTTCACCCGTCCCGGAATGGCGGCGCCCGCGAGTGCCTCCATCACCTGCGTCGGCGTGGCGGTGGGGTGCGCCTCCAGATAGAGCGCGGCGGCGCCCGCGACGTGCGGTGTGGCCATCGACGTACCGGAGAGCACCTCGGTCGCGCTGTCGTCGGCGATGCCCGCGGAGATGATTTCGTCACCCGGCGCGAACAGGTCGATGCAGGCGCCGTAGTTGGAGAACCACGCCTTCCTGTCCGCGAGGTTGGTGGCGCCCACGGTGAGGGCTTCCGGCGTACGGGCCGGTGATCCACCGCATGCGTCGCCGCTGCGATTGCCCGCCGCCACCACCGTGGTGATGCCCGCGGCCACGGCATTGCGGACCGCGAGGTCCAGCGCCTCCGAGGGCTCCATTCCCAGACTGAGGTTGGCGACGGCGGGAGACTCATGGTGGGCGGTGACCCAGTCGATGCCCTCGATGATTCCAGAGACGGTGCCCTCTCCGCCGCAGTCCAGGACGCGCACGGGATGCAGCGTCACCGCCCTGGCCACGCCCCACGTCGAACCGCCGAGCGTTCCCGCGACATGGGTGCCATGGCCGTCGCAGTCCTCCGCGCCACCGTCGGGGTCCACTCCGTCGAAGCCCGCTCCCAGGCGCCCCAGGAACTGCGTGTGCGTCGAACGGATGCCCGTGTCGATGACATAGGCGTGGACGCCCGCGCCGCCGTGCGTGGGCTGGTAGAGACCATCGAGTGGAAGGTCTTCCTGGTCCACGCGGTCCAGGCCCCAGGAGTCCGTCCTCGGCTCCGCGTACAGGCGCACCCAGGCGTCCTGTTCGACGAGCGCGACACGTGCATCCGCGCGCAGTGCCGCCACGCTCGCTTCATCGAGCTCGGCCGCGAAGCCCTGGAGCGCATGGGCATACGTGCGGCTCACCTTCGCCGCGTGGGTACTGGCGACGCTCAGTACGTGCTCGCGCGCCTTCTGGGGCAGGAGCATGGCTTGGGTCGCGGGTGGCTTGAGCACGACGATGTAGTGGTGAGGGACGCGCCGTGTCCCGGTGCGCTGGGATGTGGCGGCCTGGGGCGAGAGGTCGGTCGGGTTCGTGCAGCCGCCGAGGACAAACGCTGACAGGACAAGAGACAGGGGTGTGGTGGAACGGAACTTCATGGGTGTGGGCCTGAGAGTGGGCCGACCCCTCTTCCGGGCACAGGGGGGCCCGGAGCGAGGTGGCGTCATGGTGAGCCCGCTTGGACGCCGAAGGACTTCGGGTTGATCAATCCCCGCCTCAGGTTTCTGAGCAGGCTGGGGGAAATCAGGGTGTGCTTGTCAGCGTTCCGGATTGCGCGCCGAGTGACAGCTCGCTGGCACCATCATTGCTGTTGAAAGAGGCTCACTCGATGGGAGCCTTCATGGACTCGAATCAACTGCGCCAGCTCTTCGCGAAGGCCCTGCGAGCCTCGTTGGCTTCCCCCCTGTTGCTGGCCGGTTGCGGTGGCCTGGACCTGAAGGGCTACTCGCCTCCCGTGTGTGAGGACGATTGGAAGCTCGCGATGAGCGGCCTGTCTCCGGCGACCCAGCCGGACCTGGTGCAGCTCCGCCGGAGCCAGGACACCGGGGACGGGAGCAGCAACCCGCGCCTCCATACGGTGCTGTCGTCTTCGGGCACGGCTTGCGCGACGGCGTCCCAGCCCGCGACGTGTCAGGCGGAGCTCGCCGCCCTTGCACCTCAGGAGGGCTTTCGCTCCGTCTGCAACTTGTTCTGCGAGTCGTACTACCTGGCGACCACGGAAGGCGACACGGTGGCGGCCAAGACTTCGTTGGAGGCACTCATCGGCTTCCTGGGCGCCATCGACACGCCCCAGGAAGCCCTGCTGCGTGTCTTCGCTGACGGTTACACCCTGAGCTGCACCACGCTGGAGCGGGGGGCGGTGAAGGCGAACGGCGATGGCAGCTTCAACGTCGTCGCGACCCAGGGCTTCGCCTGCGGAGAGGGGACCCAGGAGACGCAGTTCGTCCTGGGGGTGTCGGCTTCGGGCGAGGTGGTCGAGAAGGAACGCGACGTCCTGAAGCGTGGCGACAAGGGCTGTTCAGTGGGACGTCGGCCCGCGGGACTCCAGTCGGAAGGCTTCGTCGAGTGCGCGGATGCCGTGGGGCGGCACCTGGCCCTCATCGCGCACCTGGAGGCTGCCTCCATCCAGGCGTTCCTTCGCCTGCGCGCGGAGCTGGCGCTGCACGGCGCGGACCTCGCGCTCCAGGACGCGGCGCTGCGCAGCGCGATGGACGAGGTGATGCACACGGAGGTCTGCGGACGTCTGGCCCGGAAGTACGGTGCGACGCCGGAGCGGCCCCAGGTGGCGTCGCTTCCGCCCAGGCCGCTCGCGGAGGTGATGCTCGACAACGCGGTGGAGGGCTGCGTGCGCGAGACGTACGGCGCGCTGGTCGCCCACCACCAGGCCCTGCACGCGGAGGACTCCGAGGTGCGCGAGGCCATGGCGCGCATCGCCGAGGATGAGACGCGGCACGCCGACCTGTCGTGGGCCATTGACCGCTGGGCGAGCACGAGTCTCCCCGAAAGCGAGCGGACGGCCGTGCGTGAGGCCCGGCTGCGCGCCATCGAGGCCCTGCGCGCGCAGGTGGCCGAACCGACGGACTCCGCGCTCATCCGTGAACTCGGCCTGCCCGCGCCCGCGGTCGCCGTGGCCCTGGTGGACACGCTCACTCGCGAGCTCTGGAACTAAGACCTTCTTTGCGACAGGAATCATGCTCCATGAATTCGAATCGATTGCGCGAAATCTTCACGCGAGCGCTGCGTGCCTCGCTGGCCTCGCCCCTGGTGCTGGCGGGCTGCGGCGGCCTGGACCTTGATGGGTATTCACCACCCGATTGCATTAGAAATAACCTCGCGATCAGAGGCCTTTCCCCCTCGGTGCCGACGGACTTCATCGAGCTGCGCCGTGTCTACTCGACCATGATGCGGCCGCCCTTCACCGAGTCCGCCCTTTCGTCCTCGGGTGTTCGCTGCGTGACGGCCACGGATGGACCGAGCTGTCGCTCCGAGCTCAAGGCCCTGACCTCCACGACGGGTTTCGGCACGAGCTGTGGCGAGCGTTCCCTGAGCTGCGTGACGCACTATCTCGCGACCACGCAGGGGGACGTGGTGACAGCGCACAACTCGTTGGAGGCGCTCCTGAGCTTCCTGGGCACCATCGACACGCCGCAGGAAGCGGTGCTGCGCGTCGTCGCTGAGGGCGACCGTTCCTATCAGGTGAGTTGCTCCGAACTGGAGCACGGGGCCGTGAAGGCGAACGCCGACGGTACTTACAACGTGGTCGCCACCACGGGTACCATCTGCGCGGGGGGAGGGCCGTGGACGCAGCACGTGCTGCTGGTTTCGCCCGAGGGTGAGGTGCGCGAGACGCGCAGCGAGATTCTGGAGAAAGGCCCCAGCAGCTGCGACGGACGCAGGCCCGCGGGGCTTCGCTCCAATGGCGTGGTCGACTGCTCGGATGCCCTGGGACACCACTTCGCCATCATCGCCCACATGGAGGCGGCCTCCATCCAGGCGTTCCTGCGGCTGCGCGAGGAGCTGGCGTTGCACGGCGCGGGCGTCGAACTCCAGGACGCGGCGCTGCGCAGCGCGATGGAGGAGGTGGAGCACGCGGAGGTCTGCGGCCGTCTGGCCCGGAAGCACGGCGCGACGCCGAGCCCCGCCGTGGTGGCAGCGCTTCCTCCGAGGCCGCTCGCGGAGGTGGTGCTCGACAATGCGGTGGAGGGGTGCGTGCGCGAGACGTACGGCGCCCTCGTGGCCTACCACCAGGCCCTGCACGCGGAGGACTCCGAGGTGCGCGAGGCCATGGCGCGCATCGCCGAGGATGAGACGCGGCACGCCGACTTGTCGTGGGCCATTGACCGCTGGGCGAGCCCGCGTCTCCCCGAAAGCGAGCGGACGGCCGTGCGCGAGGCTCAGGTGCGCGCCGTGGAGGCACTGCGCGCGAAGGTGGCCGAGCCGACCGATGCCGCCCTCATTCGCGAGCTCGGCCTGCCATCTCCTGAGGTCGCCGTGGCGCTGGTGGACACCCTTTCGCGCGAGCTCTGGAACTGAGGCACGACGCTCGATGACGACAGGCCGACAAGGGGCTCCGCGCGGGCCCTTGTCGTGCGAGGGGCTCGCGCGGGCGAATCCCGACGCTCTCGCACAGGCCCGCTTCGCGTCAGTCGGATGACGGGGGGCTCGCGAGCACCTCTCGCAAGCGCTCCTCCAGGAAGCGCCGCTCGGGCTCGGTGCGCACCAGCGCGAGCGCCCGTCGGTAGGCAGCCTCGGCTTCCCGCCAGCGGCCCAGTCGGCGCAGCAGCTCCGCGCGGGCCGCCGGCAGCAGGTGGTACGCGGTGAGCCTGCCAGAGGACTCCAGGTCATCGACCAGCGCGAGCCCTTGCTCCGGGCCGCGCGCCATCGCTACCGCCGCCGCGCGATTGAGCTCCACCACCGGGCCGGGGGTCAGTTCGGTGAGCCGTCCATAGAGAGCGGCGATCTGCTCCCAGTCGGTCTCTTCCGGACGCTTCGCCCGTGCATGGAGCGCCGCGATGGCCGCCTGGACGGTGTAGGGCCCGTGCGCGCCCAACGCCATCGCCGCATCGAGCTGCTTCAACCCCTCTTCAATCTCCTCGGCCTCCCACAAACTCCGGTCCTGCCGGTCCAACAGCACCAGCCCTCCGTCCTCGGCCACGCGCGCGCGGCGACGCGAGTGATGAAGCAGCATCAACGCCAACAGCGAGGCCACCTCGGGATGGAGCGGAAGCAGCGAGCGCGCCAGCCTCGCCAGCCGCAGTGCCTCCGCGCACAGGTCCGTGCGCAATAGCTCCGTGCCCTCCGTCGCGGCATGTCCCTCCGAGAAGAGCAGGTAGATGGCGTGCAGCACGCCCCGGGTGCGCTCGGCCAGCGCATCCGCCTCCGGAATGACGTAGGGGATGCGCGCGTCGCGAATCTTGCGCTGCGCCCGCACCAGTCGCTGCGCCATCGTCGCCGCGGGCACCAGGAACGCGCGGGCCACTTCCTCCGTCGTCAGGCCGCACAGCGTGCGCAGCGCCAGGGCCACCTGGATGTCCTCCGCCAGCGCCGGGTGGCAGCAGGTGAACAGCAGCCGGAGCGAGTCATCTGGATGGTCCTGCCAGTCCCTCCCATCCAGCGGCGAGGCGAGCTCCTGCTCCAGTCGCGCGATGACCTCCAGCGCATCCACGCGCGCGCCGAGCCGGGCCCCCCTGCGCACCCGGTCCACCGCCTTGTTCTTCGCCGCGCGCAGGAGCCACGCCCGAGGCTCCTTCGGCACACCCTCGCGCGGCCACTGGAGGAGCGCCGCCTCGAAGGCCTCCTGCACCACCTCCTCGGCCGAGCCGAAGTCTCCGCCCATGACCCGGATGACCGTGGCCACGATGCGGCCATAGTCGGCGCGCCAGGTCTGTTCGAGCAGCGACGGCAGGTCCGTCATGGAGACTCCACCCAGGCCCCGAGGCACCGCCCCGGGGCCCGAGCAGCGGGCCTCAGCCCGCGGACTCGGAGAGTTCCCACACCGGGCGGATCTCGATGCAGCCCAGCCGCGCACTGGGAATGCGCGAGGCGAGGGCGATGGCCTCGTCGAGGTCCTTGGCCTCCACCAGATAGAAGCCTCCGAGCTGCTCCCGCGTCTCCGCGAAAGGCCCGTCCGTCGTCAGCCGCTTGCCGTCGCGCACGCGCACCGTCGTCGCTGTCTGCGTCGGTTGCAGCGCCTCTCCCGCGATGAGGTTGCCGCTCTTCTGGACCGAGTCCGTGTAGGCGAAGTACTCACCCAGGAGTTGCTCGGACTCCTCCTTGGACTTCGACTCCCAGGCCTTCTCGTTCTCGTAAATCATCAGCAGGTACTTCATGGGTCGGTCCTCACGGTGTTGGGGGAGCAGACGCTCCCGCCCAGGAATCGAACGGGAGGGAGGCGAATCGACAGCCTATTTCCGGAGGATTTCCGGACCGCGTCAGGAGGGTGTCCCCAGAGGGGAGAAGTGACTGAAGGGGCCATGGCCCCGCCCCAGGGCAAGGGGGTGCTCCAGGGCGGCGGTGACGTGGGCCTTGGCGCGCCGGGTGGCCTCGCGGGCGTCCTGCCCCAGCGCGAGCCAGGCGGCGATGGCGGCGGACAGCGTGCAGCCGGTGCCGTGGGTGTTGTGCGTCTTCACCGCGCGCAGGAACAGCGTCTCCATTCGCTCGCCGTCGAACCAGACGTCCAGGCCGCGCAGCTCCCCGGACATGCCTCCGCCCTTGATGAGCACCGCGCGCGGCCCGAGCCCGTGGATTCGCCGCGCGGCCTCCTTCATGTCGTCCAGCGTGTTCAGCGCCATCCCCGCGAGCAGCTCCGCCTCATGGCGGTTGGGGGTGACGACGTCGGCGAGGGGAAGCAGGTGCTCCTTCAAGGCGCCGACGGCCGAGTCGTCGATGAGGCGCGCTCCGGCGCGGGACACCATGACGGGGTCCACCACGAGCGGGCCGGGCTTCAGGGCCTTCAGCCGCCAGGCGACGACGGAGATGATTTCGGCGTTGACGAGCATGCCCGTCTTCACCGCGCCCACGCCCAGGTCCTCGACGACGGCGTCCATCTGCGCGGCCACGGCGGCGGCGGGCAGGACGTCCACGCGGGTGACGCCCCGGGTGTTCTGCGCGGTGATGGCCGTGAGCGCGGTGGTGCCGTGGACACGGTGGAATGAGAAGGTGTTCAGGTCCGCCTGGATGCCGGCGCCACCACCGCTGTCGGAGCCGGCGATGGTGAGAGCCGTCGGCACGGGCTTGGGAGTCTCCATGGGCCGCATGCTGCGGCACCCGGAGCGTGGGAGCCACCCCAAACTCCGGGCACGGGCCCGCCTGGTCGCGAGCCCGCACCCGGAGTCATCCCGGCATCAGATGACGCTGCCTAGCGTCAGGAAGACGACCTCCGCCGCGCGCACCTCACCCAGGTTGGTGAAGCTCGTCGTGTCGATGAGCAGGGTCCACTCACCCAGGAGGCTCCGGTCATAGAAGGAGTTGGTGGCCGGGGTGGAACCGCCCAGGGCGATGCTGCACGAGTCCGTGAACGAGGCCGACTGGAAGGGCGTGGTGCAGGTCGCGTTGGCAAGGTCGCACGCCGGAGGGCCGGAAGCGCAGGCGGAGAAGGGCACGTAGTGCAGCACCTGCCGGTTGCCTCCGGAGGTGTAGTCGTCCTTGCTCAGCAGCTCGAACTCGGCGAAGTGGTTGCCGAGCTTGAAGCCATCCATCGTGTCGCGCACCAGCACGGCCGACACGTTGGCCGTCGCGCCGCTGGTGGTCACCACGTTGACGCGCACGTTGCGCACGCGGTGGCCCTTGCGCAGGGTCAGGTCCGGTGAGGCCGCCAGGTCCGTCGCCGTCACCTGGAAGCGCGCGCCCCGGTACGTCGTCGTCCCGTTGACCAGCTCGCCCAGGGGCTTGAGCCGCTCCAACTCGTTGACAGACAGCGCATGGAACGCGCTGGCGGGCAGGCGCCGGTAGTACTGCGCCGGACTCTGCACGGTGTGCGAGGCCAGGCTGTCCAGGCCCTCCACCAGCCGCGTCTTCATGTCCGGGTAGTTGCCCAGATGGAAGTCGATGTTGTCGCGGAAGGAGACGGGAATGGCGCTTTCACCGGTGCTCGGGTCGAAGGGCAGGTACTGGTACTCCGCCACGCGGATGAGCTCCCAGTAGCGCATCGTGAGCTGGTCCAACGTCCGCAGCGCCCGTGCGTACACCTGCTGGCCGATGAGCAACTGGTCGAACTTCCGCAGCTCCGTGCCGCTGCTGAAGTGGAGGATGTCGTTGAGCGCGTCGCGCGCCGCCACCGCGTTGCGCTGGCGCAGGAGCGTCGTGTCGCGCTCCATCAGCGCCAGCTTGTAGTCCGCCTGGGCCTTGATGAGCTGGGCCTGAAGGTCCAGCAGGTCCAGGGTTATCTCCACCTGGGACTGGGCCAGGATTTCCTTCTTCACCTCGTCCGAGATGACGCTGCGCGCCGGGTTCTTCTGGTTGCCGTTGATGATGTCCCAGAGCAGTGTGCCGCCCGTCTTCAGCGTGTCCTTGAAGGGCTTGCTCTTGGCCGCCTCGGCGCCGCTGGTCTTCAGGGCCTCCCACACCTGGGAGTGGAAGGACGTGCTCGCGCTGCTCGTCGACCCCGCGCCGGGCACGGGCGTGGCGCTGGCCTCCGACTTGAAACTCTTCTTCATCTCACTCCACATGCTCTCCGCGCCATTCCCAACCAGGTCGGCGGCGAATTGTCCCCCGTACGAGGCGGCCACCTTGCCGATGACGTCCAGGACGAAGTCCGCGAAGTCCTTGTTGTTGGCGTTGTAGTGGTTGGTGATGCGGGTGTCCGTCGCCTGGATGCTCTCGGTGAGCTGGGTGATGGCGGCCTTGCGGTTGTTCATGGACGTCTGCAGGGCGGTCAGCGCCGCGTTCGCCGCGGTGATGCGCTGGCTGTCCGCGGCCTCCTGGGCCTCCAGCGCGATGACTTCGGCGTTCATCGCGACCTGGTTCTGCGTCATCCAGGCGGACAACTGCATGCCATTGGAGAGCGCGAGCCACTGGTTCACGGAGCTGTCCAGCACGTCGTAGAGCGAGTCGAACTCCGCGCGGAGTTGCTCGTAGCGCAGGTGCGAGTTGAAGGGGGTCTCCCTGGCCAGACCGTAGAAGTTGCGCTGGCCCTGGAGGTAGCTCAGGCGGGTGACGTCGTGGGCCATCAGCGGGCACAGCGCGCCGTACAGGTACGCGGATGAGAAGGGCGCCTGCGCGCCGAGCGGCTCGTCACACACGAGGCCCGCCTGGGCGAGGATGCCCCCCATCTCCATGATGTTCTGCGTGTAGACGAAGGCGGCCCGCTCCAGCTCGCCGCGCTTGAAGAGGGTGTTGCCGTTCGCCTGGTTCACCCGCCATGACTGGGGAGCGAGCAGCGCGCGGAGCATGTCCACGTCCCGGCGCGCCGAGCGGAGGATGCGCTGCGTCCCGGCGATGCCCGCGGTGCCCGCGACGCCCGCGGTGGACTTGGTGCCCAGGAAGCAGGTGCGCTGCTCTTCCCGGGGAATGCACAGGTAGGTCTCCCAGTGCTCACAGGTGCCCGGAGGGGACTCGAGCACCGTCACCGTCACCGTCTTGGAGGGGCGGTTGCCGCCCAGGCCCTTCTTGCCGCCGCCGGGCGCCACGGTGACGAGCTCCGCGCGCGTGTCCACGTAGCGCCCGTTGTAGGACTCCGACAGGGACACGTCGTGGAAGGTCTGCACCTTATTCTTGCAGGCCAGGTCGCCGATGAAGGGGCTGTTGCGGCAGGTTTCGTCGGCGCAGTCCTTGAACCCGTCGTTGTCGTTGTCCAGCCCGTCCGTGCACTGCGCATAGGTGTTCTCCTGCGCGCCGCAGACGCTTCCCGTCAGCGGGCTGTTGCTGCACTGGAAGTCATAGCAGTCCGTCCAGTTGTCCCCGTCGTTGTCCACGCCGTCGCTGCACGTGGCAGCGGTGGCTTCCTGGAGGAAGGGGTAGTCGTCCGGCTCGCATACCTTCGCGTACGGATTGCTCGCGCAGTTCGAGTCCTGGCAGTCCGTCTTGCCGTCGCCGTCGTTGTCCAGGCCGTCCGAGCAGGCCTGCGGGGTGCGCTCGGTGCCGCAGGCGGAGAGCACGCGCGGGTTGAAGCGGCACTCGTAGTCCGCGCAGTCCTTGTGGCCGTCCAAGTCATTGTCGAGGCCGTCCGCGCACGCCGCGTCACTCGCTTCTTCCAGTCCGCTGGTGAGGACCAGCGCGGGGCCCAGGCCGCAGTAGGGATTGCCGAGGCAGCCCGGGTCCGAGCAGTCACCCAGCCCGTCGCCGTCATTGTCGAGCAGGTCGCGGCACTCCTCGTCGCCGCCCTCGCCCTGCGCTCCACACGTCGTCGAGTGGTTCAGGCACGAGTAGTCCGCGCAGTCGACGTACCCGTCGCCGTCGTTGTCCAGCGTGTCGCCGCAGGCGTCTTCGGAGAACTCGCTGTTGGACGGACGCGACTGCTGACAGAAGCCGCGCAGGCGGCACTTGGTGTCCGCGCAGTCCACGGCGCCATCTCCGTCGTTGTCCTTGGCGTCGCTGCAGGCCTCGGCGGAGGACTCCTTCTGGATGGGACCCCAGGACGCGTCAGCGCACACCGTGACGTGGGGGTTCTTGGAGCAGGCGTAGTCCTGGCAGTCCGCGAAGCCGTTGTGGTCATTGTCGATGCCGTCGGCGCACTGGGCGTTGTCCGCCTCGGTCAGCAAATCACACAGGGCGATGGCGGGGTTCCACCGACAGCGCAGGCTCTGGCAGTGCAGCGCCTCGTCCATGAAGCACTGCTCGGGCGTCACCGGGGAGGCCTTGTTCGGCTCGTTGACCAGGCCGGGGCCGCGCAGGGACGTGTAGCGGATGACGACGTCGCCGGAGCGTCCGCCGTTGCCGCCGTTGCTGCCGTTCTGCGGCGGCTTGACGATGGTGCCGGTGCAGTTGAGCTTGGGGTCGGGACCGTTGTTGCCGGTGATGGTGTGGGAGATGGCGATCGGCGGGCCATCCGCGCCCAGCCAGCCGTCCTCGCCCCGCTCGCCCGTGGTGTTGACGCGCACGCCGTCGAGGACGTTGGTGTAGAGCACGAAGCTGCCGCTGTTCTGCCCGTTGCGTCCGGGGGGGACAATCGCGTCGGTCGGGTCCGGGTCGGCCTGCGCGGTGCGCACCACGGGAAGGGTCCGCAGCGGGAAGCCTCGGGACGTGTAGGCGCCAGAGGCGATGACGAGCGTCGCGCCGCCCGTGTCCACCGGGCCCGCCAGCTCGACGACGGGGGCCACCACGACGACGGCCGCGTACTTGCGCTGGGTCGGGTCCTGCTCGGAGACCTCAAACAGGTTGGCGCACGCGTGACTGAATGAACAGGCGTTGCCGGGCAATGTCTGCCAGTTGACGACAGGGTTCTGCAGGGCGACGACACCGTCCGCGTGGGGCAGCAGGGCCTGATTGCCCTTGAGGAACACGGGATAGTCGCGGGCATAGGACGTCAGCACGCGCACCTTGTCGGTGGGCATGTGGCGCCCGGAGAGCACGCCGCGCAGGTCGTCGAAGCGGGGGCTGGGGAGCACCGAGAGCAGCTCGCCCACCGTGGTGTCCATCGTCGCGGGCGCCGCGGGAAGGCCGCGCAGCTCCGAGAACTCCATGGGCGAGGAGAAGGCCAGCGGCTGCGCGGTGGTGCCCGTCTCCAGCTCCGAGGATGTCCCATCGTCTCCTGGTGGCGTGCTGTCTCCACAGGCGCCCAGCACCAGCGCGCAGGCCATTCCCCAGACTCGCCGCCGGCTCCGGCGGATGCTTCCCAAGAAGTTCATCGTGGTTGCTCCTTTGCTGGCGAGCTGAACGGGGAGCCTGGGATTCCTTCTCCGAGATTTCGTGGCATGCCGGAAATGGGAGCTGAAAGGAGTTACCATCCACGCCCCATGGCCCCTCGCTTCCACCCCACTCGCGGCGTCCTGCTGTTGTTGTGTGCGTTCGTGCTGTGTCCGGCCCTGGCCGCCGAGGCCCGGACCG
Organism: Myxococcus sp. CA051A; assembly: GCF_013336705.1. Lineage (NCBI taxonomy): Bacteria > Pseudomonadati > Myxococcota > Myxococcia > Myxococcales > Myxococcaceae > Myxococcus > Myxococcus sp. CA051A. The sequence continues at coordinate 93,309 of NZ_JABUMS010000023.1, read as the reverse complement.
CCCTGCTGCGGGTGGACGGGCAATGGCAGCTCCAGGTGGATGGACGCCCCTATGTCGCCAAGGGTGTCACCTTCAGCGGCAGTGGCAGCTCCGCCGCGTATGAGCAGGACTGCGCGAAGCTGGCGGCCCTGGGCGTCAACACGCTGCGCACCTGGGGCGTGGGCGCGGAGACGCCGCTGCTCCTGGACGCCGCGCACAAACACGGCCTCAAGGTCCTCGTCGGGCTGTGGATGCGGCACGGCCAGCCCGGCGCGGAGGATGACGACTCCTTCGACTACCTCACCGACACGGCGGGCATGAAGAAGCAGCGCGCGGACACACTGGAGAGCGTGCGGCGCTTCAAGGACCACCCGGCGGTGCTGGCCTGGGGCGTGGGCAACGAGGTCATCCTCAACAGCCCCAGCGACGCGGCGAAGGAGGCCTACGCGCGCTTCCTGGAGGGCGTGGTCCAGGACATCAAGAAGTCGGACGCGAACCACCCGGTCATCTCCGTGGACGCGTGGGTGCTCGCGGTGAAGTGGTGGGAGAAGTTCGTCCCGTCGCTCGACGCGTATGGGCTCAACGTCTACGGCCGGGGCATCCATGCGCTTCCGGACGCGCTGAAGAAGGAGGGCGGCACCAAACCCTGGCTCATCACCGAGTTCGGCGCGCAGGGCGAGTGGGAGGCTCCCAAGGACGTCCACGGCATTGCCCGCGAGCCGGATGACCAGGAGAAGTACGCGGTCATCGTCGATGCGTGGAACAACGCGCTGGCGCCCCATGTGAAGGCGGGCAACTGCCTGGGCCTGTTCGTCTTCAACTTCAGCTCGACGTTCGACCACACCAGCCTCTGGCTCGGCATGTTGTCGGGCAAGTCGACGCGGCCCGCGTGGCACGCGGTGCGCGAGGCGTACTCCGGTCAGAAGCCGGCGACGCCCCTGCCCGAAATCAAGGGCCTCACCGTGGAGGGCGTGAAGAAGGAGCCCACGGGGACCTGGGCGGACGTGCGCCTCGAGGCGAAGCCGGCCGACGACAAGCCGCTGGAGATCTCCTTCGCCTACAACTTCCGGGGCGCGGCCACCCGGTTCGAGCGCGGCGAAGTCATCCGCCTGCGCTCCACGCCCGGCGCCACACCGGGCTCGTGGCGCGTGAAGGTCCCCTCGGTGAAGGGCCCCATCAAGCTGTACGCGCTCGCCAAGGACGCCTCCGGCAACCTGCTGATGGCGACCAGCTCCCTGGTGCCACCCTCGGCCCCGTGAGCCGGCTCACATGTCTCAAACACACACTCCGGGCGTTGGCGACAGGACTGCCCGTTTGTTGGATTGGGACGGATTTTTCCGATTTTTAAGAAATTAAAAGGAAGGCGAGGAGTCCGGTAGTAGGGTCGGCGGGGCATGAGTCCCGAATCGTCTTCGCGTCCCACACCCCCGGACGGGCCTTCGCGTTTCACTCGTCGCCGAGCCATCGCCTTGCTGGGCGGTGGGCTCCTGTTGTTGGCCGTGGGGCTCGTCGCCCGACGTGGCGGCGACGGCGTCGCCCCGGTCGAGTCGGTGGAGCCAGGCTCCGCCTCCGGTGTCGCCCCTTCACGCCGTGGGCCGGTCAAGGCAGGCGCTGCTCCAGGCGCTGAAGCAGGGGAGGAGGCCGCCGCGGGAGCGCCCCGGTACGACGCCACCACCTGCTGGAAGGACCTGGAGCGCTTCAACGAAGGCGTGAGTCTCGACACGTTCCGCGAGTGGGCCGCGCCGCTGCTCTCCTCCAGGGACCCGCTGGTCCGCATGTACTTGAAGGAGCGCCTGACGGAGCTCATCGGCAACGACGCGGGTCGGGCGAATGAGGTGCTGGGGTGGACGCGCGAGGCGGGGCCGAAGGAGTTCAAGGTCTTCGCGATGGCGCTGAAGGACTCGGAGGCCGTCCATCTGCCGGAGGTCTCCCGGAAGATTGTCGAGCTGGGGCTGGACGCGACGCTGGAGCCGGAGCGGCGTGCCGGGGTGCTGTCGTCGCTGGATACGCAGAAGCAGCTGTCGCCCGAGGTACTCACGCGCCTGACGGACTTCGCCAAGGACCCGGCGTCGGGCGAGGCGGGCTGGGCGGCGGCGCGGACCATCGCCCGGGTGATGAAGAACGACCATGAGCGGACCGCGAACGCGGCGCCATACCTGGACAAGCTGTTGAACATCGGCACGCAGTCGCTCGACGAGCACGTTCGGTACATGGCGCTGTCGACGCCCATGGAGACCGCGCCGGTGCTGGACGCGAGCGCCACCGACGGCTACGCGAAGGTCCTCACCACCGAGGGCAGTCCCGACGGACGCGGCGCGGCCGCGCACAACCTGTCGCTGTCCGAGGACCGGGCGAAGGTGTTGGAGACCTTCGCGAGCGCCTTCGAGCCGGAGAAGGACGTGTGCGTGCGCTGGGCGCTGTTCCGCTTCTCCGCGCGCGCCGCCGGAAAGGACGCGCTGCCCGTCATGGCGAACATGGCGCTCGTCGACCCGCGCTTCCAGGCGACGTACCAGGACTTCGAGCGCATCTACGCCAGTGGCGTCGTCGACTTCGAGCGCGTGTGGCTCGCGCTCGCGGACCAGGACCCCTACGGCTGCCTCCACCGCGACTGAGCTCTCCATGACGCGCACCTTCCTGCTGGCCCGGGCGCTCTGCCTGCTGACGTCGTTGTCCCTCCTGGCTCCCTCCCCGTCCCTCGCCCAGGCGACGGGGACTCCGCTCCCTCCACCCGCGCTCCAGCCGGAGACATGCTCCGTCGAGGGCTTGATGGACTCCATCCGGCGCGGGCTCCAGTCGAAGTCTCCGGCATACCGACGCTATCTGCGCGAGCTGCTGAAGGAGTCCGCCGTCACGCTGCCAGAGGAGCAGCTTCGCGCGGCCTTCGAGCGCGAGACGGAGCCCCTCATGGTGGAACACCTGGCGGCGGCGCTGGCCGCGAAGACGGACCGGGGCGAGAGCGTGGCCACCCTCCAGCTCGTGGGGAAGCGGGCCTCGCAAGACGCGGACCCCGCCGTGCGCGCCGCCGCCACGCGGGCCCTGCGCCGCACGAGCGCGGAAGAGCACACCGGGGATTTGTACTCGCGGCTGGTGCGCGATGCCTCGCCGGAGGTGCGGATGGAGGCCGCGACGAATCTCATCGAGGACAACCAGTTCGTCTACGCGGGGTTCCACGGGCCGGCATCGGACACGGCGGTGGCGGCGGCTGCGGCTTCGAGCGATTCGAAGGTGACGGCGCGAATCCTGGGCAACATCTCCACGGCGGCCATCAGCAAGGAGTCGGCCGAGCAGCTCCACACGCTCTTGCGCGGCGATGACGCGGAGGTGCGCGCGGCGGCGGCGAAGGCGCTGGGGGGCGTGCCCGCGCCGGAGATGTCCCGCGCGCGCCAGACGCTGGTGGCGCTGTACCGCGATGAGTCGGACGTGGGCGTGCGCACGTCCATCCTCCAGAGCCTCGCCCGGCTGGGCTTCGCCAGCGCGGTGCCGGAGCTGCGGGGCTTGCGCAACGTCGACCCGCGCCTCGTGCCGGAGGTCGACGCGTGGATTCGAGCATTGAGTACGGGTCTTCAGGAGTGGAGCCTGATCCTGAGGGAGAAGCAGCGGTTGCAGCAGGCTCGATGAGCAGCAGTCCTTCTGGGGGCCGCATGGGCGGCCCGAAAGGAACAACGATGCGTAGCCCCAAGTCGCGCCTCGCGGCGCTGACGGCCCTGGTAGCCCTCCCCACCGCCGCACTCGCCTACACCGCCGTCGCGCCGTACCCCAGCACGGTGACGGCCACCACGTACTACTCCAGCGGCACGTACCACGGTGCCGTGGACGTCGCGAACTCGCGCTGCAACTACTGGGGCGCCGAGACGGGCGTCTCCGCCACCGTCTATTGGAACGTGACGGTCCGCACCTCCGGCGTCGTCTGCAATGGCAATGGCAGCGGCAACCAGAACGAGGCGCTGCTCAACCTCGGCAGTGGTTGGTCCTTCCGCCAGTGGCATTGGATCAAGACCAGCGACTCCTATGACCGCACCTGCAACCGCTGCCAGGTCGGCAACCTGGGCGGCACCGGCAACGCCACCGGTGCGCACTCGCACTTCCAGAAGGACCAGTACGGGACGAAGAACACGTCCTGGTATTCGTCCTACACCTCGAAGGGCGAGGCCTTGGACCGTGGTGAGCTGATGGGCTACATCTGACAGCCCGTGGTTGTCTGACGACTCTCCACTGAGCGTCGTCGGACCCGCACCGGCCAGGGAAGCAGGGGCCCCGTGTCCCGCCTCCCTGGTCCGGTGTACGCGCGGCCCTGCGTCAACTTGACGCGCTCGCGAGGAGGGGACTCCCGGGGTAAGAAGAGGCGTGTTCCGCCCGCCCACCGACTCGCAGGCGGCCCCGCGCGGCCCCTTGTGGTCGAGACATCCGTCGCCGCGCTCCGCCTTTCATCGCTCCGCCCAGGACGTGGTGGACCTGTTGTCGTCCAGCGCGATTGCCCTGGGCTGGCTGGTGCGCCTGCGCTGGCACGCCGTCGGGGGCACCGCGCTGACGGTGTTCGTGGCCGTGCGAGTGCTGGGGCTGGACCTCCCCGTGATGCCGTTGCTCGCGGTGGTGGCGACGACAGGTGTATCCAACCTGCTCCTCGCGCTGTGGCTCCGCCGCGCGCCGGTGGTGAAGTCCCATCACCTGGGAGGAGTGCTCGCGTTCGACATCATGCTGCTGACAGCGCTGCTCGCGCTGTCCGGTGGCCCCGACAACCCGTTCGCCATGCTGTACCTGGTGCACGTGGCCCTGGCGGCGCTGGTGCTGGGGCCTCGCTGGACCTTCGGCCTGTCGCTCCTGTCCATCCTGGGGCCCGCGCTCCTGGTCAACTTCCATGTCCCGCTGCGGGAGCTGGCGCATGTCTCCGGTTCGATGCCGGCGAACTCGCGACATGTGTTGGGGATGTGGGTTGCCTTCACGCTGACGGTGATGCTCATCGCGCTGATGGTGGCGCGGGTGTCAGCCGCGCTGCGAGACAGGCAGGAGGCCCTGGTCCGTGCCCAACTGCTCACGGTGCGCGCGGAGAAGCTGGCGTCCTTGAGCACGCTGGCCGCGGGCGCGGCGCACGAGCTGGGGACGCCGCTGGGGACCATCGCCATCGCGGCCAACGAGCTGGAGGCCCTCATCCTGGAGGAGCCGCACGAGGCGCTCGAGGACGCGCGCCTCATCCGGGACCAGGTGGAGCGGTGTCGCGACATCCTGGAGCGGATGAGCGCGCGGGCGGGGCAGACCTATGGCGAGGTGCCGGAGCCAACGACGACCAGCGTCGTGCTGGAGCGCCTTCGCGAGCAGCTGTCCGCGGGGGAGCTTGCGCGCCTGCGCTTCGCGGAGGGCCCGGACCTGTCGCTGTGTTTCCCCATGCGCGGACTGGTCCAGGTGCTGGCCAACCTGGTGCGCAATGGCCTGCACGCGAGTGACGCCTCCCAGTCACCTGTCACGGTGAGCGTGCGCGGCGACGCGGGGCGGACGACCTTCGTGGTGGAGGACCAGGGCACGGGCATTCCGCGTGACGTGCTGGCGCGCCTGGGCGAGCCGTTCTTCACCACCAAGCCCGCGGGGCAGGGCATGGGGCTGGGTTTGTTCCTGGGACAGACTTTCGCGGAGCTGTGCGGCGGACGGTTGGAGCTGTCGTCGGAAGAGGGCAAGGGAACGCGCGCCACGCTCGACCTGCCGTGCCGGAGGGAGCCTGTCCATGCCGCGGCTTGAGGTGTCCCCCGTGGTGCTCGTCATCGACGACGACGAGCCCTATCGCGAGCGACTGGTGAAGGCCTTCGGTCGCAAGGGCTTCGCGGCGCATGGCGCGGGCAGCGCGAAGGAGGCGCTCGAGTGTGCGCCCGTGCTGCGCCCTGGCTACGCCGTCATCGACCTGCGTCTGCCGGACGGCTCCGGGTTGGACCTGGTCCGTGAGCTGAAGGCGCTGGATGCGCGCACGACGATGGTGGTCCTCACCGGCTACGGGAGCATCGCCACCGCGGTGGAGGCCGTGCGGCGGGGTGCCACGCACTACCTCTCCAAGCCCGTGGACGTGGACGACATCCTGCTCGCCTTCGCGGGGGCCACGCTGCCAGCGGGCGAGGCCGTGGCGTTGGAACATCAGGTGCCGTCCCTGGCGCGCGCGGAGTGGGAGCACATCCAGCGCGTGCTCGCGGATTGCGGTGGCAACATCTCCCAGGCGGCTCGGCTGCTGCGCATCCAACGCAGGAGCCTTCAGCGAAAGCTATCCAAGCACCCCGTGCGGCAGTGATTGACGCGGGGTGCGTCACCAAGACGCACGAGGCGGCGCGCGCGGTCCGGTAGGGTGACAGGCGTCGGAGGCTCGATGTCCCTGCCGCGCGCCGTCTCGCTCCCGCGCTTCTTCATTCGGCGACGACGCCACGAGCGCCGGTCCTCGTCGGAGGCGAAGCGGTGAGTGCGATGGCGTACCCGGTGGTGCTCTTCATCCATTCGTGGCTGCGCTGGGCGGTGGTGCTGCTCGTCCTGCTCGCGCTGGGCAAGGCCCTGCGGGGCTGGTTCGGCGGCGGGGCCTGGACTCCCGCGGACCGGCGGCTCCAGGTGCTCGCGGTCTCCGCCTTCGATACCCAGATGTTGCTGGGGATGATTCTCTACTTCGGCCTGAGTCCCTTCACGCCCCCCGCGCTGGAGGGCGGGCTGCGCGCGAGCCTGTCCGTTCCCTCGCTCCGGTTCTTCAGTGTCGAGCATCCGACGTTGATGCTGCTGGCGCTCGCCACCGTGCACGTGGCGTCCGCGCTGAGTCAGCGCGCGGAAGCACCCGTGTCGCGTCACCGCCTGTGGGCCCTGGGCCTCCTGCTCGCGATGCTCCTGGTCTCATTCGCGATTCCCTGGGCTGGACTGTCCCACGGCCGTCCCCTGTTCCGAGGCTTCTGAGGTCCGCGTCCATGTATGACTTCCTCTGGCTGCTGATGATGGCTCCTCTCGCGCCGAGCAAGCCTCGCGTGGGGAGGACTCCCGTGTCCTATCTGTCCGAGGTGCCTCGGCAGAGCCCGCGCATCGCTCCGCCCGCGCCGCCCGTGCGTCGCTCCCGCCGCACGCGGGCGAACTCGCGGCGTCCGCGAGACCCGGCCTCGCGGTGAGGCGCGAAACAGGGGCGTGACTCCCACCTTCGTTGAGTGGCGCGTGCCCCGGAACATTCGGCTTGTGGTGACGGGCGACATGCCGGAACCTTGTCGCGATGATGCGTGCTCTTCCGGTCATGGCCTCGGTGGTCTTCCTCGCGAGTGCCGGAGGATGTCGGCGTCAGCCCGACTCCGAGGCGGCGCGATGGGAGTCGTTACCTCCGGTGGACGCGCGCGAGCTGCGTTCGCTGGACATGTTCCAGCGCATCGAGGACCCGGCGCAGCGCTCACGCGCGCTGTTCCTGGAGACCAGTCGTGTCTACCTCCATCCGCGCTGCTCGAACTGTCACCCCGACGGCGACAGCCCCTATCAAGACTCCGGTGAGATGCTCCACAACCCTCCGGTGACGCGAGGCCCCGAGGACAAGGGGGTCGTGGGCATGGAGTGCACGGGGTGTCACCAGGAGCGGAACCTGGAGCTCGCGCGGGTGCCGGGGGCGCCGAACTGGCACCTGGCTCCGCGCTCCATGTCCTGGGTGGGCAAGAGCCCCCGCCAGCTGTGTGAGCAGCTCAAGGACCCCGCGCGGAACGGAGGCAAGACGTTGGAGCAACTGGTCGAGCACAACGCTCATGACAAGCTGGTGGCGTGGGGATGGGCTCCGGGCTCGGGCAGGCAGCCGGCGCCGGGGACCCAGGCGAGGTTCGGGGAGCTGGTCGCGGCCTGGGTGGCCACGGGCGCGCAGTGCCCCAGCGAGGAGGTACGGCCATGAGCATCCGGGTGCGAGTCAACGGAGTCGAGCAGGAGCTGGACGTCGACCCGGAGATGCCGTTGCTGTGGGCCCTGCGCGACGTGCTCGGCCTCACCGGGACGAAGTACGGCTGCGGTCAGGCGTTGTGTGGCGCGTGCAGCGTGCACCTGGATGGACAGGTGGTGCGCGCGTGCGTGACGCCCATTCGTCGCGCGGACGGGCGCGAGGTCACCACCATCGAGGGGTTGTCTCCCGATGGGGGCCATCCGCTCCAGCGCGCGTGGGTGGAGCTGGGCGTGCCGCAGTGTGGGTTCTGCCAGTCCGGGCAGCTCATGTGCGCGGCGGCGCTGCTGGCGAAGAAGCCACAGCCCACGGACGCGGACATCGACCAGTCGCTCGCGGGCAACCTCTGCCGCTGTGGGACGTACACGCGCATCCGCGCGGCCGTGAAGAAGGCCGCGGGCGTGCCTGACTCGAAGTAGCGAGGATGCGATGAGCCAGCAGCCCGTGGTGTTCACCCGGCGTTCCTTTCTCGAAGGACTCAACCTCTCCGTCGGCGGGCTGGCCCTGGGCCTGGTGCCCACGGTGTCGGCCGAGGCGGCGGCTCCGGGCGTGGGCGCGAAGTCGGCGCCGGAATTGCGGCCCAACGTCTTCGTGCACATCGCGGCGGATGGCCTTGTCACCATCGTCTGTCACCGCTCGGAGATGGGGCAGGGCATCCGCAGCTCGATGCCGGTGGTCATCGCGGACGAGCTGGGCGCGGACATGGCCCGGGTGAAGGTCGTCCAGGCGGTGGGAGACGCCGTCTACGGGGACCAGAACACCGACGGCTCCAGCAGCATCCGAGGCGTCTTCCAGGCGCTGCGCCGCACGGGCGCCACGGCGCGCACCATGCTGGTGGCCGCGGCGGCGAAGCGTTGGAAGGTGAAGCCGGAGCAGTGCGAGGCGCGTGACCACGCCGTGTACCTCCGGGGGTCGGAACGCTCACTGGGCTTTGGTGAGCTGGTGGCGGACGCGGTGAAGCTGCCCGTTCCCAAGCCGGAGGCCGTCCAGCTCCGGCCGCTCTCGGAGCTGCGCCGGGTGGGCACGGAGCTGCCGCTGCTCGACGGGCCCGCGTACGTCACGGGCAAGGCCGTGTACGGCGCGGACGTGAAGTTGCCGGGGATGCTCATCGCGGTGGTGGCCCGTCCGCCCGTGGTGGGCGGAAAGGTGACCCGCTTCGACGCGACGCGGGCGCTCGCGATTCCCGGGGTGAAGCAGGTGCTGGAGCTGCCTACGCCTCAGCGGCCCTATCTGTTCCAGGGCTGGGGCGGCGTGGCGGTGCTGGCGGAGAACACCTGGGCGGCGATGCGCGGTCGCGAGGCGCTGGACATCACGTGGGAGAACGGTCCCAACGTTTCCTACGACTCGGAGAAGTACCGCGAGGCGCTGCTGGAGTCGGTCCGAGCGCCGGGCAAGCCGGCCCGGTCCGTGGGCGACGTGGACAAGGCGCTGGCCAGTGCGGCGCGTGTGGTGGAGGCCGAGTACTACGCGCCTCACCTGTCCCATGCGCCCATGGAGCCGCCGGTAGCCCTAGCTCGTGTGGAAGGGGGCGTGTGCGAGGTGTGGGCGCCCACGCAGCACCCGCAGGCGGCGCGCTCCGAGGCGGCGAAGATGGCGGGGCTGCCGGAGGACAAGGTGACGGTGAACGTCACGCTCCTCGGTGGTGGCTTCGGACGCAAGTCGAAGGCGGACTTCGTCGCGGAGGCGGTGTTCCTCGCGAAGGCGGCCGGGGTGCCGGTGCGCGTGCAGTGGACGCGCGAGGACGACATCCGTCACGACTACTACCATTCGGCCAGTGCGCAGCGGTTGAGCGCGGGATTGGATGCGAAGGGCAAGCCGACGGCGTGGCTGCATCGCACGGCCTTTCCGGCCATCCGCTCGACGTTCTCCGAGGACGTGACGGGGCCGGTGGCCAGGGACTTGAACCAGGGTGTGTTGGACCTGGCGCTCGACATTCCCAATGTCCGGGCGGAGATGGGCGAGGCGCTGGCGAAGGTGCGCATTGGCTGGCTGCGGTCCGTGAACAACATCTTCCACGGGTTCGCGGTGGGCTCGTTCATGGACGAGCTGGCGCATGCGCGAGGCGTGGACCCACGTGACAACCTGCTGGAGGTGATTGGGCCCGCGCGTCACGTGTCGGTGGCGGAGCTGGGCGTCACGGCGCTGCCGAACTACGGCGCGCCGGTGGAGAACCATCCGGTCGACGCGGGGCGTCTGCGAGGGGTCATCGAGCGCGTCACGGAGCTGTCGGGCTGGAGCGAGCGCGAGAAGAACGGGCGCACGCTGGGGCTCGCCGCGCACCGCAGCTTCCTGAGCTATGTGGGCGTGGTGGTGTCGGTGAAGAAGGACGCGGTGGGCAAGGCGCGGGTGGACGAGGCCTGGGTGGTGGTGGACGCGGGGCTCGTCGTCAATCCGGACCGGGTCCGCTCGCAGATGGAGGGCTCGATCATCTTCGGGATGAGTCTGGCGATGTATGGCTCCATCACCATGAAGGACGGAGCGACGGAGCAGTCGAACTTCCGGGACTACCGGCTGGTGCGCATCGTCGATGCGCCTCGGGCCATCCACGTCGACATCGTGCGCAGCGAAGCGGCGCCCGGTGGAGTGGGGGAGCCCGGCGTGCCGCCCGTGGCCCCCGCCATCGTCAATGCCATCTTCGCGCTCACGGGGACTCGTGTCCGTGAGCTGCCCATCATCCGGACGGTGCCTGTGTAGAATTGGGGTGGCGCTGGCCGTGCTGTGTGGGGATGGGCGGCGGCTGGCCGCGTCAATGTGTGGATTTGCCGGGGGGAATGGCGTCCTGTCAGTGGCAATGCTATCCGAGCTGAGCGCCTTCCTGGTGCCTGCGGTTGGATGTGCCTCGAAGTGATGTTCCCGCTTTGAAGTCTGTCTCGCATTGCATGACGGGAGCCATGGGACCATGAAGAAGACAAGCAGGCTGACGCTGTCCATATTGGGGACGGGGATGGCGATTGTCGCCCTGGGTGGACTGGGCTGGCCTCACGCGGAGGCCGCCGAGTCCACCTTCGTCGACCCCACGCTGGCACCCGCGCCGTTCTCGTGTCCCTCCGTGCGCGCCACCGGTGACCGCGCGGATGGCACCACGGACTACAAGGTGAAGATCCTCTATGTGGTGCCCTCGGATGGGGTGGACCGCGCGCTCGACACGAGCGGGGCTCTCTGCCGGTCCGTCCAGGCTCAGTATTCGTGGTTCACCTCCCAGACGACGAACGGAGCGGCGCTCCGCTACGACGTCTCGGGCTCCGTGTTGGACATCCAGTTCGTCCGTCTGTCGAAGACGGACGCGGTGATGAAGGGCACGGCGAACACTGGCAATGTGAACACGGGTTATGCCTATGTCCGTGATCGCATCGAACTCGAGTTGGCCGCGATGGGCTTGCTCAGCGACACGCGGAAGCTGTACGCGGTCTACTATGACGGCACCAGTGAGTGGTCTTGTGGTGGCGCCCCGTGGCCTCCGACGCTGATGGGCAGGGTCACCGCCCTCTACCTCAAGGGATTGCCGAGCGGCCCGGTGCCTTGCGCCTCGAATCCCATCGGTGGGTCGAGCACGCTGCCGGGGTACATCGAGTTCGCCATGCTGCATGAGACGCTGCACGGGCTGGGCATCGTCCCCGCAGCCGCGCCCAATCAACACGCCTCGGGCCATGTCTTCGATTCGGCGAGAGACTTGATGTACGCCGCGAGGCCCGGGACGTCGGACCCCGGTTGGGACATCTACTCCGGAGCGGTGGTGCTCGATTCGGGTCGAGACCAGTACTACGGCCACTCGGGCAGTCAGCTCGACCTGGACCAGAGCGCTTTTCTCTCTCCTCTTCCTCCGGGCGCGCTGGCGCCGCCGGGCTGGTGAGTCGTCGTCGCTAGGGACGTCGTTCGATGTGCAGGGGACCCTGGAAGGACGCGGGCGGGGTCAACTCCCGCTCGGTTTCGAGCGGGAAGCCTTCCCATTCCCGGACCGGGGGGCGCCCCTGGAACCCATCGCAGGAGCCATCGTCTCGCCATGCGGAGCGGAACGAGTGCGTGGACCACGTCGAGTCATCCGAGCGCACCCGGTACTTGCCCAGCACGGGGAACGGCATGCGCGGGAAGATGGGGAACGTCATGAACGCCGTTCCCGTGCAATCCGCCGTCTCGAAATGGACCAGGGCCGCCAGGTCAGAGAGGGGCGTGGAGTGCCATGGGAGGGAGGCCTCGTGCGTGGGCTGGCCCGATTCGAAGTCGAACCTCCAGGTAAACCCTTGCGAATCGACGAGGTACGGCGCGCAGACAGGGAAGGCCACGGTTCCCTTCGCATCCACGAAATACAAACCATCACACGTCTGGGTCTCCCCAGGGACACCCTGTTCTCCGGAGGGGCCAGGCTCTCCCTGGGGCCCCGGGGGTCCTTCCATTCCCTCACCACACCCCGCCATCGCGAACATCACTGCGCACAGCCCTCCACGCATCGTCACGGTTCCACTCATGCTGGGTTCTCGAGGATGACCTTCGGTGTCGAACTCACGGGCCCCGGGTCGCTCGTCATGGAGCAACGCGGAGGCGCCGTGCCGGCCGCCGTGGCTTGAGTGCAAGCGCCGTGCTGCCACGTGTCGCGGGTGAAGAGCGAAGCCACGAGGGCCATTCTGTGCGCCGGGCGATGCACGATGTGCAGCCGCGTGCTCGACTCCCGCTCCCGCCGCCCGTCAGTGAATGGACGGCGGCGAGGACGGCTCCGGCCCCGTGAGCGGCAATTCGACGACGAACGTGGCGCCATGCCCGCGCTGGCTCTCCGCGCGGATGGTGCCCTGGTGGGCCTCGACGATGCGACGACTGATGAAGAGCCCCAGCCCCAGCCCGCCATAGTTTCGCGCCGACACGGCGCGTCCGAATTTCTCGAAGATGCGGCTCAGGTCCTCGGGGGCGATGCCGATGCCCTCGTCCCGCACGGTGAGTCGCCCGCGTCCCTCGCGCTCCTCCACCCGGATTCGCACGGGCCTGCCGGACCCATACTTGATGGCATTGGACACGAGCCCCCGCACCACCTGCTCCAGCCTGCGCGCGTCCCACCGGCCCATCACCGGCACGGGCGCCTGGACGTCGAGCGCGCAGTCCGCCTGTGCCGCCTGCGCCCGAAGCTGCTCCGCCACTTCTCGAGCGACGGCCGACAGGTCCACCCGGCCCAGCTCCAGGGGCAGCGGCGCGCCCGTGAGCTGGGTGACGTCCAGCAAGTCGTTGATGAGCGCGGCGAGCTTGCGCACCTGGAGCGAGGTGCTCTCCGAGGCCCGCAGCACGCTCTCACGCAGGTGCTCCTCGGACGTGGACGTCGCGGCCTCGCGCGCGAGCCCCTGGAGCTTGATTTGAAGCGGCGTGAGCGGCGTCTTGAGCTCGTGGGAGGCCACGGTGAGGAACTCGTCGCGCAGCCGCACCGCTTCTTGGAGCCGCACCTCGATATCCTTCAGCTGCGTCACGTCCTGGAGCGCCAGGACAATCGTCGCCGGATGCCCGTACATGGAGGGCAACTGCTCTGAATCCACCAGGAACTCCCGCGGAATCCCCGGGCCGAGCTGCCACGTCAGCGGTGTCCGTCTCAGGGTCTCCCCCCGCGCTGCCCGCGCACCCGGAGTCTGTTCATTGGGGATGACCCCGCCCTGGGGGTCGAGGACGCGGTAGACGGTGTCGTAGCGCTGCACGGGGACACCCAACGGGAACTGGCCTCCGGTGAGGTTGCGGGCCGATTGATTGGCGAAGAGCACCTTGCCGGTGTGAGGCTCCATCAACAGCAGGGCGATGGGGCTGAGGTCCAGCACCGACTCCATCCACTTCTGCTGACTGCCCAGGTGCGCGGCCAGCTCCTCGGCCTGATGCCGGGCACGGACCTGCTCCGTCACATCCAGCGCGAAGGACATCACCGAGTCCACCTGCCCGCGCGCGTCCCGCAGGGGCTGATAGGTGATGTTGAAGTAGCGCTGCTCCAGGCCCTTGCCGTGGAGGTTCAGCAGCAGCGGCATCTCGGTGGTCTTCACCTGCTGGCCTGTCTCGTAGACCTTCGCCAGCGTCTGGGAATACTCCCGGCCCTTCTCGTTCCTCTCCGCGAGCTCACGCAGCGACTGCCCCACCAGCTCCGCGTCATTCGACATCCCCTTGAAGATGGGATTGACGAGGGTGAAGAGCTGCTCGTGTCCGGAGATGATGGCGATGGAGGCAGGCGCGCTCATCAGGATGTCGTAGAGCCGCGCGCGCTGGCTCTCCACCTCGGCCTCCGTGCGCTTGCGGTCGGTGATGTCGTTGACCAGGACGACACAGCCCTGGATGCGGCCCTGGGCGTCCGCGCTCGGTACATACGTCGACTGGACATGGAGCGTCCGGCCATCGCGCAGCGCGAGCGCCGTCTCGTACGTGACATGCTCGCCCGCCAGGGCCTTGCGCACCCAGTCCTTGAAGAGGGGATAGAGCGTCTCTCCACCCACCTCTCGAATCGTCCGTCCCACCACGTCGCTGGGGCGCAGGCCGAACCAGGTCTCGAAGGCGCGGTTGCAGAAGAGGTAGCGCTCGTCCTGGTCCAGGTAGCTCACCAGGGCGGGGAGCGCGTCGGTGATGGTGCGCAGCTGGTGCTCCCGTTGCCTCGCCTGCTCCCGGCTCTGCTCCAGCGCCTCCTTCGCCAGGGCCTGCTCCGTCATGTCCCGCTGCGTCCCCCACACCCGCACGAGCCATCCGTCCACGACGACGCCGAAGAGATTGGCCAGGCGCACCCGCATGACGCCGTCCCGGTCCGGCAGCCGCGTCTCCATGTCCTGCACGCGGAATCCGCCGCGGACGAAGCCGCGGATGGAGGCGCCCTGGGTGTCCCCGACGCGGGTGACGAGCTGACGCAGGGTGCAGCCCACCATGGCGCGAGCCGATTCGAAGCCGCTCATGCGCGCCATGACCTCGTTGGTCTCCGCGATGCGCCCCGTGCTGGCCATGGCCTCGACGAGCGCGTCCTCCGTCATGCGCGTGTCGAGCGGCGGCTCCATCTCCAGGCGCCAGATGCCCTCCGTGCTCTGGGCGACGAAGGTCCGGTAGCGCTCGTCGCTCGCCGCGAGCGCCAGGGTCGTCTGGCGCAGCTCCTGCTCCGCCTGCTTTCGCTCGCTGACGTCCTCCGCGGTGGACATCCACTCGCGCACCAGGCCGTCCTCATCGAACACCGGCACGCCCCGGACGATGACGTCGCGCCAGGTGCCGTCGTGGAACTGCAGCCGCAGCTCACCCCGGTAGGGCTCCCGGGTCTCCAGCGCGCGGACCCACTCCTTCATGAAGCGGCCACGGTCCCCGGGGTGGATGGCGTCGAGCCAGCCGAGTCCCAGGTGCGCGCCCAGGGCCTGGCCGGTGAAGGCCATCCAACGGGGCGCGGGCTCGTTCAGCGCGCCCCGGCCATCGGTGGTCCAGACCGTCTGCGCGGTGGCCTCCACGAGCGAGCGATAGCGTTGCTCGTTCATCCGGATGGCCTGATTCGCCCGTTTCTGCTCGGTCGTCTCCACCACGGTGATGCCCACGCCTTGCAGCGCGCCGCCCGCGTCCCGCACCGGGAAGTAGTTGATGACGAAGTTGCGGGGGACTCCGGCCTCCTTGGCCGTGCTCCCGACAATCTCCAGATTTCGCACCGCCAGCCCGTGCTCGATGACCTGCCGGTAGTGTGGCTCGATGGTGGGCCACAGGTCGGGGACGACGTCGCGAACCTTGCGGCCCAGATGGGCCTCGCGTGGCAGGCCGTTCATCTCCGCCAGCGCGTCGTTGATGTGGATGAAGCGCAGCTCCAGGTCCACGAAGGCCAGGCCCACGGGGGCGCCGGCGACCATCGTCTCGAGGAAGAAGCGCGACTGCTCCGGGGAAACGCCCTCGATGCTCTCCTTCTCCGTCTCGCTGGCGCCTGGTCCCCGCACGGTGCCCCCGGCCGTTTCACCCTGGACGAGCTGGCAGGGTGACGGTGCCTGCTCGCTGTTCCGGGAGCACGACACCTCCACCGGAAGCTGTGCATCCACGGCGGCTCGGGGGAGCCACGAGCTCCCGAGGAAGCGAGCTGGCCGCCGCCCGGAGACGCGCGGGAGGCGGAGGGCTGGCGCTCGACGGGCCGCCAGCCCGGGCCCTCAGATTTCGTGGGCCGTCTGCTCGTACACGAGGACCTTGTACGACTGGGGGAAGAGGATGACGTAGAGGCTGCGCCAGTTGTCCCCGTTGGGGCCCGTGGAGAACGTGCGGTAGTAGCGCTTCACCTGCACCGTCTCCACGCCGTTGCCGTACGTCTCCAGCATGACGGGCAGCAGCGGCCGGAACTGCGAGTACATGGCGTCGTTCAGCTCCGGCAGGCTCAGCACGAGCGGCGCCGGGTCGCTGCGGTAGCCGATGTAGCGACCCTGGGCGAGCACGGCCGCGGCGGCCTGCGTGAGCGTGGCCTCGCCCGAGTACGGCCACTGGTAGTCGAGCCGACGCAGGTACGACGTCGCGTCCTCGCGCACCTGATTGGCGGTGTCGAGCGTGTACTGGAGGCGCTCGGTGAGCGGATTTTCCACGTACGTGAGCACGGCCCCCGCGGGCGCCGGCTGCGGGTTGGGCAGGCACGTGCCGCCCACACACGCCGCCTGGAGGCGGAACTGCTTGTCCACTCCGTTCACGAAGCCCACCACCACCAGGTACTCGCCCGTCTTCGGCACCGTCACCAGCCCCACCTTGCTCAACGTGCCGTAGCCGGAGTCGTCATCCTGCGCGTGCAGCGTGGCGCCGTAGCTGCCGCTCGCGTCCTTGGGGCCATAGAGGAACAGGCCGGTGTCCAGGTACATGGAGCTGCCCAGGTGCGTCACCTCCAACGCGAGCTGCGCGCCCGCGTTCGCCTGGAGCGTGTAGCCGAAGTACCCCGGCAAGGTGCTCGGGTAGCCCGCCACCGCGCCGCCGATGGCCAGGGGACCCTTGAGGGTGGTGCTGTCCGCGATGTTGCCGCTGGCGGGAAGCGTCGGCGCGGAGATGAGCGCCTGCGTGCCTTCCTCCAGCGTCCCGTCTTCCAGCGCGGCCTCGGGCGCACCACCACAGGCGCCCAGGAAGGCCACCGGCAACATCCACAGCCAGGCTTGCTTCAGGTTTCCACGCATCGTCTCGGCCCCGTGTCAGTGAGGACGGAGGCGCGGGTTTCGCTCTCCGGCGACCGCCCTGGGTGTTCGGGCCCGTCTGCCATTCCTCAACCTGAAACTCAAGCAACCGAATTGAAACTTCATTCGCGCTTGTAGTCCGATGTGCCGAGAAGACCTTGGCACCTCGCGCCTTGAATGAAACCCATGAGGCTGGGAATGCTGGCGCCATGTTCCCATCCCGCATGTCCTGGCGCTGGAGCGCCGCGTTGCTGTCGCTGGTCCTCGTTTCATCCGTGCGAGGGGAGGCCCAGGAGGCCGCCGCGCCCGGGGGGCGGGAGCGCGAGGTGATGTTGCTGACGGGGGCCCTGTTGGGCCCGACGCCGATGGTGGAGGACCTGCGCTCGCTGGTGGACGAGGTGGGTGGGCGGGCCACGGGCTCGGAGTCCAACCGGCGCTCGGTGGCGTGGGCGCTGGAGCGCTTCCGCGCGGCGGGCGTCCCCGCGACGAGTGAGCCCTTCCGCATGCCGGCGCTGTGGTTGGAGCAGTCGGCGAGCGCGACGGTGCAGGGCCAGGGCGTGCGCTTCGCGCCCCGGGTGGCCGCGATGCCCTTCTCCACGGCGACGCCGAAGGGAGGCCTCGCCGCGCCGCTGCTGGACGTCGGACGCGGCGCGGAGGCGGACTTCACGCGCGTGGGGACGAAGGTGAAGGGTGCGTTCGTGCTGGTGGAGACGGAGGAGCTGCGGGACGTGGAGGGCCTCTTCCGCGAGTACGAGGAGGCGGTGGGAATCGAGGCGCGCGCGGTGGGCGCCGGCGCGGCGGGCGTCGTCTACATGGGCAGCCGTCCGGGCAATCAGCTCTACCGGCACAACGTGTCGACGGGCGCGAAGAACACCCGGCCGATGATGGTGATGGAGCGCGATGGAGCCCGGCGCGCGCAGCGGCTGCTGCGGGCCGGCATCGCGCTCACGATGAAGGCCGCGCTGGAGCTGAAGACGGGCGGACCCTACGAGGCGCACAACGTCATCGGTGAGATTCGAGGCGCCACGCGACCGGAGGAGGTCGTCGTGCTGGGCGCGCACCTGGACAGCTGGGACCTGGGCGGAGGCGCGCTCGACAACGGCGCCAACGTGGCGATGCTCATCGACCTGGCGCGGCAGCTGCGGCGGCTGGGACTGAAGCCCGCGCGCACCATCCGCTTCGCCCTGTGGAACGGCGAGGAGCAGGGCATGCACGGCTCGGCCGGGTACGTGCGCTCGCACGCGGCGGAGCTGGATGGACATGCCATGGCGTTGTCGGTGGACATCGGCTGTGGCCGCATCAACGGCTTCTTCACCAATGGCCGCCCTCCGCTGGTTCCGCTGGTGGACAAGGCGCTCCTCCCGGTGGCGGGCCTGGGGCCCTTCACGCAGGTGGATGTGCCGGTGGTGGGCACCGACAACCTGGACTTCATGCTGAGCGGCGTGGCCAACCTCATCGCCAACCAGGAGTCCGCCACGTATGGGCCGAACTACCATGCGCGCTCGGACGAGTTCGAGCAGTGCGACGCACGCACGCTGCGCGCCAATGCCGCGGTGGTGGGCGCGCTGGCGTGGGGCTTCGCCACCATGGAGGAGCGGCTCCCCCGGCAGGGACGCGCGGAGGTGGAGGCGCTCATGAAGGCCACCGACCTGACCGAGCAGATGAAGTCCTTCAACCTCTGGGATGAGTGGGAGGCGGGGAGCCGAGGTCGTCCCGCCGAGCGTCAGGTGTCACCCACGCCGCGCTGAGCGGGGCCCCAGGCTTCAGCGGACCTTGTGCGCCGCGAGCCACGCGTCGATGAGAGGGAGCGTCTTCTCCGAGGGGTCGTCTGTCATGGCCATGATTCGCGCCTCGGCGACGAGGCGCAGGGCCCGTGGGCGGTCCTTGCCGGACTCCCACAGGGCCTGGGCGAGCAGGAACTTCACCTCGGTGCGCTGGCCGACCTCCGGCCGCGCCTTGTCCCAGCCGGTGACGGCCCGCTCCAGGGGCACGAGCGCCTCCGTGGGCCGTTTCAGCTTGAGGAAGGCGATGCCCAAATCCCTCAGGCTGAGCGTCCACTGTCCGGAGCTGTCATCCGGTTGCAGGAGCATGATGTCCACGGCCCGCTGACAGTAGTGCACCATGTCCGCGTAGCGCTCCTTGAGGGACATGAGCTTCCCGACGAGGCGCAGCGGGCTCACCAGCGACGGGTCCATCAGTCCGCGCGACTTGTCGCGCAGGGCGATGGTCCGCAGGAAGTGCTCCAGGGAGAGGTCGAAGTGGCCCTTCTGGAAGAAGAGGACGCCCAGGTTGGCGTGGATGACGGAGGCGCCGTAGCTCTCCGGCCCGTCCGTCTTCGCGACGATGGTGAGGGCGCGCTCGTAGAAAGGGAGGGCCTCGTCCATGCGCGATTGGACGACGAGCGTCGAGGCCAGGTCGTTGAGCGCGTCGTAGACGCGAGGGTGGTCCGGGCCGAGCGTCCGCTCGAAGACGCCGAGCGCCTCGCGGGCGACCACCTCCGCCAGCTTCAGCTCCTCCTGGTCCCTGAGCACGGGGACCACGGCCAGGCGCACCCGGGCGACCTCCGGGTGCTCGGGGCCCAGGGCCTGCCGGGTGATGGTGGCGGCGCGCTCCAGGTGGGCCCGGGCCTCGGCGAGGCGGGGGTGGACCCACTGCGTGGAGCCCAGCTCCAGGAGCACGTCCGCCACTTCCAGGCTGTCCGGTCCGAAGGTGCTCTCCGCGAACAGCAGGGCCTGCTCCTGCAACGCCACGGCCTCCTCGAAGCGCCGCTGCTTGCGCAGGACGGTGCCGGAGTAGGTGAGGAGGTGGACGCGGGTCAGCTCGTTTCCACCGCCCAGCCGTTCGATGGCGGCCGCGGCGCGGTCCTTCCAGCGCGAGGCCAGTTCGTACTCGTCCAGGCCGATGCAGGACACGCGCACCAGCAGCGTCCACGCGCGGGCGGCCACGGCGTCCTGACGCGTGGCCTCCGCCGCGTTCAGCGCCTCGAAGAGCGCGGCCTCCGCGCCACGCCAGTCTCCAGCTCCCTCGCGCAGCTCGCCGAGCAGCAGGGAGATTTCGGCGCCGTCGTGACGGTTCGCCGCCCGCTTCGCCGCCACGGCCGTCGGCTCCACCAGCGTGACGCCTTCCGCGTAGCGACCGGTGGCCAGGAGCGCTCGGCCTCGTGCGAGCGTCGCGCGCAGCGCCTCGTGGCGCTCGCGTGCTTCAGGCCCCTCGGGCAGGGTGGCCCCGCCGGGTGCCAGCGCCTCCGAGCAGCCCGACAGGGGGGGCAGGCCCTTCACCGCGCGGTGCGCCTCGTCCACCGTTCGGGCGTCCGCCTGGGACAGCAGCCGCGTGAGCGCGGAGACATCCGCCAGCCGATTGTCGAGGCAGCGCATGCGCCACGCCATCACCTCTTCGGGCTGCTCGCCCCGGACGCGTGTGGCCTCGCACGCGGTGGTGCGCGTGGTCGTCCAGGCGGCGGTGTACGCGTCCAGCTCCCGGCGCACGCGCTCCCAGGCGGCGGAGGCATAGGGCCGGCCGGTGGCGGTGAACGCGGCCTGGATGGCGGCGGCCTGCTCCGGGCCCCAGATGGTGGTCATCTCCTGCGGCGCGCTCGCGCAGGCCCGTGCTCCACGGGTGTGCACCGCGTGAGTGAGGCCCACCGCGGTGGCGAGGATGGCCACCGCGCTGGCGAACTGGAGGCCTCGCTTCCACCTCGTGGCCGGGTCGTTCTGGAGCGCGTCGAGCAGGGCCTCCAGGTTCGGGAATCGGTCCTCCGCGCGACGGGCGAGCCCTCTCAGCAACACGCGACGCAGCCACGGAGGGACGCGTGTGCCGTGGGGCGGAGGCCGCACCTGTCCCGAGGACACCTGGGAGGCCAGCTCGGCCAGGGTGGCGCCTTCGAAGGGGCGTGCGCCGTACAGGGCTTCGTGGAGCGCCACGCAGAAGGAGAACTGGTCCCCGGCCGCGCCCGCGCGCGTCTCGCCCAGCAGTTGCTCCGGGGCCATGTAGGCCGGCGTGCCGCCCGTCAGCGAGCGCTCCACGGTCTTGTCGCGCAGAGGGTCCGCGCGCGCGGGCAGCGCGCTCTCGCGTGTGGTGGGAGCGCCCAGGCGCGCGAGGCCGAAGTCGGTGACGTGGACATTGTCGTCGCCGCCGACGAGGAGATTGGCGGGCTTGAAGTCGCCGTGCACCACGCCCGCGGCATGCGCCGCCGCGAGTCCCCGGCCCGCGTCGAGGAAAAGGTCCAGCACCTCGCGCCAGGGGCGGGGCGCGGCCTTCAGCCACTCGCCCAGCGTCTGGGCCTCCACCCGCTCCATGGCCAGGAACACGTGCTGGCCGAAGGTGCCCACGTCATAGACGGCCACCACGTTCGGGTGGGAGACGCGGGCCATGGCCTGCGCCTCGCGCAGCAGGTGGGCGCGCTCCTTCTCCATGTCGAGGCCCAGGGCGCCGGTGCGCAGCAGCTTGAGGGCGACGCGGCGGTCCAGCTCCGGGTCATAGGCGCCGTACACGACGCCCATGGCTCCCGCGCCCAGCAGCTCCAGGACGAGGTAGCGGCCCACCGCCGTGCCTTTCTCCAGCGGCGAGTCCTCGCGGCGGGGGGAAAGGGGCATGGGCTCGGTGGGCGTCGCGCTGGTGATGAGGTCCGGAGACTGCGCGCGCAGTCCCTCGGCCACGAGCGTCCGACACGAGGCGCACGTGTCGAGGTGGGCATCCACCTCGGCGCTCTCCGCGGGCGACAGCTCACCCAGGAGCAACTTCATGAAGACGGTCTCATCGACGCAGCGCATGAAGGGTGTCCCCTCCCACGGGAGGGTTCCTGTACCGGGGTGGGAAGTGGGCGCGGGCGACGATAGCAGAGAGTCCCCGCGCGACAGGGGCGAGGGTGCCACGTGGCGGCTTCGTCACGGTGGAGCGCTCGTGCGGTGCGGCGTCGAGGGGGGCAGGCGGGCGCGGGCCGCAAGGCGCGGGCGCTGGGCGGAGCCTGAGCGCCCCAGGGGCGAGCCACGTTCGAGGCCTCGGTCTTCATGCCGACACGGAGGGAGCCGTCGCATGCGCGTGCGGCCCCGTCTAGGAACCGTGGCGGCGCGGTATGCCACGGTCTCCGCGCCGACAATGGGAGGAGGTCTCGCGTGAGTCCTCCGTCGTGTCCTGGCAGTGTGATGGCGAGGAGGGATGCACGTGAAAGTCGCGGTCCTCGATGACTATCTGGAGGTCGCACGAGCTTCGACGGACTGGTCCCGACTCCCTGTTGGGGCCGAGCCGCGCTTCTTCCGCGAGCCCCTCGCGGGAGAGGACGCCGTTGCGGAGGCGCTCCAGGAGTTCGACGTCATCGTCGCGATGCGTGAGCGCACGGCGTTCCCCGCGTCGCTCATCACACGGCTCCCCCGGCTTCGCCTGCTGGTGACGACGGGAATGCGCAACGCGGCCATCGACGTCGAGGCCTGCCGACGCCAGTGCATCACCGTGTGTGGCACGGGCGCGGTGGGCGCACCCGCCGCCGAGCTGACGTGGGCGCTGATTCTCGCGCTGCTCAAGCGCATCCCGGACGAAGCCTCATCGCTGCGTGCGGGGGGATGGCAGACGGGGCTGACGGAGACGGTGTCCGGCAAGCGCCTGGGCGTCGTGGGGCTCGGCAAGTTGGGGACACAGGTGGCGCGCGTGGGGCTCGCCTTCGGGATGGAGGTCGTGGCGTGGAGTCCCGGCCTGACGGCCGAGCGCGCGGAGGCGGCTGGAGCTCGCCTCGTCGACAAGGCCACGCTCTTCGCCTCGTCGGATGTCGTCACGCTGCACCTGGTGCTGGGCGAGCGGACGCAGGGCGTGGTGGGCCCGACGGAGCTGGGGGCGATGAAGCGCTCGGCCTACCTCGTCAACACCTCTCGCGCGGGGCTCGTGGACGAGCAGTCCCTGGTGTCGGCCCTGCGCGAAGGGCGCATCGCCGGTGCGGGGCTGGATGTCTTCTCCGTCGAGCCGCTGCCGCGCGAGCACCCGTTGAGGTCCCTTCCCAACACGGTGCTCACGCCGCATCTCGGCTACGTCACGCGGGAGAATTACGCTGTCTATTACCGCGACGCCGTGGAGGACATCCTGGCCTGGAGCCAGGGCAGTCTCGTGAGGCTGCTCGGCGCGTGAGTCATGCCCGGGCCTCCAGCTCCAACTGGCCCTGGGCGCCCACTCGCAGCGTCACCTGTCGGTGCGGAGTGCCCGCATGTGTCGCGAGCCACTGCGCCAGCGGGACGATGGCGTGCTGCTCCACCGCGCGCTTCAGCGGACGCGCACCGTAGCGCGCGTCGAAGCCGGCCTTCGCGAGGAAGTCCACCACGTCCTCGCCAAAGCTCACCTTCACCCCACGCCGCGCGAGTCCCTCGCGGCCCAGCGCCGCTTCCAGGGTGCGTCGCGCGAGCGTCCGGATGACGTCCGGCGCGAGGGCGCGGTAGGGCACCACCTGGTCCAACCGGTTGAGCAGCTCCGGCCGGAAGAAGGCCGTGGCCGCGCCCAGGTAGTGCGCCTCCATGTCCCGAGGCGTGTCACCACCAAAGCCCAGCGAGCGCGCCGCCGACTCCGCGCCCAGGTTGCTGGTGAGCAGCACCACCGTGTTCCGGAAGCTGACGGTGCGCCCCGTGCCGTCCGTCAGCCGTCCCTCGCCGAGGACCTGGAGCAGCAGGTCATGCACACCCGCGTCCGCCTTCTCCACCTCGTCCAGCAGCACCACGCCGAAGGGCTGCTCGCGCACGCGCCGCGCGAGGCCTCCCTGCTGGCCTCCCACTTCACCCACCAGCCGTCCCGCGCTGCCGGGCGCGGCGTACTCCGCCATGTCGAAGCGGGCCAGCCGGGCGATGTCGCCGAAGAGGTACTCCGCCAGCGCCAGCGCCGACTCCGTCTTGCCCACGCCCGTGGGTCCCAGGAGCAGGAACGCCCCCAGGGGACGCGAGGGGTCCGCCAGTCCCGTCTTCAGCGTGACGACGAGGTTGCGCAAGAGCAGCGTGGCCTCATCCTGGCCGACGATGCGCTCGCGGAAGCGGCGCAGCAACGCATCCGGGTCCAGGCGAATCGAGGAGTCCACCAGCTCCCTCGGGTAGCCCGTGCGCGTGCAGAACGCGGAGGTCACCGCGCCCGCGTCCACTTCCGTTCCCGTGGCGGCCTGCGCCGTCGCGGCGCGAAGCAGCGACACCGCGCCACCCGGAGGCGGCCCCTCTCCGAAGCGCTCCGTCAGCTCCGCCGCGCGCTCCAACGAGGCGGGCGTGAAGCGCACCTTGCGCGCCTTCGCGACGCGCTGGGATGCCTGCTGCACGGCGGCCCGAGCCTTCTCGGGAGCCAGCGGCTCCACGACGACGTGTCGCAGCGCCTGGAGGAAGGCGCCATGGGTGCGCTCCGCTCGCGCGACGTCCTCCGGCGTGGCCTCCAGCACCAGCGCCACCTCGCCCCCTTCCAGCGCCGGCAGCAGGTGCCGCGCGACGTCCAGGCCCGTGTCACCGCCACCCAGGGAGAGCAGCTCGGAGAGGCTGTCCAGGTGGAGCACCGCGCGCCGCACCCGCAGCTCGTTGACCATGAGCTGCACGCGCTTCTGCCACTGCCCCAGATAGCGCATGCCGGCCATGATGCGACCGCCCGAGGTGCTGAAGACCTCCAGTCCCTGGAGCGCATTCCCGGCCGCCGCGGACTCCGCCCGGTGCACCAGCTCATGCACCAGCGACGTCTTGCCCACGGAAGGGGGACCCACGAGCAGCACGCTGGCGCGCGCTCTCGAGGTGACGGCTTCCGCCAGCAGGCCGACCTCCGTGTCGCGCTCCCAGGCACGCTCCAGCAGTCCCGCACGGGCCTCCTCGTTGAGGCAACGACTCGCCTCGGCGAGCCCAGGAGGTGGGGGAGGGCGGCGCACCGGCCCTCGGGGCTCCTCGATGATGCGCGCGCGGGTCGCCTCACGAGACTTCACCGTCACGGAGATGGTTTCGACGGTCTCATCGCCCAGGTAGGCCAGCGAGTGCAGGCGCTCCAGCGGTGCCATGTAGAGCTCGTGGCGGACCAACTCCTCCACATAGGCCTCCAGGTCCCCGAGGTCCTGCAGCGAGCCCTCCACGTCCACGCGAGGAACCCAGACGTGCACGGCCCCCTTCGCCGCGCCCTTCCGGCCGCCGCGCTCCGCCTTCCCTCGTCCACCGCGCGTCACCACCGTGAGCTTGAGTGGCACGGGCAACAGCCGCCCGTGCTGCACGGCGCGCACGGTGAGGTTCATCTTCTTCGTGCGCAGGTCCGGCCAGTGGGTCTGCGCGTCGCGCAAGTCCCCCCGCTTGAGCAGTCGGCCCAGAACCTCGGCCACATCCAGTCGCGCGGTCGCCAGGTCCGGCGCGAACGAGGCCAGATGCGGGTGCGTCAATACGTGCGCGGCCACCCCCACGCCGGGGTAGTTCCGCACGAACAGATGGAAGTTCTTGTCCATGTCAGTGCCCTCCTCGCGCGGGGTCGCGCAGCACTCGCGCCGCCCAGGCCACGGACTCGGAGGGAGTTCTTCCGCTCCCCAGATGAACGACGTTCTCGGGCTCGCCCTCCATGACGACTCGGCCCTGGGGCGACTCGGGCGCAAGGCCCGCGCGACGGGCTTCCCGCTCCGCCAGCTTCACCGCGTCGCGAGTCGCCACCGCCCGGGACACGTCCTTCATCAAGTCGGGAGCGTCCGCTAGCAGCTCCACGCGGACCAGCGCGGGCCGCACGCCCAGATGCACCAGCGCATAGCCCTCCAGCGTCGCGAGCACCTCCGACAGACCGAACGCCGCCATGCTCACCACCTGCCGCCGCACACGCACCCCCGCGGGACGCGCCGAGCCCGGTGCCGCCCAGCCGATGGTGCCATCCGGCTCCACGTGCTCCTCGTGGACCACCACGCGTCCCAGGCCCTGGGGAAGCCCCTTCACCACGGAGTCCAGCGCGGAGGTCGGCGAGTCCGCGAGCCCTTCCACCAGCAACGCGTGCACCTCCATTCCGCGCGCTCGCGTCGCCAGCTGATGCGCGAGCCACTCCACCTCATCGCGCAGGTTCACCACCTTGGGGCGGCAGCGACGCAGCCGCTCCTCGGGGGACACCGGCATCGGCTCCGGGACATAGGAGGGCCGAGGCCGCAGCCCGCCCCGTCCCTTGTTGTGCCTCCAGCTGTCCTGGTACCCGTCGCGCTCCAGCTTGCCCACGCGCTCCTCTGTCTCCAGGAAGTCGCGGTCCGCCAGTTCATTCTCCCGGATGTCCAGGGCCTCCGCCGACAGGCGCTCCAGCCGCTCTCCCAGCTCCACGGCCTCGACACCACCGGGCGGTGCCTCTCCGTCCGAGCGCCTCGCCTCCGCCGCCTGGAGCGACTCCAGTCGCGTCGTCACTTCCTCCAGGACGCGCGACACGCCAGGGAGCGTCCAGGTGGTGGGGTCCTGCTCACGGGCCCACGCGGGCTCCCTCATGAGCAGCTCCACCGACAGCCCCATGTCCTCGCCCCGGCGGAACAGCTCCACGCGGGCCAGGTCCTCGCCGCCGCGCCGCACCAGGTGGTGGGCCAGGGGCACGGTGAGGCGTCGCTCCAGCGCGCGCTTCAAGGGACGCGCGCCGTAGCGCGGGTCATATGCCTGCTCCACCAGCAGGTCGAGCAGCGCGGACTCCACCTCCACCAGCACGTTGCCCCGGCGGATGCCTCGCCGCGACAGCAGCGACTCCAGGGCGTGCTCCACGACGACGCGCAGCGCGGCGGGCGTGAGGGAGCGGAAGGGCACCACGCGGTCCAGGCGGTTGAAGAACTCCGGGCGGAAGAAGGCGCGCACCGAGGAGAGGTAGTGCGCCTCCGCGCCTTCCGGAGCGCGGTGGAAGCCCGTGCGGGCGGCGGCCTCGCGCACGCCCAGGTTGGACGTGAGCACCACCACCGCCTGTCGCGCGTCCACGGTGCGCCCCGCGCCGTCCGTCAGCCGGCCTTCACCGAGGAACTGGAGGAGCGCGTCGAAGATGCGCGGGTGCGCCTTCTCCACCTCGTCGAACAGCACCACGCAGAACGGCTGGGTGCGCAGCGCCGTCGTCAGCTCGCCGTCCGGTGCGCCGGGCAGGCCCAAGAGCCGGGTGATGCTGGAGGCGGAGACGAACTCCGACATGTCGAAGCGGACCATCCGCTCCTCGCTGCCGAAGAGGGTGCGCGCCAGCGCCTTGGCCGTCTCCGTCTTGCCCACGCCGGTGGGGCCCACGAAGAGGTAGGTGGCCAGCGGCTTGTCCGGCGGCTGCAGCGAGCGCTGGAGCGTGAGGATGGCATCCACCACGGCGGCGACGGCCTCCGGCTGTCCGGCGACCTGAGCGGCCAGCTCGCGCTCCAGCACGTCCCGGGACTTCGGAGGCGCGCTCCCCAGCACGAAGTCCGGCAGGCCCGTCTGCGCGCGCATCGCGGCGGTGACGTCCTCCTCCGTGAAGCGGCGCACGTTCTGGTCCACCGTGCCGGGCCTCGCGAGCACCCGGCGCAAGAGCCGCACCGCCTTGCCCGGGAAGGCCTCGTGCGCGACGAAGCGCTGCTGGAGGTCCAGCAGGGTCTCCAGCGCGAGCGGGGACAGCCGCACCGCGGGCCCGCCTTCGCCCGAGCCCTCCAGTTCTCGCAGTGTCCCCAGCAGGGCAGGCAACGTCGTGCGGGGCTCCAACGCGGGCACGTGCACCACGCGGAACAGCGAGGCGAGCGTCGGGGCCTCCTCGCGCACCCGCTCGAAGCGCTCGGGCGTGGACTCCGCGAGCACGGTCAATTCGCCGCGCGCCATGTGGGGTTCCAGGAACTGCGCGACGTTGGTGCGCTCGCTGGAGGTGCGCCCCGCGTAGACGAGCGAGGCCAGGTCGTCCACGTAGAGCAGGTCACCCACCTCCACCAGCTCCTTCACCACGCCGCGCGCGCGGGCCTCCCACTGGCCCACGTACATCATCCCCGCGATGAACTGATTGCCATCCACGCGCCACACGTCGCGGCGCTGTCCCGCGGCGTCCTGGCGCGCGGTGAGCCGGCGCACCACCTCGTGCACCAGCGCCGTCTTGCCGGAGCCCGGCGGTCCTACCAGGACGATGGCCGCGCCCTCCCGGCCCTCCAGCGCGTCCACCACTTCGCGCACCAGCGCCTCGCGGCCGTAGCAGTGCTCCAGCCCGTCATCTCTGGCGGAGTGGCTCAGGTTGCGCGCCACCTCCCGCAGCTCGGTGAGCGTGAGGCGGCGGCGGTTGCGGCGCGCCTCGCGCTGCTCGGGCGTCTCCGGCGGAGTGGCCGTCCCCTTCGAGTCCTTCCCAGGAGTCCGGCGGCGCCGGGGTGGCTTGGGTGGCTTGGGCGGCGTCCGGGGGAGGATGGTGGGGGCATAGGCATCCACCTCCAGCAACTCCAGCCGCTCGCGGCCCTGCGCCCAGAAGCCCTCCAGGTTCGTCAGCCCATGCTCCAGACACCACGCGCCCAGCCTGCGTCCGAGCGCGAGGGGCAGGGACTCCGCGTTGGGAATCGCGAAGCGGGCCTCCGCGAGCCGCGTGGGCGTCACGACCCAGAAGTCATCGCGAGGCCACTTCTCCAGCAGCACGGCCATGCGTCCCTTGAGCACGACGCGCAGGCCCTTCTCGCGATCTCTCGCCTCGGTGTCGACCTTCACGTGCTTGAGCGACAGGTGGGGTGGCAGCTGGTAGCTGGCCACCCGCGAGGGGTGGTCCTTCTCGAAGCGCTCCATGACTGCGAGCGCCAGGTCATCCTTCAGCGATGACAGGCTGGGGCCCACGCGGTGAATCCTGGGCCAGAAGGCGGGGACCCACGCCTCGACGAGACGGCCGCCCAGGGGCGCGACGACCAGGGGGAGCTTGAGTTCCATGGTCAGTCCTCCTCCGCTTCGCCGAACACGCGCCAGTTCATCCAGGGCTCCAACAAGACATCCAACTCCAGGCCTCCGCCGCCGTAGCGCAAGCGGGTTCCGGTGCGCATGTCCTCCACCGAGCCGCCCGAGGTGTCCGTCGAGCCCGGACGGATTCGCCGGGCCTCGGTCTTCGGCAGCAGCGTCTCGAGCTTCGACCAGTCCGGCAGCACGTCCCGGCTGCGAGGGTGGGGGGTGAAGAGCACGCGCACCAGCGACGCCTGACTGCCCTCCACGAAGCGGTGTACTCCGTGCTCGGCGGAGAGCAGCAACGGGCGCGTCTCGCCGGAGATCTGCAGGGCGTACGCGAGGGGCGCGGGCTTGAGCTCCAGCAGCTCATCCACCTTGGGGTAGACCCAGTCCGGCGGAGGCGGATGGCGTGGTGGCTTCTCCCCGTCCGGTGGCTTGGGCGTCCAGAGCAGCGCGCGCTGGAAGCCCAGGGAGTAGCGGTTGCACCAGCGCTCATAGGCCTTCGCCAGGAAGCACAGCTGCGGCCATGCACCACGGCCGGGCACCAGTATCAGGGTGGAGCCCCGCGAGTACTGGTAGAGGCTGGCGTACAGCCGCTCCCGCAGGGGATGGAACGTCGAGCGCAGCGTGGAGACGTCGCGCGCGAGCGACTCCGCCTGCCCCACCGCGCGCGACAGGTGCGCCTCGAAGAGCAGGTCCTCGATGGCCTCCGTCTGCTGCGAGCATTCGCGGAAGGCCTTGTCCAACTCGCGCGCGTCTCCGGACTTCCTCGCGGACTCCTCCGCCAGCGCGCGCTCCTCCCAGTACGAGGCCTGTCGGGACACCTTGTCGAAGACCGCCAGCTCCCGCCGCAGCGCGAGCATGGGCGGCGAGCGGCTCCAGCGCTGCACCTCCGCGCGCAGCGTGGCGGCGTCCTCCAGCACCTGCTCGATGGCCTGCCGTCCCACGCCCTCCGCCGCGCCACCCACGGCCTCCGCGCGTAGCGTGAGCCCGTCGCCGCCGGCCTCCGCGTGCAGGCGCACAGGCCCCGTCTTCGGATGCGTCGCGAGCCACGCCGCCACCGGCACCACCAGCTCCCGCTCCAGCGCGCGCTTCAGGGGCCGCGCGCCATAACGCGGGTCGAAGCCGCGCGCCGACAACCAGTCCAGCGCCGACTCGGAGACGACGAGGCTGGCGTCATGGCGCGACAGGCCGGAGCGCTGGCGGATGGCGTCCACCTCGCGCACCACCAGCCGGCGCAGCAGCTCCTCGGAGAGCGGCGAGAAGACGACGGTGTCGTCCAGGCGGTTGAACAGCTCCGGGCGGAAGAAGCGCTGCACCTCCGCCAGGTAGTGCGTGCGCAGCGCGGCGACGTCGGGCGCGCCGCCCAGCGAGTCGAAGCCCACGCGCGCGCGCCACGTGTCCGCGCCCAGGTTGCTGGTGAGCACGAGGACGGCGTTGCGGAAGTCGGTGAAGCGGCCCGACGCGTCGGTGAGGCGCCCCTCGCCCAGCACGCCCAGGAGCGCGTCGTGGACGGCGGGGTGGGCCTTCTCGATTTCATCCAGCAGCACCACGCAGAAGGGCTGGCGGCGCACGGCGGCGGAGAGGTAGCCCGGCGTCGCGCCGTCGCCCAGCAGGCGCAGCAGGGCGTCCGGCCCCGCGTACTCGCCCATGTCCAGGCGCACCATGCGCTCACGCGAGCCGAAGAGCAGCTCCGCCAGGGCCTTGGACAGCTCCGTCTTGCCCACGCCGGTGGGGCCCACGAAGAGCAGCACGCCCAGGGGCCTGCGCGTGTCCGCGAGCCCCGCCTTGAGCACGGACACCACGGAGGAGACGCGCTCCACCGCCGCCTGCTGCCCCAACACTCGCGTGGTGAGGAACTCGCGGACCTGGGCGGGCTCCAGCGGCATGTCGTCGCGCAAGAGCGCCTCGGGGATGCCGGACTCGGAGGCGAACTGGCGCACGGCGTCCAGCCGGATGACCCGAGGCTGGGCCGCGTGGGCGCACGTGGCGATCAACCGGCGGAGGAAGGCCACCGCGTTGCCCACCTGCGCGCCATACGGCAGGAAGCGCCGACACAGGAAGCGACTCTCCTCCAGCGCCTCGGGCAGCACCTCCAGGGGCGTGGCGCTCGGAGTGTCCTGGGCCACGCGCGCCAGGATGTTGGCGAGTGCCTCCGGTGTCGGCTCCTCCACCCGGACGACGGAGAAGAGGCGGGCGAAGCTGGCGTTGCGCCGCTCCACCTGGGCCCAGGCCTCGGGGGTGGCCTCGGCCACCACGGACACCTCGCGGGTGACGAGCAGCGGCAACAGGAGCTGGGCCACGTTCTGGTCGCTGTGCGCGCTCTTGCCCGCGTCGAGCAGGTCGATGGCGTGTCCCAGCGAGAGGATGGCGCGGGAATCGTTCGCCTCGCGGAAGGACTTGAGCACCTGCTGCTGCCAGTCACCCCACATGCCCTCGCCCGCGATGAGGCGACTGCCGTCGACGAAGAAGAAGGGCCGGGCCTTCTCGGCGGGAGTGGCGGTGGAGGACTGGAGCGCCTCGGCGACCGCATGGAGGACCGCGGACTTGCCCACGCCCGAGGGGCCCACCAGCACCACGGCCTCCGCGTCCTTCGCGGCCAGCCGGGCTCGCAGCAGCGTCACCAGGGCGTCCTGCTCATAGGCGGGGTCGAGCTGCCCTTCCGTCGCCAGCCGATGCCAGGGCACCGCGATGCGGTCCAGCGTGGGCGTGGGCGGCGGCTTCTCCGGCTTCGCTCCCGGCTCCCGACGACGGGAGCGCTTGCGGGGCTCCCACGTGTCCTCGTCGAGCGCGTCCTCGTCGTCCCCATCGATGCTCACCGACAGGCCCGACTCTCGCGGCTCCTCGGGCTCCGCGTCCGGTGGACGGGGCGGCGGGCGGATATCCAGGTGGAGCTGACGGGGCGTGAGGGCCGACAGGCGCGTCGGCGTGGCCTCCACCTCCACGTCCAGCAGGGCCTCTCCACCATCCGCGCGCAGGGCCAGGAGCCGCGCGTCGGGGAGTCCTTCCAACTGTTCACGCAATCGCTCGGCGGCATCCTCGGGCACCTTCTTGCCCTGGAACCACAGGTGCGTCTCCAGCCGGGGCGCGTGCAGCCCGAGATAGGACTGATGCGTGGGCGCGACAGCGGCGGCGAAGGTGAGGGGCGCGAGGGTGTTCTCCTCGTTTCCCCAGACAGGAATCGCGTCCAGCTCCAGCGTGTGCAGCGTGCCCCCGGTCGCGGCGATGAACTCCGGCACGCGACGCGGATGGATGCGGGTGAGCTGGTCATCCAGCGCGAGCGCCAGCTCCTCGGTGGCCTTCTCCACGGTGTCCGCGTGCACCGCGAGATGAGGCAGGGACAGGGGTGTGAGCGTCACTCGACCGCTGGCGTGACGCTGCACCCAGCATTGGAAGCGAAAGTTCATGGAGTGTGCTCAGGCTAACATGGGGCGGCGCAGGGACGATGCGAGCTCTGGGGGACTGACGCGGCCGGTCGCGCATGATGGCCTCCACGCGCTGGACAGGCCGTGAGGTTCGGCGGGAGTCTGTCGTCATCGAGAGGTGCGAGTGATGGAAGACGCGTGTCCTCTGTTGGTCGAGTCCATTCGAAGCGCCGTTGTCGGTGAGGACCGGATGCTCGATGGACCCTACGGTCCCCGCCGGCTCACGTACGCGGACCATGCCGCGTCCGGGCGCTCGCTCGCCTTTATCGAGGACTTCATCCGGGAGCACGTCCTCCCGCTCTACGCCAACACGCATTCGGAGACGTCGGGCACGGGCGCTCAGACGACGCGCTATCGCGAGGACGCGCGCGACCTCATCCACCGCGCCGTGGGAGGAGGGCCCGACGACATCGTCCTCTTCTGCGGCTCCGGCGCGACGGCCGCCATCTGCAAGCTCATCGACATCCTCAACCTGCGCCTCCCCGCGGACCTGGATGCGCGCTTCGATTTGGGCTCGCGCATTCCCCGCGCCGAGCGCCCCGTCGTCTTCGTGGGCCCCTACGAGCACCACAGCAACGACCTGCCGTGGCGCGAGTCCATCGCGGAGGTCGTCACCATCGACGAAGACGCCGACGGGCGCATCGACCTGGCCCACCTGGAGCGCGAGCTGGCGCGCCACCAGGGCCGGCCGCTGCGCATCGGCAGCTTCTCCGCGGCGAGCAACGTCACCGGCATCCTCAGCGACCAGGAGGGAATCGGCGCGCTCCTGCGCCGTCACGGAGCGCTGTGCTTCTGGGATTTCGCCGCGGCGGGGCCCTATGTCCGCGTCGAGATGAACGGGCGTGGCGATGGCACCGCCGGCCCGCGCGTGCGGAAGGACGCCGCGTTCCTGTCGCCGCACAAGTTCATCGGTGGGCCGGGGACGACGGGAGTGCTGGTCGTGAAGCGCCAGTTGCTCGGCAATCGCATCCCCACCGTGCCCGGGGGCGGCACTGTTTCGTACGTGAGCGGCAGCGAGCACGTCTATCAGCGAGACCTCGTGCACCGCGAGGAAGGGGGCACTCCCGCCATCGTCGACTCCATTCGCGCGGGGCTGGTGTTCCAGCTCCGGGAGGCGGTGGGCGTGGAGACCATCGACGCGCTCGAACAGGACTTCGTCCGGCGGGCCCTCGCGCGCTGGGGGGCGAATCCCGCCCTGCGCATCCTCGGCAACCCGGCGCTCCGGCGGCTGCCCATCGTGAGCTTCCTGGTTCGACACGGGGACGCCTACCTTCACCACAACTTCGTGGTGGCCCTGCTCAATGACTTGTTCGGCATCCAGGCGCGGGGCGGTTGCTCCTGCGCGGGGCCCTACGGTCACCGGCTGCTGGCCATCGACCCCGTCACCAGCCACCGCTTCCAGGACGTCATCCTGCAAGGCACCGACGGCGTGAAGCCCGGCTGGGTGCGGCTGGGCTTCAACTACTTCCTCTCCGAGACGACGTTCGGCTTCCTGCTGGACGCCGTGGACTTCATCGCCCGAGAGGGGTGGAAACTCTTGCCACACTACGCGCTCGAGCCTTCCACCGGACAGTGGCGCCACCGGGCGCACCAGCGGCGGCTGGGGCGACTGGGTGACGTCTCCTATGCGAGCGGCCGGTGCGTCTTCCCGCCCCCCGGGCCGACCGTGCCGGAGGCGGAGCTGGGGGACTACGTCGCGCGGGCCCAGGCCATCGTCGAGCAGGCGCTCCAGGACTTCGGGAGCCGGACACAGGCGGATGCTTCGCTCGCGCCCGACGCGGAGCGCCTGCGCTGGTTCCCGCTGCCCGGGGAGGTGCTGGAGATGCTCAAGCGCGAGCGCGTCGGCACGACCTCGGAGGCCCCCTTCCGACTCCAGGGGGCCCCTTGAGCCGCCTCAGGGATTGAGCTTCCAGGGCACCGTCACGGCGGGCTGGAAGCAGTGCACGTTGGCGTAGAGGCCCGCGCCCAGCTCCTGCACCACGCCCGCGCCATAGCCCTTCGTCTGGCACCACCTGCTGACCTCCAGCTTGGAGTCGGTGGAGCTGAAGCTGCCCGCGTTGGAGGCGGGCCCGAGCTGGTCCTTCGCGACGTCCTGGATGAGCCCGGCGTTGAAGCAGCCCACCCACGGGCGCGAGGTCATCTCGAAAATCTGACCCGTGCTCCATCCCAGGCTGTTGCACCAGCGGTGCACGGCGGCCGAGCAGTCGAAGCTCTGCGCGACGCGCTCGTCCACGCAGCCGGCGTGCTTGCGCGCCAGCTCCTCGAAGGTGACGCCCAGGCTCTCGTGCTGGATGGGCGCGCACGCCACCGTCACGTCCGTCGTCGTGGCTCCCGCCAGCGCGCCCAGCAGCGAGATGGGCGGACGGTTTCCGATGAGCTGCTGAATCGTCTCGAGGACGTTGGTGCTGGTGGCCAGGGCGTCATGGGCGCCGCGCTGAGCGCAGACCCGGTGCATGGACGAGGCACAGGCCAGCGTGCCCAGGGCCGCGTAGCTGTTGCAGGCCGGCTGCTGCTGGCTCATGCCGAACTGTCCCGCCGTGGGAGTCTCCTGGAGGGCCTCGTCGCGGCAGTCCGCGCCATACGACGTCATGCAGATGGAGCGGGCCGAGCGCGCATGGGTGAAGAAGCGCACCTCATCGATGGCGCCCCGGAAGGAGCCCTCGCCATTGGCGGGACAGGTCTGCGTGTCCAGCGTGTTGCCAGCGCCGATGGACAGCGCGCCGGTGCCCAGGCGGAACGTCCCCGTGGCCACGGGCAGTGAGCGCCCCGTGGGCACGCCATTGAGGTACTCGCCAAAGGCGCCGGTGACGCCGTC
Organism: Myxococcus sp. CA051A; assembly: GCF_013336705.1. NCBI lineage: Bacteria > Pseudomonadati > Myxococcota > Myxococcia > Myxococcales > Myxococcaceae > Myxococcus > Myxococcus sp. CA051A. Next base: position 58,276 of record NZ_JABUMS010000023.1, on the reverse strand, counting down.
CCAGGTGTAGGCCAGGTGGGTCCACGCGCCCACGGGCAGCGCGGGGCTGCGGCCCAGGCGCACGCGCGCGCCGTTGATGACGAAGGACATCTGCACCGTGTTGTCGGACTCGTAGATGAGGTCCAGTGCTCCGCCCTTCTGGAAGAGGTAGCGGTAGGGGTTCCCCGTGGTGCAGCCCTGGTGGATGTTCGCGTCCGGGCGCACGGCGAGCTGCACGGTGAAGCCCCGCACGAAGCCGCCCACGCCGGGCACGGTGGACGTCGCGTCCGTCAGGTTCATCGCGAGCGCTCCGCCACCCGGGACGACCAGCGCCTTGCCCTTGCCGTGCGGTTCCCACAGGGAGCCGGACGTCGGCTGGGTCACCGCGTTGCCGGCGGAGATGGACGCCGTGCCCACGAGAGTGCCCGTGAAGAAGCGCCCGGACAGGTCCGGCGTGCGCGTCAGGTCATACGCGCCCGCGCGCGTCACCAGCTCGTTCATGGGCAGGTAGAGCACGTGGAAGGGGTCCACCAGCTCACCGATGTCCACCTCGTTGTAGTCCGCCGTGTTGCTGCCGAAGAGGGCGAGCACGTCGTGGGTCTTGGTGACGGGCAGGTAGTGGCTCTCGTTGCTCGAGCCCGGTGGGAAGTTCTGTTCTGGCGCGCGCTCCTGTTCCAGGTTCCACATGGGCCCGGAATAGAAGAGGTGCGCGATGTCGCTGCGGTCCGTGTTGATGGCACCGTCGATGTGGTACGCCGTCCAGCCCGTGTCCGCGCCAATGAGGCTCACGGCTTCGCGGCGCGCGCCATCCGTGTAGACGACGCCCGTGTACGTGACGTTGCGCCCCTCGTGGTCCACCCAGGCGTAGGCGGCCCGGATGAGCGGGCCAGAGGTCGTCTCACCAAAGAGCTCCCCGGTGGAGGCCTTCAGCTTCTGCCATGCCAGCGGGTAGCGCTTCACGCCCGCGGTGGGGTCGCTGTACATCATCGACAGCGGGCGCGGATTGCTCCAGCCCGTGGCCGCGCAGGGCGTGGGGTTGTACGCATACATCAGGTGGTCGATGCCACCGTCGTTGGCGGGTCCGCCCTGATAGATGAGCAGGCGTCCGTCGGAGGTCATCGTCGGTTCAATGCCTCGGATGCTCGCGCCGGTGACGGTGGTCAGATAGTCCAGGTTGCCGGTGGTGAACGAGGAGATGTCCGCCTGCGGCGTGAAGGGCTGGGACACCCGGAGGTCCACCGGACGGCGACGGAAGCGGTTGGGCCCGTTGAACATCTGCGAGTCGAACAGGAGCGGCTGGTACACCGCGAGCCCTCCCGACAGGACATAGGGCTGGGCCGGGTTGGTGAAGCAGAACGCCAGCGCGTTCTCTCCGTTCCTCACCTGCGTGCTGAGTCCTGGAGAGAAGGCCGTGGAGAAGCTCGGCTTGCCCTGGGCGTCGTACGTCACCGCTTCAGGCCGGAACACTCGCGCCAGCCACGTCGTCGTCGTCGTCGCGTGGTCCTCGCGGATGTTGCCCACGAAGATTCGCCCGTCGATGGTGGATGAATGTCCGTTCGCTCCGAACGGCGTCCCGATGCGTGTGTTCACCAGGGAGGGGCGCTCCGCGGCAAGGGCTCCTGGAGCGGCCATCAGCACCGCGAGCAGTGACGCGAGTCGTGGAACCCACAGCGGACAGCGACGAGTGCGCATGAATGCCTCCAGACTTGGAGTTCAGATTATGCTTGAATTGCGGGCTGAGATACTCATTGCGCCAGGTAGGCCGGATGCGTGGCGTTTCCGTGGACGGAGGACGTCGCTCACGACGCTGGAAAGGGAAGGAGTCGGTGGGTTCGTCATGAGGGGGGCGCGTTGACAAGCCCGGAGGTGCCGGGCATCGTGGTGGCACTTCATGACCCGCCTGACGACCCACGCTTGTTGCTGCTGTCACGCACCAGCGGTGGGCGCCTGTCGACCCGTGGCCTGAAAAGCCTGGGTTGAGCTGGTTCGAAGAGCCCACCATCCGCGAGGAGGTGGGCTTTCGGCTTTCTGGCTCCGGAGTCCACCGTCCATCGCGCTCCTCTCGCTTTCGAGGTCCCGCATGGCAGGTCCCACACCTCATCGGTTCTCCTTCCTCGCTGGTGCGTTGACGTGGCTGCTCACCCCGCTGGCGGCGGCGCAGACACCTGTGCCGGAAGCACCTCCCGCCGCGCCGTCGTCGCCCCCCGCAACGCCGTCACCGACGCCCGGTGGAGTCGCCGTCAAGGCGACGTCCGAGGGCATCTCCGTCTCGTCCCCCGACAAGGCGGTCATGTTGAAGCTGCGCGGCTACATCCAGCTCGATGGCCGCTTCTTCGAGAGCAAGGCGGACCGGCCGGGCTCCACCACGTTGCTCATCCGGCGAGCGCGACCGTTGCTGGAGGGGACGCTCTTCAATCTGTTCGACTTCCGGCTGCTGACGGACTTCGCGGCCAACGCGCCGCCACTCTGGGATGCCTATCTGGAGTACCGACCTCGCAAGGAGGTGCGCGTGCGGGTGGGCAAGTTCCGCCCCCCGGTGGGACTCGAGCGCAACCAGTCCGGCATCAACACCCTCTTCGTCGAGCGCGCGTTGCCCACGGACCTGGTGCCCAACCGGGACGTGGGGGTGATGGTGCACGGTGACTTGTATGACGGCACGCTGAACTACGCGGTGGGGGCCTTCAACGGCACGGCGGACGGCGCCAGCGCGGACACCAACCTGGACGACAGCTTCGACCTGGCGGCGCGCCTGTTCGCGCATCCGTTCCGGGCCACGAAGCTCAAGCAGCTCTCCGGTCTGGGGCTGGGCATCGCCGCGTCGCGCGGCCTGCAGTTCGGCTCCGCCTCCACCACGGGCGAGGCACCCCTGCGCACCATGGGGCAGCAGACGTTCTTCATCTTCCGGACGGGCACGGGTGCGGGCGAGACGGTGATTGCCCATGGCGAGCACCTGCGGCTGTCGCCCCAGGGCTACCTCTACGTGGGGCCCGTGGGCGCGCTGGCCGAATACGTGTCGTCCACGCAGGAGGTCAACCTGGGACAGCAGCACGCGCGCCTGCGCTTCGAGTCGTGGCAGGCCAGCGCGTCGTACGTCGTCTTCGGCGGCAGGGCGGCCTACGACGGCGTCAAGCCCACGGACCCGGTGGGCGCGGAGGCCGGCGGCTGGGGCGCGGTGGAGCTGGGCGCGCGCTACGCGGCGCTCGACGTGGACCCCGACGCCTTCCCCATCTACGCGGACCCCACGCGTTCGGCGCGCAAGGCGCGAGGGTGGGGCGCCGTCGCGAACTGGTACCTCAACGGCAACGTCCGCGTGGCCACCTCATATGACCACACGAGCTTCGAAGGGGGCTCCGTGGACGGCGACCGCATCCCCGAAGACGTCGTCATGTCCCGCTTCCAGGTGAGCTGGTGAAAGGTCCCTCCATGCGCTTCTCTCTCCGGCTGTCCCTGCTCGTCGTGCTCGCCCTCACCGGGTGCTCGAAGTCCGGGGGCGAGTCCTCCGCTCCGAGCTCCGTCACGCTGCTCAACGTCTCGTATGACCCCACGCGGGAGCTGTACGCGGACGTCAACGCCGCCTTCGCGAAGCATTGGGAGGCGACGCACGGGCAGAAGGTCTCCATCAAGCAATCGCATGGCGGCTCCGGCAAGCAGGCGCGGGCCGTCATCGATGGGCTCGACGCGGACGTCGTCACGCTGGCGCTCGCGTACGACGTGGACATGCTCCACGACAAGGCGTCGCTCATCCCTGACGGGTGGCAGGCGCGGCTCGCGCACAACAGCGCGCCGTACACGTCCACCATCGTCTTCGTGGTGCGCAAGGGCAACCCCAAGGGCATCCGCGACTGGGACGACCTGATTCGCGAGGGGGTCTCCGTCATCACCCCCAATCCGAAGACCTCCGGGGGCGCGCGGTGGAACTACCTGGCGGCCTGGGGCCATGCCCTGCGAAAGCCTGGAGGCACGGAGGAGTCCGCGCGCGCCTTCGTGGGCGCGCTGTTCCGCAACGTGCCGGTGCTGGACTCGGGAGCCCGGGGCGCCACCACGACGTTCGCCGAGCGAGGTCTGGGTGACGTGCTCATCGCCTGGGAGAACGAGGCCTTCCTCTTGACGGACGAAGTGGGCAAGGAGCGCTTCGAAATCATCGTCCCGTCGGTGAGCATCCTCGCCGAGCCTCCCGTCGCCCTGGTGGACCGCAACGTGGACAAGCGCGGCACCCGCGTGGTGGCGGAGGCGTATCTCCAGTTCCTGTATTCGGAGGAGGGACAGCGGCTGGCGGCGAAGCACCACTACCGTCCTCGCTCGGAGGCGGTGGCGCTGAAGCACGGCGCCCGGTTCCCCAAGGTGACGCTGTTCACCATCGACGAGGTGTTCGGGGGCTGGCGCAAGGCGCAGGCCGCGCACTTCGACGACGGTGGCGTCTTCGACCGCATCTATGTCCCCCAGGCGCGCTGAGCCATGGCACCGCGCTCTCGCCGCCATGTCCTGCCCGGCTTCAGGCTGTCGCTGGGGTTGACCTGGGCCTATGTCGGGTTGCTCGTCCTCATTCCGCTGTCCAGCCTCTTCCTCAAGACGTTCTCCCTGACGTGGCCGCAGTTCTGGGAGACGGTGACGGCGCCTCGGGCGCTGGCGGCGTACAAGCTCAGCTTCAGCGCGTCGCTGGCGGCGGCGCTGGCCAACGTCGTCTTCGGGCTCCTGGTGGCCTGGGTGCTCGTGCGCTATCGCTTCCCGGGCCGCTCGCTGGTGGAGTCGCTGGTGGACCTGCCCTTCGCGCTTCCCACGGCGGTGGCGGGCCTGACGCTCACCACGCTGTTCTCCTCGAAGGGCTGGTACGGGCAGTACCTGGAGGCGTGGGGCCTCAAGGTGGCCTACACCTCCGTGGGCGTGGCCGTGGCGCTGACCTTCATTGGCCTGCCCTTCGTGGTGCGCACGGTGCAGCCCGTGCTGGAGGACATCGACGTGGACGTGGAGGAGGCCGCGGCCACGCTGGGGGCCACGCCGTGGCAGACCTTCACGCGCGTGTTGTTCCCGGCCATCGTCCCCGCGCTGCTCAGCGGCTTCACCCTGGCCTTCGCGCGGGCGCTGGGGGAGTACGGCTCCGTCGTCTTCATCTCCGGCAACATGCCGCTGCGCACGGAGATTGTTCCGCTGCTCATCGTCACCAAGCTGGAGCAGTACGACTACGCGGGGGCCACGGCCATCGCCGTCGTCATGTTGCTGGCGTCGTTCCTCCTGCTGCTCGCCGTCAACCTGCTCCAGCGCTGGAGCCATCGCCGGCTGGAAGCCCGGTCCGGAGCGTGACGGACATGTTCGCTCCCTCGATACACCTGCCGCGTCGCAAGACGCGGACCCTGGAAGGGTCCCCATGGGTCCGGTGGACGCTCGTCACCGTGGCGCTGGGGTTCCTGGCCGTCTTCCTGGTCGTCCCGCTGGTCGCCGTCTTCTCGTTCGCGTTCCAGAAGGGCTGGGAGGCCTACCTCGCGGCAATCACGGAGCCGGAGGCGCGCTCCGCCATCCTCCTGACGCTGACGGCGGCGGTCATCGCGGTGCCGCTCAACCTCGTCTTCGGCCTGGCGGCGGCGTGGCTCCTGGCGCGCTTCCGCTTCCGGGGACGCGCGCTGCTGCTGACGCTCATCGACCTGCCCTTCAGCGTGTCGCCCGTCATCGCCGGACTCATCTTCGTACTGCTCTTCGGGCGGCAGGGCTGGCTGGGGCCGTTGCTGTTCGAGCACGACATCCACGTCATCTTCGCCGTGCCGGGAATCGTCCTCGCCACGGTGTTCATCACCTTGCCCTTCGTCGTGCGGGAGGTGCTGCCGGTGATGCAGACGCAGGGCAGTGACGAGGAGGAGGCGGCGCTGACGCTGGGCGCGAGCGGCTGGCGCACCTTCCTGCGCGTCACGCTGCCGAAGGTGAAGTGGGGCGTGCTCTACGGCGTCATCCTCTGCAACGCGCGGGCGATGGGCGAGTTCGGGGCCGTCTCGGTGGTGTCCGGGCACGTGCGCGGTGTCACCACGACGCTGCCGCTGCACGCGGAGATTCTCTACAACGAATACGATTTCGCGGGGGCCTTCGCCGTGGCGTCGTTGCTCACGCTGCTCGCGCTCGTGACGCTGGTGCTGAAGAAGTACGTGGAGTGGAGGAGTGAGGCGTCATGAGCATCATCGTCAAGCAGCTCACCCGGCGTTTCTCTCCGGGCGGAAGTCCCGCCGTCTCGGACGTCTCGTTCCAGGCGCCCGCGGGCGCCATCACCTCCCTGCTGGGGCCGTCCGGCGCGGGAAAGTCCACGCTCCTTCGCCTCATCTGTGGGCTGGAGGTCCCCGACGTCGGTCGCGTCCTCATCGACGGGCTGGACTGTACGGCGCTGCCCGTGCAGAAGCGCAACGTGGGCGTCGTCTTCCAGAGCTACGCCCTGTTCCGGCACATGACGGTGCGGGAGAACATCGCCTTCGGACTCAACGTGCGGCGGCTTCCCCGAGACGAGGTGGAGGCGCGCGTGGACGAGATGCTGCGCCTGGTCCAGCTCGAGGCGCTGGGCTCGCGCCATCCGGGGCAGCTCTCCGGGGGACAGCGCCAGCGAGTGGCCTTCGCTCGAGCGCTGGCCATCCGTCCCCGGGTGTTGCTGCTGGACGAGCCCTTCGGCGCGCTCGACACGCGCGTGCGCGAGGAGCTGCGCGAGTGGCTCCATGAGTTGCATGAGCGCACGGGGCTGACGACGCTGCTGGTGACGCATGACCAACAGGAGGCCCTGGAAATCTCGCAGCACGTGGTGGTGATGAGCGAGGGACGCGTGGCGCAGGCGGGCTCACCGGAGGACATCTATGACCGGCCCGCGTCGCCCTTCGTCGCGTCGTTCATCGGCGGGGCGAGTGTCCTTCGTGGCCACGTCCTGGAGGGCAGGGCGGCGCTGGGTTCGCTCGCGCTGTCCGTACCCGCCGCCGCGCGGGAGGGCGAGGCGGTGCACGCCTTCGTGCGGCCTCACGACATCAAGCTGGCCCGCTCGGTCTCCGTGGAGGGAGCGGGTGAGCGCACGCCCTTCATGGGCAGGGTGGAGCGCTTCAAGCCCGTGGGCGGCTTCGTCAAGGTGCTGTTGCGCATGCCCTCCGGGGACGAGGTCACCGTCCAGGTGCCTCGCTCGGAGTTCGAGGCGCTCGGCGTCGTCGAGGGGGACGCGGTGCGCGCCGATGTGCTCACCGCGTCCGTCTTCGTGGGGGACTACGCCATCTGACGGACGCGCCTTCAGTGCGCTTCGATGACGGACGGCGCATGAGGGCTGTGCGCCGCCAGCGCTTCGGGAATCACCACCGGCTCGTGGGGCGCGACCTTCCAGGGAGGCAGCGCCTCACCCAGGCGCTGGGCGCGGATGCAGCGCCACAGCTCGTTCGCGTACGGCAGCACGATGGTGGCGCCGATGCCGAGCAGGATGTTGCGCAGGTAGCCCGCGGGGAGCCGCTGCTTCTTCAGCGCGAAGCGCCACCGTCCCTTGCGACCGCCGATGCCCCAGATGGCCAGGAACTGGTCCCAGTGCAGGCAGACGATGGAGGACACGGCCATGAAGGGCAGCACCTCCAGGAAGCTGTGCGTGTGCTGCTCGCGCGGCTCCACGTCCCGCTGGTGGTTGATGGCATAGGCCACGTCCGCGAAGGCCGTCGCCTCGTGCGCCAGCGAGTGTCCCAGCATGACGGAGAGGGTGAGCGGGTTGATCTCCATCAACAACCCCATCATCACCGGCACGCCCACCTCGGTCATCATCAGGCAGTGGATGAGTGACTCGCCCGCGCCGCTGGTGTGTTCGATATCCGTGCGCTTGTGCCACACCCAGTCCACCACGCCCGGCACCAGCCACGCCGGCAGCATGAAGTAGAGCAGCACCCGCCGCGTCGCCGACTCCACGTCCGTGGCTCCGGAGGGGATGCGCAGCCGGGGCCTGTGGAGGTAGCCGCGCGCGGCGCGGGCCAGCTTGAACCGCCAGCTCCGATGCCCCCAGGGCGTGGTGACTTCACGGAACATTGCCGTCGCGCTGCTCATGACTTCCCCCACTCCCGCATCTCTCGGGTGCCACTGGATGGATGTGTCAGAAGCTAGGCATTGCCCCCACTCACACCACCGAGCGTCGGCCGGTCAGGAGGGCGCCAGCAGGCCACGACGAACCTGCAAGGAAGTTGGAAATGCTGTTATTTCTCGAAATGGAGGTCTCACTCATTCCGGGAGGTACGCATGGCAGGACGGACCGAGACGTGGCTGGTGGCGGCGGGGCTGGTGCTGGGCGGCTGTGGAAGTGAGGTGGCGGTGGAGCCCGAGCCGGTGCCGCTGGCGAGCCAGGCGCAGAAGGAGCAGGCGTACGACCCGGGGGCGGGTTGGAACCTGGTGTGGCAGGACGACTTCGGCGGCACGGGTTTGAACGCGGCGAACTGGAACGTGCTGACGAGCAACCACGACCCCGTCACCAACAACTGCAACTTCGGCACGGGGGAGCTGGAGTTCCCCCGCGCGCAGAACGTCACGGTGAGCGGGGGCAAGCTCATCCTCACCGCCGAGCGGACGACGGATGGGCCGTATGACTCGCGCTGCGCGGGGTATGGGCCGCGCTCGTTCTATTCGGGGCGCATCCACACCAAGGGCAAGGTGGAGCGGCGCTACGGCAAGCTCGTCGCCAGCATCAAGGTGCCGTCCGGGTACGGCATGTGGCCGGCGTTCTGGACGCTGGGGGCGAACATCTCCAACGTCGGCTGGCCGGCGAGCGGCGAAATCGACATCCTGGAGTGGCACTCCAACGAGCCGTCGTGGATGAAGGTCGCCACGCACTCGTCCAACGGTGTGCAGCACTGGGGCTCGGGAGCCAACCGGGGCTACAGCCTGGCGGATGCCTTCCACATCTACGAGGTGGAGTGGGCCGCGGACCGCATGGTGTTCAAGCTGGACAACCAGGTCCGGGCGAACGCGGACTTCTTCCACAATGACCCGGCGTTCCAGCAGAGCCACTACATCCTGCTGAACCTGGCCCTGGGTGGGAACTGGTACAACAACACCTCGCCCGCCGCCGTCGACCTGCCGCTGGGGCAGCGCAAGACGATGGAGGTGGAGTGGGTGCGCTGGTACCAGGCGGGCAGCTCCAGTGGCGTCTCGCTGGCCAATCCGGGCTTCGAGGCGGACATGAGTGGCTGGTCGACCTGGAGCCCCAACGGCACCGAGGCGGCGGACTTCAGCGAGACGTACAATGGCGGCCACTCGGGCAGTTACCACCTGTCGCACTGGACCAACGCGACGCCCTTCGAGGTGTGGACCTTTCAGGCCGTGTCGGGGCTGGCGTCGGGCAACTACAAGGTCCGTGCGTGGGTTCGCAAGGGGGGCTCGTTCGAGCTGGCGCGCATCCAGGCGAAGACGTGCGGCTCCTGCGCACCGGCCTTCACGGAGCTGGGGACGTATGGCGCGTGGACGCTGGTGGAGTCTCCCGCCATCTCCGTCACCGGCGGCTACCTGGAGCTGGGGTTCCACACCCGGGCGACCACGGGCAACGGCGCCAACTTCATCCACATGGATGACGTGGAGCTGGTGCGCCTGTAGCCAATGACTGAGGGGTGGAGCGCGAGTCCGGCTCCACCCCTAAGTGCTACTGTGTGACGAAAGTATCAGACAGGTGAAGAGGTCCCCGTTGGGCTGATGCGGGGCAGGGGTGCGGCGTCCTGGGCCAGCGAGAGGACGCGGTCCCATGCCGTACCGGGTTCCGGGCACCCTCATCCAAGTACCGGGCGATGTTCCGAAAGACCCGCCTCGGTTTCCGGGATGGGTTTCCTTTTCCAGACTTATTCATGCTTAGTTTGAATAATTTGACTTCCGTGCGAGGCGCTCGCCTCACTGGAGTGTTCGCACGGTGCTGGGGAGGGAACCGATGAGACGTGAAGAGAAGATGTCGCGTGGCCCGGCGGCCTGGGCGTGTCTGTTGTTGTTGTGCGGGCCGTGGGCCCTGGGCTGTACGGAGCCTGTTTCACGGGAGCCTTCCTCGCCCGAAGTAGGGACGGTGAAGGCCGCCGAGGGGCTTCCGAGAAATCAAACCGTCTCGGCGGGTCGGCTCCACTCGCTGGTGCTGCGGCCGGATGGAACGGCGTGGAGCTGGGGCGCGAATACGTTCGGACAACTGGGAGATGGCACCACGCGGACCCATGGAACGCCCGTGCGGGTCTGGGGGCTGTCGTCGGTGAGCATCGTCTCCGCGGGAGACCTGCACTCGCTGGCGCTGAAGGCGGACGGCACGGTGTGGGCCTGGGGGAACAACGAGCGGGGACAGCTGGGGCTTGGTGACACCGCGATGCGCCTGTCGCCTGTGCGCGTCCCCGGGCTCACGGACGTGGTGCGGATTGTCGCGGGCTTCTCGCACTCGCTGGCGCTGAAGGCGGACGGCACGGTGTGGGCCTGGGGCAACAATGCGACCGGCCAGCTCGGTGACGGCACCACCACGCAGCGGCTTCTTCCCGTAGCTGTTCCCGGCCTGCTGGGCGTGTCCGAAATTGGCGCGGGCAACTCACACTCGCTGGCGCTCAAGGCGGACGGCACGGCGTGGACGTGGGGTGCGAACGCGGATGGGCAACTCGGTGACGGTGGCGTCACGCAGCGAGTCGTCCCGGGCCAGGTGCCGGGCCTGACGACGGTGGTGGCCATCGTGGGCGGCGGCTCGCACTCGATGGCGTTGAAGGTCGATGGAACGGTGTGGGCTTGGGGGCAGAACGCCTTCGGCCAGCTCGGCGATGGGACGACGACGGGGCGCCCCGCTCCCGTGCAGGCGCTGGGGATGTCGAACGTGACGGCGGTGGCGGGTGGGGGACAGCACTCGCTGGTGCTGAAGTCGGACGGCACGGTGTGGGGCTGGGGCGGCAATGCACGCGGTCAGTTGGGCGATGGCACGACGACGCAGCGTCCCTCTCCCGTGCCCGTGCAAGTCACCACGGGCGTGCTGGGCGTCGCGGCGGGCGGAGGACAGCACTCGGTCGCGATGAGGGCCGGGGGCGAGGTCTGGTCCTGGGGAAACAACGCGGACGGGCAGGTGGGGGATGGCACCCGGCTGCTCAGGACGGAGCCCACGCGAGCGGCCGCCATGTCCGTGCGCGTGGAGACCGCGGCTGGAACGAATCACTCGTTGGCGATGAATCCAGACGGCTCGGTGTGGGCCTGGGGCTCCAACAACTTCGGACAACTGGGTGACGGTTCGACGACGCATCGGGCCGCTCCGGTGCAGGTGGTGGGACTTGGCGTGGACGTCCTGGCGCTCGCGGCGGGGCGCGGTTTCTCCCTGGCCTTGAAGACCGATGGCACCGTCTGGACGTGGGGCGAAAACGCCAGCGGTCAGCTTGGGAATGGGACGACCACCGCGCGAAGTGTCCCCGAGCAGGTCGCGGGGTTGAACGATGTCGTGAGCGTCTCGGCGGGCGACAACCATGCGCTCGTCGTGAAAGCGGATGGGACGGTGTGGTCCTGGGGCTCCAATCAATCAGGGCAGTTGGGAGACGGCGGCACCACTTCTCGTGGAGTGCCCGCCCAGGTCCCCGGACTCACCGCCATGGTGGAGGTGGTGGGCGGCAACTCCCACTCCCTGGCGCTGAAGCGGGACGGAACGGTGTGGGCATGGGGTAGCAACGGGTTTGGACAGTTGGGGGATGGCACGACGACCCAGCGGCTTCTTCCCGTGGCCGTACCGGGCTTGACGGGCGTGGTGTCCCTCTCCTCGAAGTACCTCCACTCCATGGCCTTGCGAATGGATGGCACCGTCTGGGCATGGGGCTACAACTACACGGGGCAGCTCGGAGACGGCTCCACCACGCAGCGACTGGTGGCCACGCGGGTCCTCGGCCTCACGGATGTCTCCGCCATCCGAGCGGGAAGCTCCTATTCCGCGGCGCTGAAGTCGGATGGCACCGTGTGGACCTGGGGTTTCAATTCTTCGGGGCAGTTGGGGGATGGCACCACGAACCAACGCCTGGCGGCGGGACGTGTCGTGGGTCTGGTGAATGTGATGTCGCTCGCCGCGGGGGATGCTCACCTCCTCGCGGCCCGGGACGACAACACCTTGTGGGCCTGGGGCTCGGGCACCTCGGGGCAGGTGGGTGACGGCGTCTCCGCCATGTCGCTGGCGCCGACGAAGACCTTGTTCTCCGGGGCGCGAGCCACCAGCGCGAGCTTGTCCTACTCGCTGGCGGTACGGGGAGACGGCACGGTGTGGAGCTGGGGGACCAATTCGTCGAACGGTGTGCTGGGGGATGGCAGCACGGTGGTGCGGCGAACCCCCGTCTCCGCCAGCGGCCTTTCGAATGTGCTGAGCCTGGATGCCGGTCCCAATCATGCATTGGCGCTCCGCGCGGGCGGCATCGTCTGGGCCTGGGGCTACAACACGTCGGGACAACTGGGGCAGGGGCAGAACAGCGCGCCGGTGTTCCTGTCGCCCGCATGGGTGCCGACGCTGACCAACGCGGTGGCCGTCGCCGCCGGTGATTGGCACTCGTTCGCGCTTCGGGCGGACGGCACCGTCTGGGCCTGGGGCGAGAACTGGCAGGGCCAGCTCGGTGACGGCACTGCCACGAACACGCGGTACTCACCAGTGATGGTGGCCAACCTCTCCGGCGTCGTGGCCATCTCCGCCCGGCGCAATCACGCCCTCGCGCTCAAGGCAGACGGAACCGTCTGGAGCTGGGGCTTCAACACCCAGGGGCAGCTCGGAGACGGGACCCTCACGAGCCGTCAAGCTCCCGTGCCTGTGGGTGGCCTGTCGAATGTGCTCGCCATCGACACCGGGGATTCCTTCTCCGTGGCGTTGAAGTCAGACGGGACGGTGTGGACGTGGGGGCAGAACAGCGCGGGGCAGTTGGGGGATGGCGGCAATCTCAACCGCCTGGTGCCCACGCAGGTGCTCGGGTTGACCCGAGTCGCCTCCGTGACGGCGGGAGCCCAACATGTACTGGCTTTGATGGCGGATGGCACGGTGCGCTCGTGGGGCGCCAACAGCGCGGGGCAGCTCGGCGATGGGAGCAATGCCGCGCGGAACCTGCCGGTGGTCGTGCCGGGCCTCACGGGCGTGCTGTCTGTCATGGCGGGCGACCAGCACTCGCTGGCCATTCGCGATGACCGGACGCTGTGGGGCTGGGGCCTCAACCTCCATGGCCAGCTGGGCAACGGCGTTCTGCCGCACCGCACCTTGCCTGTGAACGTCTGGTAACGCATACATGAGGCGTGGGTCCCGGGGGCGTCGTCCCCTCCCGGGACTCTGTCGAGAATCGTATGGTTCAATCGCCTTGCGATGCAATCAATGTCATACGAGACAATCCGTAATCGTGTTGACAGGTCGCGATATGCCCCGCATAAGGTTGGCTGCATTTGCAGCCCTACCCAGCGGAGCGGCCCATGGGTGCGACATATGCGAATCCCCTGGAGTATGACGGACGAGAGCTTCGTCCCACCCGGCTTCTCCTCACCGGGGGCACGGGGTTCCTGGGAAGCCACTTCCTCCTCTGGCGACTGAGGGCAGGGGGACGGCTCTTCGTCCTGGTTCGTGGCACGTCGCCGGAGCATGCGCGCGAGAGACTCCTGGAATCTCTCGCGGAGGCCGCGGCCTCGTATGACGTCCCCGTTCCATTGGAGGCCGTCGAAAAGAATGTCGTCTGCCTCGTCGGCGACATCACCCTCCCGCTCTGTGGCCTCTCACCCGAGGACCTGGGGCGACTGGAAGAGGCGCGGCTGGAGGAGGTGTGGCATTCCGCGGCCAGCCTCGCGTATGAGAATCGCCACCGGGACAAAATCCATGCACACAATTGCATCGGGACGAGAAACATCCTGGAGGTCGCGCGGAAGGTAGGGGCCGAGAGGTTTGTCTATGTCTCCACCGCCTACACGGCGGGCACCCGGCGCGGAGTGATTCCCGAAGCGCTGCATCCGGAACCCACGGGCGGTGCCGCGGACTTCAACAACTACTACGAGGAGAGCAAGGCGCAGGCGGAGCGCGAGGTCTCTCGTGCCTGTGAGGAGTCCGGTCGCGCCTACAGCATCGTCCGTCCCTCGGTCATCATCGGCCCCAGCGCGAGCCGACGCAGTGGGGGGACGCGGTTCGGAATCTATGGCTTCGTGCGGGAGCTGTACCGGCTGCGCCGGGAGCTGGCGCAAGTCACGGACCCGCTGCGGCTGCTGGGGCACGAGGGCGCGGGCGTCAACATGGTGCCCGTGGACCACGTGGTGCTGGACATGCTCCGGCTGAGCGCCACCCGGTTCGAGGGCGGGCCGGTGCATCACCTGGTGGGGCCCGTGGAGCTTCCGGCCACGGGGATGGTGGACCGGATGTCCCATGCGCTCCGGCTGCCCATCCTCAGCTTCACCACGCACCGTGAGACGGAAGCGTCCCCGATTGAACAGCTGTTCGATTTGCGCGGCGCCTTCTACGCAAGCTACGGCCTGAACCCGAAGCGGTTCGCCCGCGCGCTCCCTCCGCACCCGCCGCTCTCCCTCGCGGACCTGGATGTCTACCTTTCGAGCTATCTCGCGGAGCTGGCGCGCGAGCGCGAAGGGCTGGTGTTCACCCCCGTGCAGGTTCGCGCCCCGGATGGGGCGGAGGTGTGTGCCTTCACCCGGGGGGACCCCGCGCGCCCGGTGCTGGTCCTCTGCAACGCCTACGCGATGCCCGAGGAGTTCCTGGCGCCGCTCGCGCAGCGGCTGGCCCAGAACTGGCGGGTGGTGACGTGGAACACCCGCTGGCTGCCCACGCCGACGCCGGACTTCAATCCCTCTCAGTGTGACTCCAGCGTCCATGTGGCGGACCTGGTCGCCGTGCTCGACCGGCTGGGAATCTCCCGGGTGGAGACGGTGGTGGGCTGGAGCAGTGGCGCGCAGGTGGCGCTGCGCGCGCTGGCCGAGCACCCCGAGCGCTTCGCGAGCGGCGTGCTGCTCAACGGGACGGTATCGCTGGCGGCGACCGCGGACCACCCGATGACGTCCTTCGAGAAGAACCTCCGCCAGCTCTTCCCCCAGATTGCCGCCAACCCCCGGGTGGCGGAGCGCTACTGCAAGCTGATTTTCGGAGGCAGCCCCGGAGCCGAGGCGTCGAACAGCGAGGACCGGAAGGTGGTGGCCAGCGTCCTCACCTCCACGGACCCCCACCTGCTCTACATGACCAGCGTGCCGTTCCGCACGCCGTCCAGTCTCTTCCGATACGCGAACATGGTCTGCGCGCTCTTCCGCGAGCGGGAGGACGCCTGGACGTCCTCCGTGAAGCAGCCCGTGCTCGTCTTCGGAGGTGGAGCGGATGCCATCTCGCACCCGGACCAGGTGGCGCTCCTGGCCTCCCGGCTCGTCGGCGCGAAGACAGTGCTCCAGCCGACCGCGGACCACTTCTCCCATTTCTATGACGAAGGGATGGCCACCATGATTGAGGACTTCGCCCAGCACGCGCCCTCCGGGGCGCTTCCCGTGGAGCCTTCCGGGGATGGTTTCGCGCGCACCCTGGAGCGGCTGATTCACCTCTCCAACGCGGACACCTCCAATCCCTTTCGGGAGCTCGTCTGGGAGAAGTCCCTCCCCGAGGACCAGCCCTGGATGAGCCCGGAGCTGCTCTCCGTCCATGGCACGCCCTGGGCCCAGAAGCTGACGCAGGAGCAGCTCCTGCGGCTCAGCAAGTGGGAGTGCATCAACTTCTTCAGCCTGAACGTGACGGGCATCCGCGAGCTGCTCACGGAGATGATCAGTCGCATCCACACCCCCGGCTACGAGGTGTCCTCCGAATACCTCCACCACCTGGTGCTCGAGGAGAATGAGCACATGTGGTACTTCTCGCGGTTCTGCCTGACGTACGGCGGAAAGATATACAAGGACCGCCGCATCCGTTACGACACCTTCCCCGAGACGGACATCAAGGAGTTCCTGGCCTTCGCCACGGTGCTGGTGTTCGAGGAGATTGTCGACGGCTACAACAGCCACATGGCGAAGGACATGCGTCTGCCGCCCTTCGTGCGTGAAATCAACCGGCTGCACCACTCGGATGAGACACGCCACATCAGCTACGGGCGGTTGAACATCGAGCGGCTCCACCAGGGGCTGCGGGCGAAGCACGGCGTAGAGCGACTGCGGGACGTGGAGCGCGCGCTCAAGCGCTTCATGCTCACGTCGATGCAGAAGCTCTACAACCCGGACATCTACAAGGACGTGGGGCTGCCCGAGCCGCTGAAGCTTCGCAACGAGCTGCTGGCCCATCCCGAGCGCGTGGCCTTCAACGAGCGCATCCTCTCGAAGACAACGAGGTTCATGGTGAAGAAGGAAATCTTCACCGACGACCGGCTGTCCTGACCTGTCTGGGAGAGACACGCATGTCACCCCATCACCTCTGCGGTTTGCTGGAAGAAGCCGAGCGCCATCATGGGGACCGGCTGTTCTTGTCCGACGACCGGGCCTCGCTCACCTATGCCCAGCTCGCCACGGCCACCCGGCGTCTGGGGGGCTGGCTTTCACGCCAGGGTTTCCGGCGGGGAGACAGGGCCGTCATCCTCACCCGCAACCGCGCGGAGGCGGCCCTGGCCGCGTTCGCGACGGCGCGGCTGGGCGGCATCTTCGCGGTGCTGCATGGCGCGATTCGCGAGCCGGGCCTGCGGAGGATTCTGGAGCAGGTGACGCCCACCGTGGCCTTCCTGGACGAGTCCACCGCGCACCTCGCGCCTGCCTTCGCCGACGTGCCCATCGTCTGGGTGGGGGAGGGCGCGGAGCCGGCCTCGGGAATGCGGCTGTCGCGCATCCTGGACAGCGAGCCCGCGGAGTGTCCGCCCTTCTCGGGTGTGGACGTGGATCCGGTCTGTCTCATCTACACGTCCGGCTCCACGGGAGCGCCGCGCGGCGTGACGCTCAGCCACGACAACATCCTCTTCGTGGTGGCCGCCATCCAGGAGCGGCTCCAGTACCGCGCCGAGGACGTGGTGGGCGTTTTCCTGCCGCTCTCGTTCGACTACGGCCTGTATCAGGTGTTCCTCGCCGCGCAGGTGGGGGCGGGCGTGTTCGTCGGGAGCGCGGAGCTGGCCGGGCCGGCGCTGGTCACCACGCTGGAGCGACAGCGGGTCACCGTGCTTCCCGGCGTGCCCACGTTGTTCGCCGCGTTGCTCAAGCTGCTCGGCCGGAGTGGGGCGGGCGCGCTCCGCTTGAGGGCGCTCACCAACACGGGCGCGCATCTGCCGGCCAGCCACGTGGAGCATCTCCGGCGTCAACTGCCGGGAGTCTCGGTGTTCCCCATGTATGGACTGACCGAGTGCAAGCGCGTCTCCATCCTCCTGCCCGAGGAGTTGGAGGCACACCCGGGCTCGGTGGGGCGCGCGCTGCCCGGCACGGAGGCGATGATTCTGGACGAGCAGGGCCATGTGCTTCCGCCAGGCGAAGTGGGGGAGCTGGTCATCCAGGGGCGCCACGTCGCGCTCGGGTACTGGCGGGCGCCGGAGGAGACCGCGCTGCGCTATCGCGTGCACCCGCGCGGGCTGGGCCGCGTGCTGTTCTCCGGTGACCTGTTCCGGATGGACGCGGAGGGCTTCCTCCAGTTCGTCGGGCGCCGGGACTTCCTCCTCAAGCGCCGGGGCTTCCGGATGCACCCGCTCGAAATCGAAGAGGTGGCCTGCGGGCTGCCCGGTGTCGCGGAGGCGGGCGTGGTGCAAGAGGCGCAGGTCGACCGGTTGCACCTCTTCGTCACCTCCCTCCCAGGCGCGCCGCCGCCGCGCGAGGCCGGGCTGCTCGATGCGCTCGCCAGTCGCCTGGAGCCCTACAAGGTTCCGGACCAGGTGCACTGGGTGCCAGAGCTGCCGAGGACGGCCAACGGCAAGCTGGACCGGGCGGCCCTCGCGAGTCTGCTGACGGCGGGAGGACAGCCATGAGCGCGCCGATGAGTCCGCACCTGGCGGCTCGGGCCGCGGCATGGTTGGAGATGTACGGCTCGCCCCTCTACGTCTACGACCTGGGGG
Source organism: Myxococcus sp. CA051A (assembly GCF_013336705.1). Lineage (NCBI taxonomy): Bacteria > Pseudomonadati > Myxococcota > Myxococcia > Myxococcales > Myxococcaceae > Myxococcus > Myxococcus sp. CA051A. The sequence continues at coordinate 40,343 of NZ_JABUMS010000023.1, read as the reverse complement.
ACGTGGAGCGGCGCACGCGCGAGCTCATGTCCGTCCTGCCAGAGGGCAGCCGGGTGTTGTTCTCGCTCAAGGCCAACCCGCTTCCGGCGATGGCGGAGGCGCTCTGCCGGCTCGGCTGCGATGCGGAGGTGTCGTCGCCTGGAGAGCTGGCGGTGGCGGTGGCCGCGGGCTTCGCTCCGGAGCGGGTGCTCTACTCCGGCCCGGGCAAGAGCGCCGACGAGGTGCGTGGGGCGCTCGGCGCTGGCGTGACGCGCTTCTCCGCCGAGTCGTGGACGGACCTGGAGCGCATCGACCGGGCCGCGCGAGCCGCTCGGCTTCGGGCGCGAGTCCTCCTGCGCGTCAACCCGGATGCGCCTCCCGTGGCCCGGCTGGCGATGAGTGGCGTGAGCAGCCAGTTCGGTCTCGACGAGGCGGAGTGGCGCGAGGGCCGCGCACGCGTGGCCGCGCTCGGTGCCGTCGAGCTGATGGGGTTGCACATCTACCAGGGCACCCAGCTCGCGGATATTCCCGCGCTGCTCTCCGCGCTGCGGGTGGCGCTGGAGGTGGGGGAGTCGCTCTCCAGTGCGTTCGAGCTCCCCTTCCAGGTGATGGACCTGGGGGGCGGATTCCCCTGGCCCTTCGCCACGCCCGGTGTCGGACCGGAGCTGGCATCCCTGCAGGGGCCGCTCGCGCAACTGGCCGCGGAGCGACGGAGGACCGCGTCCGCTTCGCTGTGGTTCGAGTCGGGGCGTCGCCTCTGCGGCTCCTCGGGCACGCTCTGGTCGACGGTGATGGACGTGAAGCGCTCGAAGGGCAAGCAGTACGTCGTCCTCGACAGTGGCATCCACCACCTGGGCGGCATGTCGGGGCTGGGGCGGGTGCCGCTGGTCGGCATCGGCGTCGCGCGGGCGGGCGGGGAGGTGGAGCCCGGAGTGCTGGAGGAGGTCAATGTGGTGGGGCCGCTGTGTACGCCGCTGGATTGCTTCGCGCGCAATCTCAAGCTGCCGCCGCTCCGGGTGGGAGACAGGGTGTTCATCCCCAACGTCGGAGCCTATGGGGCGACCGCGAGCCTCACGGGGTTCCTGAGCCGACCGCCGCCGTTGGAGCTGGTCCACCGGGACGGGGAGGTCATCGCGGTGCACCGGCTGCGCTGGGGACACGAGCCCCACACGCGCTTGCCCATCCAGGGGTCGCTTTCGTCGGAGGAGACACGATGAATACGGACGAGGTCAGGACCAGGCTCATCGAGGTGCTTCGCGAGTTCCTTCCCCGCGTGGCGCCCGACGAACCGGTGGAGATGGCGCGCCCCTGCAACGAGATGGGGCTGGACTCGATGAACGCCATCAACCTGATGCTCGCGCTCGAGGGAGCGTTCGAGATTTCCTTCCCGGACGCGCTCCTCACCGCGGAGACCTTCCACTCCCCGGCGAGCCTGGAGACCATCGTCCATCAACTGCGCGGCGCCGCCCAGTGAGCTCGCTCCGCGCCGTCCCAGAGAAGGTGGAGCTGGCGCGGCCGGTGAAGGAGGCGGCCCCCTCCTCACCGGCGCGCGTCCCCATGGCGCGCGAGCAGCGGGTGTCCTCGGCGGTCGACCGCTGGCGCAAGCACGAGGCGCAGGACTCGAGAATCGAGGCGGCCAAGGCGTTGGGGCAGCAGCTCCGGGCGCGGTCCTGGGAGGCCCCGCCCACGCCCCACCAGCGCGAGGCGGAGCAGTACCGCGCCAGCATTGGCAAGACGTTGCTCCAATTGGGCGTCTGGATTTTCGGGGCCCTGTGGTTGCTGGTGAGAATCGGCGCGGACGTGCTCCGGAGGCGAGACTCCATCCAGTCGCGAGGCCAGCACCTGCGGCGCCTGATTGAGCGAGCGGGGGGGACGTGGATCAAGCTGGGCCAGCAGATGGCCATCCGCGTGGACCTGCTCCCGTATCCGGTGGCGCAGGAGCTGGAGAAGATGCTCGACGCCGCGCCGCCCATTCCCTTCTCCCAGGTGCGCGAAATCGTCGAGCGGTCCCTCCAGCGGCCGATAGCAGAGGTGTTCTCCGAGTTGAGCGCGGCGCCCGTGGGCTCCGGCTCCGTCGCCTGTGTCTACCGCGCGGTGTTGCATGGCGGGGAGGAGGTGGCGGTGAAGGTCCGCCGGCCCGGAGTCGGCTCGCTCTTCGCCGCGGACATGCGCGCGCTGGGGTGGATTCTCGGGCTCGCGGAGCTGTGGTTCGTTCCTCCCGGTTACTCGCGTCAGTTGCTCCACGAGCTGAGCACCATGCTCTACGAGGAGCTCGATTTCGTCCGGGAGGCCCGCTACACGGAGCTCTTCCAGGACCGGATGGACAAGCTGGGCCAGCGCTTCGTGCGCTCGCCGCGCGTTTATGGCGAGCTGTCCAACCACGAGGTGCTGGTCACCGAGTTCGTCTCCGGCATCTGGCTCAAGGACCTCATCTCCGCGGCCGAGCGCAAGGATGAGCCGGGGCTGTCGTCGCTCGCCACGCTGGGCATCGTGCCCCGCAAGGTGGCCCGCAGGCTGCTCAAGATTGCCCGCCTCTGCGCCCAGGAGGGGCTCTTCTTCCACGCGGACCTGCACCCGGCGAACGTGATGGTGCAACCGGACAGCCGGCTGGTGCTCATCGACTTTGGGTCCTGCGGCGCCTTCACGGCGAGGGAGCGTCGGGTGTGGCGCGAAATCGCGGACGCGCAGGCGAACGAGGACGTGGGGCGGATGGTGTCCGCGGTGCTCGCGCTGCTCGAACCCCTGCCCGCGGTGGACGTGGAGGAGTTCTCCCGCAAGCTGGAGGGCATCTTCTGGCAGGACCTCTATGCGAACAAGAGTCGCACCTCGCGCTGGTGGGAGCGCACCTCCGCCAACCTCTGGATAGGGTTCTTCAAGCTGGCCCAGGAGTACAGGGTCCCGATGAACCTCAACACCTTGCGGATGATTCGCTCCACCATGCTCTCCGACAGCCTGGCGGCCCGGTTGGAACCCCGCATAGACCATTATCGGGAGTACCGCCGGTACGAGGTGCAGCTCGGCCGACGGATGCGAGAGCGATTGAACCGGAAACTGGACAGTCTGTCCGAGGACCGCTCGTTCATTCGCTACGAACAGTTCTACGAAGCGGCTGTGGCCGGCTTCTATCGAGTCCAGCGCTTCCTCGACTCCTCGACCTATCGGTTCGCGGTGACGGAGCGGACCGTCTCTTTCGCCCTGTCGCAGGCGCTGCGGGCGGGGAGCTGGCTGTTGCTGGGGGCGCTGACGGTTCGCGTGGGGGCGGCGGTGGTGGGAATCACCCGGCGAGGGCAGGGTGCGGGCGAGGCGTTCGCCACGGAGGTGTTGTCTGGCCAGGCCTGGAGCCAGACGCTGCTCAGTCCCCTGTTCCTGGGCGCGGTGCTACTTGCCTTGGCGGTGACGCTGCGAGGCATCAGCTTCAGGCTCTCGGATAAGGACCGAGAAGCGGGCTCACGCACCGCGCTCTGACTGGCCCGCACGTGGGCGGCAGGGCCCGGACAACATGAAGGGAGAATACTGATATGACAATTGAATCCCCGAACGGCATCAGCTCCATTCCCGTCGTCATCGACATGGGCAAGCAGCGGAACAAGAAGCTCAAGGCCCTCAAGCGAGGCCGGGGCGCGCTGATGCTCGAGGTGGGTGAGGCCCTGAACGAAGTCCGGGACAGGCTGGGCGAAGAGGCCTTTGGCAAGCAGCTGGTCCCCGTCGTCCTCATCTACCGGAAGCAGGCCAAGAAGAAGAAGCGGGGTGGGCTGTCGCTGCCGTTCGTGCCCCCCTTCATGCCCTGAACCCACGCAGTGGACTCGAGGAGCGAAAGTCATGAGCATTCCAGGCAAGGAAGTGACCACCGAGACGGCCGTCAGGGTGGATGGCAACGGTGGACAGATGGTCGCGACCGAGGTGGTGATTGAACGCACCCGTTCGCAGGGCAAGAAGAAGAAGCGCAAGACGAGCAAGGGGTTGAAGAACCTGGACAAGGCGCACGACAACGCGAGTCGTGCGATGGAGCACCTGTCCGCGTCCGTCTCCGACGGGCTGAAGACCTATCGTCGGGAGCAGAAGGCCTCGGCCGAGAAGAAGAAGGACGGCGCCCTGCGAGACTTGATGAAGAACTCCGGCAAGGCGGCGAGCGATTCCTTGAAGACCTTGAGCAAGGTGCCTCTCGACCTCACCCGGACCATCGACAACAAGCGCAACCGCAAGCAGGTGCGGGCCGTCGCGAGGTTCATCGCCGGCCCGCTGGGTCGCTAGTGCGCTTACGGCCCTAGCCCTGCTGTGCGGGCTGGAGCCGTGTCGCGGGCTCGTGGGCCAGCCGGGGCGACGTCTGCTGGAGGAAGTCCCGGACGACGGCCACCGTCTGGATGGGGTCTTCCTCCATGGGCACATGCCCCAGTCCTTCCATCATCACCAGACGGGACTGGGGGATGCGCGACTGGAACTGCCGCGCGTACTTGGGGAGGATCCACTCGTCGCGGCTGCCCCAGAGGATGAGCGTGGGGACCTTTATCTCCGACAGCCGCGCCTCGAGTGACGGGTCCCCGTCCTTCTGGGCGAAGCGCTGCCGGGTGGCCTCGCGATTGCCCTCGCGCAGGAGCATGTCCACGTAGAGGTCCACGGTCTCCGGTGTCACCCGCCGGGGGTCGCCATACGTGCCCTTCACGGTGCGCTTCACCATGAAGCGCGGGGTCGTCCAGCGGACCACGCGGCTGAGCACGGGCGTCTCGTAGAGCCGCAGGGAGAACGGTATCGGCTCGTCGCGCCGCAGGCCGAAGGCGTCCACCAGGATGAGCCGCTCCACCTTCTCCGGATGGACCACGGTGTAGCGCCAGGCGAGGCCGCCCCCCATGGAGTTTCCGCCCAGCGTGAAGCGCTTGAGCCCCAGGGCCGACACGAAGGCGTCCAGCCAGGCGACCTCCTCCAGCGGACTGTAGCGATTCTGGGGGTCCGGCCCGGTGAGGCCCTGCCCCGGCAGGTCCATGGTGATGACCCGGTACTCGCGCGTCAGCGCGTCCATCCAGCCTTCCCAGGTGTGCAGCGATGCGTTGGAACCGTGGAGCAGCACGAGGACCGGGCCGGTGCCCTGGTCCCGGTAGTGCGTCCGCAGGCCGTCGACGTCGATGAACTTCGACGGCTTGCGTGCGCGTCGTGCCTCGATTTCGCCCGCGGGGCGGTCCCGTCGAACCGCCAACGCGAGGGCCGCGCCCCCCGCAAGACCCAGACCGATCGCCCACTTCGCCGCGCGATTCATGAAGCCTCCGAGCGCGCCCGGTCCTCGTCACGAGTCCCGTTCATGCGCGCGCGGAAGCTAGGTCCGTAGACTCAGCCGCAGAAGTACGTCACCGGCCTGTCTGTCCATCTGCTCAAGTATCTGCGCCGCGGTGGGAATGTCTCGAATCAAGCCCGCGGCCTGTCCGACGGGGGTGTGTGCGATGCTGTAATCGCCCGCGGCCAGCGCGGCCTGGAACTTCGCGCGCTCCTCGTCAACGACGGCCAGCAGCTCCTCCTCGCGACCGGACCAGCGCTCCGTCATCGTGTTCTGGAGGGCGCGGAAAGTGTAATCCGGTGGCCAGTGCAACCCGCGTAGGATATCGAACACGATGGAGCGGTCCGTCTGGTCTCCTGTCAAACGAACGGCCATCTCCTTGGAGGCGCTGTTCCCCAGCGACTCGCGGCTGGCCCACAGCCGGGAGCCCACCAGCGCGCCGTCCGCGCCCAGCGCGAGCGCCGCCGCCAGCCCCCGCCCATCGGCGATGCCTCCGGCCGCGAGCAGGAGCGTGTCCGGTGAGCGCGCGGCGAGGATGTCGGCGACCTCGGGGACCAGGGTGATGGTGGCCCGGTTGGTCATGCCATGGCCGCCCGCCTCGCTGCTCTGCGCGACGATGATGTCCGCACCCGCCTCCAGGGCGAGGTCCAACTGGGCGAGTCGCTGAATCTGGCAAATCAGCGCCGCACCCGACGCCTTGATTTTCGCGGCGTAGGGACGGGGATCTCCAAAAGACAGCATGAAGGCGCGCGGCTTGTGGGAGAGCGCCGCATCGAGGACCTGGGGATTCTTGTCGAGCGACCAGGTGATGAGGCCGCCGCCCACGACAGCGTCACCGGCGAGGGCATGTTCCCTGGCAATCCAATCGGCGTCGCCGTAGCCCCCGCCAATCAGGCCCATCGCACCGGCACGACTGACGGCTCCCGCCAGGAGCCCGCCGGCCACCAGGGCCATGGGCGCGCAGACGATGGGATACTTCAGCTCGAAGCGTTCGGTGAAACGAGTCTTCATGACGAGGCACCGGGGGTCGGGGACACTGGCGCTCATAGGCCAATGTTGACGAGGCCGACAAAGGCCCCACGGTGCCGGTTGTTTATTGGCTGATACGTCGATGCCTCACGCGAAATGTCTCGCCGGGCTCGACAGGGCTACAGCATCCACCGCCAGGACAGCCCCGCCAGGGTGGTGTAGCCCACCACGGAGCGCTCGATGCGCCCTTCGGGCGAGAGGAAGAACACCGTGGGGAACATGTTCACCCGCCATGCCTGCTGAAGCGAGTCGTCGCCGAGCAGTACCGGGTAGTCCACCGCGTGCTCTCGGGTGAAGCGTCGCACGGCCTCTTCGTCTTCGTACGCCAGCGCCACGGACACCACGTGCGCCGAGTCTCCCGCGAGCCGCCGCAGTTGCGAGAGGTTGGAGGACTCCGCGCCGCACACGCCGCACCAGGGCGCCCAGAAGGCGAGCACCACGGGTTTGCCGCGCAGCGACTGAAGCGACACCGTCTCGCCTTCGAGCGTGCGCAGCGTGAAGTCCGGCGCTGGAGCGCCCGAGCCTGGAAGGTGTCGCGTCTGCCAGGCGGCCACCGCCACGAAGACGAGCGCGAGCAACACCAGGTCCACGCCCCACCGCACCCACCAGCGCTGACGCGCTCGCGCCCAGGCGGCACGCACGTTGGCCAGTGCTCCGGACCTGCTTTGCATCCAAGACCTCCACACACACCGTGCCGCGCGAGCGCCAGGGCTCACGCGGCACCGAATCATCCTGCCACCGTCAGGGCCCCTCCGGGTGGAAGGACCCTGACGCGGCTCAGCTCACGTCAGGAGGGACTTGGCAGCTCCTCGGGTTCCCAGGGCGCGGTCCTCACGCTCTCCCCATCGCTCCGGTGGGTGCGTCCCAGGGACTTGCCCACCGCGTGGCCCGCGCGCTCCAGGGCCCGGTCCACCGCCCCGGCGAAGCTCGCGTCCACGGCCTCCGCCGCGAGCTGCCCGCCCTGTTCGAGCTGGACCGTCACCTTGGCCACCTTGTCCACGCCGCCGCGTGGGCCGTTGATGTCCTCCAAGCGCACCATGACCTCACGGACCCTGTCGGACAGTCTCCCCATCGCGAAGCGCGCGCGGCGCTCCACGTGGTGACGCAGGGTGTCGGTGAGGGTGAAGTGTCGGGCTCGGATTTCGATTCGCATCCTCGGCTCCTTCTGGCCCACCATGGGCCTATCTCCTATCTGCAGGCCCGGGAGTTTCGGCGCCAATAGGAAAAGCCCCGGAGGACCCTCGAAAAAACGAAGGGTTCCGGGGCGGAATGAGGACGCGCGACGCGCTGTTCGCTCTTTACGGGCCGCCGCTCTTCGCCGCGGCCGGAGGCGTCTTCGCGGGCGGAGCCACGGGCTTGCTCGCGTCCCCGGGGGGCGTCGTCGCGGGCGCGGCTTCCGCCGTCGCCGGCTTGTTCTTCGGCGGCATGGGCACCAGCGGCTTCTCCGGCTCGATCTTCGCGCCGATGCGCACCTGCTGCTCCACCATGCGAGACCACAGCGACGCCTTGGTGCTCACCAGCGCGTTGTCCGCGAGCACCAGCGTCCGGGTGTCCTGGGCCCGGCGGTAGATGCGCGGCCCCACGTCCGGCTGCGCCGGGTCCGAGTCGCTCACCTGCACCTGCTCCTGCACGCCGATGCCCGCCTCGCTGAAGGACAGCGATGACGTCAGCTCGAACTTGCGGGTGAGGTTGTTGGGCAGCTTGAAGGTCAGCTCGCGCGACAGCGGGAACCACGCCGCGCCCAGACATGTGCGCTCCGGGTTGGACACCGACTCCGTGAAGAAGCGGTTGCGCCGCAGCGGCATGATGCGCGCGTGCCGGCGGCACACGTCCGTGCCGTCCGTGGTGCAGGCGTCGCCCTCCGCGACGAGGACATCCGTGCCACCCACGCGCTCCAGCCGCAGCTTCGCGTTCTTCGGCATGGAGCGCAGCGAGCCCAGCGCCTCCACGCGGAAGCCCAGCTCCGTCGTCTCCACCAGCGCCACCGGCCCCAGGGCCTCGCCGTTGGTGAAGCGCCGCGTAATCACCCACGCCAGCCGCTGGCCGGCCTGGAGTGTCTCCAGCACCAGGTCCTCTTCGGTGAGCTTCTGCGACGGCGGAAGGGGCAGGGCGTCGGGGCCGGCCTCCACGCACTCGTCGGCGGTCGGGTCCTGCCACCACACGGGCGCGCCCGCGCAGTCCACCGCGGGGTGCGGAGCCGTGCCGGCGTCCTTGTCATAGCCGTGCAGAAGCAGGGCGAACCAGGTGTCCGGCGTGGGGAACGAGCGTGCGTTGGGGCCCGCCTCGGCGAAGCACATCGCCGGCTTGGGCACGCTGGCGCAGCCGGCCAGAAGGGACAGCGCGACACCGCAGACCTGAAGCGTTCGTTTCATGGGTTCTCAGGCCTCGGCGAACCGGAGGTCCCAGTCGCCTTCCGCGGTGAGGGCCACGTGCAGCTTGGGGGGCACCGCGCCGCCCACCAGGTGCTGCAACAATTCGCGGGAGAGCACGGGCATCAGCGAGCCCTGGAGGATCTGCTCCATGTTGCGCGCTCCCATCTCCGACTCCGTGCACCGGCGCGCCAGCTCGTCCAGCAGCTCCGGCGCCAGCGTCGTCTCCACGTCGTGGGCCTCGCGCAGCCGGCCCACCAGCTTGTTCAGCTTCATCTCGGCGATCTGCCGCATGACGTCGCGCTGCACCGGACCGAAGGGCACCACCGTCATGCGCGCCAGCAGCGCGGGCTTGAAGTGCTGGCTCAGCGTGGGGCGGATGGCCGTGAGCACCTGCTCCGACGAGGGCTCCAGCCCGTCCTCGAACATCTTCATCACCCGGTCCGAGCCCAGGTTGCTGGTGAGGATGATGACGGTGTTCTTGAAGTCCACCGCGCGGCCCTCTCCGTCCGTCAGCATCCCCTTGTCGAACACCTGGTAGAAGAGGTTCATCACCTCCAGGTCGGCCTTCTCGCACTCGTCCAGCAGCACGACGGAGTAGGGCCGCTGCCGCACCGCTTCCGTGAGCAGGCCGCCCTCGCCGTAGCCCACGTAGCCCGGCGGCGAGCCGATGAGCCGGCTCACCGTGTGCTTCTCCTGGAACTCGCTCATGTTGAGCGTCGTCATGAAGCGCTCGCCGCCGTAGAGCGACTCGGCCAGCGCCAGCGCCGTCTCCGTCTTGCCCACGCCGCTGGGCCCCACGAAGAGCATCACGCCAATCGGCGCGTCCGGGTTGCGGATGCCCGCCTGGGAGATGCGGATGATTTCGCCCACCTTCTTGAGCGCCGCTTCTTGTCCACGCACGCGGGTGCGCAGCCGGTCCTCCAGGTTCAGCACGGCCTCCAACATGTCACCGCGCATCTTCCCCACCGGCACGCCCGTCCAACCCGCGACGACGCGCGCGACGATGTCCGCGTCCACGTCCGAGTGCACCAGCGGGAACTCGCCGCGCGCCGCCGCGAGCGACTTCGCCGCCGCGTCCACCGCTTCCTTGAGCGCCGCGGGCTCGGCACCCGGGGCAGGCTCTCGCAGCGCCTTGCGAGCGTTCATCAGCGCGACGACGGCCGCGCGCTCCGTCTCCCAACGCGCGTGCAGCGAGGCCCGCGAGTCCTGGGTGGCGCGCAGCTTCGCCTCCGCTTCGGCCAGTGCCTCCTGCGCGTCCTCCCCACCTTCACCGTCGGCCAAGTCCCGCTTGAGCGCGTCGCGCTCGCGCTCCAGGCCGGAGATCTCCTGCTCCAGCGCCACCAGCTCCTCGGGCCGCGTGGATAGCTCGATCTTCACGCGGGCAGCCGACGTGTCGAGCAGGTCCACCGCCTTGTCCGGGAGCTGCCGGCCGGAGATGTACCGGCTGGACAGTCGCACGGCCGCGGTGACGGCCTCGTCGCGGATGGTGACGCCGTGGGACGCCTCATACGTGGGGCGCAGGCCGCGCAGCATCAGCTCCGCGTCCGCCTCGCTGGGCTCGTCCACCTTCACCGGCTGGAAGCGCCGCTCCAGCGCCGCGTCCTTCTCGAAGTACTTCTTGTACTCGGCCCACGTCGTCGCGGCGATGGTGCGCAACTCGCCTCGCGCCAGCGCGGGCTTGAGCAGGTTGGCCGCGTCGCTGCCGCCCTGCGAGCCACCCGCGCCGATGATGGTGTGCGCCTCGTCGATGAAGAGGATGATGGGCGTGGGGGACGCCTTCACCTCGGCGATGACGGCCTTGAGCCGGTTCTCGAACTCGCCGCGCACACCCGCGCCAGCCTGGAGCAGGCCCAGGTCCAGGCCAAGCAGGTCCACGTTGCGCAGCGCCTCCGGCACCTCGCCCCGCACAATCGCCCAGGCCATGCCCTCCACGAGCGCCGTCTTGCCCACGCCCGGCTCGCCCACCAGGATGGGGTTGTTCTTCCGGCGGCGGGAGAGGATGTCGACCATCTGCCGGATTTCGCGGTGGCGGCCGAAGATGGGGTCGATCTTCCCCTCGCGCACCCGCCCGGTGAAGGACGTCGCGAAGCGCTTGAGCGCCTCGTCACCCCGGCCTCCTGGCGCACCCGCCGCGCCGCCACCCGAGCCGCTCGCCGCGCCGTCCTCCGTGGTGACCTCCACGTTCTCCGGCGAGGGCTGCAGCAGCACGTCCAGCGAGCCCAGCAGCTCGTCGCGGGAGATGGCGTCCAGCTCGGGGAAGATTTCCGCGGTGTAGCGCGAGCGGCGGGTGATGAACTGGACGAACAGGTGCCCCGAGCGCAGCCGCGTCGCGCCGTGCTCCACCGAGGCCAGGAGCCACGCCTCCTCGAACCACTGGAAGAGCGTCTCGGAGAAGACGGGCCGCCCCGCGTTGCCGGCGCGCAGGCCCTGCAGGGCGCGCTCCATGCTGGTGGCCAGGTGCCGCTTGTCCACCCCGAAGTGGTGGAGCAGGCGCGCCACGTCCGAGTCCTCGGGCTCCAGCATCTGCGCCAGCATGTGCTCGGGGACGATTTCGTAGAACCGTCCCGCGCTCGCGCGAGCAACCGCCGCTTCCAACAGGCGGGTGGAGGTGGGCGTCAGGCGACGGACAAGCGCTTTCGGATCGACGCGAATGGGAGCCCCCAAGCTGTGACAACGGTGGTCGACGGTATACCGGGCGGCTGTTACGCCGTAAATCCCCGCACCCCGGGGCCGCCCATCCCGGAGCGTCTCATCTCACGACGGGAACACTCAGGTGTGTCTGCTGGCTGGAGCCCAGCCAGGTGTCGCGGCCGAGCTGGCTCGGCTCCTTGCGAGACAGCCGGAACTGCTGACGCACCCCTTCGGTGAGACCCAGCTCCAGATCATACTCCAGCGGGTCCCGGACGAAGAGCGACACCACCTCCCGCACCAGCGGTAGCAGGTCTCCATCCGGCATCAGCCGCTTGTAGGCGCGCGGCGGCAGCGGGCTGATGTGCAGCTGAATCTTCCCCGTCCGGTCGAACGCCTTGCCCCCCAGCAGCATGTTGCGGCCGAGCTGATGGTTGGCCCGCCCCAACTGCACCCGCGCGTCGATGTCCACCCAGCGGCCCACGAACTGCCGCACCGACACCTTCGCGCCCTCCAGGTCCTCGTTCAGCACGTCCTGGAGCGCCACCTCCAACTGCTCCGCCGTGCGGGAGCGGCTGGCGAGCAGCGGGGCGATGCGCAGGAGGCGCCAGGTCGGCAGGCCTCCCTTGCGGGGCTGCTCGTACGTGTCGAAGCCGCCCAGGGCGAGCAGCCGCCGGGACCACTGGTCCGTGAAGGACGTGTCCGTCTCGCTGGTGATGCGGTACTTCGACTCGATTCGATACAGCAGGGACAGGAGCCGGTGGTGGAACAGGTCCAGGAACTCGCGTCGCACGGGCGCGTCCGGGTCCTCCTGCGCGACTTCCTCGGCGATGTAGTGGGGCAGGGGGCTCACCGCGCCCGTCAGTCCCAGAAAGCGCGTCACCACCTCGAACAAGGGGCGGCGTGAGGACGGGTCCTCCGGCCGCACCGGCACGTAGCGCAGCGTCACCTCGCTGACGTCGCCGGAAGGGAACCCGAGCGATGGGTCATGCCGGAAGCGGATCATCTCCTCGTTGACGGGCCCGGGCCCGCCCACGCGCACCGCGTCCTTGGTCAGCCGCTCCAGGTAGGCCACCAGCGGGAAGAAGCCCACCCGGGGCGCCGCCTCGGCCAGCTTCCGGGCCTCTTCTACAAGAGCGTCTGAGAGCCGTTCCTCGGAAGCCACATGTACTCCGTCTGCGAGGGGTGGAGGCGGATGCTCAGCTCGTTGAAGGAGTTGATGGTGACGTGGGACGCGAGCAGTTCCTCCAGCACGCAGCCGAAGAGGAACGAGTCCCCCACGCCCATGAAGTTCTCCTCGTCCAGGTCCACCCGGGTGCGGTGGCCTCGCAGCGGCGCGCCCTCCAGGAAGCGCGTGACGGGTTTGGTCTCCACCGCGCGGATGGCGTTGATGCGCAGGCGGCTGGCGCGCGCGGCCAGGTTGTCGGTGAGCGAGTGGAAGTTGTACAGGTCCATCAGCCGCCGCAGCGCCGCCGCGTCCGCGAGCGAGTGCTGGTTGATGGCCAGATGGGACAACAGCCGCCAGTGCAGCTCCGCGCCCAGCGGCGCGCGCGCGGGCCGGCTCACCGGGGAGATGTTCTTGAACTTCGCCTGGGTGGGGCTGGCGGACGTGGACTCCGTCAAGTCACCCACTTGGAGGCGCGACGGCAACGTGCGGTTGGTGCACGTCAGGTCGATGGAGAGCGCCTCCTCGGCCCCGAGCACCGGCGCCACGTCGCGCGGGGTCTCCAGGGTGATGTACATGTCGATGCCTTCATCCAACGGCGAGTGCATGCGCCGCAGCCGGTAGAAGGACTGCTCCGCGTCGCCGCCCGCCGTATGGCTGAACTCGAAGAAGGGCCGGTAGCCGCGCCGCTCGTTGCGGCCCGACTGGAGGCCCGTCACCGAATCCACGGAGTACACCTCCGCGTGGTTGGGTGGCAGGTCCGCGGCGCGCAGCAGGTGTTCGCGGTCCAGCGCGTGGTGGAGGACGGGGTTGGCCGGGGCGCTGAAGAGGTTGACCACCGGAGCGCAGTGCAGCCGGAACATCTCCCGGTGGATGCGCGCGTCCAGGGGCGGTGGCCGCTCCAGGTGGAAGGCGATTTCGAACCGGTCCTCACGGACGCTCATCGCCGCCGCGTCCAGGTTCTTCACGTCGAAGAACAGGAACTTCTCCGGCAGCGTCAGGTACTCCTGCAACAGCCGGTAGCCCTCGCTCGCGCGCGGCCACGGCAGCAGGCGGAAGTCGCGCTGGAAGCCCACCGCCTGGAGGGAGCCCGCGGGCAGCTTGATTCCGTCGCCCTGTGAGGACGCGCCGCGCACCCGCACCTGTCCGCAGTAGCGCAAGAGGCACAGCAGCACCACGGCGGAGGCGGACAGCTCTCCGTGGATGAACAGGCGCAGGCCCTGCTGGCGGAAGACCTCGGCGCGGCCCTGCTCCGTCGTCTGGAACGACAGCCGCAGCACGGGGGAGGTAATCGACGAGCGGTCCAGCATCGCGTCGGTGAGCTGCACCGGCAGCAGGTCCACGTCCGTCGTGGTGCGGAAGACGCAGCGGGTGCCGTCGATGGGCTGCGAGGCGACCTCCGCCCCGGCGGCCAGCTTCGAGCGGCCGCGCAGCGCGCGCAGGTGCGGGGAGAACTCGACGATGGACGCGGCGGGCAGGGGGCGCAGGTAGTGCGGCAGCAAGAGCTCCGTCAGCCCATGCACCAGCTCCGGCACGTCGTCGTCCACGCGCTCGCGGATGCGCGCCGTCAGGAAGGCGAAGCCCTCCAGCAGCCGCTCCACGTCCGGGTCCGCGCCGCGCTCCACCAGCAGGCCCGCCAGCGACGGGTTGGCCAGCCCGAAGGCCCGCCCCATCTCCCGCAGGTACGTCAGCTCGCTCAGGTAGTACTTGCTGAACATCCTCGCCCTCCGCCCAACACCCCGCGGTTCACCACAGGTCCACGCGCCCGCCCGGGTTCATCTGCGTGTGGAAGCGCACCGTGCCTTTTCGGTTGCGCGTCGCCAGCTGCGCGGTGATGTCGAACCGCAGCGCCGTCGGATCATCCGGGTCCGGCGAGTGGTTCACCACCACGCTCTTCAGTCTCGGCTCGAAGTCCTGGATGGCCGTGCGGATGGACTGCGCCATTCGCGGCACCGCCGATGGGTACGTGTGGACGATGTCGTTCAAGTCCAGGATGCCGAAGGCCGGTGAGGCCACGGACTCACCCTTGCGCGTGTTGAGCAACGCGCGAAGGTGCTCCGCGATGGACTCCACCACGTCGCCGGGTGGGGCGAGCGCGCCATTGCCTTCGGCGATACGTGACAACAAACCTCGGGAGCCCATGCGTGTCTTTTATTGAGGCCACCCCCGGCCGCCCGTGTCGACTGCGCCACGGACGACCGGTGGAGGAGCACGCATCAGCGCTGGGTGTCCCAGGTGTCCTCGTGCGTCTGGCCGCCGTTGCTGTACGTCCAGTTGATGGTGTGGAAGACGATGTTCAGCTCCTCGAGCGGAGGGCTGTTGGAGCTGGTCGGCACGAACGCATCCGGCACGAACTGCTTGATGCTGTTGATGCGCGCCTTCTTGATGGACGTCGTGTAGAACTGCTCGGTCGTCCCGTCGCCAGAGGGGTTCGGGCGGAAGAACTTGAACGTCGCCTCGATGACGGTGTTCTCGCACAGCGCCTTCATCAGCAGCGGCGAGGCCTTGTCGATGCGCTTGCGGATGGTGATGCCCTCGTACTGACGGCGACCCACGGCCAGGCCCGAGCCCGCCTCACGAGCGGTGAACACCTTCTGCTCGTAATAGATGGCCTCGATGGCGCCCTCGCGGCCGAGGCTCGTCTGGGTGCTCTCACCCGCGATATCCTGCCCGTTTGCCTTCAGGTACACGAAAACTGATTCAGCCATGGAACCAACCTCTTTGCTGTGCGCGCGAAGGCGCGCGGGTGGCCCAGGCTCATTTCGAGCCTGGGAGTGGAGCCCACAGAATAGCTGATCTCAACGACACACGGTGAAGCGGGTCCATCACTCCTTGTCCAACTTACCCACCAAGGACAGGGTGAACGACGCACCCATGTACTTGAAGTGGGGGCGCACCTGCAGGCTGCAGCGGTACCAGCCGGGCTGACCTTCCACGTCCTCGACGACGACGCGCGCGGCCTTCAGCGGGCGGCGCGAGCGCACGGCGGGCGCCGGGTCGTCCATGTCGGAGATGTACTGGCTGAGCCAGTGATTCAGCTCACGCTCCAGGTCGGCCTTCTCCTTCCAGCTGCCAATCTGTTCGCGCTGCAGCACTTTGATGTAGTGCGCGAGGCGCGTCATGATGAACATGTATGGCAGCTGCGTACCCAGACGGTAGTTCGTCTCCGCGGCCTTGCCCTCCGGGGTGTTGCCGAAGAACTTGGGCTTCTGGGTGGAGTTGGCGCTGAAGAACGCCGCGTTGTCGGAGTCCTTGCGGAACACCAGGCCGATGAAGCCTTCCTCGGACAGCTCGTACTCGCGCCGCTCGGTGAGCATGACCTCGGTGGGAATCTTGGTCTGGATTTCCCCCATGGCCTCGTACTGGTGCAGGGGCAGGTTCTCCACCGCGCCGCCGGACTGGGGACCGATGATGTTCGGGCTCCAGCGGAACTTGGCGAAGGAGTCCGCCACGCGCGACGTCAGCGCGACGGAGGCATGGCCCCACAGGTACTTCTCGTGGCTGCCGACGACGTCCTCGGTGAAGTTGAAAGCCTTCACCGGCACCGTCTTCTCGCCATAAGGCAGACGCAGCAGGAAGCGCGGCAGGGCCAGGCCCACATAGCGCGCGTCCTCGCTCTCGCGGAACGAGTGCCAGCGCGCGTACTGCGGACCCTCGAACAGGGACTTGAGGTCCTTGAGGTCCGGCAGCTTCAGGAAGGTAGGCTCACCGAAGGTCTCCGGCGCGGTGTTGGCGATGAACGGCGCGTGGGCCATGGCGGCCACCGACGCGCACTTGCGCAGAAGCTCCATGTCCTGCGGGCCCACGCCGAAGTCGTAGTTGGCGGAGATGATGCCGTAGGGCTTGCCACCGAAGACGCCGTACTCGTTGGAGTACACGAGCTTGTACAGACCGCTCTTCACGACCTCGGGCGCGTCCTCGAAGTCCTTCTGCAAGTCTTCCTTGGAGACGTTGAGCATCTCCACGCGGGTGTTCTCGCGGAAGTCCACGCGGTCCACCAGGAACTTCAGCGAACGCCAGGACGACTCCAGCTTCTGGAACTCGGAGGCGTGGAGGATTTCATTCACCTGCGACGACAGGCGCTTGTCGATTTCGGCGATCATCGCGTCGACGAGCGCCTTGTCCACACGCTCCTCGGAGCGGTTGGGCGCGAGCATCTCCGTGATGAAGGCTTGCACGCCGCGCTTGGCGACGTCGTAACCCTCGTCCTTGGGCTTGAGCTTCGCCTCGGAGAGGATTTCGTCGAGCAGGGACAGCGAGGCATCGGCGCCGGCAACCGGCGACTTCTGGGTCAGGGTCTCGGTAGGCATGGTGTCTCTGTTCCCCGTAAACGGTTACTTGGACTTTTCCTCGAGCCCCAGTTCCTTGATGAGCGCCTTGCGGCCCTCTTCGTCGGCCAGGAGTGCCTGAAGCTTCTTGCGGAACGCGGGAAGGTTGCCCAGGGGCCCCTTGAGCGCGTTGAGCGCGCTGCGCAGCTCCAGGAGCTTCTTGAGCTCGGGCACCTGATTGACGACGCTCTCGGGCGTGAAGTCCGACAGGTTCTTGAATTGGAGCGAGACATTCATGGTCGCGCCCGCGTCGCTGGACAGCTTGTCCGCGGCGGTGAGGGTGACCTTGAGGTTCTGCTGGGCCATCACCTCGTTGAAGTTGCCCTTGTCCACGTTGATGGGCGCGCGCTGCTCCAGAGGCCTGTCATCCGCCTGGCCCGTGAAGTCCCCCATCATCAGGACCTTCAGGGGCAGCTCCACCTGCTCCTGCGCATTGCCGGTGGCGGGCTTGTAGACGATGTTGACGCGCTCGGTAGGGGCGACGGAACTCTCTTTGCTCATCTGCGGCTCTCTCCTTGAGACCTACGTAGAAATGCGCGGGCGTCGCATGGGGGAGGCTTCGCCGCGGAACAACCTGGGAACGTCAGGGGCCGACGACGCGGAGCGCGGCGGAAGAATCCAGCCGTGCGAGACGACGATAGCGGTTTCGAACTTTTGCTGCCAACCGTCCCCCCTCCTTTTCCTCGACGGTGCGGGTGGCGAGCCATCCCTCGAGACAGGCCGCCGCCAGCGTGGGCTCCCACTGGTCCAACGCATGAGAGGAAACCTCCTCGTCGAGCGCGTCGAAAAGCGCGCGCGCCAGCGGAAGTTGTCCTGCCTGGGCACACAGGCGCGCCAGGGTCAGGCGGGCGACGAAGCGCGCGCGGCCCGTGCCCGCGGCGGCGACATCCGCCTGGAGCCCCGCGACGAGCTCCTGCACGCGGCCCTCGGCCAGCAGCGCCTGGGTTTCCTCCTCGCCCAGGGGCTGCGCGCCGGCGGACTCCGCGTCGAGTGACGGCGGCGGCAGGCGAATGGCTGTCGTCGGGGCGCGGACCGGGGACGACGCGGTCGTGCGGGGGGCCGCCTGGAGGACCTCGGCGCGCAGCCAGGCGCGCGTGGCCTCGTCGGTGAGGGGAGAGCCGTCGGCGGCGAGCAGGTCCTCCACGCCCGGCATGCGGCGCAGTTGCACACGCAACTCCCGCACCAGCGCGGCGTGGGCCGTGGTGTGTGTTTCACCCAGCCCCTTGAGCGCGGCCGCGCTGAAGCGGTGCGGGCTCAGGGCGAAGCGGTGTTGGGCGACGGCGGACTCGGCCTCGTCGAGCAGCTCGCTCCAGCGCTGGTTGGCTTCCAGGGTCTCCAGCTTGGAGCGCAGCGAGTCCGGTGGCGGCTGAAGCGTCGTGCGGCCGTTGGCACCGGTGCCAGGCGGCCGCGCCAGGTGCAGCCACACGCCGTTGCGCAGCAGACGGTAGGAGACGGGGTCCGCGCTGCTCGCGTGACGCAGCGCGCTCGCGGCGCCCAGGAGCGCGGCGCCGACGTTGCGCAGGAAGTCGGTGACGGCCTCGGTGCTGGAGAGGTCCGGCTGCGCGGGCAGCGTGGGGAGCGGAGGCACGACGACGGTGCTGGGCGCGGCGACTTTCGGGGGCGCGGGGCGCGGGGGCGCGGAAGGCTGGGCGCCGACCTGAGGGGGCGCGGGGCGCGACGGTGCCGACGGCTGCGCGGCCTTCGGGGACGCGGGCGGCTCGGTCCTCGGGGCCGTGTGAGTGTTCACGGCCGACGCGGCGTCGGCGTGCGCGGGGCTCGAGGACGACTCCGGGCCCGTCACGGGAGCTGCTGTCGGCGCGCTGTCCACGGGCTCGGCCAAAGCGGCGTCCTGCTGTTGGGGCGCCTCGGGCAGGGGCTCGGGCAGGCCGGCGCGCAGCCGGGCGATGGCGTCCTGAATCGGACCGAAGGCGGGGGTCTGGTCGGCGAAGCGCTCACGCGACAGGGTGGACAGTCGCTTGATGGCGAAGGCCAGCGCATCGAGGGACTCGGCGCTCACGCTGGCCTGGTCGATGGTGGGCAGCAGCCTGCCCAGGCGTTCCACGAACCAGCCCACGGCGTTGGCGCGCGCGCGCAGCCGCTTCACCTCCGGAAAGAGGTCGGGCCAGAAGCGCTCCGTCACCTCCGCGAGCAGGGCCGCGCCGGTGGCGGCGCCGTCCATGCCCCGGGTGACGTAGAGGCCGTAGGCCAGATACGAGGCGAGCCAGAGGTCCTTGGTGGTGCCCTTGAGCAGCTCGTCGGCGCCGCGAACGACTTCGTCCCAGCGCACGGCGTTGCTGGCGGGGGACTCCAGCTTCGCCACCTCGGCGGTGATGGCCTCGTAGGCGGGGTCGTGCTTCGCCTGCGTTCCGGCGGGCGCGGTGCCGGGCACGGGCTCGACCCAGGGACGGGCGCGCTCACGGAGCTCTTCGAGGGTGGGAGGCATGGTGTGAGGCTTCGTGTGCCCTCAGCGCGACAAGGCGCGCAGGAGCTGGTCGAGGGTGGTGGTGGGGGAGTCGATGACCTGGCGCGCGGAGGCCGTCAGGCCCTTGCGCGCGTTGTCGATGGCGGCGGGACGTTCGGTGCGCAGCGGCCACACCTGGGCGCCGGGGCGGCCGGGCTGGGCGAGCGCGAGGAAGACGGAGGGCGACGCGGAGCCCAGGCTCAAGAGCAGCCGGGGCTTGTCTCCCTCGGACCAGAAGAAGGACGGCGGCTGGTGGGGCCAGCGCAACAGGCGCGAGGACAGCTCCAACCACGCCACCGGGCCCACGCGCGCCGTCAAAGGGCAGTCCAGCACCACGCCCGCGGCGGACTGCTCGCGTCCGCGCTCACCGATGCACGCGGTGAGGAAGGTGTGCAGCGCGTAGTACTGCCCTCCGGCGGGCGAGCCCTCTGTCACGGGTCCCAGCAGGTCGGCGAGGTGGTGCTCCGAAAGGACGCTGTCGCGCAGGCGCTCCGCCACGCTGAAGTCACCCGGGCCCGGCACGGGCAGCGCAGTGGCGCGCTCGGTGAGTCGCGGCACGTCCAGCTCCGCCGCCGCGTGGGCCAGGGCCCCGGCCGCGCGAAGGAAGGGCTGGTAGGCCTCTGGTGTCAGCGCGAAGCGGAGCGCGGTGCTGGCCGAGGGCACCTCGGTGAACACGGCCAGCGGAAAGGCGCGGCCCACGCTGTCCACGCTGGGCGCCATCAGCCCCACCAGCGCCTGCTTCTGGCCTGGGGCGGTGAAGACGAAGTGCGCGGGCTCCGAGGGCAGGTCCATCCGCGCCTTGCGCGCACGCTCCACGCCCGCCTCCATCCACCCGTAGAGGTGGAGGGCCAGCGGCGTGGAGGCGTTGAACCGGATGAACTCCGCCTGGCGTGGCGTCTTTCCCAGCAGGCCGATGCGAGGAGGTTGCTGCACCGCCATCAGGGGGCTCCGCCCGCGGCCACGGCCTCCGGCTCGCAGCCCTTGCCGTTGAGCGCGATGCCCATCGGGACCTTCATGCCGGAGTCCCGGAAGATGCCCATCAGCTTGGACGTGTTGCCCGCCAGCCCGAAGAAGGGGTTGGTCGTGCGCTCCGGCCGGAAGTCGATGGAGACCTGCGCGCCATTCATCTCCTCGATCTCCCACGTCGCGGTGAAGTAGCGCCCGTCCGGGCTGGGTTCGATCTTCTTCACGCGCTCGAGCAGGCGGAACAGGCCCCAGTCGCCCTCGGCCTCCAGCGTGGACTCCGTGGCGCCATCCACGCTCTGCACGAGGATGCGCGCGCCGAGCTTGCCGGCCTGGCCGGGCCAGATCATCGGCTTCCACAGGGTATCGGGACCGTTGCGGTACACCTCGTCCGTGCCGTCGAGCGTGAAGACGATGGACGAAATCTGCGACGCGGCGCCATCCATGGAGACGCCGGGACGGATGCGCACCTGGAAGCGCACCAGCGGGTCCACCATGCCCACCGACTCGCCGCCCGGGAACAGGGTCGCCGCCAGGGCCTGCGTCTTCTCCAGGAAGGTGAGCAGCTCCGGCCGGTAGTTCCCGCTGGCGGACGAGGTGAAGTCCCACTTGCGGCCCGTGGGGACGAGCTGCTCGCTGAGCTGCTCCTTGATGAACTTGCGCAGCTGTCCGTTGTCGGGCCGCAGGAACTCCGCGACTTCGGGCAGCGGTGCATCCTTCTGCGAGCTGGCCGTGAACGGATACATGTCCTTGAAGGCCCGGTTGAACGGCACGGCCACCTGTTCGCACCACAGCTTGCTCTTCTGCTGGGCCTGGCCCTGGGTGAGGACCTGGAGGGTGTCCTTGAAGGGCGGCATCAGCAGTTGATGGAAGATGGCGATGTTGTCCGTCTGCTTGCGGATGAGCATCTCCACGTAGCTGCGCGCGGCGTTGCTCTTCTTGGCCAGCTCCGCGCCTTCTCCTGGCTTGTCCTTCGCCGCCAGCATCGCCGAGTGGACGGTGACGAGCTGCTCCTCGTACTCGACGAGCGCCGTCAGCGTCTCCTCGCCGTCGTCCGTCTTGTAGCGCTCCGTGGCGAACCGGATGATGGAGGCAAACTCGCGCGCCACGTCCCGGGGAAGAATCTCCTCTTCGCCGGAGGGCGCGAGCGGGTTGAGCTTCTCCCGGTTCTTCTCGGTGACGGCGTCGTCACCGGAGCCGAAGATCTTCTGCACGGACGCCGTCAGTTTGTTCGTGCTCGTGGCTTCGACCTTGGGGGGGCGTCGCTCAAGCTGGACGTTGTTGACGATGGAGTTGAACAGCCGGCTGTACGGCTTGGGGGTGCCGCGCGTCAGGTTGGTGAGCAGGTCATCCAACTGGACGTCGTCCTTGGGCTCGACCACCTTGATGGCGTTCAGGAAGTCCTTCCACTCCTGGATGTAGGCGGAGAGGTAGTTTGAGTGCAGTACGCGCCGTAACCCCTCCACGTCGCTGCCGACGTCCCGGTCCAGCACCCACGCATCCTGGTCCGAGAACGACTGTTCGAGCTGCTGCTTCACCTCGTTCTCGTAGGCGTTGCGGGTGAAGGCGCCGCGCACCACCATGTTGGCGCTGAACTGCGGCACCGAGCCCATCAATTGCTCCAGCGTGACGTCTCCGTACTGCGCACGCGTGGTCTCCACGATGCGCGCCAGCTCCAACTTCTCCAGGGGCACCCGGATGAGCGCGCGTCGGGCGCCCACGATGAGGGCGTGCTCCCGGGGGAAGGCGATGCGCTCTTCGCGCGCGGGCTTCTGCTCGTCGGGGAGGGCCTGCTCGGCGCCCAGCATCTTGATGAAGGTGGTGGCGTGGGTGGCGACCGTTCCCTCATCCAGCGCGCTGCCGCGCACGCGCCCCCAGTGCTCGACGATTTGTTGCACGAGCCACCGGCGCTGCGTCTCGTCCAGCTCCGGTTCCTTGGGGTCCCGGGGCGTCGTCACCAACAGGTACATCTTCAGGTCGTCGACGTACTGCTTGAACTCGGACGAGCGCCGCGCGTGCTCCTTGGGGTCCCGGAGCGTGAGCATGTCCGGGCTGCGGGCGAAGCCCTCCAGGCGCTGCTGGATGAGCTCGAACTGCTTGCCCAGCAGCACCCGCCGCAAGGCGGTGTTGTAGAACTCGCGCGCCTGCGGCAGCAGCTTGTGGCCCTGATAGAGGCCGAAGCGCATCCACACCGGAGCGCCTTCTTCCTCGTGCCGTGTCAGCTCCTCCAGGCGCTTGCTGAGCGGTAGCAGGTCCTCGACCCGGCGCACGTCGTCGCGCGGGTCCAGGTTCACGTCGGTGATGGCCTTGGTCACCGCCTCCGCCAGGAAGCGGTTCTGGAAATAGGAGAGGGTGGGCATGGACAACAGCAGCGCCGTGGCCGCCATCGCCGCTCCCGCCAGCACCATGCTCTGCCGGCGCACCCTCGCTTCCTCCAGCGAGCTGCGCACCGCCACCTGCTGGTCCTGGAACATCACCTTCGTGAAGACGTCCCAGAGGAAGTAGCTGCGGCCCTCGGCGGACGCGCCCTCCGTCTGCGGCCGTCCGTTGGTGGTGCCGAACATCTCACCCGCGGACGGGGACACCTTGTCCACCGCGCGCACGTCCTGCGTGCCGCTGTTGAAGTACAGGCCGCGGAAGACGGGCGTGTCCTGGAACACGTTCTCCAGGAAGAGCGGCTGGAGGAACTCGGCCAGATTCTTCCGGAGCGCATCGAAGCGCTGCGGGAACCCGTAGATGTTCTCGCGCGTCTCCAGCCGGCGCTCCTGGCCCAGCCGCCTGAGCGAGCGCTGCTCCAGCACGGAGAGCATCTCGTCGAAGCGCTCGCGGAACAGGTCCGTGCTGGCGTCCTTCTGGTGCTCCAGCGGCACGGTGAAGCCCCAGACCTGTCCGCGCTCCACGCGGGACAAGTCGGAGAACATCTCCACGAAGCCCGGCAGCAAATCGCACTTGGTGACCATCACGTAGACGGGCACCAGCATCTTCAGCCGGCCGGTGATTTCGTCCAGGCGCTCGCGGATGGTCTGCCCCATCTCGCCCACGGCCTGCGGGTCCGCCGTCATCAGCTCGCTGACGCTGATGGCGACGATGAGGCCGTTGATGGGGCGGCTGGGGCGGTGCTTCACCACCGTGTCCAGGAAGGCCATCCACTCCGGACGGTCCTCCTCGGCGCTGGTGTAGCGGCCCGCCGTGTCGAGGATGACGGCCTCGTTGGTGAGCCACCAGTCGCAGTTTCGAGTGCCACCCACGCCGCGCACGCCACCGCGCGCGGACAGGTAGGGGAACTTCAGGCCGGAGTTGCGCAGCGCGGTGCTCTTGCCCGCGCCCGGAGGGCCGACGATGAGGTACCAGGGCAGCACCGCCAGCGCGTCCTTGCCGCCGCGCGCCAGCTTGGACGCCTTGAGCGCGCCCACCGCCTTGGTGAACTCGTCCTGCATCGCCTTGATTTCGGGCTGCAGGTCCGGCCGCACCGTGGCGGCCTGCTCCTCACCTTGGGCCGCGAGCGCGCCCTCCAGCTTCTTGGCGGCGCGGCGCGCGCGGATGCGTTTGACCACCCACACCACGCCCATGGCCAAGAGGCCCGCGAGCGCGGCGACGATGGCGGCCTGGGGCGGGCTGAGCTCCAGGTAGGTCATCAGCGCGAACATGGGCGCGCCGATACCCAGCAGCGGTAGCAGGTAGGCCATCATTGCGTGCCTCCCGGGTTGGCGCCCGCTTGCGGCGGAGCCAGGGTGCCGGCGACGTTCTTGGCGGCGTGCAGCTCGATGCGGCCCTTGAGCTCGTCCACCTTGTCCTTCAGGAAGAACTGCAGCACGCCGTAGAAGAGCACCGCCACCGCCAGCGAGCCCGCGGACAGGGCCAGCATGGGGGTCTTGCGACGCTTGGAGAGCAGCGAGTCGGTGGGACGGTCACCGTGGGGTGACAGCACGTCGAAGTCGAACGGACGCGCGCGCTCCAGGTCCTTCTTCACCGTGTCGATGAGCGTCATCAGCTCCAGCTCGCCGCCGCGGATGCGGTAGCGCCCCTGGAAGCCGAAGAGCATGCACAGGTAGTAGACCTGGAGGACCTCGGCGCGGTGCGGATCCTTTCGCACCAGGTCCAGCCTGGCGAAGAAGCCGTCGCCCGCGATGTTCTCGTTGAAGTAGTGCAGCTGCAGCGGGTTGGTCATCCAGAACTGCCGGTACTCCTCCGGCCGGCTGAGGACGACCTCGTCGATGAGCGCCACCATGGCGTAGGCCATGTCCTGGGCGTCCTGGTGGCTGAAGCCGAGCACGGCGGCGCGCCGCAAGAGCTCGTCCACCACTCCGCGCAGGCGGTGATAGAGCGTCTCGGGCGGAGGAATGGCCGCCGCCTCCGAGCCGCGCAGGTGGATGGCGGCGTCGAAACAGTCCTTCGTGGCTTCCGTCACTCGGTCCATGGGAATCCCTGCGCGTCAGCGATTGGCGGTGGGGACCGCGAGCAGCTCCACGGTCGTTCGGGCCGCGTCGAACGGCTGTGGCAGATAGAGCGCGAGGTTGTGGTCCCTCATCACGTTCTTCCAGTAGCCGTCATTCATCGAGAGGCTGAAGTACACGGTGCCCGGCTGCACCGGGACTTCCGGCGGCGGGCGGTACGTGACGGCCAGCGGCACCCCGGGCGCGGCGGCGCGGACGAGGCCCGGGATGTCATCCCAGCAGGCCACCTTGGTGAGCTTGGGGAACTGCTCGGCGACGACGCGCTCGGGCAAATCGCTCCTCACCGCCAGCAGGAAGGCGCCGCAGCGCTCCAGCCGTTCGTCCTCCAGCTTCCCCCGGAACATGCCGTCCGAGCCCGCGGAGAGGTCCACCGTCAGGCACTGCTCCAGCGCCACCGAGCGCATCAGCTCCGACAGGCGGCGGAACAGCTCCTCGAACGTCGCCCTCAGGTTCGTGAACTGGAAGGACGGCAGCGTCGTGGGGTCCGCGCTGGAGGAGAAGGTGCACAGCTGGCCGGCGCACTGCACCAGCGTGAGGTACAAATCCCGGGGCCGCAGGTTGCCCGCGTCCAGCGCGTGCTGGAGGAAGGGGATGGTGCCGTTGAGGGCGTTGAGCTCCAGGAAGAGCGTCACGTCGCCCGCGGTGAACTCCAGCGCGGACGCATCCCGGTGCCGGCGGCGCGAGGCGAGCTGGCGCTGCTTGGAGACCATCAGCCGCAAGAGCGTGCGCAGCTCGCCCATGACGTAGGGCGCCGCGTCGATGCGAAGGCAGGGCGGGACGTAGGCGTCCACCACGGCCAGGCTGCCGGACTTGTCCCGCGTCAGCTCGAACAGCTTGATGGCCTCGAAGTCGTCGCGCGGCTCGGTGCCGAACAAGAGCCGCACGTTGCGCTGGCCGAAGCCCACCTGGGAGATGGACGTGGACGCCGTCAGGTCGCTGATGGGCCGCGTGACGGGCGTGTAACGCGGGCTGCCACCGATGCGCTCCCCGCTGCCGTAGCTCTCCACGCCGCTGCGCTCGCGCGGCACGCCCAGGTACACGTCCAGGGTGCGCTGCGCGGGAGGGAAGTAGCCCTCGGCGGGGCGCGCGGAGGGGGCCTCGGCGTCTCCGGACTCGAAGGACACCGTCAACCCGTCTGGCAGCACGCCGACGAAGTTCGACAACTGCACCTGGCCGGCGCGAAGCGCCTCCTGGTCCAGCTCCATGGCCACCACGCCCCACGGATAGGGTTCCAGGGCCCCCAGCCGGTTCTCCAAGAGCTGCTCGTGATAGAGGTCTTGTTGCTGGAGGTGGTGGGGGCTCATGAACATGCCCTCGGACCACACGACGCGCTGCGCGGACTTCATGCGCCTCTCCGGGGCGACTCTTGGTCGCCGGATTCGGGGTTGTTGTGTCGCTCCGGCGCCACGCTGAGGGGCCGGAACATCAAGTCGATCTGATAGCCCTGGAGCCGGTAGCGGAAGACCTCGTCGTCCTCCTGCGGCGGCCCCTGGTCTCCGGCGGGACGCTCCACGCAGCGCGACTCCTGCACCACGGGCAAGGTCGCCACCGCGCGCCAGGAGTAACCCAGTGGCTGCCGGAACAGGCCCATGGCGAGCACGAAGCGCGCCTTCGGGTCCCGCTGTATCCAGCGCTTCTCCTGCGTACCGGGCGCCACCACCACCTCGGCCACCTGCAGCAGGTCATCCTTCAGCAGCACCTCGGGCTTGCCCCACAAGTCTCGGAAGCCCGCGCGCTCCAGCTTCACGCTGTCCTTGAGCTGGACGATCTGCACCACGGTGGGCAACGAGCGGCCCTTGGAGTCCGGGTTGAGCTGCTCGGCCGCGTCCACCACCACCTGGAACGGTGGCGGCGTCTCACAGGAGAAGGGCACGCGCTTCGCGCAGCCCGCTCCCACGCTCATGCCCAGCGCCTGCGCGGCGACCACACCCCACCGAAGGCACCGGCCGGCCACCCCCGCCGCACCGGCGCCAGTGTGTCCTAGCGCCAAATTCACATTCCTTTTTGAGGGCCCGGCCCCGTCGTCGGTTCCGCGCGAAGCGTAAAGTGCCAGACACAGTGGACCTGTTTCAAGCCACCCCCCCGGGGTCTGCCTGGACCGGCCTAGTTTTCGGAGATCTTGGAGCCCTTGATGATGACGTCGCCGCTGCCGGTGACTTCAATCTTCGCGCCCTTGATGACGACGTCCCCGTTCTTCTTCACCTGCAACGTGGCGGAGCCGACCTTGAGGGTGAACTGCTCCTCGGCGACCAGGGCGATTTCCTTGGCCTGCAGAACGTAGGCGTCCTTGGTGACGTGATTGGATTTGCCACCGACGCTGACCATGAGGTCCTTGTCCACCTTCAGCGTTCGGGACTTGCCAATCTCTTCCGACAGGTCCCCGCCCACCTGCGTGGAGCGGGCGCCCTTGACGGACTCGGACTTCTTCGCGCCAACGACTTCCACCTTGGCGCCGCCCACCTGCTCGGATTTGACGCCGCCCACCAGCTCGTTGAACGCGGCGCCCACGCTGATGGCGAGCGCTCCGCCCACGGTGAGCATCTTCCCCAGGCCCACCGTCTCCGCCGACGCCAGGCTGACCGACAGGCTCTGGCTGCTGCTGACGCCAATGGACTGGTCACCCTTGACGGACTCGGTGTGATTGCCTGCCACCGTGGTGGAGCGGTTTCCGGTGACGGCCAGGGACTGGTTGCCGCTGATGGTGCTGTCATCGTCCTTCTTCACCTCGAGGGACTGGTTGCCCTCGATGACGCGGGCGCGGTCCTTCTTCACCAGCAACGTCTCGTTGCCGCGGACCTCCTGCGTCTTGTCGTTCTCCACGACGACGTTGAAGTCCTTCTGCGCGTGCAGATACACGAGCTCCGAGCCCGCCGCGTCCTCGAAGCGCAGCTCGTTGGAGCCGTCACCGCCAGGGCTGGAGCTGGAGCGCAGGGTGCTCTGCGTCTTGCTGCCGGGCAGGTCGATGGGCGGCGGATTCTGCCCGTTGTAGACGCTGCCGGTGACGAGCGGGCGGTCCGGGTCTCCTTCCAGGAACTCCACCACCACTTCGTGGCCGATGCGCGGCAGGTACAGCGCGCCCCAGCCCGGACCCGCCCAGGCCTGGCTGACGCGAATCCAGCAGGAGCTCTTGTCGTTGGCCTTGCCCTCGCGGTCCCAGTGGAACTGGACCTTGATGCGGCCATGCTCGTCGGTGTGGATCTCCTCGCCCGCGGGGCCCACGACGCGCGCGGTCTGCGCGCCGGGGATGACGGGGCGGGGCGTCACGCGAGACGGCCGGAAGGGCACGTCCGCGGGCTGGCAGAGGAACTCGTTGCGGTAGCCCTCGCGCGAGCGCAGCGTGGACTGGTCGATGCTCACCGCCTCCGACTGGTGGCCGGTGTGTCGCACGGAGATGGGCAGGTACTTGCGGTTGACGGCGGTGTCGGGGTGCTCGGCCAACTCGAAGACGTGGCCGGGACAGATTCGGCGGCTGTAGCTGGCGCCCGTCACCGTCTGGGTGCGCGCGCGCAATTCCTCCAGGCGCACCTGGGCCAGGTTGCGGCCGGGGCCCGGCTCCTCGTAGCGGCCGGGATAGTCGTAGATCTCCAGCGCCGTCTCGCCGTCGTCCGCCTCCGCCTCCGCGCCCAGCATCTGGGCCGGCCGCAGGAAGTTGTAGTCGCGCAGCGCGACGACGCCGGGCTGGACCTCGGTGCGCGCCACCAGCTCGTGCACGTACTCCTGCGAGGCGATCATGTGCGAGCGCTCGCGGAAGACGAGCTTGGACTCACCCTGCATGGAGGGATTGGCCGACGAGCCGTCTCCCAGGACCATCATGTGTGAGCTCTCGGCGTGCTCGAAGAAGTAGAAGATGCCTTCCTCCTCGAGGAGCCGCGAGACGAAGTCCAGGTCCGACTCGCGGTACTGCACGCAATAGTCGCGCACCGGGTAGGTTCCAGTGAGGGCCAGGCGGTGTTCGACCTTGGCCTCGTCCAGGACCTTGTGGACGATCTGCGGAACGGTCAGCTCCTGGAAGATGCGGCTCTTGCGGCGGTGGCGCAGCGTCCACAGGCGCGGCACGACGGTGACGCGGTAGCGACGGCGCTCGGGGCCGCTGCCTTCGTCCCAGCGGGTCATCCGCGCGACGACGCCCTGGAAGAAGCGGGCGGTGCCGTCTCCGAGCATCACCGTCAGCCGCGCGTCCTTGCCCAGCAGCAGCTTCTCCTCCACCTCGAGGTCGGGCCGGACGGCGAGGGCGACTTCGACGGTGTAGGGCTGGGAGAGCGTCTCCTCGGCCTCGAAGCCGAGCACCGCCAGCTCCGCGGCCGTGAACGAACCTGCCTCGAATTCGAACTCGGCCTGGTTCGCGAGCAACGCGGCGTTCGCGATCATCAGAGTGCCCCCGGCGCCAGACCCCGCGCGAGCCGCGGGGAGGTGAGTGATGCGCCAGCATGCCACGAATTGACCGGGCGGGAATCCCTGGTCTGAGATTTCAGTGACAGCGTTGTCTCGGCCCTCGCGCGCCGGGCGACCCGATGGGTGCGGGCTGGCCAGAGGAGGGGGGCATCTGGTGTAGAGTGAACGCGGGGGGCCGGCTTGAAACGTGGGACGGCTCCGGGTTACCCACACGCCATTCATCCGGGAGAATCATGAGACGAAGCAGGCTGCTGCGAGGCGTGCTCGCGTTTGCGTTCGCGCTGGCGTCCGCGAGCGCCGGGGCCCAGGACGACGTGCCCCCCGTCCCCAATGCGTCGCCCCTGAGGGGGTTCGACCTGGAGCGGCTGGAGCTGAATCCTGGCGCGGAAGGCGCGCTGCTCGTGGGCCTGGGTGAGCTGCTTCCAGCGGGTGACTTCCGAGCCACGGTCGCGATGCAGTACGCCCACGAGCCGCTGGTGTACATGAACACCGGGAAGAAGCTCGCCGTCGTGGGCAGCCGCGCGACGGCGCACCTGGCCGCGGCCTATGCGCCCTTGAGTTGGTTGCAGGTGGGGTTGCAGGTGCCGCTGGTGGCGTTTCAGGGTGGCAACAGCACCGGGTTGGCGGGTGCGGGCATCCCGGAGCCGCGTGCGCAGACGCTCTCCACGCCGTCACTGAGCGGTCGGGTGGGACTCCTGACGCAGGAGTCGTCGGGCGTGCTGGACCTCGCGGCGGAGCTGGGGGTGGGTGTTCCCCTGGGCAGCGCGGAGGGGTTTTCGCGGGATGATGGCTCGGTGCGGCTGTCGCCCCGGCTGATGCTGGGGCGGCACTTCGGGCGCATCCGCGCGGGCTTGGAGGTCGGCTACGTCCAGCGGGAGAAGATGCTGCTGACCGAGCGCGTGGGCGACCTGGAGGACGAGGTGGGGCACGAGGTGCGCGTGGGCGCGGCGCTCTCCACGACGGGCAAGCGGCTGCGCTGGGAGCTGAACGTGCGCGCGATGCTGCCCCTGACGGACCAGCCCGGCGCGGTGGAGCTCCTGCCGGGGGCGCGCTACCTGGCGAGTCCGTCGCTGGAGCTCTTCGCCCTGGCGGGCATGGGTGTGGGCTCGGCCCCGGGGACGCCGCTGTTCCGGCTGATGGTGGGCGGTGCGTTCGGCAAGGTGGTGCCGACGCGCGGGCCCGGTGAGTCATCGGTGCGCTGCGAGCCGGGGTTGGTGAAGACGCTGACGGACCCCATCCAGGAGTGCCCCGGCTCCGACGAGGACGGGGACGGCATCATCAACAGCGTGGACCGCTGTCCGCTGGTGGCCGGAGACGCGGCGCGCGGAGGCTGCTCGGCGAAGGACTCGGATGGAGACGGCATCGAGGACACGCTCGACGAGTGCCCGGACCTGAACGGCCCTCCCGCGCGCAATGGCTGCCCCATGGATGACAAGGACAAGGACGAGGTCGAGGACAGCAAGGACCGATGCCCGGAGCACGCGGGGCCGGCGGACAACGAGGGCTGCCCGGTGGTCGACTTCGACAAGGACGGCATCGTGAACGACAACGACGAGTGTCCCAACGAGCCGGGGCCGCCGGAGCGCAAGGGCTGCCCGGAGATGGACTCGGACAAGGACGGCGTGCCCAACAGGTTGGACAGCTGCGTGAAGGACGTGGGCGCGGCGAACAACCTGGGCTGCCCCGCGAACGTGCCGCCGCTGGTGGAGATCAAACCGGGCCACCTGGAGCTGTTCGAGCGGATCTACTTCGAGGCCTCGGGCGTGGTCATCCAGAGTCGCTCGCTCGAGCAGCTCAACTGGGTGGCGCGCATCGTGAGGGAGCACCCGGAGCTGCCCATGGTGGTGGTGGGTGGGCACACGGACCTGCGCTCGCCCCTGGATGCCAGCCGGCGACTGTCGCAGGCCCGCGCGGATGCGGTGCGCCAGTACCTCATCAGCAAAGGGGCTCCGGCGGACCGGTTGATGGCCGTGGGCTTCGGGAAGACCAAGCCGAAGGTGTTCCCCGAAAACACGTATCAGGACCGCGAAGAGAACCGTCGCATCGAGTTCAAGTTCATCGACCCACAGGAGTCGCGAGGAGCGCTCCCCGCCGATGGGGCCGCGAAGCCAGGAGACGTGCGCCAATGAGGACGCTGCTGATGCGAGCGCTGTTGTGGGGCGTGCTGTTGCTGTGCGGCACCGCGAGCGCGGAACGGGACCGGTTCGGGCTGGGCGGTGGAGGCACGGCGAGGGTCTTCTCCACGGCGGGCTCTTCGCACAAGATCAACAGTCATACGAAGCTCAACGCCAATGCCAACGCGGGGACGGACACGCTGGTGCTGCTCGGGGCGCTCCCGGAGCTCGCCAACACCAACCTGGTGATGGTCATCCAGACCACCGGGTTGAGCCCCGCGCCCGCGCCGGGCACGAGCACGCCAGTGGACTTGGCGGTCGGTACGACGCCCACGGTGGGACATTGGGAGTTCGCGCAGGTCAAGACAGGGGGCCCCACGTCGACCTCGCTGACGCTCACCGCGCCCCTGCTGCACAGCTACAAGAGCGCGGGCGCGCAGGTGGTCACCGTGCCTCGCTACGGAGCGGTCACCGTCAACGCGAACGTCACCGTCACTGCGGACAAGTGGAACGGGAGCTCGGGCGGCGTGCTGGCGTTCCTGGCCAATGGACCGCTCATCAACAACGGAACGATTCAAGCAACAGGGCTCGGCCTTCAGGGCGCCACCTTCGCCGGTGATGCGAATGGCGGTTGCGCGGGCTCGGACCCGGGCAATACGGGACGCCGGGGCGAGGACGTGGTTCCCGCACCGGGGGACTCGCGCGACAACTCCACGAATGGTGGAGGCGGGGGCTCCTGTCGCGGAGGCGGAGGCGGAGGCGGAGGCGGAGGCGGGCCCGGCGGCGTGGGGGGACGGAACGAGGGCGACAATCCGGGGGGAGCTGGTGGCGCGGCGCTCAGTGGTTCGTCCTTGAGCTTCCTCACGTTTGGTGGCGGCGGAGGCAGTGGGCATGCCCAGAGCGCCCTGATGACGGGGGCAGGTGGGCAAGGCGGTGGCATCATCTTCATCCGAGCCACTTCGCTCTCGGGGACTGGAAGCATCCTGGCCTCTGGGGAGAGTGCCGTGGCGACCACGGGACTGGATGTCGGCCATGGCGGCGGAGCCGGTGGCACCCTGCACCTGCGCTTCGCGGGCAGCGCGGCGTGTAACCCGAACACGGTGCGTGCCGCGGGTGGCAATGGCGCTGTCGGCGTGGCCGGGCCCGGAGGTGGAGGTGGCGGAGGGCGTGTGTTCTTCCAGGCTTCAGGAGGGCCTTCCTGTCTCCCCACCACTCCCTCGGGCATGGCGGGAACCCAGGGCACGGCCCCTGGGGCCACCACCGACGGCGCGATGCCCAATGACGCGACCACCGCTCTGAATCATGGAGGCACCGTCACCCTCGTGGACACGGCCTTCACCACGCCCGCCGCTCCGGGGCTCACCCCGCTGCCGCCGCCTGCTCGGACGAACAATCCCTTGCTGAGGGGAACGACGGAGCAGGGCCTGTCGGAGGTCATCCTCTACGAAGTCACCAACACGACCCCGAACCTCACGTACACGTATTGGGGGAGGACGGCATCGGACAGCCTCAAGGACTTCGTCTACTCGTTCGTGCCCCCGAGCAGCACCCCTGGCACGGCCTATCGCGTCGCGGCGCAAGCCGGGTTCCTCGGTGCCTACAGCGCCATCGGCACGGAGTTCAACTTCACCTTCGACAACGTCCCTCCGACGACGACGCTCACGCCCAATGGGGTTCCTCCGATCTCCAGCGCCACGGTCGCGAACTTCACCTTCACCTCGACGGAGACGTCCGACTATCGCTGTGCGCTGGACAGTACGCCGCCGCTGGGGGATGCGGCCTTCGGTCCATGCCCGGCCTCGTATTCGTCCGGCGCGCTCGGCAACGGGGACCACCGGCTGACGGTCTACGCCATCGATGAAGCGGGCAATCAGGACCCGAACCCGAAGAGCTACACCTGGAAGGTGGACACCTCCGTCCCCAACACCGCCATCACGGGGGGGCCCGTTGCCAGTCCCCCAGGCGCGCCGACGAGCTCGAAGACCGCGGTCTTCACCTTCACGGGTGGGGTCACGTATCAGTGCTCGCTGGACGTTGGCCCGGCCACGGCCTGCGGTCCGACCCAGACCTATACGAACCTGGACGAAGGTGCCCACACGCTGGAGGTGACGGCCTACAGCGCGGCGGGGACGCCGGACCCGAGCCCCGCGTCGCGCGCGTGGCGCGTGGACACCCTCGCTCCCGACACATCCTTCACCGCGGTGCCCGCGGCCGACAGCAACTCGTCGAGCGCGCTCTTCGACTATCAGAGCCCGGATGACTCCACGGCGACGTTCCAGTGCTCCGTCGACGGCCTCAACTTCACCTCAACGCCATGTCCTGGGACGGGAACAGGCAGTCGCACGTTCACCGGGCTGACGTCCGGCCCCCAGCAGTTCCACGTGCGCGCGATCGATGCCGCGGGCAACGTGGACCCGTGGCCCATCAGTCACGCATGGCGGGTGGACCTCGCGGCTCCCTCGTCCATCCAGGTGACGTCCCCGAGCGCGGGCGCGGTGCGCGAGCTCACGCCGACAATCGCCGGGACGACGGAGGCGGGAGCACGCGTGGTGGTCACCGTGCGGTTGACGAGTTCGGGCACCACACTGCAGACCTTGAGCACGGTGGCCAGCAGCCCCTCGGGAAATTGGAGTGTCGTGCCCGCCGCGCTGGACCAGGAGCGCTACATCCTTCGCGCTCGGGCGACCGATGCGGCGGGGAACTTCGTGGAGTCCTCGGACGTGGGCATCACCGTGGACACGGTGGCGCCCGCGCGCCCCGTGCTCAATCCAGACATCCTGGGCGAGTACTACACCTCCGTTCCCATCACTCTGGACGGTGTGCTCGAGTCCACGGTGGGGCTCAACCCCAACACCGAAGTGACGGTGTATGTGGATGACTCGGTGGTGTTGCCGCCGGCCACGGTGAATGCGTCAGGGGCCTGGTCGGTGACGTATTCACCGTCGCCCGCGGATGATGGCTTCCACTGGGTTCGCGCCATGTCGAAGGACCCGGCGGGCAACGTCAGCGCGTTCTCCGGCACGCTCACGTTCCATGTGGACCGGAAGGACCCGGCGAAGCCCATCGTGGCGCCGCTCGGCACGTATGTGAACACCCAGTATCCCGTGTTGACTGGTACCGCGGAGTTGGGAACCTCGGTGCAGGTCTATTTCGGACCGCTGCCGGAGCCCGTCACGGTGAGCGTGGGACCTGGCGGCCAGTGGACCTACCTGCGCACCACGCCGCTGAATGAGGGGCCCAACACGGTGTTCGTCCGCTCGACGGATGGTGCGGGGCGCTTCATGGACTCGGACCCGGTGTCGTTCATCGTGGACGTGACGAAGCCGGAGACGACCATCCTCGAAGCTCCGGACCTTCGTGTCGGTGACACCACGGCCGAGTTCCGACTCGCGTGGCCTGAAGCGCTGACCTATGAGTGCCGGCACATCTACAAAACGGAAGAAGAGGAACCGGGGCAGCCGGAGGACGATGAGCAGGTATTCACCCCGTGCGAGCGGCCTCCTCCGGGGCCGGAGGTGGATGAGAGCTTCATCCAGAAGTCCAACCTGCGTGACGGTTCTCAGACGCTGCTGATTCGCGCCGTGGATGCGGCGGGCAACCGGGACGACTCGCCGGCGTCCCACACGTGGAGCATCAGCACCGGCGCGGTGGATACCGAGATCCTCGAGGGCCCCGTTGCTGACGGAGGACTCACCAACAAGGCGGAGGCCATCTTCTCGCTGTGGTCGAACAAGGGCGTGGTGGACTTCGAGTGCAAGCTCGAGAAGTCCATCAACCCGGACAACCCTCCCCCGGACTTCGCTCCGTGTCCCAAGGGGCCTGGTGACGACTACGATGTCGCCCGTTACGAAGGCCTGCCGGACAATATCTACACGCTCTCGGTTCGCGCTGTCTTCGCGGGGGAGCGGGATGGCATTCCAGCCTCACTCAGCTGGAAAGTGGATCGCACGGCTCCGACGGCTCCCTCGGTGACGGCTCCCCGGGCCAACCACCCGACCAACCAGGAGAAGCCTGGCATCCAGGGCGAGACCCCGGAGGAGGGGACCATCACGCTCTACAAGGATGGGGTGTTCTGGGGGACTGCTAGAGCCACGGGCGCGACATGGAGCTTCACGCCCCCGTTCGACTTGCTCAGCGGTCAGTACATCATCACCGCCACGCTCACCGACCTGGCGACGAATCTGGGACCGGTCTCCGCGCCCTACACCCTGATCGTGGATGTCGATGAACCCGTGGTGTCGATTCTCTCGGGACCTCCCACGTTGACGAACGTGCCGGGCTACACCTTCCAGTTCGAGACGTCGGAGGTGCTGGAGACGTATGAATGCGCGCTCGACACGCCGCTCTTCACGCCCTGTTCGAGCCCGCTGACCCGGCCCAATATCGGCGATGGGGCCCACACCCTGACGATCAGGGGAAAGGACATCGCGGGGAACCTCACGCTCGAGAGTTTGTATGTGACGCATTCGTGGACCAGCGATACGAAAACGCCGGACACCAGCATCGAGACGAAGCCGAAGGAGCTCTCCAACTCAGTGGAAGCGGTCTTCTCGTTTGGGTCGTTCCAGGACAGAGACGAGCTGGAGATGCAGTACTTCTGCAGCCTGGATGGGGCGGACTTCGTGAGCTGCAACCCCTCGGAGTACCGGCTGACGGGACTGGGCCGGGAGGATGCGGAAGAGACTGAGTATGTCCTGCGGGTGAAGACGCGGGATCCGGCGAGCAACGAGGACCCCACTCCCGCCGAGTTCCGCTGGAAGGTGGACCTGAAGGCCCCTGGGGCGCCCTCGCTGTCCGTTCCCCGGGTGAACGACATCCTGTCGGTGCGGACGCCCACGTTCCAGGGCGACGCGGATGCCGGGACGATGGTCTCCGTCCTGGTGGATGGCGTGAAGACCGGTGAGGTCCGGGCGGACGCGAGCGGTGATTGGCGCTTCGTTCCTCGCAACGAGCTGGACTACGGCAGCCATACGGTGACGCTGGTGGCGACGGATGACGCGGGGAACGTTTCGGTGCAGTCCTCCGTGGTCAACTTCGTGCTGGATCCGTCGCTGGAGATTGATGCCCGAGGCGGTGGCTTGAGCTGTGCCTCGGCGGGCGAGGGAGGGGGCTCATCGCTCGTCCTCCTGGGCCTGGGGGCGCTGGTCCTGCTGGTGGGCCGGCGTCGCAGGGCGAGCTGAGGCGCCTGGGCGGGCGGGGGACCCCTGCAGTGGGGTGTCCTCCCGTCAGCCCTGGGCGGAATGCGGGCTTGCGTCGGCCGGGGAGTTCGGCTACTTGTGCCCTCGCTGTAGCGGTTCTGCGCGATTAGCTCAGCTGGATAGAGCGTTGGCCTCCGGAGCCAAAGGCCACAGGTTCGAATCCTGTATCGCGCGCAGAAGGAAGCGCCCGGGATTCTTGGGGATTTTTCCCGAGGATCCCGGGCTCTAACCTCCGCTCCGGTACCCCGCCCACGTGTTGCCAACTTGAGCCGCTCTCTGACCGCCAATCTGGTCAAGGGGAGAGCGGTGACGCATGTTCCATGTGCGGTGGAGGGTGTGCGATGAGCCGCCCTTCTTCCGGGCCTGGCTCGGCTAACGCGCATCCTGAGCGCCAAGACTCCTCTGCTGGCGGCGTTCTCCGGCTGGCTGAGGGGCCTGCTGACGTCGCCGGTGGCGCGGCGCTTCGTGCTCGAGCAGCGTCTCTCCGCCATTTCGTCGGTTGCCGTCGCCCACTTCGATTCCGTGGGCCGCCTGCGGGTCGTTCCTGGGGCTGCGCACCAGGTCTTCGCGCAGCAGGTCGAAGCGCTCGCGATCGACGCCCTCTCCTTGTCCACGCCGACGGACCCGGAGCCCGAGGAATTCTCCGCATCGGGCTTGCCCTGGCCCTTGTCTGCACGGGCCTGGTCCACCCACATCCTCAACGCCGACAGCTTCAAGTCCCTCGCCACTTGGGACGTTGTCTTTCCCTCCACCAACACCAGCCCCACTGCCCCGGCCTTGAACTCCTCCGTGTAGCTAAGCCGGGGCGTCGTGGCTTCCCTACTTCCCTCATGTGGGACACCGCGCCTGCCTCTTCTTTGGTGTCGACTGAAGCGGATCACGCCCAGGGGTCCAGAACGGCTCGGTGAAGTCCGAGGTGCTGTCGCCCGGGGAGGGCCGAGTCCGAGAAGTTGGCACGTGGCCTGGGCGCTGTCGTCCTCAAGGTGATGGGCGAGCAGCTCCAGCCAGATGGGCTGCGCTACAACGGCATCAGGCGGCAGCGGTGAGTGGGGGCACGGGGACAGAGTGGATACCGGCATAGGTGCTCTCCTCAGCACCCCATCGTGCCTGGACGAGCCTCACACGGCGCAGCAACCGTGGCCTCGACTGGATCAAATACCGACGATGTTCAGACGGCCAACTCCACAGTCACCCTCGTAGCCATCGATGATGATCAAGAGCTTTCTGCCCTTAGGCAGATCCCGAAGAACGACGTGCGACGTGTATCCTCCGCTCGAGCGATCATCGTTGCAGGCATAGACAACGCCCGTATCCCCGGCGTGGCGAATTTCCAGCACCGTGTCGTACGGCGAACCTCCAGTTGAGAAGGCATAGCTTCCCGTGACGGGGACCGTCCAGGTATACGCCATATCCGGCGACGCCCCGGAGCCACAGGTTGTGCGCCACTCGTTGTTGGCGGTGCAGCTGTTGAAAGTCATTACTGGGGAGCCCAGTGCGCTTCCGAGGTGCCCTCCGAACGTTGCCTGGGACACCGCGTTGTCCTCTTCGGCCACCGTGTCTCCACGAGATGGCGATTCGGCGGTTGGAGGCTCGATGTACTCGCTGGCCTCGTCGTCGAGCGCCGGACCACATGCGCCCAACAGCAATGCCCAGCCCGCCGCGTACAGAACCGCATTTCTCTGGTTTGCCATGACTGCACCTCGGGTAGGGGTGTCCTTGGCGGAGAGTCTCGGCCAAGAGCGGTCAGGCACAGGATGTGGTGCTTGACTGCTCTATGATTGTGTTGAGGTGGGGCGAGCACCACTGTCTGGGATGCCAGGGTCAACCTCGCGTAACGGACACTCTTGTTCTTGGCAGACGAGAATGCCCGGCTCCGCTCTCATGACGGATGCGCAGAGGCTGGAGACGAGGAGAACGATGGTCGCAGATGCGTCCGTGCACTTTCTGTGCTCCAGGCCGCTGCTATCGGCGCTGGGTCTGGTTGTAGTGCTCCTGGAGATAGCTGGACTTCAGCGCCAGGTCGCGTGCGAGGTCACCTGGACATGATCCGCAGATGAGCACCCTGTGCTCCATGACCTTCCCTGTTCGCGGGTCAGTGACAACGCCTTCAGTCTGGGTGGCGGCGTTGCGGATAGGGTTTGCAGGCGACACAACATGCCGCACCGGAATTAGCTCCCCCTTGCACCGCGGGCACAGCGTCGAGTCGACCTCGCTCATTCAGGACTCCCCTTGTCGGTGAAATTCTGCCACAGGCCCTGCTGCGCAGGGCTCAGGCTCCACGCGCGGCGTCGCGGTGCGTCCGCTCCAACTCGCCCGCCTCTGTGAAGATGGCGGAGAGTCGGCACGCGGGACATGTCACTTGGATGGTGGGAGGAGGCGTCGCGGTGCGGCCCATACCCGGGCGCAGGGTCTACGAGGAAGACTTCCTCCGGAACCGAATCTGGCAGGCTGAGGTGCTGGTCCGGAACGCGACGAAGGCCGGGCCCACGAAGTCCCGGGCGGGCCTGGTGACGCCGGCCTACAGGAAGGGACGTGTGCCGTGACGTGCCTGGAGGAGCCCGGGACTCGAGTGCGCGTGGACGAGCACCGCGCCATTGGCCAACGACAACCCGAGGACCTCCTGCGGGCCGAAGCATGCCCCGGGGCGCGAGGGGGCCGTTCTCACGGGGCGCGAAGGACCTCCGCCTTCAGTTGGACGAGCCGCCGCTGGATGCGCACCACAACGCCGACGCACAGCACGGTCGCTAGCAGGAACATGGCGCTCTGCGCGATTTGGGTGCGGCGCAGCGCATCGAAGCTGATACCCACGATTTCGCCGAGGAGGACCATCGACTGGTTCCACACGCCCAGCGTCAAGGTGAGCAGCCCTATGCACCACCATGCGCGTATCAGGGTCGTTCGGCTGGCTGCGCCCCCCAGGTCGAGCCAGAGGTCGCGGAGAATCTGATAGGGTTTGAAGAGGTTCATGCCCGGGACGAACCAGGACAGGATGGCCCAGCGAGGAGAGGCCTGGCTGACATCAATCAGTCCCGCGATTCGGACCGCCCGGTACTGCCACGTCAGGAAGTAGACCGCGCTGAGCAGCCATATCACGGCTTTGGCGATGCTCACGGCCGTGATGCTCATTGCATAGATGGAGATGGCCTCGGTCCGCGTGTAGCCGATTGCTTGGACGAAACTGAAGACCCAGATTCTCACGGCGATGTGGGCGAGCTCGGCGACCGCTTGGAGGCCGATGCCGCAGGTCGCGACGATTGCCCAGGGGGTAGAGGAGGGCAGGGGGCGTTGCCTCAGGCTCGCACGGCAGAAGGAGCACGCTCGCGCGTCGCGCTCCTGGCACTTCTCGCAGACGAAGCTTCCGCAGCGGATGCAGGTTCCCGCGGCAAGCTGGTCGGGATGCTGGGCACATGCGGCATCGACAGGAGGGCTGTCTGATTTTGTCAGCATGGGGCGGGTCGCGGCGAGGTGTGGGAGTAGTGGCTCGCCGACGCGAACATTTATCATGCATATAGGGCGACGGAGGTTGTAAGTGAGTGGTGTGTGGAAGGAGCCGCTCGGTGGTTCCTGTTGGGTTTGGAACACAATAATGCGCCGTGCATTGATGGGCATCCATGAGCACACGCAAGGCGCTGTACCTCCATCCAGGCGTGAAGGGTTGGTCCTGTCAATGGGGCGATGGCGTCTTCACCAACGAGATCATGAAGGCTGGCGGCATCGTTGAGGAGTGCCGCCACCCAAGGTACTTCCGACACACACGCGGCATCCGTCCGTGCGCCGCCGTGCAGTTCGTGGTTCCTGACGGGCAAATGACCGAAACGGTCGCTCAGGGGGCGGTGCATACCGAGGGTTCCCGCGAAGACAGGGTGGAGTTGACATGCCCTGCGGTTTTCGGACCACCTGAAGCTTGAGAGGATGCCGTCTCCGGACACCACGGAGGCAGGCAGTGAAGAAGAGTCGGTTCAGCGAAGAGCAGATGGTCGCCATTCTGCGAGAGGCG
>NZ_JABUMS010000022.1:0-124326 GCF_013336705.1 Myxococcus sp. CA051A | reverse complement strand
GGGAGCCGTCAGGCAGCCAGCGAGCGACGTCGCCGGTGCGGTAGAGGCGCGCGCCGGGGATGGCGGAGAAGGCGTCGGGGAGGAAGCGCTCGGCGGTGAGCGCGGGACGGCTGAGGTAGCCGAGGCCCACCTGGACGCCGCCGATGAAGAGCTCGCCCGGCACGCCGACGGGAGTAGGGAGTCCGGTGGAGTCGAGGACGTGGAGCTGCGTGTTGGAGACGGGGCGACCGATGGGGACGAAGTGTCGGGAGTCGCCGCGAGCGCAGTGCCAGAAGGAGACGTCGACGGCGGCCTCGGTGGGGCCGTAGAGGTTGTGGACCTCGGCGGAGGCGGGAAGGAGGGCGTGCGCGCGGCGGACGAGCTCGGCGGGGAGGGCCTCACCACTGCACACGACGCGACGCAGGCCCGAGAGCTTCTCGAGTCCCGGCTCCTCCAGGAAGGCACGGAGCATGGAGGGGACGAAGTGGAGCGTGGAGACGCGCTGCTCGGAGATGAGGCTAACGAGGTAGGCGGGGTCCTGGTGCCCACCGGGCTTCGCGAGGACGAGACGCGCGCCCGTCATGAGGGGCCAGAAGAACTCCCAGACGGAGACATCGAAGGAGAAGGGCGTCTTCTGAAGGACGGTGTCGTCCGGGGACAGGCCGTACTGCTGCTGCATCCACAGCAGGCGATTGACGATGCCCGAGTGGGCGTTGATGGCGCCCTTGGGGCGGCCCGTGGAGCCGGAGGTGAAGATGACGTAGGCGGGAGCGTCGGGCCCGGCGAGGAGCGGCAGCGAGTCGCGGGAGTGGATTGCGACGTCGTCCCACTGTGAATCGAGGCAGAGCACGCGAGAGTCGTGCTGGGGGAGGACGGCCTTCAGGTGCTCGTGAGTGAGGAGCACGGGCGCGTCCGCGTCCTCGAGCATGCCGGCGAGGCGCTCGCGGGGATATGCGGGGTCCAGGGGAACGTAGGCGGCGCCGGACTTGAGGACGGCGAGCAGCGCGACGACGAGGTCGAGCGAGCGCTCCAGGCAGACGCCGACGAGGGAGCCCGGGCGAGCGCCAAGGGAGCGCAGGTGCCACGCGAGCTGGTTGGAGCGTGAGTCGAGCTGCGCGTACGAAAGAGCAGAGTCCTCGAAGCGCAGTGCCTCCGCGTCGGGAGTGCGGCGAGCCTGGGCCTCGATGAGTGAGTGCAGGCACACGTCGCGCGGG
This sequence comes from Myxococcus sp. CA051A, assembly GCF_013336705.1. Classification (NCBI taxonomy): domain Bacteria; kingdom Pseudomonadati; phylum Myxococcota; class Myxococcia; order Myxococcales; family Myxococcaceae; genus Myxococcus; species Myxococcus sp. CA051A. The sequence continues at coordinate 123,133 of NZ_JABUMS010000022.1, read as the reverse complement.
AAGTCGTCCTGCTGGCCCTGAAAGTCGGAGAGCAGTTGGAGCTGCTCCTCCTGGGTGAGCAGGGGCAGCTCGGACAGCCGCGTGTCCGGGTTCTCCGCCACCGCGCCGAGCAGCGAGTAGAAGTGCCCGCGCATCCGCTGGATGGTCGCGACGTCGAACAGGTCGGTGTTGTATTCGAGCCAGCCGAAGATTTCGTCCGGTCGGTCCTCGCGCAGCTCCAGGAGCAGGTCGAACTTGGCCGAGCCCGGGTCCACCAGCAGATAGGTGGACTGCAACCCCGGCATCGACAGGTCCTGGCGCGGGGTGTTCTGGAAGCTGAACATCACCTGGAACAACGGGTGACGGCTCAAGTCACGCGGGGGCTGCAGCTCCTCCACCAGCTTCTCGAAGGGCAGCTCCTGGTGTGCGTACGCGGCCATGCACACCTCCTTCGCGCGGCGCAGCAGCTCGCGGAAGGTGGGGTTGCCGCCCAGGTCATTGCGCAGCACCAGCGTGTTGACGAAGAAGCCGATCAGCGTCTCCAGCTCCGGCACGTTGCGACCCGCGATGGGCGAGCCGACGGTGATGTCCGACTGTCGCGAGTGTCGGTGCATCAACGTCTGGAACGTGGCCAGCAGCGTCATGAAGAGGGTGGCCCCCTCCTGCTGGCTGATCTCCTTGAGGGCGCGCGTCAGGGCCACCGGCAGGGTGACGAACTGGCGGGAGCCGCGGTAGGTCTGCTCGGGCGGTCGGGGCCTGTCGGTGGGCAACTCCAGCGGCGCGGGCAGTGTGCGCAGGTGCTGCTTCCAGAACTCCAGCTCCGTGCGCAGCCGTTCGCCTTGCATCCGCTCGCGCTGCCAGACGGCGAAGTCGGAGTACTGGATGGCGGGCTCGGGCAGGTCGTGCGACTGGCCGGTGACGCCCGCGGCGTAGAAGGCCATCAGCTCGCGGACGAAGATGCCCAGGGACCAGCGGTCCGTCACCAGGTGATGCATGGTGACCAGGGCCACGTGGTTGTCGGGGCCCAGCCGCAGCACCTTGCCGCGCAGGAGCGGCCCGCGCGCCAGGTCGAACAGCCGCTGGGACTCCTCGCTGGTGCGTCGCTCCACCTCGGCGTCCTGCTCCTCTTTCGACAGGTGCGAGACGTCCTCGACCGGGACGAGCAAGCGCAGCTCTGGCAGCACCACCTGGACGGGGATGCCATCCTCGCGCGCGGCGAACACGGTGCGCAGCGACTCGTGGCGCCGCACCACCTGATTCACACAGCGTTCCAGCAGGGCGACATCCAGCGCGCCGGTGAACTGGACGGTGATGTGGACGTTGTAGGCGAAGGCGCGACCGCCCTCGAGCTGGTCCACCACCCACAGTCTCTGCTGCGGGAAGGAAGCGGGTGCGGGCCCGGTGTCCTCCCGGCGCGGGATGGTCCGCTCCACCGCCTTCGTGGTCGCGTCCTGAAGCTGTCCCTTCTTTTCCTTGAGAAGCAGTTCGTACAGAGCGCGCTGCTTGGGGGTGAGCTTCTCGAGGTTCTTGTTCCCACTGCTCATTACAGACTCCGAGCGCCAGCCCTGGGGGGCCAGGAAGCGCGAGCATTTGCCGACCGACAGGCTGTCGGTGCGTCGTCACGGGGATGGAAGGGGCCGGGCAAAATGTATCAAGCCATCGCCAAGGATGGCTGACGCCCTCGCTGCAGCACCCGGTGGTCGAGCCACCAGTGAAACATCAACAGTTGTATTCAAGTATGCGCGGGGCGCGCGGCAATACGAGACACAGTCTGTCTGGCGGGCTGCAGTGAGTGTCGAGGGGGTCGGACATGCTCCATGCAGAATCCCATTGTCCTGGAGATTCTCCAAAATTGGGCACGCACCAGAATCTCAGCATGTGGGATTTTCCAGGCGAGCAAGGGGACGCGGGAATCGCTGGGGCTCCAGGGAGAATTCCCTTCACTGTGCGCCATCCAGAGCACCACCTGCGGTGATGGGGCTGCCGTCGTTGCGAGGTGGGACGCACGCTCAGTGATTCGAACGAGGAAGCTTCCTATTGCCAGGAATCCTGCGCTGCGCCGGTGAGGGCGGGAGTTTCCGCGGAAGGCTGGCGAGGTGGCGAGCGGGCGCATCTCCACTGGCCCGGACATGGGGGAGGGCGTTGGTCCTGGGCGCACCGCTGCTACCTTGACATGGCTCTGCTGAAATCAGCCCCAGACGGCCGGTGCTTGATGCCGCCAAGGGCCACGGCACGCGGGAAATGAAAAGGGGCCGGACCCGGAGGTCCAGCCCAGCGCCCGAAGGCGTCACTGCGAGTCTGCTGCTGGGTGGCACGTACTGCTGCTTGCCATGGCATGTTTTGCTCAACGCCTCTCGGCTTCACCGCCAGCAGTCATGCGCCCTCATCAGGCCTCAGTACTTGGTGAAGCTCCAATGACCAGTGCCATATGAGTCAAACTCAACGAACCAACTGGGGCCAGTATTGCCGCAGGCCCCGTGGGGATGGAATTTCAACGTGATGGGGGTCCAGATGGAGGGCGTCGAACACATCCAATACCTCTCGCCGGTGTAGATATGCTCACAACCAGGGTCAATACGACTGAACACGAGGTTTCGATAGATGGGCTGATTGTAAAAGCAGTTGCCCGGCGGCCATGCTGGCGATGTCGTGATTCCGCTGCCAGTTGCGTCAATGGTGATGAGGTGATCGCCGCCGGCGCCAAGGTAATAGTTTCCGATAAGAGCATCGCTCGGGTCAAGATTCGCCTTGTTGATGCCTGGCTGTTGCTCCTGATTGTTGGCGGTGTCTGCCGGCCCTCCGCATGCAATGGTGGAGAGGGCGAGGATGGTGAGGAGGAGGCGGGTTGGCTGCATGCTGTGACTCGCGTGCAAGGTGTGAAGCCGTCAGTCTGACCGGCATTGCATGTCTATCATGGTGTGCGGCTTGATGGCTGGGGAATTCGTTTGGCAAGCCAATCCTTACCCGGAGGCTACTGTTTGAGTAGCCGCTCAACGACTGGTGCCTGGTTGAAGGGACTGCTGGGCAGCGGGCCGTGGGCGGGACAGCGCTCGACAGCGGTTACCGCAACGTGACACATCGCCAGCCGTAGCGGAACTCGACAAGGAGCGGCTGAATCTCAACACGTTGTCGAGTTGGTTCCCACGCAGTGCGAGGGTTGCGGGCACCGGCCGGTGGCCAGGGATTGCGAAGCGCGCCGGCACCAGATGGTGGCTGGACTTCCTGACGGACACGCAAGCGAACCCTGTCGTCAGCCGCTCATGTCCCAGCCGGGGACCTTGGGCTAACAAGCCTCACACCGTCTTCACCGTGAGCTCCTTGGCCACGTCGATGAAGAGTCGCAGGGGCCCCGAGCGCTGTGCCCTGCTCGGGAAATAGAGGAAGAACCCCGGCACGGTGGGCGCGTACTCCTCGAGCACTCGCACGAGCCGTCCGGTGCGCAGTTTCTCCTTCACCGCCGGCTCGAAGACGTACGCCAGCCCCAGGCCCTGTTCCACCAGGGCCAGCGTCAGTGCGCGGTCGTTGGTGAGCACGCCGCCTCGCACCGGCACCCGCCAGTTCCTGCGCCCGCGCTCCAGCTCCCAGGCGTAGAGCCCTCCGCTCGAGGGCATGCGGATGGTGAAGCACTCGTGACGCAGCAGGTCCTCGGGACGCTGCGGCGTGCCGTGGCGTTCGAGATACGAAGGCGCACCCACCACGACGAAGCGGAAGGCAGGGGAGAGGCGTATCTGCACCATGTCGCGCTCGATGGCCTCGTGCAGCCGCACGCCCGCGTCGTAGCCCTCCGCGACGATGTCCACGAGTCGGTTCTCGGCGACGACCTCCACCTCCACTCGGGGGTGGCGCGCGCGGAAGGCAGGAAGCACCGGGGTGATGACGAAGGGCACCGCGACTTCCGGCACCGTCAGCTTCAGTTGCCCCACCGCTTCGCCCGGTTGCGCCGACACCTCCGTGAGGCTTGCAAGCGCCTGGCCGAGGCCGGGTCCTGCACCCTCCAGCAGACGCCGTCCCGCGTCCGTGAGTGACATGCTGCGGGTGGTTCGGGCGAAGAGCACCACCCGAAGCTGCGCCTCGAGCTGACGCACGGACTGGCTCACTGCCGCCGGAGAGACGCTGAGCTCGCGCGCCGCCGCGCTGAAGCTCTTCAGGCGTGCCACCACGAGGAAAACCTGAAGCTGTGGGAGGAGCGTCGTCTTCATGAAGAGTGTCCGTGTGAGTCACAGAGGCCACGCGTGGCGCCCCGAGCGGCGGTGTCCATTCAGCGAAGGCGTCCTGTCAGAGCAGCCCATCTTCAATCGCAGCTTCAAGGCCCATTGCCAAATCCCCATCTGGCCCGCTGCTTCCGTGGCAGCTACTTCTCTTCTCGCCGGACCGGCCCCACCCCCCCCGCCAACTCGCCCGTCCCAGCTCGGCCTCCGCGCCGCCACCCTTGAGAGGACCGACATGAAACGGCTCACCCTGACCGCAATGGTGCTCCCTCTCGTTGCCGTGGCGTGTGCCCACACGACCGAGGCTGGGACGCAGGTGGCCGCAACGTCCCCGAGCGACGGCGCGCAGGCGCTGCGGATTTCCCGGAGCGGCTCGCAGGCCCCACGCCAGGGGCCCGCCGAGAACTTCACGGGGGCTGTACGTGTCGACCCGCTGTTTCACGCGAAGGCGCCGTCCCGCACCTCGGGCGCGTCGGTCACGTTCGAGCCAGGCGCCCGGTCGGCCTGGCACGCGCATCCCCTGGGCCAGGTCCTCCTCGTCACCGAGGGCGTGGGGCGGGTGCAGCGCTGGGGAGACCCCGCCGAGGAAATCCGGCCAGGAGACGTGGTCTGGATTCCCCCCGGCCAGAAGCACTGGCATGGCGCCTCGCCCGAGCACCGGATGACGCACATCGCCGTGCTGGAGCACCTCGACGGAAAGACCACCGAGTGGATGGAGAAGGTCGGCGATGCGCAGTACGGCGCCCCCACGACGGAGGGCCGGCCACCGTCCGAGGTACCGGCGCGCACGGGCGCGGGTGGCGCGGGGCAACCCACCCGGGCTCAGAGCCTCATCGGTGACTTCTCGCCCAAGATGGTCGAGCTGACCGACGGCGTGCTCTTTGGGGACATCTGGGAGCGCCCGGAACTCTCCAAGCGGGACCGCAGCCTGGTGACCGTCAGCGCCCTCATCGCGATGAACCGTCCGGACCAACTCCGCTCCCACTTCGCCTGGGCGCGTGAGAACGGGGTGAAGCGGGAGGAGTTGATCGAAACCATCACCCACCTGGCGTTCTACGCGGGCTGGCCGAGCGCGATGACGGCGCTCGCGGTGGCGAAGGACGTCTTTGAAGCCAGGTGACGATGGCGAGGGTCGAAAGAATTCCCAGGGGGTAACCCAGATGCGAACGCAGCGGCCAGGACGGTTCATTCAGGGGACGCTCGTCGTGATGAGCGTGGCGTCGAGTTCATGTGTGAGTCCCACCAGGACTGGCGCGACGACGTCGGAAGGACTGGTGCTCCAAGAGCAAGGGAGCTTCGCCGTTGGAGGGACGGTGGTGACCAGTCCAGGGACGTTCGACCCGCTCCGTCCTTCTTCGGAGGGCGCAACGCTCCACGGAGACCACGCGTATGTCTTCTATCAGGTGCCGAACGACGCGCGTCGACTCCCGCTGGTGTTCTGGCATGGTGCTGGCCAGTCCTCGAAGACGTGGGAGACCACCCCTGACGGTCGGGAGGGTTTTCAGAACCTCTTCTTGCGCCGCCGATTCGCGGTCTATCTCCTGGACCAGCCCCGGCGCGGTGACGCGGGGCGCAGCACCGTTCCGCTGACCATCCCCGCGACTCCCGACGACCAGACCTGGTTCGGCATGTTCCGGATGGGAGTCTGGCCGGACTACTTCCCCGGCGTGCGGTTCTCGCGTGAGCCGGAAGCGCTCAACCAGTTCTTCCGCTCGATGACGCCGAACACGGGGCCCTTCGATGCGGAGGTGAGCGCGAACGCTGTCTCCGCCCTCTTCGACCGGATGGGGCCGGGCATCCTCGTCACGCACTCGCAAGGAGGAGGTCCTGGCTGGTGGGTCGCGATGCGGAACCCGAAAGTTCGAGCGGTGGTCTCGTATGAGCCGGGCAGCGGCTTCGTCTTTCCAGAGGGGGAGGTGCCTCCGCCCATGCCCAGCCTCACGGGCCCGCTCGAGGCTCGCGGCGTTCCGTTGTCTCAGTTCATGCCGCTGACCCGGGTCCCGATCGTGATGTTCTTCGGGGACAATATTCCGGAGGGGCCGTCGCCGAATCCAGGGCAGGACAACTGGCGGGTTCGGCTCGCGATGGCGCGGCTCTGGCGGGACGCCGTGAATCGCCATGGCGGGGACGTCACGCTCGTCCACCTGCCAGAGCTCGGCGTCCGAGGGAACACCCACTTCCCGTTCTCGGACACCAACAACGTGGAGATCGCGGACCTTCTGTCGAGGTTCCTCGCCGACAAGAACCTGGACTGAGCCGACCTGCCTGCCTCCGCGTGGAGACTATTGCGACGGACCGCTTGAGGAGGCGAAGTCATCTACCCACCCCAGCGCCTGCCCTGCACCGAGGAGAGGAGGGCGGTACTCGGCCTGGTAGGGCTCGTAGAACCGCTCTGGGTGAGGATGCGCTCCTTCAGGCGCTGGCGTCCCCGTGAAGTCAAAATGAGCGCCGACATGTCGAACGAACAGGGCATGCCAGCGCTCCTCCTCCCCGAGTTGCTCCGGAGTCAGTCGGTACAGCACCCACCGCCGCGTCTCATCGTGCGCGGCGATGAGATCTGGCTCCGCGACGACATAGAAGCATCGCTCGCCTCGGTACTCGGCCATGCCCTCGAGGGGGCCATCCCAGTAGTTGGAGACCCAGAGAAGCTTCACCTCCTCCGAGCGGAGGTGGGGAAGCTTCGTCAGGTCCAGTTCGTGAGGATGCTCTGTCATGCGCAGTGACTCAGGACTGTAGCAACCTCACGTCTGGAGCGGGTGGGCGCTCAGCCGTCGTTCGGATTCTCTGGCGGCTGGTCGGTGGGCATCTCGCCCAGCATCGGGAAGAAGCTTCCGTCCCGGTCCGCACAGAACGGATACGGCACCACGGAGTGTTTTGAGAGGTTGAGTCGCTTGTTGGTCCTGTCCTCGCAGTCCGCAAGTTCCTCGTAGCCGGACTCCTTGAACATGGCATCGCCGAGTGCCTTGTACTTCTTGTGCAATGCCTTCGTGTACTCTTCCCCTTGCTTGTCGCCCTTCTCCATCTCGGCGATGTTGTCGGGTTTGATCTCCAGGACCTGGCATTGGTGGATGCAGTCAATCCGACACCCGCGGCCCTTGTAACGCGGGTTCGGATTGTCGCAGTAGGTGGCCTCGATGGAGATCTCCGAACCCTCCGAACAGCTCGAGGCCTGGCGGCGCTTGTGCTCTTCCTGTCCGTATCGGATGTGCGCCCGGACCTTCGGGCTGTTCGAGCCGAGCAACTGGCCCTCCTTGATGTTCTCGATGCTCTTCATCCTCGAGATGAGCGCATTCTGGAGCTTCGGTGCGGACTTGACCTTCTTCTCCGCGACGAGGACCTCGACGGCCTTCAACATGCGGTCATATCGCCCGGTGATTGAACCCCACTGGCTGTTGAGCGTCGACGCATAGCTGTCCGAAATCTCCTTCACCTTCTGCTCCCAGTCGTACTCCTTGCAGAAGGCGTCGCGGATGGCATCGGCGTCCTGCTTCGCGGTCTTCCGGAACGCGAGGACATCACGCTCCCATTCCAGGAAGTCCTTCCGGAGTGCGCGGTAGTTCTCCGCGATGCCCACCGCATAGCGGCTGAGCTCCTGCCCCGCGCGCGCGACGTCGGGGTTCTTCTCTCCGAGGACGAGGTTCTTGCACGGGTCCTTCTCGTAGATCTCCGAGCGCCGGGTGTTCCAGTAGGCAAGTATCTTGTCGGCGGAGGCATCGAGGTTGCCCTTGATGCTCGACCAGTTCCCCTCGGTGAAGGAGAAGGCCTTGGCGGCCACCGCGCGGCGCTCCATCGCCTCTTTCTGGCGGTCGGTCTCCGCCTTCTTGCCCGTCCACGTCCGTTCAAGTGAGTCGGACATCTCCTTGAGCTTCACGACCCCTTGCGCGTGGTTGTCCTTGTTGCCGACCTGCTCACGAATCGTCTCCTGGAGCCGGACCTCGTCCGCGCGGCAGGCTCGGACGTCTCCTTCGAGGAAGTACTGCTCGGACTTCAGCCTGCGAATCGACTCGATGGCTTCCTTCAGCGACCTGGTGGGGGCCGGCCAGCGCTCCACGAGCTGGCGGGCCTCTGAGTCCTCGCCCTGGATGTCCTTCAGGTCGCCCAGGAAGCCCAGCACGTCCTCCACGGCGCGAAGCGCTTCGGAGATTTCCGAGGACGCATCGCCGCTGCGGGAGTCCAGGTCCCTGACCTTCGAGGCGATGGTCTGCAATCGCTCATCGAGCTTCTTGCGTATCACCGTGCGGACCTGCCCGAAGTTGCCGAGCTTTGACATCGCGTCCTTCGCCGCGTCGAACTCCTTGCCCTTCGCGACCTCGACGCACTTCGACTTCGTCTCTTCCATCCGCCGATTCCAGCGGTCCCAGATATCGTTGACGCCGTCTTGAAGTTCGCCCTTCACGTCCGACCAGCGGTTGTGTGACTCGGAGAAGTTCCGGGCATAACTCCGCCAGCGGTCCAGCTCGCCGTGGACCTCCTGGTGCTTCCGGTATTCGTCGTTGTAGATGCGGCCAATCTTCTCGGCTTCATCTGGAATCTTGAAGACCCCCGTCGGGTCCTTCTTGTCGACGAACGTCTGGATGAAGGATTTCAGGTTCCTTTCGGCCTCGTTACAGCGCTCGGCGAGGCGGGACTCGTCCGCCTTCACCTGCGCGTCCTTCATCCGCTTCAGGTACTGCGCCGACTCCCGGAACTTCGAGATGTAGTCCAGGTAGGAGTTCGCCATCGTCTTGCCCGGGTCATTCGGCGGGTTCAGCGACCTGAGTCGCTCCACGTCATTCCTGACGTTGCCCAGGGTGTCGAGCGCGGAGTCGATGTCGCTGGAACTCGAGTCGGAGACAATGCCGTCGAGCTTGTCCTTGATGCGGCTGAGGTTGTCTTCAACGGCGCGCACCTTGTCGTCGATTTCATCCGCCCCGGCGGGCAGGGCGACAAGCAGTACGAGCATCCCCGCGGTCAGTGTCTTCTTCATGGTCATCCCCCGGTCTCCAGCTTCCTGGGCCGCGCGCCCTTCACCTGGGCGTTCTTCGGAAACAGCTGCGCGGCCGCCTTCCAGTCAAACGCCTTGCCCAGCCCGGCCTTCGCCGGCTCCGCGCCGATAGACGGCGGTGAGACCTGCTCCCACTCCTCGGCGGTGAACCGGCTGGTCTGCTTCGAGGTTCGAGCGAACCAGCTCGCGTAGAGCGCGGGGTCCAGGTCGAATCCTCCGTCGGCGACGATGTTGCCTGCCTGCTTCTTGAAGGGGAGGTCCGCCAGCAGGTGCATGGACTTCTCGTCCACCGTGGGCGGTGGTGTCCCCTGCGTGGAGCGGAACGCGGCCCAGTTGCGGAAGAACGCGTTGTCCGTCAGGACCACCTCTCCCGGATTGGCGCTGGAGCGCACCGCGAAGTTGTCGATGTACTGGAACACATTCCCGTCCAGCACCGCGGGCGCGTTGCCTCCCAGCGCGACCCCGGTGCCCGTGGAGCTGGAGCCGTCATGGGGGCGGTTGCGGTTCCAGATGAACAGGAAGGTGTTGTCGCGAATCCTCGCGGGCCGCGTGCCGAAGCCTCCGGTGACGCGGATGCCGTCGGAGACCATGTTCACCACGATGTTGTTCTCGAACGTCACCGCGTTGCTCATCCGGACCGCGGCGCCCGCGCCATTGACGAAGGTGCAGTTGCGAATCACCGTCTCCGGCGAGGACACCCAGACGTGCTCGCTGTCGGGAGAGAGGTTGACGTCCAGGAAGCCGTCCGGGTCATACCGGTTGAGCGTGCGGCGATCCAAGACGAAGCCATCCACGATGAGCCCGGTGTGGTCGCCATTGCCCTCCAGCAGGTACCCCTGCGGAGACGTCTTCGAGTCGGACGGCCAGTGGAGGAGGGTGGGGGTATTCCAGGGGTCCCTGCGCTGGAAGTCCCGGTCCCATCCCCCGAGCAGCGTGAGGTATTGCTTGCCGTCCACCACCCACTTGCCGCTCTTCAGCTTGCCGCCGTACTCGCCCTGCGAGACCAGGATGCGGTCTCCGCGCTGGGCCTGCTCCAACGCCTGGAAGGGGTCCTTGAAGGGCCGCTCGCGCGAGCCATCGCCCTCGGTCGCGCCGGCACGCACGAACCAGTCCCGTCCCTTCGGGCGGGCGGCCATGGCGAGCTCCTTCTCGAAGGGCTCGACCGAGTCGATGACGAGGGCGTACCGAGGATTGCCCTCGCGGGCTCTCGCGGTGCCGCGCACGACGAAGAGGTCCCTGGGCGGGCCCGAGCCGTAGTTGGGGATGGCGTCGATGACGCGCTCGGCGGCGGTCCCCTTCCTGAAGAGTCCCGTGGCGCGCGCCTCGTTCTTCTCGTCGACCAGGAAGACGGCCTTGTGGGTCTCCCGCGAGGTTCCAACCGGGCCGTTGTCCGGGTTCGCCACGCCCTGGCTTCCGACGATGACCTCCACGTCCTTGCCGTCGTGGCCCTTCGGGTTCGCCTGGATGCTGGTGAGACTCACCCGTGTGTAGACCTTGGCCGGCGCCGCCGAGGAGGCCGTGGAGAAGGTCAGCTTGAGTCCCTTCGCGCGAGCTCCCTGCGTGAGTGAGGCATTGCCTGGAGAGACGAGCTGGGGGACGGCCCCCGGCGGATAGGCGGGCGCGAAGAGGGTGAGGGGCTCGCCCGTGGCGGGGAAGCCCGCGCCGGTGCGCGTCTCCTCCCAGGCCTTCGCGTCGAACTTCTTCCCGCGCCCCTCGCGGCGGGTGAACCGCTCGTACCAGGCCTGCTCGAAGGGGAGCTTCGGGTCCACGGCGACGTTGCCGCCCGCCCGCGCGAAGCCCACGTCCTCGGCGTCCGCGATGTCGGAGTCATCGAGCGAGGACTTCTTGCCCTCGAAGTAGAAGGCGGCGTTCGAGAAGAGGTTCCTCCAGAACGCGTTGCCCTGGAGCGTCACCTTGGAGGGCACCGTCACCTGGGCGCCGTGGTTGTCGGAGTGGACGACGAGGTTGTTCTCCAGGAGCGCCTTGTTCGTCACGTCGATGCCGGCGCCATCGGTGCCGCCCTCGGCGATGGCCTTGGTGGCCCAGATGAACGCGATGGTGTTGTTCCGGAGGGTGACGGGCGGGTCCTGGTCTCCGCCGCCCTTGGAGATGATGGCGGCGGAGATGGAGTTGACGATGACGTTGTTCTCCACCACGGCTCCGGGCGACGTGCGCACGGCGTGGAGGGAATTGACAATCATGCAGTTGCGCAGGACGCCGCCCCTGGCCAGGTCCACGGCGCCGTTGCGGTGGAGGGCGCTCGCGTCGAAGTTGCCGCCCTCGCCGACGTAGTCATAGGTGTCCTGCATGTCGATGAAGAAGCCATCGATGGTCGCGCCCGCCGTGTCTCGCTGGGCGCTGGTGCTGACTCGGGCGAGCGAGACATCCGGACGGTTTGGCGAGCCCTTGCGCCAGGTGAGCTCGGTGAGGTTCTTCCAGGGGTTGCGCTCCTGGAAGGCCGCGTCATAGCCGCCGAGCAACCGGACTCCTGGGAAGACGAGCTCCCAGTTTCCACGCTCCAGCTTGCCGTAATACCGCCCCGCGGCGACGTGGACCGCGTCGTTCGCCTCCAGGCGCTCCAGCGCCATCCAGGGGTCGGCGAAGGGCCTTTCCCGCGAGCCATCACCTCCCGTGGCGCCCGCGCGGACGAACCAGTCGCGCGCCTGGGCGGGAGCTGCGAGGCAGACGGCGGCCAGGATGAGCATCCAGCTCATGACACGGTGCATGAAGAACTCCTCGGGGAGAGTCAGCGAGAGGCGCGACTCGACCGGCCCGTCTTCACACACTTCACGCTGTCGTCATTTCCAGCACCGCGACAATGGCGTGCACAAAGGTGACATCACCCAGGAATAAGCCCTGGCTCAGGGGAGCTGGCGAGACTTCGCGCTCCATTGCGCGACCATCAGGTCGATGAAACGTCGCACCTTCGCTGGCAGGTATCGTTTGCTCGGGTAGATGGCCATGATGGGGACGACCTCCGTCTCGCAAGACGGCAGCAGCGCCTTGAGCCGCCCATTCGCCAGGTCTTCGTCGACCAGAAAGTCGGGAAGATAGGCGATGCCCTGTCCCGCGACGGCCGCATCCCTGAGCGCCTCGCCGCTGTCGAGACGAAGGCGGCTTCGCCCCTCCACCTTCACCGAGGAGCCGCCCTTCTTGCGCAGCTGCCAGTGTTGTCGTCGCGTCCGGCTGCTGAATATCAGGCAATCATGCGTCGCGAGTTCCTCCAGCGTTTCAGGCTCGCCGCGCGCCTCGAGGTAGGCAGGCGCGGCGCAGAGGACCGCCCGGTGTTGAGCCACGAGCCGTGAAACCAGGCGCGTGTCGGTGCTGGTCGTGTTGATGCGCACGGCCAGGTCGTAACCCTCCTCGATGATATCCGCGACGCGGTCCGTGAAGCTCACCTCCGCCTGCACTTCGGGCCAGGTCCGCAGATAGTCCCGCAGCAAGGGGAGGACATGCCGTCTGCCGAAGGCGTCGGGCACGGTGAGCCGCAAGGTTCCCCGGGGGTGGCCCGTGCGCTGACCGACGCTGGCTTCCGCTTCGTCCAGGGCCGCCAGGACTTGCAGGCAATGCTCATGGAAGACACGGCCATCGTCGGTGAGACTCACGTGGCGCGTCGTACGATTGAGCAGCCGCACCCCAAGGCGGGCTTCCAGCCGGGCCAGGGCCTTGCCAGCCGTCGAGCGTGTCAGTCCGACGGCCCGGCCTCCGCCCACGAAGCTGCCCGCGTCCACGACGGACATGAAGACGAAAATCTCATCCAACTGGGCGCGTTTCATGGAGGGCCCTCATTGTAGCCCCCAGCGTCGCTGGAGAGGCGAACGCCATTCGTCAATGGCCTCGGTATACGAGTCCGGCAATCACCTCTTCACGCCGGGGCGGCGACGTCCCCGAAACGCTTCCCGGCACAGCCCACTGGAGCGCACTCATGCCCGTCACCCTGCTCAACCCCGAAGGACTCCCGAAGACAGACGCGTATGGATACCGACAGGTGGCGATTGCCACCGGCACCCGGCAGGTGCACGTCGCGGGGCAGGTCGCGTACGACTCGAATGGCCAGCTCGTCGCACGCGGTGACCTGGCGGGACAGGTGGCGCGGTCCTACCGCAACGTCGCCATCGCGCTCGCGGCCGCTGGGGCGACGTTCCGTGACGTCGTCCGACTGACGTTCTACGTGGTCGACTGGAAGCCCGAGATGATGCCCGCCTTCCTCGCCGGCATCGAGCAGGTCGCCGCCGAGTTGCAGATTTCGCCAGCGCCGGCCTCTCTCATCGGAGTCTCCGTGCTCTTCGAGCCGGGCGTCCTCGTCGAGATTGAAGCCACCGCGGTCGTGGGCTGACCCACGTCGTAACCGAGCGTCCATTCGACAGCGGAGGAGTGGGGCCAGGACGGTTGTGCAGGGCCGCTCTCTTCGCGGATGCTCCGGCGATGACGGTCGAAGCCGAATCAGCCATGCCCCCGCCCCGGCCTCTCTCATTCCGGCGCAGGGCCGTGGCGACCCTCCTCGCGCTGTTCAATCCCGGTGTGGGTCATGCACTCATGGGACGGTGGCTGCGCGGAGCGCTGTGGGTGGGAGCCATCGTGGTGCTCAGCGCGAGCCTGCCGTTCATGGGCTTCGTCGGCGTCGTGGTGCTGCTGGCACTGTACGTGGCGGCCGTCGTGGATGTGGCGCGTGTAGCTCCACCCGCCGTGGGCGTGCCCTCGCGCTGGCGTGCGCTGCTGATGGTGGTGGGAATCTGGCTCGCGAGCAGCGTGGTGCTGAATGAGATTCGCGCCAGCGTCACGACGTCCTGGCGCATGCCGTCCGGGGGAATGCATCCCTCCCTCCTGCAGGGAGAAGTGCTCATTGCGGACGCCACAGTCGCGCCTCCGCTGAGGCGTCGCCCTCTGCTGCGCGGTGAGGTGTTGGTGTTCGACCCCCCGCACACTTCAGAAGGACCCTTTCTGCAGCGCATCGTCGCATTGGGCGGTGACACCGTGCGGATGGAAGCTGGCAGACTGTGGCTGAACGGCCAGCCCGTCTCGCGCCGGCTCACCGAGGACGCGTGCATCGCAACCGACCCGCCGCGGCAGGCGCCCGGATGCGCGGTGTACGAGGAGTTGTTGGGAGAACTCAACTACCGCATCCAGGTCGGCGGGGAAGGAGCGTCCCTCCCGACGGAAGAGGGACGCTGCCCAGCCCACCTCGAACTCGAGGGCACGAGCTGCAAGGTCCCCGAGGGGCACCTCTTCGTCCTGGGAGACAATCGCGACAACAGCTTCGACTCGCGTTACTTCGGCGCCGTGCCGGAAGCCAACATCCGCGGTGTGGGCTCCTACATCTTCTTCTCGTGGGCACCCGAAGGCAGGGCTCGGTGGGGCCGGCTCGGCCAATGGCTCCGGTGAGCATTCAGGGTGCTGTGGACTTCCACGAGAACGCCGGGCGGGGTTCGCATCACGTGGCGGATGCCGCCGTGCAGGCTCCAGACAACAGCTTCGGCTCCAGTTGCAGGCTGCGGCCTACAACGCGGGCGGTGGGGCTTCGTCCTTTCGCATGGTTGGAGGTGGCCTGCGCCTTGCTCTGTGGACCACGCAAGTGCTCGCAGAGGAGCAGGCTCACGGTTGCTCCCGTTCCATCCCCACACCCCAGGATTTCCCCATGCTTGGTCCCCTGAAGCGCATCGTCGACAACAGCATCGTCCGCTACTTGAAGGACGAGCCGAGTCCTCGGCCCACGCCCACTCCACGGCCCGCACCCTCGCCGGGCCCCGTGGACAGCTTCGAACCTGTTCCAGCGCCAAGGACAACTCCCTGCCCGCACCCGGGCCCGGCGCCGTCGAACGCCAGTCCCGGTGGGCCGAACTGCCCGGACCCGGCGCCCCTGACGCCTCCGTCCACCGACCCGAAAAACCCGACGCCGAAGATGCAAGTCCGTCCGGCCAGATCGGACCGCTACGATGAGTCCCGCAACGGAACGGACATCGACACCATCGTCCTTCACCACACCGCCGATAAGTCCGACAAGAGCAGCCTGGAGACGCTCACCGGCGAGGGGGGCGGTCTCATCGGTGAAGCCACTCGATGGGCGAAGGAGAAGAAGAACGGCGGCAAGGTCAGCGCCCACTACGTGATTGGAAAGGATGGGACCATCTATCACCTCGTCGCCGACGAGAAGCGTGCCTGGCACGCGGGTGGGGGGGCTGTGCACGGTGATAAGTCGAAGGACGTCAACGACCGCTCCATCGGCATCGAAATCGTCAACGACGGCGACGGCAAGGATGGCTACACCGAAGAGCAATACAAGGCGCTCGAGCAGCTCGTGCCCTATCTCTCCAAGCGCTACGACGTCCCCACCAAGAACGTCGTGGGCCACAAGGAGACCAACCCCGACAAGAAGGACCCCTCGGAGAACTTCGACTTCGGGCGTATCACCCGCGCCACCGAGAAGGTGCGGTAAGGGGCACACGGGACTCCAGGCATGCCCCCTGCCCGGAGCCCGTGTCGTGCGACACCGATGGGCCGTGAGTCAGGCGGAGCGCAGCTCTTCCGGGGCGCCCTCGCCAACCTCGAGGTGCGTTCGCAGCCAGTGTGCCAGCGCGTCTGCCTCCTCCTGGTCGGGGAAGCTGGCGATGGCTTCCTGGCGCGCCTCGCCGTCGGCGGTGGAGAGCTGGAGAGTGAGCTGATAGCTGCTCACCCGCTCCTTCTTGGGCATGTGAAGCTGGGGTTCGACGCGGAGAGACCGCACATCGCGCCACCGGACGTCGAGCCGGTGTTTGCGTTCGGAGAAGGGCGGCAGGGAGAGGCTTCGCGCCTGGGTGTGGAGGCGCACGTCATGGTGCCCTGACTTCAGCCGTTCGCGCGCCCACCGCCCGGCGAGTACACCGCAGGCGATGATGACCCCCCAGGTCCCCACGCCCACGGGCAGCGGGGCGGTGAATCCCCCCATGAATCCCCCGAGCGCGAAGCACGCCTGGGAGGCGCCCACCAGGGCCAGGGAGACCCGGATGGCCGGCCGCGGCCCATCGAGCGTCACGCACTCGCTGCCGTCCTCCCGGATGAAGGTGGACAAGCGGAACGGCTCTTCTTTCTTCGGGGTCCACCTCACCACGACCCACAGCCAGAACATCACCAGGTTGAAAGGCATCGCGCCCATGAGCGTGAACAGCCCCCAGCTATCCATGCCCGCCTGCAACACCGCCTCCGAGGGCTGACCAGGCCGGTAGTACACGGGGACGCTGGCCCCGAGGGGGTAGCGCGCGAGCTGCTCCTCCTCGTACCTGTGTATCCCCGAGCTCCCCGCGTTGAAGCTGTGCTTGTCGCCCTCGTAGGGCTGCCCGTCGACGGAGTAGGTGTAGGCCAGCTTCAGCTCGCGCCTGTAGCCCTTGCTCGTGTGCACCATCACCACCTCGCTCCGGGTGATGGTGCCCTGCGCGGAGGGCCAGCTCGCCACCTGTGCCTGGCGGACCATGGCGGAGATGGCGAAGAAGTCCAGGCCCCCAATGAGGACCGTCACCGGCAACACGACCACGATCATCAGGAGGGGCGAGCCCACGCGAACAGACATGGCCCCAGCCTATAGGGATACTCCGGAATGAACGAAAGGACGTCCGCTACGGGGCCCCCCTCCCGCAGGGTCCTGCGTGACGTCGCTCGCCGGACGGGTCACGTCGCCCATCACGAGCGTTTTCGACGCGGGCCCTTGTGCGGAGGCACTGTCGGCTCGGCCAGCGTCGCCATGGCGTCCACGAAGAGTCGGACCTTGGCCGGGAGATTCAGCCGGCTCGGGTAGACGGCGTGGATGGCCCGTGACATCGCGGGCCGGGGACCGAAGAGAATCTTCAGCCGGCCCTCACGGACGGCATCCCGGCAAAGGATGGCGGGGACGCGCGCGATGCCGACCCCGTCAATCGCCGCGTCGCACGCGAGTTCGAGGTCATTCACGGTCAGGACCGGGTCGATTCGAGACTTCACTCCCTCGGCCTCCCACGTCTCGAACGCACTGAAGCCAATGCAGCGCGCGGAGCGGAGGTCCCTGGCGCTCGGCATGCCGTACTTGGACAGGAAGCGGGGGCTCGCGACGAAATGGAACGGGCTCTCGCCGAGCTTTCTCGCCACGAGCGACGAGTCGTCGAGAGGGCCGATGTGAATCGCGACGTCCAGCCCCTCTTCGATGAGGTGGACGCGGCGGTCCGCCAGCACCAGCTCCACCCGCGCCTGGGGATGGCGCGCGAGGTACCGTGAAACCACGGGGGTCAGGTATCGCCGACCGTAGAGCACTGGCGAGGAGACCCGCAGCAAGCCCGTGGGCTCTGCCTGCCGCTGTTGCACCTCGCTGTTCGCCTCGTCGATCTGCGCGGCGATGGCGGCGCAGCGCTCGTAGTACGTCGCTCCGGCCCCGGTGACCCGCAGGCGCCGCGTTGTCCGTTCGAGCAGGCGCACCCCGAGCCGCGCCTCCAGATTCCCGATGCGCTCGCTGACGGTCTGCTTGGTGATGCCGAGCTGGCGCGCTGCTCGGGTGAAGCTCTCCTCTCGAACGACCGCGACGAAGAGCATCATGTCGGCTGGTGGAATCATGGCCGTCAATCCTAACCTGACAATGAGTTCGCTCTTGGCCACATTGTCAGGGCAGCCCTGGCGGCATCATGTTGCCGCTCGCCAACCTCAGGAGCTCACACATGAAGCTGTACTTCGCCCCTCGAACCCGAGCGACCCGTGCTCGCTGGTTGCTGGAGGAACTCGGGGTGCCCTACGAACTGGTCAAGCTTGACCTTGCTCGACAGGAGAACACCGCTCCCGCCTACCTGGCGGTCCATCCGCTGGGCGAAGTTCCCGCTCTCGTGGATGGAGACGTCACGCTGCTGGGGACCCTGGCCATCTGCCTCCATCTGGCTGACCTGTTCCCGGAGAAGGGCCTGGCGCCGCGGATGGCTTCCGCGGAGCGCGGCCTCTATTACCAATGGATGGCCTTCGCCGAGGTGAGCCTCGAGCCCGTGGTGATGGAGTTCCACGGACACGCGCAGTTGCCCGAAGAGCGGAAGGCGGCCACGCGCTCGAATGACGACCTCGCGAAGCTCGGGACTCGCCTCGCGACCCTGCTGGATGTCATCGACGAGGGCCTTGGCGGCCGCGAGTTCCTGGTGGGACACACGTTCACCGCCGCCGATGTGCTGATGGCATCAATCCTCCACCTGGCGCACACGCTGACGCTGCTCGACGGGCATCCGCGGTTGGTCGAGTACGTCAAAAGTCACACTCGACGCCCGGCGGTGAGGACGGCGGTTTCAGGGTAGGACACGGTGGAGGTCTCAAGGGGCGCGTTCGAAGACGGCCACCGCCTGGTCGTAGTCGACCGTCACGCGAAAGAACCTCAGCGCATTGCCTCCCAAGGCTCCTTCGACGGGCTTGTCCATGAACTGCGACATGAACTCACGGAAGTTCGGGTCGGGCCGGGTGGTGAACCAGACGGGGCCGACCTCATGACCCGCCACCTCGATGCGGGGAACCTCGATGAGCGTTGAGCCTGGAAGGTAGGTGTCTGCATCCTCGATGACCCGCCAGTCCGGGTGACGCTGGTGCCAGCGCTCGAAGGTGGAGCGAGTGATGAAGTTCGTCGCCCGGGTCGCCGGCCGCTCATCCGCGAGCACCTTCCTGGCGGACTCCGTGAGAGACAGCATCGCGCCCGTGTCGAAGAGCAGGTCGAGCGTCTCTCCGTCCACCCGAACCTGGATGCGAGGAAAGTTCGCCTGCCTTTTTCCCGTCGCATCAGTCGGAAACCCCAGCGCCACCCGGTGAGCGGGAGCGACCTCCGGAACGTCTCTCGCCGCGCGCAGCCACAGCTTTCCGCCGGGGTAGTCGAAGGTCCAGACCCGTCCGGCGAACCAGCCCTGACCAAGCATTCCATCCCCGAGTTCAGACAGGACCCTCTCCATTGCCGCCACGGGGAGCTGTCCCTCGGTGCCTTCGGGCATTGGCATCCAGGCTTCATTTCGGAAGTCGGGCATCCGTACCCAGTCCCCGGAATCCTCACTTCCTGCCGCTCTGGCAATCCGTTGCAGTCCCAGTCGCGTCACGGCATCCGCCAGGATGAAGAGGCCTCCCCCCGTGTCCGTGTAGAACGTCAGCGTCTGCCCTTCGAGCGTCACGGGCTGCACGAAGAATCGGTCCTCGCTGAACTTCACCGGCAGCGCGAGCGGTCGGCCGGGCACCGATGCGGGAGTCTTGAGCGCGTCACTGGGGCTCGGCGTGGTGGCGCAGGACACCAACATTCCGAAGAGCATCAACAAGAGTCGCTGCGGCATGCGTGCGGTTCCTTTCGGGGTGTTTCCATCCTGCGACATTCACCACGGACTCCGGCGCGTGAACCACCGGGTCGAGCAGGCCGCTGCGCAGCACCGTGCAACGCCTTGCGCAGACGACGCCCGCGGGACGCAATATCAGGCAGACACCGTCGTGGCCCAGGTGGTGCAAGCTGGCGTCCACGACTCAACAGGGAGCACCTGCTCCTCTCGATGCTTTCCGGGCCCGGCGGAAGCACTCATCCCCCACCTCACGACCGCCATGCCTTCCACTTTCCCTCGTCACGCATCCAGGGGAGCCCTGCGCCTCTGTCTGGGTGTCGCGCTCCTCGCCTGGATGGGCTGCCGCTCACGACCTCCCGCCGAGTCCGTCGCCGCGCCCACGAGCACGGCGGTCAGCGCGCCCTTCGACGTGGCCTCCGTCATGAGGCAGGTCCACTTCGCCTACCGCCCCGAGGGCGAGCAGTGGAGCGGGGGCCATTCGACCTATGAGGTCCGGGCCTCCACGAACGGAATGTCGCGGTGGCGTCCAATGGCGTGGACTCTGGAGTTCCTCCAGGAGGGGCGTGTCGCCGCCTCCCGTCGACCCTGGAACCGGGAATGAGAGGCCAGGGACGTCCGGATGTGGCTGTGAGGCGCATCCAGGGGCGGGCGCCTCGGCGCCGTTTGCCTTCGCGCTCGTGCTCCTCCTCGGACGGCTTGCGCGCCGGGGTTCCCGTTCGTTTCTATCGGTATAGGCAGCGCACGCTTAGAGTGCTCCCCGTCACGTCGTCAGGCCCAGAAGGGCCGGGAGCCAGGAATGTCGCCGACGCTGAAGTGGGTGCTTGGAGCGCTGGTGGGACTTCCGTTGATGTGCTGCGGCTGCGGCGGCATGTGGTTCCGGGGTCAGTTTCCCCATGAGGAGGCGCTCGCGCGGGTCGTGAACCATCAGCAGGTCATCCAGACACTCGGCGCGCCCGTGAGTGGCAGCTTCTTCTTCTCGGGCACGACCCAGGCTCGTGACGATAACGCAGTCGCCGAAATGCAGATTGCTCTCTCGGGAAGCAAGCAGGACGGCGTGCTGCATGTGAAGGCGGTTCAGACAAGCCAGGTCTGGGGATTCAGCCGCCTTCGAGTGATGGCGCAGGACGGCAAGGTCATCAACGTCGTCGCCGAGTTCTGAACAGGCCCATGACTCGGCTCGATGAACTCGGTGAAGTGACAACGTTCGCGGAAGTCGCCAGGCGGTTTGCCGGAGCGGATTGGCTCACCTCGTTCCTGGAGACCGAGGAGTTCAACGACCCGGAGACCAATGGCATCGTCGTGCCACGCATCGTCAATGGCAGCGTGCGTTGCGAGGACACCATCAAGAGCGGGCGCGGCCCATGGGCCGTCGTCATCGATGGAGACCTCGAGACGAGTGGTGACCTCGTGTGCAGGACCAACGACTACCTGTCGAGCGCACTGGTCGTGACCGGCGACGTGCGAGCGAGAAACGTGCGCTTCGCCGCGAGCGCACGCGTCGAGATAAAGGGCGACCTGATTGTCGGCGGCGGGCTCGGCATCGTGAGTGGAGCGTGGGGCGACGGCGGCGCGGTATTGGTGGCGCGCTCGTGTGAAGCCGCACTCGTGTTGCTGGATGGCACCACGTGCGTCGACGCGGACCGGTGCCGACGCACGGTGGTGTGTGGGGCGCGCGGTTGGACCGAGTTCACCCCCGACATCCACGACCACGCGACGTTCGATGAAGTGTTCGAGCCCACCGTGTTCGATGCGGACGGCTCTGTCGACTATGACCGCGTGATGTCCCTCGCGAACGCAGGGCACTCCGCGCTGAAGCCCGAGGTCGAGGACCGGCTGCGTCAGGGCAAGGGCCTGGCACCACGCGCGGCGCTCACGTGGCTGGCGAGTGATTCGCGCAGCCAGGCGCTCATGGCGCTCGGCGATGACGCGTCGATGGCGGTGCTCGTCGAGCTGTTGGCGGAGCGCGGCCACTCGGTATCCATTGAGAGCCTTACGCGCTCGGTGCGAGCCATGCGTGGAGTTCGTCTCGGTGGACCGGCCCCAGGCACTTGAACCAGGGCCTGACGCCGCCCTCCTGGCGCAGGCATCCTGGCGCTCCCGATTCGTTCCTCTTCAATCAACAGGCCCGGGAGCTCACCACCGTTGGCGCGCTGTCCCAGACATCCATCATCCTGAGCAACGACCCCCAGGTCGACCGTTGCGGAAGGAATGCAGCGGCGTCTGTCGCACTTCAGAGGGCTCCTTGCCGGACGTGGGAAGGGCTGTGGACAGGCATTGACGCGCGTATCACGCAGTGACCGGATTGGGGGCGCCTGACGCGGAAGGTCCGGCTTCGCGCGGCAGGTCAGGGCCCGAGGAAGGGCTCGACGGTTGTAATCATCGCGGGGGACTCGAACAGGTCGTAGTGCGTGTGGCCGGGCAGGATGGCGAGGCTCGACTTGGGGCGACCGCTGCCGTCGAGGCCACCGTCGCGCTGGCCTCCGCCGAGCAGCTCGTAGAACCGCGCGATGTACGAGGGCGGCATGGAGTCCGCGTCCGCGAACACGAGGAGCACGGGCATGGCGAGCTTCGACACCTCCACGGACCAGTCGTAGGGCCGGCGCTGGAGCTCGCCGGTCTTGTCGATGAGGCGCGCGAAGCCCGTCGCATCAGGCGCGATGGCGGCGTAGGTCTGGTACACCGGCGCGGGCTTCATCATGTCGGCGAGCGCGCCCGTCAGGTGCTGGAACGCCGTGGCCACCTCCGGGTACCAGCCGGTACTGCTGAACGGCGAGCTCACCACGACGAGCTTGCGCACCCGCGACGGATGCTGGATGGCGAGGCGCAGGCCGACGCCCCCGCCGAGCGAGTAGCCCAGTACATCCGCCTGCGGCACGCGCAGCTCGTCGAGCAGGGCCGCGAGGTCGTCCGCCAACTGCTCGTAGCGCAGGGGTCGGTCGATGTCGGCGGTCCTGCCGTGGCCCTGGAGGTCGACCGAGATGAGCTGGCGTCCCTGCGCGAGGCGCGTCGCGACCGGCGCGTCCATCAGGGTGTTGTGGAGCCCTCCGTGCAACAACACGAGCGGCATGGCTCCGTCAGCGAGGGCGCCGCGCACCTCGTAATAGAGGCGCAGGCCATTCACCTGGGCATGGCCGGTCTTCGTCGGAAGGGTGGGGGACGTCATGGGGGAAGCGCCTCGGGAGGAGGGAATGGAGGAGCAGGAGACGGCGAGGAGGGACAGCGCGACAAGGAGCGTTCTCACCCGAGCACCTCCGGCAGACCGAAGGCGGCCCTCAGCCTGGGTTCGAACGTCGTAATCTCGTGGATGCGGCCGTCGCGTACATGCAGCACGTCGAGCTTGAAGGCGCGCAGCTCGGGGTCTCCCGGTCGTCGCAGGTAGCTCATGGCCGCGGGCATGCGGTTGGCCCACGCCGGCACCAGTCGCCACTCTCCCATGGCATTCGCGCGCTCCATGAGCGGGAGCACCTGGTCCACGCCCTCGAAACACGCGGGCAGTGGGGGCATGGTCACCCGCACGTCGCGCGTGAGCAGCGCGATGGACGCCTTGCAGTCGCCGCTCTGGTGCGCCGAGATGAACGCCTCCAGCAGCGCGCGCTCGTCGGCGCTCACCGCGTCGCCGCGTGCGAGGGGCTCGTGGCGGGAGAGCGTGGCGCGGGCACGCTGGAGGCTGCTGTTGACCGCCGCGACCGAGGTCTCCAGCAGGGAAGCCGTCTCGGCCGCGGACCAGTCCAGGAGCTCGCACAACACGAAGGCCGCCCGCTGCCTCGGCGGCAGTCGCTGGATGACGGCCAGGTAGCCCAGGGCGATGGACTCGCGCGTGACGGCCTCCTCTTCAAGCAGGACGTCCGGGTAGGGCTGCAGCCAGGGAATCTCGGCGAACGAGCGCGCGGAGGCCGCCTGCCGCGAAGAGCTTCGCAGGTGGTCGAGGCAGGCGTTCGTGGCGATGCGGTACAGCCAGCGCCGCATCCCGGCTTCACCGCCGCTCGCGTCGAACGCATCGCGCGCATTCCACGCGCGCAGCAGCGTTTCCTGCACCAGGTCGTCGGCCTCCGCGAACGAGCCGACCATGCGGTAGCAGTGGAGATGCAGCGCGCGGCGGTGCGGTCGCACGAGCGCGTCGAAGGCGGTCATCGGGGGCGGGGAGGGTGTGGTCTCTATCATCCACACCCAAACGACGCGGAGGGACCGGAATCATCGGTCGACCGATGATTCCTCCCCGGCCCCAGTGAAAACGCGGGCTTGGCGCGGCTTCGATGCAGGCCCGCGCGAGGGCGGCTCAGAGCTTGAAGAGGTAGACGGCGCCGCTGTCCTCGCTGCTGTTGTCCGCCTGGTTGCCGTTGATGCCCTTCGCCTTGCTGTCCTCGTAGGGGACACCCACACCCAGCAGGTAGCCATCCGCCGAGAGCGCCAGGCGCAGGCCAAAGTTGTCGTTGACCCCCGTGTTGGAGGCTTTGACGTAGGCCTGCTGCTCCCACGCGGTGCCACTTCGGGTTCGGTGTCTCGTGCGTCGTGAGTCAGGCGGAGCGCAGCGCTTCCGGCGCGGTCGCATCCACCTTGAGGTGTATTCGCAGCCAGTCCGCCAGCGCGTCTGCCTGCTCCTCGCGCCCGGTGGCCCCGAGCACCTGCGTCGGGGTCGTCAGAACCGTCCCGACAGGCCCAGCATGCTCCCCTTCGCGTCGAGGGCGAGCACCGGCAGGAGGCTCACCTCGGCGGCGGGGGCCGAAGGCGCCATGTTCGAGGCGTGGGACACCTCGTAGCCGATGAGTGAGCCGGCCATGGCGAATGCCGGGAAGAGTAGCGGCGCGATATCCTCGTGCTTCTTCGGAACCAGCGTCGAGGCCAGCAGCCCAAGGCCGCCCCCGGTTCCAGCCCCCAGCAATACGCCCCCGAAGGTCCCTCGGCCCCGGGTGGCCCGCCCACCCAACCAGACGCCCAGCGGAGCACCTATCGCGGCCCCCACGAGAAACCCACGCCCTGCTCCATCGAGGTTCAGGAAGTCGAAGCGGGACGGTGGATCCTCCCGCAAGCTCGTCGCGCCGATGATCATTCCGGGGATCGCCGCCGCCATCGAGGTCGCGGCCATGAGTCCCACCTCGGCCGCGATGCGCCCCACATACCGTCCACCACTCTCCTCCCGAGGCGCATCCACCAGCGGGGCCGGGCTGAGAGGCTGTGGGCTTGACGCCATCTCACCGGGCGACGCTTCGGCTTCCGATGCACGGCCGACTCCTGGCGCGAGGAGGACCCATCCGAGCGCCACGAACGACGACCAGGTCGACAGATGCCTGAGGGTATTCATGCCCGGTCGCCCAGCAAGAAGCTGGCCCTGTCCCAGTCTCCCCATCCTCGACGGCGCCCATGTCAGGGCTGTGCAATTCCTTGCACAATCCAGAGGTCGATGTGAACGCGGCTGCACAGCCTGGCGCGTACACGCTTCTCCAGTGGCTCCAAGGAAGGCACTGGCTCAGCCCATCCATCGGGAGGGGCTGACTCAGGTCTTGCTTCGAAGCCCGTTCCCCTCCCACGGCAGCGCGAGCTCGGTCAACCAGGAGGCGCTCTCCTGTGTGTCCACGCGCAGGAACGTCTCGCGCAGGGGAAGGGCTGGGGTGCGCTCCTTCGAGTGAAGGGATGCGAAGAGGCGAGCCCAGGATGGGCCCACGGACTGGGGCGCCCCTGAGTGGACGAGCGTGACTGCCTGGACCTCGGGCACCTCCTCGATGGTGACACCTCGCGGAGTGGCTCCCGGTGCCAGGGGGACACACCAGGACACGTCCGCGTCCTCCTCGCGGTACTCCGCCTCGTGAAGGAGGCAGAAGGGCGCACCGGCCACGTGGGGGCCGCACGCGGCGAACAGCCTGGGGAAGGCCACCGACGCGTCGGAGTACCGTCCCCGGGCCCGGTGCACGGCGACGCGGGCCGGAGGGAGCCAGCGCTCGAGGAGTGGCGGCGGTGCGCGCAGGTACGCCTCCGCCTGGGCCTGGTTTCGCAGCAGGGTGTCCAGCGCGAGCACGGAGCGGTGCGCGCTGGCGGCCTCGTCGGCGAGCCGGGCGCGCGCGCGCCCCAGTTGCTCCGCGAGCGAGGCGCCCGTCGCCACCTCCGTGAGCACTCCCTGAATCTCTTCCAGGGACAGTTTCAGGTCGCGCAGCGCGCGCAGCGTGTGGGCCAGGGCGATGTCGCGCTCGGTGTAGTAGCGATAGCCAGAGGAGGGGTCCACGCGCGAGGGTTCGAGCAGTCCCTTCTCCTGGTAGAAGCGCAGGGCCTTCACGGTCAGCCCGGTGATGCGCGAAGTCTCGCCAATGGAATACAGCAGTCCGCTCACCGCTCCTCCTCCAAGAGGAAGGCGCGCACAGTGGCCGCGAAGGACTCGGGTTGCTCCTCGAAAGGGAAGTGCCCGCTGTCCGCCAGCTCCACCAGTCGCGCGTGGGGAATCGCCTCTACCACACGCTCCGTGGCCGAGCGCGGCTGGAGGTCCTGGGCGCCATGGATGACGAGCGTGGGCGCGCGCACCCGGCGCAACCATTCCGTCCAGTCGTGATGCCGGCCCAGGCTCAGGTAGAGCCCCAGCGAGAGAAAGCCTCCCGCGGTGCCGGCGCCTGGAAGCTTCGCGTCGGGGCGGGCGTGCCGCGTGGCCTGGACGTACAGGGGGCCGAAGGCGGCGAAGTGCTCGGCGAGTCGGGCCTCGTCGTCCTTCAGGCGGGCAGGGAAGTCGAAGGTGTGCTTCAGCCACGCCGCCAGCTCGCGTTGGCCCGTTGCGTCCAACCGGGCCCTCACCTGGGTGAACAGGTCGCCATCACCCGCGGGCATCGTCACCAACGGGGCGGGTGCCACCAGCACGAGGGCCTCGACCCGCTCCGGCCACTCCGCGGCGTAGAGCGCGGCCACCAGGGCCCCGAAGGAGTGTCCCACGAGCGTGAGGCGCTCCTTGCCCAGCAGTCGCCGGATGCGCTCGAGGTCCGCGAGCTGCGCGGCGAGTCCCAGTCGCAGCTCCACCGCCTGCATGGCCTGCCACGTGCCGCCAGGGGGCGCGTGGGTGAAGGGCCGCGACGAGGCGCCGCAGCCTCGCTGGTCATAGAAGTGCCAGCGCAGGGCGTCACCCGTCATGGTCGCCCCGCGCCAGGGTTCCGCTGGCGGGAGTCCAGGGCCGCCATGCACGACGACGACGTCCCGCCCATCACCCACGGCCACGTGGTGGAGCCTCACGTCCGGCGACACCTGCCAGGACGGCCCATCCGCACGTTGTCCTGGGGGAACGTCCAGCGTTTCGCCCCGCGCGGCCAGCAACTGCTCCACGGTGCCTGGTTGGAAGAGCGCTCGCCCCATCCACCACCAGGTGCCCGCTGCCGCCGCGACCAGCAGGACGAGTGTTCCAAGAACTCCTACCATGACCATCCTCCGAGACCTGTTTCCGGGTGACATGGAGCGGAGGGTGGCGGTCTCCCCTTGGGGGAGAGTCAAGCGGAGGCGGCCCACGCGAGCATGGAATTCATCGCCCGCGGCCGGGCCTATGGCCGCGTGACGTGTACGAGGCTCGTCATCGCGTCCACGTACAGGGTCGTGTCGTCGGCATACAGCGGCAGCAGAGGCGTGACCGATACCTGGTTCAGCTTCGTCTTGCGGAGCTGCTGCGTGGCCGGGTCCTTGAACACGGCGAACGGGACATCCTGGATGACGTAGGGCTCGCCATCCACGTGGCCGATGATCATCAAGACGTGACCGGGAACGACGATGAGGTCACCCACCTGCGCTTGGGCCAGCGCGCGCAGCCGCTCGGCGTGCGAGTCCTGCGCAGTGAAGAGGCGGTGATTCAGCGCCTCGCTCTTGCCCTGCATCCCGGAGTTGGGCGGCAGGAACAGCCCCAGGCTGCGGTACACCTCGCTGGTCAGTCCGCTGCAGTCGCGTGCATTGAACTGGTGCCCCCAGCCGTAGCGCTCGCCGAGGAACTTGAACGCCTGGCGGAGGATGTTGGCGCGTGTCATTGGCAGATAGCCCGGCGCGGTGTCGGCGGTACGGCGCAGCAGCGCGCTCTGGAACGCCAGTGTGCCGTCCTGCTCGCGCACCGGCAGCAGCACCGGCCACGATGCATAGCTGCTGGCGCCGTTGACGGGCTCACCGGGTGCCACGTCGGCCCGTGGCAGCGCGACCCCCATGTCGAGCTCGAGCTCGGACACTCCGGGTGCTTCCGGCGTGGAGACTGTGCGCACCTGGTCGCCCGTGACGACGCGCCCGGGCGCTTTCGCCACGTACGAGAACACCGCGTCCGCCGAGCCTTCCGCGACATCGGCGCGCCGGACCCATGCGGGACCCTGGGTCGTCATGACGAGCAGCCATTGTTGGTCCGCGCTGTGGTGCGCGATGATGACCGGCTCGCCAGGGAACAGGATGCCGGCCTGCAGGCTTTCGTAGTCGCGCAGGTTCTCCGCCGCGAAGAACTTCTGGTCGGACGGCAGTGACCGCAGGGTCGTGCGCCGCACGCTGAGGCCGTAGCGCGCGGTGGAGGCTTCGGGGATGTGTTCGGTCGCGGTGTTCTGGCGCGGCTCTTCGAGCATCGCCTCCGTCACCGGTCGGCCCTGTTCGTCGATGACTGCCTGGATGGGTGTCTGCTGCGCATCCTTGACCCAGCCGGCGACCTGCGCCCGCGTCAGCGTGGCCGGGATGCGCTTCAGGTCGATCAGGCCGCCATCCGGACCGAAGGCGCGCATGCGCTTGGCCGCCACCTGGTTGGCATCGAGCAGCACCTCGTCGGGAGATGGCGCGCGGCGGATCCAGAACTCGGGCGACAGCATGTCTTCGCTGAACGCGGGCACCCCGGATGGAGACACGGCGAGCGCGGACGGCGCGGCGCAGGCGGCAAGGCTGGCGGTGGTCCCCATCACCGCGAGCGAGAGAATCCGCGTGCGCCATGTGCGTGCGCCAGCCCGGCACGTCGTCGCACGAGGCTGAGTGGAGGGGGATGCCAGGCGGCTCATTCGTTCAACTCCCAGGGGGGAAGACGGCTCATGCGGCCGTGCATGCGCGCGGGGGCGAGCAGGTCATCGCACTTGTAACTGGCTGCTCACCCTCAGGCACAACGAACTCTGGGCGAGAGCTATTTCGCAGGCGCGCGGCGTTTTCTCCGGGAGGCAGTCGCTCCAGAAGCTCCTTGAACGGACGGCTCGCCTTGTCGGCTGCTCGCCGCCTTCACGGGCCCACTGGGATGCCCCTCCGTCAGGGCTGTTGTCGCCTCGGAGTTCACGGCTCGTTCACTGGCCGCGACGCGCTGGCGCTCATGGCAGTGACGCGCTCGCGATGCGGCGACCGGGTTTGGGAGGCACATGGGTGCGCTTCTCGCGCAAGCTCATGGCCACTCTCGCGGTCGGGCTCAGCCCAGCCCCGCCGTCACGCTCGCCACCAGCCAGAAGGTCCCCCTCACGATGTTGCCGGGCCGTAGCTGGGGCGTCGCCTCGTCTGCCGCCGCGAGGACGTCATAGGTGCCTCCATAGGTCCGCACGAGGGCGTGCTGGAACTGGTGGCCGGTGACGCCGTTGGTGCGCACGTCCGCGGCCTCCACCTGCCCGGCGAAGTAGGCCCGGGGCTCGACCGGGGGAGGAGTGCTGCTCTTCGACAGGAGCGAGGCAGGATTGGGGATGAAGAGCTTCGAGCCCCGCAGCGCCTTCCCCGGCTTGCGCGAGGTCAGGTAGGCCGCCTCGTCCGGCCAGGCCTGCAGCGACTCCGCGAAGGCGCACGGCGCAAGTTCCAGCACCATGCCGGGCCGGATGCGCTCGCGCACCAGCGCGAGGTCATCGAGCTGCGTGGCGAACGGGTAGAGGACGTGGCCTTCGGAGTCGACCATCTCTGCCTTCAGCGGGTCGCAGAGGCGGCAGCTCTCGTGGAGGGCGAAGTCGGTGGCGCGGACCCGCAGGCGCGACTCCGCCCGGAAGCCCGGGATGGCGCACTGCACCTTGTGCGCGTGGTTGAAGACGAAGCTGTAGCTCGCGCCCGAAGTGTCGGACCACACCTTCAACTCGTGGTCGCGTGTCGTGCCCGCGACCGTGGTGTGCTCCAGCAGGGAGTCCAGGACGCGCCCGAAGGCCGCCTTGTCGTTGGCGTGGATTCCGATGCAGGCGAGGTGGTTTGCCATCCACCGAAGGTAGCACGCGCCTGTTGCTCCACCGCGCCTCGCGGTTCGTCCAGGACACGCAGCGAAATTGACCCGTGCTACCGTCGAAAACCTGCGCTTGCAGCACCGGGGTTGTTGAAGTGCTTGATGGATTGGATCGCCGCGCCATGACTGCAATAACGAATATCGCGACGCAGGTTCGGCAGCACTGGCTGGAGCGGCACCTCAACGTCCAGCCGGTCGCGATGAAGGAACTCGTGGACGCGTGGCGGTCGCTTCCTGGCGTACTTCCAGAAGAATACGAGGCGTTCCTCCGCATCGCCGGGCTTCCAACGGATGAGGATGCCCAGGGGTTTCGTTTCTGGTTGCCGGGGGAGCTTCGCGCGACCGCCGATGTTCTCCGAGACGCAGGGTACGGCTGCAACGCCACGGAGGCGTCTGTCATCTTCGTCGACTACTTTCAGCAGTCGTGGTGGTACGCGCTGTGGGTGTCAGGGCCATGGAAGGGATACGTGTCTCTCGTCCTGGGCACCAAGAGCGGCAATGATCCTCGGTTCCCGTTAGGGAGCCTGGAGGAATTCCTGCTGGCGTACATCAAGGACGACGAGGAATTTCTGTGTCGGGGGATGCCGAAGATAGGCGAGGAGCGCTGACGTGGAGGCGAGGCCCGGCGCCCCGCGGCCCCCTGCGCTGTCGAAGGTCTCAGCGGCGGTATAGGTTTCGCGCATGCGCGACCTGCAATCGCACCGATGGATGTGGGTCAAGGCGATCCTCTTCGTCGTCATCGGCCTGATGTCGTCGGCGCTCGTCCTTCTGCAGTTGCCCGAGTGGCGTGTCCTGCTCCTGCTCAGCCTCGCCATCTGGGCCTTCTGCCGCGCCTACTACTTCGCCTTCTACGTCATCGAAAAATACATCGACCCCTCATTTCGTTTCTCCGGCCTTGGCTCTGTCCTCCGCTACCTCATCAACAGGCGATAGCGGTGCGCGCCAAGGTCGTTGTGGGATGCCCGTTCGAGTGCTGGGGGCCGAGGAGGGGAGCACGAGATGGGCAGCCGGCTGCACAGGTGTTGGAGGCGGGACGGCTACGTGTCCGCACGCCTTGGCGACCGCCCCCTGTATGCGCCGGGAGGCATACCGGCCCACGCTCGGAAGGCTCGCGAGAAGGCCTCGTCAGATGCATAGCCAACGGTGCTGGCAATCACCTTGAGGCTCTGGTCAGACGACGCGAGGAGCTGTGCGGCGGCTCGCATGCGCCACGACGTGAGGTACGCGAACGGCGTCTCCCCCACGATGTCGTGGAAGGTCTCCGCGAAGGTCGACCGCGACATCATCGCCTCCTCCGCGAGACGTTCGAGCGTCCATGCTTCTCCTGGCGCGCGATGAATCGCAGCCAGCGCCTTCGTGATTGCCGGGTGTCCGACTCCTCGCAGCCAACTGGCGGTCCGAACATCGAGACCGATGCACGCGCGAACGACCTGCACGAAGAGGAGCTCCGCCAGCCGCGTCAGGACGAGTGATGCCCCGGGCTTCCGGTCGATGGCCTCGGACGTGAGCGCGGCGACCAGATGCCGCGTCGCCCCCGAGAGCTCTTCGTGTTTCAAGCTCACGACTGGTGGCAGCGCGGTGTCGAAGAGCGCGCGGTCAATCTCGTCGACCTCGAGGGTCCCACAGATGACCTGGGTTCGCGCGCCGGTGCCGCCGCCGCGGAAGAAAGAGGTCGCGCTCTTGGACCTGGCGCGAAGCCGCTCGAAGGGCTCGGCGCGCGTCTTGAGCGAGTCCTTGAGCTCGTGCGCCATGCCCGCGCGGACCAACGCGACACCGCCCGCCAGGAGGGGGAGGGCACGGCGAGTCCCGCGCACGGCGAGGACCGCGCTGCCTTCGGGAATGACGTAACAGACGTAGGCTCCGAGACCCTCGGTGCTGACTCCCCAGGGCGCCGCGAGCTCGCTCGCACCGAAGACGCTCGCGCGAAGCCTCACGGTGGAGAGAAGCGACGTCAGCGCATCGTCGGACGTTCCATCAACCATTCGAGACGCTTCGTAGCAGGTCGTCCGAGACCATGGCACCCGAACTTGAACTCCACGAGGTGCTGATGTCGAGAGACGTTAGAGGAAAGGCCTTCGTCTTCGCCGGTGGGACGAGTGGCATTGGTCGAGCCACCGCGCTCGCGATGGCGCGGCGACACGCGGACGTGCTCGTGTTGGGCCGAGATGCCACACGGGGCGAAGCCACGGCGAAGCTGCTGCGTGACGCCGGAGCCGGTGACGCGCGGTGGGCACGGGCAGACCTCTCGTCGGTCGCGGGCATCGGAGCCGCTGCTCGCGACATCCTGGCCTGGCGCAGGACGTTCGATGGCCTCATCCACTCGGCGATGAGCGTGGACCTGCGGGCGCGGACGCGTCAGTCGACGGCCGACGGCTATGAACACGCCTTCGGCCTGCAATACCTCGCGCGGGCCGGGCTCAACCTGAAGCTCGTCGATGCGCTCGCGGCGTCCGGAGATGGACGGATTCTTCACATCGGCGCCAGCCCTCCCGCGCGGCTCGTGCCGGATGTGGGCGACCTTCAATTCGAGCGTCGCAAGTGGACGCTCACGGCTTCGCTCATGTCGTCGCAGGTGCTCGGCTTCCTGCACGTTCAGGAGGCCGCGCGAAGGTGGAAAGACCTGCCCATCAGCATCGCGATTTCATGCGTGGGTCCTACGACGACCGACTCGATTCGCGAGCAGCCGTGGTGGGCCCGCGCGCTGTACGCACTCATCGCGACGACGCCGGAGCGCTCGGCTGAAAACGGCCTTCGCTTCCTGCTCGATGAGGACGTCCGGCGCGCGCGAGGTGCCGCGCTCAAGAGTCCGAAGAAATATCAGCCCACAGCGATTGCGTACGACGCCGAGCTGGCGGCCAGCGTCTGGAGGCTCGCCGAAGCCATGCTGCGCCCGGGTTCGTGACTCGCGCCCAGGACAAGAAGCACGTGGGCGTCGAGTGAGTGTCACGTCACCGTGAGCAATCCACGAAGCACCACGACTCCAGAGCCGGAGAGCTCGGGCTCCGGCGTCAGGCGCACATGCAACAAACTGCGCCGGCCCATGTGAACACCCTGCTCGACGACGAGGGTCTTGTCCTCCGCGAGCAGGTCCTCCGAACCCAGGTAGGCGCACAGCGGCCCGGCGGCCGTGCCTGTCGCCGCGTCTTCCCAGAGACCGACCGTGGGGTTGAAGAAGCGCGCATAGGCCGTCCGTGGGGCGGCCGGGTCGAACGCGTAGACATAGCAGCCCTCGGCCCCCGCCGCCGCCAGCACCGAGAGCAACTTGTCACTCATGGGGCGAGCGCGATCAACAGTCAGCGCGTCTCGAACGCGAACCAGGAGATGACCTGCACCGGTGCTGGCGACGCGGG
The DNA here is from genome assembly GCF_013336705.1 of Myxococcus sp. CA051A. NCBI lineage: Bacteria > Pseudomonadati > Myxococcota > Myxococcia > Myxococcales > Myxococcaceae > Myxococcus > Myxococcus sp. CA051A. The sequence goes on along the minus strand of NZ_JABUMS010000022.1, from coordinate 90,197 downwards.
GCGCCGGGTGCGTCAGAACATCCGCGACAGGCACGGCAAGCGCCTCGGCCAGGGGGCCGACGTCATCGAGTGACGAAGAGAGCTTCAATGGGGACTGCTTCATCCGTCCATGGATGCGGCCCGCACGTGCCTCGAGCGTGATGGGCAACACGTCTGTACCGATTTCCTGTTGGAAGGTCTTCGGCGCATCCAACGAACCGAGGGCTCCGTGCTCGGCGAGCCACAGCCAGGCCCCGAGCGCATTGTGCCCCGCTCCGAATATCTCCGAGCCATTCGCGGTGAACGAGCGCAACTTCCAATCGGCGCGCGTGCTCTTCAGGAGAAAGGTCGTCTCCGCCTGATTGAACTCGCCTGCGATGCGCCGAAGCGTGTCGTCGGGCAACGCGTCCGCGCCTTCGACGACCGCGAGAGGGTTGCCGCTCAGCGGAGCATCCGCGAACACATCGATCAGCCCTGATGCCAGCTCTGCCATTCGTCTTCTCCTCGGTCGTAGATGAGCTACATTCACCTTGCTCGGACCTGACGGAAACCTAATGAGGCACGGGTGCCGCCGCAAAAGCGAAGTTCTCACCTTGAAGATGAGCTGGATTCAGCATGCCTCCGTACGAGCTTCCTCCCTTGAACGCGCTGCGCGCCTTCGACGCCGCCGCCCGACATTCCAGCTTCAAGGCCGCCGCCGCGGAGCTCTTCGTGACGCCCACGGCCATCAGCCACCAGGTCCGGCAGCTCGAAGCCTACCTGGGCGTGCGTGTGCTCGACCGGACGCCACGGTCCGTGTCCCTGACGTCGGCGGGCGCGGAGCTGTACGAGGCGGCCGCGGCGGGTTTCGCGGACATCAGCCGGGTTGTCTCACGCCTGCGCAAGGGCCCGACTCCCGTGACGCTGACACTCTCCGCCACCACGGGGTTCTTGAGCCAGTGGCTGGTGCCGCGTCTGGATGAGGTCCGCCGCCTCTTGCCGGACATCGAGTTCCGGCTGCATGCCGGAAACGCGCCCGTGGTGCTGAAAGCGGGCGAAGTCGATGTGGCCATCCGCTATGGCAGGGGCCCGTTTCCGGGGGCCGAGGCCACGGTGCTGAAGCGCGACACCTTCGCCCCCGTGTGCAGCCCGAGACTCAAACTCACGCGCGCCAGCGACCTGCGCCGCGCGAAGCTCATCCACATCGACGGGCAGCGTGTGCCCAGACCTCCGCCGACGTGGGCCCGCTGGTGTGCCGAGGCCGGAGTCACAGGGGTGGATACCGAGGCAGGCATCCGGTTCACGGACGGCCTGCATGCGGTTCAGGCCGCGCTCGCGGGGCAGGGGGTTGCCATCGTCAGCCGGGTCTTGGTGGCCGACGCCTTGTCCGCGGGACTGCTGAGCCAGCCGTTCGTCGAGGTTCTTCGCGGCGAGACCTATCACTTCGCCTGCGCGCCAGGCCTGAGTTCCCGTGCCGACGTCGTCGCCCTCCGGGAGTGGTTTCAACGCAACCTGATGACGCCCCCATGATTCATACCTGTTCGCGGGTCGTCCCAGTCCGCGTGCAACGCATGGGACGAATGCGCTTCGTGGGGTGCCTCAGCGTCGCGCCGACTTCTTTCGCCGACCGCCTTCGGCGGCGCCGAGCAGCATCACGTCGACGACGCGCTCGAGCGTCTCGTCGGTGCAGGTGTCATGGCGGAACAAAATCAGATTCCGGGCGCTGCCGAGCAGGAGGTCACGAACGAGCGGCATGTCGGTGTCCTTCGGGAGCTCGCCGCGCGCCACCGCCCGCTCGAACATCACGAGCGCGTTGCATTCGGAGCGTTCGATTCGCTCTTGGATGACCTTGCAGAGCTCTCCCTTGCCGCCACTGCCAGCGAAGAGCATGCGCATCAGCGACAGCACCACGGGGGAGCGGCAGACCGCGCGATAGCGGCGCAGGTAGTCGAGGAGATCGCCCCGGAGCGAGCCGGTGTTGGGGAAGCTGTCCTGGTCGGACACCCGTTCGAACGCGGCGAGCACCAGCGCCTCCGGTGTTTCCCAGCGGCGATAGATTGTCGTCTTGTTGACGGCGGCGCGCTCGGCGACCGCCTCGATTGACAGGTTCTCGTAGCCGACCCGCGCGACCTCTTCGAGGGTCGCCTCAAGAATCTTCGCGACCAGCGGCTCGCCCCGTTGCTGTTTCGAAGCCATCCCGAACGTTCTAGCACGAAAGCAACGAACAAGTTGCTTTGTCCCCCGGGGCCGTTACCTTCGTTAAAGCAACGAACTGGTTGCAATAAAGCGCCGGCCGCGTTGCGATGAGGTGGACCATGAAGACGGTTCTGGTGACGGGTGCCACGGGCAGACAGGGCGGAGCGGCCGCACGCGCACTGCGCGCCGACGGCGTCGCGGTGCGGGCGCTGGTCCGAAACCTGGAGGCGCCGGCAGTGGCGGGGCTCCGGGAGCACGGCGTCGAGATTGCCTCGGGGAATCTTGATGACCCGCCTTCGCTGCGCGCGGCCTGCCGTGGCGTCGACGCGGTCTTCTCGGTGCAGACGCCCGACCTCAAGGACCTCGGAGGCGACTCCGAGACGAGGCATGGGCGGAACCTCGTCGAGGCGGCGCTCGCCGAGCGCGTCCCGCAGTTCGTCCACACATCGGTCTCCGGCGCTGGCGACCATCATCGCGGCGTCCCCGGTTGGAAGGAGGGGCGCTGGAAGACGCTGGAGCATTACTGGGAGAGCAAGGCGTATCTCGACGAGCTCGTGAAGGACGCCGGCTTCCCGCACTGGACCGTGCTGCGGCCGTCCATGTTCATGGAGAACTTCGTGCGCCCGTCATTCCTCTTCGCGAACTGGGTGGAGAATCGGCTGCTGACCGTCCTCAAACCCGACACCCGGCTGTCGCTCATCGCCGTCGACGATATCGGCAAGGCGGTCGCGCGAATCATCGCCGAGCCGGAGCGCTTCGATGGCCGCAACCTCGAACTCGCCGGTGATGTCCGCTCGCTCCGCGAGATATCAGCGGTCCTTTCGGAGGCCTGGAAGACGAAGGTCGAGGCGCCCGACCTGACTCCGGAAGAGGCACTCGCACAGGGCCTCCTCCCCGCGTTCGTCCACTCGCAGCGCTACCTGAACGAAAATCCGAGTCCGGCCCGCCCCGACGAAGCGCGGGCCCTCGGCCTCTCGCCGCGGACCTTCGCGCAATGGGTCCACGCCACGTGGCCTTGAGGTGACCTCATCGCCGGGACTCCGCCAGGAGGCGAAGGGCGAAGTCTCTCTCCACGCGGTGCCGTGGGCAGGATTGGCGGCGCGCGGCCTGCTGGGCGCGCTGAGGTCTTGCCCGAAGACCCTACCGTCTCCGTCCTGCCGCCTTGAGCTCATTCAAGCGCCGCCGCGCGTCGTCGTCGGCGGGAAAGAAGGACTCGATGCGCAGATGGTCGGTGGTGATGTCCTGCGCATTGCCAAGGGTCGAGCACATCGACAACAGCCGTATCCGGAACGTCCCATGCGCGTACTCGATGGGCGTGATGGGCGGCAGGCCGGTGGATGCCGATGACGGAACTGGCAGGGCGGATACGCCGGGATACCCCCGCAGTTCGGTGTAGAGGTCCGCGAGGGCCTCGCTCGGCCGACTCTGATGCTGGCGGCGCAGATGCACGAGCATCAGCGGCGCGACCTCCGTCCAGTTGATGATGCGCCCGCGCAGGCCGGCAGGGTGGAACAGCTGGCGCATCATGTTTCGCGCCCTCGCCATGCCCACGGCGCGCTGCAGTGGCGCCGGGTCGAATGCCAGCGCCGCCGTGAGCCGCGACATGCCTGCGTTGAGCCGGACGATGTCCCAGGCGCCGTCGACCACGAGCGCCGGATTCGGCTCGAGGTGGGTGAGCATGACATCGACGGCCTCGACCACCGGCCGCATCGAGGGGTCATCCAGGGTGCTCCGGCTGAAGGCTCCGGTGAAGCCAGCGGCTTCCAGGAACACGTTGTGCTCGTGCAGGGGGAGATCGAGCACGTGCGCTAGCAGCAGGACCATGGCGCGGCTGGGCCTCGCCCGCCCCAGCTCGAGGTAGCTGACGTGCTTCTGCGAGACGTTCGCCTGCAGGGACAGCTCCATCTGCGAGAGCCTGCGCAGCTGTCGCCAGCGCTTGAGCTGCTCGGCGAAGGACGAGCCTGGGTTCAGCTCCGGCAGCGCTTGCGGACGTGAAGCCATGAGTGACCCCTCCGTGAGGAAGACGAGATGGCGGACGCGGGGAGTGTGGGGCTGATGCGGTGATGGCGACAACTACCTCCGAGGTGGTTGCCGCGCCCACGCGACGACTCCACAGTGGCCCGCGTCGCCATCGCCGCGCGACGTGCAACCCCAGCTCAGTCCTCTCCAGGAGGCTTCATGACGCGCATCCTTCATGGCTTTCCCCTGTCCGGTAACACGCACCGCGTGCGGCTGTTCCTCTCCCTGCTGGGGCTCGACTACCGCGAGCAGATGGTGAACCTGGTCGTCGGCGAGCATCGACGCCCCGAATTCCTGGCGCTCAATCCGCTCGGGCAGGTCCCGGTGCTGACCGACGGTGAGCTCGTGCTGCGAGACAGTCACGCCATTGTCTACTACCTTGCCCGGACCTATGACCGCGCTGACGTCTGGCTGCCGCGAGAGCCCGCGGAGGCGGCGGGAGTGATGCAATGGCTGTTCATGGATGCCAATGAGCTGCACAACGGCATTGGCTTCGCGCGCAACCACCTGGCCTTCGGAGTGGCCTGCGACCTCCCCGCCGCGCAGTCGCGAGCGCGCTCGGCCCTGCAGGTGCTGGAGCGACGTCTGACCGACGGGGGCTGGCTTGAGCTCGGGCGTCCGACGCTGGCGGACGTGGCTTGTCATCCTCTGGTGAGCCTCTCGTACCAGGGAGGAATCGCCCTCGACGACTACCCTGGAGTCACCGCCTGGCTGGCGCGTGTCGAGCAACTGCCGGGCTTCGTGAAGATGCCGGTATGGCCAACGGCCAGGGCCCGTTGAGCACTCCCCGCATCACCACCCGTGCCTCAGCCAGGCTGCGACACACAAGTCATGCCTCCCCTGGAGCACGGCCTCCCTGGCGCATTGCCGCGAAATTCTGAGTCCCCGAGTCGTGCTGTCTTCACGGTCCATCCTGGTGTCACCTGGAGAACAGGGAAGGCACCGCGCTTGCACTGGCGCCTCGTCGGGCCAGGCGAGGGAGGCCGACCCCGCTCTGGGCCCGGCGGTGATTCACATCGCATCACCGCGAGAGGAAGACATCATGCGCAACTCAGTTGTCACGTTCGGGGCCATCATCACGCTCATCCTCGCAGGGGCACCTGTCGCCCAGGCCGAATCCGAGGACCTGAAGCTCTCCTTCGGCCTTCGCGCCGGCTACGGGCTCCCCATCGGCATCGCGAAGGGAGGGGACAGCCACTACGACATATACCTGGACGAAATCGTGAAGGGCATCGTCCCCGCGCAGCTCGACGTGGGGACGTTCCTGGGCTCCCACTTCTACGTGGGCGCCTCGTTCCAGTACGCGGTGGGGCTCGCCGTCAGTGAGTGCCAGGGGGACTGCGGTGTGAGCGCCATGCGAATCGGCCTCAACCTGAGCTACCACCACCCCTGGTCGGAGAAGCTCAGCCCGTGGCTGGGCCTGGGCGTTGGCTACGACGTCCTCGATGCCGACCAGGTGCCCTCCGTCATGACCGGAGAACTCGAACCGACCTCGTCGTATGGCCGCCTGGAAGGCTTCGAGGTGGGCAACCTTCAGGGGGGCATCGATTTCAACGTCGCGGGGCCCGTGTGGTTCGGCCCCTACGTGACGGGGACCCTGGCCAGGTACGACGGACAGGATGCCCGCTTCCATTCCTGGTTCATGGGCGGTCTGCGACTCCTCGTCCGACGCTGAGTCGTCCAGGAGCGGAAGCCTCCCCGTCACTCACGCGGTGAAAGGGGGAGCGGTTCGAGGCACCGGCTTAAGGAGCCTCGAACATCCCCTTCGGCGTGATGCCCTTCAGGAAGGGCTCGATGAAGGCGTGCAACAGCTCCGTTTGCGTGATGACCGCGGTGTGTGACGTCGCCGGCAGGACCTCGAGGCGCGAGGGCGACAGCGGCTTGCCCATGTCGCCCGCGCCGCCACCGCCGAGGAGCCGGAACAGGGCGACCGAATGCTCCAGGGTCGAGACGTCGGCATCTCCGGTGATGATGAGCACCGGAGTCTTCAGCGCCTTCACCTGCTCCCTCCACGCCATCGGCTCCTTCTCGAGCGCAATCAGCTTCCGGACCAGCTCCGGAAACCCTTCGGGGTTGGCGGCGAGCTTCCGGTAGTCCTTCGCGAACGGCATCTCGAGGAACATCTCCACCTTCATCTGCGGGATGAACTCCTTGAACTCGGGCTGCCAGCCCTCGACGTCGTAGGCGACCGAAGCGGCGGCCAGCTTGTTCACCTTCTCCGGATGGCGGATGGCGAACTGCAGCCCGGCGGCCGCTCCCATGGAGTAGCCGAACACGTCCGCCTTCTTGAGTCCCACCGCGTCCATGAACGCCGCGATGTCATCCGCCAGGTGGGAGTACGTGATGGGCCGGTCGATGTCGGTGGTGCGGCCGTGTCCCTGAAACTCGAGCGCATAGACCCGATGGGTCTTCGCGAGCTTGGGGATGATGGCGCCCATCGTCGGGATGTTCATGTAGGCGCCGTGCAGGACAATCAGCGGGTCGCCCTTGCCGGACACCTCGTAATACATCTGCTTTTACGGTCAGTGTGTCCTTGCGCGAAGTCACGGGGAACCAACGACACCGGCGTAGCCCCCGCTCGGGTGCCGATGAACCCCTCGTCCCTGAAGTCCGACCTCTCGTCGGAACCCGCGCGCCCGGCGAGTGCCCCTGAACTAGGACCGGAAGGCACCCACGAACGGGAGTACCTCTCATGCACGCCCGCAACCTCCTCGTCGCCCTCGCGCTCACACTGGCCGCCCCTGTCCTCGCCGCGGAGCCCACGCCTCCTGTGCGGCCGAGACAGCCACCCTCCGCCGCGGAAGCGGCCGCCCGGCACCGCGAGAAGCTCTCGCCGTTCCAGGTACTGGTGGGGAACTGGCAGGGAGACGGATGGGTCGACATGGGCCCTCATGCGGGCGGCCGCAAGACGTTCCAACTGAAGGAGACCGTGCAGCCGCACCTCGACGGAACAGTGCTCGTGGTGGAGGGACTGGGCACCAGCCGAGCGAGCCCCACGGCCCCCGAGGTCCCCACGCACCAGGCGCTCGGAGTACTCTCCTGGGATGAGGCCGCTGGCCGCGTGCGCTTCAGTGCATACCGGTTCGGTGGCGGTGTCGTGGACACCGAAATGAAGCTGCTGGGCGATGGGGTGTTCCAGTGGGGCTTCGACATGCCTCAAGGCCGCGTCCGCTTCACGCTGGACGTGCGCGACGGGGTGTGGGTTGAAAAGGGAGAACTCTCGCTCGATGGGGGCAAGACATTCGGTCAGTTCCTCGAGATGACGGTGCGGCGCGCGAAATGAAACCCGGGGTGCGCTGGGCGCTGTTCGCGGGCTGCACGCTGCTGCTCGCGGCGCTCGTCACGGCGTTCGTGATACTCCCCGCGCCCACTCCGCCCGCGGAGGTCATGCGCATCTTCGCGCTCAGCGCCTTCTACGGCATCTGCATCGGCTTCCCGTCGATGAGGGTGATGCCCACGGTGGGCCGGCGCGCCATGCACGGCCCGCCCGTGCCCGCCCTGCTCAAGTGCCTGGCCGCGTGTGCGGTCATCACGGCCGTGATGATGACGGTGGCGACGGTGACGCTCGCGGGCCTGGGCGCCTTTCCCACCTCGGAGCTCCGGCAGCATCTGTTCGTCGACGGTGGCATCGGCCTGGTGCTGAGCCTGCCCGCGGGGGTGTGCACGTTCGTGTATTCCCGAATGGCGGGCCGCATCCACGGGCGGGATGCGCGCGTGCGCGAGGCGGAGGCGCTGCGCGAGCGTGCCGAGTGGCTGGAGGCCGAGGCGCGCTTCGACTCGCTGTCCGCGCGCCTGCAGCCACACTTCCTCTTCAACACCCTCAACTCCATCGCCACGCTGGTGCGCGAGGACCCGCGCGCCGCGGAGGCCATGGTGGAGCGACTGGCGTCCGTGCTGCGCTCCTCGCTGGATGCGGGGGCGGGGCGCCATGTACCGCTGCTGCGCGAGCTGGACCTGGTGTCCGACTATCTGGAACTCGAGCGGGTGCGACTGGGCGCGCGGCTGCGCTGCTCGCTCGACGTGCAGCCGGGCCTCGAAAGGTTCGCGGTGCCTCCCTTCGCGGTGCAGACGCTGGTGGAGAACGCCGTGAAGTACGCCGTGTCCCCGAGGCGCGAGGGTGGCGAGGTCCGGGTGTCGGTGCGCGCGGATGCCGGCCGCGTGTACCTGGAGGTGCGGGACGACGGCCCTGGTATCGAAGGGCCGCCGCCTCCAGGGCACGGGCTCGACATGCTGACGCGGCGACTGGTGTCCTCCTACGGGGCGGAGGACGCGGGCCTGTCCATTGCGCGGGGCGAGGGCGGTGTCGGCGCGTGCGTGCGGGTGTGGCTTCCACGCACGGAGGCCGCATGAGTGCACCAGGGCTCCTTCGCGCCGTGCTGGTGGATGACGAGCCGCTCGCGCTGCGGCGCCTCGCTCGCATGCTCGAGGAAACGGGGCGTGTGACGGTGGTGTCCACGTACACCGACCCGGTGGAGGCCGCGGAGGCACTGCGCGCCGAGCCCCCGGACGCCCTCTTCGTGGATGTGTCGATGCCGGGCAAGAGCGGCTTCGAGCTGGTGCGGGCGCTCCCCATGCCGCCGCCCGTGGTGTTCACCACCGCCTTCGACACGTACGCGCTGCAGGCCTTCGAGGTGAGTTCCGTGGACTATCTGCTCAAGCCGGTGGACGCGCGAGGCCTCACGCGTGCGCTGGACAAGCTCGCGCGCATGCACCCCATGCTCGCGCAGGAGCGGCTGCGTGCGCTGGAAGCGGCACTCCAGCCCCCCACGCCGCTGTCGCGGCTCACCTCCAGGACGGGCACCCGCGTGCGTGTGGTGGAACTCGCGGACGCCACGCACCTGTATGCCGAGGACCGGCTCGTCTACGTGGCGCGTGCCGGGCGCACCGATGTGGTGGACATGTCGCTCGCGGAGCTCGAACGCCGACTCGACCCGACGCGCTGGCTGCGCATCCACCGCGCCACGCTCGTCCATCTCGATGCGATTGTGGAGGTCCTGGGGGGCTACGGCGACGCGCGTGTGCACCTGAAGGACGGGACGGTGCTCTCCGTGGCGCGCGACCGGCTGCGCGAACTCCGTGAGCGGTTGGGTGGCACCCGGAGTCCCGCTGGCCGTCCATGAGGCAGCAAGCCCTGGAGGGGCACTCCAGTGCGCGAGATTGCCCGCGTCAACGGGGAGGGTGGCAGCGACGTAGGAGGCGAGAGTTCATGGGGACTCCAGGGTGTGGCCGAGGTTGCGGTCCACCACGGTGAATCCAGAGGACTGGTAGAGGGCGACAGAGACGGGGTTGCCCTCGAAGGCGTACACAACGGCCTGCCTGGCCCCCAGCCCGCGCATGCGCCCGAGCCCCTCGTGAAGGAGCGCACGCCCGAGCCCGCGTCGCCGGTGCTCTGGGGCGCATGCCACCGGCTCGAACTCGCCTACCGCGTTGGCCTCGTCGAGCCAGCCCAGCGCGCAGGCCGCGAGGCTGCCGTCGGGCGCCTCGACGACGAGGTCCAACGCGGGCTGGTAGCGCGGTGCCTCCATGAGGCGCGCGTACACCTCCGTCGTCACTCGCTCGGTGCCGAAGCCGCGCCGGTGCACGAGGGCTCGCGCGGCCACCTCCTCGGGGCCCCGCATCGCGCGCACCCGATAGCCCTCGGGCAGCGGAGGCGGCGAGGGAGGCAGCGCGTGCAGCGGCAGCGCGAGGTGCAGATAACATCCGCCCGTGGTGCGCAAGCCCAGCCTCCGCAGCGCCGCGAGCAGCGGGCCATTGCTCTCCAGCGCCCACAGGGTGGCTGGCTGCGGGGTGCGTCCGTGGCGCGCGCGCACCCAGGGCAGCACGTCCACCGCGAAGGCGTCCGCGTGCTCGAGTGGGTGGACGAGCAGGTCCACGTCGCCGTTGCCATAGGCCCACGCGAAGCCAGCGAGCTGCCCGGGCGCGCTCTCCCAGAGGGAGATGTCCTCCCGTGGCAGCACCTGTGCGTTGCGCAAGAGGCGCCAGGTCAGGTCCCCCACCGCGCACTCCACATGGGGGCCGCGCTCCGCCCAGGCCTGAACCACGAGATGGGCCATGGCCTCGAGGTCGGCCACATCGCGATAGGGGCGGAGACGGAGCATCCCTCCACACTACACAAGACTGTGATTGAGCCGCACTTCGGTTCCGTGAGAGCTGTCAGGCACGCGGGACAGCGACCGCTTCTCCTCCGTGTGGTCCACCACGCGCATCGTGAGCCTGCCGACCTCGCCGACGCCAGCCTTCACGGACTCCAGGGCCGTGCGGACATTCTGGAACACCTGTCGGCGCGGAGGCGTGAGTGCGCCTCCGCGCCGGGAGTTCAGTGGACCGCGGGCTGCTCCGCGGCGGGTGCCTCGTCGGAGGGTGCCGCGACGGCGAGCCTCTCGTGTTTGTCTCGGGCGCGCTCCAGTGCCTGGTCGATGCTGAAGCTCGCGGGGCGCTGACGGGGCGGGAACCGCTCGAAGGTCTTCAGGAACTCGCCGACAATCTCTTGCGCGGGAACCAGGGCGAACCCGCGCTCGGCGAACCAGCGGTCGTAGTACATGGAGGCGTCGGTGTCGGCCCGTTCGAAGGGGTCGCTCCGGAGGTTGAAGAGCTTCGGGATGCGCAGCTCCGCGAGCGGCTCTCGCCAGACGCTCAAGCCGTGGGCTCGCTGCTCCATGAAGACGACCTTCCAGGCGCCAACGCGCAGCGCCATCAGGTCCCCGTCGTCGCTCCAGTAGAAGAAGCCGCGACGCGGATTCTCCTTCACCTCGCCCTTGAGGAAGGGCAGCAGGTTGTAGCCGTCGATATGGACGTTGAACGTCTTGCCGCCAGCCGTGTGGCCGCGCTCCAGCTTCTTGACGATGTCGCCCTCGCCAGCTGCCGCGAGCAGCGTGGGCAGCAGGTCGGTGTGCGAGAACATCTCATTCGACACGGTCCCTGGATCGATGACTCCGGGCCAGCGGATGACGCAGGGGACTCGCCAGCCACCTTCCCAGTTGGTGTCCTTCTCGCCGCGGAACGGGGTGCTGCCGCCATCCGGCCAGCTCATCACCTCCGCGCCGTTGTCGGTCGAATAGATGACGAGGGTGTCGTCAGCGATGCCGAGTTGGTCCAGCTTGTCGAGCAGCCTGCCGACGTGCCCGTCATGCTCCACCATGCCATCCGGGTAGAGCCCCAACCCGGTGACGCCCTGGGACTCCTTCTTCAGGTGCGTGAAGACGTGCATGCGCGTGGAGTTGAACCAGATGAAGAAGGGTTTGTCGTCCGCATGGGCCCGGTCCATGAAGCCCAGCGTGGCTTCCACGAACTCCTCGTCCACCGTCTCCATGCGCTTCTTCGTCAGCGGCCCCGTATCCTCGATGCGCTGAGTGCCGTCGGGGTTGGCGAAGCAGTGCAGCACGCCGCGCGGCCCGTAGCGCTGACGGAAGCCCGGGTCCTTGGGGTAGTCCGAGTTCTCCGGCTCCTCCTCCGCGTTGAGGTGGTAGAGGTTGCCGAAGAACTCGTCGAAGCCGTGCATCGTGGGCAGATACTCGTCGCGGTCGCCCAGGTGGTTCTTGCCGAACTGGCCGGTGGCATAGCCCTGCGGCTTGAGGAGGTCCGCGATGGTCGGGTCCTCGGCCTGGAGCCCCAGCTTCGCGCCGGGCAGCCCCACCTTGGTGAGGCCCGTGCGGATGGGGGACTGACCGGTGATGAAGGCCGCGCGGCCCGCCGTACAGCTCTGCTGTCCATACCAGTCGGTGAAGCGCGCGCCCTCCTTCGCGATGCGGTCGATGTTCGGGGTGCGGTAGCCCATCGCGCCTTGGTGGTAGCAACTGGGGTTGAACCACCCGATGTCGTCTCCCCAGATGACGAGAATGTTCGGTTTCTTCTTCTTCATGACGTCTCCCTCGCGCGGTGGGCGACTGGCTCCTGGACGTCACGAAGGTGGGGGGGCAGGGGGAGGAGGCAAAGCTGGTGACGGTCAGATGCTCGCTGTGGCTGCTCCCCTCGGGGCTCCGCATGGCCCTGCGTTCGTTCCTGTCGTCGACACTTCAGCGTAGCGCCGCGGGGCAGGTCGCGGGCTCGAGGTAGAAGGCTTCCCACGAGCCACCGTCGGTGGGATTGCAGATGCCCCCGTTGCCGCCATTGCCACTCTGGATGGGAGCGCCCGTGGTGACTTCCTTCCAGTTGCGCGCGGTGCCTGTCGACGCCTCGAAGCCATATCGATTGCGGCCGCCGTGGATGCCGCAGTCGTGGCGGGTGAACGGCTCCGCCGTGGTGAGCGTGGCGCTGGCGGTGAGCTGGTCCGTGACCACCGCCAGGAACGCGCCGCTGGCTCCCTTGAGCTTGTATTTCGCGCCGCTCGTGACGAGTTCGAAGACTTCGCCACTGGCCTGCGTCGTGCCGAGGGCGGCCACCTTTCCAGCGCCGTCGACGGTGAGCCACTTGTCGCTGCGCTCGCTCTGGATGCGGAAGCAGCCCGCGCCGCCGCTGGTCTCGGTGCGGCATGCCGCATCGCAGCCATCGCCCGACTGGGTGTTGCCGTCGTCGCATTGCTCGCCGCTCTCGACGGTGCCGTTGCCGCACACGGGTCCGCTGCTGCCATCCGGGCAGGTCACTGGTTCCAGGTAGAAGCCCTCCCAGGCGCCACCATCACCCGCGTTGCAGGCGCCGCCATTGCCGCCGTCACCGCTCTGGATGGGCCCGTCCGGCGTGGTCTCCTTCCAATGGGGCGCGCTCCCCACCGAGGCCTGGAAGCCGACACGATTGCGCCCGCCATAGCCGCAGGGGAGCTGCGTGAACGACTCTCCGCTGGAGAAGTTGGCGCTCATCGCGAGCTGGTTCGTCACCACCGCCAGGAACGCGTCGCCCGAGCCCTTGAGCTTGTACCGGGTGCCGGTTGGAACGAGCTGGAAGATCTGCCCGCCTGCTTGCGTCGCGCTGCCGGCGACGACCTTGCCGGCGGTGTCGACGATGAGCCACTTGTCGGAGCGCTCGCTTTGAATCTGGTAGCAGCTCCCGCCCGAGGTCTCGACGAACGTGGCCGTGTAGGTGGCCGCGCTGCCAGGCGTGGTGAAGGTGTGTGATTGCGCGCCGCCGTCCGACCACGACGAGAACGCCCAGAATCGTCCGTTCGCGTACTGCGGCGAGTCCACGCCCACCGAGCGGACGACGCCGACCACGCCGGTCGTGTCATGCGGCGCCGCGAACGGCCGCCCGTCCATCAGCACCTGCAGCCCCCCTGGCACGCTGGTCACCTGGAGCGGCACCGTGACGGGGTGGACGTCGCGATACGTCGTGTGGGTGAGGCCAATCGAGTCGCGCACCGTGAGCCGCAGGCGATACCAGACGTTGGCGGAGCTCTCGCCGATGCTGGGGATGGGCCAGCTCCCGCTCGCGATGCCGGTCGTATCGGCCATGGCGGGATGCGTGTGGGTATCGTGATGGAAGGTGATGTTCCAGGTCATCGCGCTCGGCGGCAGCGCGCCATCCTCCAAGTCGCTGGCCGAGCCGGAGAACACCATGGGGGTGGCCGCGATATAGGTCGCGCCCGCGGCCGGAATCGCGATGGTGGCCACCGGCGGTTTGTTGGACGTCACCGTCAGCACCGCCTCGGCGCTGGTGACTGAACCCAGCCCGTTGGTCACGACCACCCGGAAGCGCGCGCCGCTGTCGGCGAGCTGCGCGGCGTTCAGCACGTAGCTCGTCGAGGTTGCGCCGGCGATGTTCCCGCCGTTGCGCTGCCACTGATAGGTGAGAGGTGGCTCGCCACTCGCGGACACGGTGAAGGTCGCCGGACCGCCGACCGAGACCAAAGTGCTCTCGGGTGGCTGCGCGATGCTCGGCGGCAGCGAAGCCGTGTAGGCGATGCGACCCACCTGGCCCGTGCCGCGCGCCAGATAGTAGAGCGCGCCGTCGGGCCCGACATCGAGGTCCACGGGCCCCGAGACGGCCGTCGCGAACAGCGAATTCGCGCCGGTGTTCGGGTTGATGCGCGATATCCAATTGTTGGTGTAGTCCGCGAAGAAGTATTGGCCGACGTACGCGCTGGGGAACGCGGAAACCGGTGGGTTGTAGAAGGCTCCGCCCGCGATGCAGTTGCCCGAGGCCGTGCCGGAGCCATGCGGGTACGCGAAGAACGGCTGCGTGAGCCCCGGGCGGTTCGTGAAATAGCCTTCCGTCATCGGCCAGCCGTAGTTGGCACCGGCCTGACCGCGGTTGATTTCTTCCCAGCCGCCTTCGCCCACGTCGTTGATGAACAGAGTCCCGGTGCCGGGCTGGACGTCGAAGGTGAAGGGATTGCGCAGCCCCATTGCCCAGGTCGCCTTGGCGAGCCCCGTGGCCGTCGCATAGAACGGATTGTCCGTGGGAATGCTCCCGTCTGAGTTGAAGCGCAGCAGCTTTCCAAGCGGCGTGTTCAGGCTCTGCGAGTTGGAGGAGACCGCGTTTTCGCCGACCGAAACGTAGAGCTTGCCGTCGAGTCCGAAGCGAACCGCCCCGCCGTTGTGGTTGGCGGCGTCGAGCGTCGGAAGGTCGGCGAGCACCAGCTCACTTCCGGCAACCGCCACATTGCCGTTGGCGGTGAAGCGGCTGACGCGATTGTGAATGCTGCCGGCGACCGACGTGTAATAGACATACAGGTAATGGTTGTTCTCGAAGTTGGGGTCGAACGCGACGCCCATCAGTCCCCGCTCGTTGCCGGTGTCCACGGCGAGCGTCAGGAACGGAGTCGCCAGGAGCTGGCCGTTCTGGACGATGCGCAGCGAGCCGTTCTTCTCCGAGACGAACAGGCGCCCGTCGGGCGCGAAGGTCATGGTGGTGGGCCCCTGGAGGCCACTGACGAAGACGGAGTCGGCGAAGTTGGCGTCTTGAATGACCGCGCCCGCGCGAGCGCTCGCCAGCTCTGAGGGCTCCGGCGTCGACGGCATCGAGCAGCCCACGACGAGGGAGAAGACCGCCCACACGACGAAGAGCGGCCTGGGGCACCACGCTCCTACACTCGTTCTCACCTGTGATGGCATCGCGACCTCTCCCGGTTGAACAGCCTCACGCGGCCCCTGGGGCTGCGCGAACGTTGATGGTGCTGTCCTGATTTACATTGAAAGACTGTTTGCCGGGAGTGGCATGGGGCCCAGAGCGACTGACAGGCATAAAGTTCGAGGGTAGGTGAACGGGCGGAGGTGCGGGTGCGCCGCTTCCATTCATGTCAGGGAATGAATTGGGGGGCTGGCGCCAACGGGCTGCCTGACGAATCGACGACGACCGATTCCAGGCTGCCGATGATGCGGATGCCCTCCGTACCTCCAGCCGGGCAGTTTTCACCGCGGCTGAACATGAAGATGCTCGCGCCTCCGAACCCAGCCCCTGCTTCATTGACGTCCACGGTCGAGACGCCCGAATACGCTTCCAGGCCGCTGGCGGTATATGCCTTCACGAACACCTGATGCTGCCGCCCCACGGGGACATCCATGATGGCCCCCTGAATGGCGTCGTCCACCACTTCGATGGGCACGGGGGCGATGTTGCGAACCGGCCCCATCACGGATGCAGTCGCCGTCACGACGCCGCAGGGGTCTGTCGCCAGGGGGACATGCACCTGAATGGCGTACTGGGTTGCCTTCGCATCCTTTTCGGCGCCCGGCTCGTCACCACAGGCCCCCAGCAGCGCACAGCTTCCTCCCAGCAGCATGCTCCACATGGCTCGCGTCATATTCCCTCTCAAGTCGAGCATTGCCTCGCGCTCGGCCGGACAGGCTAACCCAGCGAACATGCTGTTCGAAACGGAGACTGCCCTTGCCGCCGCGCGAGCCGCGGTGCTGAACTCACCCGCGGGGTGCTCACTTGCCTTGGAATGGCTTGAGGAGCTGTGCCCGATAGGCCACAGGGAAGTCCGGCTCCTTGGCGATGCCAAGGTCGTCCGAGGAGAACCGCCGCTCGGGTGTGTAGAACCACGTGCCCAACAGGGTGTCCCAGAGATGGGTGAACAGTCCGAAGTTGACGTCGCCGACGCCTCCCCACTTGAGGTGGTGGAAGCGGTGTCCCGCATTGAGGGCCAGCACGTACTTCAGCCGTCCCACCGTGTAGTCCGCGTTCGAGTGCTGCATCAGGAGCTGCACGACCGTGAGTGCGGCGAGCGCTGTCGCGACGCTCGAAGGAAGCCCGATGAGCAGCAGTGGCGCCACGCCCACCGTCAGCTCCAATGCCTGGTGGAGCGGATGCTTCATCAGCCCGTTGAAGCCGTAGAAGCGCTTCACGGAGTGATGCACGGCGTGGAATCTCCAGATCGCCCGCACGCGGTGGCTCAGCCAGTGCGTCAAGGTGACGCCGAAGTCGAAGACGAGCACGGCGAAGAGGACCTGGAGGACGAATGGCCACTCATGAGGCCACGCGTCGTGCAGACGCACCCAGCCTGAAAGAAAGGGCAGCGCGAGCACGGCCAGGACATTGGAGGCTTCGTTGACGAGGAAGTGGAGGAGGTCTCGACCGACGTCTCCATGAGAACGATTCCAGTCGGGCTCGTAGGGGATGGCGCGCTCCGCCAGGAAGGAGGCTCCAATGGCTGCCAGGAGGAGGCCGCCAAGCCACGCCTTCGAGGCACCGCCGTGGGCCAGGGCCAGGGCCGCGCCATTGACACCCAGGAGCATGAAGAGCGGGTAGCCCACGCGGAGCGCCTGGCGCGCCGGGGATGTTGAAGAGGCTTCGAGGGGAGTTGTCAGCATGGGAGGAGGGTGGCATCGCCGCACCTCCGCTGACTTGGAAGAACTGGCTACTTGATGGGCGCGAGCGGCTCGCTCACCCACCCGATGCCCCGCGCGATCTCCGAGGGGGCCAGTCCGAACATGCGGTGGAATGTGTTGCTGAGGTGTGAGCTGTCCGTGAAGCCCGCGACGTGGGCTGCCTGCGTGAGGGTGGCGCCGCCTTGGAAGGCTTCGGTGGCCCGGCGGAGGCGAAGCCAGAGGATGTAGGGACGCAACGGGATGCCCACGCTGGTGGAGAAGAGATGGCCCAATCGGCTGGCGGACAGTCCTACTTCCCGCGAGAGAGCGCTCTGGCTCACATCGCCCGCCTCGATGCGGCTCGGGAGAAGTTCAATGAGGCGCTTGATGGCCGGGTGAATCGGACCGGGAGAGGTCTCCTCGCCCACGAGCTGAGCCAGCAGCGCCTCCACGAGTCGCGTCCAGTCCTCCGCGCGCACCGACTCGGTGGGGAGGGGGACGCGAAGCAGTGGCATCCCCGTCTGAACCCACGCCGCCGAGGACTCGCCCACCTCGAGCCGCCGCAACCCGCGACCTCTCCGGTCGTCCGGGTCCACGAAGACGAGCAACGCACGTGCTGTCCCTCGCTCGATGCGATGAGGGGTGTCCGGAGGAATGACGGCCACCTGTCCCTCCGTGCGGCACCCCTGCGCATCCACGAGTGGGAGCGGTTCTTCGGTGGCGCGGATGAGCTGGAACGCGTGATGCGCATGCTCCTGGGTGGGGCCAATGGTTCCCCAGTACGCCAGCCAGCGCGGGCCTACCATCGCATGGCCGAGCCATCTCTTCTCTCGCGGCACGCCCGTCTTCTACCAGGACTGGAGCTCCGCGTTCCTCCCTGGCCAGGGAATGGAGTGCGCCACGACATCTGCTGTCCCAAGGACGCGTCCCGGCTCTATGACGTGGATGGCATCCCCCTGGACGAGTCGGGCCCGCTCCTCATGAGCCACCAGCTCTTCCTCCTCCGCCGCTACCGCGACGGGTTCGTGCAGTACGAGCCTGGGAGGGAGCTCGACATCCCGCTGTCCTTCACGACGCTTCCCAAGCCGCCCGGCTATGACACCTGGGACCTCACGAAACCTCCGCCACGGAGCATCTGTAGATGACGCTCCAGGTGGCGGTCTCCTCGTGGTGGGCGCGCGGCGCCACCGGCAGGTGACGGACTCCTGCTCGCCGAGGGGTGGGGCTACTTCCCCTGCTGCTTTCGCTCCAGCTCCTCGCGGAGGCGATCCTCCTGCGCGCGCAGCTCGGGCGTGAACTCCTGTCCGAAGTCCTCCGCTTCGAACACCGGACGAATCTCGAGCACGCCCTCCTCACCCGGCATCGGGTTCGGGCAGCGGCGCGCCCACTCGACCGCCTCCTCCATCGACCGCACCTGCCACAGCCAGTAGCCGGCAATCAGCTCCTTGGTCTCGGTGAAGGGGCCATCGACGACGCTCGGCTTCTTGCCGTCCTGGAAGACCAGCCGCTTGCCCTTGCTGCTGGGGTGGAGGCCTTCGCCAGCGAGCATGATTCCCGCCTTCACCAGTTCCTCGTTGTACTGGCCCATCGCCGCGAGCATCTCTTCCTTCGGCATGATGCCCTTCTCGGAATTCGGGCTCGCCTTCACGACCACCATCACGCGCATGTTCGTCTCCTGGTTCGAAGGCAGGAGTGTTCCCGCCCTTCAGCCTGGCGACGAGTCTCCGCGCGGCAGATCGACATGGCCCACGATTTTTTCGAAAGCCATGTGATTACAGGTGGTTGCGCGTAAGCCGCGCGTGCCGGTCCCTGACGCGGACTCGGCCTCCTCAGGATGCAGCGACCGGAATCTGGGAAGGCCCCGCCTCGTACATCGACTCAATCAACGCCGCGTATTTCCGTGCGACGGCGTGGCGCTTGACCTTCAGCGACGCCGTGAGCTCGTCACCATCCACCGTGAACGGACCGGGCGACACGCGGAACGTCTTGATGCGCTCGAAGGACGCCAGGTTCGAGTTCGTCTCCGCGACCAGGGTCTGCAGGACGCTGGTGATTCGCGGGTGCGTGGGGTCCGCCGGAATGCCCTCGCGTCGAGCCACCACGGCGAGTATCTCCGTGTCGAGCGCGAACAAGGCCGTGCAGTAATTCCGCCCCTCACCCATGACGACGGCCTCCTGGACGAGCGGGTTTCGCTTGAGCTGGGCCTCGATTTTCAGCGGCGCGACGTACTTGCCACCGCTCGTCTTGATCAGCTCCTTCTTCCGCCCGGTAATCCGAACGAAGCCCTCCGCATCGATGGAGCCGAGATCTCCCGTCCGGAACCACCCTTCATCATCGAAGGCATCACCCGTTGCATCCGGACGATTCAAGTACCCCCGGGAGATGTTCGGCCCGCGAGCCAGCAGCTCACCATCCGACCCCAGCTTGAGTTCGCATCGCTTGAACGGCCTTCCAACGGTCCCTGGACGCACGTCCTCCTTGCGATTGACCGTCAACCCAGGGCACGTCTCCGTCAGTCCGTAGGCTTCCAGGACGGTCAGCCCCAGGGAGAGAAAGAACATCTGCACATCGACGCGAAGCGCGGCGGCTCCCGAGAGGAGAACGGAGGCGTTGTCCAACCCCAACCGTGCGCGCAGCTTCGCCAACACGAGGCGTTCCGCCAATCTCCGCTGAGCCGCGAGCAACACCGGCAGCGGCTTGCCGGCGGAGCCCTGGGTCGCGACTTGATGACCCACGCGCAGGGCCCATTCCAGAAGCCATCGTCGCAGGCCGTGCTCGCTCTCGATGGCGCTGGTGACCTTCGCCATCATCTTCTCGAAGACACGGGGCGCCGCCGGGAAGAACCCCGGGCGCGCGGCGACAAGGTCCGCTGCCAGCGTGGGCACCGACGACATGACCAGCGGCGCGCCGAAGAACGGACCCGCGAACTCCACCATGCGTCCGAAGGAGTGCGCGGCGGGGAGGAATAGAAACAAGCCGTGCTTGAGCACGTTGTCATCCAACAGCCCCGCGTCCGCGACGTCCTCGAGCATCGCCAACATGTTGTCGTGGGTTTGAATCACCGCCTTCGGGGCTCCGGTGGTTCCCGAGGTATAGGTGAAGGTCGCGACGTGCTCGCGTCGAATCAGCGACGCTCGTCGGCGCATCTCACCCTCCAGCGCCGCGCGTCGGGCGCGACCCCGGGCCTCCAGGCTCTCCAGGCTCTCCCAATCATCCGAGGGAGCAAGCCCGGCCGGATGGAGGACCACCACCTTCGCTCGGGCACCGAGTTCGTCCGGCGAGTAGCGCCTGTCGAAGAACGTGAAGCCCTTGCGAAAGGCTCGCACCTTGTCGAGCTGACTCCCGTCGTCCACGACGATGAGCTGTGCCGCGGTGTCCACGTGCATGTAGCCCACCTCTTCGGGCAGCAGGCTCGCGTAGACGGGCACCGTCTTGAGACCGACGCTCAGGGCGGCGAAGTCGACGAGACACGACTCCATCGTGGTGTTTCCGACGATGGTGATGCACGCGCCATCATCCACCGGACCGGCGCTCAACAACCCCGCCGCGATGGCTTCGATGCGCGCTGGCAACTCCGACCAGGGGACGTCGACATAGGCCTCGCCTCGGCGTACACGGAATGCGACGCACTGCGGCGACGTTCGCGCCCGGTCGAGAATCATCTGGGAGAGGGACGGGTGTTCGTGGGCCATGAGGCCACCTCTGTTCGAACGAAGAGTCATCGGGACGGGCGGGGTAGGGGACAGGGGAGCGGCGGGGTTCAACGCACCAAGCTAGGTGCGGCGCCCACGTCCACGCTTGTATGATTCTGCAGATGCAGAGCCACTTGTTGATGGGCGGAGGGAGATCTCTGTACGTCGGCCGCTTCCACGAGCTGCCCAGGCATCGGTTCGCCGCCAACGCCGTTCTCGTGGGGCTCGATGATGCGTTCGACCTCATCGACGGTGACGGCCGCGTCGAGCACCACGAAGCCGCCTTCGTGCGCGGGTGGCAGTGGCATGCGCTCGACTTTCATGGTGGACGCGCGGCCGTGCTGTTTCTGGAGCCCGGCGCGGGCCTCAGCCGTCAGGTGGACGCAGGCGCGTTGCGCGCGGCGGTCGAAACCGCCCTTGTCTCGCGAAGGCCCGAACCCTGGACCGAACTCTTCCAGAACGCCTTGAATCTGGGCCCCTGTCCGCTGACGGTCGACGCACGCATCGCTCGCATCGCCGCGTTTCTTTCCACACCCACTGACAAACCCTCCGATGCGATGACCATGGCGCGGCGGGTGGGGGTCTCCACGTCCCTCGTCGAACACCGATTCAGGGAACAGTTCGGCGTCCCGTTGGGTGCCTTTCGCGCCTGGCACCGGATGCAAGCGGCCACCGCGCTCGCGCTCAGAGGCCGAAGCCTCACCGAGGTCGCGCACGCCGCGGGCTTCTGTGATTCGGCCCATTTCTCCCGACTGTTCAGCAGGATGTTCGGCTTGCCGCCCTCGAAGGTCTTCACCCATGGCCTCTCGGGCACCGTCTTCGACGCACGAGGACCCCGCTGAGCGTCACGGTCGATGTCCGAATCTTCATTCCGGCATCCACCGCGCGATGTCAGTATGTCCTCCGCGCCCCAATCGTTTCAGCGACTGACGCGGCCAGGAGGCCAGCAACCCACCTCCAGGGACTGTGGCTCATGGAGGAAGTGATGCGACGGCTTGGAATGGTGCTGGGGCTCCTGGGGTGCGTGGGATGCGCGACCCTCACGCGAGGTATCGACACCCAGTACAACCCGGAGACGGGTCGGTACGAGACGCCCACGCATGAGCTCGTCTATCAGGTGCCCGTCGAGGACGCGCTGATGACCGTCCGATACCTCCTGGAGAAGGACCACTACGACGTGATGGAGAAGGAGGGGGGACTGGAGCTGTTCTCCTCCTTCATTCCGGAGGTCTTTCCCCCCGAGCGCTACTACATCAAGGGAGAGCGGCTCGGGCCCCGGCAGGCACTCGTTCGAGTCTTTCGCCTCAGGTATTCGGCGGAGGGGGGCGGCTCCAGCGCGGAGGTCTCCGGTCGGACCCGCGATCAGCTCTCCGTGCCCGCCATGTCGGAGGCCTTCAACAACATCCCAGGGCTGGAGGGCTACCGGCCGGCGCACGGCTACCGCGACATGAGCGTCGAGCAGAAGCTCCTGGAGCGGCTGGAGATGGCCCCCGCGCTGGAGCTGGTGGATGGCAATCCTCCTGTTCCCCTCCGCTCGGTGGTGATGGAGAGCGCGGGCGAGGAGGGTGGGGCCCCCGTCGCCGCCATCGCTCCCGCGTGTGGTGCTCCCGTGGAGGGCGCCTCGTCCTTGTTCGCGGCGGGAGGCGTCCTGCTCGTGGCGGACCCGCTGGGCACGCAGGAGGTGCCGTCCGCGGCGCTGCGGATGTTGTGCGAGGCCACGGCCCAGGCGCTGCCGGTGACGCTGGCGCTGTCCATTCCCGTCTCCGAGCAGCCGCTCCTCGAGCGCTACCTCGCCAGCGACGGCGCTTCATCGGCCGTTCAGGATCTCCTCTCGGGGAGCGCCTTCTGGCGCCGGGCCTACCAGGACGGGCGCAGCAGCCGCGCCATGCTGTGGCTCGTCGAGCAGGCTCGCCGCTTGCGCGTCTCCGGAAAGGACGTGGCCGTGGCCGCCATCGACGCCGACAGGGCCCAGGGCAATGAACGCGAGGCGCAGATGGCCCAGCACCTGCTGAACGCCCAGTCGAAGCGCCCCCAGTCCTGGACGCTGGTGCTCGCGGGCAGCGTCCATGCTCGCACCACGGAGGTGAACTGGGATGGCGACTTCGAGCCCATGGGCGTTCGCGTGGCGCGCGCCCTGCCTTCTTCGGTGCGTGCCCTGGACGTGGGCTTCCAGCGCGGCACCCAGTTCGTCTGCCGCTACGACGTCTGGGACGAGGACGTGGAGTGCAACGTCTTCGGCATCAGCCCGACGCTCGAGGCACGGCAGGCCTCCACGCAGGCCGCGGGCCTGAAGCTCTTCACCGCCCAGCAGCCCCACGGCTTCCACGGCCGGCTTTACCTGGGCGCGCTGACCGCGTCCCCGCCCGGGCTCCAGGCGCCGCGCCGGCCCACTCCGGTCAACCCCGTGCCCGCCACGAAGTGATTCCGCGGCGGGCGAACAGAGGGGCGCGAGGCTCGATGAGCCGTCCGAATCACGGCCTGCCTATCGAGAAGTGGGTGACGAGCGGACTCGGTGTCGAGGCCGCTCGGGCGCCGTCACAGCGGCATATTGACTGCAACTCCCTCGCGGCCGGAAGCCCACTCGCGCAAGTACGCGTTGAGTTCCCCGAAGAATGACACCGACACCAGGTCCGCCACCGCGAAGAGTTCGCGGAGCAGCGAACCCACATGGTTGTTATGTGTTTCGGCCGCGTCGGCGTCGACGTACTCCTCGATGATCGAAAAATGACCGGGCTTCTGCGTGGTGAACCACTGATAGCGCAACGTTCCCGGCTCGGTCGCGGCGACGGAGGCCAAGGCCCGCGCCACTCGCAGGAACTCCGTCTCCCCGTCGGTCCGTGCTTTGAACTCACATAGAACCACAAGACTCATACGATGCTCCTCCTCAGGCCGTGCCTGGAGGGTCGGTTTTCGCTGTGCCACGCGGTGGGCTCGAAGTCGTTTGATAACGTGCTGCGCGCCGCGATGGCGAGCAGAAGTTGCGCGCCTGGGTCCGCGGTCAAGAGGTCTTCCTGGCAGTGCGCTACCGCGGTGCATGTCAGGGCTTCAGTCCCGGTCCGGCGCCCCGAGGGGAAAGTTCGGCCTGAACCACCGCGCCTCGTCCACTGCCCGGGCGAAGGACGGGCGGGCAAGCAACCGGGCGCGGTAGGCGCGCAGCTGGGGAAACGCCTCGGAAATCGGATGCGTCCAGTCCGCGTAGAAGAGCGAGGGCGCGGCCGCGCAGTCCGCGAGCGTGAAGTCCGCACCGGCGGCCCAGGTCCTGCCGCCAAGCCGTCCTTCGAGCCACGCGTAGGCGAGCTCTAGCTTTTGCGCGGCAAAGGCCAGGCCTTCCTGTCGCTTTACCGGATCACCCGTCAGCGCGCCGTCCACCGCGCGCTGCACCGGAGTCATGACGTGCAGGTCGAAGAATCGGTCGAGGAACCGCACGTCCAACGCGGCCATCGGCTCCGAGGGGAGCAGGCGCACCGGCCCGGGATGCACGAGCTGCAAGTACTCGATGATGACGCTGGTCTCGACGACGTTGCGCTCGCCGTCCACCAGCAGCGGGAACTTGCGCAACGGCCAACGCTGGAGCCACTCGGCCGAGTGCTGCGGCGTATCCGGCCCGAGGCTGCGGAAATCGAAGGGCGTACCGTTCTCGTACAGCGAGATGAGCACTTTCTGCGTGTACGAGGAGAAGCAATGACCATAGAGCGCGAGCGACATCGTGAGGCCTCCAGGAACCAGTTGCATGTTGCAATGGGTTGATTTCTGCCCGAGGCACTTGCAGATTGCAAGTGGTGACTTCAGGAGACTCGCTGTGCCCCACACGAAACGATCCGGCTGTCCGATCAACCTCACACTCGAACAGCTGGGCGACCGCTGGAGTCTGATCGTCATCCGCGACGTGATGTTCGGGAACAGGTGCACCTACGGTGAGCTGCTCGCGCAGAGCGAGGAGGGCATCGCGTCGAACATCCTCGCGGACCGGCTGAAGCGGCTGACCGCGTCCGGCCTGCTGACGCGACGAAGCGCTCCGGAACACAGGCAGAAGGGGATCTACAACCTCACGGAAGCGGCCATCCAGCTCGTGCCCCTGCTCGCGCAGATGGGGGCCTGGGGCCGCCGGCATACCCGGCCGAGCAAGGAGTTGTCGGTCCGCGCGGAACTGCTGGAGAAGGGCGGCCCGCCTCTGTGGAATGCGTTCATGGAGGAGCTGCGCCACCTGCATCTGGGGGCGCCCCGCCCAGTTCGCTCGGTGTTCGGTGAACTCCAGGCCGCCTACGAGAAGGCCTGTGCGCGCCGCGGCGGCGCGACCCACGCTGACGAGCCTTGAGCGCGGCTCTCCAGGAACCGCTTGGGCACCCATGGCTCAGCGAGCGAATTTCGGGTAGGCATCACCCGGAGTGGATGAACCGCCTCGGGCGGCGGCCCTGGGGGCTCCGTCAGGCGCGTGGTCGCGATGGGGGACCTCACGTTGAAAGACCATATGAGACGGATGGCGATGTCGACGGGGCTCGTGGGCGCTGTCCTATGTGGATGGCTGCTGGTTGCCTGTGGGGGGAATGGCAACGGGCTGCCTGACGGTTCGACGCCGACGGATTCTGGAACGCACACCGAGCGGGATTCCGGCACACCGGAGCAGAAGGACGCGGGCCCGACGGATGCGGGCCTCGGGGACGCAGGGCCTCTGTAGGACACCTCGCCTCCCGACGCGCCGATGCTCATCGGGACCGCGCCCGCCTCTCCCGCCAATGCCAACGTGCCGCACATCCTGGCCAGGACCGAGCCCGGGGCGCGCGTGCGCATCTTCACCGTCGCGGGCTGCTCCGGCGTCATTGCCGGCGAGGGCGCCGCGGACGCCGAAGGACTTCGCCACCGTGAAGGGGTACCTCGGGAATATCGAGGTGGCAACCAGCCCTCTCGGCAACGCCGTCGTCGTCTGGCCTCGCCAGGACCTGGACGCGGGCACCGATACCCTGCTCTCGGCCGTCTTCGAGTAGGCCCGCCTGGGTGCTTGCCTCTTGCCCCGGGACGCCCCGGGGCGGAGGACTCTTCGACCTTCAGGGCCGGATTGAGCCACCGCGAGCGTCCCCCGCAGTGGGCGGTGCCGAGGTCGATGCCGAGCCGGTGAAGAAGTCGATCAACCCGTGCGGAGCGTTGTCGCCGAAGCAGAGTCGGTGGAGGGTCTCCGCATCGGCGGCTTCGTTCGCGCTGCGGGTGAACATGGGTTCCTCGTACTCGGCGAGCGCGGCTTCGAGGTCGCCTCGGTGCGCGGCGATGGCCTTGCCGAGTTCGGCGCCGTCGTACATCGCGAGGTTGGCGCCTTCACCAGACGGCGGCATCAGATGCGCGGCGTCGCCGAGAAGCGTCACTCCAGGCACGCGCTCCCACCGATGTCCCGGCGGAAGCGTGTGGATGGTCCGGGGGACGAGGTCTCTCTCGCCATCGGTGATGAGCGCGGTGAGCGCTGGCGCCCAGCCGTCGAACTCCGCCGCGACTCGAGCCTTCGCCGCCTTCGGGTTGGCGAAGTCGATGCCTGCAATCCACTCCCTCGGCCTGGTGAGCGCGACGTAGGTGTGCAGGACGCCGTTGGTTTCGCGGTGGGCCTGGATGCCCTTGCCGGGCGTGAGGGCGAGCATCGCCCCGCCTCCGACGGCTTTCGCGCTGGCCGGGTGGCGAGCGTCGGCGTTGAAGAGATAGGTCTCGATGAACGAGATGCCGACGTACTCGGGCCTCGCGTCGGACAGCAGCGGCCGGATCCTCGACCACGCGCCGTCCGCGCCGACGAGGAGGCTCGTCGTGACAGTCGACCCGTTCGCGAACGTCACCGCATGACGCCCATCGCCGAGCGCGTGGACGGCGGTGACCTTGTGTCCCCACTGGACGGTTCCCGCAGGGAGCGAGTCGAGCAGGAGGCGCCGCAGCTCACCTCGATGCACCTCGGGGCGACGGCCGCCGCCGTTGTCGGGCTCATCGAAAAGGACCGCGCCGCGCGGGTCGAGCACCCGCATGGCCTCTCCGCCTTCGTGGATGATTCGGCGGAATTCGTCGAACAGTCCGGCCTCCTTCAGCGCGAGCTGTCCGTTGTGGTCGTGGATGTCGAGCATCCCGCCCTGCGTGCGCGCGTCCGCGGACGCATCGGCCTCGTAGACGGTGGAGGCGATGCCGTGGACGTGCAGAACGCGCGCGAGCGTCAACCCGCCGAGGCCGGCGCCAATGATCGTGATGGGGGTCATCGTGCTTCCTTTCGAGTGGGAGACCGCCCCGCGATGCGGCCGTCGGTCTCTGGAACGCCGTTCCATTGGCCATGTTGGAACGCTGTTCCAGAGCTGTCAAGATGGGGCCATGGCGAAGGCAACGCGCGGGTCGGAACGACGTGAGGAGGCGCTCTCACGCGAGCGAATCGTCGAGGTGGCAATCGAGCTGCTGGACGACGAGGGGGAGGGCGGGTTGACCTTCCGAGCGCTTGCCTCGCGGCTGGCCACTGGACCTGGCGCTATCTACTGGCACATCGCGAACAAGAACGAGTTGCTCGTCGCCGCCAGTGACGCCGTCGTCGCCCGCGCGATGGGCGAAGTGCTCGCCTCCGCCAGTCCGCGCGAGGCAATCCGAGGCATCGCCGCCGGCGTGTTCGAGGCAATCGACGCGCATCCGTGGGTGGGCGCGCAGCTGTCCCGCGCTCCGTGGCAGACCGCGATGCTGCAGATCTTCGAGCGCCTCGGGCGTCAGGTCCAGGCGCTGGGGGGGCCAGAGCGCGCCTGGTTCACGTCGGCGTCGGCGCTGTTGAGCTACATCATCGGCGTGAGCGTCCAGAATGCCGCGAACGGCCGCCTGCTCGAGCCGCCCGTGGACCGCGCGGACTTTCTCGAGAAGGTGTCGGCCCAGTGGACACGCGACGCCCACGCGTATCCGTTCACGGTGAAGGTCGCCGCGCGATTGCGCGAGCACGACGACCGCGCCGAGTTCCTCGCCGGCATCGACCTCATCCTCGCCGGCATCGAGGCTTCGCTGTAACCGGTCCTCGACAGGAGAAGGTCTGACGAGGACTCAGCGCCGACGGGAGGTGCCCGGCTTCCGCGTGCGTGCCGGGCGCCGAACTCCGGACGCCCGCGCCTCGAGCACCTTCGCTTCGGCGAGCAACCACTGACGCAAGGGGCCCAACCGCTCGGCGTGGCGTGGCGTGTCCAGGTAGACGAGGTGATACGCGAAGCCCTCCAGCTCCGGCCCGAATGGCTGCACGAGCGCCCCGCTGGCCAGCTCCTCCGCCACGAGCACGAGGCTGACGAGCGCGATGCCCTGCCCCGCGACAGCCGCCTGGATGGCGTGAGACTCGTCGGAGAAGCGCAGCTCGCCGTTCGGGGCGCGGTACCGCCCGCCCGCGCTGGCGAACCACCGGTTCCACGTCGGAGTCGCATCCTCGACGCGCTGCCACTCGAAGTGGATGAGTGGATGGTGGCCGAGGTCCTCCCGTCCGCGCACCCCCAAGCGCGGACTGCACACAGGCGCGAAGCGGTCCTGAAACAGCAACTCCGAGCGCAGCCCCGCATGCGCCCCCCGGCCATAGCGGATGGCCAGGTCCACTCCTCCCGCCCGCAAGTCCACGGCCTCATCGGAAGCATGAAGCCGCAGGTCCAGGCCAGGGCACGCGGCCCGGAACGCGGGCACGCGCGGCACCAACCACTTCGACGTGAAGGCGACCGTGGACGAGAGCGTGAGGAGCTCCTGGGCGGAGGGCGTCCTGAGCGCTTCGACCCCACGGACCATGGTGTCAAAGCCCTCCCGCAGCGACGGGAAGAGCTCCGCCCCCTCTTTCGTCAGGACCACGCGACGGATGTGCCGTTCGAAGAGCCGCAGCCCCAGCCACTCCTCCAGCTGACGGACCTGGTGGCTGATGGCCGTGGGGGTCACCGCGAGCTCGTCCGCGGCGTTCTTGAAGCTGAGATGCCGTGCGGCCGCCTCGAAGGCCCGAAGCGCCGACAGCGGTGGGAGGTCCCTCATGAAGCACCCATGGATGAATCAGGCTCAGCCATCGCCTGAGGAATACGCGTTTGCCAGGGGAGTGGCCAGCCTCTATCTCTCTTCGTGTCCGGTCCGCGCCATGGATGAGCGCGACTCAACCGGAACCCTATTGGAGACACCCCATGGTCAAAATCCTTCATCTCGATTCGAGCGCTCGCCCGGGTGGGTCCGAGCAGGTGCCTCATGGCTCACATACGCGCCGGCTGTCCTCCCGTTTCGTCGCGCGCTGGCGGGCAAGCCGTCCGGGCGACACGGTCGTCTACCGGGACGTCGGGCAGGCACCTCCCACTCCCGTGACGGGACGGTGGATTCACGCGGCGTTCACTGCTCCCTCGAAGCGGGAACCGTGGATGACGGACGTGCTCGCGGAGAGCGACGCGCTGGTGGATGAGCTGCTCGACGCGGACCTCATCGTCGCGGGCGTGCCCATGTACAACTTCAACGTGCCAGCGCAGTTCAAGGCGTACATCGACAACATCATCCGAGTGGGCCGCACCTTCGGGTTCGACCGCTCACGGCCCGGTGAGCCCTACTGGCCCCTGCTGACCGAAGCGCGCAAGAAGCTCGTCATCCTGAGCTCGCGTGGCGACTTCGGCTATGGACGCGGCGAACGACTCGAGGCCATGAACCATGTCGAGCCGAGCATCCGCACCGCGTTCGGCTACATCGGCATCACGGACATGGACTCCGTGGCGGTCGAATACGACGAGTATGGCGGTGAGCGGCTCAAGCGCTCCATCGCCCACGCGGAGGAACAAGTCGATGTCCTCGTGGCCCGGCTGCTGCGCCTTGCACAGTGACGGAGATTCGCCGGGCTTCCGCATCGAGTCCGGCGGGACCATTCACAGGCCCCGCCGTCTCGATGCCTCTGCTCACAACGCGAGGAAGTTCGCGGTCAAGAAGGCGGCGTACCAGTTGATGGGCGTGATTCCGTTGGTCGTGTAGTCCGCCGTATGGTTGTTGGTGGTGAGCTGCCAGTGGGTCAAATCCCACGGAGACCAACCGATCCACACGTCGCTGTTGTTGTTCATGAACGTGAGCGCGTTCGTAATCTGGGGCTGCGCGAAAGACTCGTGGATTCCTATCCCCATCTCGGACAGGAACAGCTTCTTGCCGTGGGTTCTCGCCCAGTGAGTGACCGCCGTGAGCTGAGCGCCGTAGGACGACTCATCGTTGCTGCCGTAGCCTTCCGGGTAATACGAATGCATGTCGAAGGCGTAGTTGTTGGCGCTGTCCGTGATGGAGAGGGCCGCGACCGAGTCGAGCGGACCTCCGCCCGGAGCCCAGGTGTGCCAGTGCCCCACGTCCGATGCGCGCGTGTTGGGAACCAGGATCAACTGGGTTGAACCTGTCGCGCGCACGGCGTTCATGACCGTCTGAATCCCGGCGAACCAGGTGGTCGACGTCATCGGGAGATCATGCGGCTCGTTCATGAGGTTCAGGATGACCTTGGGGTTTGTCTTCACCAGATTCGCGAGCTTCGTCCAGACGTCGGCGAGATGGTTCACGGTCAGCGTCCCGTCTCCGATGACGCGTTGGACGTAGTTCCCCGTCTGATTTCCCGCGCCATCGAACGCGCCTGTCGCATAGCGATTGTAGTTATGGAGGTCGAGCACAAGGGTGAAGCCCTGGGCCGTCGCCAGGTTGATGTAATTCATCATGCCGTTCGAATACGCCGTATTCAGCGGGCCCAGGAGCGTGTGCTGGAGGCGCTCCCAGGAGATTGGCAGGCGAATCAGGTTGAAGCCCTTGCCCTTGTAGTATGCGAGCTCCGCGGTGATCTGGGTCGACGACGGCATCTCGTAAAAGGTCTGGCCGGTCCAGCCACCCCAGTCGTTGCCGTACTCCATCCCGGCGCGGTTGATTCCGCGATAGGCCACGCCGGTGGGATAGGTCTTCCCCAGGCCGGTCGGCGGATTCGTGGTGTCATTCTCCAGCACGATTCCGTCGACCCCGTAGACCACCGCCGTGGCGCTCTGGATGGTGAGCTTGTTGAAGGTCGTCAGCGCTCCCTTGAGCGCGCTCATCGGGATTCTGACGCGCGTCCAGTGCCCCGGAGGCAGGGAACCCAGGCTCGGATTCGCGTAGGCGCTGATGGCGACTCCCGCATTCCCGTCGACACCCTCCTGGCTCACGATGACCTTGAGGGCCTGGATGGCCGTGAGGTTTGAAGTGCCTGGGTTGATGGCGAAGCTCACGGCGACGTGGTTGGAGACCGGAAGGCTGGAGCCGACCGCGCCCAAGGCCAGGGCACTGTTGGCTGGCGCCGTCACCTTCATGGACGTGGTGCCATAGGCCTTGCTGGCCGTGTCGGGTGCGAGCGTGGTGCCGCCCCAGCTGTAGCCGGTGCTCCAACCGGACGCGACCGCATCGTTATACAGGACCGTCATGGTGGAGGTGTCGAGCGCGGGCAGCCGCGGAATCTCGATGGCGATGCCATCGATGCCGTAGTTGACCGCGGTCTGCGCCATGAGCGTGAGCTTGTTGAAGGTGGTCAGCGAGCCCTTGAGCGCGCTCATCGGGATGGTGACGCGAGTCCATTCACCCGCGCCCAGGGAGTCGAAGCTCGGGCTGGCGTAGTTGCCGATGGTGACGCCCCCGTTTCCGTCGACGCCCTCCTGGCTCACGATGAGCTTGAGGTTCTTGATTGCCGTCAGGTTCGCGGTGCCCGGATGGATGGCGAAGCTCACCGCCGTGTAGGTATTTGTCGAGAACGACTGACCGTCAGCTCCCAACGCAAGGGCGCTGTCGGCGGCGGAGGTGACCTGCATCGACGAAGCGCCGTAGGCCTTGATGCTCGTCGTCGAACCATGGGAGACGTTGCCCCAACTGTAGCCGGCATCCCAACCTGGCGTGACGGCATCGTCATACAACACCGTCTGGTAGGAGGTGTTCATCGCTGGCAGGAGCAACAGCCTGTCCGTGCTCGAAGCGGGTGCTTCCATCAGCAGGTCGCTTGCGGTCAGGCCTGCTTCTTCGCTCGAAGGCGGAGCACATGCCGCGCCAAGGGTGAAGATACTTCCCAGAAGAACGTACAAACACTTTCTCGAAACCGGTGGTCGTCCCATGCAGGCCCCCTGGAGTTGGCGCATGATTTAACGACCACCGCTTCAGCGGCAACTGCTCGTTCCATTTGATGACAACTATTGCTCTCCGACGGGCTCAACCT
Source organism: Myxococcus sp. CA051A (assembly GCF_013336705.1). NCBI lineage: Bacteria > Pseudomonadati > Myxococcota > Myxococcia > Myxococcales > Myxococcaceae > Myxococcus > Myxococcus sp. CA051A. The sequence goes on along the minus strand of NZ_JABUMS010000022.1, from coordinate 58,485 downwards.
GACGAACGCGTTCACATCGTCGTAGTTGTCGCCGGCCACGCGGAGGGGCCGTGTTCCTATCCGTGTGTAAAAGGCGAGCAGGAGCGAAGGAGGAAGAGGGACGCTCCTCGGAGGTCAACCCAAGAGGGTCTTCCTTTGGCGAGGAGGCCGAGGCGTTCCCCGCCGAACCAGGACCCTCGCGGTCGTGTGATTCGTGAGGCCCCGCGTCGTTCAGCGCGTCTGGTAGACGGCGAGCGCCTCGGCCTCGATGCGCTTGATCCAGGCATTCTTGCAATCGCTGTAGGCGTGCGAGTCGTTTGGATGAAGGCGCTGACATCGCGCCTTCTCGTCGTCGTAGTCGCGGGCGACGCTCGGCCGTTCACGCAGGTAGTCGCGGAACGCGAGGTGCCGAGAGATTTCCCGAGAGCCGTCGGCATAGCCATGGAGTTGGACGAGGCGCTCTCGGGTCCTCGGGTTGTCCTTCGTGCAGTAGCGACGGCCCGGGAGGCCGAGCTCTCCCCACACCGCGTAGCCGAGCGCTTCGAGCACGCCCTGGTGCTTGTCGAGCTCGTCCACCGAAGTGACGACGGGGATGAGGTCGAGGATGGGCTTCGCGGAGATGCCGGGGATGGCCGTCGAGCCGACGTGATGGACCCGCAGAACGACGGGGCCTAACGCGTCCGCGAGGGACCTGGCCTCCGCGGCGGCGGCTTCTGCCCAGCGCGGGTCATGGGGAACCAAGGTGACTTGAATCGGTGGCGGCACGTTGTTCTCCTCCTCGCGGCTCGTGGTCGTCTACGCGAGCTCCCCAACGAAGAAGATGTCGTCGGGGACGGGCCTCTTCCCTGTTTATCGGTCTGATGCTTTCAGCGGGCGCGTACGGTGCAGGAGGTCTTGATGTAGTCCACATCATCGTAATAGGCACAGGAGAAGTACACATCGAGCCGGGCGGTCGCGGTGCAGTCCTGGCGCCCGGTCTGGGCGGTGAGGTCTGTGTCCAGGTTCACGCAGTCGCAGCCCTTGCAGCTCTCCTTCTTGTTCAGACACATGTGGGTCGTCTCAGCGGTGACGATGGTCGCGCAGTATTGAGTGGCGCGCTTGCAACTGGTGTCGCCACACTCCAGGGTCTCTGGGAATGACTGGGTGTCATCGTCCCCATCGTCTTGGTTCGAGCCGCCACAGCCCACCACCAGCATGGAGAGAAGCACCAGGTACCGCGTCGTCGCCTTCATGTCGTCGCCCCGAGGAGTCATGGGGGGCATGAACGCCCCCTCCTGACGGGAAGAGACAGGCCGGGCGACACCGTTGCATGAAAACGACCGTGCCCCTCCCGGCGAGAGGTGCCAGAGGGGCATACCAAGGGCGTAGGTGGAACCGGGGGCCAAGGAAAAGCCCAGCAACTCCTTGAGGTTGCGGGGCTTGCCAGGTTGCCCCGACGGGATTCGAACCGGAGGAGCCGGTCCGAGGAGCACGGCACGGGGGTTCTGGTGTTTCATCTCCCGCGCCGTGCCTCCCCACTCCGAACCCCGAGCCTCCATGATGGCAAGCAAGGCATGCTGGGTCCTCTTCGCCGCCCTCTGTCTGGCTGTGGGCCTCTATCCCGGCAGCTACTTCCTCGCGGCCTCGAACTTCGGAATCCTTGGCTTGAAGAGCAGCGCGCTCCTGGCCGACCCCGTCTGGAACGCGGCCTTCTACACGCACATCGCCCTGGGAGGACTCGCGCTGGCCATCGGCTGGGCCCAGTTCGTCGAAAGACTGCGACTCAATCGCCCAGGCGCACACCGGCTCCTTGGAAAGCTCTACGTCGGAGCGGTCCTCCTGAGCGGGCTCTCCGGGGTCTACGTCGGCTTCTTCGCCACGGGTGGCGTCATCGCCGCGTCGGGCTTCGTCAGCCTGGGCCTCGTCTGGCTCTATACGACGGTCTCCGCCTATCGACTCATCAAGAGCCGGCGCATCGAGGAACACCGGCTCATGATGACCTACAGCTATGCCGCCTGCTTCGGGGCGGTCACGCTGAGGCTCTGGATGCCCATCCTGCTTCCCACCCTGGGCGACTTCATGTCGGCCTACAGAACCGTCGCCTGGCTCTGCTGGGTCCCCAACCTCGGCGTGGCCTACCTCATCTCGCGCAGACGGCTCCAGGCGCGCGAACTCGTGGCTTCGTGAAGTGACCTCCGTTCAGACGGTGCGCGGCGGGCGACGACGCAGCAGGTCGAAACTGGCAAGGCCATCCATCTGAAGCTTGAGCTTCATGAGCGGGCCCTCGCATGAAGGCGTGGGGCGACCGGTCAGGAAGGTGGGCTTGCGTTCCCGCTATTCTGTGGTACTAAGTACTGGTAGTCAGTACCACTGAGTAGTTCGAGGAGCGGTTCGTGGGCAAGCAGATGACGGAGATGCTCAAGGGCACGCTGGAGGGCATCGTCCTGGCAATCCTGTCCGCGCGGGCGGCGTACGGGTACGAAATCACGGTGCGGTTGCGGGAGATGGGCTTCTCCGACATCGCCGAGGGCACCGTCTATGCGCTGCTCGTCCGGTTCGAGCTGCGCGGCCTGGTGGACGTGGAGAAGGTCCCGTCCGAGAAGGGGCCGCCGCGGAAGGTGTATTCACTCAACGAGCAGGGACAGGCCTACCTCGAGGAGTTCTGGCGGACGTGGAGCTTCCTCACCGAACGGCTCGAACAACTCCATAAAGGAGGCGGATGACATGTTCATCTCAATGCTTATCTCGAAGGTGATCGGCGACAAAAGGCAATGGCGACAGTACAAGGCGCGCGCGAAGCAACTTCCCCCGAGCTATCGCACGGCGGTCGAAGCCCTGGAGCGCTACCTGATGTACTTTGGAACGGGGGGTGACGGGACCGCGATTTATGTGGACCTCGTCGACCTGTTTGAACAGAGCGCGGCGAACCGGACTCCCGTCCGCCAGATTGTCGGGGAAGACCCCGTGGAGTTCATCGAGACCTTCGTCCTGAACTATCCAAGGGGACAGTGGATTGTCCGGGAGCGGGAACGGCTGACCGACGCCATCGCGCGCGCCGCGGAAGAAGAGGCGAAGGGCGCTTGATGGCAATACAGCACGTCATCCACGTGCTGCGTTTGTAACGATTTCCTCGCCGCTGCCAGCGCACCCGCGCCGAGCGAGAAGGCCGTCGAGCCCGTGCTCGGACAGGCATTGGCGTCATCACGACTCACCGCGCGCTCGAAACACAAGCAGCAACGGATTTGCGACGTCAGCTCGCGAAGCACGACTCCATGCGTCGTGTCGCGGCGCTGCGCAAGCAATGCGTTTCAGACCCTCTCGAAAGGAAGTGCGTCATGTTGGACACGACAAGCGGAACCGTAGTGCAGGGGCACGTCGAGGATGGCTGGGGGAAAGTGGCTGATGTCTTCCGGGCGAACTTCGAGGGGACCCCTGGCGAGGTCGGTGCGGCATGCTGCGTCTACGTGGACGGCCGTCCCGTCGTCGACCTGTGGGGCGGCCTCGCCGAGCGCGAGGCGAAGCGTCCGTGGAACAGGGACACCATCTCGTTGGTCGCATCCACGACCAAGGGGGCTACGGCGATCTGCGCCCATCTGCTGGCACAGCGCGGCGAGCTCGATCTGGACGCTCCGGTGGTCAAGTACTGGCCGGAGTTCGGCGCCGCCGGCAAGGAGCATATCCCGGTGCGCTGGCTGCTCTCACACCAGGCCGGTCTGCCGGTCGTCGATGGTCCGCTGACGTTCGAGGACGCCTGCGCCTGGCATCCGGTCATCCGGGCGCTCGAGGCGCAGAAGCCGGAGTGGCCTCCGGGCACCGAGCACGTCTACCACGGCATGACCTTCGGGTTCCTGGTCGGGGAGGTCGTGCGGAGGATCACCGGCAAGTCGCTCGGCACCTTCTTCGCGGACGAGGTCGCCGCCCCGCTCGGGCTGAGCGCGTGGATTGGGCTGCCCGAGGCGCAAGAGGGAAGGGTGGCGCGGGTCGAGTACGCCGCTCCGTTCACGATGGAGGAGTTGACCGCCGGGATGATCGAGACCACCGGCCTCGATAGAGACACGGTCATCGCCTGGATGAGCGCAGTGTGGGGGCCGGGCTCCGTGCAAGAACGGGCTGGGCAGCTCGGCGGCGCTTTCGACCACACCAGCGGCTACATGAACACGCGTGCCTTCCGCGCTGCTGAGTTCCCGTTCGGGAACATGTTCTCGGACGCTCACTCGCTGGCGCGGATGTATGCGGCCACGGTGAGCGAGGTCGACGGCGTGCGGCTGCTGACTCCGGCGACGGTCGAGAAGATGACTGTCGTCCACACCGACAAGACGAAGATGAACGGGCTGCCGCCAGGACTGGACGTCCCGGCCAACCGCTCCTTCTACATGTCGCTCGGGTTCTGGCGGGCCTGCCCGCCGATGCCCCTTGTCGGGCCCGGGTCGTTCGGCCACCCCGGTTCCGGTGGCTCGGTGGGCTTCGCCGACCCTGATGCGGGTGTCGGCTTCGGCTACGTCATGAACCACTGGTCATTCCGGATAGGCGAGCCGCGAGCGTCGAACCTGGCCGCGGCGGTCACGGCCTGCCTCGGGTCTCGACGTTGAAGCGCTGCTCGACCCGCTAGGACATAGAGCAGGTCATGACCGACGCGGAATGACCTACGACGACTGCCCGATGGCCGGGGTCGGCATCAGCAGCGGGTCATCGCCCATCGGGTGCGGTACATCTGGGTCTTGCTCAGAAGTGTTCCGGGATGAAGTTCCTGCCCTGGAGCGTAGCCTCGTCGTCATAGCTCCCTTGAAGGGTGCGCTTGGGCAATCTCACCTTGGGGCGCTTCACCCTCTTGTGAGGAATCTGCTCCAGCAGGAAGCGGATGCAGTTGAGCCGTGCCTTCTTCTTGTCGTCAGACCGTAGGATGTGCCACGGCGCATACGAGAGGTCCGTGACCTCGAACATCTTGTCGCGCGCATGGGAGTAGTCGTACCAGCGTTTCCACGACTTGAGGTCCATGGGGCTCAGCTTCCACTGTCGGAGCGGGTCTTCGATCCGCGCCTCGAAGCGCCGCTGCTGTTCCTCCATGCCGACCTCGAGCCAGATCTTCACCAGGACGATTCCGCTGTCGACCATGTACTTCTCGAAGACGGGGCACCCCTCAAGGAAGCGCTCGTGCTCCTCGGTGGTGCAGAAGCCCATCACGAACTCGACTCCGGCCCGATTGTACCAACTGCGATCGAAGATGATGATCTCCCCTGCCGCGGGGAAATGAGACACATACCGCTGGAGGTACATCTGCGTCTTCTCCCGGCTCGAGGGCGTGGGGAGGGCCACCACCCGGAAGACGCGGGGACTCACCCGCTCGGTGATGGCGCGAATCGTGCCACCCTTGCCCGCGGCATCCCGCCCCTCGAAGACCACGACGACGCGCAGCCCCTCCTGTTTGACCCAATCCTGAAGCAGGCAGAGCCGGGTCTGGAGCTTTTGCAGCTCCTTCTCATAGGCCTTGCGCTTCATGGGCTCCATTCGAGTCGTATGTGCCATGACATCATGATTGTGAGTCCGTGCGACGCGTGCAATGGCAGTCATTCGCGGGCGGGGCAGCCAGCCGTGCGCCGCCAAGGCCGCGGCTTCACCATTCCACCCTCGTCAACGCGGCTACCGACGTGCCGAGCCCAGCACCCGCCGGGTGTGGAGGGCGATCATCGCCTCCTCATTCGTGGGAATGACCCAGGCGGATACACGGCTCCCTGGCCTGGTGATGCAGGGCCCACCGCGAGCATTCGCCTCATCATCGAGCTCCAGGCCGAGCCAGCGCGCATCGCGACAGGCCCGTGCGCGAATCGGCGCGGCATTCTCGCCAATGCCGCCCGTGAAGACCATGGCGTCGAGCCCGTGCAGTGCCGCCGCGAGCGACCCGAGCTCGCGATTGATACGGTAGACGAACAGCTCCAGCGCCTCCGCCGCGCTGGCACTGGAGCGGCCGAGCAGGTCTCGCATGTCGCTGGACTCGCCGGAGACGCCCAGCAAGCCGGATTGCTCGTAGAGAAGCCGCTCCAGGGCGCTCGCGTCCATGCCGTGCTGCTTCATCAGGTAGAGCAGGACTCCGGGATCAATCGCGCCGCAGCGGGTGCCCATCATGAGGCCATCCAATGGGGTGAGGCTCATGGTCGTCGCCACGCTTCGCCCTCCGAGCAGGGCGCACATGCTCGCGCCATTGCCGAGGTGCGCGACGACCGTGCGCCCGGCCGCGGCCTGGGGGGCCACGCTCGGGAGCGTGGAGGCGATGTATTCGTAGGAGAGCCCATGAAACCCGTATCGGCGAACTCCCTCTTCGGTATGACGGCGGGGCAGGGCAAAGGACTGGGCCACTGGAGGCTGGGTCCGGTGAAACGCGGTATCGAAGCATGCGACCTGCGCCACCGATGGCGCCGTCCCCGTGACGGCCTTGATTGCCTCCACGCAGTGGGGCTGGTGCAACGGCGCGAGCGGAATGAGCGTTTCCAGGGCTGCCAGCGTCGCGGCGTCAATGAGCGCAGGCCCGAAGAAATGCGAACCGCCATGAACCACACGATGGCCCACGGCCGTGACGTGACGCCCCCCGAGTACACCCCCTCGCCCCCAGGCGAACAGATGGTCGAGGGCGCCCTCGTAGCCGAGCTGCGTTCCTGGGGCCCAGTCCTCCTCGCCGATGATGGAGCCGCCCGCGCGCGCGAGGAACCGAGGCTGCGTCGACAATGCCTCGAACGCCCCCCGCAGCAGGAGGCGGGGCGGGTCCTCATCGAGGAAGAGCGAGAACTTCAGGCTCGACGAGCCGGCGTTGAGCACCAGCAGTGCGCCCTCCGCGTCTCCTGCTTCAAAGGCTCGTCGCTCCATCCGGGAACCTCAGTCCTGCCAGGTCCAATTGGCGATCTCAGGACGATCCCTGCCATGCTCGTGCGCGTAGGCCGTATTGTCGACGATCGCGGTCCTCATCTCCTCCTTCAGGTGCCCCGCCTTCGCGCTCAGCTTCGGCACGCGGTCGATGACGTCGATGACCAGATGGAAACGAGATGTCTCGTTCAGCATCGCCAGTTCGAACGGCGTGTTGATGTTGCCTCTCTCCTTGTAGCCGTGAACGTGAAGGTTCTCCTGATTCTTGAAGCGATAGGCGAGCTTGTGGATGAGGGACGCATACCCGTGGAAGCTGAAGATGATGGGCTTGTCCGGTGTGAAGAGTCCCTCGAGTTCTCGCTCGGTCGACCCGTGCGGATGGTCCGCCGCCGACTGGAGCTTGAACAGGTCGACGACGTTGATGAACCGCAGCTTCAAGTCCGGCACGCGCTGGCGCAGGATGGCGGTGGCGGCCAGCGCCTCCTGCGTGGCGACGTCGCCGCAGCTAGCCATGACGACGTCCGGCTCCATGTCGGCGTCCGTGCTGGCCCTCCGCCAGATGCCCAGGCCCTTGGCGCAATGGGCGATGGCCTCCTCCATGGTGGTGAACTGCAGGTGCTTCTGCTTGTCGGCGACGATGACGTTGATGCAGTCGGTGCTGCGCAGACACTGGTCCGCCACCACCAGCAACGTGTTGGCGTCCGGAGGCAGATAGATGCGTGTGACTGATGCGGACTTGTTGGTCACCAGGTCGATGAACCCCGGGTCCTGATGTGAGAACCCGTTGTGGTCCTGGCGCCATACAGTCGAAGACAGCAGGATGTTCTCCGAGGCGACGGGCGCCCTCCACCTCACGTGGTTCTTGCTGACGTCCAACCACTTGGCGTGCTGGTTGAACATGGAATCGATGACGTGGGCGAACGCCTCGTACGTGTGGAAGAGGCCGTGGCGTCCCGTGAGCAGATACCCCTCGAGCCAGCCGAGCAACGTGTGCTCCGACAGCATCTCCATGACACGGCCGTCACGCGCGAGCTCGCCGCCGTCGGCGTCCTCTGGCAACAGGTCGGCCATCCAGGTCTTCTTGCTCGCCTCGTAGAGGGCCTGGAGCCGGTTCGACGCCGTCTCGTCCGGACCGAAGACGCGGAAGTTCGTCGGGTTGCCTCGCATCACGTCGCGCAGGAACTCGCCCAGGGGCTTCGTGTTCTCATGCAACGACGTGCCCCGCGACTCCACCTTCACCGCATAGTCACGGAAGTCGGGGAGCTTGAGGTCCTTGCGAAGCACACCGCCATTGGCGTGTGGGTTCGCGCCCATTCGCCGGGGCCCCTTGGGTGAGAGTGCCTGGAGCTCTGGAATCAGGGTTCCGCGCGCATCAAACAGCTCCTCGGGCCGGTAGCTGCGCATCCAATCCTCGAGGACCTTCAAGTGCGCCGGGTTCTGCCGCGCGTCGGAGAATGGGACCTGGTGTGAGCGCCAGGACCCTTCCAGCTTGTGCCCGCCGAGCTCCTTCGGGCCGGTCCATCCCTTGGGCGCGCGCAGGATGATCATGGGCCAGCGTGGACGTGTCGGGGTGTTCGACCGCCGTGCCGCTCTTTGAGCGTCTCGAATCTCCTCGACGGCGTGCTCCAGGGTCTCCGCCATCTTCTGGTGCATCCGGGTCGGGTCGCTGCCTTCGACGAAATAGGGCTTGTAGCCGTAGCCCACGAACAGGGCCTCGAGCTCTTCCCGGCTGATGCGGGCGAGGATGGTCGGGTTGGCGATCTTGTACCCGTTGAGGTTCAGGATCGGCAGCACGGCGCCGTCGCGCACGGGATTGAGGAACTTGTTCGAGTGCCAGGCCGTCGCGAGGGGGCCCGTCTCTGCTTCACCGTCACCCACGACGCAGGCGACGACGAGGTCGGGATTGTCGAAGGCCATGCCGTATGCGTGAGAGAGGCTGTAGCCAAGCTCGCCGCCTTCATGGATGGACCCTGGCGTCTCCGGAGTGACGTGGCTGCCGATGGCACCCGGGAAGGAGAATTGCTTGAAGAACCTCCGCATCCCCTCCTCGTTCATGCTCTTGTCCGGGTACACCTCGGAGTAGGTCCCCTCGAGATACGTCGGCCCGAGCACGCCAGGGGCGCCATGGCCCGGCCCGGCCACGAAGAGCACGTCCAGGTCGTGTTTGACGATGAGCCGGTTCAGATGGACCCATGCGAACGAGAGCGCGGGGCTTGCTCCCCAATGGCCGAGGAGTCGATGTTTCACGTCCTCCGGCACCAGGGGCCTCCGCAGCAGCGGGTTGTCCTGGAGGTAGATCATCCCCACCGAGAGGTAGTTGCACGCACGCCAGTACGCGTTCATCAACTCCACCTCGCTGGCGGCGAGTGGGCCATCCCTGGACTGCTCCCTGGCGGCTGCTCCCCTGGCGGACAACGGCATCTGCGTCCCCGCCCCCTTGGTCGTCACTGGATGTGCCATGACACGTCACTCCTCAATGCAGAAATGCAGAATCTGATCTCAGGTCTGGTTTGCCTTGATGTCGGCTGGCGGCACCGCTGTCCGGGCGGTGCCCGCTTCGCCTTTGACGTCACTTCGAGAACTCCCCTCGGTCCGAAGTAGCCTGAGCGCGCCCCGAGGCACCAGCAATCGGCGGGTCACCGGTCGGCAATGGGCCGGCCCGCAGAGCCACCGAGGAGGGGAGAGCCGGAGAGCTACCCGCGAGGCAGCGGATGTGCCGCGGGACTACCTTCTTCTGGTGGCCCCCCCTGCCCGCGGTTGCGTCGGGGAGCGGGTCGAGCACGGGAGACGGCCATGGCGATCAGGTTGCTCATCGCGGACATCGACGGAACGATGGTGACACAGGACAAGGTCCTCACCGAGCGGACCCGCGAGGCTGTCGCCCGACTGCGTTCCAGGGGCATCCAGTTCACCGTCACGAGCGGACGGCCGCCGCGTGGGATGGCGGAGGTGGTCGCGGCACTGAAGCTCACCGCCCCCCTGGCTGCCTTCAACGGCGGTGTGTACGTCCAGCCCGACCTGACGACCACGTTGGCGCAGCGAACGCTTCCCCTCGCCGTCGCCAGGCAGGCCATCGACCACCTGTTGCGAGCGGGCCTCGATGTCTGGGTGTATCAAGGCGCCGATTGGTTCCTCCGCGATGCCGAGGCGTTCCGCGTGGCGCGCGAGAGGAACAACCTCGGGTTCGACCCGACCGTCGTCCAGGACCTGTCCGCCGTGCTCGACGAGCCCATCAAGATCGTCGGAGTGAGTGAGGACCGGGCACGCGTCGAGCGCTGCGAGGCGGAGCTCGCCGGTCGACTGGGCACCGAGGCGTCCGCCATGCGCTCGACGCCCTATTACCTCGACGTCACGCACCCCGAAGCGAACAAGGGCATGGTCGTACGCGAGGCCGCACGCATTCTCCAGCTTCCCCTGGACCAGATCGCGGCCATCGGCGACATGCCCAATGACCTCCCCATGCTGAAGGCCGCCGGGCTTGGCATCGCCATGGGCAACGCCAGCGACGACGTCCGACGCTCCGCACGCCACGTGACTCGCACCAACGACGAGGAGGGCTTCGCCCATGCGGTCGAGACCTTCATCCTGGGCCAGCCGCCCCTCGCACGGACGCGGCTGGGGCTGCCTCCCCGCGCGCGCGCCTGCCTCTTCGGCCTCGATGATGTCCTCACCCAGACCGCGAGCCTCCAGGCGAGGGCCTGGAAGAACCTGTGTGACTACTACCTGCGGAGACGGGCGCGAGCGTCGGGGCAACCCTTCATCCCCTTCGACCTGATCCGCGACTACAGCCGTCACTTCGACGGCATGTTGCCCCTGGATGGCATCCGCGCGTTCCTCGCCGCTCGTGACATCGAGCTGCCGGAGAATACGGTGCGCGCGCTGACCGACCGTCATGGCGAGCTCCTGGTCGAGATGCTCCAGCACGAGCACGTGGAACCGTATGAGGGCGCGGTCCGCTACGTCCAGGCGGCGCGCGCTGACCGCCTGCGGCTCGCGGTCGTCTCCGAACTCGGGCACTCCACCGAGGTGCTCCAGTCCTCCGGCCTCGCGGACCTCTTCGATGCGCGGGTCGAGGGCACGCCGCCCGGCGATGTCTATCTCACGGCGGTCCAGGCCCTCGGTGTCGGCTCCGGGGAAGTGGTTGTCTTCGCGGACGCACCCGCGGGCGTCTCAGCGGCGCGTGCGGGCCATTTCGGCTATGTCGTAGGCGTCGACCGCCGGGGGCGGGCCGCCGAGCTTCGCCGCTGCGGCGCGGACATCGTCGTGACGGACCCAGCCGCCCTCCTCGAGCAAGACGGCTCCGACGGCACGCCACCTGGGAAACCGACCGCGGGCGTCTGAGGACACCGGGTCAACCATTCCCGCCGCGCCGAAGATGGACCGGTGTCGCGACAACGACACCCACATCGCGCTCAAGTCCCGCTCACGCTTGCCCTGGACCATGGCGATTCTTCCTCGTCACGGGGTGCTCGGAATGCGGGAATTGGGCAGTACCAGACAGGGGGTACCCCGAGGGCTTTCACCCATGGGCAGCGCGTTACCGCTGCTCTGCGTCCTTTCGGCGCTCTCCGGCTGCTCGGTGGGCCCCGAATTCACGAGGCCTGTCGCCGCGGTTCCTCAAGAGTGGAACACCCAAGGCGAACCGCGAATCACGACGCAGCCCGTGGTTGACGCCGAGTGGTGGAAGGCGTTCGGCGATCCGACACTCGATCGCCTGGTCGAGCAGGCCTACCAGCAGAACTTGCCGCTGCAGGTCGCGGGGCTGCGCATCGTGGAAGCCCGCGCCCAGTTGGGCATCCTCACGGGCCAGCAGTATCCACAGGTGCAGGTGGCCACCGGCAACGTCACCGGGGTGGGGCTCAGCGAGAACGCGGCCAATCTCTCCAGGCTCGGGTTCGACCGCGACTTCCTGAACTATGCCGTGGGTTTCGACGCCCTCTGGGAGCTGGATTTCTGGGGAAAGTACCGGCGGGGCGTGGAGTCGGGAACCGCGGGCCTGCTCGCATCGGCCGCGGACTACCAATCCGCCATCGTCGCGCTCACCGCGGAGGTCGCGCGGACGTATGTCTCGATTCGCACCTTCGAGGTGCTCATGGCTCAGGCCGAGCAGAACATCAGGATTCAGGAGGAAGGGCTGAACATCGCCCAGTCGCGCTTCAGCAACGGCGCGACCTCGGAGCTGGACGTGGTCCAGGCGGCGACGCTGTTGGAGAGCACCCGGGCCTCCCTCCCTCAGCTGGAGATTGGGTTGGAACAGTCCTTCAATGCCTTGAGCGCGCTCCTGGGCCGGCCCCCGGGGGCCCTGGAGGCGTTGCTGGTGGGGCCCAAGCAGATTCCGGTGGCGCCCGCGACGGTGGCTGTCGGCATGCCGGCGGAGATTCTGCGGCGGCGTCCGGACGTCCGCAGCGCGGAGCTGTCCGCCGCCGCGCAGTGCTCCCGCATCGGCATCGCCAAGGCGGAACTCTATCCGAGCTTCACGCTCGTGGGCTCCGTCGGGCTCGAGGCGAGCAGCGCCGGCGGCACCTTCGGCAACCTCGCCTCCATCCACAGCCTGGCCTACAGCTTCGGCCCGCGCATCGTCTGGCCCTTCCTCAACTATGGCCGCCTGAAGAACGGGGTGCGTGTCCAGGATGCGCGGTTCCAGCAACTGCTCATCAACTATCAGAACACGGTGCTCAAGGCGGCCCAGGAGGTCACGGACGCCCTGGTGGGCTTCGTTCAGTCTCATAAAGCCCTGGCATTCGAGGAGGCCGCCGTGAAGGCGGCCCAGCGGTCGGTGGAGCTCTCCATGGTGCAGTACCGGGAAGGCGCCGTGGACTTCCAGCGCGTGCTGGACGCGCAACGCTCGCTCCTCGTGCAGCAGAACAACCGGGCCCAGGCGAGCTCCGCCATCGCCACGAATCTGGTCTCCCTCTACAAGGCGCTGGGCGGAGGCTGGGAGGTGCGACAGGGGGTGCCGGTGGTCCCCGAGCGCGTCCGGAGCGAAATGGAGAAGCGGACCGACTGGGGCAACGTGGTGTCCACGCCCCGGAAGCCCGAGGTCTCGGAGAACCCTCCCCAGGGGAAGCAATAGAAAGCCCGCCATGCCCAAGACTGTCCCGAAGGGAAAGGCCAAGTGGATCATCGGGCTGGTCGCCATTGCGATCGCCGCATTCATTGGCTTCCGATATTGGAAGGGAAAGAAATCCGAGCTGCCGGAAGGGATTGTCTCGGGCAACGGACGCATCGAGGCGAAGCTCGTCGACGTCGCCGCCAAGGAGCCCCTTCGGGTGGGGCAGATCCGCGTGAACGAGGGTGACCTCGTCAGGCCGGGCCAGGTGCTGGTGCAGTTGGACACCTCCACGCTGGAGGCCAACCTCGCGGAGGCCAACGCGAACATCGCCGCCACGGAAGAACACCTGGCGGTGGCCAAGGCGGGCATCGTCAAGCAGCGGAGTGAAATCGAGCTCGCCACCATCGAGGTCGAGCGCGCGAGGCGGCTGGTGAAGGATGGCGCTGGCTCGCAGCGAGACCTGGACGTCCGCGAGAGCAAGCTGGAGACGACCCGGGCTGGTTTGTTGGAAGCGGAGGCCATGCTGAAGACCTCCATGGATGAGATTGAAGTCGCGCGCGCCAACGCGGCGACGATTCAGACGCGCATCACCGACGCGACGCTCACGTCTCCGGTGACGGGAAGAGTCCTCTATCGCCTCGCCGAGCCGGGCGAGGTGCTCGCGCCCGGAGGACCGGCGCTGACCCTGGTCAACCTGGAAGACGTCTATATGGAGATCTTCCTCCCCGCCAACGAGGCCGCCCGCGTGAAGATCGGCTCCGAGGCGCGCATCCAGGTCGACACCGAGCCCGAACGTGCCGTCGCCGGGTATGTCAGCTTCGTGTCCCCGGAGGCGCAGTTCACGCCCAAGCAGGTGGAGACGAAGAGCGAGCGGGAGAAGCTGATGTTCCGGGTGAAGATTCAAATCCCCAAGGAGCTGGCCGCCCGCTATGTCGAGCGCATCAAGACGGGAATTCGCGGCGTCGGTTACGTCAAGCTGACTCCTTCCGCATCGTGGCCGGCCCCACTGCAGAAGGTCATCGGGGCAGGCGCCGTCATTCCCTAGCCAGGCGACCGGTGAGGGCTCCGCCATGAACTCATCCGCGTCGCCAGATTCGCCGGGCGGGCTCTCGAGCGGCCCCGTCGTCTCGCTCCAGGACGTGACACACCGCTACGGCAAGGTCGTCGCGCTCGACGGCATCTCGCTCGACTTTCCCTCCGGCATCATGGTGGGCATCATCGGGCCCGATGGCGTGGGCAAGTCGACGCTGATGGCCCTGGTCGCCGGCTCCAAGAAGCTGCAGGAGGGGAGGGTGACGGTGCTGGGCGGCGACATCGCCGACGCCCGGCACCGCCGCGAGGTGGGGCCGCGCATCGCCTACATGCCTCAGGGGCTGGGCAAGAACCTCTACCTGGAGCTCAGCGTCTACGACAACGTCGACTTCATGGCCCGGCTCTTCGGCCTGTCACCGGAGGAGCGCAAGGTCCGTGTCCCGCAGCTCCTGGCGGCGACGGGGCTGGGAAAGTTCGCGGCGCGCCCGGCCGGCAAGCTCTCCGGCGGCATGAAGCAGAAGGTGGGGCTCTGCGGCGCGCTGGTGCATGACCCGGACCTGCTCATCCTCGACGAGCCCACCACCGGCGTCGACCCGCTCTCCCGACGGCAGTTCTGGAAGCTCATCGACGAGATTCGCGCCGGGCGCTCGGGGATGAGCGTCATCATCTCCACGGCCTACATGGACGAGGCACAGCAGTGGGACTGGCTCGTCGCCATGGACGAGGGCCGCGTGCTGGCGACCGGGACGCCCGCGGAGCTGATGGAGCGCTCGGGCACGAGCAACCTCGAGCAGTGCTTCATCGCGCTGCTGCCCGAGGAGAAGCGCAAGGGCCACGTGGTGCTCACCATCCCGCCCCGGCCTCCGGGCAACGCGGAGCTGGCCATCGAGGCGCACGGGCTCACGCGGCGCTTCGGCACCTTCACCGCCGTCGACCACGTCACGTTGTCGATTGAGCGCGGAGAGATTTTCGGCTTCCTGGGCTCCAACGGCTGCGGCAAGTCCACCACCATGAAGATGCTGACCGGGCTGCTGCCTCCCACGGAAGGGACGGCGAAGCTCTTCGGCGGCTCCGTCGAGGCCGGGAGCATGGAGGTGCGCAAGCGTCTTGGCTACATGACGCAGGCCTTCTCGCTCTATGGCGAGCTCACCGTGCAGCAGAACCTGGTCCTGCATGCCCGCCTCTATCACCTGCCACCAGAGCAGGCGAAGGCGCGCATCCAGGAACTCGTCGAGCGCTTCGACCTCGGCGCGCACGTGGATTCGCTGGCCGAGGCGCTGCCGATGGGGTTGCGCCAGCGGCTCTCGCTGGCGGTCGCCGTCCTGCACGGGCCGCAGATCCTCATCCTGGACGAGCCCACGTCGGGTGTGGACCCGGTCGCCCGGGACAGCTTCTGGGAGCTGCTCATCGACCTCTCGCGGAAGCAGGGCGTCACCATCTTCGTGACGACGCACTTCATGAACGAGGGGATGCGCTGCGACCGCATCTCGCTCATGAACGCGGGGAGGGTGCTGGCGTGTGACACGCCCCAGAAGCTCATCGAGGCCCAGAAGGCCGACAGCCTGGAGACGGCCTTCATCGCCTACATGGAGGACGCCATCGCCGACGCGGCCCGCGCCGAAGGCAAGGGCGCGGCCGCGGCCCCCGCTCCCGAGGCGCCCGCGCCCGCGCCCCCTCCGGCCCCATCCAAGCAGAGCGCCTTCCAACTGGGGCTCGGCCGGCTGCTTGCGTACGCCCACAACGAGGCGGTGCAGATTCGCCGCGACCGTATCCGCCTGGCCTTTGCCTTCATCGGCTCGGCGCTGTTGATGCTCGTCTTCGGCTTCGGCATCACCACCGACGTCGAGAACATCCGCTTCGCCGCGCTGGACCTCGACCAGTCGACTGAAAGCCGTGCGTACCTGGAGCAGTTCTCGGGGGCGAAGCCCTATTTCACGCCGACTCCGCCCGCCGAATCCGCGGACGAGGCCCTGCGGCGGCTGCAATCGGATGACATCTCGGTGTTGCTGGAGATACCGCCCGACTTCAGCCGGGACCTCCGCCGGGGCTCCGGGCCCGAGGTCCTGGCCCAGGTGGATGGCGCCATGACCTTCCGCGGCGACACCGTCCAGCAATACGTCCAGGGAGTGCACAACCGGCTGCTGGTGGACCCCGCGAGCGGTCTCAATCCCGCGGGGCCCCCGAAGTACACGGCCAACATCGAAGAGCGCTTCATGTACAACCCGACGTTCAAGAGCATCTACTCCATCGTTCCGAGCGTCCCGGCGCTTCTGCTGCTGCTGATACCCGCCATCCTCATGACGGTCAGCATCGTGCGCGAGAAGGAGCTGGGGTCGATCATCAACTTCTACGTCACGCCCACCGGGCGGCTGGAGTACCTGCTCGGCAAGCAGTTGCCCTACGTCGTCATCGGCATGGCCAACTTCCTCATCCTCACCGCCCTGACACTGGTGGTCTTCCGCGTGCCCATCAAGGGCAGCTTCCTGATGCTGATGCTCTGCACGCTGTTCTACGTCATGGCGACGACAGGCCTCGGGATGGTGACCTCGACGTTCACCAACAGCCAGGTCGCGGCCGTCTTCGTCACGGCCATCCTGACCATTGTTCCGACCATCCAGTTCTCCGGCCTGCTGCAGCCCGTCTCCACGCTGCAGGGCGGCGCGGGCGTCATCGGGTCCATCTGGCCGGCGACCTATTACATGCACGCCAGCCTGGGCGCCTACACGAAGGGACTGGGAGCCGGCCTCATGCTGCGCGACGTCCTCTTCCTGGCCGCCTGCATCCCCGTCCTCCTGGCCATCAGCTTCATCGGCCTGCGGAAGCAGGAGAAATAGGGATGAACTCGCTGCTCAACATCCTGTGGCTCGGGCTCAAGGAGATTCGCAGCCTGCTGAGCGACGCGGTGATGGTCATCTTCGTCATCTATGCATTCACCCTGGCCATCTATGTCCAGGCGACGGGCACCTCGAGCGAGGTGAACAACGCCTCGATTGCCTTCGTGGATGAAGACGGCTCATTGCTGTCCAAGGAGCTGTTCAACGCCTTCTATCCCCCCCGCTTCATGTTGCCCGAGCTCATCTCCGCCGACGACATCCAGCCGGCCATGGACCGGGGCCGGTTCCTGTTCGTCGTCGTGATTCCGCCGCGCTTCGAGCACGACCTGCGCGCGGGCCGCACCCCGGACATCCAGGTGAACATCGACGCGACCGCCATGCAGCAGGCGGGCATCGGCGCCGGCTACATCCAGAACATCCTCACGGACCGCATCCACTCCTTCCTCCAGCGCACGGAGGAGACGGGGCCCAAGCCCATCAACCTGGTCATCCGAAAGCTCTTCAACCCCAACGGGGTGTCGTCGTGGTTCAAGAGCGTGGTGGCCATCATCAATCAAATCACCCTGCTGACCGTCGTGCTCACGGGCGCCGCGGTCATCCGCGAGCGCGAGCACGGGACGCTGGAGCACCTGCTGGTGATGCCGCTGACCGCGTTCGAAATCGCCATGGCGAAGATCTGGGCGAACGGCCTCGTGATTCTCGTGGCGACGGCGGCCTCGCTCCTCTTCGTGGTGCACCTGGTGCTGAAGGTGCCGTTCGCCGGTTCGGTGACGCTCTGGTTCTGCGGTGTCGTGCTCTACCTCTTCTTCGCCACCGCGCTCGGCATCTTCCTGGGGACTATCTCACGGTCCATGGCGCAGTTCGCGCTGCTGATCATCCTCGTGGTCCTCGTGCTGATGCTGCTGTCGGGCGGAAGCACGCCCGTCGAGAGCCAGCCGAAGTGGCTCCAGTACATCACGTACCTCCTGCCGGCCCGGCACTTCGTCAGCTTCTCGCAGGTCATCATCTACCGCGGCGGAGGGCTGGATGCCGTCTGGCGCCAGTTCCTGATGGTGGCCGGGGTGGGCATCGGCTTCTTCGTCTACAGCCTGTCGCTCTTCCGGAAGTCCATCGCGGTGAGCAAGTAGGAACAAGAGAACGTGGGGCGGAGGAACAGGTCCTGCGCGCCCCCATCGTTTTCAGCGATTGACGCGGCCAGGAGGCCCGAACAGGCACTCGGAGGAGGTCTACCTCGGAGCGCTCCTGCTGAGCGGGCTCGCCGGAGTCCACGTCGGCGTTTGGCAGGCACAGCCGTCGCGCCCGGGCATGCCACCCTACGTCTTGCGTCGCGCGCGTCGCGGAGCGCCATGCGCACTCGATGCGACAAATGACACAGGGTTGCGTTTGAAGGTTGGCATCGAGCGACAGGCCGGCGTCGCGGCGAGCCCTTCATTCACGACACGAGGATTCCGTGCATCGTCGCCATCTCTTCTCCTTGCTCGCGGGAGCGCTGCTCCTGCTGGGCGCCTGTGCGCCCGAACCGGTCGACGCACCGACCGCGGATATCCCTTCCCCCACCGAGCGTGCGGCCCAGGCCCTGGTCAACGGCACGCTGGTCAACGGCCAGCCCGTCACCGGCCTCTCCGCCGCCACCGGCGCGGAGCTCCTCTACACGCTGGACGTCCCGGCCAACCAGAACGTGGTGACGTTCACCATGTCCGGAGCGAGCGGCAACGCGGACATGTACGTCTACTTTGGGAGCACCCCCACGCCCGCCAATGCCCAATGCAGCTCGACGACCTCGGGCAGCACGGGAAGCTGCACCGTGGCCAGCCGGCTGTCTTCGGGCACGTGGTACGTCCTCCTCAAGGCCACCAGCGCCTTCTCCGGGCTGAGCCTCACCGGAACCTATTCTCCCCTTGGCACGGGCACCGGCGTCGCCAAGGTGCTCGCGGACAATCAGGTGGTGAAGGTCGCAGGGGGCGTGGGCGACTGGCTCCTCTACACGATGGAGGTCCCCGCCCAGCAGTCCTCCCTGGAGGTGACCACCTCTGGCGGCACGGGCGACGTGGACCTCTACCTGCGCCACGGCAGCGCGCCGACGCTGGCCACCTACGACTGCCGCTCCCGCGTCGTCGGCACCACGGAGGGCTGCTCGGTGAGCTACCCCAAGGTGGGCACGTGGTACCTCCTGGTTCGCGGCGCCGCGACCTTCAGCAACGTGAGCCTGCTGGGCGCGGCCGTCGCGGTCCCCACGCTGATTTCCGTCGGCCAGCCCCAGGCCAACATCACCGGGGCCAAGGGGGGCTCGCTCTACTTCACGGTGAAGGTCCCCACCGGACAGAGCCTCCTCAAGGTCGACCTCGCGGGCGGCACGGGGGACGCGGACCTCTACCTGAAGCGCGCGAGCGCCCCGTCGACCGCGACCTACGCCTGCGTCTCCCGGGGGGGCACGAACACGGAGAGCTGCTCGGTGACGAACCCGCAGGCCGGCACCTACCACATCCTCCTCTACGGCTATTCGGCGTTCAGCGGCGCCACGCTGCTCGTGACGACGACGGGAGGTGGCCCCATCGGGCTGCCGCTCACCAATGCCGTGCCCGTCGAGCTCAACAGCCGCGATGGCGGTCCGTTCGTCTACCGCCTCGACGTACCCCCCGACACGGGCAGCCTCACCATCGAGGCCTCCTACATCTTCAGCGGCCGGTACTGGATGTATGTCCGCCATGGCAGTGAGCCCGCGGGCGGTGTGTACGACTGCTCCGAGTTCGGCACGGGCCCGGAGCAATGCCAGTTCGACAAGCCCCAGGCGGGCCCGTGGTACGTCCACATCATCCCCGACTCCTCCTTCACGGGGCTGGACCTCGTGGGCACCTACGGCGGTCGCATCGAGACCACGGCCCTGCAGAACGGCCAGCCGACAGGCCCCGTCACCGCGGGAGCCCGGGACTACCTCTACTACTCGCTGGAAGTCCCCCCGGGGCAGAAGCGCCTGGCCTTCTGGGGCACCGGCGGCACGGGCTTCCCCCACGCCTACGCGAGGCTGGGCGGCATCCCGACGACCACGACCGCCGAGTGCGCGAGCTTGTTCAACTGGCCCTGCATCATCGAGAACCCGCAGCCGGGCACGTGGTTCTTCTGGCCCGAGTCCGGCTCCTACTACCAGGGCGTCTCGTTCACCGCCGAGTACACCGCGGCCGAGCCACCTCCGCCCGAGGAGCTGCGCAAGGGCGAGCCCCGGACGGGCATCGCGGGCCGCCCCACCGAGGACCGGATGTTCGTGTTCCAGGTTCCGCCCAACCAGACGCGGCTCAGGGTCTCGACCACGGTCGGCACGGGCAAGACGTGGCTCCACGCGAAGCGGGGCTCCGCGCCCACGTCCACCAGCTACGACTGCTCGGGCTACTGCGACATCGAGCGTCCGGAGGGCGGCACCTGGTACATCCGGCTGGAGGGAAGCTCGACGTACTCGGACGCCACGCTGACCGCGGACTACACCGCGCCCGAGACGACGCAGGACCTGGGCTACGGCGCCACCGTCAACAACTGGCCGCCCCGGCGCTACTTCAAGCTGGAGGTCCCCGTCGGAAGCACGGGCCTCAACGCCTACACGGGTGGCAACTCCGAGGCGAAGCTGTACGTGCGCCAGGGCCGCCTGCCGACGTCCTCTGACTACGACTGCGCATCCGTGAAGCCGGGCCATGTCCGGCAGGAATGCAGCATCCCCTCGCCCCAGCCCGGGGACTGGTTCGCCCTGCTGGAGTTCCCGTCGGACTACCCCCAGACGACCGAGTCGTTCTACTGGCAGCACCTGGAGCGGGGGCTCACCTCCGACCTCGTGGATGGCGTCCCCGTGCCCGTCGCCGGCGCGTCCAGGTCCTTCCAGACGTTCCGCATCCAGGTGCCAGAGGGCCAGGCCTACCTGCTCACGGAGCTGCTCAATGCCCGCCGCACGCCCAAGTCGGCGTATGCCTATCAGTGGCTGCGGCACGAGGCCTCCCCGGCCAGCGTCTTCTTCGACTGCGGGCCCGCCTCCGTCTGCGACATCCCCAACCCCGCCCCCGGCACCTGGTACCTCACCGTTCAGGGCGGCATCTACGGCTCCACCGGCCCGACGACGGAGGGCTTCGAAGGCGCGGTCCGCTTCACGACGACGGGACGAGACGTGCGGCCCCTGGCCAATGACATCCAGGAGTGGCCGTTCAACGGCGCGAAGGGCGCGACGAGGCACTGGCGGCTCGAAGTGCCCGTGGGCGCGACGGACCTGCTCTTCCAGTTGTCGGGCGCTCCCTACTCGGGCACCGGCAACGCGGACCTGTATGTGAAACACGGCGCGCTGGCCGACCCGAGTGCCTACGACTGCGCCTCCACGAACAGTCCTGGCAACGAGGAGACCTGCGCCATCACCAACCCGCAGCCCGGCACCTGGTACGTGGCGGTGCGGGACCAGGTGGGCGCATCGGTGCCCGTCCTGCGCGCTTCCTACGCGATGACGCCGGGCGAGCATCTTCCCGCGCTGACCTCCCATGTCTCTCTGTCGGGACAGAAGGGGCCGAAGTATTCGCAGAAGCAGTGGAAGCTGGAGGTGCCTCCCGGCCAGGCCACGCTGTGGTTCGCCACCGAGAATGGGACGGGGAGCGTGAACCTGAAGGTGAAGCGGGGTGGCCGCGCCGTGGACGGCGCCACGCTGGACTGCGCGACGACGGGCCCGGGCAACCTGAAGCAGTGCACGTTCGCCAATCCGCAGCCGGGGACGTGGTTCGTCACGTTGACGGGGACGGAGGCGTACGAGTTCGTCACCCTCACGGGCGGCTACTTCCAGACGGACACGGTGACGCCGCTCGCCAATGGCATCCCCGCGACCAACCTCCAGTTCGACGCAGGCAAGACGCAATACTTCCACCTGGACGTGCCCGCCAACGCGGCCATGTATTCGTTCGAGCTGCGCTATGACACGACGTCGACGTATGAGCATTTCGATGTCCGCGTCGAGCGTGGCACCCTGCCCACCGCCGCGAGCCCGCGCTGCGCCTACCTGGCCAAGGGCTCCGTGCGCTGCACCCTCGAAAATCCCGCCGAGGGTCCCTGGTATGCCCGCGTGCTGAGCGCCACCACGTCCTTCAGCCACGTCCGTGTCGGGGCCTTCCATGGCCCCCGTCTGGACCAGGCCCCGCTGCTGCTCAACCAGGACTACTTCTACGGAGTCGGCGGCTCCGAGGGCGTGGTGCGCACCTACAAGATTGTCGTTCCCGAGGGCGTCGACTACTTCACGGTGACGACAGGCTATCGGACCACGGGCGAGTCGGGCTCCTACTACGGGAATCTGAGCCTCGCGGTGCGCAAGGATGCGCCGCCGACGGCGACGGAGCGGGACTGCGCATATCCCTTCCCGAGTCCGAACTCGACCTGCACCATCATCGACCCCGAACCGGGGACGTACTTCGTCAGCCTCACCCTCACCGCCAACAGCTACAACCTGTGGGTGCTGCCCAACTTCCGGTAGCGGCCCCACATCCCGGGCTTCCGTGAGCGCTGTCTCTCGGAAGCCTCGGGGTGGCGCCGGCTTCCCATCCAGGGGGGGCTCTGGGTTGAATGGGAGTCATGGCTCCTGAATGTCAGACGTGGGGCGTGGCGCTCCGTGGAGTCCTGGGCCTGCTGGCCATCACCGCGGGGATGCTGTTGGCTCCGGGATGTGACCGGGCGCCGGAGCCGGTCCCCGGCGATGAGGTCGAGGAATCGGCGGTGATGAAGGCCGTCTCCTCCAGGGACGCGGCGGCGCTCACGTCTCTGCTCGTTCGGGGCGAACCGCGCAGCCTCCCGGGCACCACCTCCTCGTGGTCGTGCTCATGATGCTCGTGTGGAGCGCCGTTGGCGCCGTGGTGCTCTGGGGCGGTGTGCCGGCCGCGCTGACGGAGTGGCTGCCTTGGGAGTCGCGCCCGGATGTGTGGTGTGAGGGATTGCCCGTGGAGCGATGCGGGGAGTTTCCCCAGCACTGCCGGGAGGCGGCCTACTGTGATGGCACCCGCTTCTGCTCTGCGTGGAGCGGCGAGGAGGCGTGTGCCGGAGAAGGAGCCATCGCGGGCCCCCTGGCCTGCTGTCCCGGGTTGCTCCCTCGCTGCGGTGTCGTGTCGAAGGAGGGGACGTGTGACTCGCGGCTCGGCACAGCGGCCCAGCCCGTCTGTCGCCGCTGTGGCGACGGCGTATGTGACGCGCGGGAGACCCGCTGCGACTGTCCCGAGGACTGCGACCTCTCCCGGAGGGCAGGTGGACCCCCTCCCGGAGACGCGCTTCCGCCGGGTCGACGCTGAGCCGACGCTTCTTCACGGCCTGCCCCCGGGGGTGGCCGGAGCCGGCGCAGGTCACTGTCAACGCGCGATTCCGTCGAGCGCGGTGATGCTCTTCTCCGGCAGCACGAGTGATGCGGCGGCCACGTTCTCGCGCAGATGCGCGACCGACGACGTGCCCGGGATGAGCAGGATGTTCGGCGCGCGGTGCAGCAGCCACGCGAGTGCGACCTGCATCGGCGTCGCGCCCAGTTCGTTCGACACTTCCGACAGCGTCGAGGACTGGAGCGGCGTGAAGCCGCCGAGCGGGAAGAACGGCACGTAGGCGATGCCCTGCTTCGCCAGCGCGTCGATGAGCGCGTCGTCTCCTCGATGCGCCAGGTTGTAGTGGTTCTGCACGCACACGATTTCGGTGAGCGCTTGCGCCTGCTCGACCTGGCGCGCCGTCACGTTGCTGAGGCCGATGTGTCGAACGAGCCCCTCTCGCTTGAGCTCGATGAGGACGGCGAGTTCCTTGTCGAGAGGGCCCTCCGTGGGCGTCATGCTCATCATGCGCAGGTTCACGACGTCAATTGCGTCGAGCCCGAGGTTGCGCAGGTTGTCCTGGAGGCCCGAGCGGAGCTCCGCGGGCGATAGCGCCGGGAGCCACGACCTGTCCGCGCCACGCCGCCCACCCACCTTCGACACGAGCACGACGTTCTTGGGATACGGATGCAACGTGGCGTGAATGAGCTGATTCGTGACGTGGGGCCCGTAGGCGTCGCTCGTGTCGATGTGGTCAATGCCGAGCGCGATCGCCTCGCGGAGTACCGCCGCGGCCGCTTCGGGATGGCTCGGCGGTCCCCAGACGTGCGGGCCCGCGAGCTGCATGGCGCCGTAGCCCATGCGGTGCACCGTGAGCGATGTGCCGGGGAACGTGAATCGACCGCCGAGTCTGTCTGTGTTCGTCATGGGCGTAAATCTAACGCTGGCCCCGATTCACACTAGCAAATAGCATGCATGCCAATCATGAACGTTGTTCGTGCCAGGAATCTCGACCTCAACCTGCTGCGCGTGCTCGTCGCCGTCGCCGACGCGGGCTCCGTCACGAAGGCTGCCGCGCGGCTCTACCTCACGCAGTCGGCGGTGAGTGCGGCGCTCTCCCGGCTCAGCGAGTCGCTGGAAACGCCGATGCTCGTGCGCCACGGTCGCGGCGCGATTCTGACCAGCCGTGCCGCACGTCTCGTGACCGAGGTCCGTCCTCTGCTCGAGGCGATGCTCCAGGCCTCGCTCGCACCGGCGCGCTTTGACCCACGCAAGAGCGAGAGGATCATCCGCGTCGGACTCGCCGATTACGCGGACGAATGGCTGTTGCCGCCGCTGCTGCGCCGGCTCGGTCGCGACGCGCCCAACATGCGGCTCGTCTGCACGCCGGTCCAGTTCCGCACGGTGGTCGAGGCGCTGGCGACCCGTCGCGTCGACCTCGCGGCCACGGTCATCGACAAGCTGCCGCAAGCCATTCTGCGCACGCCGCTCATCCGCGGCCATTTCGTCTGCCTGTTCGACCCGCGCCACGTGAACCTCGGCGCGCGACCTGGCAAGCGCGCGTATCTCGCGCAGGAGCACGTCATTGTCTCCTTCAACGGCGACCTGCGCGGCACGGTCGAGGACCGGTTCGGCGTGGAGCGACGCGTCCGCTGCTCGGTCGCGAGCTTCAGCGCGATAGGCGCCATCGTTGACGGCAGCCCGTTGGTCGCGACCCTGCCCGATGTCTTCGCGGCGCATGTCCTGCGGCAGCGGCCGCACCTTCGCAGCGCGCGCTTCCCCTTCGCGCACCCCGCTGGTGGCATGGACCTGCTGTGGCCCGCGGCGCTGGATGAGGACGAGGCGTGCGCCTTCGTGCGCGCCGCGATCATCGATATCGCCAGGCAGGTGCCCGCGCCTTCTTGACGCACTCCCAAGGAATGTTTCAGCGCTGGACCTGGGTGTGGGGTCGAGAGAAGCTCCTGGGATGCCCATTGACCGTCTCATGCGCATCCACAGCCGTGAGTCCCTGGCGAAGGGGGAGAGGGCTCTCGGACCTGAGTTCACGGCGATGAGCGAGCGGGTGCGACGGGTCACCGAGCTGACGTCGCGCCTCAACGTCCTGCCTTTCGAGGACGAGGCGGGCAAGGCCGCGCTGTTCGAGCAGATCCTGGGCCGGCCGCTCCCGGGGAGGGTGACAATCTATCCGCCCTTCTACACGGACCACGGCCTGCGTCTGGAGCTTGCCGAGCGCGTGTTCATCAATCAGGGCTGCACGTTCCTCGACTACGCAGGCATCCGGCTGGGTGAAGGTGTGATGGTCGGCCCGAAGGCCACGTTCATCACCGTCAGCCATCCGGTCGACCCGGGCGAGCGGCGGCTGTACCTCACGGGCGCACCCATCGACGTCGCGGAGAACGTGTGGATTGGCGCGGGCGCGACCATCATGCCCGGGGTCCGTATCGGGCGCGACGCGGTGGTCGCGGCCGGGGCGGTCGTCGTCGACGACGTGCCCGCGGCGAGCCTGGTGACCGGCCCCAAGGCGACCGTTCGCCGACGGTGGTGAGTCACGAGCGTGCTCCGGGCGCTCGGACCGGCCGGTGGGCGCCGCCTCATGAAGCAGCGCCTGTCAGCGCTCCAACGCAGGCTGCTTCAGCGGCTTGCTAGCAGTTGTCGCGGACATTGTAGTACTTCGACGTCCGCCCCCAGTTGACATAGCTGCCGCAGGAGCACCCGCGCTCACCGATGACCGCCGTGAGGGAGGCGTTGTAGTAGCGGGTGACGCTGGTTGGGAGGTTGGTGCAGTTCGGGAGCGGCGACTCCTCCGAGGCCAGGGTCGACTCCTCCTCTTGCTCCTGCTCCATGGGACCGCCACAGCCCACCGCCATCGCCAACAGACCGCCAATCAGGAACGTGCGCATGCGCCCTCCGTGAGGGGTTGCAGCCACGTCATCCATCAATACATCTGTCTCTTGAATCCCCGACAAACTCGTGACTCGGCGCGCAATGCCAGAGCACTCCACCGCTGACGCCCGAGGCTCGGCACTCCAGGAGAGGCTCCCGGAGTCCACGTGTAATGGGCGCCCTCTTGCCAGGTTGTTGGGCTAGCGGGCGGCGGGTTGAGGCGAAGGCTCACCGACGAGCCGTGTCTCCAGCCGCGAACGCCACTTGAGCGCGGGCCGTTCCACGCCGTGGTGCAGCGCGAGCGACGCGAGCAGCACCGCCACGGCGCCTCCCAGCAGTGTGATGGGGTGGAAGGCGTCCATGCCATGGGGCTCCAGCGCGACACGGACTGCGTGCTGCACGGCCTTGTGGGTGAGGTAGACGGTGAAGCTCAGCACCGCGAAGGTCCTCGCGCCGGGGATGCGGGCGCACACGCGCGAGGCGGTGGGGCCCGCCAGGGCCACGAGCAGCGCCGCGTAGCCCACCGAGGTCAGGGGGAACGCGAGCATCGTGTGGGCGAGATACCGGAAGTGTTCCTCGTTCAGCCAAAGCACGACGCCCAGGCACGCGAGCCCCACGAACGCCAGGCCTGCCGCGCGGGCCCCTCGTGTCCAGCGCTCCCATGCCGCGGGTCGGAAGACGCGCAGCGCCGCGAGCAACACGCCGCACGCCAGCCCGTCGAGCCGCGCGTACGTCGGGTAGTACAGGAGCGTGTCGTAACCGCGCCACCCGGCTTCACCCGGCCCGAGCATCGAGAAGTGGCGTTGCCACAGGCCGCCGCGCAAGAGCATTCCGGCCACCAACAACCCTGCCGCGCCCGCGAGGAGGTGCGGCGCCCGGACGCGTCCGCGCAGCGCGAGCACGGTGAGGGGCAGCACCAGGTAGAAGTGCTCCTCCACGCACAGCGACCACGCGTGGGAGAATCCGTTCCGGCGCAGTCCGAAGTTCTGCGTGAAGGTGAGGAAGCGCCACGCGGGCGTCTCCACGGGGCGTTCACTCCACGCGGGAATGAAGAGGTACAGGGCCACGACGATGAGATAGGGCGGCAGGATGCGCAGCGAGCGCCGCAGGTAGAAGCGCTTCAGGGACGGTGTCTCGCCCCGGGACACCGGCTCCAGGAGCTGTGAGCCGATGAGGAAGCCGCTCAGCACGAAGAACAGCTCCACGCCCGTCCATCCGAAGTTGGCGAGCACCTGGTAGGTCTCGTGGCCGTCGGGGCGCGGGTAGTGGAAGAGGACGACGATGAGGATGGCCAGGCACCGGAGCAGGTCCAGGCCGGCGAGGTGGCGCGGTTCGGTGGCGTTCAGCGGAGTCGGCTCTCAGCGGGGGGAGGCGCTGGATGCTAGGGGACATCGCCCGACGTGCGGCATCCATTTCCGCGCCCCGATGTTTTTCGTCACGCCGCGTCTTGAGGAAAGAGGGGAGAGCCGGGACGCCGTGTTTCCGATGAAGGCCAGGGCAGGTCCCCCGGGCAGGGCCCTCGGGCAGGGCCCTCGTCGCCATCCGTCACGGATGCTCCGCCTACTCGGAAGCGCGTTCGAAGACAGCTTGAGTCCGAGGAGAATCCCAGCAGGACCCGGTGCCGAGGCTCCACCGCCGGGAGATCTCCCGAAGCACGCAGCCACAGCTTCTTGTCGGGATAATCAAAGGTCCAGACGCGCCCCGCGAACCAGACCTGGCCCAGTATCCCATCCTCGTACGTTGACCGGTCCTGTACCTCCGCGGCCACGGGGAGCTGGTCCTGGGTCCAGTGGGGCAAGGGGAGCGCCGTGGGGGCTGGGAGTCGAGGCACAGGACACCAATACTCCCAAGAGCATCAACCAGAGTCGTTGCGGCATGAGTTCGGTTCCTTTCTCCGAGAGAGCGTGCGTCAGAGCGGCTGGTGCATCACGAACGCATCGACTTCGCCCGCGGTGGGGTGCTGGAACGCGAGGGGGAGACGCCCGACGATTTCGAACCCGAGTGCCTGCCAGAGCTTCACGGCCCGTTCGTTCGTGCTGACGACGAAGTTGAACTGCATGGCGCGGTACCCACGCGAGCGTGCGTACTCCATCGAGTGCGCGCACATGCGCCGCGCGATGCCTCGGCCCGTCGCGGCTGCGCTCGTCATGTAGCCGCAATTACAGACGTGTCGTCCGCCGCCTGCCTGGTTTGGTCGGATGAAGTAGGTGCCGAGAATGACACCGTCCTCCTCCGCGACGAACGTTTCCTTGTCCGGACCCATCCAGTACGCCAGCGCGTCCGCTTCGCTCATGTTCGCGTCGAGCGCGTACGTCGTGCCTTCGCGGATGGTGGGGATGATGATGGCCGCGATGGCCGTGGCATCGGCGGCTTCGGCTCTCCTGAGGCGCATGGCGGAAGCTTACTTGACCCAAGCAGACAGGCAACGCGGGCGCGGGGCCCCGGCTGGAGACGTGACCCCGAGCCCGGCGCCTCCCTTGGATGACGTGGACCCGGAGCTCGGCGTTCCCCCTGCAATGGGGCATGTCCGCAGTCAGTCTCCCTCGTAGCAGACGCCGACTTCACGCAGCTCGACCGTCGACCACTCGGCCGCGGGACACTTGCGGGCGATCTCGAGCGCCTCCGCACGGGTAGGGCAGTCGAAGAGGACGTAGCCCCCGACAATCTCCTTGGATTCGGCGAACGGGCCATCGCGCAGGGTGTGCTGACCGCCTCGGACCTCGACCCGCACCCCTTCCGAAACGGAGCGGAGCGAGTCGCTCGCCTTCCATACCCCTCGGGCCTTGAGGTCCTCGACGAAGCCCACCATCCGCTCCATCTCGCGCCCTCCCTCCTCGGGTGTCCGGCTCCGCTTGCGGGTGCTCTCTTCCAGAATCAACAACATGTACGCCATCACACGCTCCGTTCGTGGGTGGCTTCGGAGCGTCCCCCATCCGCCCTTCGAGCAGAAGCGTTTCCTGCGCGTACCCCGGGCCGCTGGCAATCCATTGCCCCGGTCCGTCACGGACGTACGCGGCGTTGTGGAAATTCGGTGGAAATGCGCCGCCCAATTCCGTGGGGACTCCCCTGGTGGAGCGCCCCCATGCCCACCCGCTTCCCTCATCCCCCATTCCCCCGCGGGTTCCACGCCGGGTCACCCTCGTCCGCCGCGTGGCGGCGTGGCCCCGGAGTGGCGTGGGCGCGCTCTTCCTGACCAGTCCCCACCCGGAGCGTCTCGCCATGGCCTTTATCGACAAGCTGTTTCGCAGTCCCCCGCCGCCACCTGCCCCTGCGCCAGCCCCGGCTGCGCCCCCTCCGGAAGCGGCGCCTGTCAATCAGGCCACCCCTCCGGCCGGCGCGACCGTGGGGACCCCCTTCAAGGACGAGTTCACGCCGCCGGCGCAAGACACGACGCACGTGGCACCGCCTCCTCCTCCACCGCCTCCCGTCGAAGCGCAGGCGCAGCAGGATGCCGCTTCAGTCGCGGACGTCTACCGGTCCAGTAACGCTGGCGAGGCTGCGAAGAAGCTGGAGTCCCTGGTGGCGAGCCGCCCGGGGGACAAGGCCTACGCGGACGCGCTCCTCAAGGCGTCGGACGCGACGCTCCAGAAAATCGGAGGGGACCTGGGGTACATCGCCGACAAGGAGAAGAAGGACGACAAGTCCAAGGCCACCGTGCGCGACAGCCTGTCCGCGCTGGGCCGTGTGGCGGATGCCGCGGGGCCGGATGGAGTGAAGGTCATCTCCCAGCGCCTCGCTGAGGGGCTGCCGAACGAGAAGGACCTGGGCCAGTTCGACGACACCCTGAAGTCACTCACGAATGATTGCCAGTGCAGGGTGCTCACCGATGGTCTGGTCCAGGCGCTCGCGCCCATCAAGCCCAAGGCGGTCGAGGGGTTGAGCGAGCTGACCCAGCAGGCCAAGGACGGGGTCTCCCAGGCCCGAGGGGACTACGACAAGGCACTCGAGAAGAAGACCCAGGCGGAGGCGAGGCTGAACGAGGACCTCGCCCGGTTCGGCGCGGCGCTGGCGCCCGAGCAACTGGAGGCCTACAAGAACGAGTACCGCGCGAAGCACAAGGACGTCTACGACGCGGAGACGCAGGCTGCCGACAAGCTCGCCTCGACGTTGGAGTCGTCCCGGGGCTCGTTGGAGACGCTCGCCGTCGCCGGAGACGAGAAGGCCATCAAGGAGCTGTACGACGGCTACCAGTCACTGGCGAAGAGCGGCCAGCACGCGGATGACGCCATCCGCTGGGTGGGCAACATCAGCCAGCTCCCCCTGGATCAGAACCCCGTCATGAGGACGCTCCAGTCCGCGAAGGGCAAGGACTTCGAGACCAAGCTCCAAGATGACATCCTCACTCCCGCCCTCCCCAACGCCCAGGCCGAAATCCTGGGCAAGGATCGCCCCGCCGCGCCGGGGACGAAGGACGACGACCCCGCCGCCATCGAGGCGGATAGCAAGGCCGCGTCGGAGGAGCTGACCTCGCTCCTCGTCCCTCTGCGGGACGCGAAGGCGCTCGCCGCGATTCCCGGCGCCGTCAAGGATTTCCAGACCGCGTTGGGCACGGCCGTCAACCACCGCAACTACGACACGCTGGCCAACAACTTCCTCACCAACTGGAAGGACCAGAACGGCTTCATGAAGGCTCTGGGAATCGCGGGCGTGGTGCAGTCGGGCTTCGGCGCAGTGAGCGCCTTCCAGGATGGGAAGTATCCGGACGCCATCATCAAGTCCGCCGCGTTCGCCAATAGCGGCCTGGAGGTGACGGCGGGCGTCCTGAACACCATGAGCAGCGCCAGGCCCTTTGCCC
Source organism: Myxococcus sp. CA051A (assembly GCF_013336705.1). Lineage (NCBI taxonomy): Bacteria > Pseudomonadati > Myxococcota > Myxococcia > Myxococcales > Myxococcaceae > Myxococcus > Myxococcus sp. CA051A. The sequence goes on along the minus strand of NZ_JABUMS010000022.1, from coordinate 27,792 downwards.
ACAACGCGGCCAAGTTCGCGGCGCGCATGGCGCCGGGTGTGGGGCTCGCGCTCAATGGTCTCCAGATGAGCAAGGACGTGGAGAAGCTCAAGGACAACAAGGGCGACCCTGGCGCGTGGATGCAGGTGATGGGAACGGGAATCTCGCTGGCGGGCAATGCCCTCCAGTTCGTCCCCGTGCTGGGCACCGCGGCGGGAGCCGTCATCAGTGGCGTTGGCGCGGGAATCCACCTCCTCGGTGGCATGGTCAGCGGGCTCTTCTCCGGGGATGACTCGAAGAAGGAACTGAAGGAGGAGCGGACCGCGCTGGTCCAGAAGGCCGCCCAGATCGATGAGAGCGCCGCGAAGAACATCGTCGAGGCGGGCAGCGAGGACCACGAGCGGTTGATCAACGCGGGACTGACGCCGAAGGACATCCAGAACCTGGCGGGGTCGACCGACCCCAAGGTGGACCTCAATTCCACCGCCACGGCCGCATACGCGAAGGCCGCCCAGGCGTTCGGACTCAAGGACCCTCAGGCGCTCACGCAGCTCATCAAGCAGGCCCAGGGCAACCCCCAGGACCCGCTCACGATGATCGTGACGAACACGATGAACGATACCTCCCTTGAGTTCCCGCGGATGAGCGACGGCAAGGACTGGTACAACCAGCAGGACTGGAAGGACCTGGGGCAGAAGTTCCGCGACGACCTGCTCAAGAAGCTGGACGGGACAAAAGTGAAGGGAGGCAAGGAACTCGCGGACCTCCTCCGGAAGGGGGACCCCTCCCAGGCGGACGTCCGCGTCATGTTCTCGAACTTCTCGGTCGTTTGAGCGGTCGAGGCGTCACCCCGCCAGGGTGAGGATGACCGACGCGGCCGTGCGCCGTGTCGGTCCGTGGTTCACGACCTCGATGTTGTTTCCATCCGGGACCAATACGAAGGCCGCATAGGAGCCCGGGTGGGCGCTGTGTTCGCCCGGGCCGCCCTGGTCCCTGCTCCTGAATGATGTCTCCTGACGGTGACCGCGCTGGTCCCTCCGAGCCCCGTTGTCCGGATGCCGTGCTCACCCGCCTTGACGCGCTTCATAAGAACTGTTGCACGCCCTGCGGCACGATGGTGTGTACGGCGCGCTGCATCGGTGCTCCTAGCGCGGTGAAGCCACCGGGGTGCTTTTGAACCGCGAAGTGCCAGTGGTCATTGTCGTCCCTCCATCCCGCGATGAAGGCGATGCCTGGATTGGGGACGAGCGCGGGGTTGTCGCCGTAGCAGTACCGGCCATGCATCGCGGGGAGTGGGCCGCCGAGCGCCGTGATGGGGACGGCGGCCACCGGCGGCACGCCGGCGAAACCGGGCAGCGCATCGGGGCGCAGGGCCACCGACCGCACATTCGTGCCCGCGCCCATTCGGGCCGTGTAGAAGGCGCGCTCCGCGCTGAGCCTCCGGGCATCGACGTTGACGCCGCCAGCGAGCGCTGCCCCGCCCCAGGCCGCGGGTGCGTTGACCCCAGGATCCCAGGCAATGTGTGTCACCCAGACGTTGGCCGGCCCCGCGCCGCCCGCGGGCGTGGCGACGCAGAACGTGCAGCCGCTGAACATGGCGGTGAAGAAGAACCTGACGTGCGGGTCATTCAGATGCAGTTCGTTCGCGCCCTGCGTCGCCCAGGGTAGCCAGTATGCGGTGTATTGGCGGGTCCACCGCCCCACGGGATTCGCGACGCGGGCGAGCCCGACCTTCATCACCTGCAGCGCCGCGTAATTGGCAGCCGCGTTGGTGAAGGCCAGGCCTGCCGGTGCCGCTGCTCCCAGTGCCTGTCCAAAGGTCTGTCCCGCGGGAATGTTGCCGCCAAAGGCTCCCGCGACGAAGTCAAACGTGAGCACCATCGGCTCCGGGCGGGCATAGACGTTGTCGACCGCCCAGCCCCCTTGACCCAGGTCCATCACGCAATGGCAGGTCGGGCAGGGCTGGGCCGGCAGCGTGACCATGATGAGCCGATTCATGAAAGCGAGCGGGTCTGCCTTGAATCTCTTGTTGAGTTCATGCACGCGGCTGTTCCTCCGGAGTGGGCAGGAATGCAGTGCAATGCACAGTCCAACATGGCGCAAGGCTGTGTTCGCCCGGTGAGGCGCTGCGTGGTGGAGCGATTGCGTCCTCTTGGGACGCGGTTTCGTCCCTCCTGAACGCCGCTCGAAGGCGTGGTCCCACTCACGGCGAACTGGATGCGCGCCTCCCGAAGTCCCTGGGAGGCGCGCATCCGTGACTCGGTGGCTTCAGCTTCAGTAGACCACTACCGAGGCGTAGACACTGGTGCCGTTCGTATAGGCCACCAGGGCGCCGCCGTTCGACGGGAGCGCCGCGACCGCTGGCACGGTGCCCGGCCCCACCGTCCTGGCATCCGTGGCCAGAATCAGGGTGGCTCCCACGAGCATCCGGTCCAACTGGATGTCGCCCGTCCCCCGCTGGGTGGCGATGTAGCCGTTGCCGAGCGCGTCCGAGTCAATCGTCCGGATGGGGGCGGGACTGACGTCCGTGGGGAGGCCCGGCACCTGGGTGCTCGTCCCCGGCGCGGACATGGGGATGACGTCCACGTTGTTGTCCCCGTTGGAGCCCGTGGCGTAGATGAAGCCGTTGGAGCCCGTCCAGTCCGAGAAGAAAGCCTGCCCCGGCGGGGAACTCAGCGGGCCGAAGCTGGTCCCCTGGTCGCTACTGCGGCTGATGCGGAAGGCAGGGGAGTCACTCACCGAGAAGACATCTCCGCTGATCTTGTCCACGAGGACGTCGAAGAAGGCATTGGCCTGGTCCACGTCTGTCGCGCTGAAGTCGTTCGCGCCTCGCGCGAAGTTCCGGAGGATGCGCACCCCTACGCCGCCTCGCGAGACGGAGATGTAGAGGGCGTCGCCCCTGGAATCCAGACTGACGGTGGCGTTGGCGGCCGCGCTGAGGGACCGCGGCGCCTCCCAGCTCGCTCCCGCGTCGACGGTCCGGGTGAACAGCAGAACGCCTGGGCTCGCCGTCGCCGCGACGTACGCGACTCCCGTGGGGCCGCCTTCAATCGCGACCTCCGCCGCGTTGGTGATTCCCAGGGGAGTGGGCCCCACCCAGGTGAGGCCACGGTCCACGCTCACGCTGACATGGACCTCGCCACCACACCGCATGACGACGTAGAAGCGCCCCAGTGCATCCACCGCCGCCTTGCGCCCCGTGTTCGAGTTGGCCGTGGTGCAGTTCAGCGTCCCGCTGATGAGCGTGGGGGGCACATTCGAGAAGGCATCCAGTTGGCACGTGGCGTCGCAGCCATCCCCTGGGGTCGTGCCGCCATCATCGCATTGCTCTCCCGTGGCGCTGTCGACCAGGCCGTCGCCGCACACCTCCACGCCCTGGCAGTCCGCCCGGCAGCCATCCCCCGCGACGCGGTTGCCGTCGTCACACACCTCACCTGAATCGGTGTTGCCGTCGCCGCAGAAGGGCGGAGGCCTGACGGTGATGTTGACCGTGGCGGTATTGGAGGTCAGTGCGCCGTCGCTGGCCGTGAAGGTGAACGAGTCCTCCCCATGGAAGTCCACGGCCGGCGTGTAGAGCAACTGGGCGCCCGTCCCAGACAGGGTTCCGTGCGCGGGAGGAGCGGTCACGGTGTACGTGATCGCGTCCCCGTCCACGTCCGTGGCCGCCAACGTGATGGGCGTCGACGTGTTGTAGCTCACCGTCACCGAGGCGGAGGCAGCCACGGGCGCGTCATTGACTGGCGTCACCGTCACCGAGACGGTGGCCGTTGCCTGCTCCTCGCCGTCGGAGACCGTGACCTGGAAGGTGTCCTCTCCGGCGAAGTTCGCGTTCGGGGTGTACGTCACCGTCGCGCCCGTGCCTGTGAGCGTGCCGTTGCTCGGCGAGGTGTAGGAGAACACCAGCGCGTCGCCATCCGGGTCCGCCGCGGGGATGGTGATGTTCACCGAGGTGTCCTCGGGGGTGGTCGCGTGGACGTCCTCGACCGTGGGCGCTGAGTTGTTGTCGCAGACGCTCGGCTGTCCCGTGCAGGTGTAGCCCGGCTCGACTTTGCAGACGCTGCTGCAGCCGTCTCCAGAGAGCTGATTGCCGTCGTCACAGATTTCGACCCCACCAATCACCCCATCACCACAGATGGGCCGCAGCGACGTCTCCACCGCGTCCACCAGGTAGAGCGCGAGCACCGCGCCCCTCAGTCGCACGTAGCGATAGGGCTGGTTCCCCGGGTACGTCGCCACCGCGACATGCGTCCCCAGGCCCAGCTCCACCAGGTGCAACGAACTGGAGCCAATGAACGTCCCATCCGCCTTCAGGAAGTCCACCTGGGCCACCAGCGCCAATGACAGGCCCTGGTAGTAGACGCGCAGGTCGCCGTTGCCTTCCTCTCCCTGGCCCAGGTCCAGCACGAGCGCTGAGTTGAGCAAGCCCAGCAGTGTCGCCGCCTGCCCGTCCGGAGCGCCCAGCGCCGCGCTCGCGTTGAGCACCGTCGCCGTGGTGCCCGACGCCACGGCGTCCGCATACGGGTCCCACGTCAACAAGGCGTCCAAACGCTCACGCGTCTGCGCCCCATCCTCCGGAAGACGAACCTTCTCCTCCAACGGCTCCACGCCACACGCCCCCAGCAGTAAGGCCAGCGTCACGCCCAGCCCCCACGACCACGGCATACCAGGACGGCTTCGCATCGAGTGTCTTCCCCCAGGGAGCAGGATGGAGCCCGGAATGGACCGTCCCCCCCATGGAATGAACGACACCTCTCCTTGCCCGCAACGGCTCACCGCGCAACACCTTGATGGCCGGCGTCCTCAGACCACCAGCCGACAAGCGCTCGAGGACGATGGACACAAGGTCCATGACATGCATTTGCCTGCCTCCGCGCGGCGCCGCCCCACGTGCACTCCGGCGACGCTGTGAGACGTTGGGCGACGGGCACCCCACGCTCCGCGCCGGCTACCGCATCCTCATCTCCGTACCCCCCTACGGAGGAACGCTCATGCGTGCCGTGCTCCTGCTGTCCCTCATCCTTCCGCTGTCCCTCGCCCAGGCCGAGGGCCTCCAGGCCCGGCCCGGCCCCCTCGCCGTGCCCGCCGTCGCGGCGCCGCCGTTCGCCCAGGTCATCGAGCGCGAAGTGCCGGCCCTCATGAAAGAAGCCCGTATCCCAGGCGCGGCGGTGGGGCTGATTGTCGGAGGCAAGCTGGTCTACGCCAAGGGCTTCGGCTTCGCGGACCACGCGGGCAAGGTGCCGGTGACCCCCGACACTGTGTTCAGCGCCGCCTCCCTGTCGAAGCCGGTCGCCAGCTGGGTGGCGATGCGTCTGGCCGAGCAGGGGAGCGTGCACTTGGATAAGCCCGTGGCCGATATGCTGTCGCCGTGGCCGCTGGCGCAGAGCCAGTTCGACCATCGACTCATCACAATCCGTCGCCTGCTGTCGCACACCGCGGGCACGACCTTGGGTGGGTATCAGGGGTGGCTCGATTTCAAGGAGCTGCCGAGCCTGGAGGAGTCGCTGGCCGGCAAGACGAATGGACGCGGCGCGGTGGAGCTGTTCGCACCGGTCGGTGCGAAACTCCAGTACTCCGGCGGCGGCTACACCCTGATGCAACTGGCCATCGAGCGGACCACGAAGCGCAAGTATTCAGACCTGGCGCGTGAGCTGGTGTTCCGGCCGCTGGGCATGAAGCACACCAGCGTCGCCATGACGCCGGAGGTGCTGGCCGGCGCGGCGCAGGGACACGGCGACGATGGTGCGCCGGTGCCGATGCGCTACTACGTCGAGCAGGCGCCGTCGACCCTGACCACCAACGTCCGCGACTTCGCCCGCTGGATGATTGCCGGCATGACGAACACCGCCGGCGCGCATCCTCTGAGCCAGGCGCAACTGGCCCAGCTGTACACCCCCGCGGAACTGAGCACGCCGCGCGCGCCCGATGCGCCGGCCTACGGCCTGGGCCACTTCATCGAACGCCTCGGTGACGGCAGCACCGCCGTCGGTCACGACGGACGCAACCAGGCCGGCTTCCGCGCCTTCTTCTCGATGCGTCCGCAATCCGGCGACGGCATCGTCTTCTTCAGCAACTCCCGCAGCGGCGTGGCTTTGGACCGCATCGTCTGCCTGTGGGGCGCCGACGTGGCCAAGGTCGATGCGGCGACGACCTGCAAGAAATAGCGTCGCGTTCTACCCGGTGCCTGGAGCTGCCCCGTTTTTCGCGGGGCAGCCTCAGGGCCTTTCACCGACAGAAAGGTGCCAGGGCTTTTTCGTGCGCTTCGGGTTCCCATGAATCGCGGCTCGCGCATTAGCCGCCCGAAAAGAAATCCTTCGGAGGCAGTGCCCATGAGAGTTCGGAGTCTTGCAGCGGTCCTTTTCATCGTGTTGTCCGCCTGTTCCGCAGGCACCGTGGACGATTCCCCGCGCCAGGAGTTGCTCGCCGGTGAGCACCAGGCCCTCGAGGCGGGCGAGGTTTCGCTCTTCCTCGACTCGGCGCGCCCCACCATCGCGATGGACAGCGATACCGGCGCGGTGGAGCTGGGGATGAAGTTCCGCGTGTCCGTTCCGGGCACCGTCCGTGGCGTGCGCTTCTTCAAGGGAGGGGCCCAGAATGCCGGTCCGCACCGCGTGAGTCTGTGGAACCGGGCGGGCGCGAAGCTCGCGGAGGCGACCTCCACGAGCGAGACGACGACGGGTTGGCAGACGGTGCGCTTCGCTTCCCCCATCACCGTCATCGCGGGGACCACCTATGTCGTGTCGTACTACGCGGCGGCCGGACGGTACGGCGCCACCGTGGGCGGCTTCAACACGGAGAAGTCACGCGGCCCCATCCGGGGACTCGCATCGGGCGTGGACGGGGTCAACGGCGTCTATCGCTATGGCGGCGGCTTTCCGACGCAGGGCTACCAGAACACCGACTACGCCGTGGATGTGGTCTTCCTTCCGGACAGCAGCGAGCCCTCGCCGGATACCCAGGCGCCGACCGCCCCCTCGGGACTCGTCGCGTCCGCGGCGTCCGCGAGCGCCATCAACCTGGGCTGGAATGCCTCCACGGACAATGTCGGCGTCGCGGCCTACGACGTCTTCCGCGATGGCGTGAAGATCGCCTCCACGGCGAGCCGCACCTACTCGGACACGGGCCTCACGGCGGCCACGGCCTACAGCTACCTGGTGAAGGCGCGTGATGCCGCGGGCAATCTCAGCGCCGACTCGAACGCCGTCACGGCGACGACCGGCTCCAGCCCTCCGGCCGGCGGCTTTCCGAATGCGAGCAATACAGGAGTGCCGGCGGGAACGCAGCTCACGCCCTACACCGGACCGTGCTCCATCTCCGTGGCCAACACGCTCATCGACTCCAAGACGGTGAACTGCGACCTCACCATCCGCGCGGCGGGCGTCATCATCCGCAACTCGAAGATCAACGGGAGTGTCTCCACCGACGAGAACTCCACCGGCTTCTCCTTCACGCTCACCGACTCCCACGTCGACGCGGGTGACCGCATCGTCACGGGAGTAGGAGCCGTGAACTTCACCGCCGTTCGCGTGCACGTGCAGGGTGGCAATCGCTCCATCCACTGCTGGCACGACTGCGAGATTCGCGACTCCTACGTCCATGGCCAGATGACGGACGAGACGGGGACCGCGCACGAGTCCGGCATCCGGATGGGCCGGAATGTCACGCTCCGGCACAACACCATCGTCTGCGACGCGCCGGACGTGCCGCCCGACGCGGGCTGTTCGGCGGCGCTCACCGGCTATGGCGACTTCGCTCCGGTGGAGAACAACCTGGTGGAGAACAACTTCTTCCCCGGCACGACGGGTGGCTTCTGCGCCTATGGCGGGTCGTCCCAGGGCAAGCCCTACTCGGGCGCGACGAACAACATCCGCTTCATCGGCAACGTCTTCGGTCGCGGTCAGAGCGGGCGCTGCGGCTGGTACGGGGCCATCACCAGCTTCGACACCTCGGAGCCGGGGAACGTCTGGTCCAACAACACCTGGGAGGACGGAACGGTCCTTCCTCCGTCGAACTAGCGAGCCGCCTCAGGGCGGCATCCCGGAGGTCTCAATCGTGTCGCTCGATGGGGACCTCCACGCCCGTGGCCTCCCAGACGTTGCCCTCGGCGGACAGCTGCGTCTGGGTGCTCACGAGCACGGCGCAGTCGTAGACCGTCCGGGCGCCGAAGACGTTGTTGCGCACCACCATGCCTTGAAGGCTTGTGCCGCCCGCATGTCCCAGGTTCACGATGCAACTGCCGCGGTCGAGCCGGTTGCGTTCCACCCTCACGTCTCGCGTGGGCCCCACTTGCTGGTTCACGAAGACCGCCGCGCCGATGTCTTCCCCGGGGCCATGCACGTTGCTGTCATAGATGCCGATGTCGCGCCCTTCGAAGACGCTGATGCCGTACTGGGCGCCCACCGGGTCCAATGCGTGGATCCACGAGGACTCCACCCGAGCGCCGGACCGCAGGCCCATCCCCACCACCACCCCATGCACGTCGAGCCGGCGCGCGGTGAAGCCTCCTCCCACCACGCCCCACTGGAGCGTCGAGGACTCCTCGGCGAAGACCTCGATGTCCTCCAGCAGGACGCCCGTCGCCCCTGAGACGTTGATGATGCCGTCAATCTCGCGGGGTACCGGCGCGTGCACGACACACCGGCGCACGGTGACGTCGTTCGCGCGGATGATGAGTCGACCGTGGATGTCCCGGTCCTCGAGCACGGCCCCCGGTGTGTCCAGCACGACGTCTCCCTCATGCCGGACCAGCGTCGTGCCCGGGGGGACGCCGGTGTTCCGCGGGCCGGGAAGGTCCGGGTTGGCCCGGCAGGAGACGTTGGCGGGACAGGACTTGCACGCGCCGTCCTCGCACCGGAAGCCATCCGCGCATTCGATGGGTTCGGAGCACAGGGGCTGCGCGAGCCCGAGGTCCTCGAGCGCGGAGAGCTGGCCGAAGCTCCGCGTCCCTTCGCTCCAGGAACCGGCCATCGGGGCTGGGAGGCCATCCCGGGTCATCCGGACAAGCGCGGCGGGGCCACGGTGGCCCGGGGCCGACTCGGCGCGCATCTCCACCCGCGCGGGGACGGCGAGCGTCCGCATGGAAGGCTCCAGGGCATAAGCCACCCCCACCGACCAGCTCCGCACCCCCAGCTCCCGGAGTGAGACGGTCTCCTCGCTCTCGAGTGCTCCCGGCGGAAGGGTCACCCGGAGGCGACCATCGCGGGAGGTGACGGTGCCGCCTTCGCGCCCGATGACACGCACGTCGGGCCGCCCGCGTGCATCGAAGAGGCCTTCACCACACGCGCACGCGAAGAGGCCCAGGGCCGCGACGAGGAGGACGTCACGCATCAGAGTCGGAAGCCCAGGCCGGTGACGGCTTCGACCGCGGGCCGAAGGACCACGCGGTCATTCAGCCTGAACGAGGCGAGCTGTGCCTCCACCTCCGAGAACCAGGAGACCCGGCCCCCGAGGGGCAGCGCATGGGAGAGCACCGCCCCCACGCGTCCGCGGAACGCCGTCCCTTCCGACGTGCTCGCCACCGACTGCCGGACCGCATCCGCACCCAGCCGGCCACCGGCTTCGAGCCCCCGGACAGGAAGCCTCCAGAGCCACGCGACATCCCCGCCCAGGCTCCGGAGCGCATAGGGCAGCCCGGCATCCTGGCCCCGGCCGTCCTGGTATCTCGCGCGGAGCCGCAGCGTCTGGGATGTCCCCATCGCGACGTCCCCTCCCAGCACCAGCGCGGGCGCAAGTCCCATGCCCCGAAGTGGCGGCGTGTTGAGACCGACCGCGGCGAGCAACTCCAGCTTCCGTCCGACGGCCTCGCCTCCCTTCTCTCCGCGCTCGGCGAAAGGCCGCTGCGTCAGCGTGACGGTCGTGGCCGTCCGCTCCTCCCCGCGCACGAGTGCGAAGGCGCCGGTCCGGACATCGTCCGCGGTCGTGCGAATCAGCCGGTAGCTTCCGGCACGCAGCGCGAGCTGCCGTGGCTTCACCGGGTCCTCTCGGAGCTCCAGCACCTCGCCGAGCCCCTCGTCGCGCACGACGAGCCAGCGCCTGTCGGGCTCCGTCCCCGGAGCGAAGACAAGACGCGCGTCCGCGTGGCGCAGCTCGGTGAGCACGAGCTCGCCCTTTCCCTTCAGGTCCAGGGCATACGTCGGGCGCTGGGCGACTCCGGAGACCTCGGCGGTATGGGAGACGGTCTTCGCATAGGCATAGCGATAGGCTTCCTGGAGCGTGATGCGACTGTCTCCATCGGCGTCCGCGGCGCCGCGAAGCCCGGCCGTCAGGTGGTGCGTGAAGAAGCTCCCGCGCAGCTCCGCGCTCTCGAGCGCGTTCTCCCCTGGACCCGAGGACGCGAGAATCGCGGTCCCATCCGGGGACTCGTCGCTCGTGACGTCGAGCGCGAAGCCGCCGGGAAGGGCCTTCGCCCCCTTCGGGGTGATGAGCCCTCCGGACCTGCACGCATCCACGAAAGCCAGTCGCACGTGCGCACGCGAGGCCCCGAGCAGCTTCCTCAGCTCGGTGAAGGAGAGGCTCTCGCTTCCCAGCTCCAGGCCTTGCTCCGTGGCATGCCCGGACCAGTAGAGGAGCAGCAGGTTTCGCCGCGAGGAGTGGCGGGCCGCTTCGGCGATGCGCTGTTCGAGCGCTCGCACCTCCGCGAGCAGCCGCGCGCGAGTGGGCTGATGAAGCACGCGCACGTCCTCGCCGTGAAAGCCCCCGAGCTCCTTCAGCGTGTCCGCGAAGCGCGAGGCATCCGCCTCCGCGAAGCGGAGCCGCGCGTGGCCCGGTGCGCCCACGTTGCCGCCGACCGCGAGAGCGAAGCGCCGTTCGGGCAACTGGGCCTCCGCGGAAGCCGCGAAGAAGAACACGAGGATCAACGCAAGCCGGCTCATGGCGCGCCGCGCTCGAGCAACACCGTGGCGGTCCGAGCGCCGGGGATTTGAACCGCCGTGGAGTCTCGCACCGGGCTCCCTTGGAGGGCCTGCTCCACGACGGCCCAGCTCAGGGGCTCCCGCGACATCACCGCCCAGATCCGCTCCGGTCCTTCAGTCGCATCGAGCACCGCGCTGCCCGGAAGCAGTTGTGTCCCGTCCACCGCGAGTGGTGTCGTCCCTTCCGCGGGCACGAGGCGGGAGACGGAGCCCGTCGAGTCGACGGAGGCAATCCAGACAAAGGCCGCCGAGCCCGGGGCCACCTGGAAGCGGAGCGCCTCTCCTGGTCGCACCCGCTCGCCCTGGGTCGCGGCTCGCGGCGCTCCCTGCCCTCCGATGTAGACGGTGAGCTCCTCGCCCTTGGTCGCATAGAGCGGGGACTCCGGGGGAGGGGAGCGGAGGAAGAACAGGGCGGCCGCGGCGAGGGCGGCCGCCGGCAGAAGCGGCGCCCATCGCGGCAGAGGCCGGGACCTGGCCTGGGTCTTCGCCATCCAGCGAGGGTTCTCGAGGGCGAACGCGCGCGAGGCCTCCGCGGCGGACCGTTCCCAGGTCTGGCAATGGGCACACCCGGCGATGTGCCGGGCAGTGGCGGGATTCGCGTGGAGCAGGTGCTCCTCGAGCGCGAGGTCGCTCGGGCACTGCGCCGTCCGTGCCGCGTTCATTCGAAGACCCCTCGGCGGGCGTTCGCCAGGAAGAGCTGGATGCGCTTGCCGACCGTCTTGCGCGAGAGGCTGAGAAGCTCGGCGGCCTCATCCTGGGAGTGGCCATCGACGAGCACGAGCCACGCGACCATGCGCTCGTGCTCCGTGGCGCAGGAGAGCGCCTTGAGCGCCATCTGCCGGTCGGCCACCTCCGCGAAGCTGTCCGTGGGCGCGGGCGCGTCGTGGTTCAGCTCCGCCCCGCTCGCCGTCTCCCAGGCATCGTCGCGCAGTTGGGCGAAACACACCCGTGTCGCGACGACGTAGACCCAGCGCAGCTGTTCGGGCTCCGGAGGAAGCCGGGAGCGATGACGCACCAACTGCATGTAGACCTTCTGACAGGCGTCCGCGGCCTCATCTGGGTTGCGCAGGATCTTCAGACACCGGCGGTAGATGGCCGGTCCCAGTCTGCGGCAGACCTCACTGAGGGCATCACCGTCGCGCATCAGGGAAATCCGATGAGGGGGAGGACATCTACCGCTGCGACACCGAGCGTACACCCAGCCTCCGAACGGCGGAAGACGGAGCGGCAGGGGCGGTTCAGCGCGCCGCGGTGCCGCCATCCGGGTTGGAGCCGGGGAGGTTGATGCCGAGCGCGTTCGCGAGGAGTGAGGGCGTCGCATCCCCCGGCAAGACGGAGGTGAGCCTCCCTCCCGCCCGGCGCTGACTCGCGCTCCTTCAGTGGGGGGAAGGCGGCTCGCCGTGAGCATCGATCACCGTCGTGATGCGCGTTTTGACGCACTCATGCAGGGTGGCCGAGCTTCTCCCTCTTCATGGGACGGTCCATCGTCCACGTTCGCCACGAAGATGGGCCTTTGCCGTTTCTACCGTGTCGCCGCGAGAGGCCCTGCTTCTCAGCTTGAGTTTATCGCTTTTGCTCAGGTCTCTCCAAGGCTCGAACATGTGTGAGGTTCGCGACTGCCAGAGAACAACGCCCCTCCAGCCACCTCTCAGCGACTGCTCGTGAAGAAATGAATCAAGCTTCTGAGTGAGTGATATGGGTTTCAGCTCTTTGCTGAGAAGAAAGTCGAGGATCGCAGGTTGTCTTGATTGAACGGCTCTGACGATGGAGGTCGCGACGACGACTGTGCGCTGGTTTGGAAAGGCATGCTTTGAGAGCATGGACTTGACGTCACTCAGCCGGCCTTCGTCCACGGCCTGGTATACTTTCTTGGCGACTTGCTTTTCGCGTGCGTTCGTGACGAGCCAGAGCGAGACCAATCCCGCGAAGGGTAGAAGAATCAAGAGCCAGTTAGTCCGCGTCTCCATGAGTTCAGCATATCGTTCGGCTGAGAGGGGCTGACAGAAAATGGGGGCACACCACGCCCTCCGGGCCCACGCCGGCGCTCGACCGACCACATGTGCCGACAAGGCCTGGACGCCCCGAGGGGACAGGCCCAGGGCGTAGCCACCAGCGGAGCAAACTTTCATGATGGACCAGGCAGGCCACATGGCCCCGCGACTCATCGCGGGGGCGCGGGCCTGGCGCCTGAACGAGGACAGACCGTGGAATCCCGAGACCTCTCCGCACCCGCCTGGTCGGCGTTCAAATCCTGGCTGCTCAAGCTGCCCGGCGTCCCCATCTCCCGCCTCCGGCTCCTGACTGGCGGCTGTCCGGCGGAAGAGCTGCCCGCGCTCGCGAAGGAACTCAAGCGCGTGCGGACCGACTTCAAGAAGCGCCCCAATGAGGTCTCTGCCCCCGCGGATGAGGGACTCCGGAAGGACTACGCGGCGCTGGGTGTGCCCTGGTCCGCGTGGAGCGAGGTGGCGAGCGAGGTCCAGCGCGACCTGAAGCGCAAACGGTACGCGCGCTGGACGGGGGCTGATGCGCTCGAGTTCCCGGAGGGGCCTTGCACCGCGGACCTGGTGACCGTCTTGTTGTTCGGAGGCGTGGAGCAGGCACGACCCCATCTGCTGCGCCGCGCTTCGCTCGCCGCGGGCTCGCTGGAGGCGCTGTGGTGCCGGTGGCTCGCGGGTGAGCCGCTCGAACCCGAGACGCTGCGCGCGTTCGCGGGGGCTCCGGAGCAACTCGCCGAACCCCTCTACACCCCAGGCATCGAAGAAGTGCTGCCGCTGTTCTTCGTCGAGCCGGACATCGCACGCGCCGAGCGGGCGCTGGAGGTTGCCTCGGCGAAGTTGGGCTCGTCCCGGGCGCAACCGTTGATGGACTTCCTGCGCTCCCTTCTCGGACTGTGGCGTCAGGACACTTCGGTGGAGGAGGTGGGGGCGCGCTTCGATACGAGTGTCGCGACCCTCTCGCCCTCCGAGGTCGCCCAGCTGAGCGCGCCCGCCTATCTGTATGGCCGATACATCGAGGCACTCCCTCCGCACGTGCTGCTGGAGCGGGTGGGCTCGCGTCTGGAACGCATCGCCGTGCCTGCCCGGGTCGCGGATGTCCAGCCCGTCATGGAGGCCCTCGCCGCGCTTGAGGAGTTGACGGCCCTGGGCCTGGGCCTCCGCGTGGAGCAGCGGCCCGGGAATGTTCTGCTCTCCGCGCAGGAGCCGGAGGCTGGGGGAGGGGACGAGTTCCTGTAGCGCTGGTGTATGGGCGATGTGCGTCATCCAGACGGATGACGCCAGGGCGCGCCCGAGCAAGCCGCTCGATTATCTCATTCCACACAGACGCCAAATACATGGCGAGTTAAGCTCGAAATCAGTCTATTCCCGCTTTTGATGCGATAGACTTCATGGCATGAGAGAACCTTCCAGCACACGAGCGGCGGCTTGGAGTCTGGCCATCATGGGGGTGTTCATCGGCGCCTGCGGGAACGCGCCCCAGGCCGAGCGCGATGAAGCGCAGCCCGCGCCTTCCTCGATGCCGGCGTCCATGCTCTCGGTGGTCCCGCTCTTCGACTCCAGCACCCCGCTGGAGCCCGCGGTCGTGGTGGATACGCCGACGGCGCTCATCACCCGCCTCGCGGACCGGTCGCGTGATCGCCACGCCCGTGAATCTCAGTTCCAAAGCTACGAGCACTACCTGCCGCTGTACTTCGAATACCGCACCCACGGCATTGAGATCATCGACAGGGTCGCCAAGGGTGGCGGCGACATCACCGTCAACATCACCACGCTCTGGCCCTTGGACACGCCGGACTTCCGCGCGTTCTACCAGGGGCAGGCGGTGCTCTCTCAGTATTGGTTCAACGTGGACATGACGCAGGTGGATCCACTGCGCTACACGGCCACCATCAATTACAATGCGAAGGAGAACCGGCGAATCCAGGTGGGCGACCGCATGGAGATTGAAATCAGCCCGTTCCTGCTCCCTCCCGTCGTGGGACGCGCCAACTATTACGGGACGGCGTTCCTCTACATCGTGGGCCAGGGCGGCATGGTGCCCTGGGAAGGAAGGGGCTCGAACCTGGACTCGTTTCCCCTGCCGGAGACAGCCTGGCTGGGGGGGCGCACGACGCTTGGCTACAGCTACTCGAACGAGCCGGCGCACCTGTTCAAGCAGATGGCGACGAACACGGCGCCAGGGAACGCCCAGCCATTCGTCGAGGGGCGGCGCCTGCATCACACCGACTTCAGCGATGGCTCCCACTCGGAGGCTGGCAACCCAAGCCTCACCGCGCAGCAGAACAAGCTCGGGCCCTCCTATATCGGTCGCAGCTGCGTGGCCTGCCACACCAACAATGGCCGCGGGCTTCCTCCCGACCCGGCGACGGCCGCGTATACCTTGCGCTTCTATGTGAATGACGCGCCCTGGGCGGACCTTCACTACAAGCTCAACGGAGGCGCCCAGCAGAGCTTCCGGATGGCGCATGACAGCTCCAACGCGAACACCCATCTCCTCAAGAACATCCCGGCGGGCACGGCCGTCCAGTACCACTTCACCATCGGCAACACCTCGGGGGGGCTGAGCACGACGTCCCCGGTGAGCTTCACGGTGAACGGCGGTGGTGCCAGTGGAGGGAATCCTGGCCACGTCGTCCTCGCGCCTCCTCTCCTCTATACCGTCAGAGTGGGAGCGGTCGGCACCACCGTGACGGCGCATCCTGCACTGGGGTGGGTCCTGCAACCGCAGAGCACCAACGGGAGCCCCGAGGGCAACGTGAGCATCTCGGGCTGGGCGGTGACGGGCGGCACGTTCGGTGATGGCACGGGCTATCAGTTGCGGCGCCCCCTCTACAGCTTCACGGGGCCCGTTCCCACGTACCATTCGGCCCGAATCACTCCGCCCCTGGTCGGGATGGGACTCTTGGAGGCGCTCGATGAGACCATGATTGCCAGCCTCGCCGACCCCAACGACGCCAATGCCGACGGCATCTCGGGTCGCATGCAGACCGTGGTTGATCCACAGACGGGTCAGCCGCGCATGGGGCGCTTCGGTTGGAAGGCGGGCAAAGCGAGGCTCAGGCATCAGATCGCGAGCGCGCTCAATGTCGATCTTGGCGTCACCACGTCTGTCTTCCCGGTTCCGGATTGCGGCTCGGGACAGACCTGTGCCGGAGCAAGCACCGAGTTGGCTGACGCGGACCTGGATAGGATGGTTCGCTACGTCGCCCTGCTCGGGGTCCCCGCGCGCCGCAATCTCAATGACGCTGTGGCGCTTCAAGGGGAGGGCCTCTTCGGCAGCGTGGGCTGTGCCCGGTGCCACGTCGCGACGTTGGCGACCAGCCCGTATCACCCCCACACCGAGCTGCGCAGCCAGGTGATTCGTCCCTACACCGACATGCTGTTGCATGACATGGGACCGGGGCTGGCGGACAACCTCCCCGAGGAGGGGGCCACGGGAGCGGAGTGGCGCACGCCACCCCTTTGGGGCATTGGCTTGACGGCTGGCGTCAGCGGCGGGGAGGCCTATCTGCATGACGGCCGTGCTCGCAGCCTCTCCGAGGCCATCCTGTGGCACGGTGGAGAGGCTGAGTCCTCCAAGGAGGCCTTCCGCACCCTGGGCGGCTCCCAGAGGGCGGCCCTGCTCAAGTTCATCCAGTCACTCTGACGGGAGTGATATTGGTGAGGGCAAGGAGCAGGACATGACCATCACCATCACCGCCTTTGAACGCTCACCTGATCGCGGCAACGGATTGGCGCGGGACATGCGGGTGCGCTGGGCGCTGGAAGAGGTGGGCCAGCCCTACGACGTCCGTCTGCTGTCGTTCGAGGCGATGAAGGAGCCCGCGCACAAGTCGCTGCATCCGTTCGGTCAGATTCCGACCTATGAGGAGGGCGATCTCGCCTTGTTCGAGTCCGGCGCGATTGTCTTCCACATCGCGGAGCGCCATGCCGGCCTGCTGCCGGAAGACGCGAATGGCCGGGCGGGCGTGATTGCGTGGATGTTCGCGGCGCTCAATACGGTCGAGCCGCCCATCTTCGACCGCAGTCTGGTGATGATTCTCGAGCGCGACCAGCCCTGGTACGAGCATCGCCTGCGCGCGCTGGACACCCTCATCCGGAAACGGCTGGACGACCTCTCCGCGTTTCTCGGCGACGCGGACTGGCTCGGGGGCGCCTTCAGCGCGGCCGATATCCTCATGGTGACGGTCCTGCGCAGACTGCAGACGTCGGGCATTCTCGAGGCGTATCCGAACCTCGCCGCCTATATCGCCCGCGCCGAAGCGCGGCCCGCCTACAAGCGTGCGTTCGCCGCGCAACGAGCGGTGTTCAACGCCGCCCCGCGGACCGCGTGACGGCACGGGCCCGCGCCGGGTCAGGGCTGCAGCGCCAGTCGAAGCGCGTCGATGAACCCGGGCCTGGGGTCGTTGACGGGACGGTTCTGGTCGTCCTCCGGCTCCTGCGCCCACTTCCTTCTGCGTCTTGAATAATCCCTCGCCCTTGTCGTCCAGGACGGCGCGCAGGTCGCTGTAGCCGTACTTGCCCTCTTGCTTGAGCTTCTCCATCGCGGTGACCACCTGGTCGCCCGAGACGCCGTGGCTCAACCTCAGCGACACGAACCGCTGCGTTCCGGACTTCGCGCGAAGGCAGTGCGAGAACTACAGTCACAGACGGCCCATGCTTTCATTCCTCCTGCCACTCCTTGTCGCCATCGCGCCCGCGACCTCCCCGGAGATTTCGTCGGCGAACCTCAAGAAGACCCCCGCCTTCCAGGACTGGCGCGGCGGACGCTTCCTCTTGGAGGAACTCTGGGTCGAACTCCCGGAGGCCGGACTTCGCGTGGGCTACTTCGTCGTCCCCAGCCCACGGACCCGCGAGTCCTCGGATACTCCTCCGTTCCATGACGCCTTCTTCGTGGTGGACCCACGCACGGGGCAGCCCGTTGCCCCGGCCGTGGTACGAACGAGTCAGCCCCTCAATGGCTGTCCGGAGATGGGCAAGGTCTCTCGGCTTACCCCCGAGCCCGAGAGCGCGACCTCCGCCGCGGTCCGTTTTGGCAATGGTGCTCAGCGGTGTCTGCTCCGGCTACGGCGCGTGAAGGAGGCCTGGGTCGTCTCCCTCTTCCCGGATGAGGCCCGCTCCCCCGTGGAGACCTTCCCAGCGGCGGCTGCCGCCCTGGAGAAGGTGCTGGGTCCCCGGGACGGAGGGGCTCATAAGCTCAATTGGTCCTACCTTCCCAACTCCCGCTGGCTGCTCGCCGCGTCCCAGAAGGAGTGCGGCCTGTGGGTCGTCGACAGCCTCACCTCCGAGGTGAACGCCACTGCCAGCGAGGCGATGACCCGGGAGCTCTGCGGGTGTCTCGATGAGACCATCTCCTTCGGAGAAACGGAGTTCGAACTCCCCCAGACGGTGTACTCCATGAGCTGGACGGGCGGAGGCACCGCGCTTCCGACCTGTGATTGCACGTTCGCGCAGACGGGCGAGGCTGGCGTCAAGTGCTCGGCGTACATGGGGCGCGAATACTCCCTCCCGGAGTTCGAGGAGATGGCAGAGGACGGAAGGCTGACGAAGAAGTGGGAGGACGAGAACCTGAATGAGTTGGAGGATTTCCGTCGCACCCACCAGGGCCTGCTCGCCGCGAACGAGGAGGCACTCACTCAGTGGAGAGCGGGGCAGCAGAAGGCGGCGCTCGCGGCGTGGACCACGCTGTACCGGACATGGCTCGAGAGCGGCCGGCTCACCATTGAGGGCACCCTGGCCGCGATCACCGTGGAGGACGCCAGCCTGAGGAAGCAGATGAACCAGCAGTTGAATGCGACCATCGACCTCCGGGCGGAGATCCTCAACAACCTCGGCTTCGCGCTGTGGTCCCAGAAGGAGTGGTCACAGGCCGAGGCCGTCCTCGACGAATGCCTGGCGCTGCTCACCGAGACGGGCCACGAGCGCAACGTGCTCCACCTGAATCGGGGCGATTTGTTTCGGGACATGGGGAAGGGACCTGAGGCCATCAAGGCCTATCGGTCCTTCCTGCAGCGCAAGGGCACCGCGGCTCAACGCAAGCACGCGGAGCGAGAATTGCGGAAGCTGGAGCCGGGTTCGAAATGACAGTCTGGATGCCGGGACTCACGTCTGTCAGGGCGAGAGGAACGGCAGCAGCTCTCCTGCCTTCTGCCACATCACCGCTGGATAGGCCTGTGCCGAGCTGAAGCCCTTGTTCGTGAAGAGGTACTCGTAGGTGGACTGGTACGACGCCTTCCAGCCGTAGCCGGAGTGGTCGGTTTCGTTCCACTCCGCCTGCGGGATGCCCATTGCCTGGAGCGCCGTGCCGAGCCACTGGTTGTAGAGGAGGCCCGACCACAGGAAGCTGCCCTCGCTGCCCGTGCTCGAGTCGCCGCTCACCTTGCGAGTGATGTTCCGGTAGTCGCAGTAGTTGCCCGTCTTGAGGGCGCCCCCCGCGCTCCCGGCCGTCACCACAGGGACGGAGAAGGAGAAATGGGGCGTGTTGCCGTTCTCCTGCCCCCACGCGAGCAGCGAATCATCCAGCAGGGTTCCGCCCGCGCCGTTCGAGAACCGCTCGAAGCGAGAGACGAGGTCGAGGAACACTTGCGAGAAGAAGACCTGGTTGAACTGGACCACCAGGTCCTGGTTCGCCCCGGGCACGGTCGAGGGATGAACAACGTTGTTGTGCCAGTCCTCGCCTTGGGGCGCGCGAGGGGTGAAGGTCAGGTTCTGGTTGTGCTCGTCGATGCTGATGGTGGCGACGCGACAGACGCCGCAGTTCATCGCCACGGCGAGCACTTCGTTGATGAGCCGGAAGTACTCGACGTTCTTCGCCGGGTCTCCCGCGAAGGAGCTGGAGTTTCGCAGCGACAGGTTGTCGGTGGTGGGACGGGCCGGCACCTGGCAGCCGGTGCCGGTGGTCTCCAGCCGGCGCTGCAGCTCCGCGACCGCGTCGATGTGCTGGTCCAGTCGCCCCCTGTCCTCGGCCGAGAGCCGACCGTTGCCGTTGCGCAGCCGCCGGTAGCTTTCGAGGACCTTGTCCACCACGGGAGTCCGGGCGGTGCCGGGACTGCTGCTACCGGCCAGCAAGGTGTCGAAGAGGGCGAGCGAGCTCTCGGTGCCGCCGATGGAGCTGGAGGCGACTCCGGAGGAGCGAACCCCGGGGGTGTTGTATCCCCAACTGCCGGTCGAGGTGCTTGCGCCGGCGATGGCGACGCTTCGCTTCCGGACGGAGGCGACGCTCGGGTAGAAGGCCGGTGAGTAGGCCATCACCTGGTCGATGGTCGCTCGAGGTGAGCCGGGCCTCTGCTTGTCGAAGTCGTAGTAGCCCAGCGGGGCGCCGAAGTTGTGACCCATGTACAGGGGGAAATCGAGTCCCCGCAGGATGTTCATCTTCGAGATGAGCGTGGGCGTGAGCACGGACGACTTCGCGGTCAGCACCCGGCTGATGACCGCATCACCGTTCGCCTGGGCCGTCGCGGCCAGGTCTCCCCGCCGGACGTCGTGGTCCGCGTAGAACAGGGACTGCGTCAGCGCCGGGTCCCCCGGCCACATGCTCGCGCCAAAGATGGCGCCGTGGGGGGTGCGGAAATGCACGAAGGACTTCGGGCGCCCGGCGGCCTGGGCCTTCGCTTCGCGCGGGCTCAAGAGCGATGGGAGCAGCGGCAACGCCAGCACGGCTCCGCCCGCGCCGCGCAGGAACATGCGGCGGTCCCACCGGAAGACAGGTGTGTTGCTCATTGGAAGCTCCTCTGCTTGAACGTGGGATGCTGGACGACGGTCTTCAGCAGGTCGGCCATCGGTGCGCCGCTGCGCGCGACCGTCTCCATCTCTGAAAGAAGGCACCCATCGCGGGAAGTGGACTCCACGCGAGCGTGCGCGAAGCGGAAGTAGTGTTGCGCGACGCAGGACTCGAAGAGCTGGCTGTCGTCAATCATCCGCGACAGCTCCGAGGCGCTGGAGATGACGCGTTGCTCGGAGTCGTAGAGCAACACGTCCGCCGAGGTGTCCACGGAGGGTGTTGCCGTCTCGTGGCCCTGAGGGTTGAACAGCCGCTCCACGTCGCGCTCCCGTCCGAGCGCGTCGAACCCTTCCAGCACGAAGCCCGGTGGATTGATGGTGTTGTTATGACATCCCCCACAACTGCCTCCGGAGGTGAGCTGGCTCACCACCTGTCGCGTCGTCATGCGCTCCGTCGGCGCGGGCGGCCTGGTGCTGGCATTGGGCGGAGGGGCCCCGACTTGCTGGCAGAGCAGGGCGTTTCGCACCAGGTAGCCCCTGTGGATGGGACGCGTCGACGGGGTCCCCGTGGCCAGCAACGCCGCGCGGGTCAGCAGTCCGCCGCGGTTCTGGGACGGCATGACCGGCGCCGGACCAGAGCCACTCCAGACGGGGACACCGTAGATGCCGGCCAGGAAGGGGTCCGCCGTGTAGGACCTCTTGTCATGAAGGAAGTCGCTCACCGTGCCACCGGACACGACGGTGTTCCAGGCGGAGAGTTGGACGTCCTCGAACATCGCGGTGCGCGTGGCGTCCAAGGGCATCTGCGCTCCGACGAAGGACCGGTAGACCGGGTCGTTGCGGAGCGCCTCCAGCGACGGCAGCTCCTCGAGCCGCAGCCACTCGCTGACGAACTCGTCCAGGGAGCCTCGCAGTTGGGGGCTCTTCATCATCCGGTCGAGCTGGGCGCTGAAGCCGCTCTCGGTCAGGAGCGAGCCATCGGTCGCCGCGGCCCAGAGCGCGTCGTCCGGAGGCGCCTGCCAGAGCTGGTAGGACAGCTTCGCGGCCAGCTCGAACGCGGAGAGGGGGCTCACCGGCTGGCCGGCGGCGGTGCCGTGCTCGACGCGGTAGAGGAGCCAGGGCGAGTTCAGGACGGTGGTGATGACGTCCGCCACCGCCGCCCTGTTCACCGGCGTGGCCCCGGCGATGTCCGCGAAGGCGGTGACCTCCGCCGTCGGCAGCGGGTAGCGCAGGACGCGGGAGCCCCATCCCCGGATGAAGGTCTCCAGGCAGGCCCGGTCGTTGGCGGTCTGGCTGTCGCTCGCGCAGCTTCCCAGGAGCGCGTTGCGGCGCGCGTCGGTGCTGGTGAGTTCCTGGGCCACGGCGTTGCCCAGGTCATACATGACGTCAATCTGGGTCTGCTGGATGGACTGGTCCAGCCGGCTGAAGCCACCCTTCAAGTCACCAGGCGCGGGAGTGCGCTGGTCCGTGGGGTAGCGGGCAAGGAGGGGTGTGAGGTTCTCCCAGACAGCGTCGGCCTCGTTCGGCAGCGCACGGGCAATAGAGAAGCGAAGCGAGTTCATCACCTGCGTCCGGGACAGCCGTGGAAACGGAAGGTCCGAGGGGACGGCGCTCGCGTCACAGGAGAACTTCGCTGGCGCCGGACGGACGGAATCGGACGTGGCCGGCGGAGGCGGATCCGGTTCGTTTCCGCCGGGGTGATGGGTGTGCTGGGCGGAGCCCTCACAGGCGACCACGCCAGCGCAAAGAAGCAGGATGCCCACGGAGCGAGGAAGCGTCATGTCCCTGGCTACGCGTGGAGCCGAAAATACTTTCCTGCCCGGTGGGCCACGGGCGACGGTACTCTCGCCATCACCGCATGCTTGCTCTGCTCTGCGCGTTCTCCCTCGTCGCCCTGACCCAGTCCCCGGTGGTGTCGGTGTCGTTCGACCTGCGCGCGCTTCCCGAGCAGGACTATCGGCGGTGGGACGCGGTGGAGTTGGAGCGCAAGGTGGCCCTGCGGCTGATTCAGGAGGGCTTCGCGGTCGTCTCCCCACAGAGTCCGGCCCAGCTTCGACTGCGTGCGAGCCGCACTCCCGAAGGGCTGTTGCTCGAGGCCGTCGGGCCGCGGCAACGAGTGGAACAGGGCGTTCGAGTGGGCCGGGGGTCCATCGCGGAGCTTCATCTGGAAGTCGCACAGAAGCTCTCCGAGATGACGCGGGCGGTGCAGCCCGAGCCGGAGCCGCCTCTGCCCGATCCGGAGCCGCCTGTGCCCGAGTTCGTGCTCCAGCCTCCCGTGGAGGTGGCTGCCGCCCCAGAGCGCCCCGAGCTGGACCTGGGCCTGGGGCTGGGGACGCTCTGGCACGGAGCTGGAGTCGATCCACACCTCCTGCTCTCCGTCAGGCGGAGCCTGGGGGCCTTCGGCCTGGAGGCGGAGGCGGGGCTCGGGGTGTCCCGCGATGCGGCGCTGACCGTGTTCGAGGCGCAAGGTGGCGCCTTCTTCAGTTATCGGCTCCCCGTGGCGGAGCGCCTGCAGCTCGAACCGGGTGTGGGCGCGGGCCTCGTCCTCCACACCTTCCGACTCGAGGACGCCTGGGCGTCGGGCCGGACCGGTACCCAGGTGTCTCCCGCGGGGTGGGCCCGGATGAAGCTTCGGTGGCGGTTCACCGAGCGTCTCGCGGCGGAGTTGCGCGTGGCGCTGGGGGTGCTGCGGCCCGTGACGCATGTGCGCGAGGGCGAGACACTGTGGTCTCGGGGAGGCGTAAGGCTCGAAACCGGCGCCCAGCTTTCTTGGGGGCAGTAGCCTCCGAGGAAAGTTTCTCCCGCTTCAATCGTAGGTTCGCAGGTGATGGATGTCGCGTGCTCCGCACTCAAAGGCCCCGCTCGCCCTGCCTGCTCGGCCTGTGTCATTCGACACGCTCTACGAGGAGCACGCCGAGGCCGTCTACGTCTGGGCCATGCGGTATGCGGCGGGTCGGTCGGGCTGGGCTGAAGACGTCGCACATGACGTCTTCCTCAAGGCGTGGGAGCACCAGGCCTGGCTGCGCGAGGAGGATGTGAGGGGCTGGCTTTTTCGAGTCACGCAGAACGTGGCGTTCTCCTCCCTGCGGCGCGAGAAGACGTTCCGACAGCGCATCGCCGAGCTCTTGTTTCCTGTGCACCCCGCGGAGACGGAGTCCACGCCGGAGGCGGCCCTCGTGCGGCGCGAGGCGTTGCGCAGCGCCACGGCGACGTTGGACCGCTTGCCGGGGCAGGAGCGGGTGGTGATGACCTTGAAGCTTCTGGACGACCTGAGCCAGCGCGAGATTGCCCAGCTCCTCTCGTTGTCAGAGGGCTACGTGTCGAAGTTGATCAGCCGCGCCCAGGGCCGTCTGACGGCCTGGGGATGGAAGGTGGATGATGGCTCCCCGTGACTTCCGTGCAGAGCTCCGGCGTGAAGACCCGCTCCGCCGCGAGCAAGGGATGCCACCCGCCGTCCGGGCCCGACTGTGGTCGCGGCTGCGGGACTCACGCGCGCCGAAGTCCGCATGGCACAGGCGTCCCGTGTTCTGGGGACTCGCCGCGTCGGCGGTGGCGCTGGCCTTCGTGGTGTTCTTCATGCGGGCTCCCTCCACACGCTCTCTCGGGGGACTCGAGGTCGCGCGGGCCAGTGCGGACCTCGTGGCGCGGGAAGATGCCGCGGGTGTGGTGATTCAAGGAGGCGAGGCCGCCCTGATGGACGTGGCCCGAGGCATCACCCTCCGGAACCAGGGGCCGCTCGTCGTTCGCCGTGAACCCTCCGGCGTGCGACTGGTCCACGGTCGCGCGGAGTTCTCGGTGAATCACCGCCAGCCAGGCGCGCCTCCTGCCGTCGTGCTCGTGTCGGGCGGCGCCATCGAGGTGATGGGCACGCGCTTCACGGTGGAGGAGCGGGGAGGGGAAGGCACCGTTACCCTGCACGAAGGTGCCATTGCCTTTCGTGGGCTCAGTGGCGCGGTGGTTCCCGTGGGGGTGGGGCAGACGTTGGCGTGGCCGGTGGCCGTGCCCTCCGAGCCAGCCCTTCCGGAGCCTGCGCCTCCCGAGTCGGGAAGGCCCGCACCGCTGGCGGCGCCCAGCCCGAAGCTTGCTCCCACGCGCGTTCCCTCCACACCGGTTCGTACTCCGAGCGCGGAGGACGTCTTGCGAGAGCTGGAGGTCCTTCGCGGTCGGCGCGAGTTCGAGCAAGCGGCGAGGTACCTCGAGGAGGCGATGCGCAAGCAGCCGGTGGCGACGCGGGAGCGCCTGAGCTTCGAGCTGGGCTCGTTGCTGACGTACCAGCTCAAGGACGCGCGGCGTGCCTGCTCCCACTGGGCTCGGCACGAACAGCAGTTCCAGCGCGGGCACTACGCGGAGGCGGTCCAGCGTGCCCGTGGGACGCTGGCCTGCGAGGGCCGAGACCGCGAGAGCGCGCGATGAAACGGGGAGGCTGGAGCCTGCTGTGGCTGGCAGCGGCGCTGACCGCGTGCGAGCCCGCCATCATCGACCATTCGGCGACGTCCAATCTGCTCGATGCCGAGTCGGCTTCCCTGGAGACGGGGCCTGGCGCCTGGATTGCGTGGTACGGCGTCACCGCTTCGAGAGCGTCCACCGACGCGAGAGAAGGTGAAGCAGTCCTGCGCGTGGAGGTGACCGAGCCGTATGGCTGGGGCGTGCACCTCGACAACTGGCCCGGGTTCGCCGCATCCCCGGGGGCGCACCGCGCTTCGTTCTGGGTGCGCGGGACGTCGGAGCGCTCCCCGGTCGCCGAGATGCGGGTCAGCTGGCGGGATGCAAGCGGCCGGGAGCTGCAGTCGGACCTGCTCTCCAGCCCGGTGCTTTCCTCCAAGTGGGTCCGGACCGCGCGCGAGCTGACGGCTCCAGCGGGAACGGAACGGATGTCCGTGGCAGTGACTGGCGCCGAGGGCGTCCTTGGCGAGGTCATCGAGCTGGATGTGCTGGTCGTTCAGGCATTGAGCGCACCTTGAGCAGCTCCTGAGCCTCCACTCTTGGCTTGGGTGGTGTGTCAGTGAACACAAACTTGCCCCGCATGTTTAGCGTGGTATTCGTGTTTGTGGGTTCTTGAGAGGAGCGCGCCGCTATGATGCAGCGACGATGGGTGTCTTTTGGATTCATTGGGGCAATCTTGCTTCTTGCCGCGGCTCCAGCATATGCGGCGGGGTGGGTGGTCTGCGGCACGCTGAGTCAGTTCGAGACCGACAAATGCACGCTCCCGGGTTATCCGCCCGCTCAGTATGAGTACGCGATTGTTGATCTCACGGACGAGCCTATCCGGGTCATGTGCAGTTATTGGAACCATGGGGCGCGCGTCTACAATGTGTCGCCATTTTTCGTGAATGCCGATAACCCAACCGTCGACCAGTATTGGGGCGGGTTTGCCTATTATCGGGGGACCCAATCGCCCGGAGACAATTGCCCGGGCGGAGGGTGGGTTCATAAGTATTGGTTCTTTTATGACGGCGGCAAGATTGGCATGCCGGGTGGGCGCGGCTGCCTGAATCCTCAAGTCTGGTGCCGCGCGCGGTAATGCGGAGAGGGCCTCCTCGCCAATGGGGCGTGGCCCCGAGCACGAGGAGGCCCCTGAAGGCGTCGATTAGAAGATGCCCTGTCCCGGCGTGAGGATGCGGTCCGGGTCGTAGCGTCCCTTCGCGTGCTCGAACCGCTCCCAGGCGGGGTGGAAGTGGCGGCGCCAGTCGCCGGAACTCATAGGCACGGCATCCACGGGATAGATCTTCCCGCCGATGGCCGTGAGCCGGTCGAAGATGGCGCGGTTCTTCCGCACGAGGGAGGCGACGTTCTCCGGCGTCGGTGGAATGGCGGTGCGCAGCAGCGAGAAGAGGAAGACGTGTCTGTCGTTGGGCGTGCGCAGGAAGGGCGCGGTCAGCTCCGAGGCGCGGAAGGGGTAGAGCAGGATGGGCCCCTGTCCCATGTCGGCCTCGGTGGTCTGTGAGAGGACCTCCTGGACGAAGGACTCGGCGGCCCGGGCGGGGACGAACATGTCCAGCCACGGATGGGGGAAACCCCAAACGCCGAGTTGCTTGAGCAGCTCGACGAGCGGCGCGAGCCGGTTGGCGAAGTCGAAGTAGCTGCCATCGCTCACCTGGAGCGTTCCCGGCTGGAAGCCCAGGCCCGCGAGCAGTCTCGCATCGTGCGGCTCCGAGCCCGGGGTGAAGTACTTCACCACCTCGAGCTGATACGCCCGGCCCCCGTTGGAGCCGACGGCGGAGCCCTCGACGTAGTCGAAGCGACCGTCCTCGATGAGCCGCCGCTGGTCCTCCATGAAGCGGTGGAGGTCGCTGTACAGCGCGGTGTACGTCCGGGCGCGGGGCGGCACTTCGACGAGCCGCACCCTTGCTCGCACGATGATGCCGAACTGGCCCAGGCCCGAGCGCACGGCGTCGAACAGGGGCCGCTCACGCCAGCGCGAGCACCGCACGAGCTCACCCCGCCCCGTGACGACGTCCATTTCCAGGACGTTGTCCACCTGGAGGCCCCAGCGAAACGCCTGCCCGCCGATGCCCCCCGCCGACAGCGTCCCACCGATGCTCAGCTCAATGTAGTCGGTCAGCACCGGCGGACTCTTGCCGCACGGAAGCGAGGCCTGGAGCAGTTCGTGCCACCGGACGCCCGCATCCACCCAGGCGCTGTCCTCGTCAATCTCGTGGATGGTCGACAGCGTGGACATGTCGATGACGATGCCCGCCGCCACCTGGGACTGGCCGAAGGTGCTGTGACTCTCACCGAGGCCCCGAGCGGCGGCTATTTTCAGGCCCTGGCGCCGCGCGAAGCGGACCATGGCCACGATGTCCTTCACCGAGCCCGGAACGAGCACCGCCCACGGCGTGCGGTGGAGGATGTGGCCGAAGTCCTCCGAGGCCGCGGTCCGCGACGCCGTGTCCATCAGCAACTCGCCATCGAGTGGCGGCAGCGGGGCCGAGCCCGCCTCCAGCGTGGAGGCCCAGCTTCGGCTCAGGGGATTGAATGCCACGGCCACCAACGCACCTTGGAGCAACGTCCTCCGGGAGACGGTTCGACTCGACATTCACTCCTCCTTCTTCGTCGGAGACTTCTAAACCAACGATCTCGATTCCCGCACGACGTCAGGAGGCACGCCTGAGGTCGGCTCGACGCAGGGATGGACAGGCAGAGCGCTGTGCATTCCGCGCGTTGAGGTAGGCATGCACTCGCACCATGAG
>NZ_JABUMS010000021.1:0-158817 GCF_013336705.1 Myxococcus sp. CA051A | reverse complement strand
TTCCACGGCCGGCGATGGAGAACACGTCTTCCACCGGCATCAGGAAGGGCTTGTCCGTCGCGCGCTGCGGCGTCGGGATGTAGCTGTCCACCGCCTCCATCAGCTTCAGGATGGCGCCCTCGCCGACCTCGCTCGTATCACCCTCGAGCGCCTTCATGGCGGAGCCAGGGACGATGGGAATCGAGTCGCCGGGGAAGTCGTACTTCTTCAGCAGGTCCCGGACTTCCATCTCCACGAGCTCGCGCAGCTCGGGGTCGTCCAGCAGGTCCACCTTGTTCAGGAAGACCACGATATACGGGACACCGACCTGGCGCGCCAGCAGGATGTGCTCACGCGTCTGGGGCATCGGGCCGTCCGCGGCCGACACCACGAGAATCGCGCCGTCCATCTGCGCCGCGCCCGTGATCATGTTCTTCACGTAGTCGGCGTGACCCGGGCAATCCACGTGCGCGTAGTGCCGGTTCTTCGTCTGATACTCCACGTGCGCCGTGGAGATGGTGATGCCGCGCTCACGCTCTTCCGGCGCCTTGTCGATCTGGTCGTACGCCAGGAACGTGGCGCCGCCGGTCTTCGCCAGCACCTTCGTGATGGCCGCCGTCAGCGACGTCTTGCCGTGGTCCACGTGTCCGATCGTGCCGATGTTCACGTGGGGCTTGTTACGCTCGAACTTTTCCTTGGCCATGACAACTCCTCAACCGGGGCTGAGCCGGTCAACCACCCGGCGCGTCTCGAATCCCGCAAAACTCACTGCGAAGGTGCTGCGTCCTGCTCCAAACCCGCCACAACGTCAACTGAAATCGCCCGCAGGGCCACCTGCCGTGGTCGTCAGTACCGGTTCAGCGCCGTCTTGGGCGCCGGCGCGTAGTGACTGAACTGCATCGTGTACGTCGCCCTTCCCTGGCTGCGGCTGCGCAGGTCTGTCGAGTACCCGAACATGGCGGCCAGAGGGACCTGCGCCTGGATGGCCTGCAACCGGCCGGGCCGGGGCGCCATGCCCATCACCTTGCCGCGGCGGCCGTTGAGGTCGCCAATCACGTCGCCCATGAAGTCGTCAGGCGTGACGATTTCACAGCTCATGATGGGCTCGAGCAACACCGGGGAGGCCGCGCGCACCGCGTCCTTGAAGGCCAGGGAGCCGGCGATCTTGAACGCCATCTCGCTGGAGTCCACGTCGTGCATGGAGCCGTCGTAGGCCTCCACCTTCACGTCGACCATGGGGTAGCCCGCCACCGGGCCGTTCTGCAGGGCCTCGGCGACGCCGTCGCGGACCGCGTCCACGAACTCCTTGGTCACCGCGCCGCCCGTCACCTTGTTCTCGAAGGCGAAGCCCTTGCCGGGCTCGTTGGGCATCACCCGAAGCCAGATGTGGCCGTACTGGCCCCGGCCGCCCGTCTGACGGATGAACTTCCCCTCGGACTCCGTCTGGGTGGTGATGGTCTCGCGATACGCCACCTGCGGCTTGCCGATGTTCGCGTCGACTTTGAACTCGCGCAGCAGTCTGTCGACGATGATCTCCAGGTGCAGCTCACCCATGCCGGCGATGATGGTCTGCCCCGTCTCCTCGTTCGTCTTCACGCGGAACGACGGGTCCTCCATCGCCAGGCGCTGGAGCGACTGGATGATCTTGTCCTGGTCCGCCGTGGACTTCGGCTCAATCGCGATGTCGATGACCGGCTCGGGGAACTCCATCCGCTCCAGGATGATGGGCTGCTTGTCGTCGCAGAGCGTGTCGCCGGTGCTGGCCAGCTTCAGCCCCACCACCGCGCAGATGTCACCGGCGTAGCACTCGGTGAGCTCGTCCTTCTTGTCCGCGCGCATCTGCACCAGGCGGCTGACGCGCTCGCGCTTGCCCTTCACCGAGTTCCACACCGCCGTCCCCGCCTCCAGCTTCCCGGAGTACACGCGAAGGAACGTCAGCGTCTGGGACTGGAACGCCGGGTCGTTCATGATCTTGAACGCGAGCGCGCTGAAGGGCGCATCGTCCCGCGTCTCGCGGATGGCATCCTCGCCCTTGGGCGTCTTGCCATGCACCGGGGGGATATCCAGCGGGCTCGGCAGATAGTCGATGACCGCGTCCAGCAGCGGCTGCACGCCCTTGTGGCGGAACGCCGAGCCGCAGAACACTGGGAACAGCTTCAGCGCCACACAGCCCTTGCGGATGGCCGCGCGGACCTCCTGCTCGGTCAGCTCCAGGCCCTCCAGGAACTTCTCCGTCAGCGCGTCGTCCTGCTCCGCCGCCGCCTCGAGCAGCTCCGCGCGCGCCGCCTCCGCCTGCTCGCGGTAGTCTTCCGGAATCTCCGCCACGTCGTAGCGACTGCCCTGCTCCGAGTCGACGAACACCAGCGCCTTCATCGTCAGCAGGTCGATGACGCCGCGGTGCTTGTCCTCGGCCCCCAGCGGCAGCTGCATCCGCACCGCTCGCGCGCCCAGCTTCTCGCGGATGGTGCTCACGGACATCTCGAAGTCCGCGCCCACCCGGTCCATCTTGTTGATGAAGCAGATGCGGGGGACCTTGTACTTATCCGCCTGACGCCAGACGGTCTCCGACTGCGGCTCCACGCCGTTCACCGCGTCGAACACGGTGATGGCGCCGTCCAGCACGCGCAGCGAACGCTCCACCTCGATGGTGAAGTCGACGTGCCCCGGGGTGTCGATGATGTTGACGCGGTAGCGATGCTCACCGCGACTCCAGAAGGCGGTGATGGCGGCCGACGTAATCGTGATGCCGCGCTCGCGCTCCTGGACCATCCAGTCCGTGGTGGTGTTCCCCTCGTGCACCTCGCCCATCCTGTGGATGGCGCCGGTGTAGAAGAGGATCCGCTCGGTGGTGGTCGTCTTGCCGGCATCGATGTGCGCCATGATGCCGATGTTGCGGTAGCGCTCCAGGGGATGCTCGCGAGCCATTGCGTCGGTACCTCTCCATGAGGGCGGGAGGGCACAGGGCCCCGTCTCACGTACCCACCCGGACGATTTCAGAGAACCTGCTTCACCTAAAGAAACCGCCCGGATGCAACCTCTGCATCCGGGCGGGATACCGCGAGGCCGAAAGACCTACCAGCGGTAGTGCGCGAAGGCCTTGTTGGCTTCCGCCATCTTGTGCGTGTCTTCACGCTTCTTCACCGCGTTACCGCGGTTGTTGGCGGCGTCCATGATCTCGCCGGCCAACTTCTCCTGCATGGTCTTCTCGCCACGCGCCTTGGAGTACGTGATGATCCAACGCATCCCGAGGGCAACACGACGGTCCTGACGGACCTCGACGGGCACCTGGTAGGTGGCGCCACCGACGCGGCGGCTCTTGACCTCAAGCACCGGCTTGACGTTGTCGAGGGCCTTCTTGAACGTCTTGAGGGGGTCTTCCTTCGCGCGCTCTTCGATGAGGGCAAAGGCTCCGTAGCAGACGCCTTCCGCGATGGACTTCTTGCCCTTCCGCATCAGGTCGTTGACGAACTTGGTGACGAGCCGGTCCTGGAACTTCGGATCCGGAAGAATCTTGCGCTTGGCGACTACGCGACGACGAGGCATCTCTTCTCTCTTCCCTTACGCCCCACTCTCCTTGGAGAGTCGCTGCAACCGGGGCTTCTTGATCTGCTGAAGGAAACAACCAGGACGCTCCCCAGGGTGCGGGGCTCAACGTCCAAACTCTGAAACAACGAAGGTGGTCTGCTGCTCTCAGCTCGGGCGCTTGGCGCCGTACTTGGAGCGGCTCTGCTTGCGGCCCGCCACGCCCACGGAGTCGAGCGTTCCACGAACGATGTGGTAGCGCACACCCGGGAGGTCCTTCACACGACCGCCACGGATCATCACCACCGAGTGCTCCTGGAGGTTATGGCCCACGCCGGGGATGTAGGACGTCACTTCGATTCCGTTGGTCAGACGAACACGCGCCACCTTGCGGAGGGCCGAGTTCGGCTTCTTCGGAGTCGTGGTGTACACGCGGGTGCAAACGCCGCGCTTCTGGGGG
Organism: Myxococcus sp. CA051A; assembly: GCF_013336705.1. NCBI lineage: Bacteria > Pseudomonadati > Myxococcota > Myxococcia > Myxococcales > Myxococcaceae > Myxococcus > Myxococcus sp. CA051A. The sequence continues at coordinate 154,856 of NZ_JABUMS010000021.1, read as the reverse complement.
CACTCCTTGAGCGCGGGGCTCTTGCCCTTGATGTTCAGCTTCTCGCGGCCCTTGCGGACCAGCTGGCTAATGGTCGGCACTGATACCTCTTCCTCGGGTTGGCCTCCCCCCAACGACACGGGGCGGCGCATATCTACCTACAGACTACTGAAAAGGGCCGCGAGTATAGGGACCGACCCCACCGTGTCAAGCACGGCATGACGCAGACCCGAACAGGTCAGCGCCAGCGAGGTCATTCCCAGTGACTCGACAACCCAGGGTACAACAGGCCGCTCCTCTACTCCGCGTGCGCTCAGAAGTCGAGGACCATCACCACCGCGTCCTCGCCCTCGTCCGCGTAGTAGTTCGGACGGATGCCCACCGGCCGGAAACCGAACGCGCGGTAGAGCTGGATGGCCGCCTCGTTGCTCTTGCGGACCTCCAGCGTGGCGAGGCAACAGCGCCGCCCCTTGCCCCGCTCGAGCACCTCTTCCATCACCGCCCTCGCCACGCCCCGCCGCCGATGCTGGGGCGCGGTGGCGACGTTGAGCACGTGAACCTCGTCGTGGACGATCCAGAAGATGGCCAGGCCCAGGAGCAGCGGTGGCCCGGACTCCTGGGCCTCTTCGACCAGGAGGATGGTGGACCACTCGTGCTGGAGCTCGCGCTTGAGCAACTCCTGCGACCACGGATTCTTGAAGGCCGCCTGCTCCAGCGCCATCACCGCGGCCAGGTCGTCCACCGTCATCTGACGGATCAGGAAGCCATGGGGCGCGCCATCCTCCCGCAGCCGCCTCATCGCTTCACCTCCCGCGTGAAGGGCGCCACCCGACGCACCTGCGCCGAGGCCCGGACCTGAGCGAGTTCCTCCACCGCCAGGGCGGCATACCGCTCGCGGAAGAGCTTCTCCCGGATGACGTCTCGCACCGTCTCGTAGTCCGCGGGGTAGTCCGCCGAGTGTTGCTCGTAGTAGCGGCGAATCTCCGTCTCACCCACCTGGGCCCTCAGCCGGATGCGGCTGTCCAGGACGCGCTCGGCCCGCAGCCCCCGAGCCAGGACCGCCTTGAGCCCCTCCAGGTCCACGTCACCGCGCGCCAGGAACCGCGCCAGCGCCGCGGGGCCACCGATGCGTGCGCGGAAGGACTCCAACCGCGCCTCCACCTCGGCGGGCTCGGCGGGGAACGCCTGGAGCCGGTCGGCGTTGAGCACCTGGACCCGCTGGTTGATGACCAGCTCCAGGGCGCCTCGAAGGGTCTCCTCGTCAAGAGGGGCATCGAGAGCCTGGACGCCGCCTCGCTGGACGAGGGCTACCCGGGCCTCGAACTCCAGCTCGCTCAACGACAGGACCCGACCCTCGATGATGGCGACGACCCGGTCCACCACCCTGCCCTGCGCCTCCTTGGAGGCACCCTGGGCCCGAGCCTCGGAGACGGGCAGCACCAGGAGCCAGCCCGCCAACCACAAGGTCCCCGCTCCTGCTCGGCGCGGCGCTGCCATGGCCTCCCTCATCTTTCGGCGACTTTATACATCCGAGACCAGCCGAACAGTCCTTGCTGGCGCACTCCCACCGACTGGTTACTTTCATTCACGTACAGCCCGGCGGGAACAAATGGCGGACGACTACTACCAGATCCTCGGCGTTGATCGGACGGCCTCGGAGGAGGCCATCAAGAAGTCGTACCGGAAGCTGGCTCGGAAGTACCACCCCGACGTCAACCCCAACAACAAGGGCGCCGAGGAGAAATTCAAGCAACTCGGCAACGCCTTCGAGGTGCTGTCGGACCCGAAGAAGCGCAAGCTCTACGACGAGTTCGGCGAGGACGCGGAGAAGATCGGCTTCGACGAGAAGAAGGCGGAGGCCTATCGCCAGTACCGGGCCGCCGCCTCTCGTGGCGGGGCGGGCGGAATCCCCTACGAGGGTGAGGACTTCGACCTGGGCGACCTCTTCAACGACCTCTTCGGGGGACGCAGAGGCGCCGGAGGCTCCAGCCCCGGAGGCTTCGACCCCGGAGAGGTGTTCAACCGAGGCAGGCGCCGCCCCCCCATGGGCCCCGAGCGGGGCAACGATTTGTCCACCCAGGTTCGCGTCACACTGGGGGAAGCCGTCAACGGCGCGGAGCGGTCACTGTCCGTCACCCGGCCAGGACGGGGAGGGACCGGCCCGGATGAGCCCAGCCGCCTGACGGTGAAGATTCCCGCCGGCGTCCAGACGGGCTCCAAGGTGCGGCTCGCGGGCCAGGGCGCTCCCGGCCTGCGCGGCGGCCCACCAGGGGACCTCTTCATCGAAACGGAGGTGCTGGAGCACCCCCTCGTCCGCCGCGAGGGCGATGACCTGCACGTAGACCTCCCCGTGACGGTGTCCGAGGCGATGTTCGGCGCGGAGGTGCGCGTCCCCACCTTCCAGGGCGAGGTCACCGTCAAGGTTCCGTCAGCCTCCCAGTCCGGTCGGCAGATGCGGCTCAAGGGGCGCGGAGTGCCATCCCTCAAGGGCGGAACACCGGGCGACCTGTACCTTCACCTCCAGGTCAAGGTGCCGGATACCGACACTCCGGAGACGCGGGCCGCCGCGGAGACCCTGTCCAAGGCCTACCGCGATGATGTCCGTCGCGAGCTGACGCTCTGACCGTCTTGTCTCTTGTCCTGGGCGCCGCCCCGTCATAGACGGCCCCTCTACCTTCTTCCTCCTTACACGTCGCCGCAGGAAACGGAGCACACGCGCACATGGGCCTCTTCGACATCTTCACGGGCGGCTCGGGGCCCGAGAAAGCCCTCAAGCTCAAGCCCAAGGTCACCCAGAAGTACGGCGACCCGGCGACACGGCAGAAGGCCATCCAGCAGCTGGGGGAGATGAAGTATCCCGAAGCCGTCTCCGTGCTGCTCGCCCGCTTCACCATCACCGTGGACCCGCTCACCACGGACGCGGACGAGAAGGAGCACACGTTCGAGCTGGTGAAGGCCTTCGGCAAGGACGCCGCCGTCCCGCCCATCGTCGAGTTCCTCAGCAAGACGGAGCAGGCCACGTCCTGGGCCCTCCGGCTCCTGGGAGAGCTGGTCACCGAGGAAGAAGCCACGGGCGCTTGCGTGAACGCGCTCCAGCACCTTTCCGCCACCTATACGAAGAACCCGGAGAAGAAGGTCGTCCTCCTCCACCACGTCACCGGTCGCGAGGACGCGCGCGTGCCGCCCGCCGTGCTCCCCTTCCTCGAGGACATGTCGGACGACGTGAAGATCGCCGCCCTCAAGGCGCTCGCCTCCTTCAAGTACGAGCCGGCGCTCGAGCCCATGCTCAAGCTGCTGACGGCCGACGAGACGGCCCGCCGGGTGCAGACCTCCGCGATTGCCGCCCTGGCGGACTCGGGCTTCAGCGTGGCGAGCCATCGGGCGAAGGTGGAGTCGCTCCTGGTGGAACCGTTCGTCCTGGACAAGGACGGCCGCATCCAGCGCCGCGCCTGAGGCCGGGCTGTCGGGCAGCCGACACGGCCACTGTCCTCCGGATGGCCCTGCACATCAGGGCCGTTCCCAGGCGCTCGGAACTTGAAGCAGGATTCTCCCGTGCGCTCGAAGAAGAAAGGGGCCCTGGCAGAGGTCGTGCCGCTGCGCCCCAACACCTCGAAGAAGTCCACCCGTCGCGCCGTGAAACCGCCTCCTCCGGCGGACTCCGACGCCACCGCGCGCGCCCTCCTGGAGATGGCGCGTCACCTCACCGACAACGCCGGCCCCACCGAGGCGCTGCGCTCCCATCTCCAGACGCTCCACGCACTGCTCAAACCCAAGGTCTGCTACGTGGCCCGCTACTTCCCCTCCCGGGAGCAGCTCCACGTCGAGCACGTGCGCGGTCGCTACGACAGCCGCGTCGTCGCCGCCGTCCCGGGCGAGGGCGTGGTGGGACGCGCCTTCGCCGAGAAGAAGCTGCTGCACGAGGCGGACACGCTCGCCGTGCCGCTCGAGAGCCCCCACGGCGTCACGGGTGTCCTCGTCGTCCTCGGCGCGCGCCGCACCGTCTCCGACACGGTGCTCCAGTCACTGGCCGCGCAGCTCGCCGCCGCGTACGAGGTGGCTCGCCTCCGCGACGACAGCGCCCGCCGGAACAAGGACCTCCAGACGGCCATCGCGGGCCTCAAGAGCCTGGAGCAGAACCGCGAGGAGCTGCTCGGCAACGTCTCCCATGACTTGAAGAACCCGCTCACCACCATCAAGTCGTATCTGGCGATGATGGGGCGCGAGAAGCTGGGAGCCCTCACCGACTCCCAGCGCCGCGCGGTGCAGATCTGCGACCGGAACTCCGACCGCATGCTGCGCATGGTGAATGACCTGCTGCTCATGTCCCGGCTCCAGTCCGGGAAGATGCAGCTCAACCAGCGCCCCTTCGGCCTCAAGGCCGTGGCCGAGGAAGTGGTCCGCTCCCTGGGCGTCCTCGCCGAGCACGGCAAGGTCAGCGTCTCGATTCCCCCCTGCCCCGAGGTCTTCGTCCGCGGAGACCGCGAGCGCATCGCCGAGGCCATCCACAACCTCGTCGAGAACGGCATCCACCACAGCGAGGCGGATGACACCGTCGAGGTCAGCGTCTCCGCCGAGGATGGGCTCGCCACACTCAGGGTGAAGGACAGCGGCCCTGGCATGTCCGCCGAGGCGCTGGAGCACGTGTTCGATGCCTTCTACCGGGCGCAGCCGGGCGTGCCTCGGCCTCCAGGCGCGGGACTGGGAATCCCCCTGGTGGGGAAAATCGTCGCGCTGCACGGTGGGCGTGTGGAGGCGAAGAGCGTGCTGGGCGATGGGAGCACCTTCGAGATGGTGCTGCCCATGTTCGCCGGGGCGGTGAGTTCGCCGGACCTGAACCAGGCGGCCCCCAAGGCGGGCGGCATCCTGCTCGTGGAGGACGACGCGGACTGCCGGGAGGTCCTTCAGCAGGTCCTGGAGCAGGAGGGCTACCGGGTGATGGCCACCTCGGGAGCCTCCGAGGCCCGCTCCATCCTCTCGCACATCCGGCCGGCCATGGTGCTGCTGGACCTGAGGCTGAGCGAAGAGGACGGGCAGTCGGTGCTCCGCTTCATCCGAGGCAACGAGTCGCTGTCGGACATCGTCGTGTACATCATCTCGGGTGCCAGCGAGGTGGCCTCGCTCACGTCCGGACAGGGCCTGGAGCGCATCGACGGCTTCTTCGAGAAGCCACTCCAGTTGCCCAAGCTGCTGGACACCGTGGCGGCGGTGGTGCGGCCCAGCCGCCGGGCTCCGGCTGTCCCCTAACGGGGAGGAATGGACCGCGGAACGAACAAGAGGTGGCCGTAAGCCGCCTCTGCTTGGCTAGTATCCGCGCCGTCCCATGAGCTCTTCCGTCTATTCCCGCCACCGCGCCGCATTCGCCCAGGCCCTTGCCAGCGCCCTGGGCGTGCCGGCCGCAGACATCGAACCCCAGGTCAAGCCCGCGGAAGCCGCGCACGGTGACTTGAGCTTCGCCACCTTCCCTCTCGCCAAGGCCCAGAAGAAGGCGCCTCCCGCCATCGCCGCCGGACTCGCCCAGACGCTCAGCGTGCCGGGGCTCGAAATCAAGGCGGTGGGCCCCTACGTGAATGCCCGCTTCGCCCTCATGCCCTTCACGGCGGAGGTCCTCGACGCCGCTCGCTCGGCGGGCCTGGCCTACGGCGGTGACGCGGACGCGGGACGCGGCAAGACGGTGACCGTCGACTACTCGTCGCCGAACATCGCCAAGCCCATCGCGTTCCACCACATCCGCACCACGTTCCTGGGCCACTGCATCGCCAACATCTACCGGGCGCTCGGCTGGCGGGTGGAGGGCATCAACTACCTGGGCGACTGGGGCAAGCAGTTCGGCCTCGTGGCCGTGGGCTTCCAGGAGTACGGAGACCCCGCTCGCATCGACGACATGGGCCACCTGGTGGAGGTCTACGTCAAGGCGAACACGCGCGCCGAAAAAGAGCCCGAGTTCGACGCGAAGGCCCGCGACTTCTTCCGCCGCATGGAGGCCGGTGACGCCGAGGCCCTCAAGGTGTGGAACCAGTTCCGCGAGACGAGCATCCGCGGCTTCAAGACCATCTACGCGCGGATGGGCATCGAGTTCGAGCACATCGAAGGAGAGAGCCGCTACCAGGGGAAGATGGACGCGGTCATCGAGCAGATCGCCAAGAAGCCCGGCGTGAAGGAGTCGCAGGGCGCGCTCATCGTCGACCTGCCCTACGCGGAGAACGAGCCGCCCATCCTCCTCAAGAAGAACGACGGCACCACGCTCTACGCCACACGAGACCTGGCCGCCGCCGAGGACCGGTACGAGCGGTTCCACTACGACAAGGCGCTCTACGTCGTCGCGCAGGACCAGGCGCTGCACTTCCGCCAGGTGTTCCGCACGCTGAGCGCGATGGGCCAGCCGTGGGCGGACCGCTGCGTTCACGTGGCCTTCGGCCGCATTCACGGCATGAGCACGCGCAAGGGCCTGGTGGTGCAGCTCAACGACGTGCTGGACGAGGCCAAGGAGCGCGCCTCCGTCAAGGTGAAGGAGAACCAGGAGGCCGGTCGGCTCCAGTCGAATGACCCGGACCTGCTGGCCGAGCAGATCGGCCTGGGCGCCATCGCCTTCGGCGACCTCAAGCACAAGCGCGCCAGCGACTACACCTTCGACTGGGACGAGGTCCTCAGCTTCGAGGGCCACACGGGCCCGTACCTCCAGTACGCCCACGCACGCGTCGTCAACGTGCTGCGCAAGGGTGGAGGCGTGCCCGCGAGCTACGACGCGAGCCTGCTGACGCTCCCCGAGGAGCAGGCCCTGGTGCGCGAAATCATGCGGCTGCCCGAGGTCGTCAAGGACGCGGCCGAGCAGTACGAGCCGAGCCTCGTGGCGCGCCTGCTGCTGGACGTGGCCGCCGCCCTCAGTCGCTACTACACGCTGGGCAATCAGGAGCGGGACAAGCGCATCCTCGTCGAGAACGATGACGCGCTGCGTTTCGCACGACTCGCCCTCACGGACGCGGCCCGGGTTACTCTCGCGGCGGGTCTGACACTTCTGGGCATTCCAACGCCCGAGAACATGTAGCCCCGGGGGCTGCCTTGGAAACCGCGCTGTCGCCGTCTGCGAATCAGGGAGAGTCCTTGCTGAAGGCCGAGTTCGGCCCGATGGGCCGGGCATTGGGTGCTCGCTATCTGGAGAGCGTCCACTTCCCGCCCGAGGCCGAGGATGAGCTGCGCAACCTGCACGCCAAGGGTTTCGTGGTGCATGTCATGCGCTCCACGGCCTGGGTGAACTTCCTCTATCTGACCTGGGCCATGGTGCGCAGGACGCTGCCGCCCATCCGCGCGGTGTCCAACCTGCGCCCGTGGTTCACCAAGCCCTGGCGCCAGACGAAGCAGTCCGGCGCCTTCCAGGAGCGCTTCGAGTACGCGCAGCAGAACGGGGGCAGCGGTCTGGTCTTCCTGCGCCGCACCGCGCTCATGCACGCGTCGGGGAAGGAGACCCACGAGGACCCCTTCCCCGCGCTGGTGGAGCTGGCGCGCAAGTCGGACCGGCCCGTGTACCTGGTGCCGGAGCTGTTCGTCTGGGAGAAGAGCAGCGCCCGGCTCAAGCCCAACTGGGTGGACGTGGTGTTCGGAAGCCCGGAGGCACCGGGCTTCCTGCACTCGATGCTGGCCTTCTTCCGCAACTACAAGCGCGCCCAGTTCCGCGTGGGAGAGCCCATCGACCTGCGGGCCTTCGCCGAGGAGAACCCGAAGGACTCGGTGGAGGTGCTCGCGCGCAAGGTGCGCAGCACGCTGCACGTGCACCTGTCGCGGGAGACTCGCGCGGTGTTCGGCCCTCCGGCCAAGCCCCACGAGCGCGTCATCGACGAGACGCTGCGTGACAGGCAGCTGCGCAAGGTGGTGGACGAGCAGGCCGTCGAGTCCAACCGCAAGCCGGAGAGCGTGCTGCGCGAGGCTCGCCGCAATCTGGAGGCCATCGCCGCGAAGCCCAGCCCCACGACGCTGGCCTTCGTCGCGCCCGTGCTGGAGTGGGTGTTCAACCGCATCTACGACGGCATGCACGTGGACGAGGCGGGCCTGCACCGCGCGCTCAAGGCCGCGACGCGCGCCCCCATCGTCCTGTGCCCCAGCCACAAGAGCCACGTGGACTACCTGGTGATGAGCTGGGTGCTCTGGAACCGGGGCTACGCGGTGCCCCTGGTCGCCGCGGGCGCCAACCTGTCCTTCTGGCCCCTGGGCAGCATCTTCCGCCGCTGCGGCGCCTTCTTCCTGCGGCGCTCGTTCAAGGGCGACAAGGTCTACGCCGCGTCCTTCAAGGCGTACGTGCGCAAGCTGGTGCACGACGGCATCCACCAGGAGTTCTTCCCCGAGGGCGGCCGCTCGCGCACGGGCAAGCTGCTGGCGCCCAAGCTGGGCATGTTCACCTGGCAGGTGGAGTCCGTGCTCGAGGGCGCGCGCAATGACCTGCTCTTCGTGCCGGTGGCCATCGACTACGAGAAGGTCGTCGAGTCGGGCAGCTACTCGAAGGAGCTGGCGGGCGGAGAGAAGAAGCCCGAGGACCTCAAGGCCCTGTTGAGCACGCCCAAGGTGCTCGCGGCGCGCTACGGCCGCATCCACCTGGGCTTCGATGAGCCCATCTCCCTCCTGGAGTTCATGAAGGAGCGCGGCCTCAACCCCGACGAGCCCGTGACGGACGAGCAGAAGAAGGGCCTGGTCCGCGCGCTCGGCAACCGCGTCATGTACGGCATCAGCAAGGTGTCCACCGTGACGCCCCATGCCCTGGTGAGCACGTCCCTCCTGGCGCACCGCCGCCGCGGCCTGACGCAGCGGGAGCTGGCGGACCGCATCAGCATCCTGCGCCGCATCGCCCAGGAAGACGGCGCGCCCCAGTCTCGCGAGCTGGGCAACGCCCCCAGCAACCCGGAGACGATGGGCCCCATCCAGGACGCGATGCGCACCTTCATCGACGACGAGATGGTGCGCACGCAGGAGGCGAAGGGCGACGTCATCTACCAGGTGGAGGACAACCGCCGCCCGGAGATGTCCTTCTACAAGAACACGCTGATGAACCTCGTCTCGGCGCGCAGCCTCGTGGCCAACGCCATGCTGGCCGCCGGTTCGCCCGCGCCCTACGACGCGGTGAAGGCCCGCGCCCTGTTCCTCTCGCGCCTGTTCAAGGTCGAGTTCATCTACCGGGTGAACACGACGTTCGACACCATCTTCGCGGAGACGGTGGAGCGGCTGGTCCGCATGGGCCTGGTCATCAACGAGGGCGAGTCCCTGCGCGTGGCCCCCGAGCCCCACGCCCAGCCGGAGCTGGAGTTCCTGGCCGACCTGCTGCGCGACTACCTGGAGGCCTACCTCCTGGCGGCCATGACACTCAACGACGTGGCCAACGGCGTCGCCGAGGACCGCAAGGCCTTCATCCGCCTGGCTCTGGAGACGGGCCGCGCGGAGTACCACGCCGGCCGCATCACCGCCGCCGAATCCCTGGCCAAGGTGACGCTGGAGAACGCAGTCACGTACCTGCAGGACCAGAAGCTCCTCGTCGAAGAGGACAAGAAGCTCAAGCTGGGGCCGCAGGCCACGGACGCGGAGGCACGCCGGCAGCTCGCCGACGCCATCCGCGAGTACCTCAAGCGCTGACCCTCACTCACGCGGGCCGCACTGTCGCCATCGGCGGTGCGGCCCGTCAGCGAGGCATGTGAGGATGCGGACATGCTCGTCCGCCCTGCCCTCCTCGCCCTCGCGCTCTGTGGTGCCCCCCTCCTCGGCTGCAAGTCGACGCCACCCGAGCGCGAGACGCCCTCCCGCACCTGCGGGGACTCCATCCATGACCTCGCCTGGATGTCGGGGAGCTGGCGTCAGGACAAGGCAGGCAGCACGGTGGAGGAGCACTGGACGCACGCGGACGCCGGCACGCTCTTCGGGGTGAGCCGCGCCATCGTCCGCAACAAGACGGTGTTCTTCGAGTACATGCGCATCGAAGCCCGCGCCGACGGCCTCTACTACGTCGCCCAGCCCATGGGCCGCCCGGGCACGGACTTCAAGCTGGTGCGCTGCAACAGCAACGGCGCGCTCTTCGAGAACCCCCAGAACGACCACCCCAAGCGCATCTTCTACCAGCGCCCCTCGGCGGGCCGCCTCACCGCGCGAATCGAAGGCGACGAGAACGGCAAGGCCGTGGCCCAGGACTTCGACTTCACGCGGATGTAGCCGGGCCCGCTCGGCTCACGGCGCGGTGCGGAACACCACCCGCACCTCGGTGGCCAACGGGTTGCCCTCGTAGTCCGTGAGGACGTCGCGCAGCACCAGCGTGTACTGCGTGTTGGGCGACAGCGTGGAGCCCTCGGCGACCCTGGCCTCCACGGTGTACTCCACGTCGCCCCGCTCCACGTCCTGCTCCAGCTCCGGAACTTCCGGCGCGAGGACGGTGAGCGGGACTTCATCGCGCGCGGCGAACACGGCGATGCCGGGACGCAGGCTGCGCACGTCCATCGCCTCCGAGAAGGTGATGCGCAGCGTGCCATCCGTCGCCAGCACCCCGCCGCCCCCCGGGTCGGTGGAGATGACCCTGGGCGGCACCGTGTCGCGCCGGTCGTAGATGGCGTCCCCTGGCTCCAGGCACCCCGAGAGCGACGTCACCGACAAGGCCACCAGCAGCGTGCCCCTCACGAAAGACTGGCGCGCGCGCATCACCGGCACCCCTTCTGCGCCAGGCTCTCCGCCGAGTGGCACTTGAGGCAGGCCCGGTCATTCGCGGACGCCAGCTTCTTGCACGTCTGCGCGAAGCCCGCCGGGTGCGGGTTGATCTGCCGCCGCGACGACAACTCGGAGTGGCAGCTCATGCAGGACTCCTCACGGTGGCAGGAGATGCAGCTCGTCAAATCCCGCGACGCGGCGATGCCGTGGTGCTGCGGGCCAGGCAGCTCCACCCAGGCCCTGTAGTCCGGATGCACCTTCTGGTTGCGCGGACGCAGCGACTTGTCCGCGTCCATGCCCACGCCCACCCGCTCGTGACACGCGGCGCAGAAGGACTGCGCACGGTGGCAGCTCTCGCACCGGGGCGAGCCCGCTCGCGCCTGCACCGGGTGCAGCGTGATGTAGTCGTTCGGGTGGATGGACAGCGGCTTCTGCATGCCGTCGTGGCACGTCTGGCAATAGCTCTCGCTGTGGCACTGCATGCACGTCATCCGGTCCGTCGACGCGCGCGCCCCGTGGTTGAACTCGTAGCGCGGCCCGTGGTCCAGGCCCAGCGGGTTGCCCTGCATGGGACGCAGCAGGCCTGAATCAAAGACGAGCTTCAGTCGCCCGGAGGGCTCCGTCGGATGGCACGTGGCGCAGGTGTTGGAGGCCACGTTGCCGTCATGGCACTTGAAGCACGTGGCCATCTTCGGCAGCTGGTTGCGCGTGGCGAGCTTCACGTCCGTCATCTCGCCGTGGCACACCGAGCACTCCACCTTCTTGTCCACGTGCTGCTGGTGGCTGAAGATGAGGTTGGCGGTGGGCATGGACAGCTTCGCGGGCTCCTTGCGCACCGTGGCGTCGAAACCCGGGTGACACGTGTTGCAGCTCGACTTCGGGTCCGTGGGCTTGCCCTTCCGCCCCGCCTCGATGTCGTGGCACGTCTCGCATTCCTCGTGCCCCGGGAGGTTGACGTCCTTGGGGGACTGACTGGCGCGGGCCGCGTCGTGGCACGTGGCGCACTCAGCCCCGGCCTCCAGGTGCTGCGCATGGTCGAAGCGCAGGGGCACATGCTGCGCGGGATACACGGCGAGGCTGCGCTCGCGAGCCGTGGCGGCCCAGGCGACGCCGGCGCCCACCATGGTGGCGAGCGCGGCCAGGGCGAGCAGCGCGTTTCGGTTCTGGCGGTGCGGCAGCATCTACAAGCTCGCCTTCAGGTCGAAGAGCAGGAAGCCCTTCGTGTCCGAGTCGGTGAACGGATTGAAGTTCTGCTCCACCACCAGGGAGAGCCGCGTCGCCCGCGTCAGCGCTCGACTGGCCCACACCTGGGCGCCGTAGAAGTTGCCACCCAGGCGCGCGTTGAAGCTGTCGAAGATGCGCGCGAAGGACACCCGCGCGTCCAGGGTGAAGCGCTCCCGGTCGAACGTGTAGCCGCCGGTGAGGTCCCCCCAGAGCTGGTCGCCGCCGTAGCCCGTGCGGTACGTCACATCCAACGCCGACCGGAAGGACCCCGAGCGCCACGCCGCGCCCGCGGAGCCACCGACGCTGGTGGACTCGGGAGCACCCTCGGCGTCCACCTGGGCGGCGATGGCGAGGTCTGGGTTGACGTTCTCGTTGTACTTGCTGCCCAGGCCCTGCACGTAGAAGCGCAGCGCGCCAGGGGTGAACAGGTCCACGCGCAGCCGCGCCTCGTCACGGGGCGCCCACGCGAAGTAGTACCAGATGGAGTCCGCGGCCAGCACGGGCGACAGCCGCATCACCTCCGCAGTGGCCGCGAAGCGCGTGGCATCCCAGCGCAGCTGCGTGCGCACCTGCGCCACCTTGCCCATCAGCACGTCGTAGTCCACGCCCGCCAGCGCGTTGAGCCCCAGCCCGCGGCCGTAGCGCGCCTCCACCGTGGCGCGCTCCAGGTTCGTCTTCCCCTCCACCAGCGCCTTGCGATAGCCGACCGACGCGTGGAAGCCCTTCACGTCCTCCATCAGCAGCTTCGCGCCGATGAGGGGCTCCATCGCATCGAGCGTCGAGTCCGCGCCCGTCACGCCCGCGTCCAGGCGCCGCGCGTCGCTCTCCCGCGTCCCCTCCAACTGGTACACGGAGGAGCCCAGGAAGCTCGTGCCCTTCACCCACAGCCCGCCGTACACCTCCGCGCCCAATCCCAGGCGGCTCATGTACCGCACGCGCAAGCCGTCGAACGCGAGGATGTCCGAAACGTCCGTGTAGAGCTGTCGGCCCAGGCGCCCCTCGAAGCCGCCCTTCGCGTAGCGCACGTACGCATGCAACAGCTCTGCGTCTTCGGACTTCAGGCCGTCGACGCGCTCGGCCTCGCCCTTGGGCAATCCGAAGTCCGCCCAGATGCGCAGGTTGGACTCGAAGCCCAGGTCCTGCCCGGTGGCGATTTCGAAGGCGCTGAGGCCCAGGTACTGGACGATTCGCCGCCGAGGAAGCAGCACCGGGTCATCCGGTGTGCTGCCACGCCACGCACGAATCTGGTACGCCTGCGCCTCGGTTCGCGCTTCCACCAAGAACGCCGACGCGTGCGACGTCGCCGCTCCCAGCCCCACGCCCAGGGCACACCACACACCCAGGGATTGTGAGAGCTTCCAACACGTCCGCTGCGCCGTTCGAGCCAGGATGAAGGACGTCAAGGTGCGCACAGTATAGAGAAGTCGAAGTGCGGACAGTTCAGCTTTTCGCTCCAAGGAGACGCCAAATTGGAAGATTCCGCTCCCAGCGACGCCCGGCCTCATGAGCCGACGGGTCCCTCCGAGCCGCCACCCCCGGAGCGCCCTGAGCCAGGGAGCCCACGGAGGCTCGCGCTGGCGGGGGCGGCGCTGGCGTTGGTGCTGTTCATCGCGGTGGGAGGTTCGGTCCAGTTCCTCAACGCGGCCTTCGGAATCTGGTTCACCGAGGTGTTCATCTTCCTGGGCCTGGGCTGGTTGCTGCCGCGGATGGGCGGATGGAAGCCCGCGCTGTACACCGGGCTGACGCCGCTGCCCGCGCTGCCCACCCTCTTCGGCTTCCTGCTGGGCGTGGCCAACTTCTTCGCGCTGGTGGTGCCCATCCAGTTCGTTGCCCAGAAGCTCGCGCCCGAGTGGCTGACGGAGATGTTCGACGGCTCGCGCCTCTTCGATCAGCAGACGCCCGTGGAGCTGGCCGTCATCCTCGCGGGCGTGACGGTCGCCGCTCCCTTCTGCGAGGAGCTGTTCTTCCGGGGCGTCTTCCAGCGGGGCATCACGCCTCGGCCTCCGGCATCACCGGTGAAGGCCCTGGTGATTTCCGCCGTGGTGTTCAGCGCGTTCCATCTGGACCCGGTGGGCTTCGTGGCGCGCGTGGAGCTGGGCCTGCTGTTCGGCTGGCTCTATCTGCGCACCGGCTCGCTGTGGCCGGGCATCGGCGCGCACGCGGCCAACAACCTGGTGTCCTCCGTGCTGTTCCTCGCGGCCAAGGCGATGGACCAGGGGGCGACGGACACGGACACCTCGCCGCTGGCCGTGCTCTCCCTGGCGGGACTGGGCTGGGTGGGGCTGCTGGGGCTGATGACCTTCGCGCGCCACCACGCGTCGGTCTGGGGCGTGGGCGCGCCACACAGCGACGAGAGCGCCCGGGAGACGCGGCCGGTGCCGTCCCTGCCGACGCTGCTGTTTCCCTGGGTGACGGCCGCGACGGTGTCCCTCGTCCTGCTGGGCGTCGTGGACAGGCGAGGCATCTCCCTCAACCTCTTCGACGTGGCCAATCCCCTGACACCGCTCAAGAAGGACGCGGAGCCCGGGCTGCAGGCGGAGCGAGAGGCGTTGGAGGAGCTGCGGGCCGCCGCTCGTCGAGGCGCGGCCCCCATGGAGGCGTACCACGAGGAGCGGCTGCGTCAGGCCCGCGCCCACAAGAGCGCGGGCGGCCCCAAGCAGCCCTGACAGGCGCGAGGGGCAGCCACGGCCCCTCACACCTCAGACGAAGCGATACGAGCTGACGTGGAACACGGGGCCCACCATGGCGCTGGTGAGCACGTCACGGTCCACGTCGCCCTCGGCCTCGATGCGCTGGCCGTCCTTCTTGATCTTCCGGTCGCCACCCGCCAGTTGGTAGGTGGTGCCGTCGTCGCCTTCCAGCACCCAGACGCCCGTCTCGACGTCCCGGAAGACCACGCGCCCGGACAGCTTCAAGGCACGTCCTCCTTCTTGAGCATGGCCCGGGCGACGACGATGCAGAGGACGGTGTTGAAGCCCAGCCACGGCTTCGCCAGGAACGTGAAGGGCATCCACGACAGCGCGGGAGCGCCGGCCCACGCCGAGTACGCCAGGAAGCCCGCGAAGCCCAGCGCGAGTCCGCCCACCGCCGGACGCAGCCCCTTCCAGCCGATGGCCGGCAGCGACAGCAGGACGGGAATGAGCGCGCTGTAGAACAGCGGGCTCACCGTGCGACGGCCGAAGATGATGCGCTCCCAGTCGGGGATGGGCAGCGACGCCATCTCCACCACGCTCCCCGTCACGTCCGCGGAGCTCACGAACCACGTGCGCACGAAGTACACGCCCACCGTGGACAGCAGCAGCGGCACCAGGAAGGCCGGACGCAGGAGTGCGTTGAGGTAGCCCGGACGCTCGCGGCCCCGCAGGGTCAGCAGCACGAAGGCCAGCAGGCCCAGCGCCCAGTACAGCGGCGGCCAGCGCGACATCCCGCCACCCAGCGACGCGAGCGACGCCTCCGCGTTGAGCAGACCGTGGCCGTACTGCTCGGTCCACGCCTGGTCCGCGACCTTCGCCGCGCCGGCGTACAGCGCCTTCTCCACCGCGTCCGGAGTCTTCGCGCCAGCCGCGTACAGCATCGCGGCCACCGCGGCCACGTGCGGGGTGGCCATGCTGGTGCCCTGGTACGACGCGTAGACGGAGCGCGAGGGGTCTCTCGGGTCGATGGTGTTCTGGAGGATGCCGCCCTGGTCGCCCTTGCGCTTGTCACCACCGGGCGCCGCGATATCCAGCTCCTTGCCGTAGGACGAGTACGGTGCGAGCGAGCCCTCGGGCCCCACCGCCGACACCGCCACCGCGCCGGGATAGGCCGCGGGGAACTCCACGCGCGCGCGCCCGCCGTTGCCGGCCGCCGCCACCACGGTGACGCCCTTCTTGCGCGCGTACTCCACCGCGTTGGCCATCACCTGCGAGTAGCCGCCACCGCCCAGCGACATGTTGATGACGTTGGCGCCCTTGTCCGCCGCGAAGCGGATGGCGTCCGCGATGTCCGCCGTGGTGCCGCCACCGAAGTGGTTGAGCACCTTCACCGGCATCAGCGTCGCCTCGAAGGCCACACCCGCCACGCCCTCGCCGTTGTTGGTGGCCTGGGCGATGGTGCCCGCCACGTGCGTGCCGTGCCCGTGGTCATCGTTGGCGTGCTCGTCGTCGTTCACGAAGTCGTAGCCCGGAACGAACTTCACGCCCTTCAGGTCCGGCACCTGCTTGAAGTCGTCGTGGTCCTCGTACGCGATGCCGGTGTCGAGCACCGCCACCACCACGCCCTTGCCCCGGCTGCGCTCCCACGCCTTGGGCATGTCGATCATCTTGAGGTTCCACTGCTGCGCGTACTCCGGATCATTCGGAGTGAAGCTGGCGCGGACCTCCATCAGCGGCTCGGCGGCCTCGACGCTGGGATGCTGGCGGATGCGCTCCAGCACGCCCTGCACGTCGTCCACGCCCACCGCCAGGGTGAGGGCCTCGTCGGCGCTCTCCACGGAGTTGAGCTCCAGGTCCACGCCCCAGTCGGCCTCCCAGGCGTCAAACTGGGCCTGCGTGGTGCCGTCCTTGAAGTCCACGAGGATGGCGTGCGGGACGACATCCACGTCGTCCGCCAGGTTCTCGAGCGAGGCGGGAGGCGCGGGCGCACGCTCGGCGTCGCTCTCCGCGGACTTGCACGCAGGGGCTACCGTCACGGCCAGGGCCAGCGCGGCGCCACCCAGGGTCCATCGCACCATCCGCATCGGGCTACTCCTTGAGGAACGAGGCACGCTTCCGGAAGACCCTACGAACGAACGGCGAAACGATTGGGTCTGCACAGACAGTCTGTACGTCCGCTCTCCCGGCGTGCAAGTGCGGGAGGCTGAAGAAATGTGAAGGAGTCCGGTGGGTTGCAGCGCATCGGTCATCCGCCGGAGAGCCGCTGGAGCCAGGTGGACACGGCCCGTCCCACCTGCGGCAGGTTGCGCTGGAACGTCGCCCCCGCGTCATCGATGACCTCGAAATCCCCCCCGGCCCGCGCCACCGCGGCCGCCACCGCCGCCCGGGGCATCCGCCCGTCCGCCTCCCCCTGGACCACCAGCAGCGGGCACGTCACCCGGGCCAGCACCGAGGCGTCCACATCCGCCGGCGCGACGAGGCACAGCCCTCCCACCGACGGGAACCGCGCCTGGAGCGCCAGGGCCACCTGGGCCCCCCCGTGGAGCGCCGCCACCGCCAGCGCGCTCGTCCCCGCGTTCTCCAGCAACACCCGCATGGCCGCCTCGGCGTCCTCGAGCAGCGCCAGGTCCCTGCCCCGCGTCCCCTGGCTCGCGCCCACACCCCGGTGGTTGAAGCGCAGCGTGGGGAAGCCCGCGCTGGCCGCCGCCCAGGCGAGCTCCGCGGCGATGACGTGATCCATCCCCCCACCCTCTTCGGGCCTCGGCGGGAGGATCAACAACGGGGGCGCGCGCTTGCCGCGGTGCGCCGTGCCCTCCATCACCACCGCCCCCACCGGAATCAGGGTGGAGCGCTCCAGGAACTGACCTTTCTGGACCATGCCACCCACCTTAGGAGGGCTCGCGCCGAGCCGATACTCCCAGCGCATGCTCCATTCTGGCGCGCCCCACCTCTGGGCGCGGGCCCCAGGTCCGGCGTGGGATCCGCGATTCCCTCGGAACATGACGCACCAGGTCTTCGCCCGATGTCCGCGACGCGGTGCGTCGGAATTCAGCGTTTGGAGCGAATTACCGCGTTTGTGCGCAACTTCAGACGGCGTCCTGGGACAATGGGGCAAGGACTCTTTCTTCCATCCCCCTTTTTATCCGCTGGAGCCCCCCACCATGAGCACCATCGAGCGCGGCCGCACCCTCGTCGGCACCACCCCTCGGACGTCCGTTGCGCGCACGTCTGAAGCGAACACGGTGGCGACGCCCGCGGTGCAGCCGACCGCGCAGCGCACCGGCGCGGTGGTGGATGGCTTCGACAGCGCGAAGACGACGAACACCGTGGCCGCCGCGCAGGTGTTCACCGCTCCGGCCGGCTCGAAGGACAAGGTCTATGACGGCAAGCTGGTGGGCGCGGGCGGCCAGACGTTCGAGCCCGGCACGCCGCTGAGCGACATCCCCGCCTTCACGCCCAAGAACAACCCGAACGCGACGGCCACGCTCATCTACACGAACGGCATGCGCACGGAGAAGGACAAGCAGGCGCGTGAGCTGCAGGCGCTCGCGGACGAGACGGGCATGCGCACCATCGGCGTGCACAACTCCACCGAGGGCACCGTCGGCGACCTGCTCCAGGCCGTGAAGGACAAGCTGGGCAAGGGCACCAACCCCGCCGTCGACACGCTGGCCGACGCCGTCTACGGCGAGCTGAAGGCGGGCCGGGACGTGCACCTCGTCGGCTACAGCCAGGGTGGTCTCATCACCTCGCGCGCGCTGTCGGACGTGGCGCGCCGGCTGCGCATCGAAGACGGGATGTCGCCGGAGCAGGTCCAGCAGACGATGAGCAAGCTGAACGTGGAGACGTTCGCGGCCGCCGCCTGCACCTACCCGGACGGCCCCAACTACGTGCACTACATCAACAACCGCGACGCGGTCCCCACCCTCTTCGGCCTGGGCGGCAAGGGCTGGAGCCCCGCGGACATGCTGCGCCACGCGGGCAAGGACGCAAAGGTGCACTACTTCTCCGAGGACACCGTGTTCTCGGGCGCGCACTCGCTGGTCGACACGTACCTCAACCACCGCGTGCCCTTCGAGCAGGCCCGCGCCGGCGAGTTCTGAGAGCTGCCCGTCAGTCGTGGTAGATAAGCAGCCATGACGCGAGACGAGGCGACTCAACTGGTGCAGGCGTACCTGGCGGCTCAGGGCGTTCCCCTGAGCCCCGGTCTCAATCAGAAGGGGCTCGGCGGAGCCGCTGTCGGCGAGGCGCAGCTGTACTTCGAGCACTCGGCCGACACGGGCGAGCTGAAGTGCAGCGCCCTCATCTACCGCTTCCGCGACGCGCCCCGCCCCGGCGTCCTCGACGGCTTCCGCGACGAGCAGAAGGCCGGCACGGACGCGGGCGGCGGCACGGTGGACTTCGAGTCGGAGAGCAAGAGCCTCTTCCTCAGTCGCACGTACACGACGCGCCCCATCGACCTGGTGTTCGCCTCCGAGCTGAGCAAGCTGATGGCGGCGAGCCTCGTCTGGGGCGTGGACGTGTTCGAGCGCGTCGCCGCGAAGGTCATCCCCGCGCAGTCCCGCTGACATGGCCCTCGCGTTCTCCCGTCACATCCAGTGGCTGCTGGCCACGATGGGCCTCGCCAAACCCCCGCCCCCTCCGGGCGGACCCATGACTCGCGAGGCCGCGCGCGCGCTCGTCCGCTGGTACCTGCAGACGCAGGGCGCCGGGATGAGCGAGGGGCTCAACGAGAACGGGCTGGGCGGCACCATGGTGGGCAGCGCGCAGCTCTACTTCGAACACCACGCGGACACGCAGGTGCTGGAGTGCAGCGCGCTCGTCTACCGCTTCCGGGAAGACCCCAAGCCGGGTGTCATCGACGGCTTCCGCAAGCAAGCCCAGGACGGCACGGACGCTGGCGGCGGCTCGGTGGACTTCGAGGAGGAGAACAAGAGCCTCTTCCTGAGCCGGACGTACGCGCAGATGCCCGCGGGCGCCGCGTTCACGAAGGACATGGAGCGGCTGATGAAGGCCAGCCTCGCCTGGGGCACCACCGTGCTGGACCGCGTGGCGAGAAACGTCTTCGGCACCTGACGGGCTCCCGCTCCCCGCACGGGCCCGGGCGATATCCCGGGCCCGCTGAGCGGCGGAGCTACACCGCCTGGAGCACGTAGAACTTGAGGTACTTGCCCTCGGGGAACTGCAACCGCACCGGGTGGTCCGGCGGCTGGTAGCGCTCCTCCACGAGCGCCAGGTCGACGCCAGCCTTGAAGCCCGCTTCGCGCACCGCGCTCATGAAGTCGTCCGGGCTCACGCGCGCCGAGCACGACGCCGTGGCCAGCAGGCCGCCCGGCCGCAACAGGCTCAGCGCCTGCCGATTCAGGGACGCATACCCGTCCAGGGCCGCCTGCACCGCGCGCTGGCTCTTCGCGAAGGCCGGCGGGTCCAGGATGATCATGTCGAAGGTGCGGCCCTCGTCCTTGAAGGACTGGATGACCGTGAACACGTCCGCCGCGAGGAAGTCATGCTTCTCCGCGGGCAGCCCGTTGCGCGTGAAGTTCTCGCGCGCCAGGGCGATGGCTTCCGGGTCGATGTCCACCGAGAACACGGTGTTCGCCCCGCCCAGCGCCGCGTTGACGGAGAAGCCGCCGCTGAAGCTGAAGCAGTTGAGCACGTCCCGGCCCTTGGCCAGTCGCCGGATGAGGTGACGGTTCTCCCGCTGGTCCAGGAAGAACCCCGTCTTCTGCCCGCGCCACACGTCCACCATGAAGGTGACGCCTCGCTCGCGGATGGCGATCTGCTCCGGCGCGTCCTGCCCGTACAACATGCGCCCCGAGCCCCGACCCTCGTCCTCCTCCACGTCGTCCCGCGCCACTTCATCGCGACCGACGATGCCCTTGAGGCCCGGGATGCCAGCCTTGAGAGCCTCGACGATGAGCGGGCGATACGGCGTCAGGCCCGCCGAATACAGCTTCATCACCGCCCAGCCGGCGTAGAGGTCCACCACCACGCCCGGCAGCCCGTCCCCCTCGCCGTGAATCAGGCGGTAGCTGTCCGTGTCGGTCAGGTCGAGGAGCGACTGGCGCTCCGCCAGCGAGCGCCGCACCCGGCGGGTGATGAAGCCCGCGTCCACCGTGTCCCGCGAGTCGCGCGTCAGCACCCGCACCGCGATGGCCGAGTGCGGATCGTAATACCCCCGCGCGACGAACTTCCCGTTCTCCGTCAGGTCCACCACGCTGCCGGCGGGAATCCTCGGCACATGCTCCAGCGCCTTGCGAAACACCCACGGGTGTCCCGCGCGCAGGTGGCGCCCCAGTCCCCGCGCCAGCTCCAACTTCACGACATTCACGGTGTCACTCCTCACGAGCCCCGCGGCCCCGCCGAGCGAGGAGGGCCCGAGCCAGCTCCTCGAACCCCTTCCCCTCGGCTGCCCGGGTAATGAAAGCCGGCGGCGCGTCGATGCGGTCCAACACCGCGCGCACGTTGGCTACGCCCACGCCCAGCTCGAAAGCCTGGAACATCGGGGCGTCATTGAAAGAATCCCCTACATACACGTAACGGCCGTCCCGAGGCTCCAAACGCTCGCCCCACGCCACCCGCGCGAAGCGCCGCGTCGCACTCAGCTTGTCGAAGCGACCGAGCCAGCAGTTCACATGCACGGACGAGCGCACCGCCGTCACCCCGCGCGCCTGCAGCAGCGCTTCGATGCGCGACGCCCCCGCCTCACCCAGCCGGGCTTCCTCGTTGTAGTCCACGGCCAGGTCCACTTCCGTGTACGCGCTGTCCACCGACAGCCGCGCCCCGGGCACCTGCTTCAGCACGCGCCCGACCTCCTTCTCGAGCCGACGCCGGTTCGCCACGCGCTCGGCCGGTGCCTCCAGGTACACCTTGCGGAGCCCCCGCTTGCCTCGCAGGAAGAACAGGCCGCCGTTCTCCACGATGACGCCGTCCACCGGGAGCTGCCGCGCCCACGCCTCACCCCACCCCGCCGGCCTGCCACTCACCAACACCACGCGCAGGCCCGAAGCGGACAGCCGCTCCAGCGCCCGCACGGTGTCCGCGCGCAGCCGGTGGCCGGTGGTCAGCGTGCCATCCACGTCCGTGAAGACACCCTCGACACGGGACAGGTCCGCCTCGCGCAACGGGCGCGGTACCGCCTTGCTGGCAGCCGCCATCACATCACGTCCAGTTGGGCCAACAGTCCCTGGAACACTTCGATGGTGGCGCGCAGCTCCGGTCCCACGAGCTGGGCCAGGGGCTGCTTTCGCGCCTTGCGCAGGAACGCGTCCATGTCGGAGGCCCGCCCGTAGAGGGACTGGGCGCTGACAGCCGCCTCGGCCAGGAGTCGGGCCGAGGCCGGCGCGTCCGAGTCCGACAGCATCAGGGCCCGCTCCAGCTTCACGCCGCAAGAGGCCCACACCTCGCGGTCATGGATGATGAGCACCTGGCGCTGGTTCACCGCGGACAGGCCCCGGACGAACGCGTCCAGCTCGCTCACCACCTTGAGCAGGTCCTGGCGGGAGGGGTTGGGGAGAATCGCCAGGCGCCCCACCTCCGCGCGCATCTCCACGATGTGCCGCTTGTCCTGCGCGCGCAGGTTCCGGTACGCGGCCGTGCGGCCAAAGGCGTCCATCTCCGTCTGGAGCTGCTGCGCGTTCCACTGCACGTCCTCGGGCTCCGCCTCGCGCACCTTGTTGTGCCGCGCCGTGAGGATGCGCCCCAGGTCCGCGGTGATGGCGCGCACCGTCACCGCCGCCTTCACCTCCGCCTCGTGCCCGGGCACCACCTGCGCCCGCGTCACCTCGCCAAAGGTGCTCGCCGTCTCGAAGACGAGGTTGCTGACCTGCTCGCGGAAGCGCGCCCGGAAGCTCTGGATTTCAGCCAGCAGCGTCCACCGGTCGCTCACCACGGACGGATTGCGCATCGCCTCGCCCAGTTGGGTAATCCCCTGCGCGAGCTGCGTCATGGCGTCCTGGAGCAACGTGGCCGGGTCCTGGAAGCGGGCCCCGCCCACCTCGCGCAGGATGTCCGCGAGGCCCGCGGAAGGCTGTGCGGGGAACTGCTCGCGGATGACGTTCAAGAGGGCGTTGACGTCCATCACCGTGTCTCGGATGACGGGCGCCATCTCCTCCCAGAGCGACAGGTCCGGGCTGGAGTCCACCACCGGCGTCTCGTACTTCACCAGGTCCATGTCACTCAGCCGGCCAATGGCCTGGGCGGCGGCGGCGTACACCTTGCGCAGCCGGCCCGCGAAGGCGCGGTCGGGGTGGGACTGGAGGATTTCTTCGAGCCTCGGGGTCAGGGAGGCCTGCGGGTTTTCAGCGTCAGCGGACACGGGGGGCACACTCTAGCGCTCGACTTCCGCGCGGGGGAGTTCTAGCACTCGGATCGGGGCCGCGCCGCAAGGCCCGGGAGCGCTACGGGATGATTCAGGTCTGTCTGATGAAGGACGGAACCCTCTTCACCGGGGGTGAGGAACTGCTCGCCGAGGAGGGACGGAAGTGGATTGACGTCCTCCACCCCGACGAAGCGGTGATGGCCCGGCTGGCCGAGCGCTTCGGACTCCACAGACTGGCCGTCGAGGACTGCCTCCACCTGGACCAGCGGCCCAAGCTGGAGGAGTACCCGAACCACGTCTTCATCGTCCTCCAGGGGTTCACCACCGGGAAGGACGTGTGCGAGCTGACGCTGCATGAGCACCACTTCTTCCTCGCCAAGGAGTGGATCATCAGCGTGCACGAGCTGCCCTTCTCGGGGCTGGACAACATCCAGCAGCGCGTCCGCTCGGATCCGAACGCGACGCTGGGACGGGGCACGGACTTCATCCTCTACCTGCTGGCGGATGGGCTGGTGGATGCGCAGTTCCCCATCCTCGACACCTTCGGTGACGAGTTGGAGGACCTGGAGGTGTCCATCTTCGAGCGGGCGGAGAAGTCCCAGCTGCAGCGCATCTTCGAGATGAAGCGGATGCTGGTGCAGCTGCGCCGGGTGCTGTCCCCGCAGCGGGACGTGGTGGGGCTGATGGCGCGGCGGGGCATCCCCCACGTCGACGAGCGCTCCACGCTCTACTTCCGCGACGTGTATGACCATCTGGTGCGCCTGTACGAGCAGATTGATGCCGGGCGCGACATCCTGGGCAACGTCATGGACGGCTACCTGTCCATGGTGGCCAACAAGACGAACGACATCACCAAGCAGCTCACCATCTTCGCCACCATCTTCCTGCCGCTGTCGTTCATCGTCGGATTCTTCGGACAGAACTTCGACGTGCTGTCAGGGCGGGGCTTCTACATCAGCATGTGGGTGATGATCATCGGACTGCCCGTGGGCCTCTTCTTCTGGTTCAAGCACAAGCAGTGGCTCTGAGCCCTGTTCGGAGGACGCATGCTGACCGTCACCGTGGATGGACTCTCCCTGCACTACCGCGACGTGGGCCAGGGCCTCCCCGTCCTGCTGCTGCACGCCTTTCCCCTCAACGGGGACGCCTTCGACGCACAGGTGAAGGCCCTGTCCGGGCGCTACCGCTTCATCATCCCGGACATCCGAGGCTTCGGGCAGAGCATGCCGGGTGAAGGCCCCACCGAGATGTCACGCATCGCCAGTGACGCGCTGGGATTGCTGGACGCGCTGAACATCGACCGGGCCGTGGTGGGCGGAGTGTCCATGGGCGGCTACGCGACCATGGCCCTCTTGCGCGAGGACGCGGGCCGGGTGGCCGGGCTCGTGCTGATGGACACGCAGTGCACCGCCGACGACGACGCGGGCAAGGCCCGCCGGGAGGCCTCCGCGAAGGAGGCCCTGGAGAAGGGCGCCGACCCCGTCATCCAGGCCCTGATGCCCAAGCTCATCTCCTCGCCCCCGGATTCGCCGGTGGGGCGCGTGGTGGAGGCGCAGATTCGCACCGCCTCGCGCGAGGGCATCGCCGCCGCCCAGCGGGGCATGGCGCTGCGTCCGGACTCCAAGGACATCCTGGCGCGCTACGCCGGGCCCGCGCTGGTGGTGGTGGGCGAGCATGACGCCATCACCCCGCTGGAGAAGGCGAAGCAGATGGTGGACCTCATCTCCGGGGCGAAGCTGGAGGTCATCCCCGGCGCCGCGCACCTGTCCAACCAGGAGCAGCCGGAGAAGGTCAACGCGGCGCTCGACGCGTTTCTCGGGGCGCTCTGAGCGAGCCTCAGGAGCCCCGCGCCTTCGAGCGCCGGGCTTCCTCCAGGACGTGGTCCTTGAGCAGATAACCGAAGCCCGCGTTGTGGAGCCGGAGGACCAGGTCCTGTCGGGTGGAGCCGAACTCCTCCGCGGCGTCGTCCAGATTCCATCCCGAGGTGGCGAGCCGTTGCAGCAGGTACGCCCGCCGCGTCTGCGCCGCCGAGAGCCGGTAGGTCTTGAGGTACTCCAGCGTTCCGTCGGGGCTCACAATCGCCTCGCCCAGGTGGTTCTCCTCCGAGGGAAGCAGGCTCGTGTGGAAGTGCTGGAGCAGGAACGGCCCGGCCTCGTAGACCTTCCGGGACGTCACCTCCACGCCGAACAGCCCGCCGGCCATGAAGCCATGGAAGGCCGCCCAGTCCGCGCGCATGCGCGCCACCTCCGCGCGCAGGTCCTCCACGCTGGACACCCGCTTCGCGTCCAGGGACAGCCCCAGCTCCGGAGCTTCCATGAGATAGCCGTACTGCAGCAGCAGGTCCCCGTAGAAGTCCTCGAGCAACGTCCGGTGCAGGAGGCGGTAGTCATCCGGGTGCGCGACGATGAACGCGGAGAGCAGCTCATCCGCGTTGAACAGCAGCATGCCCACCTGATTCTCGTGGACCTCGAACGTGCGCAGCGCGCCATCCAGCGCGGTGCTCGCCCACCCGGGCACTACGCCCTCTACTCGCGGACTCAACCCGTGGGACAGGGCCGCTCGCGAGTACTCCGCCCAGGCGATATCCGGCCCGCCGAAGTGCAGGGCCAGGAAGCCCTCCATCGCCAGGTGCAGGGGCAGCATGCGCAACTGGTTGCGGTCTTCCCGGTGCACCATCCGATGCAGCAGCCGCACGGGGACCGGACCCACCTTCACGCGCTTGCCCTCGGGCGACTGCAGGCGCGTGCCGAAGACGGCGTCCGTCTGCCGGTGCGTCCAGCTCACCACCATGCCGTGGGGAATGTAGGAAACGTACTTGAGCCCGCGCCCCGTCAGCGGGCCCTCCAGCGACACCACGGAGACCGCGTCCGAGTAGTCCCTGCGCGCGAAGCGCAGGTCTCCCCTCACCTCGTCCCGCAGCACCGGCACCAGCCGGATGCGTCCGAAGACTTGCGACGGCGCCAGCCTCAGGCCCTTGGGCTCCAGCCGCTGAATGAGTCGCGCGTCGCTCATGCCTCGCCCTCCTCCACGCTCACGGGCGCGCCCGGTGCCACGCCCACCTCCACGCTCGCGTTCCGGCGAGCATCCCGCTCCAGCCAGGACGCCACCCGCGCGGAGAGATAACGCTCCAGCTCCGCCAGCGACGCGGTGCCCTCCGCGAAGCGCGCGAAGCCCAGCACCGTGGGCACGTCCTCCGCGTCCCGCACGCCCACCGTGGCGACGGCTCCACCGAACGAGCGCGGCGAATACTCCTCCGCGTCGAAGACGGGATTGACGTGGACCAGGGCCGTGCGCCGCCCCGGGTCCAACCGCTCCCGGAACACCCGCGTCAGCTCGGCCACGGCCTTGGGCGGGTCATTGTCGTAGCCGTCGGAGACGATGACCACCAGCTCCGCGCCCCAGGCCAGTGCATCCAACAGCGGCGTGGCGAGGTCCGTCTGCCCGCGTGCGGTGACGCGCAACGGCTCCTCCACGGGACAGGTCCAGAAGGCCCGGTACTCGCGCGCGGAGGCGGACAGCAGGTAGTGCGCCGCCAGGGCCACCCCCAGCGGACGCCGACGCTTCTGCAAGGAACCCGACGAGGAGTAGCTGTTGTCCAGCACCGCCGCCACCCGGCCCAGGGAGGCCGGTGCCCGCGCCAGCACCCGCGCGGAGGCGCGCTCCAGCGCCGTGTGCAGCTCGTCCCGGCGCGCCTCGCGGACCGCGTCCGTCATCGACAGGGCATAGAGCGCAAGCTTCGTCAGCGGCGCGCGAGACAGGTCCACCGGCGGCTCCCCGCCCCCTTCGCGCGCGGCGGACTCCTGGAGGCGCAGCCGCTCCGCCTGGGTGAGCCGGGGCTCGATTCGCTGGAGGAACACGTCGCGGGGGACACCGTGCTTCTGGGCCAGGCCCTCCGCCACCGTGTAGGGCAGCTCATAGAGCGCCTCCTGGGCGAAGTGGGCCTTGCGGAACGTCTCCAGCAACGGCTGGGTGTAGACGCGCTTCTTCCATCCATGGAAGAGGAACGGCCCCAGCTCGCCGTCCAACTTCAGGTGGCCATGCACCACCGCCGCGCGCAGCTTGGCGCGGTACTTCACCGCGTCGAACGGCAGGCTGGAGCGCCCCGACAGGTACTCACGGACGATGGCGCGCGTCCTGCGGTTGTTGATGTGCCGCGAGCGCAGGGACTCCAGCACCCGGTAGGCCCGCTGCGACGGCAGGCTCCGCAGGGCGGCGGCGATGAGCGCGCCCTCCTCCCGCCGCTCCGCCGCGTCCGCCGGACTGCCGACGGCGAGCAGGTTGAGGATGATCTGCGCCTGATTGAAGTGGTTGATGCCCGCGGCGAGCGTGCGCCGATAGAGGCGCCGGTAGTTGCCGAGGATGTACTGGTGCAGGAACTCGATGGAGACCGAATGCCCGCGCGCGTCACCGTAGAACTCCCGCTGGCCCGTGCAGGAGAAACACGCGTTGACGAACATCACCAGGTCCTCGCGAGCGACCTGTTCGATGCGGACTTCGGCGGCCAGGGCCATCGCGCGCACTGCCTCCAGATGGGAGAGAGGAGCGCCGCTCGGGGAGAAGTGAAACGACCAGCGTGTCAGGCTCCAAAGGCTTGAATCGGAAGTCGCATCGGAGTCCCGCGAGCGGCGCTCCGAAGCTACCACACGTCCCTCAGTGAAGACTCCTGACGCTCGCCTTCAACGGCTCACGGCTGGCAAGTCACCTCGGAGTTGTCCACCTCACAGGTGGCGCACGTCGCCGTCTCCACCAACACTCCCTGGCGGCACTCCAGCACGGCCTTGCCATCCCGTCGGCACAGCCCCCGGCCCTCGGAGCTGGAGGAGCACGCGTCCCCCGCGACGTTGCCAGAGGTGTCGCACCGCACGGCCTCGTCGGACTCGCGGCAGCCGAGCGGACCCCGGCAGGGAACTTCCCGCCACGTCCCGGTGCGGCATTCCAGCGCCAGGACGTTCTCCTGACAGACGAAGCTGCCCGCCTCGTCACAATCATCTCCCGCGCTGGCGCCACCGCAGCCGGCAAGGAGGAGGGAACCAACGACGGACACTAGGACGAAGAGAGAGCGGTTCATGAGCTTGCGACCAATATTTCGAGCGTACCGCCGCCGGTCAACCACCCAGTGTCGTCTGGAAGAAACGCCGGAAATTTCCTCCCATCACTCGTTCCACCCAGGACTCCGGATGTCGGCGCAGCAGTGCCGTGGTGAGCAGGTGCAAGTCGGTGACGTCCTTCATCCCCCGTGGAAGCGGCACCATTCCGTCGTAATCCGAACCCAGGCCCACGCCTTCCTCGCCCATGACGTCCACCGCGTGTTCGATATGGCGGACCACGTCATCCACCGCGTCGCCTCCCAGATAGACGGGGGCGAAGATGATTCCCACCACGCCCCCCCGGTCCGCGATGAAGCGCAAGGAGGCGTCACTCAGGTTGCGCCACCCTCCCCCCGCCGCCCGCACGCCCGTGTGTGAGCAGAAGAACCGGACCGAAGGGTGGGTGAAGAGGTTCTCCAGCGTGCGCTCCGAGGCGTGAGCCACGTCCACGCTCAGCCCCAGCCGCGCCATCTCCTCCATCACCTCCTGCCCCAGGGAGGTGAGCCCCCGGTTGCCCATCATCGGGAAGGAAGAGCCCCCCAGGTCATTGTTGGACAGGTGGGTGAGCCCCATGAAGCGCACGCCCCGGCGGTGCAGCTCCGCCAGCCGCTCCACCTTGCCTTCAATCGCATGCCCACCCTCCACCCCCAGCACCGCGGACAGCCGCCCCCGGGCGAGGTTGTCCTCCAGAATCGCGGGCGTGGTGGTGATTCGCGCCGCGTCCTCGGAGCGACGGCAGAACTCCTCCATGCGCTCTATCTGCCACAAGGCCCGCGTCCACTCGCTCGCGCGTGCTTCCCGGGGCCAGCCGCGCCACGCGGCGAACACCGGGAAGCCCCCGATGAAGGGAAAGCCCCGGGTGACGATGGTGAAGCACTGGAGCTTCACCCCCGCCTCCCGCAGCCGGGGAAAGTCCACGTGCCCCTCGTCCGAGCGCGTGCACAAGTCCCGGTTCCACATGAGGGAGTCCGCGTGTCCGTCCGCGATGCACCAGCGCTGGTGGAGTTCGTTCACGTCGCCCATAGGCGCATCAGTCTGCCTGTCCGCGCGCGCCAGACAAGCACCCATCCCACCGCGTGCATCCCCTGAACACCGCGCCCGCCCCGCTCACGTCCCGGCCATGGAGGCGCCGCCGCGCCCCGACGCCGTGGGCAGCGCCTCATCCGAGGACAACACATCCGCCGTGCGCCTCCGGGAACGGGCATCCTGACGGACCTGGGTCGCCTCGCGCGCGGCCTCCGAGGGCCCATACGCGTAGCCCCGTCCGCCCAGCACCGCGCGCAGCGAGTCCCGCAGCTCCAGTGCCGTCTGGAAGCGCTCCTCCGGCTCGCGGCGCAAGAGCCGCGCGAGGATGGCTCGCAGCGGCGAGGACAGGGTGCGCGTGGCGTGTTCGACGTGCTCCGGCGCGAAGCACGCCATGCGGGCCGCCATCATGGGCGCGGAAAGCCAGCTGGGGTTCTCCGCCTGGAGCAGCTCCGCGTCCGGAAGCGGGCCGGACGCAAGCGCCGCGCGCTCCACGGCCTCCAGGTCCAGCAGGTGCAACCCGGTGAGCAGTTCCAGCAGCACCACGCCCAGGGAGAACAGGTCGGAGCGCCCGTCCAGCGGCCGGCGCAGCAGTGCCTCCGGCGACGCATAGGCCAGGTCTCCCCGGACGAGGTGGGCCTCGGTGGCCACGCGCCCCGGCAGCCGGGCCCACGCCAGGGCGAAGTCCGCCAGCTTCACGTGGCCCCGCACGTCCAGGCGCAGCGTCCGGGGACTGACGTCGCGGTGGACGAGCCCCAGCGGCCGGCCGCGATCATCCTCCAGCGTGTGCGCGTGGTGGAGCGCGTCCGCGATCTCCGCGCCCACGTAGGCGGCGAAGGCTTCCGAGAGCGGCCGGCGCCGCAGCGCCGCGAAGCTGACCAGTGTCTCCAGGCTGTGCCCCTCCACGTACTCCATGACGAGGTGGGGCAGCCCGTCATGCACCCGCACCAGGAACACCTGGGCGATGGCCGGATGGGACAAGCGCATCAGCAGTTTGACCTCCTCGCGAAGCCGCGCGCGCCCCAGCTCGTCTCCCGCGTCCTGCAAGCGTTTGATGAGCACCAGGTCTCCCGGCGTGTCCAGGTAGTGCCTGCGCGCGATGAGCAGCTCTCCCGAGCCGCGCGCGCCCAGGTACCGGATGAGTTCGTAGGCCGTGGCCCCGGCGGTGAAGAGGATGAAGGGTCTGGCAGGGGGTTGTGCAGGGTGGTGGGTGCCCATTTCGAATGACTGCTCCCGGGTATGAAGGTCCTCCCCAGGGTTGGGAAGGCGTGAGGAAACCCCACGCGTCCCTCCTACCACCCAGGTCCGACACACCCTTCCAACCCCTCGGAATGGATTCAGGGAAAAAAGGGAACGGCCCCCACCGGAGTGGGAGCCGTCCCGGGGCCATCCGCGAGGAGGCGGACCGCCCGCTTGTGCTGCGTTACTGGTTCGTCGGCGTCACGGCCTGGGTGACGCTCAGCTCGCGGACCACCATGTCCTTGCCATCCAGCACGTACGAGGCGCGGACCTGGTCACCCTCCTTGATGTCCTTCACCTTCACGGCGCGGTTGTTCTGGAGGATGCGGCTCTGGTCGTTCGTCTTCAGCTTGAGCTGCCGGTTGTTGGTGGTGTCCACCACGGTGAGCGAGTCACCGCTCGTGGAGAGCACGCGGCCCTGGACGCTGGTCGCGGCCATGGTGGCCCCCGCGGCGCCGGAGCCGCCCGTGGCCACGTCCTCATTCAAGTCCCGCTGCGCCTCGGCCAGGTCACCCTGCTCGTCGCGGACGTCGTTCTGCGCGCTGGCGATGTCCTGGTTCGCCTCGCGCTGCGTCTCCGCGATGTCTTCCTGCGCGTTGCGCTGCGTGTCCGCGATGTCCTTCTGTTCGTCCTGACGGATCTCCGCCGTCTCCTGGCGAGCCTCCGTCTGCGCCTCCGCGACGTCCTGGCGCTGTTCAGCGACGTTGTCCCGCTTGCTGCAACCGGAAACCATCGCCAGAGCCGCAATCGCACCGACCGCCATCATGAGCTTGCGCATATCGTCCTGCCCCTTTCGGTAGGCTGTCGGGAGAGCATGTCTCCCGGTGTTGGGCAGAAAGTGAGCGCTCCTCTCGCACTTGCACAGGGGTTGCGCGTCGCGTTTGGAAGACACAGGGGCGTCGATCCGCGCACGGAGGCCCCGGTCGCCCGGCCGCTCTCCGTGGGAACAATCCCTGTCACGACCGCGCGCGAGGAACGAAGGTGCCCAGGCAGGCACACTTCATTCCCTCACACGCGAGAATGCGCGGGCTCACACCGCTCACGGCCCCGCGTCGACTCCGCCATCCGCGCGGCCACCGTCGGCGGCTCCGCCATCCGGCTCACCCGTGCCCGCGTCGCAGAAGGGCGCTCCACCCTCCACCCACCGGGCGACGATGGCCCGCTGCTCGGCGGTGGGCAGCGTGACGGTGGTGGGCGAAGGCGGCATGTCCTGGAACACGGACGTGCGGGCGCGAATTCGCGCGGCCTTCGCGAAAGCCCCCGGAAGTCCTCCGCCGTCCGCGCCACCGCCATCCGGAGGCTCGTAGTAGTCCAGCCGGAACGAGGTCTGGTTGCTTCCGCTGGTGTCCGCGCCGTGGCACGTGCTCACGCAGCTGGCGGCGAGGATGGGCTGCACGTCGTCGCAGTACGTGGGCACCGGCCCCGCGTCGATCTCCCCCGCGTCGGGAATACCAGGCAGGCCGAGCACTTCACACGTGCGGCCCTGTCCCTGTCGCACCGCGACGCAGACGTGCGTGTCGGGACAGTCGCTGGCCGTCTCGCACGTCTTGCCGGTGAAGTCCGCCACGTCGATGGTGCAGGCCACGGTGAACGCGACCATGACGGCCACGCTCGCGAGGAGTTTCTTCATGATGGGGCTCGTCATGGAACCTGAAACCTGAAACCTGGAACCTGAAAGCGAGGAGGTACGGCGGGGACTTCAGGGCCCGGCGTCGTTGGTGCCCGTGCTGTCGCAGAGAGGCGCGCCCCCCGCGACCCAGCGCGCAATCAGCGCGCGCTCTTCCGTGGTGGGTTGCGGGCTGCCCGTGGGAGGCATGTCCTTCAGGTCCGACGCGCGCACCCGGATGCGCAGCGCCTTGGCCCTCGCACCGGGCACGCCGTTGCCAGTCGGCTCGTAGTAGTCCAGCCGGAACGACGTCTGACTGCTTCCGCTGGTGTCCGCGCCATGGCAGGTGCTGACGCAGGTGGCGGCGAGGATGGGCTCGACGTCCTCGCAGTACGTGGGCACCGGCCCCGCGTCCGCGCCACCGTCGGCCTCCGTGTAATGCGGCGGGTAGATGACCTCGCACGTGCGCTGGCCGTCGGCGCCCAGGGCCGTACAGGCATAGGCCGTGGGGCACTCGGAGTTGTCCGTGCAGGCCTTGCCGGCGAGGTCGTCGACGTTGAGAGAGCAGGCCACGACGGCGAGCACGGCGCCGCAGGCCAGGAGGGGGACAGGAGAGCGGAGGGCCACGGGGGGCTCGTTCAGAAGTGGTAGGTGAGGCTCGCCGTGTCGGCGGCCTCGTCGGGCAGCAGCTCCAGCACCAGACCGTACAGCACCGCGGCGCCCGCGGCGGCGTACATCACGTTCGCCGCGGTGGAGGCCGAGCGGGCCCGGTCCATCGTCTCCCGTGCATCCCGGGCCGACGTGAGCCCCTGCGCGCGCTTCGCCTCGCCCTGCGCGAAGAAGCCCAGCCCCAATCCCCCCAGCGCGAGCACGCCTCCGGCGACGAAGGCATACCGGTGGCCGTGGAGCACCGGCGTGGGCGCGCGCACCGGGGCGTCCAGCGTGGCAACGGGCTCGTCCGCGAGCGCGGTGAGGGGCAGCCCGAGCGCGACGACGAGCGCGATGGAGAGAAGCCTGCTGGGAGCCATGAGCATGACGTCGAGTATACCGGTGACGGTGGCGAACGTACTGCCGGAGTGTGCGTTGACAGCACGGTATGCCCCCCTGTAGTGCGTCCCCGGGTCCCCATCGCAAGGAGCCGTGACGCCGTGCAGGTCTGGGTCAACGGAGAAACACGCGAGGTGCCGGAGGCCACCACCCTCTCGGCGCTGCTGGAATCGCTGCGAGTCGGCGGTCCGGGTGTGGCCGTGGAGGTGAACGCCGAGGTGGTGCGCCGCGCCCGCCACCCCGAGCACCACCTCCAGCCCGGGGACCGCGTGGAGATCGTCACCTTTGTCGGCGGCGGGTAGCGAGGAGATGGCCATGAGCATCCAGGACAAGCCCTTCACCATCGCGGGAGTGACGTTCGCCTCCCGCCTCATCCTCGGAACGGGGAAGTACCCCAGCCACGACGTGATGAAGCGTTGCCACGAGTCCTCCGGCACGGAGATGGTCACCGTCGCCGTGCGCCGGCTGGACCTGAAGGCCACGGGCGAGGCCTCGCTCATGCGGTGGATCGACCGCGAGCGGCTGCGCCTCCTGCCCAACACGGCCCTCTGCTACACGGCCGAGGACGCGGTGCGAACCTGCCGGCTCGCCGAGGAGCTGGGCATGAGCAAGTGGGTCAAGCTGGAGGTCCTCGGCGACGAGAAGACGCTCTACCCGGACGTCGAGGAGACGGTGAAGGCGGCCCGCATCCTGGTGAAGGAGGGCTTCACCGTGCTGCCCTACACCAGCGACGACCCCATCACCGCGCGCAAGCTGGAGGACGCGGGCTGCGCGGCGGTGATGCCGCTGGGCGCCCCCATCGGCAGCGGACTGGGCATCCGCAACCCGCACAACCTGCGCCTCATCCTGGAGACGGTGAAGGTGCCCGTCATCGTCGACGCTGGCGTCGGCACCGCGTCCGACGCGGCCATCGCCATGGAGCTGGGCGTGGACGCCGTGCTGATGAACACCGCCATCGCCGGCGCCCAGGACCCGGTGCGCATGGCCGTCGCCATGAAGAAGGCCGTGGAAGCGGGTCGGGACGCGTACCTCGCCGGCCGCATCCCCCGGAAGGCCTACGGCTCCGCGTCCAGCCCGCTCGACGGAATCGTCCAGTAGGCGCGCCCACCCATGACGCTCCCGGTGGCGCCCTCCCTCCCCCGGCTCGTCGTCATCACCGACTGGCGTCTGCCGCGTGAGCGGCTCCTGGGCGCGCTGAGCCGCGCGCTCGAGGCGGGCCCTGACGTCGCGGTCCAGCACCGCCATCCCGAGTCCTCCGGTCGCCGCTTCCTCGAGGACGCCCGGGTCCTCGCCGCGCTCTGCCGGACACGAGGCAATCCCCTGTTCGTCAATGGCCGGCTGGACGTGGCCCTGCTCGTGGGCGCGCACCTGCATCTGCCCTCGGACGGCCCCACACCCGGGGACGTCCGCCCTCACCTGCCCCCAGGCCGGCTCATCAGCCTGGCCGTCCATGACGAGCGCGAGGCTCGCGCGGCGCGCGGCGCGGACCTGGCCCTGGTGAGCCCCGTGTTCTCCCCCGGCTCCAAGCCCGGGGACACCCGGACGACGCTCGGCCCCGAGGGCTTCCTCGCGCTCACGGCGGGCCTTCCCTGTCCCGCGTTGGCGCTCGGAGGAATCACCGCGGAGAGGGCGAGCAGGCTCACCGGCGCGGCGGGCTTCGCCGTCATCTCCTCCGTGCTGGAAGCCGAGGACCCGGCCCAGGCGGCGCGAGCACTGCTGGCCGCGTGCGCGCCCCGGGCTATGCTGCGCGTCCCGTGACTTCGCCTTCCTCCGTCTCCGAGCTGCGCCCCCTGGCCCTGGGGGAGTTGATTGACCGTGCCGTGACCTTCTGGCGCGGCCACCTCAAGCCCCTCTTCGTGTTGAACCTCGGCTACTCGCTGGTCGGCTTCATCGCGACCAAGGCCACGCTCCAGCTGACGCGCTGGCTGACGCCCATGCTCTATGTGACGGACAAGGACGCCGTCACCAAGGAGGCGCCCTTCGAGATGCTGGGGCAGGCGAGTCTGTCGCTGGTGCTCTGGTCTGGCCTGTTCATGTTCCTCATCTGGAGCTACTGGCTGACCACGGTGGCGACCGCCCGCTACGTGCTGTCCGCGCAGTTGGGCACGCCCGTGAGCCCCGCGGACGGCCTTCGCCGGGGCCTGTCCAAGGTGGGCGCGGTGACGGGCGCCTTCCTGTTGTCGGTGGGGTGGTCGACCCTGGTGACGCTGGTCGCGAGCATCCCCGGAACCGTGCTGATGGTGGCCGGTGGTATCGCCACGGCGATGGACTCCCAGGTGCTGGGCATCGTGCTGCTGGTGGCGGGCGGACTGCTGCTGGCCCTGGGCATGCTCGGCGCAATCCTCTGGTACTTCCTGCGCTTCCTGCTGCTGCCTCCCGTGCTCGCCATGGAAGACCTGGGGGCCTGGGGCGCCTTCACGCGCTCGGGAGCGATGCTGTCCGGACGCGTGGAGCCGGGCTTCCTGGGACGGGTGATGGTGCGCGGGATGATTCTCTTCACCGTGGTGAGCCTCATCCTCTTCTCGGTGCACCTGCTCTTCGGCATCCCCGCGTGGCTGGTGATGCTGCCCTATGGGAACCCCTTCTCGGCGGAGACCATGGCGCGCACGCCGCAGCTCCTCCTGGTGCCGGTGGAGATCCTCCAGGTGGCGGCGCAGTCCTTCTTCTCCCCCGTCAACTTCGTCGTCTGCTCGTTCTTCTACCTGGACCTGCGCGTGCGCCGGGAAGCCCTGGACCTGGAGCAGCGACTGGGCACCGAGCCGTCACCGCCCCTCGCCGCCTGACGCCACCCGCCCGCGAGTTCCTTCGTGCCAAGCCTGCCCCTCCTGCTGCTGCTGGCCTCGCTGCCGTGTGACGACCGCGAGGCCACCGCGCGCGCCCTCGAAGAGACCGCCAGGTCCCGCCCCGCGGAGGTCTCCTCGGCCGTGGAGGAGCTGGGACGGCGCATGGGTGGCATGCCCCTGCCCCCCGCGGACGAGGACGCCACCGCGCCCGAGCGGGCCCGACAGGTGGCGGACTTCCTGGAGCAGGCCTGTGCGCTGGAGAAGCACGCAGCCACGTCGGAGGAGGCCCTCACGGACCTCTCTGGAGAGGAGCGCGAGCGACTCAAGGCCGTGCTCGACCGACCCGAGTTCTCCCGGGCCCGACAGCGCCACGGCGACGTCGTGAAGCAACTGCTGCGCAAGCTGGAGGCGTGGCTGGAGGGCCTGTTCGAATCACGCGAGGCCCAGGGCTTCGCGGTGGCGACGCGCGCGGTGATGCTGGGCTTCGCGATAGCGATGGTGTTGTGGGGCGCACTGAAGTTGCGCTCGCTGCGCCTGCGCCGGAACGTCGTGCGCCCGGGAGCCGCCGAGCCCGGCGCGCCGCTGGTGCTGGACGCGCCACCGGAGCACCTGAAGCGGGCCCGCTCGGCGTTGGCCGAGGACTCGCGCGAGGCGATTCGCGAGGCCTTGCTCGCCATGCTGTCCTCGTTGGAAGAGCGACGGCTGGCCCGTCCGGACCGGGTGAAGACCAATCGCGAACTGGCGGCGGAGCTTCCCGCTCGAGGAGCCCCCGCCTCCATCACCCGGGAGGTCGAACGACTGGTGACCTGGTACGACGCGGCCTTCTACTCGCTGACACCCGTGCCAGAAGCAGAGGCCACGCGGTTCGTCGAGTCGGTGGAGCGATTGCACGGGACGCTGGGCACGGAGGTCGCGGCATGAGCCTCCTCGCGAGTCCTCCCGGTAAAAAGGACCGACCTACCGGGACACGGGAGCGTGCCTCATGAAGAACGCGCGGACCGTGGCGGTCTTCGGCCTGCTCATCGCGCTCGCGCTGGCGATGGGCCTCTCCACGAGCCGGGAGGCCCCCGACTCACCCATTGCTTCCGTGGAGAACCCGGGCCCTCAAGGCGCACGCGCGCTCTACCTGTTCCTGCGCGAGGAGGGACGCGCCGTGAGCACCCAGCTCACCTCGCTGGAGTCGCTCGCCGCCGGGACTCGCACCCTGGTGCTGGCGGCGCCCACGGGCCGCCCCGTGTCCGAGGAGGAAGTGCGCGCCGTGGAGCGCTTCGTCCAGGAAGGCGGCACGCTGGTGTACCTGTCGACGCGCGAGCTCGGCATGCACCAGGCCGCGCTGGAGACGTGGCTGCGGCTCGACGAGGGGCCGCTCCTGCCCGCGAGTGAGCGCGGCCTGTCCACGGACCTCGCGGATGCGGGCGGCACCACGGTGGACGTGTGGCTGGGCGCGGGCCCGTTCCGGGGGCTGACGGCCCTTCGCATGTCACAGGACCGGGGGCTGCGCATGGACCACCCGGACGCGGTGCCCCTCGCCGGACTCGGTGGCGCGGTGGCCGTGTGGCGACGCGCGCTCGGCAAGGGTGAGGTCTACGTCCTCGCTGGCGCGGACGTGCTGGAGAATCGTCGCCTGGAGCTGCTGGACAACGCGCGCCTGTGGAATGCGCTCGCCGCGCGCGGTCCGCTCGTCATCGACGAGTACCACCACCAGCTCGCGCCCCCTCCGCCCCTGTCGCGTGGCATCTGGGTCTTCGTCGCGCAGGTGCTGGCCGTGGGAGGTGTGTACGTTCTTTCCCGTGGCACGCGCTTTGGCGCCCCCAGGCCCGTGCTCGTGGAGAAACACCGCTCCGCCCTGGAGTACGTGCGCAGCATGGGCTGGCTCATGCGCCGCTCGAAGGTGGAGAAGGACCTGCTTCCAGAACTCGACAAGGCGCTCCGCCAGCGGTTGCAGGAACGCCTGGGCATCTCCCCTGCCCTGGAGGACGCGGAAGCCGCGCGACTGCTCGAGGAGAATGGTGGCATCCCCGCCTCGCACTACCTGGAGGCGAAGGCGGAGCTCACCCGTCTGCTCTCGGAGCCCACCATCCGGCCCTCGGACTACGCGCGCGTGGCCCGTCTCTATGCGCACCTGGAGCGCACCGTGACGGGACGACAGTCCCTCATCCGCGCGTGAGCCACCTCACACACGCGCGGCGGTGACGGACCCGAAGAGCCCCTCACCGCCGCATGGACGTGGTGCCGCGATTCAGAGTGTCTTGCCGGCCGCCACCATCGCGGAGCCCACGTGGTGGCGAATCTCCTCCACGCGCGCATCCCAGCTCTCGTTGAAGATCTTCTCGGCGCGCTCGCGATTGGGCCCGGGGCCTTCCGCGAGGCACTCGCCCACCTTCTTCACGAAGTCCTCCGTCGAGGTGGCGATCTTGCACAACCCCACCTTGCGGACCTCCGGCAGGTCCGTGGACACCACCGGCAGGCCGGAGGCCAGGTACTCGCGCACCTTGAGCGGGTTGGCGTTCAGCGTGAGCTCGCTGATCTTGAACGGCATCAGCGCCACGTCGAAGGCCCGGCTGTAGCCCGGCAGGTCCGCGTACGACTTGCGGCCGAGCATGTGGATGTTGGGCTCGGCCCGCAGCTTCGAGTCGTCGCAGTCCGGCGTCGTCTTGCCGATGATGACCACCGAGCCCTTCGGGTGCGCCCGCGCCGTCGCGATGATGGCTTCCTGGTCCACCCAGTCCGCCACCAGCCCGAAGAAGCCGATGATGGGCTTGGGCAGGCGCGCGATGTCCTCGGGGATGCGCGTGGTGGCGTCGCACGCCTTCACGAAGTGACGGAAGTCCGTGCCGTGCCGCACCAGCACCGTGCGCGGGTTGACGCGGGACTTGTTGTCCCGGAGCCGCTCCGCGGAGGTGATGCAGATATCCGCGCGGCGCAGCAGCCGGTCCTCGAGCTCCGCGATGTGACGGCCGTTGGTGTCGCTGAAGGCGGAGAACTCGTCCACACAGTGGTAGACGACGAACTCCTCGCCCAGCGTGCCCGACACGGGCGCGGACGCGGGCAGGAAGCTCCAGGAGATGGGCCGCTGGAAGCCCAGCTGCTTCATCGCCCGGCGCACCTGCAGCCGCAGCAGCTCGCGATTGGCACCCCGCACCAGCTCATTGCCGTAGAACGGAATCGCCAGCGGCGACAGGACGTGGAGGTTGGGCTCCACCTCACGCAGGCCCTGCGTGAAGCGCTCCAGCTTGCCGAAGATGCGCTTCACGTCGTGCGCGTTCGCCCTCGGCGCGCGGTTGCCAATGCTGTTCACCCAGAGGATGCGGTTGTCCCGAGAAAGGATCCGCATGATGTGGACCTTCGACAGCGGGTCCCCATCCCAGTCGTTGGAGAACACCACCAGATCGCGCCCCCGGAGGGCCCGGCGCGACATATCCAAGTCATCACTGCGCCGCATCTCTCTTCTCTCCTGTGTCGAACATCCTCGCGGTCTCCCCGCGAGTGGAAAATGGAATGACGCTCACCACGTCACGGGCACCGGTCTGACCGGCGCGGGCCGGGGTGACAACGCCTCATACATGTCGAGCAACACCGGCCCCACGTCGGGAGAGGCCACGCGCAGGGGGCCCGCCGCCACCGCCTCGCGGACAGTCGCGGCGAGCGACGTCGCGTCCCCCGCGCGGAACAGCCGCGTCCCTTCGGGCCGCTCACACACGTCGCTGGCCACGCAGGGCACGCCCAGCGCCAGCGCCTCTCGCACGGAGATGGAGTCACCGTCATGCGTGGTGGGTCGCAGGAAGACGTCGCTCCGGGCGATGAGCCCCAGCGCCGCCGGATGCTCCAGCTCCCCCAACGGCTCCAGCGGCCCCGCCACGCCCAGCTCGCGCGCGTCGCGGAGGAAGTCCTCGGAGTCGGTGCCAGGACCGAACAACGCCAGGCCCACGCCTCGATGAGACTCCGTCAGCAGCCGCAAGGCGCGAAACGCGAGCTTGCGCCCGTAGACCGGCGACGGATGGTGCGCCATCACCAGCAACGGGCGGCGACGCGCACGCGCGGCCTCGACTCGAACGGGCACGGCCCCCGCCTGAACCTGCGAGGCACAGAAGGCCGGGTGGACGAGGAGCTTCTCTTCCGGAATGCCACACGACACGAGCGCGTCGCGCACCGCCGCGGACACCGCGATGATGCGTGAGTAGCCCGCGAGCGCCACCCGCGCGAAGGCCCGCCGAGAGGGCGCCGCCGCGAGGTAGTCGGGCAACAGCCCCGAGTGCAGGGTGATGAAGCGGGGGGCGCGTGCCCCCGGCGGACTGCCCACCGCCGCCGCGAGCAGCCAGGCCTTGGGGTTGTTCCCGCTGGTGTGGACATGAACCGTCCACCCCGAGGCGAGAAACCCGGTCAGCCTGAGGGCGAAGTGCGCGGGGCCTCGCATCGGGAGTACGTCCGGAACCGGCCGGCCGCCCTTCCCGATGTCCAGCACCTTCGCTTCGACCTCACGGCTGCGCAGGAAGCGGTGAAGTTGTTGAACGTGAATCGCCACGCCGCCGAAAGGCGGAGGATGGTCGCCAACCAGGAGCACACGCATGAGGAGCCCTATCGAGGAACGGACGCCGACGGAGGCACCGCCGACAGGGGCGAGCGTCGGGGCAACAACCCCATCTCCCGCTGATACGTGGTGAGGGGATCAGGGTCCTGCCGGATGATCCGCGCCGGAATGCCCGCCACGACAGTGCCTGGCGCCACGTCCTTGAGCACCACGGCATTGGCCCCGATGACGGCGAAGTCGCCAATCTGGATGTTGCCGAGAATCTTGGCGCCCGCGCCGACCCGCACGTAGTCACCGATGACGGGCGCACCCTCGAGCCCCGAGCGCCCGCCAATCGTCACCTGCTGGGAGATGAGGCAGTGCCGCCCAATCTTCGCCGCCTTGTGGATGACGACGCCGATTCCGCCGTACCCCAGCTGCGTCCCCTCGCCGATGTCGGCCTCGTCCGGAACGTAGGAGCTGTGAAGGTAGTAGATGGCCTTTCGCAGCAAGGCCGGGAGCAAGGGAACCCCTTTCAGCCGCAGGCCGCGAGCCACCCGGTACAACATCATCGCATCGACACCCATCCACGCCTCCCTGACCCAACCGCGCGACGGGGTGGAACCTAGGTACCGGCCCCCCAAGTGGGAAGTAGGCCCTCAAGCGCCACCCTGATTTCCTCAAGCCGTCCTACGAGGCCTCAACCCCGCGAGCACCGTGAGCGGCCGCACACCCGCGGCGTACAGCACCCCCACGTAGCCCACGCAGAACAGCACCCCGGCCACCGCCAGCGGCAACACGCGCCAGAAGAAGCCCGTCGGCAGCTGCATCCACGCGCCCTGCGCGCCCGCCCTCAACAGGAAGACAGCCACGCCCGCCGCGCCCGCCGCGAGCGCGGAGCGCCCCAGCGCCTGCCAGGGAATGATGTCCACCAGTTGGAGCTGGCGTCGGGGAGTGGACAGCGCCGCCGGAACCCGGACAAGCAGCATCGCTTTACCCACCACCTCCGCCACCGCCCAGGAGCCAATGCCTCCCATCAACCCCAGGTGCTTCACCCCGAGGATGACCAGCGGCACCGTCACCGCCGCCTTCACCGCGTACGAGACGAAGATGGCCCGGGTCAGCCCCCGCGCCCGCAGCGTCCCATCCATGGGGAGGATGGAGAGCACCACCCCCAGCACGCTGACGCGGAAGACAGGCACCGCGGGCAGGAACGTCTCGCCGAACAGCGCGCCGATGAACTCCGGCGCCGCCGCGAAGAGGAACGCCGCGAACGGAAGAAAGACATACGCCAGCCGACCGGCCGCGTCTCGGAACGCATCCACGCCCTCTTCCAGGCGGCCCTCGCGCTCCAGCTCCCCCAGGCGCACCATCAGCACCTCGCTGGTGGGCGTGTAGAGCAGGTCCACCACCGGAAGCTGGAAGCACCCCACCCGGTACAGCGCGTAGAGCGCCGGCGCCACCGCGCCCGCCACCGCGTACAGGTGCGCGTTCTGTTGCGGAATGGCCAACAACATGGCCGCGCCAAAGGGCGCCGAGTAGGCCAGCTGCGCGCGAAACAGCGACGCGCTCGCCAGCGGCCCCGTGGACCCCCTGAGCGAGACGACCCACGTCGCCACGAACCGCAGCGCCGCGAAGACGGCCACCGCCACCATCATCCCGTGCAGCGACGCGCCCAGCAGGGGCGGCACCACCATCACCGCCGCGCGCACCGCGTCTGAAATCAGATACACGCAGGCCGACGCGCGCGTGCGTCCCTGCGCCGTGAGCGACACCTCCAGCGGGAAGCTGCCCAGGAGGAACGCGGTATAGGCCGCGAGCGCCCCCCGGTACTCCAGCAACGCCGGATTGGAGAACCACGCCGCCACCGGGCCCAGCAAGACATAGACAAGCACCGCGCCCAGCAGGCCCGCACCGGACATGAACAGCAGCGTCTGTCCCAGGTAGGGCCGCTTCTCGCTGGTGCGCGGAAGGAAGTAATAAAGGCTCTGCACCACACCAAAAGGCAGCACGTAGTACAGCGTCGTGGCGATGAGGAAGAGCTGGTAATAAGTACCGTACTCGTCCAGGTGCAGCACCCGGGCGAGGACGAGTGGAATGGACAGCGTCAACCCGGCGGTGAACAGCCGGGCCAACACCAGGGGGCCGGCGCGTCCGAGGAATGAATTCCCAGACGCGGCCGACGAGCCACCTCCGCTCACGGAGCCTCCTTCAAGGAAGCCCCCGTCGGCTTCAGCAACACGTTGCCCAGCAGGGTCTCCCGGAACGAGTGGGTCCTCCTGCCAGGCACCGGGTGGCTCATGCCGAGCAACCCGAA
Source organism: Myxococcus sp. CA051A (assembly GCF_013336705.1). Taxonomy (NCBI): domain Bacteria; kingdom Pseudomonadati; phylum Myxococcota; class Myxococcia; order Myxococcales; family Myxococcaceae; genus Myxococcus; species Myxococcus sp. CA051A. Next base: position 112,426 of record NZ_JABUMS010000021.1, on the reverse strand, counting down.
GCAATCATCCAGCTGGCAGCCGGTGAGCGGCGACGAGTAGTCCCCCAGCATGCCCAGGCTGAAGTTCTCCCACAGCACCTTGCGCTTGAGGGTGAATGGATCTCCGCCAATCCGGTTGGGCAGGTCCTCCGTCGTGACACCCGAGCGGAAGCCGTGCGACGCCAGCACGCGGATGACCTCATCCGAGTACCACCCGTTGCAGTACGCGAAGTCGCGCACCTGGATGCCCACCTCGGCTTCAATCGTCCGCTTGGACTCGAGGATCTCCTGCTCCACCACCTCCTGCGGCTCCAGCGTCAGCACCGTGTGCCCCAGCGTGTGAGCGCCGAACTCGAAGCCGTCGCGCGCCATGCGGCGCACCTCGTCCCAGTTCATGATGTCGCCCTGCTCCGGCACCAGGTCCTGCCCGCCCCCCAGCTGCTGCTCCAGCGCATCGATGATGGACGTCAGCACCCGCGTGGGGTGCTCGCCAATGAAGTCGTCGAGCGCGGCCGACACCGTCTTCTGTCCGGAGAGGATGGGGCCGAGCAGCTCCATCGACGCCTCCGGCAGCGCGGCGTACACCGGGTGGTAGTGCCGCTCCTGCGCCCGGCGCAGCAGGTGGAACAGGCGGTCATGATTGAACCGCCGCTTCGTGCCGATGAACGCCGTCGGCAGGTAGGTGATGGCCGGAATCCCCATCTGCTTCAGGATGGGGTACGCGTACCGGTACACGTCCCGGTAGCCATCGTCGAAGGTGATGACGCACAGGTCCTTCTTCGCCACCCTCCGGCCCGACATCACATCCACCGCGTCACCAATCGACGTCAGCTCGAAGCCGGCCGCCGAGGCCTCCTCGAGGTGGCGCCGGAACGTCTCCTGGCTGATGAGCAACCCGGGGATGGAGCGCTGCAGCTCCCCCGTGAAGTCGCTCACCACGCGGTGATAGCTCACGATGAGGATGCGCCGGCCGCCCGACTGCACCCTCCGATATGCCGCCATCGCCCTGCGCATCCCACTGTAGTGCAGCACGCCAGCGGCCGCCGCCTTGACCGCCCTCCGCAAGACCCTCGCTGTCGCCATCACGCCCCTCCGCGGAAAAGCTTCCTCTGGCCCACGTTCCCCAACGGAACTCCCCAACTCGCGCGGGGGGTTATTGCAGGCGGGATGCCACACCCGAATCCTGGGCGAAACCACCTCTTCGCGGGGGGAGCCCGGCGGGACGGGACGCGTGGTCACCGGTGGACACGACGCGCGGTGGAAAATCGACGGCTCCCGCGGGCACACGAGGCCCCACCCATTGGAAAAACTTTCCTGTCTTCAGGCCCGCTCCGTCCCTGCCCGGCCTGCCGCCCGGGTTTCACTGGATGACAGTTGCGATTCCGGCTACGAACCGGCTTCCCGATGCCATCCACCTCCGCCCCCGCGCTCGCGTTGCACGACGTCAGCAAGCGCTACGGGCGTCGCTGGGCGCTCGCGCGTCTGACGTACGCGCTGCCCAGCGGGCGCTCGCTGCTGCTCACCGGCCACAACGGCTCCGGCAAGACGACCCTCTTGCGCATGCTGGCCACCGCGCTGAGCCCCACGGCCGGACGCGTGGAGGTGCTAGGTCGCGACGCCGTGACGGACCGGGATTCGGTGCGGCGCGACGTGGCGCTCCTGTCCCACGCGAGCTTCCTCTACGAGGACCTCACCGCGCACCAGAACCTCACCGTGCTGGCGCGCCTGCTGGGTCACCCCTCGCCCAAGGATGGCGCCAGCGCGCTCTTGTCGCGCGTGGGCCTGGAGAAGCGCTCGGACAATCCCGTGCGCGGCTTCAGCGCGGGGATGCGCAAGCGCCTGGCCATCGCCCGGCTCCTGCTCAAGGCCCCGAGCATCGCGCTCTTGGACGAGCCCTTCGGTGAGCTGGACCCTTCCGGCATCCGCGACATGGAGGCCATCATCGCGGAGCTCAAGGCGGGCGGCGTCACGGTGGTGTTGGCCACGCACCTGGTCGAGCAGGGCATGACGTTGTGCGAGGAGCGCCTGCATCTTCAGGACGGCCGGGCGGTGGCCGCATGAGCACGCCCCGCCCCAGGCCCATCGGCCTCATCGGCGCCACGCTGGCGCTCCTGCGCAAGGACCTGCTCATCGAGTGGCGCACCCGCGCGCGCCTCAACGCCATCGTCTTCTTCGCGCTGGCCACCCTCCTGATGTTCTCCTTCGCGCTGGGGCCGGACACGCGCCTCTTGGAGAAGAACGCGGGCGGCTACTTCTGGCTCGCCATCCTCTTCGCCAGCGTGCTGGCCATGGGCGAGTCCTTCCGCGTCGAATCCGAGAACGCCTGCCTGGACGGCATCCGACTGGCCCCCGCGGACGCGCGCGCCATCTACCTGTCCAAGGCCCTGGGCAACGCGCTCCTGCTGATCGCCCTGGGCATCGTGCTGCTCCCCGTCATGGTGGCCCTCTACGGAGTCAAGGTCGTCACCGGCTTCGTGGACCTGGGAACAGTCCTCCTTCTGGGCAGCCTGGCCCTCAGCGCGCCGGGTACCGTGTACGCCGCGATTTCCAGCAATGCCCGGGCGCGGGATGTGCTCCTGCCTCTGCTATTGTTCCCGCTGGTCATCCCTGCCCTGCTGTCCCTGGCCAAGGCGACCTCGCTCGTGCTTCAGGGAGACCCCATGAATCAGTTGGGCTCATGGCTGGGGCTTTTGCTGGGGTTCAATCTCATTTACTGGGGCGTAGGCTTCGTGCTGTTCCCGCGCATCATCGAGGACTGACGGATGAACAAGCTCATCAAGTGGGGCCTGCCGGTGGTGGGGCTGGGCGTGCTGGCCGCCGGATGGTGGCTGGGGCTGGCGTGGGCACCGCCGGACCGGGAGATGGGGGACGTGCAGCGCATCATGTACGTGCACGTGCCACTCCAGTGGATGGCCATGCTGGCCATGTTCCTGAACTTCGTGGCGGCGGTGGCGTACCTGGTGCGCTCCAACGCCAGCTGGAAGCTGGACTCGACGGCGGAGTCGGCGGCGGAGGTCGGCCTCGTGCTCGGCGCGCTGGGCATGGTGACGGGGGCCATCTGGGGCCGTCCGACCTGGGGCGTCTACTGGTCGTGGGATCCGCGCCTGACGTCGGAGGCCATCATGCTGGTGACCTACACCGGCTACCTCGTCCTGCGGCGCTTCGTGGAGGACCCGGACAAGCGCGCGACGTGGAGCGCGGTGGTGGCGATCCTGGGCGCCATCAACCTTCCCATCGTCTGGTTCTCCGTGCGTTGGTGGCGCAGCCTGCATCAGGTGCAGTCGAGCCCCAAGACGGTGGATCCGCAGATGGTGCTGTGCCTGCGAGTGTCGGCCATCGGGCTGTTGCTGCTGACCATCGCCATGCTGATGCACCGCTATCGCATCGCCCTGGCCGAGCGCCGGGCGGAAGTGGCCCTCCCGGAAGCCCTGCCTGGCACGGGCGGCGCGGCCTCCGTCCACGACACCCCGAAGGTGGCCTGAACATGACGACTTTGACGACGCTGGGAGTCCTCGCCCAGGCCGCGGGCCAGGTGGGCAGTGGCCGCATCCAGGGCGGCTGGGGCTATGTCTGGGCCTGCTACGGCATCACCGTGGTGGCGCTCGTGCTTTACTCGCTGTCTCTCTGGCTGCGCCGGCCCCAGGCCGCGAAGGAGTGAGCCCGTCATGACGCCTGTCGCTCGCAATCGACTGTTCGCCCTGGGAGCCCTGCTCGTCGCGGGCGCTGGCCTGGGCTTCGTGGCCTTCGGCAACATCGGAGAGAACCTCGTCTATTACTGGAGCCCCTCGGAGATGCTGGCCCAGGGGGAGAAGGCGTACTCGGCCACCATCCGCCTGGGTGGCGTGGTGCAGCCGGGCAGCATCCAGTGGAACGCGGAGCACACCACCCTGCACTTCCGGGTGGCCAACGACGCCAACGAGGGCACCCCCAGCGTGCTGGTGCGCTCCACGGAGACGCCGCCGCAGATGTTCCGCGACAAGATTGGCGTCGTGGTGGAGGGCACCTACGACGCGTCCGGCGTGTTCAGCTCCAACCGGCTGATGGTGAACCACTCGAACGAGTACCGCGCCCCCAAGGAGGGCGAGGACCCGAACAAGTGGCGTGAGACGCTCTCCGAAGGCACGACGACGGCCAGCACGGGGACGGGCGCGGAGGCGCGGTGAACGGGTCGATTGGATACGGGCTGGTGCTCGGAGGGCTCGCGTTCGCGACCTTCGGCGCGCTGGTGGGTTTGGTCACCGGGCTGCGCCGCAGTGAAGCGGGCTTCCCCTGGGTGATGCGCGCGGTGTGGGGCTTCGCCGGCTGCATGGTCGCCGCGAACCTGATGATGGTCTTCGCGCTCGTCACGCACGACTTCAGCGTGAAGTACGTCGCGCAGGTGGGCAGCCGGGACACGCCGCTGTTGTACACGGTGGTGTCGCTGTGGAGCGCGCTGGAGGGGTCCATCCTCTTCTGGGGCCTCATCATGGGCCTGTACATCGCGGCCTTCGCGTGGATGCACCGCCGCGAGCACGCGCGCTACATGCAACTGGCGCTGGGCACCATGCTGGCGGTGGGCGTGTTCTTCGCGTTCCTCATCGCCGGTCCCGCCAACCCCTGGGGCGCTGTGTCGCCCGTGCCGGCGGACGGCCCCGGCCCCAATCCCCTGCTCCAGAACCACATCCTGATGGTCATCCACCCGCCCTTCCTCTACCTGGGCTACGTGGGGATGACGGTGCCGTTCGGCGTCGCGGTGGCGGGTCTGCTGCGCGGCGAGATTGGCGAGGCGTGGATGGCGCCCCTGCGGCGCTGGACGCTGGTGGCGTGGCTGTTCCTGTCGATTGGCATCATCCTCGGCGCGTGGTGGGCGTATGCCGTGCTCGGCTGGGGCGGCTACTGGGCGTGGGATCCGGTGGAGAACGCCAGCTTCCTGCCGTGGCTGACCGCGACGGCGTTCATGCACTCGACGATGGTGCAGGAGCGCAAGCGGATGCTGAAGCTGTGGACGCTGTCGCTCGCGCTCGCGTCCTTCGTGCTGACGATTCTGGGCACGTTCATGACGCGCTCGGGCATCTTCAACTCGGTCCACTCCTTCACCCAGTCGGACATCGGCCCCACGTTCCTGGTGTTCCTGGGCGTGCTGCTGGTGGTGTGCGTGGGACTGCTCGCGGTGCGCGGTCCGCTGCTGGTGCCCGAAGGACGGCTGAGCTCGCTGGCGTCACGCGAGGCCAGCATCCTGATGAACAACCTGGTGTTCGTGGCGATCACGTTCACGGTGCTGCTGGGCACGCTGTACCCGCTGGTGTCCGAGGCCGTGCGCGGCGTGCGCGTCAGCGTGGGTGAGCCGTACTTCAACAAGATGGCGGTGCCGGGTGGCATCGCGGTGCTCTTCCTGATGGGCGTGGGACCGGTGCTGCCGTGGGGTACGCCGGACAAGGCCACGCTCCGGCGGCAGTTCCTCATCCCCGCGGCGGTGGGCCTCATCGTCACGGCCATCTGCTTCGCGGTGGGGCTGCGCGGCGTGTATCCGCTGCTCACCTTCGGACTGGCGGGCTTCGTCACCGTCGTCACGCTGCGGGAGCTGGTGTCGCCCATCCGGGTCCGCATGACGGAGCGCAAAGAGGGCCTCGTCACCGCGGTGCTCACGAGCGCCACCAAGGCGCAGCGCCGCTTCGGCGGCTACGTGGTGCACCTGGGCATCGTGATTCTCATCGTCGCGGTGTCCGCGTCGTCGTCGTACGTGAAGCACACGTCCGGCACGCTGAAGAAGGACCAGACGATGATGCTGGACGGCTATCAGCTCAAGTACCTGGGGCTGGTGAGCGGAGAGGAGCCGCACCGCACCTTCGTCGCGGCGCGCGTGGAGGTGACGACGCCGGGCGGCAAGGTGGAGGAGATGAAGCCCCGCCTGAACTACTACGAGCGGAGCACGGACCCCATCGGCACGCCCGCGGTGCGCGAGACGGCGGGTGAGGACCTGTACATCTCCCTGATGGCCTTCTCCGAGCAGGCGGGCAACGCGAGCTTCAACGTCTGGGTCTTCCCGCTGGTGGGGTGGATCTGGTGGTGCATCCCGCTCTTCGTGCTGGGCACGATCATCGCGCTGTGGCCGCGCCGTCGGGCGGCGGTGGCGATGGCCAGTTCGGAAGCGGGGGCCTCGCCCCTGCCGGGCGGTGACGCGGAGCGGGGGGCGGCCTGATGCGTCGGTGGCGCTATACGCTGGGCTTCGCCGCCCTCTGCGTGGGACTGCTGGTGGTGCTGGCCAAGGGCTTCGGGCGCAATCCGCACGAGGTGCCCTTCATGCTCGCGGGCAAGCCGGCACCGGACTTCGTGCTGCGCTCGCTGGACACGGGTGAGAAGGTGAGCCTGGCGGACCTGAAGGGCCGCCCGGTGGTCATCAACTTCTGGGCGTCCTGGTGTGGGCCGTGTCAGTACGAGCACCCGGTCCTGGAGTGGGGCCAGCGGGAGTTCGGCTCGCAGGCGGTGTTCCTGGGGGTCGTGTTCGAGGACTCCGAGGACAACGCCCGCGCGTTCCTGCGGCGCCAGGGGTACAGCTTCCCGCAGCTGGTGGATCCTCGCTCGCGCATGGCGGTGAGCTACGGCGTGGCGGGTGTGCCTGAGACGTACTTCATCAACCCGGCGGGCATCATCCAGGGCAAACACGTGGGGCCCATCGATCCGGAGTCGCTGACCAGGCGCATCCGTGAGCTGACGGCCACGGCGGAGGCGCCCACCGCAGCCGAAGCGGCCCGCCCGTAGCCGCTCCACCGGGGGCCTCTCGCTTCCGGTGAAATCGGCGTGTTATTCCAGGGCTTGCGCTGGACCGAGAGGGCCTCCCCCCGCCCTCCGCACAGCAAGGTGACCCATGCGGTGCCCGGAGTGCGGCGAAGCCTCGAACAGTCGGCTGAGGTACTGCGAGAACTGCGGCGCGAAGATGCCGGAGGCCCCCCAGGGAGGCACGGGCTCGCGTCCCGCGCTCCGGCCCAAGCGCGCGATGGATGAGCCGTCCTACGCGGCGGATATCCTCGACGAGGCGGAGGCGCACAGTCTGGGCGCCGCGTACGTCCCAGCAGCGGCGAAGGCTGCCGCGCCGGCCGACACGGCCGAGGACACGGACCCGGGACAGACGGGGCCCAGGTTCGACGGCCCCCGGTGGCTGGCGAGCGTGCCGGCGCACTCGCAGAGCGTGGTGGGGCTCGCGATTCTCGCCTTCGCGTTGGCGCTCTCCATCCTCCCCGCCTTTGACGGCGTGGGCGTGGTGGGCACGGTGCTGGCCCTGGTGGGCGCGGTCCTGGTGCTGGCGCGCGAGCTGCGGCTGGCCGGCGAGGCCACGGGTGTCACGAAGCTCCTTCCCATGGTGCTCTACCGCCCCGAGGTGCCGGCGGCGTACGCGGCGCTGCTGACGGCGCTGGCGGTGCGGATGCTGGGGCTGGGCTTCACGCCCGTGTTGTGGCTGCTGGGCGCGGGGCTCGTCGTCCATGACCAGTACCGCAAGGTGATTGCGGGCCCGGAAGGCGTGCTGGCGCGCTACTTCGACGTGAAGCAGCTGCTGGTCGTTCCGGAGGTGGTGGCGCTGGGAGGCGTGGCGCTGTGCGTGCTGACGCTCTTCGCGCCGTGGGCGACGGTGAGCACGCTGCCCGTAGTGGCGGATGCGCCGGTGCCCGCGGGCCCCCCGGAGCTGCACGTCATCCCCGCGCAGCGCGCCGCGGACGACGTGCTCTATACGGCGGGTTCGGGCATCACCACGCTGTCCGGATGGGACCTGTCCGGGTCCGTGGTGGTGGAGCTGTTGCTGCTGTCCTTGCTGGGGTTGCTCGCGCTGCGACCGGAAGTCACCCGGCCCGCGTGGACGCGCTTCGCGCCGGCCGGTGTCGTCGGGGTGGGCCTGCTCTGGGCGCTGCTGCACATCCGACTGTCGCCGGGCCCCATCATCTTCGTCATCGGGCTCGGTGCGGTGGGCGTGCAGGCGTTCCGTCGACTGCGTGAGTCGCAGTTGCAAGCGCATGCGGCGGCCCCCGTCGCACCCGCTTACGACGATGGCCTCGACGAGACCGAGCGCATGGAAGACGAGCCGGACCCGGACGCCATGGGTCCGGATGAAGAGCCGGAGCCGGACCCGGATGCCATGGGTCCGGACGACGAGGAAGAGGACCTGAAACCTCGCGGGCGGTGAGAGCTGCCCCCCGGTAGTCGACCCAATCCGAGCACGGTCGCCACGGTCCAAGGAGCTAGCATACACTTGCAGTATGCCGATTCCTTGCGCGACTCGAAATGCGCAGCTCAATCGCCTCATTTCCATCTACGAATCAGGAAAGCTGGTTCCATTCCTGGGTGCAGGGATGAGCTATCCGACTTGTCCCCTTTGGGGAACGTTTGTCGAAAGGATAGAGAGGGCAGCGGCAGTAAAGGCTCCCACGAGTACAAATCCCCTGCAGCGCTCGTTCGAAGCCGTCAGGCGGTTACGTCGACGAGACGCTCAGGGATTTCCACAGGAAGTCCGCAAAGCTCTCTGCGACGGTATCCAATCGCCCCCTTTGAGGACCCGCCTCCTCGCCAAGGCTTACTGGCCACTCGTCCTCACCACCAACTACGACGACCTTTTCCTTTGTGCGGCCCTGGATGAGTTCAAGAAAGAAAACCTAGATGACCCTTTCGTCGTCTTGGGGCGAAGTCTCGTTCATTCGCAGCGAGTCCTCTCCTCTCTCCACGAGCCGATGGAGCCCATCCTATGGGCACTGCATGGGTTTCTCGGTGGACAAGGTAAGCCTCTCACCTCAAAGGACCTAGAACAGGCAACTCCTAGCGAGCTGGTAGTAGGACACGAAGAGTATCGCCAGGTCATCCATAAGGAGCCCCACTTCAGAAGGGCCTTCGCGGAAGTATTCAGAAACCGTTCGTTCCTGTTCCTTGGAACCAGTCTCAGCGACCCTCATCTCTTGGGCCTCTTCGAGGAGATTCTTGCGCTTGGTGGAGCAAACCCACTCCCGCACTTCGCCGTGGTGTTTGAGAAAGACTCGATTGACCGGCGCTATCTTGAGACTCGCCTCAACACCAACCTCATCGAGCTCCCTAGCTATGACGACTTTGATCCCTTCTTGGAGCAATTCGTCACGGCAGCATCCTCTGAACGAAGCAGGGTCGCGAACTGGTCGTACTCTCTGTCAGCCCCTGTGAGAGTCAAGCAGCCCAGCGATAAAGCCGATCTGGAACTGATTCGAGGATGGATCACCGCCCCTCAAGAGAAACAGGAATGCATCGCGCTCAGCGCTGGATACAACACAACTGAGCGCCGCCTGATCTTCAACGCCTCAACAGAAGCGCTACTCGAGCAAGCGCGCACCGAGGGATTGCTTCACGAGAAAACCCCAGCGGAGCCCTTGAGTTCTGGGGACTGCATTACTTGGTTCCCTGGCTCCCCTATACTCGTTGGAGTTGCACGCGACATCGACTCGCCTTGGGACAAGCGCGACCTAAGAATCATCTTCAGGACCACGCAAGCCCTTCTTCAGAAAGCCGCGTCGCTCGGATTTCGCGTCCTGAGAACCCAACTTCTAGCCGCTGGAAAGAGTCGGCATTTTCATGCGCGGTTCTCCCTGGCTCAGATGATTCGAGCCTATGCCTCTTGGCATCGAACAAACCCAGGGGCGCCTCGAATTCGGATGATCATTCACGTCTACGCTCGCGACGTAACATACGAACTCACAGCTGGCCGCATTGACATTGCAGAACTCCTCGGCTGCGAGGATATTCGGTTCTGGGCGGGCGTCTCCGACGTCGACACGAACGAATTTGATCGCCAACTGCTCTTCAGACATGGCGATACCAAGATTGCTCGAATCGCGGAGTACTTAGACATCGAGGGTAGCGGCTGGCGAGTGTCCGTGACACCCGCGCCAACCTTGGCTGAACAGAGTCGTGCGTTCGTAAGCGTCAAGGACAAGACGCTTGACGACCTAGGTGTACTTCCCGGGAGTACGCTCCGCTTCTTTCCGGGCCCCGCATCGCATGACCTGCTCGATGTCTTCGACAAGTAGCCTCGCGTCCTACTGATTGTCGTAGACGACGAAGGCCCCCCCGGAAGCGCACTCTTTCAGACATGCGGCCCTCGCCTGCCTCGAAGGCCCGGAGCAGGTCGGTTTCATCCCGACTCCTCATCGCGGGCGGTGAGTCCGTCCTCCAAGCGAGGCGGTGGCGACCAGGCCACCACCCCGCTTGAATCACCCCGTCAGGGGGCCTCGTGCCGCCGCCGCGCCAGCAGCGCGAGCAACAACAGCGTCAGTGGGAACATGGCCGGTGTGCCCGTGGCTGAGCACCCGGACTCCTTCGGTGGCACCACCTTCGGGCTCACGGACACCGTCACGCTGTCCTCGGCGGACAAGCCACTCTCGGCGGTGACCTTCACGATGAAGGTCAGCGTCGTGGGGGCGCTCACCTCCGGCGCGGTGAAGCTGGCACCCGCCGTCGCCCCGTCCTTCAGCGACACCGAAGGCCCCTCGCTCTGGCGCCATGCATAGGTCAGGGTGCCCTGCTCCGGATCCTCGGCGGAGGCGGTGAGCGTGACGGAGCTCGTGGCCTCCGTGGACAGGTCCTCACCCGCGCTCACCGTGGGCGCGAGCGCGACATGGCGCACCGTCACGCTTACCGTCGCGCCTTCACTCTCCAGCAAGCCATCACCCACCTTGAGCTGGAAGGTGAGCTCCACCGAGCCCCTCACCACCGCCGGAGCCGTGAAGCTCGGCGTCGAGGTCTCCGCCCCCGTGAGCGTCACGGCCGGACCCGACACCTGCGTCCACCGATAGCCCACGAGCACGTCCCCTTCCGGGTCCTCGCCACTGCCCTGGAGCGTCACTGAACCGCCCTCGTCCACCGTCTGGGCGGGTCCCGCGAAGGCCACGGGCGCCTGGTTCACCTGGCGCACGAGGACCTGGACCGTGTCCCGGTCTTGCAGCCCCTCGTTCAACACCGTCAGCCGGAACGTCAGCGTAGCATCGGCGATCACTTCCGGAGCCGTGAAGCTCGGGGTGGCCGTCTGCGCGTCGCTGAGCGTCACGACCGGGCCCGCCACCTGCTCCCAGCGATAGGCCAGGACACCGGGCAGCTCGCTGCTCCCGCTGCCGTGCAGACTCACCAGGGAGTGCTCGTCGACGGCGAGCCCCTCGCCCGCTTCGGCTCGCACCAGCCCCGAGGTGCACAGGCCCTGCTCGTCCGTGAGCACCGTGAACGGCGTCTGGGTAAGGCCCGTGAAGCCAACGGAATCGATGAACCAGCCGGCGGCGCCGACCGCCTCGTCCGTGCCGATGCGGAAGCGGATGTGCACGGCCTTCCCCGCGTAGCGGGTGCCGAGATTCACATTCGTGGTGATCCACGTGTTCTGGGAGAAGGCGAAGCTGGCACCGCGGAAGGCGCGGCGCCCCACCAGGGGATTCACGTTGCCCTCATACGGCGTGAGCACACCCGTATAGCCATTCAGGACGATGCTCTCGCCAATGTCCGTCCAGCTCTTCCCGCCATCCTCGGACAGCTCGATGACACCTCCGTCGAAGTACTCCCCACCGGAGGTCTCGAAGGAGTACCGGTGGCGGAACGAGAACGAGAGCGCGCCCTGCCCCACCTGAAGCTCGGGCGAGACAAGCGCGAAGTCCGCGACCCGTCCCACCGCTTCGCCCAGGAAGGCCCGCTCGAGCGTGGAACTCTCATTCACCCGGAAGGACACATCACCCAGCGCGGACGTCATCTCCCACGGCAGGTACCTCGCATCCACCGATTCCACCGCGGACGCGCCTGGCAGCTCATCCTGCTCCACGCGGGCCACCAGCGTCGCCGTCTTGTCGCCCGCCACGACACCATTGGCATCGCGATAGGCGATGGCGAAGCGAATGAGCGAACGCGGCGCCGCTCCAGTCAGCGACACCGGAATGTCCACGGTCGCGGTTTCGAAGAGGCCCACGACGGGGAAGGACTGCTGGCCTCCGTTGGCCAGCTTGACGCCGGGGCTGTCCGCAGTGACGGTGACGCTCGTCGCTCGCAGCGGCTCGCTTCCCGTGCCACGCAGGGTGATGCGCAGGACACCCGTCTCACCGTTGTCCAGGTACCCATCCGCGTCACACGTCCGCGCGGAGGCGTCTCCAGCGCCCTCATCGGTGAGCTCCGCCGAGACGAACATCACGTCCGGGCCCGTGCGATAGCTCTCCACCACGCCAGCATGGGACGCGGAGGCCCGGTCCGGAGCCACCGCGCCGATGCCCGCGCCGCGCCGGGCGAAGGCCGCCGAGAAGCGCTCGAAGTCCACCGGGTCTCCCGCATACGCGGCCGCGAGCAACGCATCGCGAGCCTCCAGGAAGGTGGGCGAAGCCGGAGTCAGCGTGTACGCCAGGACGAGATAGCTCTTCATCCTCCGCTGCGCCTCCGCGAACGTCAGCCGTGAGGTGTCGCGCAGCAGCGCGACGTAGCACTCCCACAGCATGCTGGCCCAGACCTCACCCGCGTTGTGGTACTCGGCATTGCTGGAGCCATCCGCGCCAAAGGCATACGCAACACCCGAGGGCAACGGGATGCCATTGCTCATGTGCTGGAGCGTCAATGGATTCTTCCGGAAGTCCACCGAGTACGGCACGCGACGGATGCCGAAGTAGGAGGAGTCCGGCCCCATGTTGCGTGTCGCGTACTCGCCCGTGGGGAACACGCCGGTCCAGTTCGGATTCGACGCGACCTGGGCATCTTCCTCCCGCACCATCATCAGCAGGGCATGGAAGTCCGCCCACCCCTCCCCCATGCTGCGCCCCTGGTTGTTTCCAAGACCCGCGCCGTCGTGAACGAGGCGGTTGCTGATGTAGTGCCCCCACTCGTGCGCGACGATGCCCGTGTCGATGGTGCCGTCCAGGTCACCCACGGACCGCTTGGCCAGGGTGACCCACACGCCGGTGGACAGGTGCTTGCGCAGAAGCTCCGCATCCCCCGACTGGATCATCACCGCGCCGATGGCGGGCAGCGCCAGCCCTTCCGTGGCCCCCATGCCGGCGGGCAACGCCTGGCCCGGGCTGTTGGCGATGATGACACCGGTGGCCCCAGCGGCCTGCGCGAGCAGCACCTTGAGGTGAAGGCCGCAGGTGCCCCGGTCCACGAGCGCGATCTGCCCCGCGATCTCCGCGGCGTTGGTCAGCGCCGAACAGCCATCCGTCGTCGAGGGGCCCGCCGCATCCGCCGCGTCGAGCGCCTGGACCACCCGAGCGCTCGCCGCGAAGAAGCGAGGGCTGAACTGCGCGGTGATGAACGTGTACGGCCGCGCGACTTCCTCGGGAGCCGTCACCTCGAAGGTGAGCTGCGGTTGCGTGCCGGTGAAGACATACATCTGCATGCGGGGACTGGCCCCATCGGCGGGCGTGGCCATGTTCGCGTTGTTGACGCCGCTGTAGTCCTGCGCCTCGGCCTTGATGCGGTCTCCGCCCAGCCCGCCCCGTCCGAGGTTGTCCTGCTGGCCGTTGCCAGCCGCCTCGTCGAAGCCCACGTCGTAGTAGTCGTCGTGCAACCAATTGTTCACGTAGAACAACTGCGTCACCGCGGACTGGAGCTGTTGCGGCGTCTCATACGGCAGCAGGTCGAAGCTGTAGGGATAGTCGAAGGTCGCCGGCCCGCTGATGTGGCCACGCACGTCCCCAGGACCGAACCCATCCGGCGCACTGGCGTCCACGTAGGCATCCACGTTGTTGCCGGTCGTCTCGGTGGCGTCCACCGGGAGCCAGGGGTCATTGCGACTGAAGGGCGCGCTGTCGAGCGTCACCAGGTTTCGCTCGACGAAGGGCGGCACGTAGCCGTTCGGAGTCCCCGTCGGGTGAGGAATCTGCTCGTTGCCGGAGGGGCCCGCGAACGGCGTGTACGGCGTCGTGGCATCCGCCCAGACCCGATAGCTGTGTGCCGCGTCCGCCGTGAGGTCATTGCGGAAGAGCACGCGGCCGTCGTCCGCGGCGATGACGTACGCGTAGTAGTCCGACGTCGATGACTCCGGGACTCCCGTGTTCAGCTCCACGTAGTGGGCGGGAATCAGCCCCTCGGGCAGCTCGAAGAGCACCGGCTTGATGCGCGCGGGAAGTCGCAGGCTCACCGGGAGCGGGCGCGCGTAGGAGGCCAGCTCATAGCGGGTGTAGCGCCCGGAGCCAGGCCCCGTGGTCCGCAGCAGGCTCGCGTCGAGCGACCGGCCCGTCAGGTCCGCGAACGCCACGGCCGCGGCCTGCGTGGCCCCCAGCGAGTCGCCCCGAGCGGAGCGCTTGGCGCCCTGCCCCGAATCCCGAGCCAGGTGACCCGAGGCGGCCACCAGCACATTGCGCGAGTCGAGCAGCAGCCTGACGCCGCCTCGGAACACCTCGACTCCGCCCACCTCCTGTCTCAGCGTCACCACCGAGGAGCCCAGCGGGCTGCGGCGGGTGCTGGCGACGAAGACACCCTCTTGCGAGAGCGAGCGGTCCCCATAGAGGGGCGCCAGCGCGTCGAGCTGGGCGCGAGCCGCCGTGGCCGGAGTCATCCGGGCGTAGGCGCTGTCGGCTCGAAGCGCCAGGGGCCGCGCGGCACCCGCCATGGGCTTGGAGGCCCAGACGAAGGTGGGTACTCCGAGCCGGGAGTCGGTGTGCAGCACCCGGGCATCCGGGAACGCTCCTTCCGGTGGCATGGCACCGGCGTCCCGCGCGGGGGCGTGTTCCAGGAGCGCATCGTGGTTCGGAGGGGCACTGGCACCCGCCCGCGTGCCGGCGAGCGCCAGGACCACCCCGGCAAGGGTTCTGAGCAGAGTCTTCATGAGAGGGACCTCGAGAGCGGGCGAAGTGCGAGACGGGCCGGGGACGGCGCTAGCGAACCCAAGACACGCGCCTCACGAAGTACGCGGGCGGATTGCCCATGGAGACAGCGTCCGTGCCATCGATGTTGGAGACCATGATGGTCTCAATCCCTGTCTCCGGATCGGACTGCGCGTAGGCCACGCGCGTACCGTCCGGAGAGAGCGTGAAGAGCGACTGCAGGTACCTGCCGCCATTGCCGAGCCCGATGGGACGCACGATCTCTCGCCCGGTACCATCGGGCTTCACACGCTCCAGCCAGGTGTCCGAGGTCACGTCCAGGTTCCGGTAGTGATAGAGCAGGTCACCATTGGGCAGCACCATCGGGAACTTCGAGAGGGACGCCATCTCCTGCCCCCGGACCGCGAAGTCGAGCACCTTGCGCGCGCTCCTGTCCGCGAGGGAGTAGGCCCAGAGCCGGGTGCCCTTGGCCAGATACTCGACCGTGTAGAGCGTGGCGCTGTCGCGCGAGAAGGTGCCGTAGACCACGGAAGAGATGGGCGTGGGCGACGGCATGTCATTGACGTCCGCGATGAGGATGCGCCGCTCGTCGGTCCCGTCGGGGCGGATGATGTACTGGAACTCCATGGAGGCACGGCCCGGGAATGGGTCGTACGAACAGGACCTCACGAAGGAGATCCACTGCCCATCCGGCGAGAACTCGACGGAGCGCTCTCCGCACAGCGCGGGGCTCACCTGCGAGAGGCGCCTCACATGGCTGCCATCCGCATCCGCGAGGTAGACGACGCCCCGGAAGAAGATGCCTCCGAACATGTCGCGCCCATCCACCCACGCCATCGTCTTGCGGTCGGGCGAACGGGTCAGCTCGGAGTGCACGTCGCGAGGCGAGACGAAGGGAGCGGGAACCGGCGTGAGCTGACGAAGCCGTGTGCCGTCCGGAGCCACGGCGTACGCCTGCGGGAAGGCCGTCTCCTCGCTCGTGGCCTCCCCTGTCGGTGACGCGGCATACAGCAGCAACTCGGACGCGTCCGGCGCGCGCAGGGTGCCCACGGTGGCGCTCAGCGCCGTCTCTCCGCCGAGGCGCACGGGAGCGCCCGCCTCGCTGACATCGAGCAATTCGAGCAGCAGCGTGTAGCGGCCCTTGATGGCGAAGCGCGTGCGGAAGGCCCAGGTCTGGCCCTCGCTCGTCTGGAGCCGCGTCGTGCCCACCTCGAACCCTTCCTCCGGGCCCAGATAGGTGACACCACTCGCGTCCGTCTCGAAGCCACCCATCCAGGTCTCGGGCCGGTCCGACACTTCGCCCGCCGTCCCCGTGTCGTAGCGCAGGGCCTGCCCCACGACAGGAGACTGGATCTCCGGCTCGGACGAAGTCATGGGGGGATTCGTGCGGCTCAGCGTCACCCGCCAGCGCAGCTTCGTGGAGGGGGAAACCGCCTTGGCGAGCTGAGCCGTGAAGGAGACCACCCCATCCTCCAGCGTCTGGAAGGTGGGGACGACCGCGGAGACACTCAGGCGCGCGACATTCACCTGGGCGCTGGCGCTCAGGCCGTTGAAGGTCGCCGTGAGAGACGAAGCACCCGGACCCACCGGCGTGACCTGGCCGCGCGTGGAGGCATCCATGGAGACGACGGCCACCGTGGGCTGGCTGCTCTTCCACGTGGCGCTGGCGGTGACGTCCTGGCTCGTGCCGTTATCGAGCGTGGCCGTCGCATGGAGCTGGCGCGGGTGTCCTTCCACCAGCGTGACCTCCGCTGGCGAGAGCGTGAGCGCGGTGGCCTCCGCGACCGTCAGCTGGGTGCTCCCGCTCACCTCACGGAACGTCGCCGTGATGCGCGCGGTGCCCATCCCCTGACCGCTCGCGAGGCGCTGGCTCAGGGACAGGACCGCCGTGTCACTGGAGCTCCAAGTCGCCTCGGTGGAGACATCCGCCACCGTGCCGTCGGAGCGCGTGGCGGTGGCGACCAACGACACGGTGCTTCCACGGGCGAGCGAGGCCGCATCGGGCGTCACGGCGATGGCGGTGACGACGGCGTCGGTGACAGTCACCAAGGCGGAGACCTCCACCGTGCCGAGCACCGCCCGGACCGTGGCCTGCCCCGGAGCGATGGCGCGCACCAGGCCGCTCTCGGAGACCGTGGCCACCGTCGCGTCCGAGGAGTTCCACTGGACGTCACTGGTGACGACGTGCGTGCCGCCATCCGTGAGGGTGGCCGTGGCCGTGAGCTGCTGGGAGAGCCCCACGGCGAGGGACGGCGCCGCGGGAGCAATCACCATGGAGACCAGCGTGGCGTCGGTCACCTGCACGGGCGCTTCCGCGGAGACCGCGTCCCACCGGGCCCGCACGGTCGTCTGGCCCTGGGCCAGCGCTCGCACCTGGGGCGCGCCACTCGCGTCCTGGGACACCGTCGCGATGGCGGCGTCATCCGAGGACCACGTCGTCTCCCGCGTGACATCGCGCGTGCTGCCATCGGAGAGGGTGGCCGTCGCCACCACCTCGCCCCCCAGGCCCGCGGCGAGCGTGAAGCTCGTGGGCGCGATCCGCAGGGATTTCACGGAGGAGGGAGACTTGTCGCTGCTACACGCCGCGATGGCGGCCACGGAGACAAGCCCGAGCAACGCGCGGTGAAGCCAACGACGACCGGAACGCTCTCTCATGAATCGACCTCTCTGCACGGCGCCGCGCATCCGACACGCGAGGACCGGGGATGGGGAATGGTGACTGTGAAGAAGGAGGGAACCGCGAACCATCGGGGGCGCCCCTAGGAGTCCCTCAGGAATCCCCTAGGGGCGCGTGGCGCCGCGCACGGCTCAGGGGCGCGGACTGGCGCTCACGCCACGGAAGGCGGTGTTGGCCGGGGCCGTCGCCAGCACGGTCACCGAGGGAGTCACCGTGCTCCCGTCGTCCAGGAAGGTGACCACCATGTTGCCCGCGCCACCCGAGCTGCTCAGGTAGGTGGTGACGTAGACCCTCACGCCCGAGGGAGTCTTCGTCGCGGAGACACCATGGGCTGCCATGCGGTTGGTCGTCGTCCCCGCGACGGCGAAGGTGGGCACGAAGGAGTCCTTCTTGCTCCAGGCCACTCCGTCGAAGGTCCACTTCTCCAGGCGCAACGTGTCCGGCGTTCCACCCTGCGAGGCAGGGAGGCTGATGTTGATGGAGACGTAGGCCGTGTCCACTCCCTCCACCTCGGGGTCCAGGTCGAGCAGCGCGAAGCCGGAGGTCGTGAGCGTGATGGCGAACGAGGGCAGTTGAACCGGGGTCTCCATCACGGTGGGGAGCGCGGAAGGGAACGCGTGCACGCCCTGACGGTAGCCCTGCGGGTTCGGGACCGGCGCGATGCCGAGCGTGAAGTAGACACGCCCGTCGAAGACATTCACGACACGGCAGTCATTCACCCCGTTGGAGAGGACGGTCGATGCCCTGGGGTTCGCGCCCGCCAGGACGTGGCGGATGCCACCACCCCGCCCCGCGAGCCAGTACGCGGAGCCATCCACCGTCGTGGCCGAGCGCACCGAGTCGAGGTCATAGGCATCGCTCAGGCGAGCGCCGATGGTGAAGGCTCCCGCGACATCCACCTGACCCACCACGCGGGACGTCTGCGCCGCGGACGTGCCGGAGACATTCGCGGTTCCCACCTCCGCGTCATACCCCGCGAAGGTGAGCAGGCGGCCGTCCCCGGAGAGCGAGAGGAACCCCTGATAGTCATCGCTGCCGGAGACGGTCAGCCGGTTCGCGCCAGCAAGGCCCATGGCGGGAATCGCGAGGGTCCGCACCGGAGCCCCCCCCGTGGGGCGGTACTCCTCGAGGAAGGCCTCGGTGGCGGACGCGTTGAGGGCCGAGGCGCCGCCCCCCACGTGAAGCACCATCACGTTGGGCGCGCAGGAGACGGCCACGGTGAGGCCCGCATCGCCCATGGTGCCCGTGCCGCTCAGCACCTCGCATGTCTGCCCCAGCGGCTGACGGCTCACCTGCACCGAGTACGACTCACCGGGGAGCAGCCCTTGCGCGAAGGCGTGCTCTCCATCGGCGACGACGGTGAGGGTGTCTGTTCCGGAGCGCAGCCCCAACGTGCCCGTCAACCCCGCGACGTGAACCCCCAGCGCGTAGACATCCTCACAGGAGACCGCGAGGTCGGAGACCGGACCTCCATTCACCGCGCCGTCCCCGGACTGGACGGAGCAGCGCTGCCCCACCGGCTGCGTCTTCACCGTCACCGCGTACGTGGCCTGGTCCACCACGGACCGGGTGAAGGTAAACGGACCGTTGGCGGAGAGCGCGAGCACGTCGTCGCCGTTGTTCTGGAGTTCGAGCGTGGCGCCCGCCGCCAGCCCCGCCACGACGCCTCCGACAGGGTATGACGTCCCTCCACAGAGCACCGTCACGTCGGTCACATCCCCCGCGCCCATGGTGCCAAAGCCCTTCGCCACGCTGCACCCCAGCGGGGACGCGATCTCCGCCGAGACGGAGTAGGCGCTACCAAACGCCACCGGCGTCGGGAAGGCGAAGGCACCATTCACGGCCACGGTGAGCGCCGTCCCTCCGTTGTTCCGCAGCACCACGGACTGCGAGCCGTCGAGCCCGGCCACCGTGCCCCTTACGACGAAGGAGTCCGGGCTGCATGTGACAGCCACCTGCGTGACATTCGAGCCTCCCACCGTGCCCGTACCCTGCTGCACCGAGCAGGACTGCCCCGCAGGCTGCGTCTTCACCGCGACGGCGTAGGCCCCCAGGTCCGCCACCGGACGGGTGAACGTGAAGGCACCGTTGGAGTCGACGGTGAGGACCTCGCTCTCGTTGAGCCACAGCTCGAACGTCATTCCCTCGACGAATCCTGTCACCGTGCCCCCGACCGCGAAGGACCAGGTGCGGCACGCGACAGCCACATTCGTGACGGCCGCCGAGCCCTGCGTGCCCGTGCCATTCGGCACGACGCAGCTCAGCGGATAGGTGGCCTCCGCGGTGACGGCGTAGGTGCCGCGAAAGGGCACCCCGGTCGGGAAGGCGAAGGCGCCGTTGGCCGTGACGGTGACAGCGTCCGTCCCGTTGTTCTTCAACACCACCGACTGACCGCTGGAGAGGCCCGTCACCGTCCCACTCATTGGGTACTGCTTCGCTCCACAGGTGACGACCACCGAGCTGACATTGGCTCCGCTCAGCGTGCCCGTTCCCCCCACCATCTCGCAGTCATGTCCAATGGGCGAGGAAACGAGGCTCACCGCATAGCCCGCGAGGTCGTCCACGGGCTGCGCGAAGGTGAAGGGGCCGTTGGTGTTGACCAGGAGCGTCTCGGCGCCGTTCTGCAGCTTGAGCACGCCTCCCTTGATGATGCCCGACACCGTTCCGCCCACCTGGTATCGCGTGGTGGTGCAGGTGACAGCGACGTTGGTCACCGCCTGCGCCGCCATGGTGCCCTCGCCCCGCGACACGCTGCACGTGACGGGATAGGTCGCCTCGACGGTGACCGCGTACGGCGCCCCGAAGGCCACCGGACGGGCGAAGGTGAAGAGGCCGTTGGAGGACACGGTGACGGCGTCTTCGCCGTTGTTCCTCAGCACGACCGATTTCCCTGGGGTCAGGCCGAACAGCGAGCCGCCCAGGGCGAAGGTCCGCGCCGTGCAATGGACCGCCACATCGGTGACCGCCGAGCCGCTCAGCGTGCCCGCGCCGTGCTCCACGATGCAGTCGTGGCCCTCGGGCTGCGCCTTCACCGTCACCGCGTAGTCCGTGAGGTCCGCGACCTCCTCCGCGAAACGGAAGGCTCCGCTCTCCGTGATGGTGAGCACTGGCCCTCCATTGTTCTGGAGCTCCAGCGTGGAGCCCGCAACCAGGCCGGACACGCTGCCTCCCACCGCGTGGAGGTTCGCCGCGCAGCTCACGAGGACGCCGGTGACGTCCGCATCCCCCACGGTGCCGCTCGCCTCCCCCGTGGTGCATGTGGCGCCCGCCGGCTGCTCCTGGATGACGACCGAGTAGGCGCTCCCTTCCGCCACCTTCTGGCCGAATACGAAGGCCCCATTGGCGCTCACCCGCAGCGAATCGTCGCCATTGCGCAGCACCACCTGGGCGCCCTCACGCAGGCCCGTGACGGTGCCGCCCACCGCGTGGCTGACAGGTGTCTCGCCTCCGGCATCTGTCCCGCCTCCGGCATCTGGCTCGCCTCCGGCATCTATCCCGCCTCCGGCATCTGGCTCGCCTGGCGACTTCGGGTCCGAACCGCAAGCGGTGAGCACGACACTCAGGAGTCCCACCAGCAAGGCGCTGGAGAGACGGGGACGGGGATGGAGACTCATGCGGTGGGGGCGCTCCGTGAGGGACGAGGACACGGCGCGACGCTAGATAACCCTCGGATGAGCCCACCATCGGGGAGCCCCCTAGCCGTCCCTCAGGAATCCCCTACGGCCCCACGGGCTCCCCCGGGACGAGCCCGTGGCGCACCGCGAGGCGGACGAGCGAGGGGACGTCGTGGATGTCCAGTCGGTCCATCAACTGCGTCCGGTGTGCCTCCACCGTCTTCACGCTCACGTCCAGCCGCTCGGCGATGGCACGCGTGCCGTTCCCCTCCGCGATGAGCTGGAGGATCTCCCGCTGGCGCGAGGTGAGGAGGTCCAGGGGATTCGCCGCGGGCGTCTCCTCGGTGATGCGCAAGAAGCCCGCCACCACCGTCTGGGAGATGGCGGGGCTCAGGTAGGTGCGCCCCTGCGACACGGAGTCCAGCGCCACCTTGAGCTCCTCCACCGCCGAGTCCTTGACGAGGTAGCCCGCCACCCCCGCGCGCAGCGCCTGCGCCACGTACTCCGCCGAGGTGTGCATGGAGAGCACGAGCACCCGCGTGGAGGGGCTCAGCTTCGGCACCCGCCGCGCGACCTCGATGCCATTGAGCCCGGGCAGCGACAGGTCCAGCAGCAGCACGTCCGGCTGGAGCTTGTTCGTCAACACCAGCGCCTCCTGCCCGTCGCCGCATTCCGCGAGCACCGTCACCCCACCGAAGGTTTCGAGCAGCGCGCGCAGCCCCGCCCTCACCAACTGGTGGTCATCCGTCAGCAACACGCGCATGCGTTCCTCCGATGGAGTCGTCCTCCAGTCGCACTTCCGCCACCACCCGCGTCCCCTCCCCTGGGCGCGAGGTCACCTCGAAACGTCCTCCGAGGTCTCGAACCCGCTCCTGCATGCCGAACACCCCGAAGCTTCCGGGGGCACGGCCTGTCAGGACCTGGTCGACCTCGAAGCCCTTCCCGTCGTCTCGCACCTCGAGCCGGATGAGCTGCCCGACCGATTCCAACCTGACGTCGATGCGCCGGGCGTTCGCGTGGCGCAAGGCATTGGTGACCGCCTCCTGGATGACCCGGAAGACGACGATGTCTCGCCCCGCGCCCAGCGAGGGAGGCGCCGCCGCCGAGGTGAACACCAGCTCCACCCCACTGCGCTGAGTCACCCCGCGCAGGTACCACTCCAGCGCGGAGACCAGCCCCAGTTCGTCGAGCTGAGGGGGACGCAGGTCCACCGAGAGCGCGCGCACCTGGCCGATGAGCCGGTCGATGAGCGCGACGGCGTCCGGCAGGCGCACCGCCGCGGGACCGGTGATGGGGACCGTGGCGCTCACCAGGCCCAGGTTGAGCTTCACCGCGGTGAGCGCCTGGCCGAACTCGTCATGCAGCTCCCGGGCAAGGTGCTTGCGCTCCTCTTCCTTCGCCGCCTCCAGTCGCATGGTCAGGCGACGAAGCCGGTCGCGCCCCGTCTGCGCCTCCTCGAGGGCCTGCTCGCGCTCGACCTGCAAGGTGCGCAGCGCCTGGTTGCGCCGGCCCAGCAGGCGGGTGCGCCACGCGAGCCCCGCCACCAAGAGGATGAGGACCACCGCGAGCGTGCCGAAGCGCACGTCGGTGCGCTGCCAGAGGGGCGGGGCGACGCGCAGGACGAAGGGGCGCATCCGGACCCACTCACGCCCCGGACTGCGCGCGCGCAGTTGCAGGGAGTGCTCCCCCGGCGGGAGCGAGTGAAAGGAAATCTGGTTCCGAGTGCCCAGCGGAAGCCAGGGCTCGTCGGAGGTGAAGCGGTACGCGTACTCCGTGCCGCTGCGTCCGTAGTCGAGCAACGAGAACTCGAGCGAGAACGGCTGATGCCACGGCACGTCCAGGCGGGACAGCTCCCACACGGGCTTGTCTGGCAGGGCGTCGCGCTCCAGCCCCTCGATGGAGGTGAGCACCAGGGGCGGCGGCGGCTCTCGCGGCGGACGCACCGTGGGGTCCAGGTCCACGAGTCCCTTGGAGCTTCCCCAGTAGAGCCGTCCTCCCAGCAGGGCCACCGCCTCTGGGTTGAACACCCCCGTGGGCAGTCCATCCGACGCGGCGTAGTTCTCGAACGCCTGGGTGTGCACCTCGAGGCGGGAGAGTCCCGCGCGGGTGCTCACCCAGAGCGCGCCATCCGGGGCACGCGCCAGCGCCATCACGTTGTCGTCGATGAGCCCCTCGGCGCTGGTCCACAACGCCACGTCCACGGGCACGCCCGCCTCGTCGAGGGAGACGCGCTGCAACCCACCGCCCACCGTCCCCACCCAGACCGCCCCTGTCGGGTCTTCCATCAATGTGCTCACGTAGAAGTGGCTCAGGCGCGGCACCGAGCTCGCGCCCAGTCGGGTGCAGTCGAGCGTGTCCTCTCCCGCCGTGCAGACATTGAGCCCGCCCGAGCGCGTGCCCACCCAGAAGCGCCCACGCCGGTCCTCCATCAACGCCGTCACATAGTCGTCGGACAGCGAGCGCGGTGCATCCGCGCCGTGCCGGAAGGCCTGGAAGTCGTCGGTCTCCGGGCGATAGCGCTGCAGCCCGTCGCCGCCACTGCCCAGCCATACCCGTCCGCGCGAGTCCTCCAGCAGCGCGGTGACGTAGCGAGGATTGTCACCCGCGCCGGTGTCCAGGCGACTGCGGTACATCTTCAACCGGCCCGTCCCGGGCTCGAAGCGGTACGAGCCCTGCGTGAAGCCCGCCCACAACATGCCCTCCCTCGTGCGCAGCAGGCTCAGCACACCGCGCGCATCCGCGCCCTCGGGAACGGGCACGCGCAGGGGCTCCGCCTGACCGGTGCGCACGTCCACGCGGTCCACGCCCCCGCCGAAGCTGCCCACCAGCAGGTGGCCTTCGTCCTCGGGAATCACCGCCCACACGTCCTCATTCGTCAGCCCGGAGGTCCTGTCCCCACCCCTCGCCCGCAACGTCTGGAAGACGTCGGAGCGCAGCGGCGCATGGAACAGGCCCATTCCAAACGTGCCGATGAACAGGTCTCCGCTCGCGCCCACGGCGAGCGAGCCCTCGTCGATGCGCTGCTCGTAGCCGGGCCCCGCCGAAGGAAGCCGCTCCTCGCTCACCACTCCGCTCACGGTGTCCACGCGAAACAGGCCTGAGCCGAAGGAGCCGACCCACAGCGTCCCTCGCCCATCGGGCTCGAGCTCGGTGACGGTGCGCAGCTTGTCCACGACGCTGGACGGCGTGAGCCTGGCGCGGCGAAGGACCTGCTCGCCCGGCACGATCCGATAGAGCCCCGCGCGCGTCCCCACCCACATTCCCCCGCCCAGGTCCGGGGCGAGGCTGAAGACATCCCTCGCGTCGGGGCCTCCCTCGTCTGGAGAGACGTGCTCGAAGGCGTGGGTTCCCGGGTCCAGCCGGAACAAGCCTCCCTTGAGCGTGCCCACCCAGAGCACGCCGGCGCGGTCGTGACGCAGCGCCATCACGAACTCCTCGCCGCCTCCCGGTACGAGCGGCACGCGCATCGCTCGCCCGGTCGATGGGTCCAGCAACGCCAGGCCCGCGCTCGTCCCCACCCACAGTTGGCCGTCATCCGCGTCCGCGAGCGCGAACACGCCGTCGTGGGGAAGGCTCGTGGCGTCCGAGGAGTCGTGGCGGAAGTGTTTGAAAGACCAGTGTGCCCGGTCCACCAGGCTCAGCCCGCCCGTCATGGTGCCGACCCACAGACGACCGAGACGGTCCTCGAACAGGGTCCGCACCGCGTTGCTCGCCAGGGATGCGGGGTTGCCGAGCTCGTACTGGAACTTGCGAAAGCGCTGACCGTCGTGGAGGTAGAGCCCCTCGCGAGTGCCAATCCAGAGCAGGCCCACGCGGTCGTACATCACCTCGGTGATGTACTCGGCCTCGAAGGGGCGGGCGCCTCCCACCTGCACCAGCTCGAGTGCCGGGGCGCCTGACGCGACGCCGGCGCTCAACCCCAGCAACATGAGAACAACCAGGAACCGAGACCACGAGGCGGCGCGCGCGGTGCGCATCCCAGGCTCATACCACTGGAGCCGAGCGGTCGTGGGCGGACACGGCGTCACTCGCGCGACGCGCCCTGCCCGCCGGCTGGCTCGCCAACCGTCTCGCCTCACGGAAAACACACCACAGGGGCAAGTGAACGGCGAGCTGCCCGGCGGCATTCCTATGACGGCGAGAAGCGCAGTGACCGTAGCCGACGCCTGGGTGCCCGCTCAGTCCTCGTTGAAGTCGGCGTCGAATGAAGCGATGGCTTGCTCAACCGTCGCGAACAGTCTGCGCCTCACCTCGGGCGCCTCTTCACAGAGCAACTCCCAGAAGCGCTGCTCGTGGCCCCGGAGCATCTCTCGCTCCACGGGCAACCAGACCCTGTCAGCGCTCTGGACCATGAAGCCCCGTCCGGGAAGCACTTCAATGCAACGGTAGATGACGGCCTTCTCTGTCCCCAGGCGTTGGACGATGTCGAAGGGGCGGTAGAGAACCGGGTCGCTCATGAGCGGGAAACATACTCCCGCGGAGCCCAAGCCCCGCGGGAGTCGATACGTCAGGGCGTCTTCGCCGCGGGCTTCTCGATCTCCTTGAGAACCTTCTCCGCGTTCGTGTTGGTCGGATCCAACTCCAGCGACCGGCGATAGCTCGACGCGGCCAGGGCCTTGTCGCCGTTGGCCAGATACGCTTCGCCCAGGCTGTCATGGACGTTCCCATCCTGCGGGAACTGCTCCACGTTGAACTTGAAGATCTCGATGGCCTCCGGCATGCGCCCGGCCGACAACAGCTGATAGCCAACGGTGTTGAGCTCTCCCGGACCGAAGAAGTACTCGGTGGGCTTCTTCTCCTTGACCGTCTTGTACCGCGCGATGGCGTCCGAGGCGGTCCCCTTGTCGAGCACCTCCCACACCACTTCACCCATCGGCTTCAGCGGAGTCTGGGGCGTGACGCCGTGCAGGATGCTCAGGGCTCCCACCGCCACGCTGCGCGCCCTCACCCCGCGCCCCACGTTGCTCAAAACGATGACGACTTCCTTCTTTTCCGGCACGCGCACCAGAAACGAGCTGAAGCCGTGGATGCCTCCACCGTGGCTCGTGGTCGCGACCTTCGTCTTCCCGTCATCCAGTTGGGTCGGGGCCACGCTCCAGCCGAAGCCGTAGTCGTCCAGCCCTGGGGTGAACATCTTCTGCTTCAGCGCCGCCGGCAGCACCTTGTCCCCGTAGAGCGCGCGGTCCCACAGGTAGAGATCCTCCACCGTCGAGTACATCGACCCGGCGGCATAAGGCAGGCCCATGTCGATGTATGCCGCGTTCACGAAGCCGCCCGGGTTGCGCTCGTAGCCGCTCGCGCGTTTCGCCAGCACCGTCGCCGACACGTCGAAGCCCGTGTTCTTCATCCCCACCGGCTCGAAGATCCGCTCGCGCAGCACCTGCGCATAGGTCTTGCCCGTCACCTTCTCGATGATGGCGCCCAGGAGGAAGTAGCCCGAGTTGTTGTACGAGTACTTCGACCCCGGCTCGAACTCCAGGTCGCCGCTGGCGAACTGCTTCACGAAGTCGGGAACCTTGTACGGATTGCGAGCGAACTTCGCACTGAAGTCTGGCCGCGACGTGTAGCTGGGGATGCCCGACGTGTGGTTCAGCAGGTGCGTCACCGTGACGCGCGCGCCCGTGTCCTGGCGGTAGTCCGGCAGGTGCTTCGTGATGGGGTCCTCGAGCCCCACCTTGCCCTCTTCCACGAGCTTCAGGATGAGCACGGCGGTGAACTGCTTGGTGATGGAGCCGATGCGGAACTTCGTGTCCGGCGTTACCGGGATCTGCCACTCGAAGTTCGCCGGGCCGTACCCCTTCTTGAGGATGATGCCCTTCTCGTCGGCGACCAGCAGCGCACCGTTGAACTGCTTCAGCTCGTGGTACTTCGCCGCCAGGCGGTCAATCGAGTCCTTCCGGCTCGCCGCGGCGGCCGGTGACACCACGAGCAACAGCGCCAGTCCCGCGACAACACCCACATCCATCCAACCGCGCTTCATTCAGGACTCCCGCGACACATAGAACAGCCAGAACCCGCCATCTCCACCGGTTCAGGCCCACAACCACGTCCCCTGCACGAACGAAGACCCCTTCGATTGCGTGCGGGCATGGCATGGGCCAAGGGCCCGCGCTACCTTCAGGGCCTGATGCGCATCCCTCACCCCTGGCATGCCCTGGCGCTCGGCCTGCTCGCCATGACCTGGGCCTGCCGGAGTGACCCTCCGCCCAGCTACGTCCGGATAGAAGGCCCCGCGCCGATCATCGCGGATGCACCGGACTCGCGCGCGTTGCTGGTGGTGTTCTGGGCGTCGTGGTGCCCTCCCTGCCGCGGGGAGACACCTCAGCTGCGTTCCCTGGCCGAATCGCCTCCCGAGGGACTCCAGGTCATCGTCCTCAGCCACGACACGGACCTCGCGGACGTGGAGTCGTACTTCGAGGGCCCTCCCCCACCCGAGTTTCGACTTCGCCTGGACGTGGGCAAGCAGGTCGCCCATGCCTTCGGCGTGGAGCTGCTCCCGACCAGCCTCCTCGTGGTCGATGGCAGGTTGGTCGCCCGCTTCCCAGGCCCTCGTGACTGGGACTCGCGGGCCATGCGACGCCTCCTGGAGAAGTTGACCGTCCCTCCGGAGAGTCGGGCCGCCGGCTCGGCGAATTGACTCCGACCCTTCGTCCTGGCTAAGCCAGTGGGTGGATGCGGTTCCTCCTGCGATTCCTGGCCGTGCTCCTCGTCCTGATGACGGGCGGCGTCTTTCAGACGCTGGCCTTCGCTTCGGATACGCACGCCGACTGCGCGGAGGAAGAAGACGACGAGTGCACCGACTGCGCTCCCAGCTGCGTCCTCTGCCCGTGCTGCCCGCTGAGGGCCACTCCCGCGCCGGTTCCCGTCCTGGAGAACCTCGCGGACGCGCCCACTCCGCCGCCCGTGCCGGGCCGCGTGGACGAGCCGGTCCTCTCCGGGCTGGCCGACGACATCTTCCAGCCGCCTAGAGCCTGACGCCTCCCTTCACGGGAGACGTGTGCCCTCCGCATGCCCACCGGGCGTGCGCGTGCATGCGCGTCCTCGTCGCCTGAAGCCTTGTCCAACGTCCCCGCGCCTGGTCGCGCGGGAATTCACCGCCGTGGGCGACTGCCCCGGCTGGAGTCTCCTCATGCGTTCGCTGCGTACCCTGTCCGTGCTCGTCGCGCTGTTCACCGTCTCCCCTGCCCTGGCCGAAGCGCCCAAGGCCCCCGAGAAGTCCCAGACCTCCGAAGCCGAGAAGCCCAAGTGTGAGCACGGCGTGCAGAAGTCCCTGTGCACGCGCTGCAACCCGAAGCTCGCCGCCGTCTTCAAGGCCAAGGGCGACTGGTGCGCGGAGCACGAGCGGCCCGAATCCCAGTGCTCCCTCTGCCACCCCGACCTCGCCAAGAAGGGCGTGAAGTAGATGCCTGCCTCCCGCGTCGGTCCGGTGATGCTGTGCGCCCTGCTCTGCCTGAGCGCGGCGAGCTGCTCCAAGGAATCCAAGCCCGCCGAGGCGGAGAAGCGCGCCGCGTCGTCGGCCGTCGCGGGAGGCACCTCCGGGCCCGCCCAGCCCATCCCCCTGTGTGAACACAAGGTGCCCGCGGAGCTGTGCACTCAATGCAACCCGGACCTCATCGACGTCTTCAAGGCACAAGACGACTGGTGCGCGGAACACGGAGTGCCCGAGTCACAGTGCTTCCAATGCAACCCAAACCTCACCTTCACCGCGCAGGCCACCGCGCCGAAGGACTGGTGCAAGGAGCACGCGGTCCCCGAGTCGAAGTGTACGAAGTGTCATCCAGCCCTCGTCGCGAAGTTCATCGAGGCCGGTGACTACTGCCGGGAGCACGGCTTCCCGGAGTCCGTCTGTCCGTACTGCCACCCGGAGCTCGTGAAGGCCGCCGGCGCGGAGCCACCCGCCTTCCCCGAGCCGGGCACGCGCGTTCGCCTCGCCTCGGCGGAGACGGCACGAGAGGCGGGCATCCAGACCCGGCGCGTGGAGAAGCGGTCCTTTGCCCGCACGTTGGAGGTCGTCGGTCAGCTCGACTTCAACAACAACCGCCGGGCCCAGCTCTCGACTCGCGGCGAAGCGCTCATCGTCGAAGTCCGAGCCGACGTCGGCGACGAGGTGAAGGCCGGACAGGCCCTCGTGGTGGTGACGTCCGGTGCGGTGGGCGCGGACCAGGGTCGGCTCTCCTCGGCCCAGGCGCGCGTGGAAGCCTCACGTGCCGCGCTCGCTCGCCAACAGGCACTCGTCGACAGTGGCATCAGCGCGCGCAAGAGCCTTGAACAGGCCCAGGCGGATGTGGTCGCGGCCGAGGCGGAGCGCGACGCCGCCCGCGCCTCCCTGACGGCCACGGGCGCCTCCGCCAGCAGCCAGCAGGGGACGTACACGCTGACAGCTCCATTCGCAGGCACGGTGGTGAGCCGCGACGCGGTCCCCGGCAGACAGGTGGGCGCGGGACAGACGCTCCTTCAAATCGCCGACCTGAGCACCCTGTGGGCCTTGCTGGAAGTGCCCGAGGCGGACGCCAGCGTGGTGCGCGCGGGACAGCCCGTCACCCTCTCGTTCGAGAGCATGCCGGGCGAAACCCGCGAGGCCACCCTCACCCGCGTGGGGGCCTCCGTGGACCCGACCACTCGCACCGTGCGCGCTCGCGTGGAGCTGCCCAACCCCGAGGGCGCCCTCAAGGCGGGCCTCTTTCTTCGAGCCCGCGTGCAGGTCGCCGCCGAACATCAGGCCCTGCTCGTCCCTCGCGCGGCCATCCAGCGCGCCGAGGGCCGCACGCTCGTCTTCGTGAAGAAGGACGCGGGACTCTACGAGCCCGTCGTGGTGGAGCTGGGCGCCGGGACTCGTGAGGTCGTGGAGGTGGTGAAGGGCCTCTCCGAGGGTCAAGAGGTCGTCACCACGGGCGCCTTCCTCCTCAAGACGGAGATCCTCAAGGAGTCCATCGGCGCGGGCTGCTGCGAGACGGCGGAAGGCGAATAGCCACCATGCTGACCCGAGTCATCGACTGGTCGCTGACGCATCGCGGAGCCGTCCTCGTCGGCACCCTGGCCCTCATCATCTCGGGGCTCTTGTCCTTCCGGGCGCTGCCCATCGACGCCATCCCGGACACGACACCCACGCAGGTGCAGGTCAACACCGTGGCCCCGGCCCTCACGCCCCTGGAGGTGGAGCGGCAGCTCACCATCCCCATCGAGCAATCACTGGCGGGCCTGCCCCGCGTCAGCGAGCTGCGCTCCATCTCCAAGTTCGGGCTGTCCCAGGTGACGCTCCAGTTCAGCGACGGCACGGACCTGTGGTTCGCACGGCAACAGGTTGCCGAGCGGCTTGGCCGCGTGGAAGTCCCAGCGGGCATCGAGCGTCCCTCGCTGGGACCGGTGGCCACGGGCCTGGGCGAGGTCTTCCACTACGTCGTCAAGAGCCGGACGAAGAGCCTGGAGGAGCTGCGCACCCTGCATGACGGCATCATCGCGCCGCGCCTGCGCAGCGTGCCCGGCGTCGCCGAGGTGAACGCCTGGGGCGGTGAGGAGAAGCAGTGGCACGTCGTGGTGGAGCCGCGCCGCCTGCAACAGTTCAACCTCTCCCTGCAGGACGTCTACCGGGCGCTGGAGGAGAACAACGCGAACGTGGGCGGTGGCGTGGTGGAGCGCGGAGGCGCGGCGAGCCTCGTCCTCGGCGTGGGCATCCTGGAGAGCGGCAAGGCCGTCGAGGACGTCGTCGTCGCGGCGCATGACGGCGTGCCCGTGCGCATCCGCGATGTGGCCCGCGTGGAGGTGGGCCATGAAATCCGCCGGGGCGCCACCACGGCGGATGGCGAAGGAGAGGCCGTCCTGGGCCTGGGCTTCATGCTGGTGGGAGAGAACTCCCACACGGTGACGAAGGCGCTGGCGCAGCGACTCGAGGAGGTGAAGCGCGCCCTGCCCCAGGACCTCTCCGTGGAGCCCGTCTACGAGCGCACCGAACTGGTGGACCATGTGCTGCGCACGGTGCGCACGAACCTGCTGGAAGGCGCGCTGCTCGTCATCGCCGTCCTCTTCCTGTTCCTGGGCAACTGGCGCGCGGGCCTCATCGTCGCGGCGGCGATTCCCCTGTCCCTGCTGTTTGCCTTCAACGCGATGCTGCAATTCGGCATCGCCGGCACCCTCATGTCCTTGGGAGCCATCGACTTCGGGCTCGTCGTCGACTCGTCCGTCATCCTCGTGGAGAACGCGGAGCGGCGGCTCGCCGAGGCCCGAGGGAGCCGCTCCCTCCTCGAAGTCGTGCGCGACGCCGCCGTCGAGGTGCGCGGGCCCACCCTCTTCGGTGAGCTCATCATCCTGGTGGTGTATCTGCCCATCCTCGCGCTGGAGGGCGTGGAGGGGAGGCTGTTCCGCCCCATGGCGCTCACCGTCATCTTCGCCCTGCTGGGCAGCGCGCTGCTCTCCATGACGTTGATGCCGGTGCTGGCATCCTTCGCCCTGAAGCGCGGCGGGGGACAGCACCGCGAGCCGCGCCTCGTCACCTTCCTCAAGCGCCGCTACCAGCCCGTGCTCGACTGGGCCCTCCGTCACACCCGGGCTGTCCTCGTCGGCGCGGGGCTGCTCGTCGTGGGTGCGCTCATCGCCGCCACGCAGCTCGGCAGCGAGTTCGTCCCGCGCTTGTCCGAAGGCACGCTCGTCATCAACACCGTGCGCCTGGCCGAGGTGTCCCTCACCGAATCCGTCCGCTACGGCACGCAGATAGAGAAGGTGCTCCTCACCCGCTTCCCCGATGAAGTGCGGCGCGTGTGGACGCGCACCGGCACGGCGGAGGTGGCCACGGACCCCATGGGCATCGAGCTGTCCGACGTCTTCATCACCCTCCAGCCTCGGGACACCTGGAAGCGAGCCACGACGCAGGATGAACTGGTCGCGGAGATGAAGGCGGAGCTGGCGGACCTGCCCGGGATGCGCATGGTGTTCCTCCAGCCCATCGAGATGCGCGTCAACGAGATGATCGCCGGCGTGCGAGGCGACGTGGGCATCAAGCTCTTCGGGGATGACCTGGACGTGCTGAAGGCCAAGGCCCGTGAGCTGGAGGGTCTCGTCAAGGCCATCCCAGGCGCCGCCGACGTCACCGTGGAGCAGCTCACGGGTCAGCCCGTGCTGGAGGTGACGGTGGACCGGGAGGCCGTGGCCCGCCACGGCATCTCCACCCGCGCGGTGCTCGACATCGTGGAGGCGGTGGGTACCCGAAGCGTGGGCGAGGTGCGCGAGGGCGAGCGGCGCTTCGACCTGGCCGTGCGGCTGTCCGAGGAGTACCGCGATGACCCGGCGAAGCTGGCCACGGTACCGGTGACGGCGCCCGGGGGAGCGCGTGTGCCGCTGGGGCGGTTGGCCCGCATCCGTGAGGTGTCCGGGCCCACCACGCTCCAGCGCGAGTGGGGCAAGCGCCGCATCGTCGTGCAGGCCAACGTGCGCGACCGGGACCTCGGCGGCTTCGTCGATGAAGTGCGCCACAGCCTGGACGAAAAGCTGGAGCTGCCCTCGGGCTACTACCTCCGCTTCGGCGGACAGTTCGAACACCTGGAGCGGGCACAGGCGCGCCTGCTCATCGTGGTGCCGCTGGCGCTGGCCCTCATCTTCCTCCTGCTCTACCTCACCTATCGGCGCGTGCTCGACGCCGTGCGCATCTTCGCGGGCGTGCCCTTCGCCCTGGTGGGCGGCGTGCTCGCGCTCCTGCTTCGGGGCCTGCCCTTCTCCATCTCCGCCGCCGTGGGCTTCATCGCCCTCTCCGGCGTATCGGTGCTGGGAGACATGGTGCTCGTCTCACGCGTACGCGCCCTCCTCGATGAAGGCCACGCGTTGAGCGAAGCCCTCCGCGAAGCGGCCCTCTCACGCTTGAGACCCGTGCTGATGACAGCCGCCGTGGCCGCCATCGGGTTCCTGCCCATGGCGCTCAACACCGGCGTGGGAGCGGAGGTCCAACGACCTCTCGCCACCGTCGTCATCGGCGGAGTCATCTCCTCCACCCTGCTCACCCTGGTGGTGCTGCCGGTCCTCTACGCCGTGTTCGGAGCCGGACGGCAACGGCCCCCGCACCCACGGGAAGAAGTACCCCCGCCACCCGCGGAGGCCCTTCTCGACGCTCACAAATCAGCGGCGGGCTGACCCACCTGCTCGGGCACCTCTCCCCCTGGGACACGACCGCGTCGAGGAGCGATCACTCGCCCTACCCACCAGGCCAGGACCGCGTCACCTCCATGACCTGACAGGTTCGGCGGGTTTCACCCAACCGACAGAATTGTGGATTCCTCACTGTCACTCGATTCCGGGTTCAGGAGCACTGCGCTTATTTTGGCGTCAACGGCATCACGGTGACGGCACCTGGGCGAGTCGAAGCACGGGGGACGCGGCATGGTCAGTCCGAGGACGGCACCGATCCGGACAGGTAACACGAGCACCTTCACGCTGAAGCAACGACGCCTGCACATCATCCTGTTGGACCCGAGGGAACAGCCCTACGCGGGACGTGAGTACGTCCTCCGAGTGGGACGCACCGAGCACTGCGGCACGACAGCCTCCGATGGCTCGC
The DNA here is from genome assembly GCF_013336705.1 of Myxococcus sp. CA051A. NCBI lineage: Bacteria > Pseudomonadati > Myxococcota > Myxococcia > Myxococcales > Myxococcaceae > Myxococcus > Myxococcus sp. CA051A. The sequence goes on along the minus strand of NZ_JABUMS010000021.1, from coordinate 78,856 downwards.
TCTCCCACGAGGTCCCCGGCCTCGCCACCGGTGAGCTGCTGTTGCACCTGCCTCCGCCCGACCCGGGCCCCGACGAGCCTCCGCCCCCCGTAGCAACCCGCCCCGGCCAGCCTCCCCGATATCCCCCGTCCATCGTCGCCAGCGACTTCATGGACACGCACGCCTCGGTGGAGCCCTCGCCCGACCTGCTGAGCTGGGCGCTGCACCTCGAATCCCCCGCGACCTTCGACGCCGACGCGATGACGGCCGCCCAGGAACGACTGCACAACCTGGGCTTCCTCATCGAAGGCGAGCGCGGCGCTCCCGGGCCCCGCACTCGCGCCGCGGTGCGCGCCTTCCAGCGCCACCATGGACTCGCGGAAACAGGTCAGCTCGCGGACGTGCAACGCGAGCTGATTCGCCGTCACGACACGTGAGCCCCCGCCATGGCACGCCTCGCTCTCTCGGCCCATGTCGCGCTCACTCCTCCCAGTGGACGCAATCGCAACCGGCTTCGTCTCGCCAGCTTCGGCGTCACGGACTTCCGGCTCTCCATCCCCGGCGGCGCGACCTCCCGCTTCCATCGCCCGGGACTCCGCACACGCACCACCGAGGCTCCCGAAGATGACTTCCACTTCGTGCCCGAAGTGGAGCCCGCGGAGCTGACCTATCGGCTCTCCAATGACGCCCACCTCGTGCGCGTCGGTCGCCTGGAGCTGTTCACCCGCCACGCGAAGAAGCCCCTGTGGACCCGGGACCTGACCGCCGAGGAGCTCACGGGCGGCGAGCACCGCCTGCCCTGGGACGGCACCGTCACCGCGTGCGAGGCCTTTCCCGATGGCGTCGTCACCGTGGAGCACTCGCCCTACAAGCTCAAGCTGACACTCCAGGGCGCGGGCCTCCCGGAGTGCCCTGTCGCCTGGACGTTCTTCCATGTCCTGGTGGATGGGATTGAGCTGGAGCTGGGTGACTCCCGCGTGCTCACGCGACAACGGGACCGCGACGTGGCGACGGCGCTCGGGCGGCTTCCGTCCGACGGAGAGCGGGCGGAGATTCGACTCGTCAGCAACCTCTTCAAGACACGCATCGAGGAGATGAGCGACGACACGGACGTCCGGCAATACCGCCGCGCGTGGGGCATGGGGCCCGATGTCCCCATCTTCGCCCGCGCGTGGCTCAAGGACTCACGGAACCGTCGCGTCGACGCTCCCCGCGCGCTCGGCAGGGTGCGCTTCCTCTGGGATTGGGAAGACGAGTCCGAGGACCTCACCCCGCACTCGCCCCTCGCCCGCGCCTATCTGGAGCACGCGCTGGCGCGGCAATGCCAGACCTCACGCCCCAAGGGAGACAACGCGCACCGCGACGTGGGCGGCAAGCGCGGCCAGCCCTCCGCGACGGTCTTCCCTCGGCAGACCGGTTACACCCCGCAGGCCGAGCCCCGGGACGGAGCGTTCCCCTTCCGCGTCGTGCCGTGTTCGAAGCGCAAGTGGGCGGCGTACAGCCTGCCGTGGACCCGCGGCGCCTTCGCGGGGCGAACGGGTGTGGTGTTCCAGCCCTCACGCATCGCGGGTGACGCCTGGCGCGTGACGGTGCAGCTTGCCTACGACAAGCGGAAGGACGGCGGCGTCGTGCTGGACGTCGAGGACGAGGCTCCGCTCCCCGCCGCCATCCAGGCCCGCACCGGCATCTTCGAGTCCTGGCGCGAGGTCCACATCTCGCGCGTGCTGCGCAAGCACCCGAGCGTCACCAGCGTCTGCATCGCCGACCTCCAGCAACACTTCGCGCGTGCCTTTCTTCGACTGGAAGACCGCAGCGGCGGTGTCACCGCCATGGACGCGGCCACCTACAACTCACGCATCGCCCGAGCCGTCGCTGCCCTGTCGCCGGAGGTCCGCGCCGCCATCGACCCCTCCGTGGACCAATACGCTGCGGGCCCGCATGCCCTCACTTTTCGCACCTACCCGAACTTTCTCGACGAAGTGAAGCGGCTGCGCGGAGGTGGGCGCGCCACCGCTTCTCTCTGGCTCGATTCCGGCAAGGTCGCGAGTAGGGACAACAAGGAACACAGGTACCATCGTCTCTGTAAGGACTGGGCCAAGAGCATCCTCGTCACGGCCTTCGACGAGCCCACCGGCGGCACGCCGGGCATCGTGCTCCTGCAGTTCAATGGCCTCTACAATCTCGAAACAGAACCTGGGAGCAGTCGCGTCAATGGATTCTCCCAGGAGTTTCCCTCGAAGGACCGCGCTCGCTGCGCCGTCGTGCAATGCGGAACCGCGAGGAACTACAGCGGCGGCGCCAACTCGCTCGTGCAGACCATCGCCCACGAGGTGGGCCATCAGCTCTTCCTTCCCCATGCCCCCTTCCCGGTCCACCGGGTGCCCACCGGCGCGAGGACTGAACAGCATGACCAGGACGGGAGCGATTGTCTGATGGGTTACGACTTCTCCGTGGAACGACGGTTCTGTGGCATGTGCCTGCTACGACTCCGGGGCTGGAACAAACAGGCGCTGAGCAGCATCGGAAGTCGGAACGCCCGGCCATGAGCCCAATTCTCCTGGCCTGCCACGCGGTCCTCGTGTCGCTGACGCTCGCGAGCACGCCCCCTCGCCCCACCCCGAGTCCTTCCAAGCCGACTGGAGGTCCCTCCGTGCGCATCCAGATCAACCTGCCCCAGGAGCGCTTCACCGCCATCGAGGACCGCATCCCGCGCGTCACCGTGCGCAACGAGGGCCCATCTCCGGTGGAGCTGGCGGACCCCTTCCGGAACGCAGATGACACGCTCACGTACACGCTCACGGGCCCGGAGTATCCCCAGGGCCGCAGCGCCAACGCGCGCGAGTTCACCCTTCGCAATCCAGACCACGCCGTCTCCCCCGACGCCGCCCCGCGCGTGAGGCTCGGCGTGGGACAGGCGCTCGAGTCCGTGCTGGAGCTGCACGAGTGGCTTCCCGTCACCCGTCCCGGACGCTATCGCCTGGAGGCGCGGCTGGAGCAGCCGGCGCTCTCGGTGGAGTCGACGCCCGTCGAGTTCGAGATCGTCGCGTCGACCTCGGGTTCCGCGTCCTTGGGCTTCGACGTGGCGGCCAGGTATCGCAGCAGCGTCTTCGCCACGTGGTTCCAGGAGATTGAGGGCCAGCCGATGCTCGTCGCGGGCGTCTATGCGGACGCGACGGACGACAGTGAGTGGGGCGTGCGGTGGAGTCCCGCGACCATCCTCGGCCCTGTCGAGCCCGGCTCCAGAGACGCCCTGGCGCCGTGGACCAACAACACACAGGGCGCGCCGTGTGTCGACTGGGTGGTCTGGCGCAAGGGCGCCTCGGTGATGGCCCTGGCGGAGCCCGCAACCACCGAGCATCCGTTTCGCATGGACCTGGAGGCGCCCCCCGAGTCCCTGGTGCGTCCGCCCCTCCAGACAGCCGCCGGTGAGCTGTTCATTCCCTTCATCGCCGCGGGCGGGAGGGAGCTTCGGCTCCTCCGCTTCCAGTCCACCCTCGATTCGACGGAGGTCACCCCCGGCCGCGAGGTGGGGCGCGTGCGGCTGCCAGGAAAACCCATCGCCTCGCGCGCCACCATCCAGCCCGACTCCCTGGGAGACGCCATCAGCGTGGTGCTCGTCGAGGACACGGCCGAAGGACTGGACCTGCACCATGTGCGCAGCCGTGCCGGAGGTGGGCTCACCCGCGTCGCCAGCACCCGCCTGCCTGGGCTCAGAGCGCTTCCCAGCTCGGAGCCCGGGCTGTGGATGGACCCGGCGGGCAGGCTGAACGTCGCGGTGCTCGCAGCGTCACTGAAGCACCCACGCCGGGCCATGCTCGCGCAGGTGCGCTACCGGGCGGATGGGAGGCTGGAGTCGCCCCCTCGGGTGAAGGCCTTGGCGGAGCTCCCCGCGGTACCTCGCGCGGCCATCGCCCGGCACCATCCGGAGGACCTGAGCAAGGGCGAGCTGTTCTGGGCCATCCTGCTGGTGGATGGGCGGATGGTGACCTCCTCCACGAAGAATGGAGGCCCGATAACGCCCCGTCATCCGGTGGCCCTGCCGCTCGAGCTCTACCCGGCCCGGGACACGTACGTGCTCACCGTGGACCCCGTGCTCGGACCTTCCTTCGAGCCCCTGCGCTGACACCGTGACGGATGCCCACCTACAGCCCGGGCGGCGGGGCGGGCGTCCGGCGCTCAGGTTTCACTGTCCAACACGGGCCCGGTAGAGCTAGGTAGAGACGGCTCCCGGGAGTTCCGATGACCGCCGCCCTGCTTTCCCTGACCCTTGCATTCGGCCTCATCACCGGCCAGTTCGCGCCCCAGCAGGCGGCGAGCGAGCCTCTCGCGCCCGAACTCGAGGTCCGCGTCCAGCAGCTCGGCAAGACGTTGCGCTGCGCGGTGTGCCAGGGCCTCTCCATCTCCGACAGCCCGTCCTCCATGGCGCGCGCGCAGCTCGACATGGTCCGCGAGCTGGTCTCCGAGGGGAAGAACGACCAGGAAGTCGTCGACTTCTTCGTGTCGCGTTACGGAGAGTGGGTGCTGCTGGAGCCCAAGGCGGAGGGCTTCAACTGGTTCGTCTGGCTGGGCCCCGTCGCGCTCCTCATGGTGGGCGGGTTCGTCATCTGGCGACAGGTCCAGCAAGGACCGCCCCCGCAGGCCACGGCGGCCACGCCGGCCACTCCTTCCGCCCCCACTCCGGGCACCCCTTCCGCGGCGGATGACGCCGACCCCTACCTCCAGGCCGTGCGCCGGGAGCTGGAGCGCTAAGCCATGCAGCAACAGCCGACCAACTGGTTGCCCGGTATCATCGTCCTCGCCGTGGCCTTCATCGCCGCCGCCGCGTGGCTGCTCTTCATGCGTCGCAAGGGCGCGCTCACCACGCCCGAGCCCAAGGATGGTGTGCTCGACGACCTGGGCCAGCGCGCGCAGTCGCTCATCGACCAGCTGCGCACCCTGGAGGCGGACAAACACAACCTGGCCGCCGAGCAGTACGCCGCGGAGAAGTCCCGCCTGGAGCACGAGGCCGCCGCGGCCTTTCGCGCCAAGGACGAGCACCTCAAGCGCAAGGCGTCCAGTGGGGAGCCGCGCGCCCGGACGCAGCAGGCGCCCGCGCCCACTGGCTGGTCGGCGCGCAATCCGCAGTTGTCTGGCGCGCTGTGGGGCGCCGGCATCGTCCTGTTCTTCGGAGGACTGGGCTACCTGCTCGTCTCCGAGCAGCAGGCGCGCACCGACGGGCAGGAGGCCACGGGCCGCATGCCTCCGGGCGCCCCCGGGCAGGGTCAGGCGCCGCAGCAGGGCGGCATGGGCGCGCAGCAGCCGGAAGGCGCGGAGATGGAGGAGGCGCGCGCGCGGCTGGAGGCCAATCCGTTCGACCTGGACTCCGCGTCCATGCTCAGCCACGAGTTGATCCGTCGTCAGCAGTTCGACGAGGCCGCGACGGTGACGGCCAAGGGCCTGGCGGTGGACCCGTTCCACGTCGAGCTGCGCGTGCACCGGGGCGTGCTGCGCGCCACTCGAGGGGACATGGAGGGCGCCGAGGCGGAGCTGACCGAGCTGGTCAACACGTGGCCCGACGCGCAGGAGGCGCTCATCTTCCTGGGCAGCCTCGCGCTGCGCCGCGACGACAAGCTCAAGGCGCTGGAGCACTTCGAGCGGTTCTCCGTCGAGGTGCCGCGCAACATGCAGCCTCCGCAGCTCCTGCCCGCGATTGCCCAGCTGCGCTCCGAGGTGGCCGCGGTTCCGTGATGGGTCCGGGCTTCCACTCTGGAAGCCCGCGTGGTCCACACAGTTGTCGAGCTGGGTCCGTGAGTGGACGGGCCCTGTGCGGCGGAGTCAGTTGAGCGTGCCGCACTCGGCGATGCGCTGAACTCGCAGCGCGGCCAGTCGCTCCAGCGCCGCCGCCGCCTCGGGTCCTTCCAGCATCGCCACCGCGCGGGCTATCGCGTCGAGGGTGGACATCCCGGACGGATGCGTGGGCGCGCGGAGCATGAGCATTCCGGACTCGGGCGGTGGGAGGACGAGTCTTGGAAGCGTCCGGAGGACGGGGATGCGTTGAGACATCCGCCGAGCCTGGGACCAGCTCCCGTCCAGCACCACGAGCTGTCGGGGCGCGGGGGCATCCGGCGGTGCGGAGGGACCGTCTGGGAAGAGCATCCAGGTGCCCGGCTCGGAGAGGACCGACGTGTCGAAGGACTCGTCCGGCGCGCCGTAGGTGAGCAGCTTCGCGTTCGACAGCGCGAGCGCGGCCACCCGCCCGGTGTTGCTCTTCTTCCATGTCTCCACGATGTGCTGGAGCAGGACGATGCGGGTGCGCGTCGCGACCTGGGGAATCTCTGCGCACAGGCACAGGTGCTGCGGGAGGTTGCAGCGCTGACAACGGGGCCGACGAAAGACGGGGACAGACATCCTCCTGCATCCTGTTCCGCGAGCCCCTGGAAGAGAAGCGCTCGCACCTGCTCACCCTGAAACATCCCGAGCCGTTGATTTCGCGTGCCGTCACAGTGTTACATCGTGACCGCAGTGCAGCACCGTGACTGAAGAGGGGGAGACATGTCGACTCGTATCTCGAAGGACGCATCGCCCGTCGCGAATGTCGCGGCGGAGCAGGCCCGTCGTGCCGCGGAGGAAGCCGCGCGGCGTGCGGCGGAAGAAGCGGCCCGGCGCATGTTGGAAGAACTCACGAGGCTCGCCGCCCAGGCCGCGAGCCTGGACGCCAAGAAGCCCGACTCATTCAAGACCGCGCAACCCCAGACGCGAGGCCCTGACCTCGCGACCGATGGAACCTCCGCGCCCGGCACCTCGCTCGCGAGCGAGAACGCGAAGGACGGCCGGGTAAACTGCCTGGACGCGATCGCGGACTTCCTGTCGCTGGCGCCCGCCGTCATCCGCGCACGCTCGGAGGTCCTCTTCCTGAAGGACAGCCGCCCCGGCGCCGAGGGCACCACGGGCCACGTCGTCATCCGCCAGGGCAACAACATCTACGACCCCACGACGCGCGAATGGACCGCGTCGGAGACCTGGCTGAAGCAGCACCCCGAGTACTCCATCGCGGGCTCCGTGCCGGGGAGCACGGTGAACACGATTCTCTCCGCTCCCCCTGGCCCGGAACGAGAGGCCGCGCTGGCCCGGGCGAACCTTCCACCGGAGATCGCGAACATGGTGGTGGCGGACACGGGCACCTCGCTCCCCGTCCCCGCCTGGCTCGAACAAGGCGGCCCTCCGCCATGGCTGCACGGCGCCTGGCACCATCTGGATGCCACGGCCCAGGCGAGCGTCCTGAACGGCATCCGTGAGAATTGGAGCCAGCACGTCGAGGACATGGCCCCCGCGTGGATTCGCGACCCGTCCCTGTCTCCTCCACCCCTGACGGAGGACTGGAGCGAGCTGTCGCCGGAAGAGCAGCGCGCGACGGCCGAAGAGCACTGGGCCACGCTGGTCGAGGAAGAGATGTCCCTCTACTTCGGGCCCCTGCCTGAAACCGGCGTGGCGGCGGAGACGCCTCTCATCGGCACCTCACGCGGGTGGCCCTGGGGCGAAGGCAGCGTCGGCGAGTGGGCCGCGAACCACTCCGCGGGACAAGACCCCATCGCCCAGTACCTGAACATCGGCGCCATCCTCAACGGCGAGGGCAAGGACTACACCCACGGCAACCTGTGCGGAGAGCTGTCCGCCCTCTCCGTCATGGGGATGGAGCTCGTGGACGGCCTCACCCGCTTCGCCAACCTCGGCTCCGATTACCGAGGCATCCTGAGCAACGGCGAGATGCTGACGAACTCCACCCACCTGGAGACCTTCCTGGCCAGCGAGGGCTGGAGAATCGTCGGTCAGCAGGCGGGCTCCGAGAACGACCCGACCATGACGGACCTGGACGGCAGCTTCAGCGCCACCAACACGTACAACAACAACCACGCGCAGAACCCCACGCCCGAGGCCGTGCAACGCATCCTCGACGACGGCGGCGCATTGATGGTCCTCGTCAACATCGACGGCGCCGACAACGGAATGCTGGAGTCGGTGCGCACCTCGGACCAGGACATCACCCACTGGGTGAGCGTGGTCGACATCACCGAGAACGCCCAGGGACAGACGTACGTACGCGTCTACAATCCCTATCAGAACCGCGAGGAGGTCTACTCGTGGGCGGACTTCAAGGCGGCCTGGCAGAGCCCCAGTGAGTCGGGCTTCACGTACGTCGCCGCGATGCCGCCCGACGCAACCAGCACGCCCTGAGCGAAAGGCCGCGAGCGAAAGGGCGCGCGGCCATTCACGCCGCCGCCCTCTTCTGCTCGCATCGGACGCCCGCCTCCGGCCTCGCCCTACGCACGATGCCGGTCGCCTGGCCTCACCGCGACGTCCTCAATCCACCGCGGCACGGCGACGCCGGAACCGGCGCACCTTCTCCACCCACGTGCCCGGCATCACCTGCTTCGCCGCGTTGCGCCCCTTGCGCGCCAGCTCCTCCGCCCGGGTGAACCAGGCCCCCGCGCGCGTCCCGCTGTGCACGCGCACGGACACCGTGCGCCGCTGCTTCGACACCCAGTCGGACTTGTACGTCTCGGTGCCTCGCAGGAAGTCGTACTCGGTGAGCCCGGCCTCCATCGCGTCCTTGAACGTCTCGCCCACCAGCACCAGGCCCACGCTGCGGTTGCGCCACTCCGGGTCATACCCGGACTGGAAGTACACGAAGCGGTCCCCGTGCACGATGCCGTACACCGAAGCCACGGCCCGGCCGCCCACCTTCATCGTGTACAGCCGCAGCCGTCCCCGCTCCGCGAGCAATTGCGTCGCGTCCCGGTGGAACGACTCCACACCCGTGCCCTTGATGCCCTGCGAGCCACCGTCCTCCGCCCACCGCGCCGAGTGCAGTCGGAAGAAGTCCGTCATCGGCCCGGCCAGCTCACCCGGCGCCTCGGTGCGCTCTATGCGGTAGCCATCCTGCTTCTCCAGCCACTTGCGCCGCCGCAGGTAGTTGTCACGCCGACCCGTGCGCTTGAGGAACGCGTCGAACGGCTCGCGCGGGTCCAACACGTCGTACGGACACACGTACCGCTCCGACAGCCGCACGTCCTGTCCGGAGAAGGCCGCGCGCAGAACGTCCACCGTGACGGAGTCCTCGCGCAGGTCCGTCAAATCCAGCACGTCCCACTCCTCGCGCAGCGCCACCAGCATCCGCGCGAAGGCCCCCGCAACCTCGCGCTCCGCGCCCCTCCGGGCCACGACGTCCAGGTAGTCACTGCCCACGTGCGTCTCGCCCAGGAAGCCCAGGCGCCGCACCCGAGCACCCGTCACCCGACGCGTCTCCAACCCCAGCGGCAACAGCCCCACCAGCGTCCCCGCCGCATCTCGCGCCGTCAGGACCAAGGGCCTCCGCCCCGGTTCGATGCGCCGGCACCACGGATACAACCACTCCCATGAATTGAAGGGCCCCGCGTGGCTCGAATCCAGCAGCGAATCCCACTCCGCGCGCATTCCCGCCAGCGCGGACAGACTGCCCACGGCGCTCACGTCCAGCCGCTGCGCGGCGCGCGGCCCCTGCCTCAGCTCGTCTTCGCGAATCACCGTCCCGCCTCCTCGGAGGGGAGAACCGCCCCTCCCATCCCCGCAGACCCACTCATCCCGCGCGCTTCTTCGACCGCTTCTCCGCTCGCACCGCGTCGCGCACCACCAGCGCCACGTCCGCCATCACCTCCGGCGACAGGTCCTGGTGACACGGAATCTCCACGATGCTGCGCCGCAACTGCGCCACCTCGGGGAACGCCCCCGCGTCACACGCCGGATGGAAGCGCTTCCAGAAGTCGATGGCATCGATGCCCTTCGCCCTCAGCCGCGCGAGCACCTCCGCCTTCTCCTGCACCACCATCGGGAAGAAGAGTGGACACGCGCCGGGCGGCAACTGGTTGAACAGCGGCGGCACCACGTCCCGCAGCCGGCCCAGCAGGTAGAAGTAGTTGCGTCGCCGTTTCTCGACGATGGACTCCAAATCCTGCGCCAGGGCGATCCGCTTCGTCAGCGGGCTCATGCCCAGGTCCACATGCTTGCGGTCGAAGTGCTGCGTACCCGTGGCCACGCGCTCGATGCTCGCCGCCTTCACCGTGCCGTGCCCCAGCGTGCGGACGAAGCCCCGCAGCGTGCGCCCCGCCACTCCGCCGCGCAGCTCCAGGTTCTGCAGCAGCGCGGACACCGTGTGACTGAAGGTCGACGCGGACGGCGGCGACGGAGGCTCCGGCAGGCTGTAGGAGCGCGGCCCGTTCACCACCAGCGCGCCACCGTTCGGCACGGGCAGCGTCTTGTAAAGACAGTAGATGCCCACGTCCCCCGTCGTCCCGAGCGGCACCGAGCCATCCGACGACAGGAGCGACAGCGCGCAGTCCTCAATCAGCACCAGCCCGTGCTGGTCCGCCAGCTTGCGCATCTCTTCCACCGGGCCCGGGAAGCCCGCGTAGTGCGTCAGGTACAGCGCCTTCGTCTTCGGACCGATGCGCCGCGCCACGTCCTCCAGGTCCACGTCCCACCGGCTGCCCACCCGGTAGAACCGCGGCGTGGCGCCCGCGTCCACCAGCGCCTCCACCTCCACGCCATGGTGGTACGACGGCATCAGGACTTCGCCCTTGTCCAACCCCAGCATCTTCACCGTGAGCCACACGGCGTTGCGGGCGAAGTAGAAGTAGCGGACGTTGGGGGACGAGAACGGCGGCAGTGCTCCGGGCCGGGGCTTGGACAGCAACATGCCAGGCCACAGCGTGGGCAGGGACGGCACGAACATCTTGCCCGGGGGAGTCATCGCTTCCATTTCGCCACCACCTCTTTCACCGCCGGGCTCCACCGGAACTTGGCCGCGCACAGCGCCCGGCCGAAGGCGGAGTCGTTGAAGATGTAGAGCCACGTGTGGCGCCGGACCTGGTCGGTCCAGTCGCGCTTCCACACCATGTCCGGCCCCAGGAAATCGAACTCGCGCAGGCCCCGGTCGATGCAGGCTCCCACCACTTCCTCCATCAGGAGCTGGCCCGGGCTGCACTCGCGCAGCGCCTCGTCGTAGCCAGGCTTCAAGAGGAAGTAGCGCCCGCCGTCTTCCAGGCCGTAGTGGAAGGCCACCGGCCGGCCATCCAGCCGCAGGAAGTACAGCGCCAGCTTCTTGCGGTAGGCCGCGTCGCGCCCCAGCTCCGTGTAGAAGCCGCGCGTCGCCGCGTCCTGCGCCATGGCCGTGCCGCGCTCGCCCTTCCAGCCGCTCTGCTCCAGCAGGAAGCCGTCCTCCAGCGTGCGCTCCAAATCGAGCCCGCCCTCCACCCGCTCGAAGGTGACGCGGCCCTTCTCCTCCAGCTTGCGACGCCGACGCCGGCAGTTCGCCTTGAACTTCGCCTGAAGCGACGCCTGGTACTTCTCCCGCGTGGCGGGCAGCGGAATGTACGGAGACTGGAGCGACTCCCACGCCCCCACGGGCATGTCCGCGCTGCGGGCCGCCGCGTGCAGTCGCCACGCCGAGCCCCCATCCGGCACGTCTGTCAAACGCAGCACGTCCCACCCGCCCCGCCGTCGCAGGTGCGAGAGGAACAGGGCCGCGGCGACCTCCGGCTCGCGGGCCAGCAGGTCAAAGCGACACGAGTGCGCATTGGCCGCGCCGGAGAGCTGACGCACCGGCACGCCGTACAGCGTGGTGCGCTCCTCCCACAGCGGCAGCGCCGCGCTCAGCTGGCCATCCGCGTCCCGCAGCGTCAGCACGCGCAGGCGCGCGCCGGGGGCAAAGTTGTCCAGCCAGATGCGCAGGAACTCGTGCCGGTAGAACACCTCGCCGGACGTCGCCTCCACCAGCGCGTTCCACTCCGACTCCAGGGCCATGAAGGCCGCACGGTCGTCGACTTCGACGACGCGCGGCCCGGGGTTGCTCAGGGTTGCTTCCATGTTCGGGCGCCCAAGGTGGTGATGGGAAGGCGTGGCTACAAGCCGCTGCGCGCCATCTTCAACAGGCAGGCGGCGACCTTGCGGCTGTCGTGTCGGATCCTCGACCCATCCTTGAGGAGGTCGGCCCGCACCGGCACCACCCCCGCGGCGATGAGCTCGCGAGTGTCCACGTCGACGGGGAACGAGCCCCGCCGCCCGTACCGCCGCATGGCGTCCGGCGCCGGCAGCGTGCCGTTCACCAGCACCGCGTCCAGCACGGGGCCCACGTGCTCTCGCACCGCCTGCACGTGGTCCAGGCACGACATGCCGTCCGTCTCCCCCGGCTGCGTCATCAGGTTGGCCACCATGACCTTGAGCGCGCGCGTCTCCTTCAGCGCCTGGGCCACGCCGTCCACCAGCAGATTGGGCAAGAGGCTCGAGTACAGCGAGCCCGGGCCAATCGCCACCAGGTCCGCGGTGTAGATGGCCTCCAGCAGGCCCTCCACCGGAGGCGGCGAGCGCGGGCTGAGCGTCACCTTGCGCACCCTCCCCTGCGCCCGGCAGATGTTGCGCTCGCCGACGACCTCCGTGTCGTCATGCATCTGCGCCACCAGTTGCACGGAGGCCAGCGTGGACGGCAGCACCGTGCCGCGCGCGCCCAGCAGCTCGCCGGACATGCGCACCGCCTCCATGAAGTCGCCCTTGAGCTCCGCCAGCGCGGCGATGAGCAGGTTGCCCACCGCGTGACCGGCCAACCCCCGCGCCCCACCGAAGCGGAACTGGAACACTTCCTTCAGCGCGCTTCGCCCTCCGGCCAGCGCCACCAGACAATTTCGGATGTCACCCGGAGGCAGCGCGCCGTGCAGCCGGCGCAGGCGGCCGGAGCTGCCCCCGTCGTCGCTCATCGCCACCACGGCGGTGATGTCCACGCCCGGGTCGCCCGGCTTGGGCGCCGCGCGCTTCGCCAGGCCGCGCAGCACCATGGGCAACCCCGTGCCGCCGCCAATGGCGACGATGCGCGTGGGCCGCTGCAGGTGCGGCTGCATCAGCTCGTTGCGGTCCGTCTCCCGTTCACGCTCACGCTCCCTGCGAGCACGGGCTTCCTCCCACGACTCCGGGAGCTGCGAATCCATGTCCATCCCCACCATGACCCAACCCCCATCCACGACGCCCAAACCCGCCACCCCTGGCGAGTCCCCGCCCGACCTTCCCTCCCTCGAGGGAAGGCCGACGAGAGGTGTGCCTACCGAGCTCCACGCCCGAGCAAAACATGCCTCACGGTGTGGAAAATGATGCCCACGTCCAGGAACAGCGAGCCGTTCTTCACGTAGTACAGGTCGAACTCCAGCTTGTTGCGCGCATCCTCCACGGAGGCTCCGTAGGGGTAGCGAATCTGGGCCCAGCCCGTCAGGCCCGGCTTCACTGCCTCACGCAGTCCGTAGAAGGGAATCTGCTGCTTGAGTTGCTCGACAAACACGGGCCGCTCCGGACGCGGACCCACGAAGCTCATCTCCCCCATCAACACGTTGAACACCTGGGGAATCTCGTCGATTCGCGTGCGCCGGATGAACTTGCCCACCCGGGTGACACGGTCATCGTTCGCACGAGCCCACACCGCGCCGTTCTTCTCCGCGTCCGTCCGCATGCTGCGGAACTTCCACAGGTAGTACGTCACGCCTCCCAGCCCCGTGCGCTCCTGTCGGTAGAAGACAGGCCCCTTCGAATCCAGCTTGATGGCCACCGCCACCAGAAGCAGGAAGGGTGCCGACAACGCCAGGAGCAGCGACGCCACCGCCAGGTCGAAGGCCCGCTTCAGCGCCCGCCGCAACGGAGACACCGTCAGCTCGTCCGCGAAGGCGAAGTCGCTCGCCCGGAGGAACTGCACCGGAATCCGCCGCAGCACCCGCTCGCAGAAGCCCGTCGCGTCATAAACGCGGCGGCCTTGCAGCCGACAGCTCAGCAGTGAGTCCACCCAGTTGGCCCCGCGCATGTCGTCAGCAGCCTGCACGACATATGCCGCGCCCATGCGGGCCGCCATCTGCTCCAGGGGTTCCTCCGTGGTGCGTGGGTCCACCAGCGCGACGACGCGGTAGCTGCCCTCGCCGCCCGCTTCGATGGCGGTCGCCACCGCGCGGGCCTTGAGGCCATCACCGACGATGAGCACCGCGTGCGGCGCCCCCACCAGCGCGCGAATGGACACCCGGACGACCAGCGTGCCCGCCAGCGCCCCCATGGCTCCACCGAGCAGCGCGCCAGGAGGCAGCGCGACGGGCAGCACCAGCGGGGCCACCAGCATCACCCCACCGGTCACCATCGCCGTGACACCCGCGGCCTTCAGGAAGCGGTAGCCCCGCGCCCGGTCCTCCGCGGCGACGCGCAAGTCATACAAATCCAACAGGTACAGCGTGAACTGGAACGTGACCACGAAGGCCGCGCCCAGGCCCAGCAGCGTGGGCCACAGCGCCGTGAGCGGCGGCCGTGTCCCAGCAGGCGCGAAGAGTGCCGCACAGGCCGCCGCGCCCATCACGCAGGCCAGTGCGATCGCCGAGCTCTCGGCGAGGAAGAACGTCAGCTTCTTGGCAGAAAAATAGTGGTGAAAAACCCGGAGCACGTGCCCCTCCAACCAACCCGCCCGACTCACGACCCGCCCCCTCGACTCGTCACCTCCGCCCCACTCCCGTCACCGGGACGCGGGGCGGAGGCTACCGCCCTCTACTTCTGCTTCTCGTAGTTCTTCAGGTACGGCGTCGCATGCACCTCCGCGCCGTTGAGCACGCACCCCAACACGGGCGCGCCGGCCAGCTGCTCCACCGCCTGGTGCACCGTCTTGCCCGGCGTCACGTTGGCGCGGATGACCATCAGCACCCCGTCCACCTGGTGCCCCAGGATGGCCGCGTCCGCGAACGGCAGCGTCGGCGGCAGGTCGATGTACACCTCGTCGAAGCCCTCACGCACCGCCTTGAGGAACTGCTTCATCCGAGGGCTGGCCAGCACCTGCGAGGGCTCCTCCGGCGCGGTGCCGGCGGGGATGAGGGCCAGGCGCGTGGCCGCGAAGCGACGCACCACGTCCCGCACCTCCACCTCGCCGGACAACAGCTCCGCCAGGCCCGTCTTGTTGCGCACCCCCAGCGTGGCCGCCACACCGCCGCGCCGCAGGTCCGCGTCCACCAGCAGGATGCGCCGGTCCGGATTCGCCCGGGCCGCCGCCATCGCCAGGTTGACGCTCGTCACCGTCTTGCCCTCGCCGGGCATCGCGGAGGTCAGCGCCACCACCTTCATGGGGCGCAGCTCCCGCATCCGCTCCAGCCGGTAATACAGGCTGCGGTACTGCTCCGCCGCCGCCGAGGCCGGCGCGGTCAGCGTCACCACCCGCCGGTCCACCGCGTTCGGGTTCGTCGAGTTCTCATCCACCCGCGGGAGGAAGTTGCCCGCCCGCTCCATCGTCTGGTCCATGTTCGGTTTCCGTCCTTTCCTTTGGGTGTCAGTTCAAAGAGGTGGGGGAGGACACGTTGTTGCGTCCGCCCTGGGACGGCATCAGCACGCGCCGCTCCGTCTTGCCCTGCATGTCCGGCACCACCGCCAACACCGGCAGCGTCAGGCGCTGGCGCACTTCCGAGCCATCGCGCAGGCTGTCGTCACGCATCTCCAGCACCGCGCCCGTGAGGATGCCCAGGCCCAGCGCCACCAGCAGGGCAATCACCAGCCCCGTCATCCGGTCCGGCCTCGCCGCCGTCACCGGCACGCCCGCGGGGGAGATGACGTTGAACAGGCTCTTGGAGCTCTTGGCCTCCAGCTCCTGGGCAATCTCCGCCTCCACCTTGCGGCTCACCACGCTCTGGTACTTGGTGCGCGCGATTTCGTAGTCGCGGTTCATCACCCCCAGCTCGTGCGCCCACTTCGGCGTGTTGTTCAGCCGGGCCTGGTACGCCTCCGCCTTGCCCTGCAGGTCGACGATGTCCTTCTGGATGGCCTCGATGAGCCCCACCACCCGGCCGCGCTCGGCACGCTCCGCCCACAGGCGGCCTTCGGCCTCCTTGCGGCGCGTCGTCATCCCGTCCAGTTCGGACTGCATGCGCTTGATCTCCGGGTGGTCCTCCGTCCACGTCGTCCGTGCATTCACCAGGGCCCGCGTCAGCCCGCTCTCCGCCGACTCCAGGCGACCGGCCTCGCTGTCCACCGCGTTGCGAGCCCGCGCCAGGTCCGAACGGCGCGCTTCCGCCACGCGCAGCTCCTCCGACTTCGTCTGCAGCTCGTGCGACACGCGCTCGAGCCCTCGCATGTTCATCTCCATCTGCTCGGGCAGCTCGCCCAGGTGGTCCACCTTGAACTGGGAAATCTTTCGCTCCCAGTTGGAGACCGCCTTGCCCATGCTGCCCATTTCCTCGGTGAAGAGGTCCGTGGCACGCGCCGCCTGCGCCTGGCGCAGCTTCAGCGTCTCCTCGGAGAAGATGGTCGGCAGCCGGTTGGCCACCTGCGCGGCCACCTGCGGGTCGCGGTTGGTGTAGGTGATTTCGAACGCCGTCTCACCCTCCACGCGCACCTGCAGGTCCTTGCGCATCTGCGCAACCGCCGTCTCCATGCCCTTCTCGGACACGATGTCCGGATAGAGGTTCATTTCCTCGATGGCCTTCTGGAGCACGGGGCGTGCCATGAGCTCCTGGCGCACCGTGAGCAGCCTTTGCTCGATGAGCTCGCTCACCGTGCGCTGCACCATTTCCTCCCCTGGCCGCTGCGGCTCCACGCGGACCACCGCCGACGCTTCGTACATGCTCGGCCGCGTCATCACGATGGCCGCTCCCACCGCGAATACCGCTGCTGTGATGGCTCCCACCAACGCCTTGCGGCGCCAGAGAGAGGCCAACAGCTGGTCCGCCGTCATCCCACGCTCCATGATCCGCTCCTCCACCAACCCACTCACGTGTTGTCACCACGCCGTCACGATGAGACGGACAGCGAAAACGTTGCGCGTCAGATCTCCCGCAGCGCCCGCCGACTCCGCCACGCCCACCTGGGCAATCCGGTCCACCGCTCCCTGAGCCGCCACCTGGCGGCTGAAGCGGTACTCCACCCCTGCACCTACCGCGTACCCCTGGGAAACCAGGGGGGTGCTGCCAAACGTCGTCCAGTCCCGCGAGGGCGCTCGCCCGTTGCGGAAGAAGCTGGCCGCTCCAAACGCCGAGAACTGGTGGTCGAACCGCCGCGCCAGCATCAGCGACGCGTAGTCCGCCCACAGCGCGGTGGCGAAACCGCTGGCGCCGACCAGGTCGTGCCCCACGGCGAAGCCCAGGTCGAACAGCTCACCCTCGCGCGCCAGCTCCACATTCACGCGAGGAACCCACCCGCCCTCCTGCCCGTCCGGCGCCAGGTAGCGCACCGGTCCACCGCGAACGATGAGCGTGGTGGGCCGCGTCAGGCGATAGCGCAACGTGCCCGCCACGCCATGCGCCTGGGACAGGGAGTTGTCGTAATAGAAGCCCTGGTAGCGGTACTCCACGCCCAGGGTCAGCCGGCGCGTGGTGCGGTACATCACCTCCAGGGACGGCGTGTGGGCATAGCCCGGCTCCTGGCCGCTCTCGAGGATGCGCACCACTTCGATTCCGTAACCCACGCGCACGTCCACCCGCTCCGACGCGCGCGCGGTGAGTCCCAACCGGGCCTGCGTGAAGAACGTGGGTGACGTCGAGCGGGCCAGACCATCGCGAGGCAGCGAGGTGGGGTCCGTGACGCGGAAGACGCGCACGTTCGTGTCCACCCGGAGCCGCCGCGACAACAGGTGCCGCAGCTCCAGTGCCCCGCGGTGGTCCAACGTCACCTTGCCGGAGCCGTGCCGCATCAGCACGTCCGCGCCGTAGTAGCCGTTGAGGTTCAGCCGTTCGTCCCTGCCCTCGACCCCCAGGCGCGGCGACAGCTTCGTCATCAGCTGGCCGCCCGTGGCGCCCGCGCCCAGGCGCAGGTCGTCGTCGTAGCGTTCCTCGGCGGCGATTCTCAGCCGAGGCTCCCACACGGTCGCCGCCGGTACGGCCGGCGCGGTGAGCATGAGGCCCGTCAGCAGCCACTTCTTCCAGTCGCCCTTCACCGTCGTCCTCCCTCGCCTACGCCACCCACCGTCCATGGACCCCTCACTCGACTTCCGACGACGCTTCACGGCACGACGATGGTGTCACCGGGCCGAAGCATGACGTCCTGGCTCCCGTCGGGAGAGATGAGGTCGCTGTAGCGCACCGGAATCTGCCCGCCGTTGCCGTCGCTGCGGATGACGACGATGCCATCCGAGTTGGCGAAGTCGGTGAAGCCGCCCGCCAGGGCGATGGCCTGGATGAGCGACACGCGGCCGCGCAGCGGATAGGCGCCCGGATGCGTGACTTCGCCGGTGACGAACACGCGGCTGCTGTTGACCTCGCGGACAATCACAGTCACGCGCGGCTCCTGCACATACGGCTGGAAGCTGCTCTTCAACGCCTCGGCCAGCTCCGTCGGCGTCTTGCCCGCGGCCAGCACCTCGCCCACCATCGGCATGGAGATGTAGCCGTCGGGGCGAACCGGCAGCGTGCGAGACAGCTCCGCGTCGCGCCACACCGCGACGTCCAGCACATCCTCCCGTCCAATGCGGTAAGGCTGCTCGGCGTTGTCCACCTTCACCGCAGGCTGGTGCGCACACCCGCCCAGGAGCATCACCCCCAACACCGTCCAGAACCCCGCGCTCGTCTTGCCCATCGTCCTCTCCCTCGTCGCTGCGGATGTCTCTTGGAGTCCCGCACCCGCGGAACTCGTCCCGTCCTACCCGGCGCGGTTGCCATAGCAGCGGGTGTGCCATGCAGCCCTGGGAGGGAAAACCCATGGATCGTCGTGGGTTACGAAATGCCCAGCGATTCGACCTCCCGCGGTCCGGGAAGAATTACTGGCATCGGACGGGGGGATGGCCCGGTGTTTTCGACAGTCTCCCTCCTGTTGATGGAAGACATTTTCCCACTGCGGGGCACGTGGCTTCTCATTCCGCACCGTGTGTGCGCGGCACGCGAATTGAAGTCTGTTGAGGGAGAGGAGTTTTGGTTCCACAACGGGCCCCTGGGCCCGGCAGACAGGGAGCGAGCGGATGAGGAAGGCAGCGGGGGCGGTGGCGGCGGCGTTCGCGATGGGAACCGGAGTGATGACGTGGATGGGCGTCGCCTTCGCGGCCCAGACGGAAGCGGCGGCGCTCGGGGTGATGGGGCTGGCCCTCTACGCGAGCAGCGCGCTGTTGAGCGGCAAGACGGCCGAGGACACGACGCGAGGCATGGCGAACCAGGCCTGACGCCTCGACACGAGATATCAGTACAAGGCCCGATGCCCGCGAGGACATCGGGCCTTTTGTTTTTCAGACGTCAACCCCGTCAGGGGTCGCACTCAAGGAATGGCGCGCACCACTCCGCCATCCACGCGCAGCGCCGAGCCGTTGATGCCCGACGCCTGCGGGCTGCACACGAAGGCCACCAGCGAGGCGACCTCGTCCGTGCGCGCGAAGCGCTGGAGCAGCGACGACGGCCGCGCGCTCTTGAAGAACTCGCGCTCCACCGTGGCCACGTCCACGCCCTGCTGCTTCGACAGGCTCTTGAGGAACTCCTCCACGCCTTCGGAGCGAGTGGGCCCGGGGAGGATGGAGTTCGAGGTGATGTTCGTCCCGGACAGGCCCTCCGCGATTCCGCGCGCCAGGGCAATCTGCGCCGTCTTCGTGACGCCGTAGTGAATCATCTCCACGGGAATCTGCACACCGGACTCGCTGGAGATGAAGACGATGCGGCCCCAGTTCTTCTCGCGCATGCCCTTGAGGTAGTGCCGGCTGAGCCGCACGCCGCTCATCACGTTCACGTCGAAGATGTTCAGCCAGTCCTCGTCGGAGATGGCCTCGAAGGGCTTGGGCTCGAACACGCCCAGGTTGTTGACCAGGATGTCCACATGGGGAACGGCCTTGACCATCAGCGCCGCGCCCTCGCTCGTGCCCAGGTCTCCCGGAACTCCGCGCAGCTTCGCGTCCGGCTGCTTGCGGCGGACCTCCGCGATGGCCGCGTCCACGCGCTCCTTCGTGCGTCCATTGACGATGACCTCCGCGCCCTCCCGGGCCAGGGCCTCCACGATGGACAGGCCAATGCCCGCCGTGGAGCCGCTCACCAGCGCAACCTTGTTCTTCAGATCCAGGTCCATTCGTTCCCTCTCGAATTAGGCGGCGGTTGGTAACGGCTGGGGGGGCCCCTCGCCAGCCCGGTGTTCGGCGCTCCCGGTCGCCCCGTCCGTCACGGCGTGGTCAGCCCACATTGCGGAGTATCCGTGATGTGGTGTATTTCTCGCCGGGCATGGTCCGGACGAAGAAGGGCGCGAAGAAGGCGACACCCTCCCCGCTCAAGTGCACCCCCGCGCAGCGCGAGCTGGGGGCCAGCCTTCTGCAGAAGCTGATGAGCTTCAACCGGGCACGGGCCGTCCTCCGGGACCCCATCAGCCAGCTCTGCCAGGAAGAGGACCTCAGCTCGCCCCAGTTCCACGTGATTCTCTGGCTGGGCTACGACGGGCCCCTGCACACCGGTGAGCTTTCGCGGCTCGCGGACATCAATGACAAGAGCATCACCGGCGTGGTGGACCGGCTGGAGCACCGGGGCCTGGTCGCACGAACCCGGCATCCCGACGACCGGCGCACCGTGGTCAACACGCTCACGGCGGCGGGCCGCGCGCTCTACGCCGAAATCGCGAACCGCATCGAGACGGGCCTGGGCTTCTTCATCGGAACCATGGACCCGCTGGAGCAGGAAATCACCTTCAGGCTCGCGGACCGCCTCCTCACGCTCATGAGCAGCGGCTCGAAGTAGGTCGGCCCTGGGGGTGGCATCGAAGTCACCCGCGACGCACAGCCGTTTGCAGTCCTCACCCTCGAGACCCCGAACAAGACCATGAGCACCGAGCACCGCACCGCCATCCTCGCCGCCGCCACGGAGAGCTTCGCCCGGCTCGGCTTCTCCGCCTCCTCGCTGGAGGACATCGCCCGGCGCGCGGGCCTGGAGCCGGGGCGCGTCCACGGCCACTTCGAGAGCAAGGAGGCCTTGTTCGCGGTGGTGGTGAGGCAGGTCTGGTGTGATGCCTTCGCGCGGATAGAGCAGGCAGTCGCGCGAGCGCCCACCCCGGAGACCAAGGTGGCGGCCTTCGTGGAGACCCGACAGGAGCAGGTCGAGCGCATCCTCCAGGAGCTGCACGTGTCCTCGGAGGCCCTGCTCGACGTCCTGCCCCGCCTGGACCCGCTGCTCACGGACCTGTGGGAGCAGGAGGTCGCCCTGCTCGAGTCCGCGCTGACCGGGGGAAACACCGGGGGTGGGTCCACGTTCCACGACCCGAAGGGCGTGGCGCTCGCCCTGGCCTCGGGGCTCCGGTCCGTCGAGCGCACCCTGCTGGAGGTGCGGGTGACGACGGGGAGCGTGGACGACTCGAGCACATCGCCCGGGAGTCCCGGCGCACCGTCGCGTTGGCTGCACTAGCGGCCGTGCTGCTCTATGGTGCGCCGCCATGGCGAACCCCCAGTACTGGCTCATCAAGAGCGAGCCGTCGGTCTACGCGTACGCGCAGCTCGAGAAGGACAAGCAGACGGAGTGGACGGGCATCCGCAGCTTCGAGGCGCGCAACAACCTGCGGGCGATGAAGCCCGGCGACCTCTGCCTCTACTACCACTCCAATGAAGGCAAGGCCGTGGTCGGCATTGCGAAGGTGCTCACCTCCGCGGGTCCCGACTCCACGGCGCCCGACGAGGACTGGGCCTCCGTGAAGGTGGCGGCCCTCCTCCCCTTCAAGCAGGCCGTGGACCTGGCCACCGTCAAGGCCACCGCCACGCTGAAGGACTTCCCGCTCATCACCCGCAGCCGGCTCAGCGTGGCCTCCGTCACCGCCGAGCACTTCAAGCTCATCCTGAAGATGGGGAAGACGGCGCTGCCGAAGTAGCCCTGGACGCGGGAGGCCTCAGCAGCGTCACCTGGGGCCCCGTGAAGGTGTGGCGCTGGAAGAAGCCCCAGTAGAGCCCCAGCAGCACCAGCGCGCCGGCGAACGTGTAGCCGGCGAGCTGGTTGGGCGGCAGCACGAACAGCACCATCACCACCGCGCTCCACGTCAGCGCCACGCCGTTGACCCACGGCGACGCGCGGCCCAGGTCCCACGGCCCCCGGTGGGACCACGTGCCGGCGCGGCGGGCGCGCAAGCCCACCCAGACGGGCAAGGCGTAGGACGCGTAGAGCGCCAGCGTGCTCAGCGCCACCATGGCCGCGTACGCCTCCGCCCACAGGGCGACCAGTCCCGAGCCCGCCACGGACACCCAGACCGCCACGGCGGGACTCCGGAAGCGCGGCGACACCTGGGCCAGCCACTTCGACGCGGGCAGCCCGTTGTCGCGCGCGAAGGCGAACAGCATGCGCGAGTTGGACGTCACCGAGGACAGTCCACAGAACCACATGGCGCCAATGGCCACCCACACCAGCGCGCCCCCGAGCGAGGGGCCCAGCGCCTGCGTCAGCACGTACAGGAACGGATTGGCCGCGGCGGCCGTCGTCGGCAGGTCCTGGATGGCCAGCGTCACCGCGCCCAGGAGCAGGTAGCCCGCCACGGCGCTGACGGCCACGGACAGGAAGATGCCCCAGGGGGCGTTGCGCGTGGGGTCTCGGGTCTCCTCGGAGATGTGCGCGCTGGCGTCGTAGCCCGTGAAGGTCCACTGCGCCTGCAAGAGGCCAATGAGGAAGCCGTAGGCGTACCACGGCGTCTCCGAGCTGAAGCGCGTGAGCAGGAAGGCCGCGTCCTGCTTCGGAGCGAACACCGCGAGCGCGCCGATGAGCACCGCGACGCCCGCGACGTGGTACCAGGCGGAGAAGTCATTGAGCCACGCGACGACGCGCACGCCTACGTGGTTGAGCACCGCGTGGGACAGGAGGATGGCCGCGTAGAGGGGCAGCACCGAGGCGCGCTCGCGAGGCCAACCGAGCATGTCCGCGAGGAACTCGGCCAGGCCGTAGTCGATGCCCGCGGTGATTGCGAACTGGCCCAGCGTGTTGAGCCACGCGGTGAAGAAGCCCACCCGGGGGCCGCCCAGCATCGCGGCCCAGTGGTAGAGCGCGCCCGCGGTGGGGAACGACGACGCGAGCTGCGCGAGGCTCGCCGCCACCGCCAGCGTCATCACCGCGACCAGGGGCCAGCCCACGCCCATGACGAAGGGCCCGCCGAAGCGCAGCCCGTGGCCGTAGAGCGTCACCGCTCCGGTGAGGATGGAGATGATGGAGAAGGAGACGGCGAAGTTGGAGAAGCCGCCCATGCCGCGCAAGAGCTGCTGCGCATACCCCAGGCGCTGGAGCTGGGCGGCATCCTCCTCCAGCTGACGCTCATGGTCCGGAAGGTTGGCCATGACGCCCAGGATACGCGGGCCCATCCGCGACACCTTGGAGGGGCAGGTCGAATGGGCCCGCGTCTGTCCGGAACGCTACGGCTTGCGCGGCGGCGGGGGGCTTCCGGCCTCACCGTCACCCGGAGGACCCTTGCGAATCTCGATGCGCTTCTGGATGCGCACCGTGCCCAGCTCCGCCTCCAGCTTGCGCCACAGCTCGGGGCCGAGCAGCTTCTTGATGCGCACCATCAACCCCAGGCGGTTGCGGCGCACCGCCGTCTCCGCGCGGCCCACCTCGTCCACCTGCTTGAGCACGGCGTTCTCGTCGGTGGAGTCCGCGCTCAACAGGCGCTCCAGTTGGAGCTGCGCCCGCTTCAGGTCCGCCTCCAGCGGGATGATGGCCTCGTTGGCATCGAACGTCAGCTCCTGCACCTGCTTGGCCACCTCGCGCGGAACACCCAGCTTCTCCACCAGGTGCGGGGGGATACCGTGAGCGGCGGCGGGGAACTGTCCCGGAGGAAGCGCGCCTCCGCCGGGCCCCACGTGGTGAATCATGGGGGCGCCAGGACCCTGGCGGTGGAGGACGAAGTCATCCTCCGGCTGGGCCAGGGCGGACATGGGCGACAGCAGCAGCGGGGCCAGCGCGGCCGTGAGCAGCGTGGCAACGGGTGTCTTCTTCATGGCAACGACTCCTGTGGATTGAGTGGGAGGACCGCCGTTCGGAACGGCGGGTTTTCCAGCGCGCGGGAATCAGGGGGACGCAGCCACGCGGCCATCGTCCCAAAAGGTTTGTAGGTGTCGTCGCGGAACACCACGTCTCGGCGCGAGTAGCCGCGCACCTCCGTGACGAGCCACGACAGCGAGCCGCGCTCGGCGCGAACGGCCCGGGCCACGGAGTCCAGGTCGACGTCGTCGGCCCCCTCGGCGCGACGCAGGCCCAGCTCGGGATGCGGCGCGGTGCCAGACTCGTCGGGCATTTCCACCCGCGCCTCGTGGAGCGCGGGGGCCCCTGGTGAGGGCGGAGCCCCGGGGCCCGACAGCCACGTCACCAGACCGACACAGAAGGAGGCGACGACCCCCGCGACGGCGCGACGGCGCACCTTGCGGCGACGCACTTCCCGCAGCACGGCCTCGCGAGGCACGGGGGCCAGGGGCGGCGGCTGGGGCAGGCGCAGCCCGGACGCCGAGGCATGCACGGCGGCCAGCGTGCGACAGTCCTCACAGCCCTCCAGGTGGACCCGCGCTTCCGGAGGCCACGGTGGCGAGGACTCCAGGAGGGCGGTGGCCACGTCGTGGCATCTCATGGCGTGTCTCCTTCCAGGGCCTGTTCGGCCTTGAGCTTCTTGAGTGCGCGATACAAGTGGATGCGGACGGTGCCCCGGCCAATGCCCATCGCCTCCGCGACGGCGTCCAGCTCCAAACCTTCCAGGTAGCGCAGGGTGAAGGCCGTGGACTGCTGCGCGGGGAGCGCTCGCACCGCGCGGCCCAACGCCCGCCACCGCTCGGCGCCGACGAAACGCTCCTCCGGAGAGAGGTCCAGCGGCGTCCCCCAGTCCAGGGCTTCACGCAGCACGTTCCACACGCGCCGCCGCCGCAAGTGGCCCATGGCCCGCGACACCAGGATGCGGCGCAGCCAGGCGGGCCCGGCCTTCGCGTCCCTCAGCAAATGACGCTTCTCGTAGGCATCAGCCAGGGCGGCCTGCACCAGGTCCCTCGCCTCCTCCCCATCCCACACCAACCGCCGAGCCAGCCGCAGCAACACGCCCTGCTCCGCCTCCAGGAGCGCGTCGAAATCCAACGCGGCCACGGCGCGCGCTGGGCTTCCAGGCTCCTCCAGGATGGCGGTACCCTTCACGGTGAAACGACCTCCTCGTCGGCTTCCACGGAATGAGGACGCACGAGGTCGGAAACCGGCATACTCGAATCGTGAGCTCATCAGAAATCCGCCGGATTCCAGCCGACGAGACCCGCGGGCTGCGCCGCGCCGTCCTCCGCCCCCACCAGCCTCCCGAGGCCGTCGTCTATCCAGGGGATGACGACAAGGACACCCTCCATCTGGGCCTGTATGCGGAAGGCCGCCTGCTCGGAGTGGCCTCCCTGTACCGGGAGCCGCCACCTTACGCGCTGAAGGCCATCACCGCCTGGCGCCTGCGGGGCATGGCCGTGGAGCAGGGACGACAGGGACAGGGCCTGGGCGCGGCCCTGCTGAAGGCCTGCATGGAGCACGCCGTGACACAGAAGGGCACGCAGCTGTGGTGCAACGCGCGGTCGACGGCCTCGGGCTTCTATCGCTCGCTGGGCTTCGTGCAGCATGGAGACGCGTTCGAGCTGCCGGGCATCGGACCGCACCACCTCATGTCCCGGAACCTGGCGGAGTCCGCGCGATGACGTCGCCGCTGGACCTGGACGCGCTGCGGACCGCCATCGAGAACATCGACGAGGAGATCCTCGACGCGCTCCGCCGCCGCATGGACCTGGCCGATGACGTGGCCCGCTCCAAGCTGGCCACGGCCGCGCCGTTCAGGGACCAGCGTCGCGAGGACCTCCTGCTGCGCCGCATCCGCACCCGCGCCGCCGAGCACGGCCTGGACCCGCACGAGGTGGAGCGCTTCTGGCGGCTGGTCATCGACATGTCCGTCGCGCGCCAGCAGGCGCTCGTCACGCGGCTGGACACCACCCCGCTGCGCGTGGGGTATCCGGGCGTCGAAGGCTCGTACAGTCACCTGGCCGCGCGTCGCCGCTATACGGGCCGCGCCGGGGGCGTGCTGCTCACCGGGTTCGACCACTCGCGCGACCTGGTGGAGGCGCTGCGTCGCGGGGAGATGGACCTGGCGCTGCTGCCGATTGAAAACACCACCGCCGGCAGCATGAACGAGACGTATGACCTGCTCGCCGAGGGCGGCGTGGTCATCACCGCGGAGCTGGTGAGTCAGGTGGACCATCGGCTGCTGGGCCTGCCGGGCGCGAAGCTGGAGGGTCTGCGCGAGGTGATTTCCCATCCGCAGGCCCTGGCCCAGTGCGAGGCGTTCCTGCGTGAGAAGCTGCCGTGGGCGCGCGCGGTGCCGGACGCGGACACAGGGGGCGCGGCGCAGAAGGTGCGTGAGCGCAACGACGCCACCGTCGCCGCCATCGCCAGCGAGACGGCCGCGCAGCGCTTCGGCCTGGAGGTGCTCGCGCGGGAGCTGCAGCCGGAGTTCGACTACACGCGCTTCGTGGAGGTGGGCCGCGAGGCCACGCCGCTGGCCCCGGGCGTGCCGTGTAAGACGTCGCTGCTGATGGTGCTGGAGCACAAGCCGGGCACGCTGGGGGAGATGCTCCAGCGGCTCACCCTGCGCGGCGTCAATCTGAGCAAGCTGGAGTCGCGTCCCATTCCGGGCAGCCCGTGGCAGTACCGCTTCTACGTGGACGTGGAGGGGCACGCGGCCTCCGCGCCGCTGACGGCCGCGCTGGAGGACATCCGACCGCTGACCTCCTTCCTGCGCGTGCTGGGGACGTATGGCCGCGCCGAGGGGAGCCATGGCTGAGCAGTCCAGGCGCCGCGTCGGCTTCCAGGGAGAGCACGGCGCGTATGGAGAAGAGGCGCTGCGCGCGCTCTACGGACCGGACGTGGAGGCCATCCCCTGCCCCACCTTCCGCGCCGTCTTCGAGGCGGTGGCGGAGGGCCGCGTGGAGGCAGGCGTGCTCCCCGTGGAGAGTTCGCTGGGCGGGCCCGTGGTGGAGAACGTGGACCTGCTGCTGGAGCATGACCTGCAGATCTCCAGCGAGCTGTCGCTGCGCATCCACCACTGCCTCGTCGCGCCGCCGGGCCTCGTGCTGGAGGACGTCGAGCGGGCCCTGTCACATCCCCAGGCACTGGCGCAGTGCGCGGGCTACCTGCGACGGCGCGGCATCCAGCCCGTGGCGGAGGCCAACACCGCCGTCGCCGCGCGCAAGGTCGCCGAGCAGGCCCCGCCGCGCACGGCCGCCATCGCCAGCCGCGTCTCCGCGGAGCTGTACGGACTGACGGTGCTGGAAGAAGGCGTGGAGGACTCGCCCGACAACCACACGCGCTTCGTCACGGTGGGCGTCGCGCCGCCGCGCGCGTGGAAGCGGCGC
This sequence comes from Myxococcus sp. CA051A, assembly GCF_013336705.1. Lineage (NCBI taxonomy): Bacteria > Pseudomonadati > Myxococcota > Myxococcia > Myxococcales > Myxococcaceae > Myxococcus > Myxococcus sp. CA051A. The sequence goes on along the minus strand of NZ_JABUMS010000021.1, from coordinate 51,552 downwards.
AAGACGGCGCTGGCCTTCACCGTCCAGAACGAGCCCGGCGCGCTGTACCGCGTGCTGGGGGCCTTCTCCGGACGGGGACTGGAAGTGTCCCGCCTGGAGTCCCGGCCCCAGCGCCGCGCGTGGGAGTACGTGTGGTGCCTGGACGTGGACGGCGCGCTGGAGGACCCGCGGGTGCGTGAAGCGGTGGAGGCCGCACAGGCGGCCTGCATCACCCTACGGGTCCTCGGCAGCTACGGCGTGGCCTGAGCCGCTACGCCGGGATGAGCTGGCTGCCGTCGCCGTTCTTCACGACGGACAGGTACGCCTCGCGGACGATCTGCGTGTAGCGCTGGAGCGACGCGAGCTGCTCCAGTCGCAGCGCCTGCGGGCCGTCGCACAGGGCCGCTTCCGGGTGCGGGTGGAAGTCCACCAGCACCATGGACGCGCCCGCGATGAGGCCCTGGCCAATGGAGTGGAAGATGTCCGGCAGGCCGTCCGGCGGCGCGTCCGCGCGGCCAATGGCGTGCGACGGATCCACGCACACGGGCATGCGTGTGAGCCGGCGCACCACCGGCACGTGGGCGAAGTCCACCATGTTGCGGTGCGGGTCACCCAGGTGCGTCTTCACGCCGCGGAGGCAGAAGACAATCTTGGGGTTGCCCTCGCTCGCGATGTACTCGCACGCGTTGAGGGACTCCTCCAACGTAATCCCCATGCCGCGCTTGAAGAGCACGGGGAAGACGCGCTGCTGGCCAATGGACTTGAGCAGTTCGAAGTTCTGCGCGTTGCGCGTGCCCACCTGGAGCATGACGCCCGTGGCGTTGCCCGAGCGCTCCAGCGCGTCGCGAATCTCGTCGATGTGCCGGGGGTGCGTCACCTCCATGGCGACGACCTTGATGCCGTGCTTGCCCGCGGACTCGAACACCCACGGAAGGCACGCGGCACCCAGCCCCTGGAACTCGTACGGGTTGGTGCGCGGCTTGTACGCCCCCATGCGCGTGGTGCGGATGTCGCAGCGCGCGAGCGCCGCCATCATCGAATCCACGTTCTCCTTCGTGTCCACCGCGCACAGGCCGGCGAACAACTGCACCGAGCGCTCGTCGAACGTCACGCCGTTGTAGTCGAAGCCCGTGGACGCCCGCTGGCCCTTGTGCCGGCCGATGACGCGGTACTTCTGCGAGACGCGCACCACCTGCCGCACGCCCGGAATCTGCTCGAAGACCTCCGTGGGAATCTGCGCGGTGGGGCCCAGCAGGTACACCTCCGTCACGGTGTACTCCGCGCCCTCCATGACGTGAGGCCGAGGCGTCACGCCCTTGTACTGAGAGGCGGCTTGGAGGACGGCGGACACCACGGACTCGGGGGAGTCCGGCTCGAGCATGACAATCATCTTCTGGATTCTCCGGGCAGTGTTTTCGTATTAATCTGGAATTGTAGCGCGGAATGCCCGCGCGGATGGGTAACATCGGGAGCGGAGCAATGCGTCCACGAAGGGCGCCATCCCTTCGAGGACGGGGATGAGCGCGCGTCGGGGCGCGCGGCCCCCTGTTCCGTCGCTCGCTCAGCCCCCCACGGGCCGCAGGCGCAGGGCGAGCTGGGCGTAGTGGTCTCGCTGGGCGGTGTCGCCCAGGTGCTCCCACACGTCGGCCAGGGCCTTGGCGGCCTCGACGTAGGCGGGAGACAGCTCCAGGGCCAGCTCGAAGGTGTGGCGGGCCTGCCGGTAGCGCGCCTTGTCCGGGCGCCGAGGGCCCCGGGTGAGCAGCGCGTTGCCCCGCTCATAGACTTCGATGGCGGAGGCCTCGCGGTAGCCAGGGTCCGCGTTGAGCTGGATGGCGCGCTCCATCAGCTGCGCGGCGGCCTCCGGCTCTCCCAGCTCCAGCTGACAGAGGGCGGCGTCGCGATGCGGGTCCGCGGCGGACGGGTCCACGTCGATGGCGCGCTCGAAGCAGCGCAGGGCTTCTTCGGTGCGGCCCAGCCGTGCGAGCGAGGAGCCCCGCGCGGTGAGGGCCGGGAAGTGCTTGGGGTCCACGGCGAGGACCTTGTCGAAGGCGGAGATCGCGGCTTCGTGTTGGCCGGTCATCGAGAGCTTGGCGCCCTCGTTGAATGCCGCGAACAGCAACTTGGACATCGTGCCCCCAGGGCAAGGATTGCCCGGCCATCCAACGGCCGTTCGGCCAGCCTCTCACCGGTAAGCACCGGCTGGAAAGGCGTTCTGGGGGGCTTCGATTTCGTCCGGCTGATGGGAGCCATCCGCTCCACTCCGGACACCGTCCATCAGAGACGCAGACCTACCTGGACTCCAGGCCAGAACAGGACGTCCCGGTCGGAGGTCTTGGAGAACTGGCTGAGCGACGTCACGGGTTCACCGTCCGTGGTGTGCATGACGTTGAAGGTAGGGCCGGCGATGATGGCGAAACGGGAGGCCAGCTGGAAGCCCGCCATCAGCCGGGCCTGGTGCAGCAGCCGGTTGCCCTCGAACGCGCCACCCCACTCGTGGATGTTGTTCGTCACCACGTCCACGTCGAAGAAGAAGCGCTCGGTCAGCGGCACGTGGCCGCCGATGCCCACACCCGTCGTCCAGTGGCTGGGGCCGCGCGCGTTCGCCGTGGAGCCCATGCCGACGACGAGCGTGGTGTACAGGTAGCGGCTGCCGACCTTGAGCGCGACGTTGGCGTAGTTGACGTCGCTGCCGTACGCCTCGACGTGGAACTGGCCGTTGCTCACGATGTTCAAGAGGCCCACCGGGACGCCGGATTCCAGGTCCTTCACCACGTTGATGAGGCCCAGCTGCACGCCGTTCATCTTCCCCGCGACGTTGATGAGGCCCAGCTGCATGCCGTCCACGTCACCGCCCATGTTGATGAGCGACAGCTGCGCGCCGCGCGCCGAATCGGCCCAGTTCATGCCCACCGACATCTGCACGCCGGACATCTTGCCGCGCACCATGCTGAGGCCCACCGCGGCCTGGTAACCCTCGAAATCGCCATCCACCCAACTGGAACCCACCGCCATCTGCGTGCCGGACATCGACGTGCTGGACACGTTGGCGCCCACCGCGAGCTGGCCCAGCGTTCCGCCCTGCCGCGCGACGTTGACGCCCACGGCGAGCTGCATGCCGCCCACCGGCCCACTGGCCCAGTTGCCGCCCACGGCGAGCTGCATGCCGTCCACCTCGCCGCGCACCACGTTGCCGCCGATGGCCGTCTGCACGCCGCGGATGGAGTCCGAGTTCCAGTTCGCCCCCAGCGCCATCGCGAAGCCATCCAGCCGTCCCAGGCTCGCCACACCCAGCGACACGGAGAGGGCGTTGTCCACCTCGCCATTCGCGCCGAAGAGGTCGTTGGTCTGGAGCTTCGGAGCGAGCCCCAGGTTCAGGAAGCGGTAGGTGTGCCCCGCGCGGTCCACCGGCGTCACCATCGGCTGCGAGCCCGCGCCCGCGACGGGAGCGCCGCCGCGCATCGCGGTCAGCTCGCCCGCCATCGGCACGAAGGCGGTGTCGGCGAGCACCGTGCGCCCGCCTTCGCCCACCACCAGCGCGGCCTGGGAGCTGGCGCCGCGCGACTCGCGCATCACCGTGTAGCGACCGGGCTGCAGGCCCAGCTCCGTGGCGCGGCCCGCCAGCTTGTTGAGCTCCACCACCAGACGTCCGGGCTCGTCACGGACGTACAGGCGTCCCTCGACGCCCTCGCCCATCACCAGCACGGCCGACGTGGTGCGCAGGTCCGTCATCACCAGCTCGCCCGTGCCGGCCAGCTCGATGTCATAGGCGGGGTGCTGGGCGCCGGCGCGCGTGCGCTCGGTGCGCGCGAGCGTCTCGTGGAAGGCGAACTGGTAGGCCTCGTGGAGCGTGACGCGCCCGTCGCCCGTGGAGTCGGCGGCGCCGCGCAGGCCCGACACCAGGTTGTGCGTGAAGAACGAGCCGCCGATGCGGTCGGACTCCTGCGACACCTCGTCCTCGGAGGAGGACGTGAGGATGGCGTGGCCGCGCACGGCGGAGGACGTGTCGACGAGGAAGGCGGGACGGCGCACGCCGCCCTTCTGGCGCGCCAGCGTGCCGGAGGCGCACGAGTCGAGGATGGCGATGCGCACGTCGGCGGGGAGCTGCTCCAGCGCCTGACGCAGCTCGCGGTAGCCGAAGCGGTCCTTGTGCAGCAGCAGGCCCTCTTCGTCCGAGTGGCCCGAGTAGTAGATGAGCGCCTCGGTGCGAGCCCCCGGGGCCTTCGCCGCGCCGACCATGGCCTTGAAGCGCGCCAGCGCCTGCTCCAGCGCCGCGCGGTCTCCTTCCAGCATCATCAGCCGGTCTTGAGGCAACACTCCGCCCAGCTCCTCCAGCACGTTGCCGAAGGAGCTCGCGTCGGTGACGGCGTAGCGGAGTCGGGCACGGCCAGGGCCTCCATCGTTGACGCCCACCAGCAGCGCGAAGCGACGGACGGCGACGGGCGCGGGCGTGGCGGGAGCCGCCATGGCCAGCGTGGGAAGCAACAGGGACAGGAACAGGAGCGACCGCGGCATCACGGCACTTTCTCCAACGTGAAGGATGTCTGGGCCAGGGTACCCGGAAGCGGGAGCGGCCGGATGCTCGCCTCGGTGGGGTGACGGGCCAGCAGGCGCGCGGCCTCCAGCACGGACCCCACGTCCAGCGGCGAATCCGAGGTGACGAGGAAGAAGCGCTCGAAACCCGGTGCGTCATCGAGTTCGTAGGAATGCGTCAAGGACACCGCGTCTCCCGACTGAAGCTTCGTGGGCCCCACCAGGGTGGTGGGGTGATGCAGCGTCACAGCGCCTCGTCCGTCCACGGAGACCACCACGCCATGGCGATGGCCCCCGGAAATGTAGCTGAGCTGGAGCAGATCTCCGGTGCGGGCGGGCGTGTGGTCCGACAGCAGCTCCGGCGCTCCCGCGTCCTGCCGATACACCAGCAACCGGGCATCGCCCTTGATGCCCACCGTCTCGAGCAGCTCGACGCGCACGGGCAGCAGCGAAGGCGACTCCACCACGTCCTGCTGCGCGGACAGGAACAGCAGCACCAGGGACGCGGCCACCGGCATGCTCAGGGACCACCCGTGCCAGCCCTGGCGCTCCGGCTGCGGAGCGGCGTTCGCCTGGAGCTGGGCGGTGCGGAGGCGACGAGCCACTTCCCGGCTCACGGACTCGGGGGGGTGACGGGCCAGCGTCTCGCGCGAGTCCGACTCCAACCGGGCGAGCCGCGCGGCCCCGTGGGGTTCCTGCTCCAGCTTGGCGCGGGCGGCGGCGAGCGCGTCCGAGGGCAGTTCACCCAGGGCGATTCGCTCCAGCAGCCAGTCAGGGGTGCACAGGGCCATACTCACGAAGCCTCCAGCGCGGTCAGCGCGGCCCTCCATCCAGGCCACCTCCGCGTCCTCCGTTCCCTGGAACACCATGGCGTCGTGGATCTGTCACCCGCCATCGCCGGGTGGCGCAAACAAACGACACGTCACGGGCTCGACCTGAAGCGACAGGCCGGGTGCGGGGATGTGCGCCTGGGGCCAACTCAGAGCGTGAGGACCATCAGCTCCTCGTCGACATAGGCGCCGCCGATCTTCAGCGCCCGGGGCTCCACCCCATATGTCTGGAAGCCAACGGAGCGGTACAGGGTGTGGGCAGCGGCGTTGCCGGAGACGACGGCCAGGAGGAGCTGCTCGACGCCTGGGAGCTTTCGCCCCTCGGCGAGGATGGCGACGAGCAGCCGGCGGCCAACACCGCGTGAGCGAGCCTCCTCGGCCACGTACATGCCCCAGACGAAGGCCTTGTGCGCGGACTTGAGACGGGGCTCCCGGCGCACGCCCACCACGGCCACCAGCCGCGTCCCGTCGTAGGCCCCCAGCACCCGCTGCGAATCCGTCGACTCGAGCCGCCCGCGAAACACCTCCAGCGCGAACTGGGACTCCTCCTCGAACGAGGACCCGAAGGCCTCCGGGTGCTCCGTCAGCGAGCGCAGCCGCATCGCCCGGAAGGCCTCCACCTCGTCGGGAAACACCGGGCGGATGACGATGTCGCCCTCCCCGCTCGTGCGCCCTTCCTCCTTCAGCACCGCGGCGAAGCCCACGGTGAAGTCCGGGTAGCGCGGCAGCCAGCCCAGCTCCTTGAGCCGGGCATTGGAGATGGCCCTGTCACCGCGCAGGGACTCATGCAGCGTCTCCAGGGGCACACGCGGAGGCACCGACATGGCCAGCCGATGCGCCAGCCAGGTGACGGTCTCTTCCAGGGGCGCGGCGCGATCATCCGCCACGCAGTACAGGGCCCCGGGCGTTCCCTGCTCGAGCCCCGCGAGGATGGCCGCGCCCAGGTCATCCACGTGGACGCGGGAGATGCGCCCTCCGCGCTCCGGCAGGCGGAGGTTGCCGGACAGCAGGCGGGAGTGGGCACCGCGCCCGGGGCCGTAGATGCCGGCGATGCGCAGCACCATCGCTCCGAGCGGCAGGTAGCGCGACTCCGCTTCCAGGCGACCGAGTGACGAGGGCCAGGCGACGTCCACCGGCGTGTCCTCGTCCACCGCTCCCCGAGCGCTGCCGTAGACACCGGTGGAGGACAGGTACACGAGTCGCGCGGGAGGCCGGGCCGCGAGCGCGCTGGCGATGGCGCCGTCGAGCCCCGCCTCGGGTGGAACGGAGACGACGACGTGCGCGCCCTGCGTCTGGAGCAGCGCGTCTTCCAGCGAGGAGACGCGAGCACCCGCGCGCACCAGTTCCTCGCGTCGGGCGGAATCCCGCGTGGCCGCGAGGACGTCTCGTCCTGCCTGGGCCTGCGCCACCGCGAGTCGCGTCAGCGTGTAACCGGAGCCCAGGAAGACCAGGGAAGGAGTCATGCCCCCCGCGATAGCGAAAGCCGGGGGGCAAAGGCAAGCCGTGGCGTACCGATCACAGCTCCGCGCTGGCGCGCGGGTCGATGATTCCGCACTCCTTGATCTTGTAGAGCAGCGCCTTGTAGCTGATGCGCAGCTTGCCGGCCGCGCGCCGCTTGTTCCACGCGGTGCGCTGGAGCATGGCGAGGATGGCCTCGCGCTCGGCCAGCATCGCCGCGCGCTTGCCGATGTCCTTCAGCGACAGCTCTCCCGCCGGTGGAGGCGGAGGCGGAGGCTGCGGCACATCGAACGGATTGACGTAGCGCGGCGCCGGAATCACGGAGTTCATCGGCTCCATCACCGCGGACGCATGGGCCTGGCTGTGCGCAGCCGCCGTGGTCGGGGACACGCTGCGCGAGGGCATCTCCAGCACCTGGACGGACGAGCCCTGGTGCCCACGCGGATGTTCCTCCACCGCGCGGTGCCCGTAGCCGCTGTCGTCGCCACCAAAGGCGGTGGGAAGGGACGGCGCGCTCGCCGGAGAGCGACCCGCGGCGTTGAGCTCGTCGAGCACCAGCGTCGGGTCCTTGAGCACGCACAGCCGGCGCACCATGTTCTCCAGCTCGCGCACGTTGCCCGGCCAGTCGTAGTCCGCGAAGGCCTGCAGCACCTCCGTGGGCAGCTCCGAGACGCCGGCGATGTACTGGCGGCCGTACTTCTTGAGGAAGTGGTCCGTCAGCGGCACCACGTCCTCGCGCCGCTCGCGCAGGGGCGGCAGGCGGATGGCCACCACGTTGAGGCGGTAGTAGAGGTCCTCGCGGAAGTTGCCGAGCGCAATCTCCTTCTCCAGGTCGCGGTTGGTCGCCACCACCACGCGGCTGTCCACGCGGACGCTCTTCTTGCCACCGACGCGGAAGAACTCCTCGTCCTGCAGCACCTGGAGCAGCTTGGCCTGGAGCCGGATGGCCATCTCGCCAATCTCGTCCAGGAAGATGGTGCCCTGGTCGGCCAGCTCGAACTTGCCGGGCTTCTCCGCCGTGGCTCCCGTGAACGCGCCGCGCTCGTGTCCGAACAGCTCGCTCTCCAGGAGTTCGCCAGGGAGCGCCGCGCAGTTCACCTTGATGAACGGCCGTCCGCGACGCTGGCTGCGTGCGTGGATCTCCCGCGCGATGACCTCCTTGCCCGTGCCGGACTCGCCCAGGAGCAGCACCGGGACGTTCTCGTTCGCGATGCGCTCCACCAGCGCCCGCGCCCGCCGCATGGAGGGAGACGAGGAGATGAGCACCCGGGATTCCGCCGCCGTGTCCACCGCCGGACGCGGCGCCAGGGGCGGAGGCACCACCTGGCGATCAGGCACGCGCGTGCCGAGCGCCCGGGCCAGGGCATCCTGCAACTCATCATTGCCCAGGGGCTTCGACAGATAGTCGCTGGCGCCCATCTTCATGGCGCGCACGGCGTCGTCCGCGCCCGTCAGGCCGCTGAGCACGACCACGGGGGCATTGCCACCCTGGCCCCGGTAGCGACGCAGCACCTCCAGGCCACTCATTTCGGGCATCACGACATCGAGCAACACCGCGTCGAACGAGCCCCCCGCGAGCATCTCCAACGCCTGCGCGCCACTCCCCGCGCAGCGCACTTGATAGCCCGCGCTGCCGAGCAACTCGGACAGGAAGGTGCGAACCGACTCCTCGTCATCCACCACCAGCACCGCGATCCGATCCATCCCCTCGCCTCCGCTCGCCCTCTGCATCGAACCTCCGCCCATCCTCACACCGAGAGCCGGGTCATGGACCCGGCCATCCGACGAAACTCACGCGTGCGCCGCATGTCCTGCTGCGCCGCGCTCAAAAGCTGCTGAGGCGTGCCCACCGTGTCCGGGAAGCTCACCGCCCCCAGTTCCAACGTGGTGCGCACCACTCGACCGTCCACCTGGAAACGCGCCGACTCGAAGCGCGCGGCCACCCGCGACAGCATCACCGGCACCGCCTCCGCCGGAGTCCCCGGCAACATCAGCGCGAACTGGCTCTCACCCACCCGGGCCACCGCGTCCGCTTCCCGCACCGTCTGTCCCAGCACCACCGCGCTGTACACCAAGAGACGCTCCGCCATGCCGCGCCCGTACTCCTTGCGCATCGCACTCCAGCCCCCGACCTCCGCGGAGATCACGGAGAAGCTCCCGCCATACCGCTCGCACCGGCGCACCTCCAGGCCCAGGAGCGAGAGCAGGAACGGTTTGTTGTAAAGCCCCGTCACCGGGTCATGCAGCGCCAGCGCCGTGTCTTCTTCCTCACCTGACGCCGCCCGCAGGACGGCCGCCTTCAGTCGCAGCTGCGCGTGCAGCTTCACCGCCAGCTCCGACCCGCTGCCCGACCGCGGCACGACGTCCACGCACTGCCCCTTCTCCAGACAGTGCTGGTAGGCCCCCACGTCGTGGGGGTCCACCATGTAGAGCAACGGCACGGTGCCCCGGCTGATCTGCCGCAGCCTCCTCGCCACCTGCACGGCGCCATAGTCCGGCGCCTGCACCGCCAGCAGCACCGCGTCCGGGCGGATGACCTCGAACAGCGGCACCGCCGCGTCGAAGCGAGTCACTGGCACCACCCGGAAGCCGGCCTCCCCGAGGAGCATCCGGGTCCGCTCCAGGTCGTCCGCCCGCGGCTCGATGAGCAGCACGGTGGGCGGCTGCGCCGCCTTCCCCACCCGCTTGCGTCTCACGCCCACCACGTCCGCCTCCCCACCAGAATTTTCTCCACCACTCCCCCGGCACGTGCCCGGAATTACAGTCCCCAGCCCTTCCCTGCTCTCTTCATCCCCCCGGATTTCCAAGGGAAGGGCGCTCGGCTACCCATCCTGGGCATCGGTTTTAGCAATGGACATGCCACCTTGGACCTCACGCAACCGGGCCTCCAGCTCGGCCTCGGTGACGTGGTGTTTGAAGGCGGGCACGTCGTTGATGACGATCACGGGGATGTCGTAGCGCCAGCGCTCGAAGAGCGCCGGGTCCTCCAGGATGGAGATGAGCCTCAGCTCGAAGGGGATGCGAGCGCGGACGGCGTCCACGACGTCGGCTGCCTTGTCGCAGAGGGAGCATTTGGGTTTCGAGTAGATCTCGACTCTCATGGCGGGCAGGATGGACGGTCGATGCGCGGTCTGACTGGTGACTTACCGACGATGCCCCTCAAGGACCTCGTCGTCTACCTCGGGAACCGTCGAGCCACTGGCTCGCTGAAGGTGGAGCGAGGGGAGGTCCGCAAGCAATGGGTCCTCCGTGATGGCCAGGTGATTTGCGCCAGCTCCAATCAGCATCGGGAGTACTTCGGTCAATTCCTCATCACCATGGGGCATCTGACGGAGGCCCAGCTCGAGAAGGCGTTCAGCACCCAGGCCCAGACGCGCGTCTTCCTGGGCAAGGTGCTGGTGATGACCGGGGTGGTGCCGGAAGCGACGGCGCGCTCGACGCTGAGCCACAAGTTCCGGGAGATGATGTTGGATGCCTTCCACTGGAGGGAGGGCGAGTTCACCTTCGAGGCGTCGGACACGGCCCCGGAGATCGCCGGCCTCGACATCGAGGTGGACCTGATGGACATCCACCGCGAGGGCGAGTTCCGGGAGACGGCGTGGGAGGCCATCCGCGCGGTGTTCCCCTCCGGCGCGGTGCGGCTGTCCGTGGATGAACGCAAGCTGCCCGAGCGCAAGCCCGGCAGCATGGACGAGCGCATCGTCCAGCTCATCCAGGACGGCCTGAGCATCGACGGGCTGGCCAGGGCGCTGCACGCCACGGACTTCTTCCTCTATCAGCGGCTGTACGCGCTCTACCGGCTGGACGCGGTGAAGGTCTCGGACGAGGCCCCCGTGCCCGTCACGTCCGCGGTGGTGGAGGTGGAGAAGCCGGAGGACACGGGCGTCATCGGCTCGGAGTCGTCATCGGACGAGGTGCTCCAGGCGGCGCAGCTCTTCCTCGACGCTGGCAACGTGCGCGACGGCGAGGCGCTGGCGCGACGGGCGCACGAGATGTCCCCGACGTCCCGCTCGGCGGCGTTGGTGAAGGCGGCGCAGGAGAAGCTGCTGGCGGAGCTGCGCCGGGAGCTGATGGACGCCACGAAGGTGCCGGCGCTCCAGGTGTCGCCCGCGCATCTGAAGACGCTCCAGCTCACCGCGCCCGAGCGCTACCTGCTCTCACGCGTCGACGGCCGCCGGGACATCGCCGCCATCGTCCACGTGTCTCCGCTGCAAGAACTCGAAGCGCTGAAGTTCTTCCACGGCTTCGTGGACATGGGACTGGTGAAGCTCACCGCGCGCTGACCGCGCGTCGAGTCGTCCTCCCGCGCGGTGCCTGCCCCGTCAATGAAGCGGGCCGCACGCAAGTGCATCCACGGAGACGTCGTCCCCGCGCTGGTGAAGCTCACCGCACGGCGCGTCGTCCACCCCAGCGGTGACTGCCTCCCTCAAGGAAGCGGGCCGCACGCCAGTACATCCACGGAGGCGTCGTCACTGCGCTGGTGAAGCGCACCGCGCGGCGAGTCGTCCTCCCTCGCGGTGCCTGCTCCATCAAGGAGGCCGGCCGCACGCCAGTACATCCACGGAGGCGTCGTCACTGCGCTGGTGAAGCGCACCGCGCGGCGAGTCGTCCTCCCGCACAGTGCCTGCTCCGTCAAGGAAACGGGCCGCACGCACGTGCATCCACGGCGGCGGCCCCGCTGGTGAAGCGCACCGCGTGGCGCGTCGACCACCCGCTCAGTGCTTGCCCGCGGCGGACGCGGGCGCGGTCAGCTCCACGGGGGCGGGCACGCGCTCCAGGCCGAGCCGCAGCGCCTCGCGCCCCAGCCAGGTGCCACGGATGCGCCATTTCGGGTCATTGACGATGAGCGCGGCCACGGCGACGCGCGGGTTGTCGCGAGGCGCGAAGCCGACGAACCACGAGTAGTCCCGGAACGGATTGCGGTCCGCGAGCGTGCCCGTCTTTCCCACGGCGTTGTCCACGCGGAAGTTGCGCTCGCGGAAGATGCCGCGCGCGGTGCCGTGCGTGACGGTCTCCTCGAGCATGTCCGTCAGCGCGCGGGCCGCCTCGGGAGTCAGCACGCGCTCGCCCTCGGGAGGCAGCAGCGAGCCCTGCTCCGGCTCCACCAGCACGGGGTCCACCCAGCGTCCGTCATTCGCGGCCACCGAGGCCAGCAGCGCGCCATGCAGGGGCGAGAGGTAGACGTCGCCGAAGCCGGCGCCCGTGTTGGCCAGGGCGAAGCCGTCCTCCGGCACGGCGGCGAGCGACACGTCCGTGGGCACCACGAAGTCAATCTCACGGTTGAAGCGGAAGCGCGCGGCCATGCGCCGCAGCACATCCGCAGTGAGGTGCTTCTGCGTCAGCTTGGCGAAGATGACGTTGGCGCTCTTGCCCATCGCGAGCGCCAGCGAGTAGCAGGCCCCGTCGCGCTCGCTGTCCTCCAGGTGCTTCTCGGTGAGCCGCCGCTTCCCGCCGTGGAAGCACTCCTCCATGGTGGGCGTGACGCCGGCCTCCAGCAGCGCGCTGCCGGTGACGATCTTGAAGATGCTCGCGGCGGGGAACACCGCGCGGTAGGGCAGCCCTCGCAGCTCCGGCTGCGCCTGCGAGTGTTCCGCGAGCGCCAGCACCCGCCCCGTCGAGGGCTCCAGCACCACGGCGGCGCCATACGGCACCTCATAGTCGCGGAGGATCTTCGTCAGCGACGCCTGGAGCACCGGGTCCACGGTGAGCGCGCGCGTGTGCCCGTCCTTCTCCTTCACCACCAGCCGCTCGCCCTGCAGCTTCGCGCGAGCCATCAGGTCCGCGGCGCGAGGCATCGTCTGGAGCTTCGCCATGGGAGGCGCCGTCAGTCGCGAGGGCACCGGCGTGGGCGGCAGCAGCCCCGGCACCGTCACCAGCGTGGTCAACCCCGCATCGGCCCCACCCTGCACCGCGGCGGCCGCCACCGCCTCGGCCTCGGCGCTCGTTCCGCCGTCCTCTCCGCCAGCGGGAGACGGGGACGCGATGGTGCCCCCTCCTCCGGCATGCGCGCCCGGGTCGCTTCCCGAATCCCCCGCGCCCGAGATGGCCACACCGGCGCCGGACCCGCTCGCCGTCCCAGAAGGACCCGCCGTGGGTGTCGAGGCAGCGGCCTGACTCGCGCCATTCGCCCCCGTTCCAGAGTCACTGGCGGCCGGGGCCTCGACGGAGGCGCCCCCCTGGACGGGTTCTTGGGCCCCCAGGAGCAGAGCGAGGGGAAGCAGCGCGGCGGCGGACAGGAGGCGGCGGCGAATCGTCATGTGCGGCGCGAGGGGGGCGGCTGAGAGGGGGCAGGAGCAGCACGCGAATCCTAGCGGCTGGAGGCTCGCTGTCCACGGACGCTTCCCTGCCCGCCTGATTGCCGCTCCTGTCAGAAACTTGGCGGTGGAGTGTGCAAGTCCGATAGGGTCACCCACACTTTGGACGGACTGAAAGAAACCCTGGTCATCTGGGGCGCCGAGCTTCAACGGGCCGTGCGCAGTGGTCGCGCGGTGGTGTTGCTCGGGCTCTACAGCATGTTCTCCGCGCTGGTGCTGCTGGTGATTGGCAAGCTGACCAGTGACCTGCGCACCGCGATGAACGAGCGGCTGGCGGGCGCCGGTGCCGACGCGGAGTCGGCCACGAGGCTGATGGAGGAGACGCGCAAGGGCGTGCTGGGCTTCCTCACCAGCAACGACACCTCGATGATGGAGGCGCTCGCGCAGGTTCCCATCGAGGTGCTGCTCGTCTTCAAGGTCACCCTCTTCTTCCTGCCAGCCTACGTGGCGCTGATGGGGTTCGATCAGATCAGCGGCGAGGTGGCCCCCCGCTCCATGCGCTACCTGACGGTGCGCGCGCGGCGCTCGTCGGTGCTGCTGGGCAAGTTCCTGACGCAGGCGGCGCTGCTGGTGGGGCTGGTGCTCGTCATCGACCTGGCCATCTTCATCTACGCGCGCATCGCCAACCCCGACTTCGGCTCCGCGGCGTTGATCATCAACCTGCTCAAGTTCTGGTTCGCCGCCATCGTCTTCTCGCTGGCGTACGTGGCCCTCACCACGCTGTGCTCCAGCCTCTTCCGCACGCCCGGGGTGAGCCTGGTCTTCAACTTCATCCTCCTGTTCGTCTTCTGGCTGATGGACACGGTGGGCCGGGCCTCGGGAGAGACGGGCACGCTGCGCTTCCTGCGCTACCTGTCGCCCTCCAACTACGCGGGGGACCTGTTGCACCCGAAGTTCACCGAGTTCGGCATCAGCGGCGCGGCCTACGCGGGCTTCGCGACCCTCTTTCTTCTGGGCGCCTACGGGGCCCTGCGCGCGAGGGACCTGTGAGCGACCTGGCCATCGAACTGTTCGGCATCACCAAGCGCTTCGGCCCGAAGGTCGCCGTCAACGGCGTCAGCTTCTCGGTGCCCCGGGGCGCGGTGTATGGCCTCATCGGCCCCAACGGCGCCGGCAAGACCACGACCTTCTCCATGATGTGTGGGTACCTCTACCCCTCCGAGGGCACGCTCAAGATCATGGACGTGGACCCCTCCACGCCCGGGGCCCTCAAGGGCCGCGTCGGGGCGCTGCCGCAGGACGCGGTGCTGCCCTCGGGCTGGGAAGTGGGCGCGCTCCTGACGTACTGGGCGAAGCTGTCGGGGCTCGCGACTCCGGAGAACGAGGCCCGTGAAGCGCTGGAGCAGGTGGGGCTGATGGACGCGTGGAAGGTCCAGACGCAGGCGCTCAGCCACGGCATGGCCAAGCGCACGGCCATGGCGCAGGCGCTGATGGGGCGCCCGCCGCTGGTGCTGCTGGACGAGCCCACCGCCGGCCTGGACCCGCGCATCGCCGCGCAGGTGCGTCAGGTCATCAAAGACATGAAGGGCAGACAGACGGTGGTGGTCTCCAGCCACAACCTCCAGGAGCTGGAGGAGCTGTGCGACGCGGCCGCCATCCTCGACAAAGGCAGTCTCGCGCAGGCGGGCACCATGTCCGAGCTCACCGGACAGGGCGCGGAGTTCCGCGTGCAGATCGCCAGCGGCATGGTCATCCCCCCGGAGCTGACCGCCCTGCCCGACGTCACCGACGCGCGCATGGACGGTGAGGGCATCCTCGTCGTGCGCTTCGGCGGACAGGCGAAGCCCGAGGAAGTCATCAGCCGCGTGGTGGCCCACCTGCTCCAGAGCGGCGTGCTCATCCTCGGCGTCAGCCGCGGCCGGCGCCTCGAGGACCGCGTCCTCCAGCTGCTCTAGAGAGGGAGTGCGCTCGGGCGTCAGCCCGCCTTGCGCACCCAGCCCACGTAGCTCGTCCCTCTGCGCTCCAGACGGACGAGCTCGTGGCCCGTCGCTTCACACCAGGCGGGCAGATCCGCCTCCAGCCCCCGGTCCGTGGAGATGAGCTCCACCAGGGCGCCGACGGGCAGGCGCCTCATCACCTTGGCGATCTCCAGGATGGGCACGGGGCAATATGCCCCAGAGGTGTCCACGCGCACTGCGATGTCCATTCAAGGACTCTCTCGCACCGCGCAGATCCGAGCATGCGGAATTTTTCCGAGAACCGCCCAGTTTCCGGGCCCCTGAGGGGCCTGTTCGCCGAGCGGAGTGCGTCTCCACTCGGCTTGCGTGTCTGGAAATCCCTCTGTTAAGTACCCCGGCCCTCTCAATCTTTCTCGCACATCCACGCTCGGGGCCGGAGTCGGACCTATGGCGAAGGAGCAGAACCCACCCATGAAGCCCAATATCATCGTGGCCCTGCTGGTCGGCCTGGTGCTTGGTTTCGTTGGCGGCCGTGTGTACAGCGGCCCGTCCTCGAAGACCGATACCACCAAGCCCGCTGCGCAAGCTGGTCAGGCCAACCCCGCGCGTCGTCCGGTGGACCCCACCGTGTTCAAGGTTCCCATCGAAGGTTCCCCCACCCGGGGTAACGCCGATGCCCTTGTCACGATTGTGGAGTTCTCGGATTACGAGTGCCCCTTCTGCAGCCGCGCCAATGTGACGGTGGAGAAGCTTGAGGAGGACTACGGCAAGAAGCTGCGCGTGGTGATGCGTCAGAACCCGCTGTCCTTCCACCCCCGCGCCAAGCCGGCGGCCCTGGCTGCTCTCGCGGCCGGTGAGCAGGGCAAGTACTGGGAGATGCACGGCAAGCTCTTCGCCAACCAGAAGAAGCTCGATGACGCGTCCCTGCAGCAGTTCGCGCAGGAGATTGGTCTGGATCTGGACAAGTGGAAGGCCGACCTGACCAGCCCCAAGCTGGCCGAGGCCATCCAGCGGGACCAGGCCCTGGCGAGCCAGCTCGGCGCGAGCGGCACCCCGGCCTTCTTCATCAACGGCCGCTTCCTCTCCGGCGCGCAGCCCATCGACAACTTCAAGGCCCTCATCGACGAGGAGCTGGGCAAGGCCGAGGCCCTGGTGAAGGGTGGCGTTCCCGCCAGCCAGGTGTACGCGAAGATCATCGAGAAGGGCGCCGAGCGCGCCGCGCCGAAGGCGGCCCCGCAGCAGCAGGCGCCCGCCGTGCGGAAGATCGACGTGCCGGCCGACGCGGCCGCCTTCGGTCCCGCCACCGCCAAGGTGACCATCGTCGAGTGGTCCGACTTCGAGTGCCCCTTCTGCAGCCGCGCGGGCCCCACGCTCGCGCAGATCAAGAAGGACTACCCGAAGGACGTGCGCGTGGTGTTCCGTCACCAGCCGCTGCCCTTCCACGCCAACGCGAAGCTGGCCGCCGAGGCCTCCGAGGCCGCCAACGAGCAGGGTCGCTTCTGGGAGTTCCACGACAAGCTCTTCGCCAACCAGAAGGCGTTGGATCGCGCCTCCCTGGAGAAGTACGCGCAGGAGCTGGGCCTGAACGTCGCCAAGTTCAAGGCCGCGCTGGACAGCGGCAAGTACAAGGCGAAGGTCGAGGCCGACAGCGCCGCCGGCACCGCCGTGGGCGCCAGTGGCACGCCGACGTTCTTCGTCAACGGCCGTGAGCTCGTGGGCGCGCAGCCCTTCGACTCCTTCAAGCGCCTCATCGACGAGGAGATCGCCAAGGCCGACAAGCTGCTGGCCTCCGGCACCAAGGCCGAGGAGCTCTACGCGAAGCTGAACGCGCAGAACGTCGCCGAGGCTCCGGCCGCGCCTCCCGCGGGCGCCCCCGCCGAGCCGCCCGTGCAGAAGGTGGACGTGGGCAACGCCCCGGTGAAGGGCCCGAAGAACGCGCCCGTCACCATCGTCGCCTTCTCCGACTTCGAGTGCCCCTTCTGCAGCCGCGTCGTCCCGACGCTCAAGCAGATCGAGGAGCAGTACCAGGGCAAGGTGAAGGTGGCCTTCAAGAACCAGCCGCTGCCCATGCACGGCAACGCCAAGGCCGCCGCGGCCGCCGCGCTGGCCGCGCACGAGCAGGGCAAGTTCTGGGAGATGCACGACAAGCTCTTCGCCAACCAGCGCGCGCTGGACCGCGCGTCCCTGGACAAGTACGCGCAGGAGCTGGGCCTGAACGTCGCCAAGTTCAAGGCCGCCCTGGACGAGAACAAGTTCGCGGCGCAGATCGACGCGGACGCCGCCGAGGGCTCCCGCCTGGGCGCCACCGGCACCCCCACGTTCTTCATCAACGGCCGGACGCTCGTGGGCGCCCAGCCGCTGGACGGCTTCAAGCGCATCATCGATGAAGAGCTGAAGAAGGCCGGCGCCGTCGCGGCGGACGGGAAGTAATCCGCTCCACCGGGCTGCTTCTCGAGCCCTGAAGCACCAGAGGCCGTCGGACCGACAAGGTCCGGCGGCCTCTTGCTTTGGACGACGGGGGAAGGACGCTCAGGAGACGGCGATGGCGTCGATCTCCACCTTGGAGCCGCGGGGCAGCGCGGATACCTGCACGGTGGCGCGGGCCGGCGGCGCGCCGGTGAAGTAGCGGCCGTACACCTCGTTCACCTTGGCGAAGTCACCCAGGTCCGTGAGGAAGATGGTGCAGCGCACGACGTGGCTGAAGTCCAGCCCGCCCGCCGCCAGCACCGCCTGGAGGTTGAGCATCACCCGCTCCGCCTGGGCGACGACGTCCCCCTGCACCATCTCCATGGTGACGGGGTCCAGGGGAATCTGTCCGGAGAGGAAGGTCAGCTTCCCGGCGTCCACCTGCACCGCCTGCGAGTACGGGCCAATGGCCTTGGGAGCCTGGTCCGAGTGAAGAGTCTTCCGAGCCATGGAGCGCACCTCGAGGGTTCGGGCGGCCCTGAGAGACAGGCCGCCGGATTTCTCGGGCGCTCTAGCACGAAAGGCGGCGGATTAGATTCGCTCCACGGAGTAGACGCCGCTCAGGCGCTCGATGGTGCGCATCAGGTCCGTGAGCTGCTTCAGGTCCGAGATGATGACCTCGAAGGTGTTCACCGCCCGGTCATCGCCCGTGGCCCGACAGTTGGCCTGGGAGATGTTGACGCCCTTCTTCGAGAAGATGTTGGAGATGTCGGCCAACAGACCCGTCCGGTCCGCCGTCAGCACGCGCAGGGTGACGGGGCGCTTGAAGTCACCCCGCACGTCCCAGCTCACGTCCACGCGCCGCTCGGGGTCCGTCGCCAACGCCTTCTCGCAGCCCACCGTGTGCACCGTGACTCCCCGTCCCCGGGTGATGAAGCCGGCGATGGGGTCGCCGGGGACGGGGTTGCAACACCGTCCGAAGCGCACGAGCACATCGTCCACGCCGCCAATCTGCACGCCGCTGCGGTTGCTGCGGCCCACCAGGCGCTTGGCCAGGTCCGTCACGCGGGACAGCCCGGGGAGCATGGACGAGCCTCCCGCGTGCGAGCCGTTGCCGGAGCCGTCGCCTCGGGGCGTGGCCTCCGCTTCGTTGCGCTTCTCCTCGGGGACCAGGCGCTGCACCAGTTGCTGCGGCGTCACCTTGCCGTAGCCGATGGCCACCAGCAGGTCGTCTTCGATTCGGAAGCCCAGCTCCTCGGCGACCTTCTTCACCTCGCCGGACTTGAGCAGCTTGTTGAAGTTGAGCTGGAAGCGCTTGAACTCGCGGTCCGTCAGCTCGCGCCCCAGTTGCAGGCTCTTCTCGCGCTGCTGCTGCTTGATGAAGCCGCGGATGCGCTGCTGCGCGCGGCTCGTCTTGACGAAGGTGAGCCAGTCCTTGGACGGGTGCTGCTGCGGGCTGGTGAGGACCTCCACCGTGTCGCCGTTCTTCAGCTTGTAGCGCAGGGGAACAATCTTGCCGTTCACCTTCGCGCCCACGCACCGGTTGCCCACGTCCGAGTGGATGGCGTACGCGAAGTCCACCGGCGTCGCGCCGCGCGGCAGCGAGCGCACGTCGCCCTTGGGCGTGAAGACGAAGACCTCGTCGGTGAAGAGGTCCACCTTCACCGTCTCGAGGAACTCCTTCGGGTCCTTCAGGTCCTGCTGCCACTCCATGAGCTGGCGCAGCCAGGCGAACTTCTCGTCATCCTTGGAGATGACGGCCTTGCCCTCTTTGTACTTCCAGTGCGCGGCGATGCCTTCCTCGGCGATCTTGTGCATCTCCGCGGTGCGAATCTGCACCTCCACGCGCTCGCTCAACGGGCCAATCACGGTGGTGTGCAGCGACTGGTACATGTTGGGCTTCGGGATCGCGATGAAGTCCTTGAAGCGACCCGGCACCGGCTTCCACATCTCGTGCACCAGGCCCAGCGCCTCGTAGCAGGCGGGCGCGGCGGGGGAGATGATGCGGAAGGCGATGATGTCGTGGATCTGATCGAAGTCGATGCCCTGCGACTTGATCTTCTTGTAGATGCTGTAGACGTGCTTGAAGCGGCCGGAGACCTCGCCCTTCAGTCCGCGCTCCGCGAGCTTGGAGCGGATGAGGTCGCAGGTGTCCTCGATGTACTTCTCCCGCTCCTTCTTGCGCTTGTTGAGCTTCTCCTGGAGGCCGAAGAACTCCTGCGGCTTCACGTAGCGGAAGCTCAGGTCCTCCAGCTCCGTCTTGATCCAGGAGATACCGAGCCGGTTCGCCAGGGGCGCGTAGATGTCCAGCGTCTCCTGGGCGATGCGCGCCTGCTTCTCCTCGTTCATGTGGTCCAGCGTCCGCATGTTGTGCGTGCGGTCCGCCAGCTTCACGAGGATGACGCGGATGTCCTGCGCCATCGCGATGATCATCTTCCGGAAGTTCTCCGCCTGCTTCTCCTCCTGGGAGAGCGTGGCGGACGCGGAGAACTTGGACAGCTTGGTGACGCCGTCCACCAGCTGGGCCACCTCCGCGCCGAACAGCTCCGTGAGCTCCTCCGCGGTGGCGAGCGTGTCCTCGATGGTGTCGTGGAGCAGACCGGTGACGATGGACGCCTCGTCCAGCTTGAGGTCCGCGAGGATGCCGGCCACCTCGAGCGGGTGGACGAGATAGGGCTCGCCTGACTTCCTCAGTTGGCCCTGATGCACCTTGGCCGAGTAGACGTAGGCCTTCTTGATGATGTCCAGGTCGGGGTCCGGGTGGTACGAGGAAACCCGTTGGAGGATGTCGTTCAGGCGGATCATCGAAGCAGGGGGAATCGTAACTTCGTGCCGGAGGGGGGGCAACGTTGCCCCACGGAACCTGTCACATTTCTCTTCCGGGCTTGTCCCACCCATCGCGTTCGCTTTCGTTGACCCGACGTTTTACGCGCCCGTAGATTCTGGTTCGCCCATGTCACAGCTCTTGTTGTCGGCTCTCTCCGTGGTCTGCCCGAACTGTGACGGGTTCAATCCGCCGCGCTCGGCCTCTTGCGTGCTCTGCGGCCAGGCCCTCGGGGATGCCCCGGCCGCTCGGCCTGCCGCCGCGAAGCCCGCGGCGACGGCGCGCCCACCCGCCGCGACGCCCCAGGGGGGCCGGCCCGCGGCCGTGGCCTCCTTCCCTGGCCCCCGGCCGGCGGAGCCCGCCAGCCCCCCCGTCACGCCGCCTCCGCCCAGCGCCATCCCTCCGGGAATGCGCCCCTCGGCCCGGACGCCGCCTCCGACGGCCGCTGCCGGGTTGATGGTGGAGCGGCCCGCCGCCACCCGCCCCCCTGCTCCGACCGCGCCTCCGGCGACCCCTCCCTCCCTGTCCCCTCGAGGCACCGCGCCCGCAGGGCCCGCCAACACGCGTCCGCCGCCCCCGGTGCCCGACTCCGCCCTCCCTGGCCGGACAGGTGCCACGGCGCCCCCGGTCGCGGCCCCCCGCCCCGCCCCCGCGGCCTCGCGCTTCGGACTGGCGGTCATCGCGGGTTCGACGCGGGGTCAGCGCTACAAGCTTCCCGTCACGGGCTGTGTGGTGGGCCGCCAGCGCGGCGCCATCCTCTTCCCGGATGACGGCTTCGTGTCGCCGCTGCACGCCACCTTCCTGGTGAAGGACGGCGCGCTCTTCGTGCGGGACGAGTCCAGCGCCTCCGGTGTGTTCGTCACGGTGGCGGGCACGGAGGCCATCACCGCGCGCACCCACTTCAGCGCGGGTCAGCGGTTGTTCCGCTTCACGGGCCGACTGGAGACGCCCGCGCCGGTGGCCGGTCGCCCCATCGTCTACGGCGCTCCCGTGCCGCTCGGGCAGGCCGTGTACGGCGTGGAGGAGGTCATCTTCGGTGGCCGGGGAGGCCGCGCGGTGGTGACAGCCGCCCCACTGCTCACGCTGGGACAGGCGCACTGCGACCTGAGCTTCCCGGGCGACGAGGGCCTCGCGGGTCGCCACTGCGAGCTGTCCCCCACGCCGACCGGAGCGCTCCTGCGGGACTTGTCCGGCGGCCTGGGCACCTACGTGCGCATCCCCGCGGGCGAGGAGCGCCCCCTGCGTCCCGGAGACCGGGTCCGGCTGGGACAGCACGTGCTCCAGGTCGAAACGCTCGGTTAGCGCGAGCGGCTCGGGTACCGCGCCTCATGTGCTCGCTGAGACGACGCGCGGCCATTGCGAGCACCTCTGGTGTCCGCGCGTCACGTCTTCGTTGAGACGGCGCACGGCCATTGCGAGCAATGATGGTGTCCACGCGTCACGTGTTCGTTGAGACGAAGCACGGCCATTGCGAGCACCTCCGGGAGCACCGCGCATCATGTGATCGCTGAGACGGCGCACAGCCATTGCGGGCACCTCTGGTGTCCACGCGTCACGTGTTCGTTGAGACGACGCTCGGCCATTGCGTGCACCTCTGGGCACCGCGCGTCATGTGCTCGCTGAGACAACGCGCGGCCATTGCGAGCACCTCCGGGAGCACCGCGATTCATGTGCTCGTCGAGAGAACGCACGGCCCTTGCGAGCACTGATGGTGTCCACGCGTCACGTGTTCGTTGAGATGACGCACGGCCATTGCGAGCACCTCCGGGAGCACCGCGCATCATGTGATCGCTGAGACAGCGAGCTGTCGTTACGAGCGTCTCGGGGCACCCGCGCGTCACGTGTTCGTTGAGACGATGCTCGGCCATTGCGCGCTTCGTGGGGCACCGCGCGTCACGTGTTCGTTGAGACGATGCTCGGCTATTGCGCGCTTCGAGGGGCACCGCGCCTCGGGCCATTGCGCGCTTCGTGGGGCACCGCGCCTCGTGTGTTCGCTGAGACGGCGAGCGGTCGCTGTGAGCATCTCGGGGCGCGGGCGCGTCACCTGTTCGCTGAGACGACGCGCGGCCATTGCGAGCACCTCTTCTGGGTCCGCGCATCACCTGCTCGCTGAGACGACGCGCGGCCATTGCGAGCACCCGTTTGGGGGCCACGCGTCGCGTGTTCGCCGAGACGACACGCTGCCTGTCCTCCCGCGCGAGTGGTCCCGGGGTACCGAGCACCGCGTACTCGAGGGAGAGACACCCAGCCTGTCCTCCCGCGCGAGTGGCCCCGGGGTACCGAGCACCGCGTACTCAAGGGAGAGACACCCAGCCTGTCCTCCCGCGCGAGCGGCCCGGGGTACCGAGCACCGCGTACTCGAGGGAGAGACACCCAGCCAGAGCAAGCGTCTCGAGGGAGTCGAGTGGCTCCTCGCTACGGACTCGACGGGCGGGCCACGGTGCCCCCCAGGCGCTGCTCGATGAGAGGCCTGGCCTTCGAGTTCGACACCTCGCGCAGATGCCGCGACCACCAGCCCCTGGCCTCGTCGAGCTGATCCTGCTGCCAGTACAGCTCGCCCAGCTTGAGGGCCAGCTCCGGGTCCGGGTTGCTCTGGAAGGCGTCCTTGTACTTCGACTTGGCGAGCCCCAGGTCGCCGCGCTCCAGCGCCTGATCTCCCGCCTGCGCATGGCGGCTGGATTCCTCCAGGTTGCGGTTCGCCGCGGGGATCTGCTGCTCGTAGAGCGGCTGCTCGGAGTCCCCCGCCGTGCTCCCCACGTTCCCGGGAACGGGCGCGTTGCGAGGCAGCGAGAAGGGGGAGACAACGCCCGGCTTCCCCCCGCCGTTCAAGTAATAGAAGTAGTACGCGAAGAAGAGGCCCGCGCCGACCACCAGCAGCACGGTGAGCGACTTGAAGAAGAAGCCCAGCCCTCCGCCCCCCACCCCGGGCTGGGTGGGAATGATGGAGTCCGTCTTCTCCCGCGTCGCGGGCATCGCGTCGGCATTGGAGGGAAGCGGCGAGAGCACGTCCGGAAGCGCGCGGACGGTGGCTTCCACCGTCACCTCGCTGCCCCACCCTGGAGCCGTGGCATCGCGACTGTCGTCGTTGCGTCCCGTCGACTTGCGCGGCAGAGGCGCGAGCACCGCCGAGGGCTGGGGCCGCCGAGGAGGCGCCTCCGAGCGACGACGCTCCTTCTCCACCGCCATCAACTCCGCGCGGAAGGCCTCCGCG
The DNA here is from genome assembly GCF_013336705.1 of Myxococcus sp. CA051A. Classification (NCBI taxonomy): domain Bacteria; kingdom Pseudomonadati; phylum Myxococcota; class Myxococcia; order Myxococcales; family Myxococcaceae; genus Myxococcus; species Myxococcus sp. CA051A. The sequence continues at coordinate 28,102 of NZ_JABUMS010000021.1, read as the reverse complement.
TTGGCGGGCCGGTCATCCGGGCTCTTGGAGAGCGTGCGCAGGATGAGCCGCTCCATCGCCGGGGAGATGCGCGCGTCGGGCCGGCGCCGCGTCGGGGGCGGCGGCTCCTCGGTGAGGTGCTTGGTGGCGAACCCCACCGCCGAGTCCGACTCGAACGGCAGTAGGCCCGTCATGAGCTGGTAGAGGATGACACCCACCGCGTACAAATCGGAGCGGTGGTCCAACGTCGCGCCGCGCGCCTGCTCCGGCGACATGTACTCGGGCGTGCCGCAGACGAAGCCCGCGCGCGTGAGCGCCGGTCCGTCGTCGGTGGAGTCGGTGATCTTCGCGATGCCGAAGTCGAGCACCTTGACGAAGTCCGGCTCGTTGCGCCGCTGCTCCACCATGATGTTCTCGGGCTTGAGGTCCCGGTGGATGACGCCAGCGCCGTGCGCGTCCGACAGCGCGCCGAGCACCTGGCTCACGATGCGCACCACGCGCCCCTCGCCCAGGGGCCACTCGCGGCTGAGAATCTGGTGCAGGTCCTGCCCCGCCACGTACTCCATGGCGATGAAGAGCGCCCCGTCCTCGGCCTGGCCGAAGTCCAGCACGCTGATGGAGTTGCGGTGGTTCAGTCGGCTGGCGGCCTTGGCCTCGCGCTGGAAGCGCGCCACGGTGCGCTCGTCCGACAGCAACGTGTGCCGGAGCACCTTGAGCACCACGACCTTGTCGAGCGAAATCTGCCGGGCTCGGAACACCCGCCCCATGCCGCCCTCGCCAATGAGGGCCTCGACCCGATATTTCTGGGCAATGGTCAGGCCGACGTAGTCGTCAGCATCCGGCGTGCGCACGAGGGTCGCACCGCAGGCCGGGCAGAAACGGGAGGATTCTTGGGCGTCAGCGCCGCAGGAGGGGCAGTGCAAGTCAACTTCCCCGAAGGGTGGGTCACGGAGTTCACCACGTCGCTCGGGTACTGAGCAAGCCGCTCGCAAGACGAGCAACCTCGCGTCACCCCTGGTAGAAACGCGGAGCCCTCATGGAAGCGATGGAATACTGCCCCCGCTGTGATACCGAAAACCCCCGGGACGCCACCGTCTGCCGAGCGTGCGGCTCGCCGCTGCGCTCCGGAACGATGGTCATGGCCGTGGCCAGCCTGTCCTCCCGCCCCCAGGTCTCCATCCGCGTGGTGCGGGCCGACGGCGGCCCCGAGTCCGTCGTCCGCATGCAGCGAGACACCCTCACCTGCGGCCAGCAGGGGGAACTCTCGCTCCCGGACGACCCCTTCATCATGCCCGTCCAGATGCGCTTCTTCTTCTCCGGCTCGCGCCTGGCGGTAGAGGACGTGGGCGGCGCCAACGGCGTCTTCGTGCGGCTGCGCCAGGAGCGCGAGCTGTCACCCGGCGGTGAAGTGCGCCTGGGACGTCAGCGGCTGGTGCTGGAGCCCATCCCCACCGCGACGCAGGGGCCTGGAGGAACGCAGATCTGGGGCTCGCCGGATCCCGGCTACCGCCTGCGGCTCATCCAGTTGCTCGAGGGGGGACTCCGGGGCGCGGCGTATCCGCTTCGCGAGGGCGACAACCTGCTGGGACGCGAGCAGGGCGACCTCACCTTCCCCACGGACGGCTTCGTCTCCGGGCGTCACGCGGTGCTGCAGGTCCGCCAGGACCGGCTGACCGTGCGTGACGTCGGCTCGTCGAACGGCACCTTCATGCGGCTGGCCGGCCCCACCTTCGTGGACAACGGCGACCACTACCTCATCGGCCGACAGCTGCTCCGGGTGGAGATCCAAGCGCCCCTCGCCTGAGGCGGCGCCGCTCTTCCCCGGACTCACCCGGGCCGCACGGGGGATTCCCGCGCGGCCCTGGGCTCCCACGGCACTCAGCCGTAGGACTTCTCTTTCTTCTCCTGCTCCTCCTTGCAGCGGATGCAGAGCGTCGTCACCGGACGTGCCTCCAACCGCTTGGGGGAGATGTCCTCTTCACAACGCTCGCAGACGCCGAACGTGCCGTCTTCGATCCGGGTCAGCGCCCGATCAATCTTCTGCAGCAAGAACTTCTCTCGGTCCCGCAGTCGGAACACCATTGACTGCGCGTACTCGGAAGAGGCCAGGTCAATCTCATCGGGGAGGTCGTCCGTGTCGAAATTCGACTCCTCCACCAGGGTCTTCTTGGCGCTCTCGAGCAGGCTCGTCTTGCTGTCCTCGAGCATCTTCTTGTAACGCTTGAGATCTTTCTGGTTCACAGCCTTCGCTCCAGTGCGCGAGGGTTTTTGGGCCCTGTCCCCCAAAAAACGGGCCCGAAAGCTTTATTCAGAGAGCCGTCGGTGTCAAGCTGACCCAGTCACGACTGCGGGTGAACGGGAGGGCGGTTGAGCGAGAACACGAAGTTTGATCGGGAGTTCCTGCGCTCGGCCCTCTCGCTGGCCGCCAAGAGCGATGTGGATCATTTTCTCTACATCTGTGACACGCCCATCCCTCCCGAGGAACTCCGGGGCCGGCCTGCTCGCAAGAAGCTCGTGTATGCGGTGACGCTGGACAAGCTGGCACAGGAGCACCTGCTTCGGAAGGTCCGTGCGCTCGTCATCCCCGCCTACGACTATTCGCGCACCGAACGGGTGAAGGTGGCCCTCGTCTCCGCGCTCTCGCAGGGAGCGTTCAAGGAAGGCGACCTGGTGCTCTGCATGACGGGGCGTGTGGGTCGTGCTCCCGACACGCTGATGCAGATGCGGATTGGTGGTTCGCTGGATGATCGGCTCGCGATTGAAGGCGTGAAATTGGGCGAGGAGTTTAACTCCCAGGTGGTGGACGCGCTCATCCAGTTGGCGCTCCAGATTGGTCAGGAGGGCTTCGAGGGTCATCCCATCGGCACCATCATCACCATCGGCGACCACACGACGGTGCTGGAGAAGAGCCGGCAGATGACCATCAACCCGTTCCAGGGCCTCTCCGAGGCCGAACGGAACGTGTTGGACCCGAAGATTCGCGAGGCCATCAAGAACTTCTCCGTGCTGGACGGAGCCTTCGTCATCCGCGAGGACGGCGTGGTGCTGGCCGCCGGACGCTACCTGTCCGCGCAGGACGAGATGGTGAAGATTCCGCTCGGCCTGGGCGCCCGGCACGCGGCCGCCGCGGGAATCACTTCGTCTACGGCCTGCATCGCGCTGGTGGTGAGCCAGACGTCCGGCGCGGTGCGCCTCTTCAAGGGCGGCAACATCGTCCTGGAGCTGCACCAGACGGCGCGCCGCACCTGAGACGGCTGGCTCAGTCCGCCTTTTCCCGGCGCTCCTCCCGGTAGACCTCCGCCAGCGCGTGCGCGCGCTCCACCTCGTCACGCGCCGCATCCACCACCAACGCTTGCTCGAAGCGGGCGACACGCTCCTTCAGCGCGTCGGTGACGATGCCGCCCAGGGTGAGGCGCGCGGAGGCGCTCTCCCGCTCGCGGCGCAGCTCCTCCACCCGGTCCCCCAGCTCCGCGGCGGCTTCCAGCAGCAGCTTTCCATCCGAGTCCGCGCGCTCCAGCGACTCCCGGGTAGTGGCCAGCAGGGCCTCGGCTTGGGTGGAGTCTCTCGCGAGCACCCCCACGGCCTTCGAGTCCCCTCGCGACGCGGCGGTGGCATGGCGCGAGGCCAGGTCCTCCAGGCGACGGGAGTAGCGCTCCACGGCGCGAGCAAGGTCCCCCTTCAGGGCGAGCAGCGTGGCCGCGGACTTGCGCAGCTCGGCGGCCTGCCGGTCCAGGTTCTCGAGCAGCTCGTCGAAGGCGACGAGCGGGTCCGCCGGGCGGGCGGGCTCCTTCTTCCGTTTCCAGAGGCCGAAGAACATGGCGTGGGCCGGAGACTACCCGAAGGGCCGGCACAACAGCCGCACCCGCGCGAGCGCATCCGTCACCGACGGTCCACCCACGGACAGGGCGGCGAGGTACCGCGCCGGGGTCAGCCCATACACCGCCAACAGGTGCTGGAGGAGCACCACGCTCTCCGTGGCGCGCTTGTCCGCCGGAGCCAGCGAGGCGGCTTCCACCAGCGCGCCGAGGATGTCCACCACGCGGCCCACGACGTCCGAGCCGGGCACCTGTCCGCCTTCAGGGCGCGGCGGTGACTCGGGGAAGAGGGCCTCGAACGAGGCCTCCACGGCGACGGTGGCCGAGGTGCTCCGCCCACCGGCGACGCGCTCCAGGGCCTCCAGGTGAGGCGCGAGCTGCTCCAGCGAATCCGGCGTGGCGGGCACGTCCCGAGGCAGCAGCGTGCGCCAGGGCGTGTCGAACTCGGTACGGGCCCACTGAATCTCCTCGTCGGAGAGGTGGTGGTAGAAGGCGCGGATGCCGGAGGCGCGCTGCTCGCGAACCAGTGAGCGGAGGTCCGGGTTCTCCTCGCCCAGGGAGATGAAGCTCAGGGCGATGTCGAGCGAACCCATGGGCGCGCGGGTGCGGCGGATGAGCTCCAGGTCCACGCGGTCCTCGCCATCGGTGACGAGGACGACAGTGGCCCGGGCGAGGTAGGGGTCCCTGCCCTGCGCGGCGCGGATGGAGTCGAAGGCCGACATCAGCGCGAGCGAGATGTCGGTCTGCCCCTCGGCGGGCGAGTCTCGGAAGAGTCGCTCTATCTGCCGGGTGGCCTCGGCGGCGGTGTCCACGCGGGCCAACTCGGTGGGCACGTCGTTGAAGAAGCTGAAGTAGAGCGGGTCGAACGTCTCCCCACGGCGCGCCTTGACGCGCAGGTTGTTCAGCTCCGCGATGATGAGGGCGTCACGGAAGCGGGCCCGGGCGCCATGCATGGAGCCGGAGGCGTCACAGACATAGACGCGCACGGCGGTGCGCTTCACCTTCTTCGACTGGGGAGGTGGCGCTTCTTCCAGGTAGGCCCGCACGAGCTGCCGGTTGGCCGCGAGGTCCCTCAGCAACATCCTCGGGTCTGTCAGGACGAAGTTGTTCACCTCGTGCAGGCCGCCCGTCACCTCGAAGGTCATCGTCTGGGTGGGATAGGGAACGCGCCGGGGCACGGGCCTCGACACCTGGGTCTCCGCCAGGACGATTTCCTCGGAGAGCGCGTCCTCCACGTCGAAGTAACGGGCACACCCCGCCGCCAGTTCGAAGGTGGCGAGCTGCTCGGGTCGCAACGAGAAGGCCAGGTCCGCCAGCAGCTCGTCCGGACGTGGAGTGGCCACCTCGGGCTTCTCCTCCGGGGGAGACTCGCCGAACCAGTGGGCCAGCGCGTCCCGCTCGGCGCGCTCCACCAGGGCCGTCAACTGGGAGCGTGAGGGCAACAGGGGCTCCAGGGCCGCGCGAGCCGCCGCCGCCAGCTCCAGGTCTCCCGCCTCCACCGCCCGCTCGTAGAGGCCGCGCAGCGAACGGTAGGCTGCCTGGGGGTCATGCCGGGCCGCGTGCCGCACGTGCCGCAGGAGTTCCTCCAGGGAGCGCACGGCCGGCACCGCGCGAGTGCGCTCCCGGGCCTCGGCCACCTCGCGGCGCAGGGGCAGGCCGCGCTCCCGGTCGTGGTCCGCTCCCAGGCGCAGCAACATCTCGTGGGCCAGGTCCAGGTCCCTGCGCTTCTGCACGACGTCGACGACGTTCTCCCGGGCGCGCAGCGCGAAGTACTCGGCCACGGCCATCCGGGAGCTGCTGGGCGCGCGCTGCCTGCGCGGGGATGCTGGACGCTCGAAGGCGATGAAGCCCTCGTCGTCGTCGACGTCCTCGGTGGGCGGACGGGCGAAGAGGTCGGCCACCTTCACGGCCCTCGCGAGCTGGACAAAGGCCCTATCGAGTACCGTGAGGGTTCCCGGCGGCGTCACTCCCGCCCGCCAGGCGCGCTCCACGCGCTCCACACACGCCTCGAGCTCTTGAAGTGCCTGCCCGGCCCGGGCCTGGAGCCCCTGGGACAATGCCCCCGCGAGCCCTCGACGGGCCCCCAGCTCACGCAGCAACTGCGCGTCCGCCGAGGTGTGGATGCCCACCTTGTCGAGTTCCCGGTCCAGCACCGCGAGCACGGGAAGGGCGAGGTCGCCGGGCCCCGTCACCTTGCGCCCGAACGTCCACCGGCGCATGCCCCCTACCGGGGGCGCGGGCTGACGGAACAGGTCCAGGCGCCGTCGCAGGTCCGTGAGCCGCCGGGAGAGCATGCTCAGCCCTCCCTCCGCGCCCTATGCGACTCGGGCGTGCTCATGCGGCGGACCGCCGCTCCAGCACCTGACGGCTGTACCGCCCGAAGTCCTCGTCGATGCCCCGTAGCTGCGCCTCCAGGCGCTGCGCGCTCTCGCCCACTTCGCCTGGAATGGCCGCGAGCAGCGACAGCACCCCCTTGAGGCGCACCAGCTCCCCTTCCTTCAACGCCAGCAGGGGGAAGCGGCTGCGAACCAGTCGGTCCACCGTGCGCTCCACCTCGGGCCGCTCCGTCAGGGCCTCCGGCGAGGGCAGCGAGGTGAGCAGTTGGGTCAGCCAGCTGCGCAGGTACTTGACGCGCGTCTGGATGAACGTGAGCTCCGCCTGGGCCACCGCCGCGCGGGCGTTCTCCGAGAAGAAGGCCGACGCTGAACCCCCTCGGGTGAACGCGAGCTGTCCGTCCAGGCCCAACAACGCCGCCAGCTCGCCATCCGGGGCCTTGGCGGAAAACTCGCCCCGGTAGAAGACGTACGCGTCGCCGTTGAGGACGGAGGCGGCCGGCGGAGGCGGGCTCGGCACGTCGCGCGTGAGGAGTCGAGCGTGCTCGCGCAGCCGACCGTCGAGGAGGCTCTGGCACTCTCCCATCACCACGTCGACGGGCAGTCCTTCGCGCCGCAGGTTCTCCGCCACGGCCTGCACCGCGCGCCCGTATTGTTCGATGCGCTCGAACGGCGTGGAGGCCAGCACCTCGCGCGCATAGGCGAGGCCCAGGGGCAGCAGCAGCTCCTCCTTGAAGCTTCGCTGCGTCGGGTCCAGCGCGACCAGCGACTGCTCCAGCTGCGACAGTCGGCGCGAGTCCGCGGCCAGCGTCTCCAGCGGCTCCTTGCGTCCGCGTGCGGATGCACCCTGGAAGGCAACGGTCGCCCGGCGCCGCAACGCCCCCACCACCCGCTTTCGCGCGGCGGCCTCCGACTGGCGCAGCCGCTCCACCGCCACCGGAGCACCTTCCGCCAGGATGCCCACCAGGTCCGCCGACCTGGACAGCTCCTCTTCCAGGTTGTCCGCCAGCCCCACCAGCCCCTCCAGCTTGAGGCCCTCCTCGAAGTCCGCGCTCTCCGCGGTCAGGGCAATCATCTCCAGGGCCCCCTCGAGGAATCGGGCCGTGGACTCACTCAGGGGGGACAGGCCGACCTTGAGTTCAGGGATGACGCGGCACAGCTCCAGCACGTCCTGGAATGAGGACAGCAGGGCCAGCCCTCCCCGTCCCTCTCCCTGCCCCGCCATGCCGCGCGCGAGCCGCTGGTCCATCGCCGCCACCAGCGCCCGGGCGGACACCAGCAACGGAGCGCGGTTCTGCGCATGACGCGGACCGGGGACGAGCTTCGTCAAAAGGCCCCGCGCGGAGGTGGACGCCATGGAAGGCTGCCAGTTGCGTGAGAGGGCCTCCACGGCCGAGGCCTCCTCCGCCGAGCCCAGCACCTGGGCCTCGCGTTCCAGGCCCCCGCCCAGCTCCTGCCGCACCTTCGCGATGACCTCGTCGAACGTGCGCTGCTCCAACCGGACAATTTCGAGCTGCGCCCGCTCACGGGGGTCCACCACCGACTTGAGCAGCGCCTCCGTCTCCGTCGAGGGGGGACCGCCCAGCAGGAAGAACCAGCGCAGCGCGTCCAGGTCCTCCACGGACGCCTCCAGCGGTCGCTCCGGCCGCCGGTAGATCTGGTCCCGCACCACCGCCGCCTTGAGTGCCCACAGGGCCTTCACCGCCGAGCGCTGGGAGAAGTACTTCGTGGGCACATAGTCGGGCAGCTTGGAAACCTGGGCCGTCAGGGCCCGCTCCAGGGCATCCGCCAGCAACTCCACGCCCTCCAGCACGTCACTGGGCACCTTCACCCGCGAAACGGCGTCCTGCAGCAGGTCCATCTGCTGCAGCGAAAGAGGAGCCCGCAGGTCCGCGCGCGCGCCCTGCGCGAAGCGCTGCAGCATGGCGGCCCGGCTCTCCTTCCGGGCGAAGGACTTGGGCACGAAGCTGATGAAGCTCAGCCGGTCAGCGAAGGCGAGCAACAGCTCCGGCGAGCGCGCCAGCACCTCGGAGAGATACCGGTTGCTCGTCATGATGACGCACTCGGTGCGTCCCGCCGTCACCCGCCGACCGTGCTTGAGTTCCCGTTCGAAGAGCACGTTGAGGATGGAGCGCAACAGCATGTCCCGGCCGTCGAAGATTTCATCCAGGAACGCGTGCTGCGAGCCCAGCATGCCCTCGTCGGTGAGGTACTCCGTGCGCCCCGTCTCCGTCAGCACCTTGAAGTCCACCGGACCCAGCAGGTCCGTCTGCACGGTGGACTCGGCGAGCTGCTTGGAGAACAGCGAGGGCAGGCCGGTGTGCTCGTCGAAGATGCGCCCCAGCACCGCGCTGGCGATGGCGCTCTTGGCCGTCCCGGGTGGCCCTACGACGAGCACATGCTCCCGGCTCAGCAGCGCCAGCTCGAGCTGCGTGAAGAGCGTTTCTCGCTCCAGGTAGACATCCCGCAGCTCGCTGAAGAAGTGGCGAAAGGCGCGAGCGGCCTGGAGGTACGGCGGCGGATGAGCTTGCACGAACAATCCAGGGGCAGCGGGGTTGGCCCCATGCTACCCGCCGGCCTCTGTCTATTTGAAGTGGACCTCGCAACCACCGTCCGAACAGGTCCGCCCGGCAATCTTGAACCGGTAGCGGGCGAAGGCCCGGTAGAAGACGTCAACCAGCTGGCGGAGGCCAGGGACGTAGTAGACGTACAGCAGGCGGCCCAGGGGGTGCCTGCCCAGCGCCCGGACGATGGCCTCCGCGCCTTCCAGCACCCGCCCATCCGCCTGGACGAGCTGCATGGCGTTCTCGCACCGCTCCGCGCTGATGCCCGGGAAGCCCACCAGCACGCCCTCGTCCCGGAACGAGCGCAGCTGCGTCCCCCGCCCTCCCAGCAGCTTCTGGAACTCGCGGGCCGCGCCGCTGCAGATGCGGCAATGCCCGTCGTAGAGGATCACATCATGTCCCGGCGGCGTCGTCCTCAGCACCATCCGCGTCACCTCCAACCCTCGGTTCTATGTCAGCGTGAGACGAGCGTGTCATGCAGATGCGAATGTACGCCGCGCCAGATGTCATGCTGCCGTTCGATGGGGTCCATCAGCATGAGGCCCACCGCCGTCGCGGGTGAGCTGCCCTGGAAGGCCGAGTACTGGCGCAGTCGCGTTCCACCCTCCCCGTCGTCCTCGAAGACGAAGCGGTTCGTCCCCCGCAGAGGGTGCCCGTCCAGGGTGGTGATGTGCACGGTGTTCGTCTCCGCCTCCAACCGGAACGAAACCGGGGCCCAGACAGGAGGAGGCCCCTTCTCTTCCAGGAACACCTTCGCCCCATCCGTCAGCGCGACGGTGGATGGCTGGATGCGGATGCCGGCGGACTCGAACACCGGCCCGGGATTGCGCACGAAGTAGCCCCAGGCCGCCTCGGGAGGGACTCCCGGAAGCGCGCTGGTGTAGTCCGTCAGGGACGTGGGCGCGCCCTGGATGGGAGGGCTGGGCTCCAGGAGCCGCAGGTGCCCCCGTGCATAGGCGTCCACGACGCTGCCGCCCTTCATCAGCAGGCTCGCGGTGGCGGCCTCCGACTGGGCGAGCGTGAAGGCCCCCTGCTTCATCTGCTCCCGCACGTTGCCCGTGGGGCGAGGAGGAAAGGAGCCGCCCACCGCGAAGTCGAAGCCATTCGACTCCCCCATCCTGGGCCCGCAGCGAGGCCCGGGCACGGAGAAGGCTCCAACCGTTCCGGACGGGCCCTGAAAGACCTCCAGCGTGCTGGCCGACGGACTCTTCGTCGGAGACAGCGTGCCGCGGACTGGAGCGGAGTCGAGGGAAGCAGCCGCGGACTCCCGTTCGATGGGCAAGGACGAGGCGGGAGACAGCGGGGACGAGACGCGGGACATGCCAGGCACCTCTCAAGAAGACGTGGAGCCCCAGCCTGTTGCACCTTCGTCACCAGCCCCCACCCCAGTCCCCTCAATCCCTTGCACCCGCCCCAAGTCTCGCCACGCACACGGCCATCCATCCTTTCGGAAGGTCCGCCCCGAGTCCCGCAACGCAGAAGGGCCGGCCCCCCGCGTGTGGCGGGAGCACCGGCCCTCTGCTTCAACACCCGGGCCTCACGGCCCCGGCGTCACGACTGGCGGAACTCGGCGTCCACCACGTCGTCCTTCTTCGCGCCCGGCTGAGCCCCGGGAGCAGCACCCGGAGGCGGCTCGCCACCCGGCGCCCCACCAGTGGCCTTGTACATCTCCTCCGCGGCCTTGTAGCTGGCGGCCTGGAGCTTCTCGAGCGCGGACTTGATGGCGTCCTTGTCCTGGCCCTCGCGCACCTTGTTGAGCTCCGCCACGCTGTCCTCGAGCGCCTTCGCCACGTCCGGAGTGAGCTTCTCCTTGTTCTCCTTGACGAGCTTCTCCGCGGCGTAGGACTGGGCCTCCGCCTGGTTCTTCAGCTCCACCAGCTCGCGGCGCTCCTTGTCGGCCGCCTCGTTCGAGCGGGCGTCGGCGACCATCTTCTCCACCTCGTCCTTCGCGAGACCGGACGAGTGGGTGATGGTGACCTTCTGCTCCTTGCCGGTGGCCTTGTCCTTGGCGTTGACGTTGAGGATGCCGTTGGCGTCAAGGTCGAACGTCACCTCGATCTGCGGCACGCCGCGCGGCGCCGGGGGCAGGCCCGTCAGGTGGAAGCGGCCCAGGCTCCGGTTGTCGTTCGCCATCTCGCGCTCACCCTGGAGCACGTGGATCTCCACCTGCGACTGGCCATCCGCGGCCGTGGAGAACGTCTCCGACTTGCGCGTGGGGATGGTGGTGTTGCGCTCGATGAGCTTGGTCATCACGCCACCCAGCGTCTCCACGCCCAGGCTCAACGGCGTCACGTCCAGCAGGAGGATGTCCTTCACCTCGCCGGAGAGCACACCCGCCTGCACCGCCGCGCCGACGGCGACGACCTCGTCCGGGTTCACCGAACGGTTCGGCTCCTTGCCGAACAGCCGCTTCACCGCTTCCTGCACCTTCGGGATGCGCGTGGTACCGCCCACGAGCACGACCTCGTTGAGGTCCTTGAGGTCCACGCCCGAGTCCTTCAGGCACTTGCGGCACGGCTCCAGCGAGCGCTCGATGAGGTCATCGATCATCGCCTCGAACTTGGCGCGCGTGAGCTTCAGGTTGAGGTGCTTGGGACCGGTCGCATCCGCCGTGAGGAACGGCAGGTTGATGTCCGTCTCCGTCGCGCTCGACAGCTCGATCTTCGCCTTCTCCGCCGCCTCCTTCAGGCGCTGGAGGACCATCTTGTCCTTGCTGACGTCCAGCCCCGTGTCCTTCTTGAACTCGGAGATCAGCCAGTCCATGATCCGCTGGTCGATGTTGTCACCGCCCAGGTGCGTGTCGCCGTTGGTCGCGAGCACGTCGACCACGCTCTCACCCACCTCCAGGATGGAGATGTCGAACGTGCCGCCGCCGAAGTCGTAGACGGCGATCTTCTCGTCCTTCTTCTTGTCCAGGCCGTACGCGAGCGCCGCGGCGGTCGGCTCGTTCACGATGCGCCGCACCGTGAGGCCCGCGATTTCACCCGCGTCCTTCGTGGCCTGGCGCTGGGCGTCGTTGAAGTACGCGGGGACGGTGATGACCGCCTCCGTCACCTTCTCACCCAGGTAGTTCTCCGCCGCCCGCTTCAGCTTCAGCAGGATCTGCGCGCTGATCTCCGGCGCGCTGTACTGCTTGCCGTCCAGTTCGATGCGCGCGTCACCGTTCGGCCCTCGAGCAACCTTGTAAGGGACGAGCTTCGCCTCCTCGGTCACCTCGTCATGCCGCCGGCCCATGAAGCGCTTGCTGGAGTAGATGGTGCGCTCCGGATTGGTGATGGCCTGGCGCTTCGCCACCTGACCAACCAGTCGCTCGCCGTCCTTGGTGAACGCGACGACCGAGGGCGTGATGCGGCTGCCTTCCTCGTTGACGATGACCTTGGGCTCGCGACCCTCCATGATCGCCACCACGCTGTTCGTGGTGCCCAGGTCGATCCCAATAATCTTGCCCACGGTTCGTATCCTCCGGAAATAACTGCGTTTTCTGCGAAAGCTCCTGATGTACGCCCAACGTAACCACCCACCCCCCTGTGTCAAACCGGAGGTGGCGTCGGGCCCTCTGGCACAAGGTGGTGCTCCCGGGTGCGTAGCGCAGTGCGCACGAGGCTGGTTGCCGCGTCACGTCATCGCCACCTTCACGGCACGGGTGCGTAACGCGCTCTACACCGCCGTCACCTCCAGGTAGCAACCGGGCGACCTTTCGAACAGCAACCAACGCTGCAACCCCTTGGAATGACATGCCTGCCCGCCTGCTGACGCCTCGCGTCACCGGTTGGCAATGAAAGTGCACATTGCGGCGACGCGTCGATGTCGGGTTCCCCCACCCGCACCTACCCTGGAGCCATCCTCATGTTGGTTCAGCCCCTGCGCTCTCCGGACCTCCGCCGCTCCCCGTCGGCGGACGTATCCGCTGAACCGAAGGTCGCGGTGCTCCTCAACGCCAATGCCCGGAAGGTGGACGCCCGGGTGGTGAAGTCGCTGTCGCACGTGGTGCCGGAGCAGGACCTGTTCCTCTCCCGCTCGCAGTTGGACGGCCGCCGCATCGCCCAGACGGTGCTGGAGCGCGGCTATCCCCTGGTCTTCACGGGCGGCGGCGACGGCACGTTCATGGGCTTCGTGAACGAGGTCCTCCAGTTGGTCGGCCCCCGAGGCCGCTTCGCCGGTCAGCAGGCGCCCCGCTTCGGCATCCTCAAGCTGGGCACGGGCAACGGTATCGCCGCCCACGTCAACGCCTCCGGCACCCGGGGCGACGGAATCCTCAACGACGTGCTGCGCGCCCGCACCGGTGAAGTCCCGGGCTTCCGCCCAATGGACCTCCTGATGGTGGATGGGCAGCGCGCGCCCTTCGCGGGGCTGGGCGTGGATGGCAAGGTGCTCAACGACTACATCTGGGTGAAGGAGAACCTGGGCAAGGGTCTCCTCAAGAGCGTGCTGTCCGGCAGCGGTGGCTACTTCTCCGCGGTGGCCTGCAAGACGGTGCCGCACTACCTGACGAACTCCACCTGGGTGGAGTGCGAGGTCGTCAACGGGCAGGCCGGCGAGGCGTACCGCCTGGGCGCGGACGGCCAGCCCATGGGCGAGCCGGTGGCCCCTGGCGAGCTGCTCTTCCGGGGCAGGCTGATGATGGCCGCCGCGGGCACCATGCCCTTCTACGGCTATGGCTTCCGCATGTTCCCCTTCGCGTGTGGCCGGCGCGGCTTCATGCAACTGCGGCTGGGCCAGGTGACTCCCACGCAGGTGCTGGCGAACCTGCCCCGCCTCTGGAACGGGCGCTGGTTCCCCGAGGGCCTGCACGACTTCCACGTCCGCGACGCCACCATCCGCTTCGCGCGCCCCATGCCCTTCCAGGTGGGCGGCGACGCGGCCGGATATCGGGATCAGGTGTCGCTGTCCGTGGCGCCCGAGTCCATCGAGCTCGTCGACTTCAACGGCGCGCTGAACTAGCCCGCTGGGCTGGAAGGGGGCGGCCAGATTGCCGCCCTCCCCCGCCTGGCCGACTAGCCCCTGTCGCGTGAAGCCGGGGGCTTCTCGCCCGGCTCCTTGCGGCGTCCCACCACGAAGGCGTAGCTGACCGTGGCCTTGCCGTTGCTCTCGCGGTGCAGCGCCAGTTCCTCGCGCAGCGCGGACGCCTGGGAACCCGACATGGGCTTCAGGCTGGACTCCACCTCTCGGTAGTAGTCGTCGAGTTCCACGTCGTGCAGCGTCTCCGCCGACTCGGGCTCGAATCCGCCCAGCTCCAGCGACTGGAGCAGCTCGCGCGGCAGCAACAGGGGGGCGCCCAGACGGCGCTCCCAGAGCTCGGCGGCGGCCTTGGGGACGACTCGCGCCACCCTCGCGGGGAAGGTCATTCCCAGCCGCCCTCTTCTCGCCAGGAGCGGCCGCAGGGCCGACAGCGTCCCGCGCAGGGTGTACAGCACCCGGCCCTGGACGAGGATGGCGTCGAAAGCGCCGTCCGGCAGTCCGAGCGAATCCAGGGCCACGCCGCGCACATCGATGCGGTCCGTCAGCCCTTGATGGCGCACCCGCTCGCGGGCGGAGGAGACCAGGGCCTCGTCCATGTCCGCGGCCAGCACGGTGCAGCCCATCTCCCGGGCGAGCAGCAGCGCCGCGCTGCCATCCGCGCCACACCCGAGCACCAGCACCCGGGCGCCCGGCTCCAGTTGGGCCACCTTGGCGAACCGCCGAGTCACGTCGTCCGAGCTGAACGCGCGCCGGGCGTCCGCGGGGTGGTACAGCGGAAAGGGATCTGCCGGGCTCATGGGCTCCTCATATACCCAACCCCGCCCGGACTTCCAGAGACGGCGCGGGCCCCCCACCCGACAGAGGAGGCCGCGCGCGTCCGGCGTCACAGGTAGTAGACGACGCGCGGGTCCTTTTTCAGCTGTTCATAGATGGAGCGCCGCTGCTCCTCGGACAGCAGGTACACCGACACGCTGAGGGACAGGTACTTGCCCTTGCTGCTGGGCTGCTCGTGGATGGAGTCCGGAGAGATTTCGGAGCCCATCATCTTCCGGAACAAGTCCCTCACGTGCTCGGCGAAGCCGGGCCCCTGCAGGCCCATCACCTTGAAGGTGTAGACCGCGGGGTACTCGATGAGGGGCTTCTTCTCTCCGTCTTCCGGAGGGGTGTCTCCAGGGCCGTCGTTCGTCATGACACGTCTCTTCGCGCAGGCACCCGCGGGTGCCTAGAGCAGGTTGGCGGCGAGCTCGGCCAGGGCACTGCGCTCGCCCTTGGCCATGGTGATGTGCGCGGCGATCTTCTCGCTCTTGAAGCGATTGACCACGTGCACCAGGCCGTTGTTGGTCGAATCCACATAGGGGTTGTCGATCTGGAACGGATCCCCCGTGAGGATGATCTTCGTGTTGTCACCCACGCGGGTGATGATGGTCTTCACCTCGTGAGGCGTGAGGTTCTGCGCTTCGTCCACGATGATGAACTGGTTGGGGATGCTCCGGCCACGGATGTACGTGAGCGGCTCGATTTCCATCAGCCCCAGGTCCAGCAGTTCGTGATAGCCGCGGCCGGCCTTCTTGTCCGCGCGGCTGAGGTTCATCAGGAACTCCACGTTGTCGAAGATGGGCTGCATCCAGGGGTTGAGCTTCTCCTCGACGCTGCCGGGCAGATACCCGATGTCCCGCCCCAGGGGGAAGATGGGGCGGCTCACCAGGAGCTTCTGGTAGAGGTTCTCCTCCGTCACCTTCTGGAGCCCCGCGGCGATGGCCAGCAGCGTCTTGCCCGTGCCCGCCTTGCCGACGATGGTGACGAGCTTGATGTCGTCGTTGAGCAGCAGGTCCAGGCAGAAGGCCTGCTCCATGTTGCGCGGACGGATGCCCCAGGTGCCTTCCTTGCTCTGGCGGAGCAGCGGCACCAGCCGGTTCTTGAGCCCGTGCAGGCGCCCCATGGCGGTGTGCGACGGGTTCGTCTCGTCCTTGAGCAGCACCAGCTGATTGGGGAAGAGCGTGTCCACGTCCGGCAGCTCCACCTCCGCGCCGGGCCTGTACATCTGGTCCACCAGCTCCTTGGGGACGAGCCGCTCGGTGAAGCCCGTGTACAGCTCGGTGATCTCCACCCGCTCGGTGTCGTAGTCCTCTGCGATGAGGCCCAGCGCGTCCGCGCGGATGCGCAGGTTGGTGTCCTTGGTGATGAAGACGGCCTGGGTGTCAGGCTCCTGCTCCATCAGGTCGATGGCCACCGCGAGGATGCGGTTGTCCATCAGGTTGCTGTCCGCCATGGACAGCGGCAGGTCGCGGTCCGTGAAGCACACGCGCAAGAGGCCGCCCCTCGGCATGGGCACCCCTTCCTTCAGCGAGCCCTCCGCGCGGAAGGTGTCCAGGTAGCGCGCCACCATGCGGGCGTTGCGCCCCAGCTCGGAGAGATCTCTCTTGAACTGATCAATCTCCTCGATGACGTAGATGGGGATGATGACGTTGTTGTCCTCGAAGCCGTAGATGCTGCGCGGATCATGGAGGAGGACGTTGGTATCGAGGATGAAGTTCTTTCGCATCGTGGGTTCGCGCGACCTGATTGGTTCGGGTGCGACCGCTGGGGACCGTGCGACGTGGCTGAGCCTGACGCCCACTCCAATATAGACAGCGGCTCCGACGGAAGCAGCCAGGTTGGCGTCGGGGACGCCGGTTGTTCGAAACCCCACGCCTTGGCGCTCAGTGCGCGAGCACGGGGGCGAGCGGGTCGTACCCCAGCAGCTCCGCCAGCCGCTCGGGGGGCGGCCCCGGGGGCATGCGCTCCCAGGGGAAGCGCTGCTGGAGCGCCTCCTCGTCGAGCGTCACCACCTGTCGCCCCGTCTGCTCGCGCGCTTCGGCCCAGGCCTTGGCGTCGAACGAGCGGATCAGCCGGCGACTGAGCGGAGACAACATGGGCATGGGGGTGAAGGGGAGCGGCTGCCCTTCCGCGTCGCGCATGCAGCCCAGCTCCACGGCCCACGCGAGCAGCCAGCGAGGGCGCTTGCCGCCAGCGCCGCGCAACGCGAGGAAGCGCCCCTGGGCCGCGCCGTCCACGAAGAGGAAGCGCCGGTCATAGACGCTCGCGGCGGCGAAGGTGGAGGGCGTGAGGGCCAGGGCCTCAGCGCCGATGCGACGGGCCATGAGCATCAAGAGTTCCAACAGGGGCGCGGAGAGCGCGAGCCCGGGGTGGCTCTGCCCTGGCAGCGGTGGGCGGTGCCAGTCGAACGAGCGGCCCGGATTCTGGAGCAGCAGCGCGTCCACATAGAGCAGGGGCGCGGTGGCGAGCGCGTCACCGAGGCCGACCTCGGCGCCGGTGGCCATGCGCAGGGACAGGTCGGCGACGGGGGCGTAGAAGCGGCGGCTCCACAAGACGACCCGGGGGCGGAACGGATCCTCGCCCTGGATGCGCAGTTCGATGGGCCCCACCCGCTCCTCTGCGCGCTGGAACAGGCCGTAGGTGCGCAGGACGCGCTCGAGGCCCTGGTGGCTGTAGGTCCCGAACAGCAGGCCCACGCGGGTCTTCTGGGAGTCGCCCAGGCCCAGGTCCTCGAGGGAGAGTTCCTCGGGGTCGAGCGCGGCCAGGTCCGCCCCGCTCAGGTGCTGATAGATGCGGCGGAAGCGGGGGTTGATGGGCAGCGTCCGAGGCATGGGGCCTCCTAGTCGTAGCGGATGTCGATGACGGTCAGCTCGATTTCGCCCCGGGGGCGGTGCACCTCGACGGAGTCACCCACGCTCTTGCGAAGAAGGGCGCGACCGATGGGGGACTCCACGCTGATGCGACCTCCGGCGGCGTCGATTTCGTCGGACCCGACAATCTGGTACTTCGTGCGTGCCCCGTCCTCGTCCTCCAGGGTGACCGTGGCGCCGAAGTAAACGCGTGCACGGTCGCTCTGTTCAGAAGGCGTGACGATGGTGGCGGTGTCCAGGCGCCTCTGTAGGAAGCGGATGCGGCGGTCGATTTCGCGCAGGCGCTTCTTTCCGTAGATGTACTCGGCGTTCTCGGAGCGGTCCCCCTGGGCGGCGGCGGCGGAGACCTCGGCGGTCACCTTGGGGCGCTCCTCGTTGAGCAGCCGGACGAGCTCCCGGTGCATCCGCTCGGCGCCCGGGCGGGTGAGGTAGCGGCGGAAGGGAGCCTTCTCGTCGCCGTCCTCGGCCTCCGTGTCTTCGTGTTCTTCAGGGGGGAGGTCCTGGGCCATGCCTGCTGTATACAACCGATGACTGACGGCGGCGTGTGGCGGGGCCCCAGGCGTTCACCGGGAGGCGGTGGAAGCGCCGTCAGGATGGGAGACATGCGCTCGCCAGTGGAAAGCGCGAAGGAGTTCGGGTAGGAAGCGCCTGCCTTCGGGCCCAGGCGGGCCGCGCGAGTTTTTTTGAACAAAAGAATAGTGCGAGTCGCTAGCTCAGATGGTAGAGCACCGGCCTTTTAAGCCGAGGGTCGGGGGTTCGATCCCCCCGCGACTCATGTAGGTGGCGACGTCCCCGTCGTCTAGAGGCCCAGGACGCTGGCCTTTCAAGCCGGTAACACGGGTTCGAATCCCGTCGGGGACACTGCAATCGGGGCCGGAAGCCGCTGGAATCTCAGCGGCTTCCGGCCCCGATTCTTTTCAGGCTGCTTCTCGTCTCCAGGATGTCTCCAAGACGGAGACGCATCCCGCCCTCCCCAGCCGATTCGTCGGGGGCGGAGCGCGCGCTTCAATGCTAGGCCCTGCTGTCATGTCCGGCGACTCCCCCGTCCCCGCCCCCGGCGGCTTGCCCACCCTGCACTTCCCCCCCGAGCTCCCCATCTCGAGCCGGGTGGAGGACATCACCGCGGCCATCACCGCCCATCAGGTGGTCATTGTCGCGGGGGCCACCGGCTCGGGGAAGACGACGCAGCTGCCGAAAGTCCTGCTCGCCATGGGGCGCGGCCGCCCGCGCCAGATTGGTGTCACCCAGCCCCGGCGTATCGCCGCGACGAGCGTGGCGGCGCGCGTGGCACGCGAGCTCGGCACGGAGCTGGGCACGGACGTCGGCTACCAGATTCGCTTCGAGGACCGCTCGTCCCGGCGGACGGCCGTGAAGTTCATGACCGACGGAGTCCTCCTCGCTCAGATTCACAGCGACCCGCTCCTGAACCGCTACGACACCATCGTGCTCGACGAGGCCCACGAGCGCAGCCTCACCATCGACTTCCTGCTGGGGTGGCTCAAGCGCATCCTCCCCCGGCGCCCCGACCTCAAGGTGGTGGTGAGCTCGGCCACCATCGAGACCGAGCGCTTCTCGCAGTTCTTCGGGGGGGCTCCGGTCATCCAGGTGGAGGGCCGCACCTTTCCGGTGGACGTGCTCTACGAGCCGCCCCCCGAGGACGACGAGCTCACCGACTCCGTCGCCGATGCGGTGACAAACGTGCTCTCGCTCGACCCGGACGGGGACGTCCTCGTGTTCCTCCCCGGGGAGCGGGAAATCCGCGAGGCCGAGAATGCCCTGAACGCGCGCGCGCTCCGCGGCACGGTGGTGCAACCCCTGTATTCGCGCCTGTCGGCCGCCGAGCAGTCGCGCGTCTTCTCCACCATCCCTGAGCGCCGGGTCATCCTCGCCACCAACGTCGCGGAGACGTCGGTCACCATCCCGGGAATCGTTTACGTCGTGGACACGGGGGTGGCGCGCCTGTCGCGCTACGACCCCCGCTCGGGCACCACGCGCCTGCACATCGAGCCGGTCTCCCAGGCCAGCGCCGACCAGCGCAAAGGGCGCTGCGGACGCGTGCGCGAGGGCATCTGCGTGCGCCTCTACGACGAGGTGAGCTTCACCACGCGCCCCGCCTTCACCGACCCGGAAATCAAGCGCACCGGGCTCGCGGGGGTCATCCTGCGGATGAAGTCCCTGGGCCTCGGTGACGTCGAGGACTTCCCCTTCCTCGACCCGCCCCAGCCGAGAGCCATCGCCGAGGGCTGGCGGGTGCTCGAGGAGCTCGGGGCCATCGAGGGCCAGGAGCGCACCTTGACGCCGCTCGGGCACCAGCTCGCGCGCTTCCCGGTGGACCCGCGCATCGCACGGATGATTCTCGCCGGCGCCGAGTACGGGTGTCTGGACGAGGTGCTCATCGTCGCCGCGGCGCTCAACCTGCAGGACCCGCGCGAGCGGCCACGGGAGCTCGCGCAGAAGGCGGATGAGCTGCACCGGCGCTTCCGTGACGAGCACTCGGACTTCACGGGGCTCCTCAAGCTGTGGGCGTTCGTGAGCGAGGCCGAGGGCCGGGGGACGTCCCATCTGCGGCGCGTGTGCCGGGACAACTTCCTGTCCTTCTTGAGGGTGCGCGAGTGGCGGGACGTCCAGCGCCAGCTCGAGGAGACCGTCCGAGAGCTGCGCCTGCCGCGCAAGGGCCGGGGCACCCCGGCGCGCGGGGACGTCCTGCACCAGGCGCTCCTCACCGGGCTCCTGTCCCGCATCGGCCAGTGGAATCCGGAGCAGCGCCTTTATACGGGTGCGAAGCAGACGCGCTTCATGGTTCACCCCTCGTCGGCGCTCGCGAAAAAGCCCCCTGCCTGGGTGATGGCGTTCGAGCTCGTGGAGACGTCCCAGTTGTTCGCGCGCACCGTGGCGAAGCTCGACCCCGAGTGGCTCGCGGCGGCGGCCCCCCACCTGCTCAAGCGCAGCTACTCCGACCCGCACTGGTCGGAGAAGTCCGCGCGCGCGGTGGTGAAGGAGAACGCGACCCTCTTCGGGCTTCAGGTCTTCAAGGAGCGCCCCGTGGCCCTGGCCAGCATGGACCCCGCCCGGGCACGGCTGATGTTCCTGGAGCATGCCCTGGTGCGCGGCGAGTACCGCACCCGGGGGGCGTTCCAGGAGAAGAACCGCCAGGTGTTCGAGCGCGTGGCGCGCCTGCGGGACAAGGCCCGGCGCAGCGAGCTGCTCGACAGCGAGGCGATGCTGACGTTCTTCGACCAGCGCCTCCCGGCGGACGTGACGGACGGAGCGAGCTTCGAGGCCTGGCGCCGCAAGGCCGAGGCGGCCGACCCCGACGTGCTCGTCCTCTCGATGGAGGATGCCCTCTCGCACGACCCGGGCCTGTCCCCCGCGCACTACCCGGACGCCATCACCCTGAACGGCGCATCCGTGCCGGTGACGTACACCTTCGACCCCTCGGCCGAGGACGACGGCATCACCCTGAGCGTGCCGCTGCTGCTGCTCGCCCAGTTGGTCCCGGGTGAATTCGACTGGACCATCCCGGGGTGGCAGCGGGAGAAACTCACCGCCCTGCTCGAGCAGATCCCCCGCG
Organism: Myxococcus sp. CA051A; assembly: GCF_013336705.1. Classification (NCBI taxonomy): domain Bacteria; kingdom Pseudomonadati; phylum Myxococcota; class Myxococcia; order Myxococcales; family Myxococcaceae; genus Myxococcus; species Myxococcus sp. CA051A. The sequence goes on along the minus strand of NZ_JABUMS010000021.1, from coordinate 7,195 downwards.
CCCAGCGCAAGCAGTTGGGGCCTCTGCCAACGCTGGTCGACCGTCTCGAGAAGGAACTGGTGCCCTTCCGCGGGCCGATGATTCCGGCGCTCGTGCGTGCGGTGTCCCGGCTGTGCGGCGTGGACGTGCCCGAGGAGTCCCTCCGGCCGGATACCGTGGCGCCGTACCTGCGCATCACGCTCCGGGTGCTCGACGAGCGGGGAAAGGAGCTCGCGCGGAGCCGCGACGCCGACGCGCTGCTGGAGCAGTACGGGGGACGCGCACGGGCGGCGCTGCGCAGCGCAGCGCCGACTTCGGACTGGGAGCGCCAGGGACTGACGACCTGGACCTTCGGCGAGCTGCCCCCCGTGGTCACCCGCCGCGTCGGCGGGCTCGACGTCCGCAGCTACCCCGCGCTCGTCGACCGGGGTGCTGCCGTGGACCTGGTGCTGCTCGAGACATCCTCCGCCGCCGAGGCGGCCACTCGCACGGGGGTCCGCCGGCTCCTGATGCTCGCCGCGCGCGGACACGTGGCCGTCAGCGCCTCGCGCATGCCGCTGCCCTTCCCGTCCCTGGACGGCGCGCCGCCCGCGCGGGGCCAGGCCGACGCCTTCCGGGCGCTCGTCCTCGCACGCAGCGTCGACGATGCGTTCAAGCTCGCACCGGGCGCGCCGCTGCCCCGCACGAAGGCGGCCTTCGAGGCGCTGGTCCGTGAGGGCTCACCGCGCATCGAGCCCGCGGCCCGGGACTGGGCGAACGCCGTCGTTGTCACCTCCGCGGAACTCTCCGCGACGCTCGCCGCACTCAAGGCGGCATCAAAGGGGCCGAGCGGCGCGGCGGCCGTGCGGGACATCCGCGCGCAGCTCGGGCACCTGTTCCCCGCGAACCTCATCGAGTGGATTCCCTTCGCGCGCCTGCTGAACTACCCGCGCTACGTCCGGGCAGCGCAGGCACGGCTGTCGCGTGCGGTGGCGAACCCCGGCAAGGACGCGGGGAAGGCCGCGCCCTTCACCCCCCTGTGGGAGACCTTCCTCGCCAGGCGCGCCACCGTGCGTGACCAGGAGGCGGTGCAGGCGCTGCGGTGGGACTTCGAGGAACTCCGCGTGGCCATCTTCGCGCCGGAGGTGACGACGCCCGTGTCGGTGACGGTGGCGAAGGTCGGCGCGGCCCTCGCGGCGCTGCGCTAGCAGCGGGTGGCTGTGCGTCCGTGACGAGAGCATCGGCATCCTCAAGGTGCTCCGCCGTCAAACGTCGCCGTCCTACACAAGCTCAGGTTCCTGCTGAGCGATAAGTCCGAGCCAGCTGGGCGGACTTTTTGGAGAACCGCGACATCCACTTCGACGATGCCCACTCTTGGCTGAGAGTGTCTGCCCAGTCCGCAATCGCCTTGCGCTGCGCGACGCTGAGAGTCGTCAACACAGGGGCCGGATAGTCACCATCAATGCGACAAAGAAAGCCGTGGAGATGAATCCACAGCTCGAAGTCGGTCGAATTCGCCAGCATGACGCGGAGAACCGAAGGCAGGTAGTACAGGACGGCGGCGTCCGTCATGTACGAGAAGTCTTCCATGTACAGCGAGCCAGGGAATGGCTGGGATTCCACGTCGCGCCGCATCTTGCCGAAGAAGTGGTCGACAACGTACTTGGCCTCGATGCCCGGCGGTGCAAGCTCTTCCTCGGTTCGTGGAATGGCCGCATCCCTGAAGGCGAGGTCAATTCCGCGGATGACGTCGTCGCGTTTCAACATGGTCGGCCCGTGATTGTCTCATCAAGGAGAATGAAGAACCAACCGTGAGAAGGAAACGAGCGGAAGACGAATAGGAGCTGTGTTGAGGGTTGGGCTGGTGCTGAGGGCCGAGCATGGCTGCTGACAATTTCCGCTCGACAGAACTCGGCTGGCCTCCAGGCGACCCCGAATCGCATTCTGGAGATGGTTCCAGGGCTTGAAGTACGGCGTTACGTCCGCGACGCGCCCCCTCCGGGGGACACCGGACTGAACAGGAAGCCTCAAGGCCCACGTCCAGGGGGAGCCATCACGACGAGTGCCCCCAGACCCAGGTGTCCGGTACGCCCCTTGGACGGGAAGTCGCCGGTTCGGCAGGCCGTGGGCCCCCCAGCCAGGGCTCAGCCCTCTGCCCCCGGAATGTCGCGCGGAGGCGTCGTCGTCGCCAGATTCACGAGTCCGCGGAGCGATTCATGTCGATCCCCGTACTGCCCAATCGTCGCGCTCTTGAAGGCGCCCTGCCGGCGTCCCCTCATTCCCAGAGGAGCATCCCATGTCTTACATCGATGGTTTCGTCATCGCCGTGCCGACCGCGAACAAGGAGAAGTTCATCGCACATGCCCGCAAGGGCGACCCCGCCTTCATCGGGTACGGTGCCCTCCGCGTGCTGGAGTGCTGGGGGGACGACGTGCCGAGCGGCAAGCTCACCGACTTCCGCAGGGCCGTGCAGGCCAAGGACGATGAGACGGTGGTCTTCTCGTGGATTGAATGGCCCGACAAGGCCACGCGCGACGCTGGCATGGAGAAGATGATGAAGGACCCAAGCATGAGCCCCGAGCAGAACCCGATGCCCTTCGACGGCGCGCGGATGATCTACGGCGGCTTCGCGCCGGTAGTGGTGCTGGACAAGTAACCCGGGCCGGCCCGCGGGGACTCAGGTCAAAATCCGTCCCCGCGCGCCCTCTGCGCCCACCTTGAGCCGGAGCGTGTACAGGCCACCCTCTCCACGCTCGCTGGCGCGAGTCCACTGCAGCCTGCCTTCACACTCGAGGCACCCGCGCGGCGCGGCTGGCACTCCACAAATGGAGGGCACCGCGCCGCTTCCTGCTGGGCGCCCGTGGCGGCGTCACACCCGCCCAGCCCACTCTCGCGGCTCAGCCATACAGCTCGCTCAGCGGTCCCGGCGCGATGCGCGTGCTGCCCTCTTGCCCGAAGGTGTTGAAGTCCGCGTCTCCGAACGCGTGGCCGAGCGTGTTGAAGAGGTTGGAGACCTGCCGGTTCCGGGCCGCGTCGTACTTCGGGTACACCACTGTGCGCCCGTCGGTCTTCAGGCCCAGCGCGTTGCCGCCCACCACGAGCTTCGGCCACTCACGCGAGGTGGAGTGGTGCTGCTCGCCGTTGTCGGACATGAAGACAATCGCGGTGTGGTCCAGCATCGAGCCGCTCGCGCCGACCTCTGGCGTAGCGGCCAGCGTCCTCGCCAGGTTCGCCACCAACTGCACGTGCCGGCGGGTGACCTCCGCGACGCGATCCCAGTTCTGCCCGGCATCCAGGCCGTGCTGCAGGCTGTGTCGCGCGATGTCGGCCACGTCCGGGCCGTAGGCCACGTCAAAACCCGAGGTGCCCGTCGCCAGTACCACCGTGTTCGTCAGCCCACCCAGGAGGGACGCCGTGGCGATCTGGAACTGCGCCTCGAACCACTTCAGCGAGTCGGGCGGTGAGCCCGCGCCAGTGATGAGCGGGTTGTCCTTCGGCGCCAGCGGCAGGTAGGGCCGCACGCGGTCCGCCATGCCCGCGAGCTGATCCTCCCGCGTGCGCAGCGATTCGAGCGAGGAGAGGTAGCGCTCCAGTTTCAGCCGCTCGTTGGAGTTGCCTCTGAACTCCGCCAGCGCCTTGCGCGAGTCGGCCAGCGCGAAGTCGAAGAGCATCTTGCGATCACGCCCGTTCGTCGAGCCGCCGAGCAGCGAGCCGAAGGTGCTGTCGAACGCGAGCGACGGGTTGACGATGATGCCCGCGGGCTTGCGCGGTCCGAGCGCGCAGGTCTCGTACACAATCGACACCCGTGCGGAGCTGGTGCCCAGGCGCAGCACGTCGAACGGTGCACCACGACGCAGGCGAGGGGCGATCACCGCGTCGAAGGTCGCGCCCGCGCCGTTCACCGCGCAACTCAGCCCGCCCGTCCCGCTGGAGTGCCCGCCGCCCGCGATGAGGCTCGAGAGCCCCAGCAGCACGGCGGAGCGGTTCACCAGGTCGATGTTGCCGGAAGACGCCGCCAGCGGCCCGAGGCTGATGGCACTGGCGAGATTGTCGCCCTCACGAACCAGCGGCGCGTCCTTGTACGCGTCCCAGAAGAGGCGATCGGAGGTGTTGGCGCGTCCACCCAGCGCCGTGCGGGTGCCCGTGCTCAGGAGCGCGCGGGGGTAGACGCCATTGCATTCGAGGACCAGCACCAGACGCGCCGGCCGCGCTGACGACTGGGCGTAGACGTCGTGGAAGTAGGGCGCGAAGAGGCCGGCGGCCATGCCCTTCAGGACGGTTCGTCGCGAGAACATGGCAGTCACTCTCCAGCCTGCGGCACGCGCCGCGTCTTCCAGGTGTCACTGGTCATCAACGTGGTCAGCATCTTGGAGAACGAGCCGTTGTTCTGATCATAGGCCTGCTCCATTTGCGTCAGCGTGCAGGCGTCGCTCGGGTTCTCCGGGCGGCCCATGAAGTAGCGGAAGGCTTGTCGCATGAAGCAGCGTTTCACGTGCCGCGAGGTCGCCAGGCGCTCGCTCAGCTCCACCGCGTCGCGCACCGTGCCGTTCAGCGCGGGGTCCGGCATCGACGTGAGCGTCGAGCTTCCATCCGGCGTGGTCCAGCCTCCGCTGGGCGAGTGATCCCGCGCGCGCAGGAAGCCCGCGTGGTTGTAGATCTCGAAGGGCAGACCGAGCGGCTCCATCAGGCGGTGACAGCCCTGACACTGCGATCCGGCGGTCGCCTCCTGCAGGCGGCGGCGAGCGTTCTTGTCGGCCGCGTGAGCGCCGACCTGGGCTGCCACCTGCACGCTGCTGAGCGGCGGGACGAAGCCGCACAGGAGGTTCTCTCGCACCCACTTGCCGCGGTGGACGATGGATGGATCATCCTCGAAGTTGCCTCCGTGCGCGGCCAGCCACACCGGGTGGGTCAGCACGCCCGCGCGCTCGGTGGCGGGCAGCGTCTTCCAGCGGCCCGCGACGGTCGCCGGGAGAATCTCGCTGACGTTGTAGGGGTGCGAGAGGCCCTTGTGCGAATCGTACGCCGCGTGCTGCATGGAGGGTACGTAGAAGGTGCGCGTGGTGAGCAGATTCGCCAGCACGTCCTGATCCTCGATGACCACCCGCGCGATCAGATCGTCGAACTGCTGGATGAAGGTCGGCTCCAGCGGATGGAAGTTGGTGAGCAGGTTGTCGTACGAGACCGCGCTGATGTAGCCGAGCCCCTCGATTTCGAAGCGCGAGGTCGCCGCCGGAGACTCCTTGAACACCGCGGACACGTGCTCGTAGCCGAGCCACTCGCGGAAGAAACCCGCGACGCCGTCACCCAGCCAGTACTGCCCGCGCTTGGAGCGCTGCTCCTCGTTGTAGTCCTGCACCAGATCGAAGCGCGGCGTCCCGTTCTGGTTGGCGTCGACTCCGCCCAGGTACTTCTCGATCAGGGCGGTGGTCGTCGCATCCTGCATGAGCGAGCCGTCCTTCGCGGCGGTGGCCACGTCCGCCAGATGCCCCTCGAGGGGCGCGGAGTAGTGAGGGTACACGAAGCTCGGCGTGGCCGAGGGCGCCCGCCCCGCCAGCGCGTAGGCCAGCTGAGAGCCCAGCTCGAGGCTGGTCAGCTCCACGCGACCGTCGGCCGGCTCGCCGCCCATCTCGCGGCGGAACACGGCGCCGGTCATCATCCACGCGGCGTTGGAGATCCGCGTGATGGAGGCCGCGCGGTTTGTCGGGGAGTTGCTCGGCTCCTGCGCGATGACCTCGGTCGCGAAGGCGGTGAGGCGGGTGAGCTCATCCTCCGTGGGCGGGCGGAAGAAGACGCCGAACTCGAGCATCTGGCCGAGGTGGAAGCGCTTGCAGGTGTCGCTCGGGTTCGCGTCGACGAACATGCAGTTGAAGCGCCTGTCGGTGTAGACACGCTCCATCCGGTTGCCGTCCGGGTAGTTCATGGTCCACGGCGCGGCGGCCTCGCCGACCACCGGCAGGAAGAGCTCCACCGTGGCCTCGTCCAGCGTCTCGTCCGTGGCCCAGGAGCTGTACTGCTCGATGGCGCTGGGATCGAGCGGGTTGTCGTAGAAGCTGAACCCGGTCCAGCTGCGCTCGACCGAACCACCAACGTTGCGGGTGAACTCGCGCCGGTTCATGCGGCGAATGCGCGTCGACGCATCCGAGCGCACGCCCTCGGTGCAGCTAAAGAGCGTGGACTGATCGAGCAGGTTGGGCTCGGACACCACCGTCACGGGTGGGCCGCCCGTGCCACTGCAGAGGGGCATCCCCTCCCCGATCCACGTCTCGAGCGCGGTGAGCTCAGCTGCGCTCGCACGCGCATGCGGGGCCGGCGGCATCGGAGACGCGTCGTCGCGCATGCGGATGAGCGCGCGCCGGGCGTTGCTGAGGCTCCCATCCATCGCCGAGCTCACCCGCATGTCGTGCAGGGTGCGCAGCGGCATCGTCGCCCCCTGGGTTGGCAGCGCGCCGTGACAGGTGGCGCAGCGATCGGTGAGCACCGACTGCACCACGCACGCGGCCCCCAAGCCCCCCCCGGGACCACCTGGCCCCCCGGGACCACCGGGGTTGTTGGGGTCTCCGGGGTCGGTGCCTGGCGTGATGGAGCCCTTGCACGCAACGAGGCTCAGCAATCCGGCCAGCAGGAGGATACGGTTCATACGGACAGTCTGAATCGGACGACCGGTGGGATAGCAAGCAGGTTCTGCCAATCGGGCTCAGACCTGACCAGGCGCCCCGTGGTACCGCCGGTTCAGCACGTGCTCGGCCACCCCGAAGTCCATCCCGCGCGGCGTGGCCGCCTGCCTCCACACCTCACGCACGCGAACACGTCGAAGTCGAACATCCTCTTGTGAAACTCCGCCCAGTCCACTCGCGGCGCCGTCTCCTTCAGCCGCGCCGCGCTGGAGGTGCGTGCTCTAAATCGGTGGTGGTTCCTTCGGCATGACGACCCAGGAGCCCTCCACGCGCATCCACCTGAAACGCAGGCCGCGCCTCTTCCGCGAGAGGCATCATCGGATGGGTCATCATGGGACCACAGTCCGCATACAACGACATCTCGAAGGGAAAATGTGCGGCCGTGTGTGGCGTTTAGCGCGCCCGGTCAGGCCCTGACGCTACTCATCGAGAAGCTCTAAACCAACGATCTCGATTCCCGCACGACGTCAGGAGGCACGCCTGAGGTCGGCTCGACGCAGGGATGGACAGGCAGAGCGCTGTGCATTCCGCGCGTTGAGGTAGGCATGCACTCGCACCATGAG
>NZ_JABUMS010000020.1:0-172283 GCF_013336705.1 Myxococcus sp. CA051A | reverse complement strand
ACCCGCGCCTCTTCCGCCAGCCGGGCCTCCTCGGCAAGCCGAGCCACTTCGGCGAGCCGGGCCTCTTCCGCGAGTCGCTCCTCCTCGGCGCGAATCCACGCCTCTGCCGCCAGCCGAGCAGCCTCCGCGCGCCGGGCCTCTTCCGCGCGCCGTTCTTCCTCGGCACGAACCCGGGCCTCTTCCGCCCGCCGTTCTTCCTCCGCCCGAACCCTCGCCTCTTCCGCGAGCCGAGCCTCCTCGGCACGAATCCGAGCCTCTTCCTCGAGCCGAGCCTCTTCAATCGCACGGAGTCGGGCTTCCTCCGCCAGCCGAGCCTCCTCCGCCCGCCGACGAGCCTCCTCCTCGGCGCGGAGCCGCTCTTCCTCCGCCCTCCTGCGCGCGGCCTCCTCCTCCTGCCTGCGCGCCTCCTCCCTCGCCTCCCACTCCTCCACCGACAGCGCCTCGACGCCCCCCTCGCGCTCCAACACGAGCAACAGCGCCTCGCGCGCGGGCGTCAGCGACTCCGGCTCACGAAACTCCCCCAACGTCCTCAGCAACTCCCGCTCGGACGCATCCGTCAGCCACGGCTCGCACACGGCCACATCCGCGCACCGGAACACCCGCCCCTTCGCCCCACCCGCCCCCGGCCGCTCCAGCGCCGCCCGCACCACCCTCACCCCGGAGATGGGCTCGAACTCCGCCTCCACGCTCCCAGGCTCGAAGGCCGCGCGCTCGGCCAACTCACTCAACCGCCGCACGTGGGCAAGCACCTGCTGCTCCACCACCGCGTCCCGCTCCAGCCCGTGCTCCTCCAACAACTCCTCGTCCGCGGCGCCCGCCCCCCCCCGCGCCCACAGCGCATCCAGCGCCTCCGCGCTCAACAAGCCACTCTGCAACAGCGCCTGCGCCGGACTCTGATACCCAAACCCCAGCCGCGTCCCCACGAGGTCGCCCTCGCGCAGCATCAACCGCGACTCACGCCCTCCTGCGGACAAGGTCAGCCATCCCGTGGCTCGGGACTTGTGGGCGGAATACAGCGCTTCGGCGGCCTGCGACGGAATCATCCTCGCCGCAGTGTAGTCCCTCCTCACCGCCCCTCAACTTGCCGAGGGTGCCCGCCTGCCCGCCCCGGTGAAACACACCTGTCGCAGCGCCTCGTAGGTCCCCACCCCCACCGCCGTGGACAGGTTCATGCTCCGCCGCCCCTCCAACATCGGAATCGTCAGCGCCGTCCCCGTCCCCCCCTCCATCACCTCCGGCAACAGCCCCGTCACCTCCGAGCCGAACACCAGATGGTCCCCCTCCTCGAACCGCGCCTCGTACAAGGTCTGCTCCGCCCGCGCCGAGAACAGCCACCGCCGCGCGTCCGGATACGCCGCCACGTAGGCCTCATAAGTCGGGTACAGCCGTAGAAATACCTTGTCCCAGTAGTCCAACCCGGCCCGCTTGAGGTTCCGGTCATCGATGGAGAAGCCCAGGGGCTCCACCAGGATGAGCCGGCAGCCCGTCACCGCGCAGAGGCGGGCCACGTTGCCGGTGTTGGGGGGAATCTGGGGGGAGACCAGAACCAGATGCAGAGGACGCGCCAGGGGCTCGAGCATGGGGTAGAACGCGCTACATGCGCTGGAAGGTGACCAACGAGACGCGGCAGAAGCCGCTGGCGGACCGGGCGGAGAAGGCCACCTCTTTCGCCCAGCGCTTCAAGGGACTGATGGGGCGCCAGGAGCTCGCCATGGGCGACGGCCTCCACATCCAGCCCTGCAACTCCATCCACACGTTCTTCATGCGCATCCCCATTGACGTCGCCTTCCTGGACGCCCAGGGCCGCATCGTCAAGCAGATGATGGCGCTGCCGCCCTGGAGGGCCACCTCCGTGTACTTCCAGGCCCGTTCCGTGCTGGAACTGCCCGCGGGCGTCCTGGCCGCGAGCGGCACCCAGGAAGGGGACCGCTTGAGCTTCGAGCCTGCCTCCCCGGCCCCGGTGTCCCCTGTCTGACCGCACCAAGAGCACGTCTTTTGACCGTTTTCCGAGCGCTTTGTTAACGTGCGCCGCCAGTTTCTCGTCCCCTTAGAAGAGTCCCCGCGCATGCGCATCGAGGTAGCCGGCAGCACCCACGTCGGGATGAAGCGGAACCACAACGAGGACAACTTCCTCATGTTGCCCGATGAGCACCTCTTCATCGTCGCGGACGGGATGGGCGGGCACTCCTCAGGAGAGATCGCCAGTCGCATCGCCGTGGACGAGTTGGGTGAGTTCTACAAGATGACCTCCAAGGACCAGGACAGCACCTGGCCCTTCAAGATGGACAAACAGCGCAACTATGACGAGAACCGGTTGGCCACCGGAATCAAGCTCGCCAACGCGCGCATCTTCGAGAAGGCCAGCAGCGAGTCGAAGTACAAGGGCATGGGGACGACCATCGTCAGCGTGCACTTCGCCAGCGACGTCGCGTACGTCGGGCACGTGGGCGACAGCCGCGTGTACTGCTTCCGCGCTGGAGCCCTCAAGCAGATCACCGAGGACCACTCCCTGCTCAACGACTACCTCAAGGCGAAGAAGCTCTCGCCCGAGGAAGTCGAAAACTTCCCGCACAAGAACGTCATCGTCCGCGCCCTGGGCATGAAGGAGAACGTCCAGGTGGACGTCTCCCGCGTGGACCCCCAGCCGGGCGACGTCTTCCTGCTGTGCTCGGACGGCCTGAGCGGCATGGTGACCGACCCCCAGATGCAGGAAATCCTCGGCCGCACGCCCGAGCTGGACAAGGCGTGCTCGCAGCTCATCGACATGGCCAACGCCGCGGGCGGCAACGACAACGTCACCTGCGTGCTCGCCCGCTACCACCCCGCCTGACCCGACGTCAGGCGATGCGCAGGAAGACCCGCAGCGCCTCGGCCACTCCCCAGGCCTGGGCGATGCACCCCCTTGGCCTGAAGGGGGGCGTGGCGTCGAAGATTTCGCTGACCTGACCAACGCCCGCCTGTCTCAGGTGGGTCTCCAGGCCCTCCATGACGTCACGCACGTGCGCGCGGGCCGGCTGAACCCTGAGCGCGGCGTCCACGTAGTGGCCAATCAGCCAGCTCCACACCGTGCCCTGGTGGTACGCCGCGTCACGCGCGCGCAGGTCTCCGTCATACGTGGCCTTGTAGTCGTCGTGGTCCGAGGCCAGCGAGCGCAGCCCCACCGGGGTGAGCAGCTCCGTCTCCACCTTGCGCAGTACGTCCGACCAGTGGTCCGGGTTCAACACCGGGTACTTGAGAGACAGGGCGAAAATCTGGTTGGGCCGCACGGCGGCGTCATTGCCGCCCCCTTGCGCGTCCACCACGTCGAACAGGCACCCCTCGGCCGGGTTCCAGAAGCGCCGGTTGAAGGAGTCCTGCGCCTGTTGCGCGGCCATCGCGTAGGGCGTCCCGTCCAGTCCCTGGAGCGCGGCCCACTCCGCCATCAGCCGCATGGCGTTGAACCACAGGGCGTTGAGCTCCACGGCCTTGCCGCGTCGGGGCGTCACCACCCAGCCGTCCACCTTCGCGTCCATCCAGGTGAGCTGGTAGCCCTCTTCGCCCTGCGTCAGCAGCCCATCCGTGGGGTCGATGCGGATGTTGTGGCGGGTGCCCTGCTGGTGCCTGCGGACGATGTCCTCGAACGTCGGGTAGAACTCCCGCAGCAGCTCCAGGTCCCCGGAGGCCGTCACGTAGCGGTCCACCGCGTGGAAGAACCAGAGCGTCGCGTCGGCCGTGTGGTAGAGCCCGTCGGCCTCTCCCTCCGGGAAGAGGTTGGGCAACAGCCCGTCCTTCACGTGGTGACGGAACGTGCGCAGAATCGCCGCCGCCTCACGGAAGCGCCCCGTGGACACCGTCAGGCCCTCCAGCGAAATCATCGTGTCGCGGCCCCAGTCGGTGAACCAGGGGTAGCCCGCGATGACGCTGCGGGCATCCTCGCCAATGGCCCGGGCCCACGCATCGTCGCGCGGACGCATGGGGTCGACGATGAACTGGTCGCCCGCGAGGACCAGGCGCGCCGCCGTGCCCGTCCTCGCCGCCACGGGCGCGCGCTCCAGCAGGCGCCACTCGCGCTCGCGCTCCATGTCGAAGCTCATGGACGGGTCCCGGTCCAACAGCGCCCAGTCATCCACCGTGGCACCGAGCGACAGGCGACTGCCTGGCCTCACCGTGCACTCGAAGTAGCCAGGGCTCGCCTGCGTCTCGATGTGGGGCATCCCCCGGGAGCGCTCCGTCCGGTAGAGCAGGGGTGAGGAAATCTCAGGCATCGCCACGAAGGGCACGATGCCATCGCCGTACAGCCGCAGCCGCAGCGAAGGCGCATCCTTCGCCGCCTGCATCTCGATGCGCTCTCCCTGGAGAATGACCTTCGGCTGGCAGTAGTCGTGCGGGAAGTCGTGCTCGTGCACTCGAAACACCGGGAAGGGCCGCAGCCGGAGCTTCACCGGAGGGCCGGACAGGTGCGCCCACTCGATGAAGAGCGTGTTCTCCCCGTGCACCAGCACCAGCCTGCGACGCAGACGGGAGGCGCCCAGGACGTACTCCCATTCGGGAATGAGGCCGTCGAGCCGGAAGGAGCGCAGCAGCGAGGCGTCCCCCATCAGCGCGCCGTCCGCCCGCACCTCGCCGTCCAGTCGGCACGTCTGCCCCTCCACCCGGGCCGTCTCCACCAGGCGGGACAGCATGACGGTGCGGCCCCGCTCGGGCAGGGTGGGGATGAAGAGGCCGTGGTAGCGGCGCGCGTTCACCCCCGCCAGGGTGCTGGACGCATAGCCCCCCAGGCCGTTCGTCATCAGCCACTCCCGTCCGAGCACCTCGATGGCCGGCGCTCCCACCGGCCATGCGAACTTCAGCTCCGGCAGCCCGCGCACCCGGCTCATCCGGCCTTCTGTGGGCCGAGCCCCTGGCCGCTCCTCCCGGTGCTCGTCATCCACAGGGCGGTCATCCCCGGTACGCGCCACGACGTCTCGACCCTCAGTGACTCCAGTGAGCAAGACCCTGCACCTCCGAATCGAACCTCTTCACTCGACAGTCCAAGACGCCACCCTTCATCCCGAGGTGGTGCGAGTAATGGTTCGGGGCACGGAGAGAGCTCCAGCTCGCCCCCCAGGTTGACGAGCAGCAGCCGGTCGCCTTCCTGTTCGCTGCCCGAGTAGCGCAGCACGAGCGCGAGCGGGGAGAGGACCGCGCCGGTGAGCTGGCCGCTGTCCTGCCGGGCAAGCACGGAGTCCTCGCGGCGCAGTCGGAGCAGCTCCCGGTGCAGGGTGAGCGGCCCGGTGTGGCGCTCGCGCTCGCTCCAATCGAGCCGGGAGAGGGTGAACGCCTTCTCGTCCACGTGCTCCACGTAGCCCTCGTGCTCCAGCGCGTGACGGGCGCTCTCGAACTGGCCGAGGAACTGGTCCCGACCCTTGCGCACCAACGGCTGCAGCTCCGGCTTGTGGTCCACGAAGTAGAAGAAGGGGGAGTTCGCGAACCACTCCTGGCCCATGAAGAGCAGCGGCGTCTGGGGCAGCAGCAGCCACAGCGTGGTGAGCGCGCGCGCCAGTCGCTCGCCGCAGATGCGGTGCAGCCGCTGGCCCTGGAGCATGTTGGCGAGCTGGTCGTGGTTCTGGAGGTAGAAGACGCACGCGCTCGCGGGCACGCGCAGCAGTGGACTGCCTCGGGCCTTCTTCTGCCAGCGGTAGTACTGCCCCTGATAGAGCGAGTTGCGCAGCGTGCACGACAGCAGCTCCTGCGCGGTGCCGCGATAGTCCTGGAGGTAGGCCTCCGCGCGTCCCGTGGCGGCGACACGGGCGGAGTGGTGGAAGTCATCCACCCAGAGGGCATCCGTGCCCCAGCCGCCCCGCTCCACCGACCTCACGCACAGTTCGTCCTGGGGCTCGTTCTCGGCGATGACGAGCACACCGCGGCCAGCCGCGGCCTCGCGCACGGCGCGCGTCAGCTCCTGGACGATGTGGCACGGCCCGTCGTCATACAGGGCCTGCGTCGCATCCAGGCGGAGCCCGTCGAAGTGATACTCGGCGACCCAGGCGCAGGCGTTCTGGATGAAGAAGTCGCGGCTGGGGCCCGCGGCGGCGCCGTCGTCGAAGTTCGTCGGCTCGCCCCACTCGTTCTCGTACTTGCGGGTGAAGTAGTCCGGTGAGTACTGGGCCAGGTAGTTCCCGTCGGGCCCCAGGTGGTTGTAGACGACGTCCACCAGCACGCCGAGCCCCAGCGCGTGCGCGGCCTCCACGAAGGCGCGCAGGTCCTCCGGCCGGCCGTACTGCCCGCTGGGCGCGAAGAGCTGCGCGCCGTCATAGCCCCAGTTGAAGCGCCCGGGGAACGTGTGCAGCGGCATCAACTCCAGGCAGGTGACGCCCAGCTCCTTGAGCAGCGGCAGCTTGGCGATGGCCGCCCTGTACGTCCCCTCGGGCGTGAAGGCGCCCAGGTGCAGTTCGTAGAGCACCTGCCCCCGGATGCAGGACACGCCCTTCCAGTCGCCGTCCGTCCACGGGTGCGCGTACGCGTCGACGACCTCGCTGAAGCCATGCGGGCCCTCGGGCTGGAAGCGCGACGCGGGGTCTGGGAACTCCTCGCTCGAATCCAGGCGGTACTTGTACAGCGCCCCCACGGCCACCGGATGCACGGCCTCGAAATAGCCCTGGGCGTCCCCCGCGAGTGGGAGCGGGCGGGAGCCTCCCTTCACCACGACCTCCACACTGCGCCTGCGTGGCGCCCACACACGGAAGTGAGTGCTGTCTCCCCCCGCCGGCCTGGCCCCCAGAGAACCTCGCCACTTCATGCCCCAGACCTCCCCTTGTTCCCCGCCGGAAACCCCCGGCGCAGGCAGGCTGTCCGTGGCGAAAGGTAGGGCCCATTGTCCGAAACGGCGACCTTCGTGCGGACGACAGAGCTCGCTCGCACGCCGTGCGGTAACAGACCCTTCCCGCGCGGGGTTCGTGCGCGCGCGGACAGGAGTCGACAGGCCACACCGTGCGGCCCGCCCCACGCGCTCGCGGCGACGGCACGCGCGAGCGGGCAGCGCACGGCACCCGCTGGCCGCGCACGCGGTCAGCTCATCCGAGGGCCTGTCGGCTCGTGCGAGTCAGCGCCCCGAAAGCGGCGCGGGAATCCGATGCTCCCGCCACGCGAGCAACTCCGTGAGCGACTCACCCGCCGCGATCACGGTCTGCTCGAAGACGGCGGCGTTCTGGAGGCGAGCCTCCGCGTCCACCTTCACTCCGGCGCCCAGCGCCACGGACTCGCCGACGACGGCGCCCTCCGCCACCGTGACGCCCCGGCCAAAGTACGCGGGGCCCTCCACCTTCGCGCCACACACATTCGCGTCGGGATGCGCCCACGAGGACCCCGGCCCTCGCACCGTGCCAGCGAGCGGCGAGTCCGCCCCCAGCCACTCCAACCGCACGCGGCCGGCGAGCACGTCCCGCACCGTGGCCAGATACCGCGACGGCGTGCCCAAATCGGACCAGTAGCCATCCACGCGCACGCCTCGCACCACCTGTCCCTGGGACATGGCGCGCGCGTAGACCTCGCGGTTGATGTCCTCGGGTCCTTGCGCGCTCATGAAGTCGAAGACGCGCGGGGACATGACGTGCACGCCCGTGAAGTGCCACGGCGTCAGGCCCTCGCCTCCAGGCCCGTGTCCCGCGATGCGCCGCACCCGTCCGGACGCATCCAACTCCACCGACGCGTACTTCTCCCCCTCCGGCATGGGCAGCAACACCATCGTCGCCAGCGCACCGGACGCCTGGTGCACGGCCACCACCGGCCGCAGGTCCACCGGGTAGAGGATGTCGCCGTTGTAGACGATGAAATCTCCGTCCGAGAGGAAGTCGCGCAGGCCCCGGATGCCGCCGCCGGTGCCCTGGATGACGGGCTCGCGCACCACGTGCAGCGCCAGCTTCGCGCGCGCGCACTCCTCGCGAGCCACCTCCTCCATCGTGTCCGGCAGGTGGTGGGTGTTGATGCCCACCGCCGTGACACCCGCGGCCTTCAGCACCGCCAGGTGGTAGCGCAGGAGCGGCTGCCCCAGGAACGGGAGCGCCGGCTTGGGCCAGCGCTCCGTCAACGGACGCAGGCGGGTTCCCAGACCCGCGCAGAGCACCATCGCCTTCATTGTCGACTCCCCTCCCCCGCCAATGGGCTCAGGCCGCCAGCTCCGGGACGTACTTCGCCACCAGCTCCTGCAGCCCTCGCAGCTCCGGCCGCTGACGGAATGCCTCGCGCACGTAGCGCAGCGACGCGGGGATGGAGACGAGGAAGCCCGGATTGCCCTTCACGCGGTTGATGTACTCGAAGCGGCCCGCGTCCTTCAGCTTGCGCTGCACGGTGAGCAGGTCGAAGAACGCCTTGAACTCCACCGCGTTGATGCGCTCGCCGCTCGCCTCCTGGAACGTGGCGATGTAGCGGTCCAGCATCGCGTCCACGAAGGCCCGGTCCAGCTCCACGTAGCTGTCGCGCAGGAGCGCCACCAGGTCGTACTGCCTGGGGCCCTGGAGCGCGTCCTGGAAGTCGATGACCACCAGCTCGCCCTCCTTCACCATGATGTTGCGGCTCTGGTAGTCGCGGTGCGTGAAGCCCCGGGGCGCGGCGGCCAGCTGCTTCGCGATGTCCCGGAACGTCGCGTCCAGTTGCGCGCGCTCGGCGTCCGTGGGCAGCTTGCCGCTCCACGCCTCCAGGCCCCACTCGCGGAAGTGGTGCAGCTCCCAGTCGTACAGGTCCTCGTCGAACGAGCGCGTGAAGGCCAGGCAGTCCGGGTCCTGGTGCTTCTCCGCCTGCACCCGCAGCCGCGCCAGCAGGTCCACCGCGCGCGTGTAGAGCGCCTCGTTGTGCTTGCCGCCTTCCAGCGCGGACTCGAAGGTGATGTCGCTCAGGTCCTCAATCACCATCATCCCCGCCGGCTCGTCGTAGCGGAGGATGGCGGGCACGCGCACACCGAGCTTGTTCAGGTAGCGGTGCACGTTGACGAAGGGCAGCTCCTTCGGAGGCTCACCCTTGGTGGCCTCCTCGCTCTTCTTCGTCGCGTCCAGCGGCATCACCATCACCACCCAGCTCTCCGGGGGCGCGCCGACGCGGTAGTACGAGCGATTGCTCGCGTCTCCCTTCAGCTTCTTGATGGGAGCATGGGGCACGGGACGGCCAGTGGCCTGTCCCACCTGGTCGCGCAGGGCGGCCTCGAGTTCCATATCGACGGGGTTCTCCAAGGGGGTTGGGAGAAGAGGCTTGCGAGTATGGGAGGGGCGACTTTCCGCGTCAAAGGCCCGGCGCGGCGATTGCCCCCTGGCCCCTCGGGCTGTCACGTAAGCGACGGCGAAACCTTGAGCCCCCAGTTCCCGTCGCGACGCGTCGCGCGCCCGGCCGCCCCCTGACGAAGCAGGCCCGTCCCTGCTGGCAGGTCGCCAGGAGACACCCCGGGTCCTGCTGCTCCAGGGGTGCGGGGGAAGTGCCCAGGACGGGGCACTGTTACTTCTCGACCGGGGAGATGGACTCCCGCTGTCGACCGGGCCCCTCCGGCGGCATATAAGACGCGCCGCGAACCCCCTTTTTTCTGGAAGCCCCGATGGACATCCACGACACCATTCTCTCCGCCATTGGCAACACGCCCCTGGTCAAGCTCAACAAGCTCGTCGGACCGAACGATGCGACTGTTCTGGTCAAGTGCGAGTTCATGAACCCGGGCGCGTCCATCAAGGACCGCATGGCGCTGTACATCATCGAGAAGGCCGAGCGGGAGGGGAAGCTCAAGCCCGGCGGGACCATCGTGGAGAACACGTCCGGCAACACCGGCATGGGCGTGGCGCTGGCGGCCGCGGTGAAGGGCTACAAGTGCATCTTCACGATGCCGGACAAGATGTCGCTGGAGAAGATCAACCGCCTGAAGGCGCTGGGCGCGCAGGTGGTGGTGACGCCGACGAACGTCGCGGCCGAGGACCCCCGCAGCTACTACGAGACGGCCAAGCGGCTGCACCGTGAGACGCCGGGCGCGTTCATGCTGAACCAGTACCACAACCCCGACAACATCGAGGCGCACTACCAGCTCACCGGTCCGGAGATCCTGGAGCAGACCGGCGGCAAGATGGACTACTTCGTCTCCGGCCTGGGCACCGGCGGGACGATGAGCGGCGCGGGCAAGTTCCTCAAGGAGAAGATCCCCGGCCTGAAGAACGTGGGCGTGGACCCCGAGGGCTCCGTCTACGAGGGCTACTTCAAGACGGGCAAGCTGACCGAGCCGCACGTCTACAAGGTGGAAGGTATCGGCGAGGACATGCTGTGCGGCGCCATGGACTTCAAGGTCGTGGACGACGTGCGCCAGGTGGATGACCGCCAGTGCTTCGCGGCGGCGCGGCGGCTGGCGCGCGAGGAGGGCATCTTCGCGGGTGGCTCCTCCGGCGCGGCCGTGCACGTGGCCGTGCAGCTGGCGAAGGAAGTGGGCAAGGGCAAGACGATTGTCGTCGTGCTCCCCGACTCCGGCAGCAGCTACATCAGCAAGTTCCACTCCGATGAGTGGATGCGCGACAACGGCTTCGCCGAGGACAAGAGCACCGGCACCGTGCGCGACATCATCGGGAGCAAGCAGCGCGACGTGAAGACGGCGCGCAAGGGCGACCGGGTGGACCAGGTCGTGGAGACGATGCGCGGTCACGGCATCAGCCAGATGCCCGTGGTGTCCGAGGACGGCCGCGCGGTGGGCATGGTGCACGAGTACGACCTGCTCAACGCGCTGGTCGCCGGGAAGGCGAAGTTCGCCGACACCATCGACGCCATCGTCTCGCCGCTGCAGGGCGCGCTGTCGCCGGACACGAGCATCGCCCGCCTGCGGGAAATCTTCGCGCAGGACAACGTGGCCGTCGTGAAGGAGGGCGAGAAGGTCATCGCCATCGTCACGAAGATCGACCTCATCGACTTCCTGCACCGCACGGCGGCCTAGTCGGCCTCCAGGCGGTCGCGTCTTGAAGAGGGCCTCTCACCGGTGGTGGGAGGCCCTTTTCGCGTCCGGAGGGCGCGTGCCATCGATGTCCGAAAACCGCGAGCGCGCACGGCGCCCCGATGACACTGTCTGGTCATGGACCTGCTCGATTCCGACGCCTGCTACCGCGTGCTCCAGACGCGGGATGCCCGCTTCGACGGCCGCCTCTTCGTCGCGGTGACGTCGACCGGCATCTACTGCCGGCCCATCTGCCCCGCGCGCACTCCGAAGCGGGAGAACTGCCGCTTCTTCGCCTCCGCCGCCGCGTCCCAGGAAGAGGGCTTCCGGCCGTGTCTGCGCTGCCGGCCGGAGACGGCCCCGGACCTCGCCTCCTGGCGGGGCACCTCCAACACCGTGTCGCGCGCGCTGGCCCTCATCGCGGAGGGCGCGCTGGACGGAGGCGAAGCGGGCGTGGACGCGCTGGCGGAACGGCTGGGCGTGGGAGGACGACAGCTCCGCCGTCTCTTCAAGCAACACCTGGGCGCCACGCCGGTGGCCGTCGCGCAGACGCGGCGCGTGCTCTTCGCCAAGCAGCTCATCCAGGAGACGCGGATGCCGCTGGCCGAGGTCGCGCTCGCCGCGGGCTTCGGCAGCATCCGGCGCTTCAACGAGACGTTCCAGGACCTCTACCAACGGCCCCCCAGCGCCCTGCGCCGCAAGCAGGCGGTGGAGACGACCTCCAGCGCGGCGGCGGAAGCGGGCGTCACGCTGCGGCTGCGCTACCGGCCGCCGTATGACTGGGCGGCGATGCTCGCCTATCTGTCCGCGCGAGCCATCCAGGGCGTGGAGCAGGTGTCCGACTCGCGTTACCTGCGCACGGTGTCCCAGGACGGCGCGGTGGGCACGGTGGAGGTGTCCCACGAGCCCGCGAGGAACAACCTCGTGGCGAGGATTCGCTTCCCGCGCGTCCAGTCGCTCCCCGCCATCGTCGCGCGCGTGCGCAGGGTGTTCGACGTGGGCGCGGACATCGAGGTGATTGGCGCGCACCTCTCCAGGGACCCCTTCCTGGCGCCCCTCGTGGCGCTGCGTCCCGGGCTGCGGGCCCCTGGCGCATGGGACGGGTTCGAGCTGGCGGTCCGCGCGATTCTGGGCCAGCAGGTGACAGTGGTGGCCGCGCGCAGGCTCGCGGGCCAGTTGGTGGGACTGTGCGCTGACGCCCCCGTGGACGGACTTGCTCCGGGCCTGTCGCGGGCCTTCCCTTCACCGGAGCGCGTCGTGGCGACGGACCTGGGAGCGCTGGGAATGCCCTCCGCGCGCAAGGCGTCGCTGAAGGCCCTGGCGGAAGCGGCGCTCGCGGACCCGCTGTTGTTCCAGCCGTTCGGCACGGTGGAGGAAGGCGTCGCCCGGCTGCGCTCCATCCGAGGCGTGGGCGAGTGGACCGCGCAGTACATCGCCCTGCGCGCGCTGCGCGAGACGGACGCGTTCCCCGCCAGCGACGTGGCGCTCTTGCGGAGCGCGGCGACCGACACGGGCGCGCGTCCCACACCCGAGGACCTGCTTCAACGCGCGGAACCCTGGAGGCCCTGGCGGGCCTATGCCGCGCAACACCTGTGGGCCGCGGACCCGGGCCTGCTTCCACGACTTCAAGAGGTGCGTCATGGCTGAGACTCTCCGCTTCCTCATCGACAAGACGGACACCCCCATCGGCGAGCTGGTCATCATCGCGGACCGCGACGGACACCTGCGCGCCGTCGACTGGACGGAACACGAAGGCCGCATGCGGCAGCTGCTGCGCCTGCACTACGGGGCCGGAGGCTTCGAGTTGGACGCCGCGCGAAATCCGGGCGGACTCACGGAGACGATGCGGACGTATTTCTCCGGGCGGCTCGACGCCATTGAGGGACTGTCGGTCCGCACCGAAGGCACGCCCTTCCAACGCGAGGTGTGGGCGGCGCTGCGGGGCATTCCCTGCGGCGCGACGGTGTCCTACTCGGAGCTGGCGAAGCGCATCGGCCGTCCCGCGGCCGTACGCGCGGTGGGCCTGGCGAACGGCGCCAATCCGGTGGGCATTGTCGTGCCGTGTCATCGCGTGGTGGGTGCCAATGGCTCCCTCACCGGCTACGGAGGTGGCATCGAGCGCAAGCGCTGGTTACTCGACCACGAGTCGCGAGTGCGACGGACATCCACGGCCTGAAGCGCTCTGCGTATCATCCGGCCCCGCTCCACACCCCTGTCGAAAGAGGACCTCTGCCCATGCCTGTCGCTCCGCCGAACTCCGCCCGGGACTTCCGTCAGTTGCACGAAGCGGGCTTGTTGCTGCTGGTCAACGCGTGGGACGCCGGAAGCGCCCGCGTCATGGAGAGCCTGGGGGCCAAGGCCCTCGCCACGACGAGCGCGGGCGTGGCCTGGGCCCAGGGATACCCGGACGGCGACCTGCTGCCGGTGAGTCGACTCCTGGACACCGTCGCCGCCATCACCCGCCTCGTGAAGGTGCCGCTGACGGTGGACATCGAAGGGGGCTACTCGGAGGACCCTCACGCGGTGGGCGAAGTGGCCGCGGGGGTGCTGGAGGCGGGCGGCGTCGGCATCAACCTGGAGGATGGCTCGGGCTCGGTGGACCTGCTGTGCGCCAAGATTGAAGCCGTGAAGCGCGCCGCCGCGCGAAAGGGCGCGGACCTGTTCGTGAACGCGCGCACGGATGTGTTCCTGCGGGGCATTGGCCCGGCGGAGCGCCGCGTCGAGGAGACGCTGGCCCGGGCCCGTCGCTATCGCGCCGCGGGCGCGGATGGGCTCTTCGTTCCGGGCCTGAAGACGCCGGTGGACATCAAGGCCATCGTCACGGAAGCGGGCCTGCCCTTGAACCTGATGGCGATTGGCGGCCTGCCTCCCGCGTCGGAGCTCGCCTCGCTCGGCGTGCGTCGCGTCAGCGCGGGCGCGGGCATGGCCCAGTCCATCTTCGGCCGCATCGCGGCGCTCAGCGCGGACTTCCTGCGGGACGGCGCCTCCGCGCCTCCGCCCGAGGCGGGCATCAACTATCCCGCGCTCAATGCCCTGATGGCCCAGCGCTGAGCCGCCGTCGCGCGGGCGGACAACAAGACGGCGCGGTGTCGCTCGCCCACGTGGAGGGGCGCACCGACGTCGGGTCCAGCCAGCGCCAGGCAGGTGAAGCGTAGCCGCGCCGATGAATGGCGCGGCCCTTGCCACCGGTGGTTCCCGAAAGATGGCTCGCGGCTACTTCGCCGCGCCGCCCTCGGGCCGTCGGGCGAACAGCGCGTTGGCGACCTCCGTCATCACCACTTCGCCATTCTGGTTGCGGACCTCGAAACGGAACTTGATGGCGCCGCGGTCCGGCTTGCTGCGCGACGGCGTGGTGGAGAGGACCTCGAAGCGCGCGCTGAGCGCATCCCCGGGACGCACCGGCCGCAGCCAGCGCAGCTCGTCGAGCCCCGGTGAACCCAGGCTCGCGGACTTGCCCAACAGGCTCTCCACCGCGAGCTTGTGGCAGATGGAAGCGGTGTGCCATCCACTGGCGATGATGCCGCCGAAGATGCCCTCCCGACCTCCCTCATCACTCAGGTGGAAGGGCTGCGGATCAAACTGCTTCGCGAAGGCGATGATCTCCTCCCGGGAGACCACGTAGGGCCCGGCCTCAATCGCCTCACCAGGTTGGAAGTCGTCGAAGTAACGCATGGGACTCCTCGGATACGGGTGACTCTTGCTGCGTGGCCCCCTGGCGCATTGCATAGGCCGCTCGCGGGGCCAGGGCAACGCATTGCGGCGCCCTCTCCCTCGCGAACCAACTATCCTCGACTTTCTGGACTGGTTGTTTTCATGACAGACTGGCGTGGCCTCGTCAGGCACTGCCAAGGAGACACGCATGTTCGCGAAGCTGCTCAAGAGCCAGTGGTCCATGGTGCTGTGCATGTTGCTCGTGGTGGGGCTCGCCGCCCTGTCCATGGGTGAGCCTCAGGCCGCGCTCGTCGAAGTGGAAGGAGACGCGACGTGTGACCTGGAAGTGAGCACGCCGCCGGAGGGCATGCTGCTCGCCGACAGCGAGCACGCCAACGCGGCCTGTCGTCCCGGCTGCGTGGGTCCGTGCTGGTTCTGCCTGCTGGGTGTCTGTGAAAACCGCTGTATGTAGACAGTCCTCGGAGCGTTGAGCCACCCAGCATGGATGGACGCGGCCAATCTCTGCTCAGAAGTGCCCCATGAATCCGTCGCCTGGGATTCATGGGCTCGCGGAGTCAGGGGTCGCGGTCCTCGTCACGACAGGCTGTGACACTCGGAAGTCTTCCGTGCCGCCGTCGGGTGACTCGTCGCGAAGGGGCAGCGCACCCGGCCTGCCCCCTCGCGGTCCTCACCTCAGGGCGCGGTCACCGGGCAGGGCCACCACGCGGGAGGAGAGGCCCGGTCATCCCAGGCGCCATCCCAGTAGTCTCGCAGCGTGTACGCCACCGTGTTCGCGGCGGTGCAGAAGCGCTCCGGATGGGGGTTCACGAGCAGCACCTGGTCGAGGCGCGACACGGGACGGATGTACGTGCCGCAGCGCTGGGTGCTCCCCGGCGGTGGCGGCCCCATGGTGGAGGCGCGCACCGAGTCCACGAGGACGCTCGCGTTGGGCAGCTCACAGGCCATCTGCTGGAGGGCCTGGCTCGCCTTCAGGACGACGTTCACGTCCACCTTGCGCGTCGTCACGAAGCACTCCTCGGAGGTAGGCGTGTAGCGCATCGTCACCACGGAGTACCCCTGGGGAATCTCCGGGCAGTTCGGGAAGTCCAGGTGGAAGAGCGGGTGGAGCGCGCCCTCGCGAAACATGATGAAGGAGCTCTCCGTCTGTTCTCCGTCGAAGCCCTCCTGAAACCCGACGACGATGTCAGGGCTGGAAAGAGCCTCGGTCGGGACTCGGTCCAGCTTGCCGTTGCCGTTGCCGTCCACGTAGGCCATCACATAGGCCATGCCCAGCCGGGAGCCTTCCTCCCCCATCAGTGCTCCAGGCTCCGGCAGGCGATTGAGGGGCATGCTGAAGGAGTTGGGGAACCGGCCGTTCACCTTCACGTCCACCCCGGGATGGTGGAACGACGACCTGGGGCTCAGCCGCGCGCACTTGGAGATGCCCTCCGGGTACGTTTGCTGGACCAGGCAGTCCACGACGACCTTGGGCCAGGTGTTCCAGAGCAGCGCCGCTCGCAGCCGGTCGGAGTTGGAGTTGCCCAGATCGAATGAAGCGCTGGATTGAAGCGTCCCCTCCAGCGTGAGCAGCGGCTCATCCCCCGCCTCGTCCCCCAGGACACCGCCGCACCCCGCCAATGCCAGTGAAAGCAGGCCCCACTTCCAGAAACCGCGCTCCAGCCTCGTCGTCATATGGCCTTCCTCTCGGTGCATGGGAGCAATCCCATGTCGCGTGACAGACACCGGCCAGGAGACACGCGCGCCGTGCTTCGAATGCGCTCGGGCCACCTGAACGATGCGAGAAAGGAGACGCGCGGACAGCGAGGCGTGGGACATCCCTTTCACGCGCTTCCGTGTCACAGCCCCCAGGTGCAACCCAGCAGCAGTTGTGGCGCGAGTTGCGTGCGGAGCTTTTCATCCTCGCGCATCAACGCGACATGGCCGCCCAGCCGAGCGAAGAGGCCCGTGCGCGCCCCCACCGGCACCTCCGCGGAGAGCGAGGCGAACGCGGCTGCTCCCGCGCCCGTGCGTGTCCGCCGCGCGGGCAGCCCCAGCTCCCGGCGTCGCTCCGCGTCCGGGCTCGTCGCGCGTTGAACCAGGCCCAGCACTCCGAGGCCCGCATGGGCTCCGGCCCAGACACGTCCCAAGGAGCCCGCCACGCCCAGGCCACTCCACAGCCCCAGCTCCAACTGCTCCAGGTCCTGAGCGGTGGTTGAGCCCCGGGTGGCTCCCAGCGTGAGGCCCCCGAGGAAGGACACTCCCAGCCCTCCCGTGCCCTCGCGCGCGAGCAGCACGCCCACCTGCGGCCCCCATCCGCCCAACTGCGTCGAGGAGCGGCCCGCGCCCAGCGCCGCTTGAAGTCGCCAGGAGCTGGCATCCAGGAGTTCGCCCTTGCGCTGGTGCAGGGCCAGGGTGCGCACCTCCAGGGACTCGGGATTCAAGCGCTGCCTCTCGCCCCAGTGCAGGTACACCTTGCCGTAGAGCACCTGCGAGCCACGCCGCACCTGCACGCGGTAGCGCCCCGAAGGCAGGGCGATGCTCACCGGGTCCTCGGCCCGCGGCTCCACCTCCGCCATCACCTGCAACGTGCGCTCGTCCACGAGCACGACGCTGTCCCCCACCAAGGGAGGAAGTTCGAGGTGCGCGTGGGCTCGCGAGAGCGTGGTGAGGAACAGGTCTCCTTCTCCCGCGAGCTGGCTGGACAGCTCCGGGTGCTGCACCGCCGCCGTGGAGCCATGGGAGCCCGCGAGCGTGCGGTGGTAGACGTGGCCATATGCTTCCGTGAGGGTGACGCGGCCATCGGCGTCCACATCCGCCGCGCCCCGCAGGCCCGAAATCAGGTGGTGCGTGAAGAACGAGCCCCGGAGGCTGTCCGACTCCTGCGCGACCTCGTGTGCGCCGGCGGAGGCGATGAACACGCGGCCCTCCGGCCCCACCTGTCGGAGGAAGGAGACATCGAAGGCGGGCGCGGACTTGAGTCCCTTGGACCGGCCGCGCACGAGCGCGCCACTGTGACACGCATCCAGCATGGCGATGGTGACGGTGGCCGGGACTTCGGCGAGCAGCCGTTGCAGCTCCGCGAGCGGGAGGGCCTCCCCACCCAGGCGCAGCGCGGCCTCGTCTCCATGACCCGAGTAGAAGAAGAACAGCAGCGTGCGCTCCCCGGCGCGTCGAGCCTCCTCGATGCGGCCTCGCATCCGCGCCAGTCCCAGCCGGAGATTCGAGACCGACTCACCGCGCAGGAGGATGCGGCGGTCCTCGGGCACGCCGCCAAGCTGGCCGAAGACCGCGTCCATGCGTTCGGCGTCCTGCTGGGCCCAGCGAAGGGGCTCATCCGTGTCCCGGCCCAGGTTGTGTCCCACGCTGATGGAGAACCGGTTCTCCGCGCTCGCGACAGAGGCGGCGAGGAGGACGAGCAGACCTCCGAGCACGCGAGCGGCCCCGGCGCTCAAGGCAGTTCCTTGGGCAGCGCGCGCACGGCGTGGCGGGTGCCGGGCAGCGGCGTGAGTGGCGGTGGGAAGTCCGACTCTCGCGCCGCCTGTTCCAGCCAGCGATGGATGGCCTCTGGCGACGGTGCATCACGGGCGTCGGCCGCGAGCACCACCACCAGCGCCTCCTGCTCGGGGGCGTCATCCAGCTCCAGGCTCCCGGGCAACACCCACCGCCCCGGCACCATGGACAACGTGCCACCCGTGGCCGGAAAACCCTGGAGCGGAGTGACGCGGCCACGCTCACTCACCGCCAGCACATAGAGCGCGCCCCCCTCCACGTCCTCCACCTCCACGCGCACCCTGTCGCCGGAACGCAGCACCGCGCCGGGCCCCTGCTCGAAGACGACCTCGCCTCGCTTGACGAGCACCCGCGCGGTGAGGCCACCGCGCACGCGCACCCGCTCCACCTCCTGGAGCGAATGAAGCCGTGGCAGCACCGCCGCCAGCACCACGCCGAGCACCAGCACGGGCTGGCTCCAGCGCCAGAGCATCCGCCAGCGGCTCGGACGAGGCAGCTCCAGACGCGCGCGCACCGGCCCGAAGGGACGCACGAGGGCGAAGGCCGCCTTCTCCGCCCGTCGCTCGCGCAGGTGCGCGGCCAGCGCGGGCGAGGCCCTGGCCGCCTCCTCCACGTGACGAGCCTCTTCCGAAGAGAGTTCGTCACACAGGTAGCGCTCCACCAGGAGGTCCGGCACGCCCGGAAAGTGAGGAATGGATGAGGTGCTCATGCGGAGGCCGCTCCCTTTCGCGGCTCAGGACGGGGGGCGACTTCCAGCAGCCGCCGTGCGGTGTCGAAGAAGGCCTGGAGCTTGCGCTGCACCGTTTTGCGCGAGACGTCGAGCAGCGTGGCGATCTGCTCCTGCTCCAACTCGTCGATGAAGCGGTGGGCCACGATGCGCTGGACGTCCTCCGGACAGTGGGCGAGGACGCGTCTCACCAGGTCCGCATCCACCAGGAGCCGCTCCAGCGTGGCCTCTGGGGAAGCGTGGGCGTCCGGAAGCGGAGCCAGTCGCGTCAGCGCGCTGGTGACCTCCGTGCGGCGGCGACGCAGCACCGAGAAGCACTGTCGGTCCGCCACGGTGAGCAACCACGACAAGGCAGAGCCGGCGGCGCGGAGCTGCGTCAGGTGCGCGTGGGCGCGGAGGAATACCTCCTGCGTCGAGTCCCAGGCCAGCGCGTCGTCGCCAAGCAAGCGCAGGCAACGCCGATGCACGGCCTCACCGTAGCGACGGTAGTAGCCCTCGGTCTGCTCGACCTCGTTCACTGGCTCGCGCACGCAAGGACCTCACCCTGGGCCGACACCTGCCCCCACAGTCAGTCTCGCCCGGCGCGGGCGTCGGGGGAGGCTCGACCCACGAAGCGAGACGCATGACCCTCATTCCGTGGGACATTTCCCGAGCCCATTCTTCTCGGCTTGACGGGAAGCAGACGGCTCGTTCCAGGCGGGCGGGCCTCACCGGCCACCCTCGGCGGAATCCTCCATGACCCGGTATGCCAATACGCAGGTGATGTGCGCCGTCTGCGCCAGCGTGAGCGAGCAGCGCACCCTCCAGTGTGTCACGAGCTTCGAACGCCCCGACCTCGATGGTCGCCCCTCCGAGATGGCACGGTCGACCATGGACACCTGGCTCGAGAGGTGTCCCTCCTGTGGCTACTGCGCGGCGAGCCTCGCGAAGGCACACGCCAGTGCCCGGGAGGTGGTCCCGTCGGAGGCCTACCGCGCGCGACTTCGCCATCCGGAGGCGCCGGTTCTGCTCAACCAGTTCCTGTGCCTGGCGCTCCTCCATGACGCGGCGAGGCTCGCGCGAGACTCCGCCGCGGTCCGAACGCATGCCGCATGGGTAGCGGATGACGCGGGCCTGGAAGCACTCGCCCGACGCTGTCGCTCCGAAGCGGCCGACCTCCTCCTGAATGCGCCCCCGCTCAAACATTGGGAAGACCGCGAGGACCCTGATTGGCGAGGCTGGCGTGGCGTCCGGTTGGTGGATGTGTTGCGCCGCGCGGGCCGTGGCGAAGAAGCGCTGCGTGAGGTGGACCGCGTCCGCCGGGTGGGAGCATCCTCGCTCATGAAGCAACTGCTGGCCTTCGAGAGCGCCGCCATCGCACGGGGCGACACGGGCCGGCACACCGTCGACGAAGGACTGGGGCTTCCCCTCCCCCTGGAGCGCCGGCCCGCCGATGACCCGCTCCTCCAATATCTGGTCGACAACTACCGCCGACTCTTGACGGACACGGAGGAGAAGGCCGCGCGGATGGAGACCTTCAACACCGAAGAGGGGCCACGCTGGGCCACGGACCAGCCGGAGATTCTCGCGCTGCTCGCCGAGGGGAAGGCGGGGCTGGGCCGTGCCCTGGAGCGCAGACTCCTCGCGGACCATCCGGACAAGGTCGTCATCAACCGCTGTTCGAAGTGTGGTGCCCTCGCGCGGACGGCCAAGGCCCGCCAGTGCCGCGTGTGCCCCCACACCTGGAGAGAGACACCTCGCTGAGGCGGGCCCGTCAGGCTCCCCGCGCGCGCGTGCGTGAGCGCGCCGGGGCCGCTCGGCGAAGGTAACGGTCGAGCAGGCACACCACCTCACTGGCGAAGTCAGGTCGGTCCAGCAGCTCCGGCCTCGAAGTGGCCGCCTCGTGAATCACCGCGTGCAGCGTCACCCGGACGAAGAAGGCCGCGAGCGGCAGGTCCGTCACGTTGCGCACGAATGGGGCCAGCACCTCCCTCCAGAACCGGTCCACCTGCGCATCCGGCACCTCCGAGGGAGCCCGGGCCGAGCGCGGCAGCTCCTCGGAGAAGATTCGGTGCAGCTCCGGCGCCACGCGATGCTCGGCGATGGCCCCCTCCACCACGAGCTCGAGCACGCGCGGAAGCGTCTTCTGCGCCCGCAGCGCGGAGATGGCCCCCTGCATCCCCTCCCGTGACTTCGCGACATGTCGCCGCTGGAGTTCCACCACGATGGCTTCCTTGTTGGGGAAGTACTGGTAGAGCGAGGCGATGTTCACCCCGGCCCGCTCCGCCACGCGGTTGGTGGTGAAGCCCTCCCAGCCCTCGCGGACCAGAATGTAAGTCGCCGCTTGCAGAATCGCGTCGACCGTCGCGACGGAGCGGTCCTGCTTGGGCTGTTTGCGGGGAGAGGTCCTGGGCTTTCGCGCGGCCATCGCTGGGTCCTGAATGCAAGTTGTGAATCCAAGCTCCAACTTACATTCTTGACACATGACAGACCAGACCCATACCGAGCCTCGCTGGAGCCACTTCTGCGAGGTCAACGAGCACCGCCGCGCCATCCGCGATTTCGATGGAGTCCCCCTCCCGGACGAAGACGTGCGCGCGGTGTTGCAGGCCGCGCTGCTGGCGCCGTCGAGCGGCAACCTCCAGCCCTATGAGCTGCACTGGCTGCGGGACACGGACCTGAAGCAGCGCGTGGCGGAGGCCTGCCACGCCCAACGCGCGGCCCGGTCCGCGTCGACGCTGGTCGTCGTCGCCGCCAGCAGGCGCATCGGCCTCAGGACAGCGGCGCGACAGCTCGAGCACGTCGAGCACGCCACGGACCTGGATGCCCGGTCCAGGACCTATCACCTGGGACAGGTCCGCAAGTTCACGCGCTTCCTGAAGCTGGCCCCGCTGCTGCTCTGGACGCCGATGCGCGCCCTGCTGTCGCTGCTGAATCCCGTGCACTCGCTCCTGCCCATCGGCACGTCGGGCATGCGCAACTGGGCGGCGCGCAGCGGCATCTACGCGGCCCAGACGCTCTTGCTGGCGGCGTCCGCGCGCGGACTGGACTCGTGCCCCATGGAAGGCTTCGACGCCCCCAAGGTCGCCAAGGCGCTGGGGCTGCCGCGCGGCACGGTGATTCCGATTGTCATCGCCCTGGGCCATCGCAGCGCGGACGCACGGCTGGAGCCGCGCTGGCGCAGGGCGCTCACGGACGCGGTCATCGAGCACTGAAGCTGTCCCGCAGAGTCCTCCACGAGCAGGCGGGGCACCGGGCCTCGCCCCTCCGTCGCTCCTAGCTTCAAGAGGAGACGCTGGAGGTGCGTCATGCCCAATCCCCACACCCTGTTGAGCAGCCCGGAGCTGATTGCCCGGCACATCATCGAATACGGCGCCACGGTGGACGAGCAGCCACTGGAGGCGACGGCCCTTCCCAGAGGCCCCCTGCCCGCCGAGGTGGCCCTGGGGCTGACCTGGCCCACGGGCCTGGAGCCGCGTCCCCGACGACTGCCGACCACACCCGAACCCGGCGCCGCGCTTCCGCAGGCCGACTACCTGGTCGTCACGTGGACGGTCGCCGAAGTGGAGGCCCTGGCGGACACCCTCACCCCGGGCGTGCGGCGCACCGCCTGGTACCCATACGACAGGAACTTCCAGAGCCACTACCAGCCGCTCATCCGCAAGTCGGCGCCCGCCCAGCGCGTGCAGCGCCTGGGAAGCTGGTTCCTCACCGACATCGGTGGCCGGAGCGTGCTGTGCTTCAAGTCGGAGCTGCACCTCAACCAGGACGGCGTGCGCACCGGCGTCGGCACCGCGACGCTGCCGGTGAAGGACCTGTTCCACCAACTGCTGCGGGAGGTGAAGCCTCGCATGGTCATCACCGTGGGAACCGCCGGAGCGACGTTCGCGGACCACGAACTGGGCGACGTCATCGTCACCCGAGCCGCCCGCTTCCGCCTCTCCCAGGAGTTCCGCAACGAACCCTTCAACGACAAGACATACCGCTGCGAGATGGACGTCCCCACCCGCTTCTTCGACGACGCGGAGCGGCTGATGGCCCAGCACGCGCCACAGCTCGGCGAGCCGGGCTTCGGGCCGCCCACCAAGCGCTACGCCTTCGACGGACCCTTGCTCCAGGGCCCCCGCAACTCCCCCGACATCAAGCTCGATGGCAGGGACCTGCCCGCCTTCCACCCCATCCTCACCACGGACTTCTTCGAGTTCGGCACCTCGCGAAACGGCCTGGAAGCCGTTGGCGCGGGTGTGGAGATGGGCGACGCGGTGCTCGGCATGGTGGCGGAGGAGCTGGGTAACACCGCACCCCTGTGGCTCGTCATCCGCAACGCCTCCGACCCTCAAATCAACGGAGACCTGCCGGATGCGCCCAGCCGGCTCGACATGCAGGCGCACTGGGCCGTCTGGTACTACGAGGCCTACGGATACTGGACCAGCGTCAACAGCGCGCTCGCCACCTGGGCGGTCATCGCCGGGCAGACAGCCCCCGGGGTACGACACTGAAGGCAGTCCATCTCCCGAGATGACCTGGCGCGTAGGGCGGTAAGCTCCCCGCCCTATCTGCCTGGAGGCATCGAATGAAGGTCGGGACGTGGCTGGCCGCGCTGGGAGTCGTCTTCGCCGGCCTGGGCTGTGGTGGGTCCGATGGTGTGAACGGCGCGCAGGGCGGCCAGGGACTCCCGGGGCCCCAAGGCGCGGCGGGGCCTCAAGGCGTCGCGGGACCCCAGGGCGTCGCGGGGCCTCAAGGTCCCATTGGCCCCGTGGGCCCATCCTGGCAGGTGGGGACAGGGTTGGAGCTGAAGGACGATGTCCTGAGCCTCCGGTACGGAGACGAAGCCACCGCCCCCGTGCCGAGCAGCGACCCGCGCCTCACCGATGCGCGCCAGCCCCTGCCGGGCAGCACCAACTACATCCAGAATGGCGTCCTCGCCCAGGACGCCTCCTTCTCGCTGTCGGGCACGGGCACCACGCGCGGGCGGATGACGACGCGCTCCGACCTGCTCGTCGATGCGGCGACGGCCATCGCCACGCCCACGTCCCTCCTGAAGCTCCAGAACACGACGTCGGACGGCGTGAGCTGGACCGCGTTCCCCCTCTTCACCGTGGACTCCGCCGGTGGGCTGCTGGTGCGAGGCGAGCAGGGCCAGGGCAAGCTCCCCATGACGGGCAAGGGAGCCCGCCTCATGTGGGCGCCCCACAAGGGGGCCTTCCGCGCGGGCAACGCCGACACCCAGTGGGATGAGAGCGGCGTCGGGTTGTTCTCCTGGGCGGGCGGCACCCTCTCCACCGCCAGCGGGAAAGCATCGTTCGCCATGGGTGAGAGCTGCATCGCGAGCGGCGAGACCTCGACGTGCCTGGGCAAGTCCAGCAGTGCCAATGGGGCCAGCAG
Source organism: Myxococcus sp. CA051A (assembly GCF_013336705.1). Classification (NCBI taxonomy): domain Bacteria; kingdom Pseudomonadati; phylum Myxococcota; class Myxococcia; order Myxococcales; family Myxococcaceae; genus Myxococcus; species Myxococcus sp. CA051A. Next base: position 148,131 of record NZ_JABUMS010000020.1, on the reverse strand, counting down.
CGTGGCCCTGGGCCTTTCGAACAGCTCAAGCGGCCTTGGGGCCTTCTCCGGGGGACTCTTGAACGTCGCCTTCGGCCAGGGCGCCGTGGCCCTGGGCTCGGGCGTCACGGCGAACGCCGACTACAGCATCGCCCTCGGTCAAGCGGCGTCGACGAACGGCCACACCGGCTCGTTCATCTGGGGAGACCAGTCGACGGTCGCCGTCATCAACAACACCGGCAACAACCAGTTCATGGTGCGCGCCGCGGGTGGTATCCGCCTGCGCGTCACCGCGGACGCCAGCGCGGGCTGCGACCTGGCGCCGGGCGGCGGCAATTTCACCTGTACGTCGGACCGGAACCAGAAGGAGGGCTTCCGGAGCGTCGACGGCGAGCTGCTGCTGGCGAAGGTCTCCGAGCTGCCCATCTCGACCTGGCGCTACAAGCAGGAGCAGTCCGATGTGCGGCACCTGGGCCCCATGGCACAGGACTTCCGGGCGGCCTTCGGCCTGGGCGCGGACGACACGAGCATCGGCATGCTCGATATTGGCGGCGTGAATCTGGCCGCCATCAAGGCGCTGGAGGTCCGCACGCGGGAGCTGCGCGAGAAGACCGCCGAGGTCGACACCCTCAAGGCCGAGCTGGCCGAGCTGAAGCGCGGTCTGTCGCGCCTGGAAGCCGCCGTCCACGCACAGGCCGCGCGCCCGTAGCCATCCGGACTTGCGCCACGGCACGCGGCCCTGGAGCCGTCGCGCCGTGGCACCCGCGCTCCACCACCGCTGGAGCGATGAAGGGCCTCCCGACTCCAGGGAGGGAGCACGGGAGTCCCTGTTCAACCCCGGCGTCGTGATGCCGGGCCTACTCGGACTCGGGGGCTTCGGTCCGCGCGGGAGGCTCGGGCGCGTCGGCCACGTCCTCCAGCCGGTCCGCTGGAGGCAGCGGAGGCCGAACCCTCAGGCTCTCCGGCATGTGGGCCGGGTCATCCACGGGTCCAGGCACCGTCTCCATCGGCTCCAGCTTCTGGGTCTGGGACGACGTGCGCACCGCCGGCAGCGACTTCGTCACCGTGAGGGTGTCGCGCACAGTCCCCGTGGAGGTGATGAGCCGCGCCATCAGCGTGCCGCCGTCCACCACCACATCCATGAAGCCATACACCTGGTTGTCGCGCAGGGCCGTCCACGAGGGCTGGCTGCCCGCGAAGGGGCGCAGTGTCGCGCCGCCGCTGCCCACCACGACATGGGGAATGCCACGCGTGCCCGACGGCGCCACGGCGTCTCCCTTCATCGGCTTGCTGCGCTCGTAGTTGTGGTCATGCCCGGTGAGCACCAGGTCCACGCCATACTTCTCGAAGAGCGGGCCGTACGTGCGGCGCATGGTGAGCTGCGAGCCGTGCTCTCCGCTGGACCAGGGCGGGTGGTGGAAGAAGACGACCTTCCACGGCAGCGCGCTGGCCGCCAGGTCCTGCTCGGCCCACGTCTTCTGCGCCGCCGCCGAGCACCGGTCCGACGACGCCATTCCGATGGCGCAGTTGGAGTCGAGCGCGGTGAAGTGCACGTTGCCCCAGTCGAACGAGTAGTAGCGCTCGCTCTTCGCCGGGTTGTTGGTGGGCAGGTAGAAGTTGTCCAGGTAGGGCTGCCCCTGGTTCGTCACGTACTCGTGATTGCCCAGTGAGGGGAACACCGGCACCTCGCGCAGCAAGGCCCCCATGGGCTTGAACATCCGGTCCTGGAACTCCTGCTCGGTACCGGAGGAGTAGGCGTTGTCCCCCAGCGCGACGAGGAACTCTCCGCGCCACTCCGGCTTGTTCATCATCGCCATCACCTTCGACTGCGCGGAGCCGCCCGTGCCGAAGTCACCCATCGTGGTGAAGCGCACGCGCCGCGTCCCCGGCGCCGAGGCCGTGCGGAACGTCCGCAGCCCCGTGACGGATCCACACGCCTCCACGCTGTAGCCATACGCGCGGCCCGGCTGCAGGCCCTCCAGCTTCACCGCGTGACGCCAGCCCGCGACGGTGGCCGTCGCCGTGCGCGCCAGCAACGTGCCCTCGCCGAAGCGGACGAAGGGCGTGCAGGACACGCCGGAGCGAAACACGACGATGGCGCTCGTGGGCCCCACGCTCTGGAGGTACGGCAGGCGCGGCAACACCGGCCCGGAGTCCGCGGTGGGCGCGGGCGGCACGGTCTGCTCACCACACGCGCGCGTCTCCGCGATGGAGGCCCAGTCATTCACCGTGTTGCCATTCACGGTGATGCGCACGTAGCGGGCCTTGCGCGCGCTGAACGCATACGTCTGCGCCTGGTTGTTCAACGCGCTGTCGGCCGCATATGCCTGGGTGAAGGTGCCGCCGTCCTCGGACGTGGAGAGGACGAAGTGGTTCTGTCGCTCGTTGCCCCGGTGCCACGCGACGGTGGTCCCCACCAGCGTCTGGGACTCGCCCAGGTCCATGATGAGGAACGCGCCCTTGCCTGGGCCACTCCAGCGCGTGTCCAGGTTGTCGTCCTGCGAGTTGGCCGCGACGCTGCCATCACCGTCGTCACCGCTCGCCGTCACGGAGGCGGTGGCGAGCATGCGGCAGTCGGGCGCCGTCAAGGCGGCCTCGGAGACCTGTGACTCCGTCGTGGGGATTTCAGGTGGAACGACGTCCTGGTCGGCGGACGCGGGGAGCTCGTCGCAGCCAGCAACGGCCGCGAGCAGCACGCCCAGGAAGCATGTGGAGAGATTGCGTCGGTCGCTCATGATGGGAGCCCAAACGGAACCCATCTGGCGACATTCCATTTGTGAACACTCGCCCTTCCCCCCAGGCGGCAGGGCAGCCGAGCGCGAGCCACGGCTGGCAGGGCATGGACAGACGAAGGGCCTCCGCGCGTCCCAGGTGCGAGGGAGCGGGGAGGCCCTTGGAAGCCCGCAAGGCGCGGGGGCTGACGCGGTTACTTCACCGCGTCGAGCGCCTGGGACAGGTCATCGATGAGGTCTCTCGAGTCCTCGATGCCTACGGACAGGCGGATGAAGCCATCGGCGATGCCGAGCTTCTCGCGCGTCTCCTTGGGCACGGAGGCGTGGGTCATGATGGCCGGGTGCTCGATGAGGGACTCGACGCCGCCGAGCGACTCCGCGCAGGCGAAGACCTTCACCGTCTTGAGGAAGCGGCGCGCCGCCTCCAGGCCGCCGTGGATGTCGAACGTCAGCATGCCGCCGAAGCCCGTCATCTGCTGGCGCGCGAGCGCGTGCTGCGGATGCGTCTCCAGGCCCGGGTAGGTGACCTTCTTCACCTTGGGGTGCGTGGCGAGGAACTGGGACACCTTCATCGCGTTGTGCGCGTGGCGGTCCATGCGGACATGGAGCGTCTTCACGCCGCGCAGCACGAGGAAGCTGTCGAAGGCGCCGGACACGCCGCCCACCGCGTTCTGGAGGAAGTACATCCGCTCGGCCACGTCCTCGCGGCTGGTGCAGACGAAGCCGCCCACCACGTCGCTGTGTCCGTTGAGGTACTTGGTGGTGGAGTGCGCCACCACGTCGAAGCCGAGGTCCAGCGGGCGCTGGAAGTACGGCGTCATGAACGTGTTGTCGGCGACGGCGAGGATGTTGTGCTTCTTGGCGACCTCGGCGATGCGCGCCAGGTCGATGAGCTTGAGCATCGGATTGGTGGGGGTCTCCACCCACACCATCTTCGTCTTCGGCGTAATCGCCGCCTCGAAGGCTCTCGGGTCGGACAGGTCGACGAAGGAGAAGTTAAGGCCGCAGCGCTTGTAGACCTTGTCGAAGAGGCGGAAGGTGCCTCCGTAGACGTCGTCGGAGACGATGACGTGGTCACCGTGATCCAACATGTGCATCAGCATGTCCGTGCCCGCGAGGCCGGAGGCGAAGGCGGCGCCGTACTTCGCGCCCTCGAGCGCGGCCAGACAGTCCTGGAGCGCCTTGCGGGTGGGGTTCTGCGTCCGGCTGTACTCGTAGCCCTTGTGCTCCCCGGGCCCGTCCTGGACGTAGGTGGAGGTCAGGTAGACGGGGGTCATGATGGCGCCCGTCGTGGGGTCCGGCTCCTGACCGGCATGGATGGCGAGAGTGTCGAAGCGCATGGGCGGGGGAGTAACACAGCCCCCTGGGCCGTGCATCAGCCCCGCTGCCCTACTCGAACGTCCCGTGCCGCCCCGCCCCCTTCGCGAAGCGGGTGGCCCCGGCGATGGACTCCGATTCCAGCACCTTCACGCCCCCCACGAACTCCTGACGCAGCGCTTCTTCCAGGCCCAGGCCCCCCTGGGCGTAGGCCGAGGCCCGGTCCGCGTTCATGCAAGCCTGCGGAAACGCGGCCACTTCCCGGGCGAGCGCTTCGGCTGCCTCGCGTGCCTGCCCCCGGGGCACCACGCGGTTGACCAGTCCCATGGCCAGCGCCTCCTGAGCCGACACGGGGCGTCCGGTGAGGATGAGGTCCATGGCCCGGGACAGGCCGATAAGCCGGGGCAAACGCACGGTGCCGCCGTCGATGAGCGGCACGCCCCAGCGCCGGCAGAAGACGCCCAGCACCGCGTCCTCCTCCGCCACACGCAAGTCGCACCACAACGCCAGCTCCAGGCCACCCGCCACGGCGTGGCCTGAAATCGCCGCGATGACGGGCTTGCCCAGCACCATGCGCGACGGGCCCATGGGGCCGTCTCCGTCGACTTGAAGGCGCGGCATGCGGCCCTCGGAGACGGCCTTGAGGTCCGCGCCCGCGCAGAAGGTGCCACCGTCGCCGTACAGCACCCCCACGCGCGCGTCGGAATCGGCGTCGAAGGCGCGGAAGGCCTCCGCGAGGACCTGGGCGGTGGCGCCATCCACCGCGTTGCGCACCTCGGGCCGCTGGAGGACGACGGTGGTGATGGGGCCGCTCTTCTCGACGCGCACGCGCACTACTATAATCCGCATTTGCAGAGCTTCAATCACCCCAACAGTCCTGAACGGAGTTTGGACTGGATTGGTCGTTGGCATGGATTTCCCTGCTTGAGGGTCATTGTTCGCGAACTCGCTTCTGGCGCACTTAGTCAGTACGTGGCCGCTTGCCAGCTGCGTCGTCGCTCAATGTTAAGCTAGGCTGAGCCTCACAGGACGAAGTAAGTCACGAATCGCAGCAGTTACTGGGGAGGGATTCGAACGGAGAAAAACCCACCTCCGTCCAACACCAGACCAGAGCACCACTACACCAGCAGACAACCAAAGCACATCCAGCACCACAGCCCATCACCACAATCAATCTCAGAATCCAACGAAAATGACAAACACAACAAGCAACATACTGGAATACCTTAGATTCCAACTAGAAACCGGACGCGCCACATTATTCACAGGCTCAGGCTTCGCACTAGGAGCGCGCGATCTCGATGGAAAGCTTCTTCCTACGGGCCCTGGACTTGCCGACGAACTATGGCAACTCTGCTTTCCGGGAGAACCCAAAGACCCGAGCAGCAGCCTTCAAGACCTATTCCATGCTGCGCAATCAACACAAGGAAAAACACTTGAGCGATACTTGCAGCGCAGATTCTCCATAGATGCGAGCTCCCTACCGCAGCACTTCGAAACGGCCTTTTCGCTCCCCTGGCGAAGAATATACACTCTCAATATTGACGACCTAGAACTCGCCGCTGCGCGGCGTTTTAAACTCCCTCGCGACATTCTTCCAATCCAGGGAATTGCCAAGCAAACTGTCGATGGGGGACACCCCACACGCGCCAACAAGCTCGAAGTGGTTCATCTGAACGGCAGGATTAGCGAAGGGGTTAGCGCGGTCACGTTCTCAACCCCACAATATGCTGAACGAGCAGTCACACAAGAGCCCTGGTATGCCAGGTTCGCAGCAGACCTGCTCTCGCTTCCATTCGTCTTCATTGGCACACCCCTCGACGAGCCTGTTTTGTGGCAACACATTGAGTATCGAGGGACCAAAGGACACCGAGGACTTCGAGAACTCCGCCCTCGTTCCTTCTTGATTGCCCCAACACTATCGCGAGCACGTCAACTCCTGCTCGGAGAATACAACGTAGAATGGATCCAACTAAAGACTGCCGAATTCATTGACCAGTTCCTCAATCAACTTCGTTCGACCACATCAAAGGGCTTAACTGCATTAGGGGCCGGTGCGGCTAGCAGTGGACGCGCGCCCTCAGTTCCCTCGGATGTCTCTGCTCTCATAGCCTCACCAAGAACAACCCCGTCAATATTTCTTCTCGGCGACGAGCCAGACTGGTCCGACATTCAAGCAGGCCGAGCCATCGAACGCAGCATCGACAGTGAAATCTACACCAAAACAGATGAGCTACTTGCCCACCGAAAAATACCCGAAGGAGCAAAGCGCGCCTCGCTTTTAACAATCACAGGCACAGCCGGCTCTGGCAAGAGCACGGCCGCCATGCGATTAGCAATGCGCCTCACCGCTGCCGGTCACGTCGTAAAATGGGTCGCCAGAGAAACAGATCTAACGCCTCGAGAAATCAGAGCCAGCGCACAGACAGCCACCTCCCCATTCATCCTCTTCATTGATGACGCAGATCAATTTGGAACAGAGCTTGCCAGCATAATTTATGACATTTCCGAGACAAAAGACACCCAACTCATCGTAGCAACAGTACGATCCAGTAAAGTTGACAAGGCACTCAACCCAGTTCGTCTCGAGGATCTACATCGAGCTGAGATGACGTTGCCACACCTTACCGACGCGGACATTGGCGCGCTACTCGACATATTAGACCGCGAGAATAGACTCGGACAACTCAAGGGGAAACCGCGGCACCTCCAAGAGAAGATTTTTCGAGACAGAGCCGGGCGTCAAATCCTAGTTGCGATGCTTGAAGCCACCTCAGGCCAGCGCTTTGAGGACAAGGTAGTCGGAGAATGGCGGGAACTCAGCAACGAAGGCAAGGAGCTATATGCACTGATTGCGGCAGCCACAGGGCTCCGACACACCCTAACAAGGGAAGACCTACTGGTTGCACTTGGCGATCGTAGCAACCTCACACTGAACGCACTTGACATCCTCATTCGCAGAAACATCGTTGCCTCATCCACCGACGGCCGACTCAGAGCACGCCATCGCATAATAGCCGATACGCTCATCGACGAAATCCGACAACACGGAAACATCCTAACCAATGTCTTCTCTCGTCTAGCATTTCTCGCCTCGGTTCAAGTAACGCCTCAGATGCATCGAAGCAACAAAGCATGGCGATTCCTCAAGGCGGTAATCAGCCATTCTTTTCTATTGCGCCTAATAGAGCTAGAGGGGGCGAGAGCGGTATATGAGACAATTGAAAACAATCTGGCTTGGGAGTCCCACTATTGGCTCCAACGCGGCAGCCTTGAGGTCGAAGAAGGAGACCTAAGACTGGCAGAAAACTTCATCCAGCAAGCGCATTCAATTCTCCCCGACGACCCCTTTGTTGCGACCGAGTACGGGTACATGCTTTTCAAGAAGGCTGTGTCTCAACCTCAATCAGTCAATGCTGCCTCTTGGGTTAGTGAGGCCCTCAAAATCCTTCGCGACCTCATAAATGCCCGCGGCAAAATCGACCGCTATCCTTATCACGTACTCGGAAGCCAGTCGCTGGCATGGTCGAGACGGGCAAGCCTAAGTAAGGACGACAGGAAAACCCTGCTGCGCAGCGTATTGCATGACCTTGAAAACGGCGTGCAAAATCATCCAGGAGAGCAAGACCTCGCAACACTCATCGTCGACGTTAAGCGCGAGGTGCTCAGCCTCGAAGTAATTCCAAACCTACCCGGCACTTAGCATTTCAGGCCCATTTAAACGTTCCATGTTTACGCAAGCTCTCCTGCGCGGGGACTATTGCGAGAATGGGTAGACATGCAAATACCCGATCGAGCCATTGGACCAGACCACTCGGACTCTGGCTCACCTCCCCGCAGATGCTCGTGCGCAATCCATTGGCATGCGCCTATCCGACAGAGCAGAGGTGATCTCAGAATTGCCTCAAGAGAATGCAGCTATTTTCGGGTAGCCATCTGCGATGCACCCCCACAAAAAGGCGGGCGAGCCACGGAAGAAAAATGCGGCTCAATGTGCCCGTCTTCCACAGAGGACACGCCTGACCGCCCGAAGCGGCGTCTCGGTGCTTGTCGTCCGTCCGCGAGTCAGGGATGAGTGGGGCCGAGATGGCTGACCCACACGATACCCACGGCAACGGCGGCAACGAGGCACCAGGGCAGACCGAGGCGGCCATGTTCGCCAACCGGCTGCGCAAGGGCGCGAAGCACTTTCGCAAGTGGGCCCAGGCCCGGGGGCTGACGTCGTTCCGCGTCTACGACAGGGACATCCCCGAGTACCCCTTCGCGGTGGATATCTACGGCGACTGCGTCCACGTCACCGAGTACCCGCGCCGACGCGCGCTCAAGTCCGGCACGGCGGAGACGCAGCGCACGGAGGTGCTCGCGGCGGTGACGGAGGTGCTGGAGGTCCCCGCCGAGCGCGTCTTCGTCAAGACGCACACGCCCCAACCCTGGGGCCGCGCGCAGTACGGCCGCGTGGGCCAGGGCAATGGACGGCTCGTGGTGGAGGAGCGGGGCCTGAAGTTCTGGGTCAACCTGGGCGACTACCTGGACACCGGCCTCTTCATGGACCATCGCGACACCCGTCAGCGCGTGCGCGAGGAGGCCAAGGGCAAGCGCTTCCTCAACCTCTTCGCGTACACGGGCGCGTTCACCGTGTACGCCGCCGCGGGTGGCGCCGCGAGCACGGTGACGGTGGACCTGTCCAACTCGTACCTGGACTGGGCCGAGGACAACCTGGACCTGAATGGACTGGCGAACTCGCGCCACGAACTCATCCGCGCGGACGCGAAGGCGTGGGTGGAGGCCCAGGCCCGGGGCCCCGAGCGCTTTGACCTCATCGTCTGCGACCCGCCCTCCTTCTCCACCTCGAAGAAGATGACGGGCTCGTTCAACGTGCAGAGAGACCACCCGCGCCTGCTGGACGCACTCCGGACACTGTTGTCACCCGGAGGCGTCCTCTACTTCTCCAACAACTTCCTCGGCTTTCAGCTCGACGCCAAGGCGACGCGCGGCTGGAAGTCCGTGGAGGAGCTCACACCGGCCTCCATCCCCGAGGACTTCCAGCGCAAGGACATCCACCGCTGCTGGCGGATGGTGGCGCCCTGAGGACGGACCTCAGCGCGCCACCCGTCATGACGGACTACAGCCAGCAGACGTTTTCCTGGCAGCGCTCTCCCGCGGGGCACTCGCAGTTGGCCACGCAGGCCTTGCCGCTCCCTCGGTTGACGGGCTTGCACGCGCCCTCCGTGCAGGCCTCTCCCGCCGGGCACTCGCAGTTGGCGCGGCACACGGTGGTGGTGCCCGCATCCTGCGGCGTCGGAGGCGGAGGCGCGCGGCAGTAGTTGTTCGTGCACACCTGACCTGAAGGACAGTCGCAGTTGGCGGCGCAGGCATTGCCCGGGCCCGCGTCGGGAGGAGGAGGCGGCGGCGCGGGAGGACGGCAGTAGCCGCTGGTGCAGACCTGGCCGGAGGGGCAGTCACAGTTCGCCAGGCACGTCTGACCCGGTTCCGGCTCCGTGGAGCGGCACTGGCCGTTCGTGCAGACCTGGCCCGAGGGGCACTCGCAGTTGGCGCGGCACTCACCGCCGTGGGGAATGGGCAGGCAGTAGCCAATCTGGCAGGACTGGTCCGCGGGGCACTGCGTGGTGGACTCGCACTGCGCACGGCACTGGCCGTCCACGCAGTCCTTGCCACCCGAGCAATCCGCCGCCGTGCGGCACGCGTTCGGGTCCGGCGGACGCGGGCGGCACACGCCGAAGACACACGCCTCGGTGCTGGAGCACTGCCCATCCGTCGCGCAGCCACGGTGACACTGGTTGTTGATGCAGTAGTTCCCCGTGCCGCAGTCCGCGTTCACCTGGCACACGGGCCCCGGACCCGCATCCATCGGAGGATGCCCCCCGTCGGGAGGACCCGCATCGGGACGACCGCCGCCATCCGGGCGAGGACCACCGTCGGGCTTCGGGCCGGAATCGGGAGTGCCGCCGTCACGCGGCGGCCGCGAACTACTCGGGGTGCAGAAGCCGTCCTCGCACCTGCCACCGGAGGAGCACTCGGCGGTGCGGGTGCAGGGCTGATTGCAGACGGAGTTGATGCAGATCTCCGTGCCGGGGCATTCGAGCGTGGAGGTACACCGATCCGCGTTGGGCCCCAGGTCGCGACAGTAGCCCGCACGGCAGTACTGGTCGGCGTCACAGTCGGCGTTGGTGGCGCAGTAGCAGAGTTCCTCGTCGTCCAGCCAACTGTCATCGTTCTCGTGGATGATGCAGCCAGAGAATGCGAACAACACGAGGAGCGGCGCCAGCAGGCCGCGTGCGGGGTGGTGCCTCATGAGCGGGGACTCCATGCTTCGGGGAACCGGTCCGGCCACCGGGTGGGTTGTCCGGTTTCACCCGCGTTCGACTCCGAGGCGCTGACGGCTGATCAAAAATCTTTTTTGATCGGGTCACGTCGCTGCGGCGACCCAGGGGCACGGAGGTAGTGTGCTGGCCTGGACCTTTCACATGGACGGTGGGGCGCTCCTACAGGGGGGGACCTCATGGCGCGTCCCGGAGGGAGAGCGTCCGGTGATCTTCCGCGAAGCCCAGGCATTGGCGCCGGCCGCCTCGCCCGAGGAGCGCCCTGGACAGGGCCCTTCCTCACCTCCCACGTCGGATGAGCCCCAGCTCCAGTCGCTGGTGCGCCGGCTCCAGGAAGGAGACACCACGGCCTTCGAGCACCTCTACGAGCTGACCCGGGTGGACGCCGCGCGCACCTTGCGGCACCTGGTGGGCAATCGCGTCGACGTGGAGGACCTGCTCCAGGAGGTGTACCTGCGGCTCTTGACGGCGGTGAAGGGCTTCAGGGGCGAGTCGCGCTTCCGGACGTTCTTCTACCGGGTGTGCTCGAACGTGGCGCTGTCGCATCTGCGCTGGAAACGGCGCAGGCCCGAGGACTCGGTCGCGGAGCCGCCCGAGCAAGAGTCTCCAGACGAGGACCCGGAGCGTGCCGCATCGCGGCGGCAGGCGGCTCGGCTGGTGGAGGCGGCGCTGGAGAAGCTCAAGCCGAAGAAGCGAATCGTCTTCGTGTACTACGAGCTGTGCGGAATGAGCCCGGACGAAATCGCCGAGGCCGTGGGAAGCTCTCCCAACACCGTCCGCAGCCGCCTGCACCACGCGCGATTGGAGTTCAACGAGGCCATGCAGCGACTGCTCGCCACCCGCCGCCCTGGAGGCCCTCATGGCGCACCCTGAGGCACGGGCGCTGTGGGCGCTGGCGGCGAACGAGCTGAGCGCCGAGGACACGGCGAGCACGCGCACGCACCTGTCGAGCTGCGCGACCTGCACCGCCGAGTGGGAGCAGGTGCGGGCCAGCCGCGCCGTGCTGCACGAGGCCAGGAGCGTGGAGCCCCAGGTGAACTGGGACGCGGTGGGCACGAAGCTGCGCGCCGAGGCCGCCGCGCGGCTGGAGGTGAAGTCCTGGCGGTCCCGATGGCCGTGGAGCACCGCGACGGCGCGACGCTCCGGGAGCGAGGAACACGCGCGACAGGAGGGGAAGTCCACCGCGACCTTGTCGCCCGTGAGAACGGTGAGCGCGCGACGGGCGGACAAGTCATTCCGACCGACGTGGCCCTGGGCGCTCGCGCTCGCGGGAACCTGCGCCGTGGTGTTCGCGCTCTGGGTGAGCCGTCCAACAGGGCCGTCCGTGAGTCCCCGTCCTCCTGAAGCGGTGCTCGCGGAGCAAGCGGCTCCGCCTCCCGAGGCGACGGTGGCGATGGGCACGCCCACGTCCCCCGCCGAGCAGGATTCGACCCGAGCGGAGAGCACGACGGGCGCGGTGATGCGCGAGCGCGGCGGCGCGGAGCGAGAGCTGCGGGCCGGGATGCGTTTGCGCTCGGGGGCGGCGGTGAAGACTCCGGCGCGAGCCTCCGCGATGTTGCGCCTGCCGGACGCGAGCCGGGTGAGGTTGTCGTCGGACTCGGAGGTGGAGCTGTCTCGCGCGGAGGCGAGCGACGTGCACCTCACGGTGCGCCAGGGCCGGGTGTCCGTGAAGGCCTCGCATGCGGAGCGCCGTGGCTTCCTCGTGGACGTCGCGGGCCTGCGAGTGTCGGTGGTGGGCACGGTGTTCACCGTGGAGCGCACGGCCCTGGGGGCATCGGTGGCGGTCTCCGAAGGTCGAGTCCGCGTGGAGATGCAGGGCCAGCCCGCGCGGATGGTGGGCGCGGGCGAGCGTGTGGAGTTGTCCGAGCAGGGGGGCGCGCTAAAGCAGGAACCGCTGTCCGAGCCGGACCGCGATGCGCTCGACTCGATGGACCTTCCCACCGAGTCGTCCACGCAGGAGCCAGGCCCGACGGTGCCGACAGGTGCGAGCACACCCGAGGCAGCTCCGAGCGTGGTGCCGGCGGTGGCCCATGCCCCCCAGACGCCGAGCACCGTGAAGCCGGCCCTCGCAACGGAGCCCTCCCACAAGGTGGAGCGCAAGTCGAAGGTGGTGGCCGCATCCATGAAGTCTCGACAGGAGAAGGCTCCGCTTCCGCCAGAGGCATCGGAGGTCAGGGAGAAGTCCCCCGTGGAGCCCACGTCACCGCCGCCGACCGCGGTGGCCTCGTCAACGCCCTCGCCGGCCTCCACTCCTCGGAATCCCGCGGACCCCACGCAGGAGTTCGCGCCCTACCCCGCGCCGTCGGTGACGGAGAAGCTGCCTCCCGCGCAGCTGGCTCCCAACGTTCCCGAGACGAAACCGCCGGTGCAGGTGGCGGAGCGTCCTCAGCCCAAGAAGAAGGAGGGACTCATTCCGATGTCCCTGCTGTCGAAGGACGCTGACGAGCGGTTCCTGGGCTACGCGCGAATCCAGATGGGGCCACGGACGTGTGAGAACTTCCTCGCGGGCCTGGAGGAAATCGCGGACAAGAGCCCACGCACGGACCACCGCGAGCAGGCGCGCTATCTGCGCGCACGCTGCTTCGAGGAGCGGCTCCAGGGGCAGGACGCGAAGATGGAGTATCGCCAGTACCTGAACGACTTCCCGCGCGGCCGGTACGCGCGAGAGGCCGGCACCGCGCTGCTGCCCTGAACCCCGCGAGCACCCCGGTGCCCAACGCGTCAGCCTTCGGTGCCCGTGCGCTGTTGCTTCACCCGCTTCATCGGCTCCTGGGCGAGGCCACGCTCCACGAGCACGCGCAGCACGGACTCCAGCGCGCGGATGCGCGTGCCCGCGCGCCCGGGTGCCCACGAGGGCACGTCCGGACCGGCCAGCAGCTCCATCGCGTGCTCCACACCGCCGGCCTTGCCCTCCAACGCACGCGCCGTGGCCAGCCGCACGTTCCTCGCGGGCCTGCGCTTCACCCCGCCGCTCCACAGCAGGTCCAGCGCGAACGTCGTCCACACCGCCAGCTCGTCATCGGGACGCAGGAAGCGCTCGAACCGCTCCAGCGCCTGCACCCGAGGCTCACCCGCGCGCAGCACCTCTTCCGACAGCTCCACGTGCAACGTCGTGCTGCGAGCCAGCGGCTGCTCGGGCGCGATGATGGCCTCGAAGCGCTCGCCCGTGGCCGGACGACACGCCACCACGTGCACCAGCTCCGGCGGGATGTCCGCACCCGTCGGGTGCGCATTCGCCTCGCCGTAGAAGACGACGAGGTTCTCGAAGTCCTCCGCCAGCGAGCGCAGTTCCTGCGGCGGACGCCACGGACCAAAGTGGATGCGGCGCCGGTTCGGCGACGTCCGCGTCGACTGTCGCCCCAACTGCGTGTCCACCATGTACTCGAACGCCTTCAACATCGTGTCGAAGCGCTCCGGCTCACCTTCCAGCAGCCCGAGGATCTCCACCACCGCCTCGATGGTGGAGACGCAGTGGTCCGCGGGCTCCGCGCGGATGCGGTAGTTGCTCGGGCGGCGAGGCACGAAGCCGATGCGCGGCAGCCCGGCGAGCAGCGGGTTCCGGGCGACGACCTTCTTCGCCTGTGGCCAGGTGCCATCCACCACGATGAGCGTCTTCGGCGGATGCGCGCGCGCCTGCTCCACGGAGATGGCGTCCTCCCCAGGGAAGAGGACCGCGACGGACCCGGGGTCCGCGGCCAGCTCCTCCAGCCGGGTGTGGCCGGTGAAGTCGACGCCGTGGTGAAGCTCGGAGTTGGCCAGCGCCAGGTGCGCCATGCGCGCGGTGCCAATGGCCACGCGGCGCTCACGCGGGTGCTGGAGGAAGACGACGCGGGTGCGAGTGTCCAGCCGAGGCGGCAGTTGCGAGCAGTAGCAGGTGCTCTCGGGGCGATGGCAGCGAAGACAAAGGTTACGCACAGCCCGGCTTTACGGCACGGCCCGGGGCCGGGCAAGCACTGCTGGTGGAAGGGCGCCCCACCTGTCAGGGAGCCGGGCGCTCCAGGGCCACCCCGGAGGGAAGAAGGGCCCCACGGCGCCCCCTGGCCGGGGTACAGAAGCTCCCCGTGAACCTGCTGCTGCTCTTCGACGAGGACTTCCTTCCGGACGGCACCGCGCGCCTCACCGGCCGCCGGGCCCAGCATGCGCGCGAGGTGCTCCGCGCCGAGCCCGGCGAATCCCTGCGTGTCGGCCGCCTGGGCGGACTCATCGGCACCGGCGAAGTGCTGGAGAACAGCCCCGGCGTCCTCCACCTGCGCGTGGACCTCACCGAGCCGCCTCCGCCGCGCGCCCGCATCGACCTGCTGCTCGCCATCCCCCGGCCCAAGGCGCTCAAGAAGGTCCTCCCCGCCGTGGCCTCGCTGGGCGTGGACCGCATCGTCCTGGTCAACGCGGCCCGGGTGGAGAAGAGCTACTTCGACTCCAAGGTGCTCGACGGCGCCTTCGTGAGAGAGCTGCTCCTCCAGGGCCTGGAGCAGGCCCGCGACACGTACCTGCCGGAGGTCCTCGTCCGCGAGCGCTTCCGCCCCTTCGTCGAGGACGAACTCGACACCGTCTTCCCCCCCGACGCCGTCCGCCTGCTCCCCCACCCGCCCGCGAGCCAGCCGCTGCGCGCCGTGTCAGCAGCCCCCGGCCAGCGCTCCGTCCTGGCCATCGGCCCCGATGGGGGTTGGGTGTCGTTCGAGGCCCAACTGTTGGAGTCCCACGGCTTTCGGCCGTTCTCCCTGGGGCCTCGCATCCTCAGGGTGGAGACGGCGGTTCCCGTGCTCGTCGGGCAAGTAGCCCTTCTCGCGGAAGACACTGCTCCGCGTCAGGATGCATCTCGGGCTTGAGGAGCGCGGGGCGCTGTTGAAGAGTGCCTCGCCATGGCCACGTCCATCCCTTCGTCCCCGGTCGCTTCCGACAGCTCGCAGCCCGCGGTCGGTGAGCAGCAGCCCCTCGTCACGTCCGAGCCGCAGGCGCCAGCGAAGCCCGCCAGCCACGACTCGGTGCCGCCGCCCGCGCTGCTGGACTTCATGCTTCAGCAGTGGAAGCCCTCCGCGCAGAAGCTGCCTCCGCGCATCAAGTACGCGGACGCCTTCAAGGCCCGTCGCAAGGCGCTGTCACAGGCGTTCCCCGGAGAGACGCTGGTCATCCCCACGGGCCACGAGAAGGTGCGCGCCAACGACACCTACTTCCGCTTCCGCCCTGGCACGGACTTCTACTACCTGACGGGCAACCTGGAGCCGGACTGCGTGCTGGTGCTGGAGCCGAAGGACGGCGGCGGCCACACGGACATCCTCTTCGTGGAGCCCAACCCGGGCCGCGCCAACGCGACGTTCTTCACGGACCGCGTGAAGGGCGAGCTGTGGGTGGGCCCGCGCCTGGGCGTGCCGGAGAGCCGCGCGCGACATGACGTGGACGAGGCGCGCGGACTGGACACGCTCGCGGACTACCTGACGGGCCTCAAGGGCGCGGCGACGAAGCCCACGCGCGTGCTGCGCGGCCACTCGGCCAAGGTGGACGGCGCGGTGACGGAGGGCGGCGAGCGCGACAAGGCGCTGGCCACCACGCTGTCGGAGATGCGGCTCATCAAGGACTCGCAGGAGCTGCGCGAGCTCCAGATTTCCATCGACGCCACGCAGCGCGGCTTCGAGGACGTCATCCGCAGCCTGAAGGTCGCCAAGAGCGAGCGCTACGTGGAGGGCGTGTTCAACCTCCGCGCCCGCGTGGAAGGCAATGACGTGGGCTACAACACCATCGCCGCCAGCGGCTCGCATGCGTGCGTGCTGCACTGGACGCGCAATGACGGCCCGCTGGTTCCCGGGGACCTGCTGCTGCTGGACGCGGGCGTGGAGGGCCACACGCTCTACACGGCGGACATCACCCGCACGCTGCCCATCTCCGGGCGCTTCACACCGGAGCAGAAGGCCATCTACGACCTCGTGTATGCCTCGCAGGAGGCGGCCTTCGCGGCGGTGAAGCCGGGCAACGACTTCATGGAGCCCAACCGCGCCGCCATGCGCGTGCTGGCCGAGGGGCTGCAGAAGCTGGGCATCCTCGAGAGCGCGGCCGAGGCGCTCAAGGACGAGCACCAGTTCTACAAGCGCTACTCGCTGCACAACGTCAGCCACATGCTCGGCCTGGACGTGCACGACTGCGCGCAGGCGCGGCAGGAGGCCTACAAGTACGGCAAGCTCCAGGCGGGCATGGTGCTCACGGTGGAGCCGGGCCTGTACTTCCAGAAGGACGACCTCACGGTGCCCGCGCGCTACCGAGGCATCGGCGTGCGCATCGAGGACGACCTCGTCGTCACCGCTCGGGGTTGCAAGGTGCTCTCCGCCAACATCCCGCGCACGGTGAAGGACATCGAGGCGTGGATGGGCGGCCTGTGGAATGCCGACAAGGCCCCGGCCGCGAAGGCGAAGAAGTCCGCCGCGAAGAAGCCCCAGGCCCGCGTCGCGAAGAAGGCCCCCGCGAAGAAGGCGAAGGCCGGCAAGCGCAAGTAGCACGCGGCGACGGAGTCGGGCCCGACGGTCCGACTCTCGGCGCCCGACGCGGGGCTCGGAGTCACAAGCTCCGAGCCCACCTTGTGGCGCGAAGCCCGACGCCCCCCGTTCGCGTCAGGACACCGGCGCGAAGTGGACGTCGTGGGACGGGCTGTCAGGAGCCGCGAAGGCGAGCAGCCGCGCCCCCTCCTCCGTCAGCGCCGCGCGGTCCTCGCGCGCAATCCGTTCGAAGGGTTCGATGCGCAGCGTGACGCGCTCCTTCTCGCGCTCCAGCTTCCACATCCCTCGCACGAAGCCATCCACCAGCACCGTCGGACGGATGATGCCGTTGATGGTGAAGACACGCTTGCGGTAGGGCTCGGAGATGATGCGCGAGCGCTCCGCATGCGACAGCAGCAGGTTGTCGAACTCCGCCACCAAGCGCACCGGAGCCGGCGTATCCCCCTCTGGCCGAGGCCCGTCCGGCACATCGAACAGCTCGACCCCCTGCTCGTCGCGGAACGTTCGCAGCCGAGGACGAAGCTGCTCGACGGTGTCCGCCAGTCGAATCAGCCCGGACCAGGCCTGCATGTCCTTCACGCTCGCGGGACCGAAGGCGCCCAGGTAGCGCAGCACCACGTCCTCCAGGGGCAGCGCGGGGCCTGGCGGCTCACCGAACCACGACTTCGACGTGGCGAACTCCACCTCTCCGCCCACGCCCCACGTCCCGAAGGGAGGCACGGTGACGAGCGGCTCAGCCACCCGCACCACGAAGCTCAGCGCACGAGCATCCCGCTCCGGCCAGCGCGCCTGGAGGCGACGCCCCAACTCCACGGTGCTCAAGGGCTCCTTGGCGAGCAGCTTCCGTCCCTCGGCGACCACCAGGTCCAGGTCCAACCCCACCAGCTCCCGCGGATAGACGCTCTGTTTCATCATCCGGTCCAGGACCGCCTGGAGCGTGGGCCGCAGGCGCTGGAAGTCGCGCGCGGTGACGAGGTGCTGCGTGGACCGCATCATCGTCGCCCGAACGACGGTGCGCTCCTGGTAGCACCGCGTCAGGTCGTCGAGATGGAAGTCCTTCATCCGCGTCCAGAGAGCCAGGTAGGGCGCGTTGCCGGCCTGCGCTTGAAGCCCCACCAGGTGCTCAATCACCTCCGGGAGCGAGCTGGCCGTCCGGCGCAGCAGGTACTGCCGCTGGAGCAGGGCCCGGTTGAGCTCCCGCGTCGTCAGCACCGGAGCCAGTCCACCCTTCCCGCTCCGACGCGGGGTGGTGGCGGATGACGGGCTCTTGCTTCGAGGCGACAAGGCGACCTCCTTCACATTCCGGGGTGCGGCAACCACGCGCTGGCGACGTCCCGGGTTCTTCGCACCGCCCACCCTGGAGCGCGTCTCTTCGGCCGGAATGAAGGGGAAAGGCAAGAACATCAAGGGGATGGGAATCATGGGGCCTGGGGTCCTGGGCGGGTCCGGAAGCTCGACGGCTTCGTAAGACGCACCATGACCCTCGGGCGTGACAGCTATATGTCAGGTATCTGGGCAGGCGCCCCGCCGCCCGCGCGCGACGAGAAACACGGCAGCTCAGGCGGCGACGGTGTCGGCCAGGAGCGGCACGCGCTGGAGCAGGAGTTCCCCGTCGCGCAGCGAGAAGCGCAGCAGCGACGAGCCCTCCTCGTCCTCCATCAAGAACGAGCGGACGGGACCGAAGACGAACTGGAGTTCCTCGGCGTTGCACGTGGGCAGGTACGTCCGGAGCACTCGAGGGTCGTAGTAGCGGAAGTAGAGGCGCTTGCCCCGCTCGTCCTGGACCTTGAGGAACCGTCGGAAGTGACGGCGCAGCAACTCCGGCGCGACGGGCGCCTCGACGTAGAGCCCCCACGCGCGGCCCCACCCCGTACCGAGCAGCTCTCCCAGGAGAGGAGCATCGGGCCGCAGCCGGACCAGGTAGGGAGCCACCTCGGCCAGCTCGGCGGGGATGCGCCCTTCGTAGAGACACGAAGCGGCGGGCTCCCAGCGAATCAGCGAGTACACGCGCGGCTCACGGGCCGCGTCGAGCAGGGCGTAGCGCTCCAGCGGAGGCGAGCCCTCTTCCGGAGCCGCCCAGAGCAACGCTGACAAGTGTCTGGCGCGCGGTGACATCCTCGTTCTCCCCTTCAGGCGGCGCGCTTCTGGGGCCCTTGCAGGGCCTTCTTCGCGCACTCCTCGCAGAAGGGCGTGCCGTCGGCGGCCGCCTGTCGCAAGGCGCGCACCTGCGCGGCGATGTCCTGCTCGAGCGTGGGAGGCGGAGGCGCGGGACGCTCCACCGGAGCCTCGCGTTCGATGACCACCGGCTCGGTGAACGGAGGCGGCACGTGGCGTACGAGCGGCACCTCGCGCACCGTCAGTTCGCCATCGAGCAGGGCCCGCTCCAACCGCTGCTTGAGCCGCTGTTCGAAGTGCGTGCGCTCCAGCGTGGACAGGCCCATGGGACACATGCCGCCCAGCGTCTCGTAGAGCGAGTACACCGTCGCCCGCGAACCCGCGAGCCACCGGTCCAGGTGCCAGATGGCCAGCCCGCCCGCCACCGGCGCGAAGCCCTCGCCGTCCTCGAACGTCATGTCGACGGCGCGCGCAATCTCGTAATCGAGTTGCGTTCCCGGCAGCAGCCAGGACCGCGCATGGGAGGACTTGCGGCGAGGAAGCATGAGCTCAGTATCTCACAGGGCTTCGCGCGAAGTGACGGCCCCGCGCGCGACTAGGGCGTGGGCGAGGGGGCGACTTCCACGGGGATGGGGGCTTCGTCGGTCGGAGCCGACGCGGGCGGTGCCGTCTCACCCGGAACCTTGTCGGTAGGCTTGCGCGTCTTCGCCCACTCCTCGGCGGAAAGGGGGATGATCTCCTTGAGCGTGGAGTACTCCACCTTGAGGTCGCGCGGCTCGGTGCGAGTGTCCAGACCGGCGGTGAAGGACAGGCGGTTGATTTCGTGCCCGGCCTCCGTCTCCAGCACCACGCGCCAGTTGCCGGGCTTCAGGTTGGACGTGGTGGCGTAGAAGCGGTAGCCGCCGTCCGTCCCGTTGCTGCTGACGTTGGCGATGAAGCCGTTGCCGCTGGTCGTCCAGCCCTTCTCCGGGTGGTCGTAGTACCAGCGCACGCGCACCTTGTAGGGCGCGAAGTGCTTCGGGGCGAAGATGCGGAAGAAGTAGTACGGCTTGTCGCCGGGCCGAATCACGAAGTCCGGGCCGAACCACGTCCACGGCTTGTACCAGAGCGAGTCGTCCACCGAGGTGAGCTGGTACAGGCCCGGACTGACGCGCTTCACCTCGTGGAAGATGCCCGAGTACTGCACGGCCAGGGGAATCGGCGGGATGACGCCCACCAGGTAGCAGATCAGCAGCGCCGCCTGTACGCCGAAGCCCGGCAGGGCCACCTTGCGCACCACGTACTCGACATCCGGGCGCAGGCGCTCCATCAGCCGCATCAGCCCGAACACACTCGCGCAGCCCAGGGACACGGCCAGCAGGAACACCCAGAAGCCCATCCGGCCGATGAGCACGGGCAGGAGGAAGGCGAAGTACATCGTCACGCAGAGGCTGAGCAGCGACACGCGGACGATGGGGCCCAGTTGCCGGAAGCGCGGCAGCTCGTTGGCCACCAGCAGGCCGAAGAGGCCCACGATGAAGAGGTACGGCGTGAAGCCCGACGTGCTCTTGAACAAGAGCAGCATGAAGACGCTGAGGAGGCTTCCGAAGAAGAAGTGGATGGCGTCTTCGCGCCAGCGCCACACCTTCGACAGCACCCCCGGGGGCGGCGTGCCCTCCGGAAAGCGCTGCTCCAACAGGATGAGGGTCGCCAGGATGAGCAGGTAGGCGAAGCTCTGCACCATCGTCAGCGTGTCGTCGATGCGGCTGAGCGAGACGATGTCGTAGAGGAAGCCGCCGAAGAAGAAGGCGGCCATCTCCCACTTCTCGTGCCGGGTGCGGAACGCCTGCACCTTCTCCATCAGCGTGGGCGTCTTCGCCGTGGCCACCAGGTCATCGGGGTCCACCACCGCGGGCACGACGCCCGGTGGGGCATCCGTCAACACGACAGCGGCGTTGGTGGCGGCGTTGGAGACCGGCGGGGCACCCGACGGGTCTGCGGTCTCTTCGGTCTTCTCGGACGGGTTGGGCTGAGTGGCGGTGACCACGGTGTTTCCTCGCGGGAGCGGCCACCCATTCTACCCGCAGGAGGGGAGCAAATCTCCCCTCCCCCCTCCAGCCCGGGTCAGGCCGGGGGCTTGCCAGCGACCAGGTCGGTCAGCTCGCCGCGCTCCGCGATTTCGGCCAGGATGTCCACGCCGCCGACGAACTGCCCGCGGATGAAGATCTGCGGGATGGTGGGCCAGTTCGTGTAGTCCTTGATGCCCTGGCGAATGGCGGGGTCGGACAGCACGTCCACCGTGAAGACCTCACCGTGGGGCTGGAGTATCTGCAGCGCCCGCGCGGAGAAGCCGCACTGGGGGAACAGGGCATTGCCCTTCATGAAGAGGACGATGGGGTGCGACTGGGTCAGCTCGTCGAACCGGGCCTTGAGCTCTGGGTTCATGGATGGGTCTCCTTCGTTAGCGGTTCCCGAGCTTCTTCCACTGCTCGGGCGAGTAGGTCTTAAGGGCCAGGGCATGCAGTTCGCCCGACTTCAGCCATTGCTGGAGCGGCGCGTACACGAGCTGGTGTTGCTGCACCATCGCCTTACCGGCGAAGTCGGGGCTGATGACACGGGCCTCGAAGTGGTCGCCCGTCCCCGTGGTGTCCTGGACCTCCACCTCGGAGCCCGGCAGGGCCTCCAGGATTCGGCTGCGGACGAAGTCTGCGTCAAGCATCAGTTCATTCCCCTTCCCATCACCAGCATGGCTGGGTCCACGCCCATGCCACGCAATGTCGTCTCCCACAACTTGCCAGGCTCCATATCCAGCACCGCGTCCGCGCTGGCCTCGGTGAAGAGCCAGGAGCCAGCGGCAATCTCGCTCTCCAGTTGCCGGGGTCCCCAGCCCGCATAGCCCAGGCAGAAGCGCAGGCGGGGCGCCCCGCGCTCCAGCAGCGGCCCCAGGGCATCCAGCGTCACGCTGAGGAACAGCCCGGGCAGCACCGAGTGCTTCTCCAGGACACCTCCGTCGTCGTGCAGTACGAAGCCCCGTTGAGGCTCCACGGGGCCGCCGACGAAGACGGGCTGGCTGGTGCGCTCCGTGTGGATGTCCAGGTTCTGCCCGCGCGCCAGCTCGCCCAGGGTCAGCGGTGCGCCCCGGTTGACGACGAGCCCCATGGAGCCGGACTCCCCATGCTCAATCATCAGGATGACGGAGCGGTAGAAGTTGGGGTCCCCGAGCTGAGGCATGGCCAGCAGGAAGCCGGGAGCGAGGTTCTTCACGAGCCGAGCATCAACCGTTCGAGCGGGCGGCGCAACCGGAACCGCCCCCGTCGGGGCTCGCTCCGAGCACGCCGCCGCCCTGGCTTTCAGTGCCAGCTGGTGTGCTTGGACTGCAGCGCCTCGGAGAGTCGCTCCGGGTTGAGCGGCTTGCCGATGAAGAGGTCCGCGCCCAGGCCCTTGCACTTGCGCGCCATGGCCGCGTCGCTCATCGCGCTCACGCCGATGAGGACCGCTTGCGGGAAGCGCTCGCGCAGTCGGGACATCAGCGTGGCGCCGCTGCGACCGGGGAGGAACACATCGACGATGGCGGCATCCATGCGCTTGTTGCGCACGGCGAACTCCGCCTCCTCGGCGCTGCCCACGGGCATGGGCTCGTATCCCCAGCCCGCCAGCATCTCCACCAGGATTTCGCGGTGGGATGGATCATCCTCCACGACAAGGACCGAGCTGCGCACGGTCTCCACCTTCAACTCGTCGCTGCGTTCCGTGCGCTCCTTCGCGTCGTGGCCGAGCACGGGGATGGTCTCTTCAGTGGTAGGCAGGGACATGAGGGCACCGGTTGGGCAAAAGGTTTCCGTGTGATGGGAACCCACATTTCCACGGTGGGAATTCCTCACACCCACCGGTGCCCCGGTGCTTGCTCAGGTGGCCTTGCGAGGGCTCGCCGAGAGTGCCTGGGAGGCGAGCGAAGCGCCGAGCACCAGGAGGACGAGCAGCGCCCAGGCGGGCAGGACGACGCGAGCGCCGCCCTCGTAGATGAGGGCCGCGTAACTGGTGCCCAGGTAGCGCCCGAGCGACATGGGTTCCATGCGCGCGATGCCGAAGAAGCTCACGGTGGACTCGGTGAGGATGGCGGTGGGCAGGCGGCTGAGGAACACGGCCAGGGCGAAGGGGCGCAGGGCGGGCCAGAGGTGGACGCGCAACACATGCGTGCCGCCACCGCCGAGTGCTCGGGCCGCGGCGACGAACTCCTGTCCTTCCAGTGTGGCCAGGCGATTGCGGAACATGCGAGCGGGGCCCGCCCAGCCGACGAGCGCGAGTGACGCCACCATCAATCCGAAGGGGCCCAGGCCGCCGCTGTGTCCCGCGTCCGCGAGGGATTGGCCCGCGAGTTGGAGCACCATGACGACGAGCACGTCGGGCAGAGCGAAGACAGCGTCCACGCCGCGCAGCAGGGCCTGCTCCCACGCGCCACCGACGAGTCGAGCCACGGCCGCGACGATGAGGCCGATGAGCGTGGAGAGCCCGCCCGCGCACAGGCCCACGGCGAGGGACACCCAGAGCCCACCAAAGGCCAACTCGCACACCGTGCGGTCCGGCCGCGTCGGGTCCACGCCCAGCGGACAGGTGCTGGCGAGCCAGTCCGGGAACAAGCGCCCGGCCACGAGGCTCAGCGCGCCGAGGCCCACGAGGAGGATGAGCCCGAACGTGGCGCGAGCGGGAACGCGTCTCATGCGAGCACCTCGAGTGGAGCCGGCGACCTCGGGCTCACGACACCGTGCATACGGCGAGCCCCGCGTGTGCGCGGCATCAGCGAGTCACACGACCGCGGTCTCACGAAGCCGCGCGCGGGGCGAGCGTGACACGTGCGCGGAATCTGCGCATCGCACAACCCCGCTCCGTAGCAGGTGGATGCAGGAACAGGCCTCATGCGCGTGCCTCTCGTGAGCGAGGGTCCACCGCATACCGCGTGAGTTCTACCGCGAGGCTGACGACGACGAGAAGCGAGGCAAAGGTGGTGGTGGCCACCACGACGACGGCCACCTGTTTGTTGAGGACGGCGAGGACGTAGAGCTGACCGAAGTACGGCAGTCCCAGCACACGCTCGGCGGCGAACGAGCCGGCGAGCAGCGCCGTGGCCACCGGCCCCACCGCATCCAGCAAGGCGGGCAGCACGTTGGGCAACACGTGACGGCGAAGCACCGTGCCGGGGGCGAGCCCCTTGCCCAGCGCGGTGCGCACGTAGTCGCGCGACAGTTCCGTCTCCAGCGAGTCACCCACCAGGGTGCCCAGGAAGATGCCGGGCCAGATGGACGTGACGAGCGCGGCGCAAAGCTCCGGCAGCATGTTGCCGCGCTCCACCACGGCGGGAGCGAGCAGGAGCGCGGGGATGAAGACAGGCGTGCCGAAGGCCAGCGCGGGCACGACATCGCCCAGCGCGGCCCAGCGGCCCCGACGCCAGCGCGTGCGCACCATCGCGAAGCCGAGCGCCCACGTCAGCGCCAGGGGCAGCGCGAGCAGTCCGACGCCGACACTGCCGGACAGCTTGCGCGCCAGCTCGTCGCCGGTGACTCCTTGCGCGCTCGTGCCCAGTCGCTCGCCGCGCCAGAGCTTCTGCCACGGACGAAGGAAGCCCAGCGGCTCGCCGATGCCCAGGTCCCGTCGATACGACGCGGCCAGCTCCGGTGACACCTGTCGCTTCGCTTCGCTCTCCGTGGTGAGCGGAAGCATCGCCATGAGGAAGTACGAGGCCACCGCCACGAGCGGTACCAGCACGAGCTGTCGCGCCAGCTTCTGGAGCACCGACCTCATGGCGTGACCTCGGCGCGCTGCGACTCCACCGGGAGCAGACACAACGGGGCCAGCGCCATGTGCCACAAGCACCCTGCCTTCATGGCGTGACCTCGGCGCGCCGCAGCTCCAACGGGAACAGCCATGATGGTGCCCGCGCCGCGCGCCGCACGCATCGCCGTCATGGCGCCACCTCGGCCTGCTTCGGTTCCGGAGCGGACCGGCGCAGCGTGCGCAGCGCCAGGAAGTTGAACGGGTCCACGTCCAGACCGCGCAGCGTGTCCCGAGCACGGAAGTAGCGGTCAGGGTGGTAGAGCGGCGCAATCACCGCTTGCTCCCCCACCAGCACCTCCTGCGCCTGGGTGTACAGCGCATGGGCGCGGGCCTCATCCGCCTCACCATCCGCCGCCTCCAGGAGTCGCTCGAAGCGGCCCATCGGCTCCCCACCCGCCTGCGTCTCCCAGCCCGTCTGATGGTTGCCCTCGCGCTCGAAGAGCGTGAAGAACGTATTCGGGTGCGCGTAGTCCCCGCCCAATCGGCGCAGATACAGGTCATACGCGCGAGGCCCCTGCGCCGTGCGCCGAGCCACCTCCGCCATGAAATCCGAGCGCGCTTCCAGCACCACCTGCACACCCACGCGAGCCAATTGCGCCGCCACGCGCTCCGCGATGGCGACCTCCGGCACGAAGTTGTCCCCAGCGCGATACACGAGCCGCAACGGCCGCTCCAACCCGGGCACCCCAGTCAGCTCCTGCTTCGCGCGCTCGGGCTCGTAGTGCGGCAGTCGCGCCGCCTCCTCCGTCGAAGCCGCACCCGGAAGTTCCGGAGGCAACAACACATGCGACGGACGCGAAGCCGGCAGCAACCCCGCCACCAGCGCTTCCCGGTCCAACGCCCGTGACAGCGCGCGACGCACCTCGGGCCTGTCCAGCGGAGCGCGCTCCGTGTTGAAGGCCAGGTAGTACGTCGACAGCAAAGGTTCGCGCTGCAGGTCCTCGGGCCGCTTCACGCGCAGGGCCGCGGCACTGTCCACGAAGACGAAGTCCACGCGGCCCCGCTCGTACAGCGCCGGGCCAATCTCCGACTTCATCAAGGTGATGACGGGCACGGGCGCCTCGCCGGGCACCAGCGGCGGAGGAAACGCCGAACGCGGGTTGTACACCAGCCGCACCCGCTCGCCCGCGCGGTCCCAGCTCTCCACGCGGTACGGCCCCAGCGCCAACGGACGTCCGTCACGAGGCCGGTCGAAGTAGTCACGGACCTCCTCATCCGCCCTGCCCTCCAGGTCCGCGGCCGGCGCCGGATAGAAGATGTAGACGTTGGCCACACGGGCCAGGAAGTAGCTGCGCGGATGCACCAGCGTCACCCGCAGGGTGTGCGCGTCCACGGCCTCCACGCCCACCCGCTCCATCGCCGCGCGGAGGTCCGCCTCGGGCGCCATGCGCTCCTGGAGCGCCAGCACCTCCGATGCGCCATCCAGGTCCGCCATCTCCCCGCGCTCCCGCCCGCGCAGCGCACGTCGCCATCCCACGACGAAGTCGCGCGCGGTGAGCAGCGAGCCATCGGACCAGCGCACATCCCGACGCAGGTGGAAGACGTAGACCTCGCGGCCCTTCTCATCGCGGGTGCGCTCCCAGCGCTCCGCCAGCCCCGGCCGCACCGAGTGGTCCGCCCCCAGCACGGTGAGACCGCGCTGCGTGGCCAGCATCACCGGATAGTTGGCCCAGCTCTCGGGGTCCGAGTGACTCCAGTCCAGTGTGGTGGGCATCGCGGGCACCACCACCTTGACGCCCGCGTCGGGCTGAAAGCCGCACGGCCCGCAGGCCCCGGTCACCCAGGCCAGCAAGAGACACCACCAGGCGAGTCGCGCGCGAGGAGCCACCGGAGCACGTTGTACCCCGAAGCGCCGCTCCCCCGAAAAGGAGAAGCCAGGAGACCGGCGACTCCTGGTCGGCCGGCATCCTGGCTTCGGTACCTCACGGAGGAAACTCCTCCGCTGTCACCCCGGAACTAGGCCGGGGCGGGGGCCGGCGTGGACGGAAGGTCCGGCGGCGCGGCCTTCAGGCTGTCGGAGAACGGCTTGCGGCCGAACTCCTCCGGCTTCTCCAACACCAGCGCCTCGCGCAGCACGTCGTCCACGAACTCCACCGGGACGATGCGCAGCTGCTTGCGAATCTTCAACGGGATGTCCTTCAGGTCCTTCTTGTTCGCCTTCGGGATGAGGACCGTCTTGATGCCCGCGCGGTGCGCGGCCAGCGTCTTCTCCTTCAGGCCGCCGATGGGGAGCACCCGGCCACGCAGGGTGATTTCACCCGTCATCGCGACATCGCGACGGATGAGGACCCGCGTGAGCGCGCTCACCAGCGCCGTGCAGATGGTGACACCCGCCGAGGGACCGTCCTTCGGAATGGCGCCTTCCGGCAGGTGGACGTGGATGTCGTAGTTCTCGAACACCTTGCGGTCGATGCCGAAGCGCTCGGCGCGGCTGCGCACGTACGACATGGCCGCCTGGGCGGACTCCTGCATCACCTCACCCAGCTTGCCGGTGATGATGAGCTTGCCCTTGCCCGGCATCACGGTGGCCTCGGTGGTGAGAATCTCACCACCCAGCTCCGTCCACGCAAGGCCGGTGACGATGCCCACCTGGTCCTCCTGCTCCGCCACGCCGTACCGGTAGCGCGGGGTGCCCAGGAACTTCATCGCCATCTTGCGGTCCACCGCCATGTCCCGCTTGCCGTTCTTCAACACGTCGCGGGCAATCTTCCGGTACACGCCGCCAATCTCACGCTCGAGCGAGCGCACGCCGGACTCACGCGTGTAGCGGTGGATGATGGTCTTCAGCGCCTCTCGGCTGATGTCCACCTTGATGTCCGCCAGCCCGTTGGCCTCCTGCTCCTTCGGGATGAGGTAGCGCCGGGCGATGGAGAGCTTCTCCGGCTCGGTGTACCCCGCGATGCGAATCACCTCCATGCGGTCCTGGAGAGGACCGGGGATGTTGTGCATCGTGTTCGCGGTGCAGATGAACATCACCTTCGACAAGTCGTAGTCGAGGTCCAGGTAGTGGTCGTTGAAGTTGTGGTTCTGCTCGGGGTCCAGCACCTCCAGGAGCGCCGCGCTCGGGTCGCCTCGGAAGTCCGTGGACATCTTGTCGATTTCGTCGAGCAGGAAGACGGGGTTGTTGCTGCCCGCCTTCTTCAGCGACTGGATGAGCTTGCCCGGCATCGCGCCGATGTACGTGCGCCGGTGGCCGCGAATCTCGGCCTCGTCACGCACGCCGCCCAGGGACAGGCGCACGAACTTGCGGCCCGTGGCCCGAGCAATGGAGCGCGCCAGCGACGTCTTGCCCACGCCCGGAGGACCCACGAAGCACAGCACGGGGCCCTTGAGCTTCTTCACCAGCTGCTGCACGGCCAGATACTCGAGGATGCGCTCCTTCGGCTTCTTCAAGCCGTAGTGGTCCTCGTTGAGCACCGTCTCCGCTTCCGTCACGTCGAGCCTGTCTTGCGTCTCGTCGTACCAGGGGAGGCTGATGATCCAGTCGATGTAGTTGCGGACGACGGTGGCCTCGGCGCTCATCGGGCTCATCATCCGGAGCTTCTTCAGCTCCTTCTTGACCTTGAGCGTGGCCTCCTTGCTCATCCGCTTGTTCTTCAGCTTCTCTTCAATCTCCTGAATCTCGTTCTTGAACTCGTCGCGCTCACCCAGCTCCTTCTGAATGGCCTGCATCTGCTCATTCAGGTAGTACTCCTTCTGGGTCTTCTCCATCTGCTTCTTGACGCGGGTGCGGATCTTCTTCTCCACCTGGAGAATCTCGATCTCCCCCTGCATCAGCTCGTACAGCTTCTCCAGCCGCTTGGCCGGGGACTCCGTCTCGAGCAGCGCCTGCTTGTCGTTCAGCTTCAGCGACAGGTGCGCGACGATGGTGTCAGCGAGCCGCGCCGGGTCGTCGATGCTGGCGACCTGCATCAGCATCTCTGGCGGGATGCGCTTGTTGAGTTTGACGAAGGCCTCGAACACGGAGTGGACGCTGCGAACCAGCGCCTCCAGCTCCACGCTCTTCTCCGTCTGCTCTTCAACCTCCTCCACCTCCACCATGAAGAAGGCGTCGTTGGGGTGGAACTTCTTCACCTTGGCCCGGCGCACGCCTTCCACCAGCACCTTCACCGTGCCGTCAGGCAGGGGAAGCAGCTGGATGACATGGCCCATGGTGCCGAAGTGGAAGATGTCGTCAGGAGAGGGGTCATTCGTCTTGGCCTTCTTCTGGGCGGCCAGCAGGATGACGGCCTTGTCGTCCGGCCCCTTGTGAGCCATCGCGTCCTTCAACGCCGCGATGGACTTCTCCCGGCCGACGAACAGCGGAACCACCATGTGCGGGAACACGATGATGTCCCGAAGGGGCAAGAGCGGGACGGTGAGTCCCCGCTTCTGGGCTTCCTTCTTGTCGTCACGTCCGAAGAACATGTATCCGCCACCTGCTGGCCTACCGGGAGGGTAGGCCCCTGAAGAGTTGCCCGGTTGCTCGCCCGACGAGCGCTTACCCGGGGTGAAGCATGTCTATAACACGTCGGTTTCAGGCGCCGTTCCCCGCCTCAAGATTGGGGAACGACTTGCTGCCTTCAAGGGAACACCCGGAGCCGACTCGGGTGTCCGCCTGGGGTGTCAGCGGCCCTGCGCTGACTGCCCACCCTGGAGCCCTCCCACCTCCAACGCCTGGAACAAGAACGCGTACTGGTCCGCGCTGGATTCAATGCTCTTGGCCACCTGGTCCGCGCCACCATGTCCCGCGTTCATTTCGATGCGGAGCAGGGCGGGTGACAAGCCGCCAGGTGCGTTCTGCACCGCCGCGATGAACTTGCGAGCGTGCATGGGGTCCACCCTGTCATCGTGGTCCGCGGACATCATCAAGAGCGCGGGGTAGCGCACGTCCGAACGGACGTGGTGGTAGGGCGAATAGGCGTGAAGCGTCCGGAAGTCCTCGGCCTTCTCCGCCGTCCCGTACTCGGGAATCCACGTCCGCCCGCTTCCGAAGAGGTGGTAGCGCACCATGTCCAGCAGGGGCACCTGGCACACCACCGCGCCGTACAGCTCCGGGCGCTGAGTCATGGCCGCCCCCACCAGCAGGCCGCCGTTGCTGCCGCCCTGGATGGCCAGGCGGCGAGGCTGGGTGTACTTCTCGCGGATGAGGTACTCGGCGGCGGCGTGGAAGTCGTCGAAGACGTTCTGCTTGTTCGCCTGGCGACCGGCCTCATGCCACGACGTCCCGTACTCGCCGCCCCCGCGCAGGTTGGCCACCGCATACACGCCTCCCGCGTCCAGCCAGGGCAGGATGCTGGCTCGGAAGCTGGCCTCCATGTTCACGTTGAAGCCGCCATACCCGTACAGCAGCGTGGGGGCGTCACCGTCCCGCTTCAGGCCCTTTCGGTACACCAGGAACATGGGCACGCGGGTGCCGTCCTTGGAGGGGTAGAAGACCTGGTCCACGGTGTAGGCCGTCGGGTCCATGGGCAGCTCCACCTGGGCCCACAGCTCTGACTTCCCGCTCTGGACGGACGTCTTGTAGACGCGCCGGGGCGTGGTGAAGGACGTGAAGACGAAATAGGCCTCATCCTCGTCCTCCAGGCCGGACAGGTTGGAGGCCGCGCCCACGCCCGGCAGCTCCACCTCGCGCACGGGCTTGCCCCGCAGCGTCGTCACGCGGATGACGGTGGTGGCGTCCTTCATGTACTCCAGCGCCAGGTGCCCCCCGACGATGTTCATCGTCTGGAGCGAGGCCACCGGGTCCTCGGGGACGAGCTCCTTCCACGAGGCACGTGCGGGGTGCGCCGGGTCCACCTCGAACACGCGCTGGCGCGGAGCGCCCTCGTCGGTGTTGACGTAGAAGCGGCCCTTCCAGGCCAGCGCGGTGTAGCGGGCGCCCTGCCCCTTCACCAGCAGACGGAAGTCCTTCTCCCCGGGCCGCTTCCAGTAGATGTCGTTCTCGTTCCAGCCCCGGAGCACGTAGACGAAGAGGAACTGGCCGTCGCGGCTCAAGTCGCCCTGGAGGAAGGTGCTCGGGTCACCCGTGTGCGGGTGCACCAGCGCATCCTTCGCGGGGTCCTCGCCGAGCGCGTGGAAGCGCAGCGTGGTGTAGCCCGGCCGCGCGTCCACGGGGATGGAGGCGTCGGTGGGCAGCCACTCGTAATAGAAGCCCTTGCTGTCCGGCGTCCACCGGGGCTGGGCGTACTTGGCCCCCTCGATGACATCCGCCTTCGACCACTGGCCCGAGTCCACGTCCATCACGTGCAGCACGGCCTCGTCGGCCGCGTTGGGCTTTTGCGCGAAGACGAGCTTCTTGCCGTCCCACGAAGGTGCCCACGTGCCCAGCGACACGGAGCCGTCCTGGCTCCAGCCGTTGGGGTCCAGGAGGACTTTCTCCGCGCCCTTCTCACCGTCGCGCCAGTAGAGGACCGCCTTCTCCTTGTCCTTGTGGGTGCGCATGTAGAAGTAGCGGCCCGCGCGCCGGCTGGGCATGGAGATGGAGTCCACGTAGAACAGCTCGCGGAAGCGGCGCACCAGCGCGTCGCGGCCGGGCACCTTCGCCAGGGCCTCGCGCGCGACGGCATCCTGCGCCTTCATCCACGCCTGGACTTCGGGTGCCTTCTCGTCTTCCAGCCAGCGGTAGGCGTCCGACACCGGCACGCCGTGCACCGTGTCCACCACCGCGTCCACCCGTGTCGCCGGGTATGCCATGCGCGAGTGTTCCTCCTGGGCCCGCGCCCCCACCGGAGGCGCTT
The DNA here is from genome assembly GCF_013336705.1 of Myxococcus sp. CA051A. Taxonomy (NCBI): domain Bacteria; kingdom Pseudomonadati; phylum Myxococcota; class Myxococcia; order Myxococcales; family Myxococcaceae; genus Myxococcus; species Myxococcus sp. CA051A. The sequence continues at coordinate 116,638 of NZ_JABUMS010000020.1, read as the reverse complement.
CCCGTTCCGCCGGCTTCGAGCCAGCGCAGGCAGAGAGCATCAACCACAAGGCGGGCAGGGGCAGCCGTCTCATGGAGCCAGCACATACAGAAAGCCCCACGCCCGTCCCACAAAAACCGTGGGCCGCCTGGAAGGCCGGCCCTGCTCCAGAATGGATGGGGCGCGTCGGGCCTGCTGCCTGGCCCTTGACGCGCCCCGTCACATCTCAAGGGGCCGCCCCTGGAAGAGGCGGCCCGGCGCCGCGCTAGGCGGATTCCTTCTTCGGCTCCGCGGGCTCTTTCTCCGCCGCGGAATGGAGGATGACGGGCTCGCTCTTCTTGAGGATGACCTCCTCGGAGATGAGCACCTCGCGCACCGTCTTGCGGGACGGGATTTCATACATCACGTCCAGCATGGCCGACTCGAGGATGGAGCGCAGGCCGCGGGCACCGGCCTTGCGGCGGATGGCCTCGCTGGCGATGGCCTTGAGCGCGCCGTCGGTGAACTTCAGCGCCACGCCGTCCAGCTCGAAGAGCTTCTTGTACTGCTTGGTGAGCGCGTTCTTCGGCTGGTTGAGGATGTTGATGAGCGCGGGCTCATCCAGCTCCTCCAACGCGGTGATGATGGGCAGACGGCCGATGAACTCCGGAATCATGCCGAACTTGAGCAGGTCCTCCGGCTCCACGTGCTTGAGCAGCTCCGTGAGGTTGCGCTGCTTCTTGGACTGGATGTCCGCGCCGAAGCCCAGGCTGCGACCACCCAGGCGCCGCTCGATGACCTGGTCCAACCCGCCGAAGGCGCCACCGCAGATGAAGAGGATGTTGGTGGTGTCCACCTGCAGGAACTCCTGCTGGGGGTGCTTGCGGCCACCCTTGGGCGGAACGTTGGCCACCGTACCTTCGATGATCTTCAGCAGGGCCTGCTGAACGCCCTCGCCGCTGACGTCGCGGGTGATGGAGGGGTTCTCCGACTTGCGGGCAATCTTGTCGATTTCGTCGATGTAGACGATGCCGCGCTGCGCCCGCTCGATGTCGTGGTCGGCCGCCTGGAGCAGGTTGACGATGATGTTCTCGACGTCCTCGCCCACGTAGCCGGCCTCGGTGAGGCACGTGGCGTCCGCAATCGTGAAGGGGACGTTGAGGATGCGCGCCAGCGTCTGCGCCAGGAGCGTCTTGCCGCTGCCCGTGGGGCCCAGGAGGAGGATGTTGCTCTTCTGGAGCTCCACGTCCTCGAGCGCGACCTTGGACTCGATGCGCTTGTAGTGGTTGTGAACGGCCACCGACAGCGTCTTCTTCGCCCGCTCCTGGCCAATGACGTACTCATCCAGCACGGCCTTGATTTCAGAGGGCCGGGGGATGCGCAGCTTGGTGTCCTTGGTCTCCTCGCGGTCGATCTCCTCCGCGATGATGTCGTTGCACAGCCCGATGCACTCGTCGCAGATGTAGACCGTTGGCCCCGCGATGAGCTTCTTCACTTCCTTCTGCGACTTGCCGCAGAAAGAGCAGCAGAGGGTCTGGTTGTCTCGCTTCTCCACGTTCTTGCCCGCCATGAAATCCCTCGCTGCGCCTGTAAAGCCGCCACCCTGCCTCGCGCCACCCGACCCGGCCTCAAAGCAATCTAGTCAGCCCCCATCAGGGACGTCCACGCGCCTTCCCGGTACTTAACAGGGAGAGTGGGTCGGCGCAGAAAGCAGAAAGCCGGAGGCGCGGGGACGAATTCCCGCGGCTCCGGCCACCGGCCGAGGCGTCAAGCCCCGGCGAACGGCTACTTCTTCTCGTCCTTGCCCAGCCCCACGACCTTTCGGGGGTTCTGGATTTCATCCACGATTCCGTAGGCTTTCGCCTCCGTGGCGCCCATGAAGTAGTCGCGATCCGTGTCCTTCTCGACGCGCTCGATGGTCTGCCCGGTGTGCTTGACGATGATCTCGTTGAGCTTCGCCTTCATCCGGAGGATTTCCCGGGCCTGGATTTCGATATCCGTGGCCTGGCCCCGCACCCCGCCCAGCGGCTGGTGGATCATGATGCGGCTGGAGGGCAGCGAGTAGCGCTTGCCCTTCGTCCCGGCGAGCAGGAGCACGGCCCCCATCGACGCCGCCTGCCCCACGCAGATGGTGGAGACCGGCGGCTTGACGTACTGCATCGTGTCGTAGATGGCCATGCCCGCCGTCACGGAGCCGCCCGGCGAGTTGATGTAGATGTTGATGTCCTTGTCCGGGTCTTCGGACTCGAGGAACAGCAGCTGGGCGACGATGACGTTGGCCACGTCATCGTCGATTTCGGTGCCCAGCATGATGATGCGGTCCTTCAGGAGCCGACTGTAGATGTCGTACGAGCGCTCACCGCGGTGCGTCTGCTCGATGACGTAGGGAACGGGCATGAAGGGCATGTCGACCTCGAGTAGCGGGCTGAAGCGCTGAAGACGGCTCGGAAGAGAACCTCAGGAATACTTCGCCCGGCCCTTCAGGAATTCAATCGTCTTTTCCTCGCGCAGTCGCAGAGACAACCCGAGGCGCTCGTCCGGACCCTTGAAGTACTTCTTCACGGCGGCCACCGGCTGGCCCGCCTCGACGGCGAGCTGTTCGATGCGCGCTTCCACGTCCGCGTCGGACGCCTGCACGCCCTCCTTGAGGGCGATGGACTCCAGGAGCAGCGTGCCCTTCACTTCCTGGAGGGCCTTCTCGCGCATCTCCTCGCGCAGCCGGTTGAAGTCCAGGTTCAGACGGCTGGGGTCCACGCCCGAGCGCTGCAGCTGCTGCAGGGCGCCACGCAGCATGGAGTCCATGGCGCGCTCCACCATGGCGCGGGGGACCTCGAACGGATTGCGCTCCACGAGCACCTTCACCAGGGCCTCGCGCTCGTCGTTGTCCGCTTGCGAACGGCGCGCCTTCTCCATGTCGGTGCGCAGCTTGCCGCGCAGCTCCTCCATCGTCTGCGCGATGCCCGTCTCCTTGGCGAACTCGTCGTTGAGCTCGGGGCTGATCTCCTTCTTCAGCGCCTTGAGGGTGACGTGGAAGCGGCCCGTCTTCCCCTTCACCTCTTCCACCCGGTAGTCCGCGGGGAAGGCGTAGTCGATGTCCTTGGACTCGCCCACCTTCACGCCTTCCAGGGCGGCGATCTTCGACTCCACCAGCTCGCCGGGCTGCACCTGGACGGTGATGCCCTCGGCCTTGCTGCCGGTGAACGGCTGGCCGTCCACGGTGGCGTCATAGTCCACGGTGGCGTAGTCGCCGGAGGCCGCCGAGTCGCGGTCGGCCACGGGCTCCAGCCGGCTCAGCGACTGGCGCATGCGGTCCAGTTGCTCGTTGACCTGCTCGTCGGTGACGGCGGCGTCCGACTTCGTCAGGGGCAGCTCCGCGTACTCCTTCGCCTCGACCTTGGGCTTGACCTCCACCCGGGCCTCGAAGGTGAACGGGGCGTCGGCCTTGAGGCCCGCGTTGGTCACCTGCGGGCTGGCGACGACCTCCACGTTGTGCTCGCGCACGGCGTCCAGGTAGGCGGTCTGCACCACGCGCTGGATGACCTCGTCCTCGACCTGGTCCTTGAAGCGCTGCTCCAGGATGCGCCGGGGAACCTTGCCCTGGCGGAAGCCGGGCAGCTTCACCTGCTTACTCAGCGCGGAATAAGCGCGGTTCAGCTCTTCCGCCACGCGGGCGGACTCGACCTCGATGGAGAGCTTCTTCTCAACGGGAGAGAGCTCCTCGACCTGGACCTTCATACGGGCCTCGCTCGCCGCCGCCTCGGACAGTCGTCCCGAGCGGCGCCGGTTAAGTGGGACGTGCGCCTTTAGGGGATAGGCACGAACGGGTCAACGCGAAATGGGCGAGGAGGGACTCGAACCCTCACACCTTGCGGTACCAGATCCTAAGTCTGGCGCGTCTACCAGTTTCGCCACCCGCCCGGATGCGCCGCGTGCCGTGTTCCGTACATACCGCGAAACGTCCGCTGGACATCAGCATGCGGCGGCTGCGCGGAAAAACAAACGGGGCCTCTCCATTGCTGGAGAGACCCCGTAATGAGAGCGGAGGGAATCGAACCCACAACCTATGGATTAAGAGTCCATTGCTCTGCCAATTGAGCTACGCTCCCGGCACTGCGCTTGGCCCGTCGGCTGCGTGACGTCCAAGTGGCGGCGGTAACTATAGAAGGCCGGCCGCGCTGTCAAAAAGTATTTTCGTCCCCCCTGCATTACCACGCTGAGCGATCACCTCTCGGAGACGCCGAGTCCGGGTGACGCCTCGCCGCCCGCCCCACGGGCTGGCGCCACCGTGGGTCCTCGCGCGGATGAAACAGACTCCCAGGACCTCTGTTGAACGAGGCCACGTCGGGCCTTCCTTCCCAGTCCACCGGGACGGCGGGCACGCACGGCCCCCCATTCGGGATTCGCACGGGTGCACCGCCGAGGCACAGGCGGGCGGACGGAGGTCGTCCGCCCTTTTCGCGCAGGACGTATGCAGGAGACGACAGTGACGGAAGCCAACATGTCCCCGAAGGTGGAGGAAACGGGCTCGGCCCTCGGCAACTGGAGCCGGGAGCGCATGGAGCTGATTCGACGCACCATCTGCCCGCGGGGAATCAGCGAGGACGAGTTCGCCCTCTTCATCGAGCAGTGCAAGCGCAGCGGGTTGGACCCCCTCCTCAAGGAGGCCTTCTGCGTGGCCCGCCGGCAGAACATCGGCAACCGGGAGCGCCCCAACTGGGTGAACAAGTACGAGTTCCAGCCCTCCGAGGCCGGCATGCTAGCCCGAGCGGAGCGCTTTCCGGACTTCAAGGGCATCCAGGCGAGCGCGGTGTTCGCCGAGGACGATATCGTCGTGGACCAGGGCAAGGGCGAGGTCGTGCACCGCTTCAATCCGGCCAAGCGCAAGGGTGCGCTGGTGGGAGGCTGGTCTCGCGTGGTGCGCGACGGAAAGCTGCCCGTCGTGGTGTGGCTGGACTTCAGCGGGTACGTCCAGCAGACGCCGCTGTGGGCCAAGATTCCCACGACGATGATTGAAAAGTGCGCCCGGGTGGCGGCGCTGCGCAAGGCGTATCCCGAGGCCTTCGGGGGCTTGTACGTCCGCGAGGAGATGCCGGCGGACGACTTCGAGCCGGTGGCCACAAGCCACGCGGAGCCCCCGGGCGCCTACGAGGTGCTGGGCGCGCGTCCCGGCCCGGTGAAGGCGTCCTTCCCCACCCTGCCGGCCGCCGCGCCCGCCAGGGAGGAGAAGCCACAGAGGCTCGACGTCGACGTGCCACTGGCGCCCCTTCCCCCCAAGGAGTCGGCGAAGGCCGTGGAGGTGGATGCCGCTGAAGCACCCCACTCCGCCGAGCCGTCCGCGCCGCGCGCCAGCCTCAAGGCCAGCGCCGTGGTGGTGGCGTTCGGCCCGTACAAGGGGAAGACAGCCTCGGAGCTCTCCGACGAGGAGCTGAGCGAGAGCATCGAGCTGGCGAACGAGAAGCTGATGGAGCAGCCCCGAGCGCGCTGGGCCAAGGCGATGCGAGACAACCTGCTCGCGCTGGAGGCGGAGACGGAGCTGCGCTGCCGGGTGCCCACCGCCGACAAGGGCAACGGCGCCTCGCACGGAGCCTGATCCGCACCCGGACGCGATGAAGTCCTCCTCCGCCGGAAGAGCCTCGGCGGAGGACAGGCCGCGCGGATCCACGGGTGCGAAGGGGCGGGCGTCTCTCCGGAAGCGCCGTTGCTCGGGCGCGGATCATCGGAGTGACAGGGTACTGGAGCGCGCTCGGAGGGACTTGAACCCCCAACCCCTGGGTTCGAAGCCCAGTGCTCTATCCAGTTGAGCTACGAGCGCAGAGTACGGAAGAGAAAAACGTGGGCGGCCAACCGGGGTCGAACCGGCAACCTCTGGAGTCACAGTCCAGCGCTCTAACCAGTTGAGCTATGGCCGCCGTTCCGCAACGGCGTTTGAAGCGTGGCTTCCCTACCGTGGAAAGCCGGGCCAGTTCAAGGCCCAAATGTCACGGCAGCCAGGTTGGCGCCCCAAGCAGGACTCGAACCTGCGACCCCCGACTTAGAAGGTCGGTGCTCTATCCAGCTGAGCTATTGGAGCTGGCCGGGCCGCCTGCTTCCACTTCGCTACTTAAAGTCGGGGCGAGAGGATTCGAACCTCCGACCCCCTGCGCCCAAGGCAGGTGCGCTACCAGGCTGCGCTACGCCCCGAAAAGTAGAGTGCGGCATTGTTGAACCATCGCGGACGGACGCGCAAGGACAACGTGTCTGACGGGCTCGCTCAAGTGCCCGTGGTGAGCATCAGCAGCCTGGGCTTCATCTTCCGGAAGGCCGCGCCCCGGTGCGACACGGCGGACTTCTCCTCCGGGGTCAGCTCCGCCATCGTCCGGCCACTGTCCGGAAACATGAAGATGGGGTCATAGCCAAAGCCATGCGTCCCGCTCGGCGCGTGGCCGATGCGGCCCTCGCACCGCCCCTCCTCCACGTGCGTCCGGCCGTCCGGCCACGCCAGCGCCAGCGCGCAGCGGAACGACGCCGTGCGCTTCGCGTCGGGCACCCCGGTCAGCGCGGAGAGCAGCTTCTGGTACCGGGCCTTGTCATCCCCCGGCGCGTACCGGGCGGACAACACGCCGGGCTGGCCGTCCAGCGCGTCCACGCAAAGTCCGGAGTCGTCCGCCAGCGCGGGCAGTCCGGTAGCCCGGGCATACTCCAGCGCCTTCTTCACCGCGTTGGCCTCGAAGGTGTCGCCGTCCTCCTCGGGCTCGGGGATGGGCGGCAGGTCCCCAAGCGACACCACCTCCACCGAGTCCCCCACCAGCTCCCGCAGCTCGCGCAGCTTTCCCTTGTTGGTGGTGGCGAAGAGGAGCTTCGACGTGCCCGTCGTCATTCGAGGGCCTTGGCCTGCGCGACGACGAGCTGCTGGATGGCGGCAAGCCCCCCGTCGAGCATCGCGTCCATCGTCTTGCGGTCGAAGAGCTGGTGCTCGGCGGTGCCCTGCACTTCCACCATGCGCCCGTCCCCCGTGGCCACGATGTTCAGGTCCACGTCCGCCTTCGAGTCCTCCTCGTAGTCCAGGTCCACGCGCACCTCGCCCCCCACCACGCCCACGGACACCGCGGCCATGGGCGTCAGCTTGGGCGTCTTGGTGAGGGTGCCCGCCTTCTGCAGCGAGCGCAGCGCGAGTACCAGGGCCACGTACGCGCCCGTAATCGAGGCGGTACGCGTGCCGCCGTCCGCCTGAATCACGTCGCAGTCCAGCGTGAGGGTGCGCGTGCCCAGGGTGGTCAGGTCCACCGCGGCGCGCAGGGAGCGGCCGATGAGCCGCTGGATTTCCATGGTGCGGCCGGTCTGCTTGCCCTTGGCCGCCTCGCGGTGGCTGCGCGTGTGCGTGGCCCGGGGCAGCATGCCGTACTCGGCCGTCACCCAGCCGGTGCCCTTGCCCATCAGGTGCGGGGGGACGCGCTCCTCGGTGGAGCACGTGACGAGCACCTTGGTGTGGCCGAACTCCACCTGCACGGAGCCCTCCGCATAGCGGGACACTCCGGGGGTGATGATGACGGGGCGAAGGTCCAGCGCACCACGTTGGAAGGAACGCACGGCGAGCTCCTGGGGAAGTGAGGCGAGCGTCCCTTCTCTACCAGAGCCGCGCGGCGCGCGTGGCGTCCCCATCGCCCGCCTGTCCACTCAGGGGGAGACAGGGCCCGCCACCTGGGCGGGCCGGGCGGCGTCCCGCCGACGCGTCTCACGCAGGAAGGCAAGCACGCCCTCGCTGATCGCCTCGGCCAGCTTCTCCTGGTAGTCGTCCCGCCCCAGCCGCATGCCCTCCTCCGGATGGGAGATGTAGCCCACCTCGACGAGCACGGCGGGGCACTCCACGCCGGAGAGCACGAAGAAGGGCGCCTGTTGCACGCCCCGGTCCGCCGCGCGTGTGCGAGCCACCAGGCGGGGGTGGATGGCATAGGCCAGCCGGGAGGAATCCGAGTGCGCCTCCGTGCGGACCAGGTCCTCGAGGATGAGCGCCAGTGTCGAGTCGCCGCGTGCCACGCGGGACATGGGCGCCTCCGCGTTCTCCCGGTCCGCCACCGCGAGGGCCGCCTCACCCGAGGCACTGGCGGACAGGAAGTAGGTCTCCACGCCCTCGGTGCGCGCGCGCATGCGGGGCGTGGGCATGGAGTTGGCGTGGATGGAGATGAAGAGGTCCGCGCCGTGGTCGTTCGTCATCTCCACGCGCTCGGTGAGCGTCACCAGCGCGTCGCGCTCCCGCGTCAGGTAGACCTCTCCACCCGCCGCCTCCAGCTTCGAGCGAAGCCGGTGGGCAATCTGGAGCGCCACTTCCTTCTCGCGCAGCGCGCCCGGCCCCTTCGCGCCTTCCTTGATTCCACCGTGCCCCGGGTCGATGACGATGCGCGCGGGGCGCTCGCCGGCACCGGCGGTGACGGGGACGAGCCAGAGGAAGGCAACGAAGGCCAGGAGGGGGCGAGGGGACAGCGGCATGCCGGGGTGGAATGCTAGCGGAGCCCCACCCCGGGCGCGAAATCCCAGCCCGGCCCGGGTTCTAAAGCTCGGCGGCCCGGCGGTTCAGCCGATGACTTCGATTGCGGGGCGCCCCGCCCGGACTTCACCGATGAGGGCCGCGTCCACGCCCGCCTTCTCCAGGGCCTTGAGGGCCTTGAGCGCGTCGCTCGCGGGCACGCTGGCCAGCAGCCCACCGTTGGTCTGCGCGTCGGCGAGCACCCACTGAATCGCCTCCGGCAACCCCTTGGGGAAGCGGACCTTCTTCTGGACGTGGGCCAGGTTGGACCGGGTGCCACCGGGCACCACCCCCGCCTCGGCCAGCGCGGGCACTTCGGCGATGAGGGGGATGCGCTCCAGGTCGATGGCCGCGCGCGTCTTCGCGCCCGTCATCATCTCCAACAGGTGGCCCAGAAGGCCGTAACCCGTCACGTCGGTGAGCGCGTTCACCTTGAACCTGCCGGACGCGAAGACCTCGCCCGCGGCGCGGTTCAGCGTGGTCATCACCGCGACCACGCGCTTCTGGAGCTGCTTCGAGGCGAGCCCGCGCTTGATGGCCGTGGTCGCGATGCCCGTGCCCAGCGGCTTGGTGAGCAGCAGCACGTCGCCCGGCTTCGCGCCCGCGTTGGTGAGGACCTTCTTCGGATCCACCACGCCGGTGACGGCCAGGCCGTACTTGGGCTCCGGGTCTCGAATGCTGTGGCCCCCGAGGATGGAGATGCCCGCCTCCTCCACCTTGGACTGGCCCCCCGCGAGAATCTTCGACAGCACGGACAGCGGGAGGCTGTCCGGGAAGCCGACGAGGTTGAGCGCGAACAGTGGCTTGGCGCCCATCGCGTAGATGTCCGAGAGGGCATTCGCCGCGGCGATGGCCCCGAACTGGAACGGGTCGTCCACCACCGGCGGGAAGAAGTCCACCGTCTCCACCACGGCGAGGCCGGGCGAGAGGCGGTAGACGGCCGCATCGTCGTTCGTGTTGAAGCCCACCAGGGCCTGAGGGGCGCGGGAGGATTTCAGTCCCCCCAGGATTTTCGACAGGTCCCCGGCCTTGAGCTTCGCCGCGCAACCCGCGCAGTGACTCAGCTCGGTGAGGCGCAGGCGCTTCACCGACTTCGCGTTCGCCACGGCGTGTTCCCCTTTTCGGACCCGCCCGGATGAGGGGCGGGCCAAGTGTCCGACTCAGATGATGCGCACGTACTCGCGCTTGAGGAGCTGTACCAGACCCTCCGCCGTGACGACATCATCCGCGTCCGCGCGGTCCAGCACGCCCACCAGGGTGCCCTGGTTGATGACCAGTTGGAGCACGTCCAAAAGCTCCGGCGTGAGTTCCTTGAGCGGCGCCGCCAGCGGGACAACAAGCTGGAGCATCGCCTCCGGGGGCGGCAGGCTCGGCTGGAGGCGCTTGAGTTCGTCGAGCTGACGGAGCGCATCCATCAGCAGCGCCTCCGTGGACGAGTCCAGCTCCACCATGAACTCCTGGCTGTCCGCCGGACGCAGCTCGAAGTCGCCCTGCTCCCAGGTGATGATGCGGTTGAAGCTCTTCTGCGGCCCCAGGTTGTGGTTCTCGTTGATGACCGCGTAGTACACGCGCCCCTGGCGCAGGTAGATCTTCCCCTCCTGGGCGCTGTTGACGACCAGCACGCCGTTCTTCTTGGAGGTGTGGAAGAGCTGGAGCAGGTCCGGCAGGGGGATTTCCTCAATCTTCCCCGTCATGGAGCTGCCCTTGGTGGTGGTCCGCGCGGCCTGGGCGGCGGCGGCCTCCTCCAGCTTCAGCTTGGCCATGCTCTCGTCCACGTTGGCGCCGTCAGCGCCCTGGTGCACGAGCTTGAGGATGGAGGTGCCAATGAGGATGCGGTCCCCCTCCTTGAGCCGGGCCTGCTTCACCTTCTCGCCGTTGACGAAGGTGCCGTTGGTCGAGCCGAGGTCCTCGATGGTGATCTTCCCATCCGAGAAGCTGATCTTCGCATGCTTGCGCGAGACCATGTCCTCGACGAGCACCATGTCCAGCTCGCTGGAGCGGCCGATGACGATCTGCTTCTCCGCCTTCAGCGGGAACTCTCCGCCCTGGTACTTCCCGGAGATGAACTTCAGGGCATAGGTCTTCGTAATATCCATGGTCATCAACCCGCCTGCTCCACCTTGCCGGGGTCCTTCACCAGGTTGAGATACATCTGCGCGCTCTTGTTGTCCGGGCTGCGCGCCAGCACGTCCTCCCACACCTGCACCGCCTCCGCCCTGCGACCGGCGGAGTACAGCGCCACGCCGTACTGGATACGGCCTGGGATGAAGGATGGGTTCTGGGCGATGACCTGCTCGTACTCGGCGATGGCCGCCACGTTGTCACCCGCGTCGCGCAGGGCGTTGCCCAGCTTGAGGCGGATGTCCACGAACTGGGGACACAGGCCCAGCGCGCGACGGTACTCCTCGACGGCCTTCTGCCAGGCGCCGCTGGACGCGTACACGTCGCCAATCTCGCCGTACATGTTGGCGATCTTCTTCTCGACGTAGGGGTCCAACTCACCGGGGCCGGTCTTCTGCCGGGACAAGGCGGCCTGGTAGACCTCCTTCGCCTCGGCGTACTTCCCCATGTCGTTGTAGATGACCGCCAGGTTCAGCGCCGCTTCGGTGTACGCCGGATTCAGGTTCAGCGCGGACTCGAACGCCCGCTGCGCCCGGGCGAACTGGCCCTGGTCGTGGTAGATGATGCCGAGCATGTTGAATACGTCCGCGAACGTCGGATTCTGCTCGACGATTTTCGCGAGGTACTGCTCGGCCTGGGCGTACTGCTTCTTCTCGAAGTAGCCGCGCCCGAGGGTCAGTAGCTGCTTGAGGGGCTCTTCCATGACTCGGCCCGTCCTCGGGCCCTGCCTCCGACGCAGGTAGCCTACATGAGCCCGGGCGAAAACAAGAATTCATCACCGTGAAGCGTGAGCGACAGCGACCGTTGGCCCCGGGTGTCCACCGGCCTCGACGGGAGAGAGCCCTGCAGCCGCCAGTGCTCCGTGACGACCGCCTCCTCCCGCTCCAAACGGATGTACCACGCCTCCGCCCGATAGACGCGTCCTCGCATCATCTTCAGCTCTTCCCATTCGGGTCCCGCCACTCCGGGATTTCCCGGCACGGTCAGCCGACTCAGGGCCTCCGCGTTCGCCGTCTCGAGCGCGCGGCGCCGGGCCTCCAGCGCGGCCACCACGGCGACCAGTCGGGGGGCGGCGGAGGGCTCGGGTTCCCAGTCTCCATTCTTGAAGACGAAGGGCACGCGCTCCACGCCGGCCGTGCCCACCTGGGTAGGGCCCAGCGTCCCCTTGAAGTCGAGGGTGGCGAAGGCCTCCGCCCGCTTCGCACCGGGCTCCACCGTCACGGTGATGCGGGCGAAGTGGTGCTCCTGGGAGACGAGCGGCACGGCCGCGTGGGGGATGGGCAGGGAAAGCCCGTAGGCCTCGGTCTGCTTCAGGACGGTGATGACCTCCGCCTCGGGCCCCGCGGCGAAGCCCAGGAGCCGGGGGACGAGCACCGCGCAGGCGGCGAGCACCGCCAGTCCGGCGATGAACAGGCCGCCCAGGCGACTCCACTGCTGCGTCGTCCTCACGTGCCCAGCATGCGCTGGGCCTTCTCCGCGGCGGGAGTCCCGGGCAGGCGGCGCAGCACCTGGCGCAGCGTCTCCTCCGCGCGCTTCGGGTCATTCAGCTTCACGTACGCCTCATGCAGGTCGAAGAGCGCCTCCTCCTCGAAGGGCGTGCCCGGGTACTTGGTGAGCAGGGCCTCCAGTCGCTGGGCGACGGCCTTCCAGCGCTCGCGCTTCGTGTAGAAGCGGGCCACGTACAGCTCGTGCTCGGCCAGCCGCTTGCGCGCCTCGTCCGCGTGCTTCTTGGCCTCCGGGGCGAACTCCGAATCGGGGTACTGGCGGAGGAACTCCTCCATGGTGGACAGCCCCGCGCGAATCTCCACCTGGTCCTTCTCCTCCGAGGGCGGGAGGGCGAAGAAGTCGGAGGGATACTCCTCCACGTGGGTGAGGGCGGAGCGGAAGGCGGCGTAGTCCACCTTGGCGTGGGTGGGGTGGAGCTTGATGAAGGACTGGTACTGGTCCCGGGCCTCCGGAAAGGCCTCGCGAGCGAAGTCCAGGTCCGCCAGTCGCAGCTCCGCTTCGCGCGCGGCCTCCTGGTAGGGGAACTTGGCGCGGACGTACTCGAAGTACTTCTGGGACTTGAGGAAGTCCTTGTTCTCCAGGGCCTCGCTGCCGAGTCGGAGGTTCTCCTCGGCGGTGACGGCGTAGTCAGGGTCTCCGCCCTGCGTGCCGGAGAGGGCGGCGCAACCGGAGGTGAGCAGCAGGACGGTGGTCAGGAAGGCGACGGCGGAACGCATCGGCGCCACGCTATTCGTCCGGCCCCGAGGGGTCCAGCGAAGGTTCTCCCAGGAGCTGATGGATGACGTCCTGGGAGAATCCACGACCCGACAGGAACCGTGCGGCGCGGGCCCACGCCTTCCCGTCGGGCGGGCGAGCCGACAGCCCCCGCTTCTCCAGGGCCGTGCGCGCGGCGGCCACCGCGTCGAACTCCACCGCGTCCCGGGCGGAGTCGAGCGCACCTTGGGCCTCGTCCTCGGACAACCCATGGGAGTGGAGGCGATGGAGGACGGCCGCGGGCCCCTTGCCGCCCTTCAGGAGGGAGGCGGCGCGCTCGCGGCCGAAGCGGGTGTCGTCGAGGTAACCCCAGCCCTGGAGCCGGGCGAGCGCGGCGTCACGCACGGAGGACGGGAAGCCCTTTTTCTCCAGGGCCTGGAGCAGCTCGTGGCGGGTGCGGGCGCGGGCCGCCAGGAGCTTGAGGCCCGCATCCGTGGCGCGCTGGACGGCCTCCGGTCCTTCATCCTCCGAGAGCATGGCGGGATACGTAGCATGTGGTAACAGGCGCGGGCATGCACCCTGTCCTCGCCCGCTTCCTCACCGCCGATGTCGCGAAGGAGACGCTCCGCAAGCAGCAGGCGGGAGAGTCCCTCGCTCCGGAGGAGAAGTCCTTCACCGAGGCCGCCAAGGCTCACCCGCGCCAGGCCTCCATCCTCATGGACGTGGGAGGCCGCGTCCTGTCCTCGGATGCCCAGGCCGCGCTCGTGCTGCTGGCGGCCCATGCCTCGGCGCGCGCGCTGATGGAGGACGCGGAGCTGGCCGAGCCGGCTCGCAAGGCCCGCGAGGCGCTGGCCGAGGAAGGAGCCAGTGAGGAGGAGACGGACGCGTTCATCGCCTCCATCCTCCTGGAGGAAGCCTTCGGCTACGCGCAGGACGTGGATTCGTTCGACGGGGACTACGTGAAGGAGTCCCTGGGCGAAGTGCCCGCGCTGGCGGGGCTCACCAAGGAAGCGGTGGACGCCCTCTTCCTCGGGTTCGTGAAGGGTGCGCCGAACGACGGCGAGCGCAAGGTGCGGGAGACCATGGCCCGCGCGCTCTTCGACATCGCCTGGGAAGAAGGGCCCGCGCCCATCAACCCCGAGCACATCGATTCGCTCTTCGACGCGGAGATCGCCAACAAGCCCGAGGAGGAGCAGGAGGCCAAGGTGCACGCCACCGCGCAGTTGCTCCAGGTGCTCTCGCGTGAGGGACTCATGGGGCCGCTGCGCCTGTCGCGGCTGCGCGCCATGCTCGGCGAGGAAGACGCGTAGAGACGAAGCTCGCGGCTGAAGGGCCCAGGGCGACTGGAGGGGCGAGCCCCCTGCCCTGCCTCAACGTCAAGCGCTCGGACGGTCCTGGGCAACCGCTGAACCGGCCGAAGCCACCGCTCGGAGCGAGCCGGCCCCTCTGGACGATGCGGCTCACGCAGGCGAACCGTCCGGTCGGCGGGTGCTGACGGGCTGCCGGGCGGGGCGACTCACTCAGGCCAGCGGGCCCATCCGTTCGATTGGATGGGCACCGCTGTCACATCAGAAGCGTTCGATCTGGAAGTCGTCGTCGCCGCCGGCCGCCGGTGCGGGCGCGGGGGCCGGAGCGGGAGGACGTGCGGCGGGCGCGGGGGCCGGTGGACGCGCGGCCTGGGCGGGCGCGGGCGGGCGGGCGGCGGCGGGAGCCATGGGCGGGCCCGGACGCTGGGCCTGGGCGGGCACCGGCGTGGGCGGTGAAGCCGGAGGCGGCGGGGCGGCTCCCGTGGGAGCCCCCTTCTGCGCGAAGGCGGCCGAGCCGGGAATCGGGCGGGCATCGCCGGGCTTCGCGTCGAAGTTGTCCCACTTCGAGTCGGACGTGCCGCTGATGCCGGAGAAGCGCAGCGCGAAGTCGTCCGGGTTGGACGCCTGCCGGTGGGCCTCCTCGTAGGTGACGAGTCCCTGTCGCACCAGGCTCATCAACGACTGGTCGAAGGTCTGCATGCCGTAGGAGTCGGTGCCCTGGGCGATGGCGTCGTGAATCTCCTTCGTCCGGTCCTTGTCCTCGATGAGCTCGCGCACGCGCGCGGTGACGCGCAGCACCTCCACCGCGGCCACGCGGCCCTTGCCGTCCGCGCGCGGCACCAGACGCTGGCTGACCACGCCCTTGAGCACGCTCGCGAGCTGGATGCGCACCTGCTTCTGCTGATGCGGAGGGAAGGCGGAGACGATGCGGTTGACCGTCTCGGTCGCGTCCAGCGTGTGCAGCGTCGACATGACGAGGTGGCCCGTCTCCGCCGCGTGCAGCGCCGTCTCGATGGTCTCGTGGTCTCTCATTTCGCCCACGAGGATGACGTCCGGGTCCTGCCGCAGCGCGCTCTTGAGCGCCTGCGCGAAGCTCATCGTGTCCACGCCCACTTCGCGCTGATTCACGATGGAGCGCTTGTCCCGGATGAGGAACTCGATGGGGTCCTCAATCGTCATGATGTGGCTGGTCTCGTTGGCGTTGATGTGGTCGATCATCGCCGCCAACGTCGTGGACTTGCCGGAGCCCGTCGTCCCCGTCACCAGGACCAGACCGCGCTCCTCACCACAAATCTTCGCCAGCACCTGCGGCAGCAGCAGGTCCTGCATGGTCATCACCTTGAACGGGATGACGCGCAGCACCGCGCCCACCGTGCCGCGCTGCTGGAAGACGTTCACGCGGAAGCGGCCCAGGCCCGGCACGCCGTACGCCAGGTCCACCTCGTTGCTCGACTTGAACTTCTCCTTCTGGAACTCGTTCATGATGCCGAAGGCCATGCGCGCCACCTCCTCCGGAGGGAGGCGACGACCGTCCTTCAACGGCACCAGCGAGCCATCCACCCGGAACATGGGAGGCAGGCCTGCCTTGAGATGAATGTCGGAGGCACCGCCGCGCAGGGCGATCTGGAGAATCTCATTCAGTTCCATGGGCGCCTGGAATCGTAGCAGACGCCCCCGCGCCGAAGCGACCGAGGGAAATGGTGAGTCCCGGAAAACACCACGGCGGAGACCCTCGTGAGAGAGCCTCCGCCGCGGGAGACAACCGAGCAACCAACCTGAGCGGTTAGCGCTTGGAGAACTGGAACCGGCGACGCGCGCCCGGCTGACCGTACTTCTTGCGCTCGACCGCGCGAGCATCGCGGGTGAGGAAGCCGGCCTTCTTCAGCGCCGGACGGAACTCCGGGTTGAAGGCGCACAGGGCGCGGGCGATGCCGTGACGGATGGCACCGGCCTGACCGGAGAGACCGCCGCCGCGAACGTTCACGGTGACGTCGAGCTTCCCCTTCTGCTCGAGGATCTCGAGAGGCTGATTGAGCACCATCTTCGAGGTCTCACGACCGAAGTAGTCGTTGATCTCCCGACCGTTGATGGTGACCTGACCCGTGCCGGGACGGAGCCACACGCGGGCGGTGGCTTCCTTGCGGCGGCCGGTGGCGTAGAAACCGAGCTCTTGGTGAATGGGCATGGACGTTGTCTCCCTTACGCCTCGACCGCGAACGCGGCCGGCTTCTGGGCGGCGTGCGGGTGGGTGTCACCTGCGTAGACCTTCAGCTTCGTCATCATCTGCCGACCGAGCGCGTTGCGGGGCAACATGCGACGCACGGCGTTGAGGATGACGTCCTCGGGGTGACGCTGGCGGAGCTTCTCCAGGTTGGTGATCTTCAAACCACCGGGGAAACCCGCACGGGAGTGCCGGTAGTAGAGCTTGTCCTGCTCCTTCGTTCCCGTCACCTTCACCTTTTCGGCGTTGATGACGATGACGTGGTCGCCCGTATCGATGGACGGCGTGTAGATGGCCTTGTGCTTACCCTTGAGCAGGGTGGCAATCTGGCTCGCCGCGCGGCCCAGCACCTTGTCGGACACGTCGATGACGTGCCACTGGCGCTTGATGTCCCCAGCCTTCGCGCTGTAGGTCTTCTGCGACATTTCTTGCACTCCAAACTTCTCGCGGCCGCCAGGTGCATGCCGGGGAACCGCTGAACGTGCCTAACCAACCGCAGGTCCGCCGTCGAAACTCCACGGAGGCCTGGAAAGGCCGACCCTCCTAGTCGGCATGGGGGATCAAGTCAAGGTTGGTGGGGCCTCGCCCCTGGAAAGCCTGTCTGCCGCCCCCACCCCACCCTACCGCCCAGGCCCCCCACCGCCCCCCGGAGCCCCGGGCGCCGGCTTCTTGAAGCGCTCCTTGAGGTTCGCGAAGAAGTTCTTCTCCTCCGGCGTGGGGTCGCCTTGACGCGGCGCGTCCATGGCGATGTGCTCGGCGACTTCCGGGGGGAGGTCCTCCAGGAACCGGGAGGGCGTCCGGGGGACTTCCTTGCCGCGCTTCACGCGGGTGACGGCGCGCGTGAGGTACAGCGTCTCCTTGGCGCGGGTGATGCCCACGTAGCAGAGGCGGCGCTCCTCCTCGAGGTTCTGCGCCTCGCCCTGCATGCCTCCGTGCGGCATCAGGTCCTCCTCCATGCCGATGAAGAAGACGAGCCGGTACTCCAGGCCCTTGGACGCGTGCACCGTCATCAGGGTGACGCGGCGGTTGGCGCCGGGCACGTCGTCGTCCTCCTCCTGCTTCGTGTCCAGGCTGAGGCGGTTGAGGTACGTCAGGAGGCTGGCCTTGGGGCCCTCGCGCTTCTCGAAGCGCTCCAGCGAGCCGAGCACCCCATCCACGCCCTTGAGCTTCTTGTCCGCGCTGGTGGCGCTGGGCGCGTGTGCGCGCGTGGCCTCGCGAAAGCCAATCTCCTCCAGGAGCTTGCGCGTCACGGTGGCCAGCTGGCCGTGCTCGTACGCGGCGCGGTAGCGCTCCACCAGCTCCACGAACTCGCGGACCTTCTCGCCGGCGCCGGGGGGCAAATCCTCGTACTCGGTGGCCTTGCGCATCACCGTCCACAGGGTGACGCCCTCGGAGCGCGAGTGCCCGTGCAGCCGCTCCATCGTCACGTCGCCGATGCCCCGGGACGGGACGTTGACGATGCGCATGAGGGAGATTTCATCCAGCCGGTTCACGATGACCTTGAAGTACGCGATGACGTCCTTCACCTCGCGCCGGTCGAAGAACTCGCTGCCGCCCACGACTTCGTAGGAGATGCCCTTCTCGCGCAGCATCTCCTCCACCGGGTGGGACTGGCCGTTGGTCCGGTAGAGCACCGCGATGTCGTCCTCGAGGACGCCCAGCGACACGTGCTTCTGGATTTCGTGCGCGACGAAGCGGGCCTCCTCCTCGTCATTGGGGCACGCCACGACCTTGACCTTGGGGCCGCCCTTGCGGTCGGTCCACATCTGCTTGGCCTTGCGCTCGGGGTTCTTCGCGATGACGGCGTTGGCCGCGTCCAGCACCATCTGCACGGAGCGGTAGTTCTGCTCCAGTCGCACCTCCTTCCCACCCGGGAAGAAGTGGTCGAAGTGGAGGATGTTGCGCACCTCCGCGCCGCGCCACGAGTAGATGCACTGGTCGTCGTCACCCACCGCGCACACGTTGCGCGACTCGCCGGCCATCAGCTTGAGCACGTCGAGCTGGGCCATGTTGGTGTCCTGGAACTCGTCCACCAGGAGGTAGCGGAAGCGGCGCGTGTACTTGACGTAGAGGTCCGAGTGCTCGCGTAGCAGCCGCGCGGGCAACAGGAGCAGGTCATCGAAGTCCACCGAGCCCTGCGCCTTCAGCGCGAGCTGGTAGCCCGGGTACACCATGTGGGTGATGAGGTCGTAGTCATCACCGATGCCCTCCGGCTTGGGCTCCGGGGCCTTGCCGGAGTTCTTCGCCTTGGAGATGAGGTTGAGCACCTTGCGCGCGTCGAAGGCGCGGTCGTCGATGCGGTGCTCGCGCATGGCGCGGCGGATGATGGCCAGCTGATCACCCATGTCCGCGATGGCGAACTTCTTGGGCCACCCCAGGCGATGGATGTCCTCGCGGAGCATCTCCGCGCCGAAGGCGTGGAAGGTGCACACCAGCACGCCCTGCGCGCGCGGCCCGGCCATGTGGACCAGGCGCTCCTTCATCTCGGTCGCCGCCTTGTTGGTGAAGGTGACGGCGAGGATGTTGCGAGCCAGGATGTGGTCTGGTCGCTCGTTGAGCAGGTGGACGATGCGGTGGGTGATGACGCGAGTCTTCCCGCTGCCAGCACCCGCGAGGACCAGCAAGGGCCCCTGGAGGGTAACCACGGCCTCGCGCTGCGGAGGGTTGAGCTTCGAGAGGTCCATTGCGCGCGGGCCGGGGATACCCTTTGATTCGTCCGTGCGCGACAACTTTCTCCTCCACCTCACCGCCGCCCTGCTCGCGCTCGCTCCAGGTGTCGGATGCCTGGACCGTGACGGCGCCTCACGCGAGGTGGAAGCCTCCGTGCCCGCCGCGAGCGCGCCCTGCGTGTACTTCAAGACGCTGGCCCCCTTCCTCCCAGAGACGCTGGAGGGGTTCACCGTCGCGCGCACCCAGGGCTCCACCGGCAAGTACGGCGAGGTGTCCGTCTCCGAGGCCGAGCGCCTGTTCACCCGAGGTGAGGGACGAGAGGTGAAGGTGCGCATCGTGGACACCACGATGGGCGAGAAGATTGGACAGGCCATCCGCGACGCGGCGGAGCGGGCCAAGGACCGGGCACCCAGCGACCCGGCGGCCCCCATCCACTGGAAGGACGCGGTGGGCTTCGTGAGGTACGACGCGGAGGAGTCGCTGGCGGAGGCCAACCTGCTGGTGGGCGACCGCTTCGTGGTGGCCGTCACCAGCCGGGGTTTCCCGGGTACGGTGGAGGTGCGGCGGGTGGCGCGTGGAATCGACCTGGCCGGGCTGGCCCGGCTTCAGTGAGCCCCGACAATGGGCAAGGAGTGTCCCGGGTGGTGAAGGAGAAAGGTACGCGGCCCGACGCAGTGGATCCGCTCGCCGCGGAGAAGGCCGCACGCGCGTTGGTGGCGACGCTCGGCAAGCGGGAGTTCCTGGAACAACTCCAGAAGCTCACCAAGAGCTTTGCGTCGGACCCCGGCAACCCCGGCTCCTACGCATGCGAGGGATGTCAGCGCTGCGCCAACTGCATGTTCTGCAAGGACTGCGACAGCTGCTTCCAGTGCACCCACTGCACGCGGTGCGAGCTGTGCAACAACTGCTCGCACTGCGTGGAGTGCAAGAGCTGCCACGCGTGCGCCTACTGCCTGCAGAGCGAGAACTGCACCACCAGCGCGTACCTGGTGCTCTGCCGCAACCTGCAGGACTGCAACTACTGCTTCGGCTGCGTGGGGCTGGCCAAGAAGGACTTCCACATCCTGAATGTCCCCTTCCCTCGAACCGAGTACTTCAAGGTCGTGGGCAAGCTGCGCAAGGAGCTGGGGCTGTCGTGAGCAGCCCCGTCGTCCCCGTGCGCGCTGCTAGAGGGCGCGCACGTAGAGGGCCTTGAGGTACTCCGTCTCCTGCAACCCACCGAGCACCGGGTGGTCCAGGCCCGCGCCCCGGCGCTCCAGAATCTGAATCGGGCGCTTGGCGTCCGCCGCGGCGCCGAGCAGCATCTCCTCGAAGCCCGCGCGGTCCAGCTTGCCGGAGCACGAGCAGGTGACGAGCAGTCCGTCCGGCTTCAAGCAGCGCAACGCGCGCAGGTTCAGCTCGTGATAGGCGCGCAGCGCGGTCTCCAGGCCCTCACGGCGCTTGGCGAGCCCCGGAGGGTCCAACACGATGGTGTCGAAGCGCCGGCTCTGTGAGTCGAAGCGCTTGAGCACATCGAAGGCGTTGGCGTTCTCCACGCTGACGTTCGTCCGGTTGTTGGCGCGGGCGTTTTCGCCGATGCGCGCCGCGGCCTTCTCGTCCTGCTCCACCGCGAGCACCGACTCGGAGTTGCGAGCCAGGGCCAGCGCGAAGCCACCGTGGTAGCTGAAGAGGTCCAGCGCCTCGCCGCGCGCCAGCTCTCCGGCGCGCAGGTGGTTGTCCACCTGGTCCAGGAAGGCGCCCGTCTTCATGTCGCCCAGCAGGTCCACTTCGAAGCGGTTGTCGCCCTCGTGGTACGTGAAGCGCGACTCTCCCTCGCCGTGCAGGAAGCGCGACTCGCGCGGAAGGCCCTCGAAGTCGCGGCCGGAGGCGTCGTCGCGGCACACCACGTGGGTGGCGCCGGTGAGTTCCACCAGCATCTTCGCGAGGGACTCCTTGCGGGCGTCCATTCCCTCGGAGAGCGTCTGGAGCGTCAGGCCCTTGCCGTAGCGGTCCACGAAGAGACCGGGCAGTTGGTCCGACTCACCATGCACCAGCCGCAGACCGTCGCGCCCGGACAGCGATGACCTGCGCGCGAGCGCGGCCTCCAGGCGACGACGGAAGAAGAGGTCGTTCACCGGCTGCTCGCGAGGAGGCTTGCGCGTCAGCAGCCGCAGCGCCAGCGGGGAGCGCCGCGCATAGAGGGCCTGGCCAATGGGGTTGCCCTGCGAGTCCACCACCAGCACCACCGCGCCAGGGCCCGTCACGTCGGGCGGGGCGGCCAGCTCGGTGCGGTACAGCCAGGGGTTTCCGGTGCGCAGGGACTTCGCGCCCTTGGGAGTCGTACGTGCCACGGGAAGCGTTACGTTGATGGCCATTCGCGTCACTCCAGGCCGCGCGCGGCCAGTTCTTCATCGTCCTCCCCTCGCAGATGCCCGATTTCGTGCAGCAATGTCACGCGAATCTGCTCGCGCAGCTCCGCCGGCGTGCGCACGGCCCTCGCCAGGTTGCGTCGGTAGAGCACCACGGAGCGGCACGGTGTCTCGGTTCCGTCGCACGGCGCGCCCAGCGGCGGCCCTCTGAACAATCCAAGGATGGTGGGCGACAGCGGAGGCTGGTTGGCCAGCAAGTCACCCTCGGCGGGCAACTCCTCCGCGGTGACGGGCACGCCTTCCAGGTCGCCCCGCATGTCCACGGGCAGCTCCGACACGGCCCGCGCCACGTCCACGCGGAAGGCGTCCTCGCCAGGCAGGGGCGGCGTCGGGAAGTCCTCCGGCGCCAGGCTCCGGGCCTTGTCGAAGTGGACCTGCGCCTGCTTCCACTTCCCCTCTCGCTCCAGCAACAAGCCCAGGTGCTGGTGCGCATGCGCGGCGCGCTCCGCGTCGGACACGAGCCCCTGGAAGGCCACCTTCGCCTCGGCGAAGCGACACAGCTCGAAGAGGGCCAGGGCCCGCTCGTAGAGCGCTTCCCTGCTGCCCGGCTCCCGGGCCAGGACGATGGCCGCGCGCGCCAGGGCCTCTTCCGACTGGCCCAGGTCGTTGAAGGCCATGGCCGCCACCAGCGCCAGATGCGGAATCAGCTCCGGAGGCGTGCCGGGCTGAGACAGGCCGCGCTCGGCGTAGAGCGTGCCCAGTTCGTCTCGCTCGCGCGTGGAGGGCAGCTGCACGGCATAGAGGTGCGCCGCGCCCAGCAGCGCATCCGAGTCCCCCGGGTCGATGGCGAGCGCCCGCGCGAAGGCGAGCTGGGCCTCGGGCTCGCGTCCCAGCGCGGCCAGCGCCACGCCGCGCTCGGCATGGGCCGCCGCGAGGTCCGGCTCCAGGGCCGCCGCCTGCGCCGCGCAGGACAGCGCCTCCTCGAAGCGACCTCCGTCGTAGTACCCGCGCGCCGCATCCAGCGGCGAGCTGCCCTGCGCGCGACACACCGCGAGCGGCTGCACGGGACGCGAGGCGACGTCGGCACCTTCCGCCGGGGAGGCATTGGCCGCCGGGGCCTTCACCGAGGACACCTCCGGCGGACCGGCGTCTCCCGTCTCCGGGGCCGAGGCGTTCCGCTTACACGCGGTGAGGAGAAGGCAGAGGGCGAGCAGACCGCGCCGCGACATGGGGCGTCAGGCTACGGCATCACCTCGTGGCCGGGAAGCGGGGACGTGCATGCTCGCTCGGCAGGCGGCATCCCCGCGCGCGCTCGGGTGAACTAGGGTGGGAGCCCCATGAGAGACTTGATTCTGGCGTCCACGTCCAGCGCCCGCCGAGCGCTGATGGACGGCCTGGGCCTGCCCTACCGCACCCAATCCCCAGGGGTGGACGAGATGGTGGCTCCCCACCTGTCCGCGAAGGAGGCCGTCCGGGAGCTGGCGGCCCGCAAGGCCCGCGCGGTCCACGCGCGCAACCCGGACGCCTGGGTGCTGGGCGCCGACCAGCTCGTCGAGGTCGCCGGCGAGACGCTCACCAAGCCCGACAACCGCGACGCCGCGCGCGGGCAGCTGGGCAAGTTGCTGGGCCATACCCACGACATCCACACCGGCGTCTGCCTCGTGGGCCCCGGAGGCCACTTCAGCGAGGCCGTGGAGACCGCCCGACTCACCTTCCACGCCGTGACGCCCGACGAGCTGGAGCGCTACCTGGACCTGAACGAGTGGGAGGGCTGCTGCGGCAGCTACCGCGTGGAAGGCGCGGGACAGGCACTGCTGGCGCGACTGGAAGGAGACCGCGCCAACGTGCAGGGCCTGCCCATGGTGACGGTGGTGCGACTGCTGCGGCAGGCCGGCTTCTCGTTCTTCGAGCGCCGATAGTCCGCCCCTCCGTCAGCCCGCGGTGGACAGCTCCGCGAGAATCTCCTGGTACGCGGCGCGGGCCTTGTCGGACTGGTCCGCCTTGAAGCTGGCCGCCGCTACCACTGGGTGACCGCCACCGCCGAACCGGCCGGCAATCGCGGACAGGTCGTGCTTGCGCAGCTCCGGCTTCCACGGGTTGGAGCCGAGCGACACCTTGGCGCGCGACGCGCCCTTGCCCACCCACAGCGTGTAGCGCGCATCCGGATAGAGCGCGTACGCGATGAACTTGTTGAGGCTGTCGACGCCCTCGTCCACCAGGTCGAAGAAGACGACGCCGCGCTCGTAACGGGCCTTCGCGCGCACCAGCTCGATGTGGCCCTGGTGACGCGAGAGCAGCGGGGCCAGCGGCGTGGCGATGAGCGGCGAGGCGGCGAGCTCCGCGAGCGACTCCGACTGCATGCGCCGGATGACCTCGGGGATGAGCGCCGGGTCCTTGTTCGCCTCCAGCACCGTCATGATGCGCAGCGCGGGCTCCTCCAGCGCCACCGCCATCTGGGGCGACGGAAACTGGGCGCCGTCGATGATTTCGGCCCAGTGGATGAGGTCCGAGAGCGACGACGCATCCCAGCCGAAGCGCTCGTGCGCCACGTCCGCCAGGTACTTCGTGCAGCTCTTGCGGTGCCCGTCGTGGAACTTGCGCCCGCTGGTGTCCGCGCGGAAGTGCGCCTCGTCCCCCGGCTGCTGGAAGGCGGAGGCATGGTGGTCGAACCACCACGTCAGCCGCGCGTCCTGGCTGTAGCGGAAGTCGACAATGACGTTCTCCTCGCCAGTGAAGACCGCCGGGTCGATGCCCTCCGCGCCCGGCTTGTGATTCAGGCCCTGGTAGCCAAAGGCCGCGTCCGCGCGGACGCGCTCCCGATAGAAGCGGGAGAACACCGCGGCGCTCGCGGCACCGTCGAAGCAGTTGTCGTGGAAGAGGACCTGAACGTTCATGGCGGGCTGCCCTTTACTGCAACGCGAGTCCCTCGCCCACCGCCGCGAAGGCCGCGGCCCCCTGCGCATCGCCCGTCTGTACATCACCCGACCCGGCGGCGACGACGGCCAGCCCCACCAGTCGACCATCCGCCAGCAGCCCGCAGCCCAGCGTGCCTCGCGCCCCCGCCGACGTGTTCAGCGCGTAGAGCTGCGTGCGGCCTCCCAGCGCCGCGGGCGCGGGACGCGTCAACGGCGCATTCGACGCCCCCCCCAACGAGCGCAGCAGGCCCTGACACCCCGCCGCCAGCGACACACCCGGCGAGCGCTCCACCCACAAGAGACCGAAGCGTCCTCGCGCCACGTCGCCGAAGCCCACGCCACTGCCATTCAGCGTCGCCGTGGGCAGCACCAGGTGCGTGGAGAGCTGCTCGCGCGTCAGCCGCTCCCACCCCACGGGCAGCTCCAGCCGGTATCCCAGCTCGCTGCCGACCAGGAGCTGGCGGACGCCGCCACCGCCCCCCGGAGTCAGCGTCCCCGGAATGGCGAGGAGCGCCGACGACGCCAACGCCACGGCGAGTCCCAGCCCCAGGCCCACGTACCGCCGCGCGGCGCCGGGCTCGCCCAGCACCAGCGTCAGCGCCACCAGTCCCAGCGCGAAGTAGGCCACGTGCACCGGGGCCGTCGGCGCCGCGCGCGCAAGCCAGGCCGTGGCCAACAGCTGCACCACCAGCCCCGTCTGCGCGAGCCCCTTCGCGGGCCCCCGGTTGACCACCAGCACCAGCGCGAGCAATAGGTCCAGCGCCACCAGCCCGTACGTCCACGAGGGGTCCTGGAGCGAGCCCAACACGCCACCGGCTCGCAGGAACCACGCCGCCGCGCTCGCCCCCAGCACACCCGCCACGGGCCCTGGATGGGCGGACACCGCGCTCGTCACCAGGTCGCCACCGAACACCGTGGCGTCGTCGTCCACCGCGTCCCCCAACCTGTCCAGCCGCGTGCGGCCGACCTTCTTGTACGACTGGAGATGATCGAACGGCTCACCACAGGCGGGACAGGCCGTGGCACCCCGGGGAATGGGGCTATGACCGCAGCTCGGGCAGAGGGTCTGAGGCATGCGCCGGCGTATACCGCACTGAACACTCCGCCCACGAGAGCGCGACGCGCGTGTCAGCCTCACCCCGCAGTGCCAATTTTTCGACCAAAAGGGCGGGGCTCGAATGACACCTGAGTCATTCAAGACTGAGCACACTCGCAGTCCTTGCGGCTTCTGGCCGACTCTCGACTCTTGAACGAAACGTCGAGATTCCCGGGCTGGCTGAACGAAAAATCTCGACAGAACGAGGAATCGGTTCCGAACCCCGACGTTTACCGTGAGGTGGTGAACCTGGAACCCTGCTTCACTACAGGGAAATCCCGTAGAGCAGGTTACCTGCCAGGTGAGCCTCCGACTGGCACCTCGTCTGCATATGTCAGACCCCAGGTGTACTCACCCGCGCTGAACCGCGTGGTGGGAGGAGCACATGGCCAAGAGGACGACACGCAAGAGCGTCACGGTCCGCAGGCAGGGTCGCCGGGTGATGCCCGCGCTCCGGCGGACGGCTCAGCGGGCCCGGGTGGCCGCGGAGAGGGCCCAGCTCACCGTGGGGGAAGTCATCGCCGCGGCCTTCGACACGGCCGGTGGCGAACTCGGTGAGGCGCTGGAGGTGATGACCTCGCCGCAGATGGCGCGGGCCCTGGGGCGCCGCATCATCGTCGTAGGTTGAAGCACGACAGCATCCCAGGCTCCCTCGGGCCGCTCCCTCGACTCGGGACGCGGCCGGGAGCCCTGGGTGTCAGTCTCCCGCCAGCAGTTCGCTGGTGTAGTTCTGCTGGGTAGGCTCGCCCGCGAGCGCGCGTGAGAAGTCCTCGGCGTTGTTCGGGTGCACCAGGAAGGTGCCCGCGCGCGTCTCCAGGCGCACAGGCTCCACGTCCGGGTGCGGGTCAGCGGCCACGGTGCCACCGCCGCCATCGTCCAGTCGCGCGGTCGGCACGGTGGCACAGCCAGCGAACAGCAGGACACCGAGCGTCACGAGGCCAGTCTTCATCCGAGTCCTCCGGGGCACGGCCCCCACACATGCGGCGGACCGAGGGCCCCTGCCTATTCCGGTGACACCCCGAGCCGCAAGGCTCGACGCGTCGCACGCGAAGGACGGAAGGCCCTCGCCCCGGACACTCCACCGGAACGCGGGCCGAGCACGACTCGGACTACCGGGGCTGCCAGCGCGGCCGAGCAGTACTCGACGCGTCGCTCGCGAAGGACGGCAGGCCCGCGCCCCGGACACTTCACCGGAACGCGGGCCAAACACGACTCGGACTACCGGGGCTGCCAGCGCGGCCGGTGGTCGTCGCTGTCACCTGTCTGGAGCGTGTAGCCCGCCCTGGGATGGACGATGGCCGCGTTCACCGGAGCGCCGGTGGCGGGGTCGACCTGCTGGACGTTGAGCTGCCCCGCCTTGATGAAGGCAACGAAACGTCCGTCCGGAGAGAACGACGGGAGCGTGCCGTCATCCGCGAGCCGCACCTCGGTGCCCGTGGCGGTGCCATCCTGCGGATTGATTGCGCGCAGGAAGACGGCGTTGCCCGGTCGCGTCTGGCAGGGAGAAACGCCCCCGCCGCACAGCACGGCATCTCCCGTGGTGGGCTTGAAGTAGTACGCGCGCACGTACGCGGACCAGGTCCCATCCGGAGCCCAGATGGGACTGGCGATGAACGAGTCGATGGTGCCATCCGTGGACGTCTCCGTGGAGACATCCGCGATGAGCTGGGGCTGCCCACCCCCCGTCACGTTGAGCGAGTACAGCCGGAACAGCGGCACGGGGATGGCGTCCCCGGCGAACGTCACCATTTCGTTGTTCGGGTTGGACAGGAACAGGAGCTGGGAATTGACGTGGTTGTAGTGCGCCTGCTCCGCGGTGGCCCCCGAGTTGGCCAGGGGCGTCGGCGAGGCGCCGAGGCTCGAGGTCAACAGGCCCTCGCCCGTCACGTTGTAGACGAACGTCGTGCCATCCGGAGCCCAGTCCGGGAACGCGCCCGTCGTCGTGGCCTGCGATACCACGCTGCCCGCGGGGTCCGTCGACACCACGGAGATGCCCGAGCGGCTGCTGCCGTTCTGCCGCACCCAGGCGATGGAGCTGCTCGGCTCCCACTCCATGGAGCGGAAGCTCTCCGTGTTGCCCGAACCACCATCCGCGAGGACCAGGGCCTGCCCCTGAACGAGCGGAACATCGCGCACCGTCAGGTCACCCGCGACCTTCTCCGTGGACGTGTCCACGGCCCCCTGCGCGAACGATACCCGCGTGCCGCTCGGTGCCCAGCGCGGGTAGCGGCTGTCCGTATCCCCGTCCGACAACGCCGTCATGCCCGGCGTGTCGTAGCGCATGACGAGCGCCTTCGAGACACCCGCGTCGTCGCGCCCCGTCACTGCGACATGCTGCGCCTGACACGTCAGGGGTGTGCCCTCACAGCGCAAGCCCGCGATGCAATCCGCGGAGGCCGCGCAGCTCTCGCCCTTCCCCGCCGTGCCCTGGCCTCCACCATCCGCCGGGCCCGCATCCGGCACGCCCGCGTCAGGCTCTCCCGCATCCGGGACACCCGCATCCGGCTCTCCCGCGTCAGGCTCTCCCGCGTCCGGCTCGGGAGGAGCGGGAATGGGACGCTGCTCACATTCATTGTCGGCGGTGCAGACCCACTCCTGCCCCTCGGCGGGCTGGCCATTGTCCGCGCGACAATCGAACTGGTCGACGCACTCGTCAGCACACCCCGACGAGAGTACCCACAGCGCGCAACACAGCGCCCCGACGACTCGCTTGTCCATATTGCCCCTCCAAAAAAGAGGAGGGCGTATAGCCTCGGGAAAATGACCGCGATGGTTCCCCGGGGTGGGTTCCAGAAGCGTGTTCCTGATTGAACGGCGATGCCCCATGGCGTGATGAATGATCGACACCCACTGCCATCTCGATGCGACGCGATTCGATGAGGACCGAACCTTCGTGCTGGAGCGAGCCTGGGCCGCGGGCCTCCAAGGCATCCTCATCCCCGGCGTGGGCACGCATGACTGGGAACCCTTGCTGGCGCTGTCCCGGAACGAGCCCCGCATCCAGGTGGGCCTGGGCATCCACCCCCAGCTCCTGCCGGAGATGACGCCCGAGGAGGACGACGTGGCGCTGGAGTTGCTCGACGCGCTGTTGTCGAAGGGCGGCGCGGTGGCCGTGGGCGAGTGCGGACTGGATGGTCCGTCCCTTCCCGGCGCGCCGCTGGAGCGACAGGTGTCGGTGCTCCG
Organism: Myxococcus sp. CA051A; assembly: GCF_013336705.1. Classification (NCBI taxonomy): domain Bacteria; kingdom Pseudomonadati; phylum Myxococcota; class Myxococcia; order Myxococcales; family Myxococcaceae; genus Myxococcus; species Myxococcus sp. CA051A. The sequence goes on along the minus strand of NZ_JABUMS010000020.1, from coordinate 88,120 downwards.
GAGGCACCTGGCGCTCGCTCGCAAGCACCAGCTCCCCGTGTTGATGCATTGTCACCGACTCCATCCCGCGCTCATCGAACTGCTCAAGCAGGAGCAGATTCCGGAGGCGGGCCTGCTCATGCACAGCTACAGCGGCGGCGTGGAGCTGGCGCGCTTCTATCTCCAGAAGGGCTGCCACTTCTCCTTCGCGGGCCCGGTGACGTGGGCGGAGGCACGCAAGCCGCTGGATGCGCTGCGCGCCATTCCCCTGGAGCGACTGATGGCGGAGACGGACGCCCCGGACCAGGCGCCCACGCCCCACCGGGGGGGCCGCTCCGAGCCGGCCTACCTGCCCCACATCCTGGAGGGGATGGCCCGCGTCCGAGGGGAGCCCCTCGACGAGGTCGCCCAGCGGACGACCGAGAATGCCCGCAGGCTCTTCCGGGAAGGTTTTCCCCCCGCTTCGCGGTAGGCGAGCGGTCGCGTTATAGAGGACTCCCATGAACCCGCAGCCCCCACCGCCCGCCCCTCCCCAGCCCGAGACCCCGCCCGCCGCCACGACGGCCACGCCGAATGCGGCCACGGGCTCGCTCGCCAGGCCCTTCAAGCTGTCCCGGCGCTTCGACCGCACGGGCCGACTGCTGGGCGACACTGCGATGGAGCGGCTGGCCAACGCACGCGTGGTGGTGTTCGGATTGGGCGGCGTGGGCAGCTACGCGGCCGAGGGACTGGTGCGCAGTGGCATCGGCCACCTCACGCTGGTGGACCACGATGACGTGTGCGTCACCAACACCAACCGCCAGCTCCACGCGACGGTGAAGGCCGTGGGCAAGCCGAAGGCGGACCTGATGGCGCAGCGCTGCCGGGAGATCAACCCGGAGGCGAAGGTCGAAGCCGTGCGCGAGTTCTACCGCGAGGAAATCGCGGAGCAGATGCTCCAGGCCGGTCAGTACGACTTCGTCGTCGACGCCATCGACAACGTGAAGGCGAAGCTGCACCTCCTGCACCGCTGCGTGTCGCTGGGCATTCCCGTGGTCAGCTCCATGGGCGCCGCCGCGCGACTGGACCCCACCGCCATCCGCGTGGAGGACCTGTCCGAGACGCACATGGACCCGTTCGCCAAGGACATCCGCAAGCTGCTCAAGCGCAAGTACGGCGTGGAGACGGACCGGCACACCGGCATCACCGCCGTCTACTCCATCGAAGCGCGGCGCATGCCCGTGGCCCTCAACTACGACGACTCCACGGACGGCTTCCTCTGCGTGTGCCCGAACGACAACGACTTCCACACGTGCGACCACCGCACGCAGATTGACGGAAGCGTGTCCTTCGTCACGTCGTGCTTCGGGATGAACGCGGCCGGCGTCGTCGTGCGCCGGCTCGCCTCCACCCGCTGACGCCTCACGCCACCTGCTGGGACGAGGACTGCTGCGCCGTCACGGCGGCTTCTCGCCCGCAGGGACGACGGAAGACGCAACGCACGCACGGAGACAGGGACTCCGAGGTCGGAAAGGCGGACGCGTCCAGCGGCGTGTTCGTCGCCGGGTCCTTCAAGAGTGAGCGCATCTTCGCCACGCTCGTCTCGAAGTGCTGGTGGAAGGACGCCATGGCGCCCAGGTCCACCTGGACGTCCTGCTCCTTGCCCTCGTTGAGGTACACCAGCGACGCGCGCACCTTCTCCACCGGGAAGCGGTAGCGCTGCGACACGTAGAGCGCGTAGCCGAGCACCTGCTCGTCATAGCCATCGCGAGACTTGCCCGTCTTCCAGTCCACCACGACGGGCGTGCCGTCGGCGTCCACGAAGGCGAAGTCGGGGATGGCGAACACCTTCAGCCCGTTCAGCGTGAAGTGGGCGAAGTCGAAGCCCGCGTCGACCTCCAACCACTGCTCGGGCTTGAGGCTCTTGGCGATGACGGGCCAGCGCGACGTGAAGAACCACGCCAGCGCCGCGCGCACCGTCTCCCAGTTCTGCTTCCAGGCCTCGTCCGGCAGCACGTCGCCGTACTCGTGCTCGACGAGTCCGGTGAACGGCTTGCGGTACTTCTGCGACCAGTAGAGCTTCCCGCGCGAGTGCCGGAAGTCGTCCTGCATCACCTTGCGGGCCCGGGCCTCCACCGCGGCCGGGTCGACAGTGCGCCCCGCGCGCCAGTCCAGGAGCACGTCCTTGATCTGCTCGTGCACGATGCTGCCCGCCCAACTGAAGCGGTTGGCCAGCTTCTTGAGCACGTACAGCTCTCGCACGTCCTTCGGCGCGTCCGCCTCCCACCCGCCCCACGAGCGGTAGTAGTAGAAGTAGTAGGAGCGCAGGCATTCGGAGAACTTCTCGTGGCGGCTCTTGGACCAGGAGAAGTCGTTGCTGAGAGGGGGGCGCCGCATGGAGGCGGCGCATCCTAGGCGTTCGCTCGCTCCGCCAGAAGGGGAACAGGCAGGGAAACGAGCCCCCGGAGCGGGTTGAATGACAGTCCGGGTGCGCAACCCTGGGAGTATGGTCCCCGCCACCATGAAGAGCCAACCCTTCAAGGAGCGAGTCGTCCTCATCACAGGAGCGTCCAGCGGCATCGGCCGCGCGGCGGCTCGGGCCTACGCCGCTGCCGGGGCGCATGTCGTGCTCGCCGCCCGGCGACTGGAGCGACTGGAGGATGTGGCCCATGAAGTGGAGTCACTCGGCGTCAGGGCACTGTCCGTGCGGTGCGACGTGACGCGCAGCGAGGACGTGGAGCACCTCATGCGCGAGACACAGGCCGCCTTCGGTGGGCTGGACGTGCTGGTGAACAACGCGGGCCAGGGCTTGTACGGCCCCCTGGCGTCCATCAGCGAGGAGCAGCTTCGGCAGGTCTTCGAACTGAACGTGTTCGCGCTGTGGCGGGTGACTCGCGCGGCGCTGCCACTGCTGCGCGGACGGCGCGGGGCCCAGGTGGTGAATGTCAGCTCCGTGCTCGGACATCGCGGGTTGCCGTTGCTGGGTGGGTACTGCGCGTCGAAGGCCGCGGTGAACGCGATGACGGAGTCGCTGCGCACGGAGCTGGCGACGGAGGGCATCCGCGTGCTGCTCGTGTCTCCGGGCTTTACCGAGAGCGAGTTCCGCGAGCACCGGTTGAACGCGGAGGGCTGGGCGCAGGAAGCCGTTCCGTTGAAGGCCATGTCGTCGGAGGAAGTCGCCCAATCGATGGTGCGCGCGAGCGTGCGAGGACGGCGCGACACCATCCTCACCCTCCCCGGACGCGTCATGGTACTGGCCAACCGATTCGTCCCCGGCCTGTTCGACCGTGTTGCCCACCGCATGGCCAACCCCGTGAAGAAAGACGCATGAGTCCCCGCAGTCGCCCCACGAAGCGCGCCGCAACACCGGACACCCAGACGCAGCTTGGAATGCTGGACTCGGGTGCGGCGCCCCCGGCCGAACCCACGACGGAGCAGGACCGGAACATGGTCCGTCCGCGTCGAGGTCGTCCGCCGCGCAAGCCTGAAGCCGTGCCCGCACAGTCTTCAGTCCCCGTTGCCGCGATGACTCATGAGGCCACACCCGTGGAGCCTCCTCGCGCGAAGCGCGGTCGTCCACCGCGTACCGTCGTGTCGGCCCGTGTTCCCACGGTGACTCCGAGCACCGCGCACCTCGCCTCGGTCCGCGCCCCCCTGTTGGACTGGTACGACCGGAACAAGCGCGACCTGCCCTGGCGCCGCACGAAGGACCCGTATGCCATCTGGCTGAGCGAGGTCATGCTCCAGCAGACGCAGGTGGCCACCGTGATTCCCTACTGGGAGCGCTTCCTCGCGCGATTCCCCACGGTGCTCGCCCTGGCCGCCGCTCCGCTGGATGACGTTCTCTCCGGCTGGAAGGGCCTGGGCTACTACTCCCGCGCGCGCAACCTGCACCGCGCCGCGCAGGAAGTGGTGTCGCGCTTCGGCGGCAAGCTGCCCTCGACCGCGGCGGAGCTGCTCTCTCTCCCTGGCTTCGGCCGCTACACCTCCGGCGCGGTGGCCTCCATCGCCTTCGGAGAACAGGCTCCGCTCGTCGATGGCAACGTCGCGCGCGTGCTGTCCCGACTCTTCGAAGTGGAAGGTCTCCCCGGTGACCGCGAGCGAGAGGCCACGCTCTGGGAACTCGCCACCCTGCTGGTGAAGGGCGAGCGGCCCGGCGACTTCAACCAGGCGCTCATGGAGCACGGCGCCACGACGTGCCGCCCGGAGAACCCGCTGTGTCTGTTGTGCCCGGTGCGCACCGGCTGCGTCGCCTTCCGCAAGGGCCGCGTGGACGAGCTGCCACCCGCCAGGGTGCGCGCCGCGCCGAAGAAGCTGACGCTGGCCCTCGCCGTGTGGGCCCACGCGGACACCCTGTTGTTCGCTCGCCGCGCGGACTCCGGCCTCTTCGGGGGCCTGTGGGAACTCCCCGCCGCCGAGGTGGATGAGGACGCCACCGAAGCGGAAACCACACTCCGCCTCACTGGAGCGCTGGGCGCGGGCGTGAAGCTGGAGGCCATGCTGGGCACGGTGAAGCGGCAGCTCACCCATCGCGACCTCACGCTGCGCCTCTACCGGGTATCGGGGCCGCTGCGCCCCACCCGCTCGGCGGCATTCCAGGAACTGCGCTGGTGCACACCGTCTGAAGCGGCGACCCTCGGCATGAGCACCGCGATGCAGCGCGCGCTCGAAGCAGCGATGACCGCGCTGAAGTAGGGCCGTGCCTGCTCGCTCTGCCTCGCGAGTCACGTCAAATCCGCGTCACGCGCCCGCGCTGTCCACCGCGCGACACGGCGTCACTCGGCATGTTGCGTCGCCAACCCCCAACGCATCAGGTCGCTTTCGCGTGCACCTCTCGAGACTCAAGCTTCGCGCGCCCTTTCCCGGAGGCGCCTCGATGGCTCGCAACAACACACAAAAGTCGACCCCGCATACGGCGACGCAGCCCACGGAACACGCCAACGGGTCCAAGGCCTCACGCGGCCCCATTCCTCATGAGCAGATTGCCCGGCGCGCCTACGAAATCTATCTGGCACGAGGCGGCAACCACGGCAGTCACGAGCAGGACTGGCAGCAGGCCGAACGAGAGCTGAGGCTCGGCCGCCAGTAGACACGCCTCGCTCCGCGCCTTTTGGCGTGGAGCGTCCGACACCGGAGCGCGGACGGCCTCCGTGGCCGTCTTGCTCAGTGAGGAGGCGGCGAGTGCAACACGGGGCGCTCGGCTTCGAGCGCTCCACGCGACCTCCACCGTGCCGCCTTGCTCAGTGCGGGGGCGGCGAGTGCAACACGGGGCGCTCGGCTTCGAGCGCGCCACGCAGCCTCCGCTGGGCCACCTTCAGCTCGGAGAGGACGCGCTCCGCATCCACCACCGAGCGCATGGCCAGTCCGCACGCGGGCGTCAGCAGCACCGTCGACACGGCCCGAGGGAACGTGAAGCCGCGCGGCAATGCGGCCTTCAGCGAGGCCTCCACCGAATCCGCCAGCTCCGTCACCTCGTACGTCGACGCCAGGTCCGTGGGAATAATGCCCAGGCTCAGCGTCGCGCCCGAGTTCAGGTAGCGCTCCAGCGCATCACCCTCCTCCAGCATCGCATCCAGCGACAGCCGCACATCCAGCGACAACAGGTCCGGCTGCACGTCCAGCAGCGCGGCCCAGTCCGTGTTGCCACAGCAGTGCAGCCCCACAAGCGCGCCTTCACGCTGGAGCGCCACCACCAAGAGCCTCAACTCCTGGAGCGCCAGCAGGTGACGAGGCTGGACGCGCTGGAAGGCATAGAGCCCGGGCTCATCCAGGAAGAACAGCGGCGTGGTGCCCGCGCGCCGCAGCGCCTTCACCATCGCCAGCGAGCGCGCCAGCACCAGTCGGAAAATCACCTGGTCCAGTCCGGGGACCTCCAGCGCGGACAGGCCCGAGTCCGTGCGCGCCACCGAGCGCACCGTGAACGGCCCCGCGAGCTGCGCCTTCGCGAACGCCAGCTTGCGATGCTCCACTTCCCACAAGAAGGGACGCCACGCACGGCACGCCTCGGGGGTGGGCTCGTACGCCTCCAGCGTCCCCGCCGCGAGAGCCGCGTCCAGCTTCGCCTCGAACTCGCCGCGCCCCTCCTCCCAGGCCTTCAGGTCCACCGTGCACAGGCCCTCCTCGTCGAAGCGCAGGCCCGGCAACCCCTCGAGCGCCGCCGGAATCATCAGCTCCGAGGGCTTGCCCACCGGAAGCTGCGGGAGGAACGGGATGTCCATCGACAGGGCGACCTGGAGCCCCAGCTCCACCTGCGTATGGGGCAGGCTTCCAATCCCCGTCGTGGCACAGGCGGGCAGCAACTGGACGGCTCGGCGGATGTTGGGCGCGCTCATGGCCGGCGAGTCTACCCGCTCCCTCCGCCAGCGGGGCACCTCGGGCTTCCCCGAGCGCCGGGCCTTCTCTGAACGAGACGACCTCATCCTTGCCAGGGGCCCCCTGGGGCGTCCCAAGGAGGAGGAATCCGACATGGTGCTTCCAATCTGGCGAGCAGGCGTGCTGCTGGCGACCTTGGGATGGGCTGCCCCCTCCCTCGCGAAGGACTCCCAGGTGCGCGAACAGCAGCAGCCAGCCCCCTTCTTCGGCGCCCCTGGCCTCACCGTCCGAGGCGGTGTCACGGCGTACACCGGTGACTTGGGCACGGAAACGGATGTGGGCACGTTCCTGGGGCTCCAGGCGGATGCGCAGCTGTTGCCCGCGGTGGGCCTGGAGCTGGGCTACGAGGGCTCCGCCAACGGCTTCGCGGACATCGACAACGCGACACTGTGGCGCCACAACCTGGGAGCGCTGGCCAAGGTGGGCCCCACCGTCCGGGAGAACTGGAAGCCCTTCCTCGGCGCGGGCGTGGGCGTCAGCTACCTGGACGCGACCTCCGAGGCCAACGCGCGCCAGTTCGACGACACCTTCCTGGCCGAGGTGCCGCTCACCGCCGGAGTCGAGTACCGCTACAACGGCGTGACGGCGGGCGCGCGTGCCACCTATCGCGTGTTCGCCGGCGGCGGAGACTTCGCCCCCGGCGCCGATGATGACGGCGACCTCTTCAGCGCCGGGCTCAGCCTGGGCGGCCGCTTCTGACGGACCGCCCGGGCCTCAAGCCACTTCCATTCGAGTCACGGGCGTCCAACGCCAGCGGGCGGTGCTGACCACCGCCCTGGCGTCACGGCACCTTCCGCTCACGTCACGGAGAAGTACGACGCCTGCTGATGGTGGAAGACGAGGGCGGACACGGAGGCCTCCGGCTCCATCATGCAGCCGTCGGTGAGCTGCACGCCGATGTCCTCCGGTCGCAGCGCGGTGAAGAGCTTCGACTGGTCTTCCAGCCGAGGACACGCGGGGTAGCCGAATGAGTAGCGCTTGCCCGCGTACTCCGCGCGGAAGCGCTCCAGCATCGTCATGTCCGGCTTGTCCGGCGTGCCCCACATGCTGCGCAGCTGCGTGTGCAACAGCTCCGCGTAGCCCTCGGCCGTCTCCAGCGCGAGCGCCTGCACCGCGTGCATCTTCAGGAACTCGCCCTTGGCCTTCATGCCCTCGGACAGCTCGCGGATGCCAGAGCCCGCCGTCACCACGAACATCGCCACGTTGTCCGTGGGCACGCCGCGCTCCAGCGGACGCAGGTAGTCGGCCAGGCACAGCCCTCCCTCGCGGTCCTGCCGGGGGAAGTCGAACGACGCCGCCTCCTTGCCGGTGCTCCCGTCGAAGAGCACCACCCGGTTGCCGTCGCTGCCCGCCTTGAAGAACTGGAACACCGCGCGCGCCTGCATCAACCCACCGCGCAGCATGCCCTTGAGTTCCTCCACCGCATCCTTCAGCGCCAGCGCCTTGCGCCCCTCCTCCGTCTTCGCCAGCTCCGCTTCCGCCGGAGTCCCCAACGCGCGCGACGACGTGCGCAGGCCCAGGTGCCGGCCGTACAGCATGACCGGGTTGATGAACTTCCAGATGTGGTCCAGCGGCGTGTTCGTCAGCACGTGCCGCTCCCAGTCCGGCGCCGAGGGCACCGTGTCCAGGATGCGAATCTCCGCGCTGCGCGCACGCGACGTCTGAGCCTCCACGCGAGGACGCTCTTTCACCTCTTGCGCCAGCTTCACGCGCCGCTCGGACAGCTCTCCGCGCAGCTTCTCGTGCGAGGACGGGTCCACAATCTGCTTCGCCAGGTCCAGGCCGCTCATCGCGTCCTGCGCGTAGGCCACCGTGCCGCCGCCGTACGCCGGAGCGATGTTGCGGTCCACGAAGTTGCGGCTGAGCGCCGCGCCGCCCACCAGAATCGGCACGCTCACACCCGCGCGCTTCAAGTCCTCCGCCGTCGCCACCATCTGGTGCGCGCTCTTCACCAGCAGCCCCGACAGGCCGACGATGTCCGGCTTGTGCTCGCGCACCGCCTGCACCAACTGCTCGGGCGGAACCTTGATGCCCAGGTTCACGACCTGGAAGCCGTTGTTGGCCAGGATGATTTCCACCAGGTTCTTCCCGATGTCGTGCACGTCACCCTTCACCGTGGCCAGGACAATCTTGCCGCGCATCGCCGCCTGGGCGGCGCTCATGTGCGGCTCCAGGAAGGTCACCGCCGCCTTCATCGACTCGGCGCTCTGGAGCACCTCCGCGACAATCAGCTCGTTGGCGGCGAAGAGCCGGCCCACCTCGTCCATGCCCTTCATCAACGGCCCGTTGATGATGTCCAGCGGCGCGTACTTCGCCATCGCCGCTTCCAGGTCCGCGAAGAGGCCGTCGCGCGAGCCCTCGATGATGTAGCGCTGGAGCCGCTCCTCCAGCGGCAGCGTGCTCACCTGCGCCTTGGGCGGCTTGCGCTCGCGGAAGTGCGCGGCGAACGGCGTCACCGGGTCCGTGCCCCGGTTGTAGAGCAGGTCCTCCGCCAGCTTGCGCTCTTCCTCGGGCAGCGACGCGTAGCGCTCCAGCTTCTCGGAGTTGACCAGCGCCATGTCCAGGCCCGCCTGGACGCAGTGGTACAAGAAGACGGAGTTGAGCACCTCGCGGCCCGCCGTCGGCAGACCGAAAGACACGTTGGAGATGCCCAGCACGGAGCGGCACTGAGGGAAGCGCTGCTTGATGAGCCGCACGCCCTCCACCGTCTCCACGCCGCTGCCCGTGTACTGCGCGTCACCGGAGGCGCACGGGAAGACGAGCGGGTCGAAGTACAGGTCCTCCGCCTTCATGCCGTACTTCTTCGTCAAGAGTTCGAACGAGCGCTCCGCGACCTCCAGCTTGCGCTGGCGCGTCACGGCCATGCCAATCTCGTCGATGCAGCCCACCACCAGCGCCGCGCCGAAGCGCCGCGCCAGCGGCACCACCTTCTCGAAGCGCTCCTCTCCGTCCTCCAGGTTGACGGAGTTGATGATGGCCTTGCCCTGGCTGTACGTCAGGGCCATCTCGATGACGCGCTCGTCGGTGGAGTCAATCATCAAGGGCACGCGCACCTTCTTGATGACCACCTCCAGGAACTCGCGCATGTCCTCCAGCTCTTCCCGGTCCGGGTTGGCCAGGCAGATGTCGATGATCTGCGCGCCCCGCTTCACCTGCGCGCGGGCAATCTCCGACGCGTCCTCCAACTGCCCCGCGACGATGAGCTCCTTGAACTTCTTGCTGCCGATGACGTTGGTGCGCTCGCCGACGATGACCGGCCGCATCTCGTCCGTCACTTCCAGGTAGTCCACGCCAGACAACGTGGAGCGGGGCTTGGGCGTGGACGCGCGCGGCTTCAGACCCTTCACCGCCTGGGACAGCGCGCGGATGTGGCCCTCCTGCGTGCCGCAACAGCCACCCACCACGTTGAGCCAGCCCTGCTCGCAGAAGCGCGTGAGCGAACGCGCGAGCATCTCCGGCGTCTCCAGGTAGTTTCCGTTCTCGTCCGGCAGGCCCGCGTTGGGCACGCACGACACCGGGAACGGGCTCAGCGCCGCCAGCGAGCGCAGGTGGTCCGTCATGAAGTCCGGACCCGTGGCGCAGTTGAGCCCCAGGTACAGCAACTCCACGTGCTCCAGCGACGTGGCCAGGCTCTCCACGCTCTGGCCCGCGAGCATGGTGCCCATGGGTTCAATCGTGCCGGACACCGCCACCGGCAGCGAGTAGCCCAGCTTGCGGAACGCGCGGTCGATGCCCAGGAGCGCCGCCTTCACGTTGCGCGTGTCCTGCGCCGTCTCCACCAGGAGATAGTCGGAGCCGCCGAGCGCGAGGCCCTCGGCCTGCACGGCGAAGTTCTCCACCAGCTCCTCGAAGGTGATGCCGCCCGTGACGCTGATGGCCTTGGTGGTGGGGCCCACCGAGCCCGCCACCCAGCGCATGCGCCCATCCTTCGCCTCGGCCTCGGCGGCGGCTTCACGTGCCAGTCGCGCGGAGGCCGCGTTGATTTCGAGCGCCTTGTGCCCCAGGCCGAACTCGTTGAGCACCACCGGCGTGCCGCCGAAGCTGTCGGTCTCCGTGACGTCCGCGCCCGCCGCGAAGTAGCGCGCGTGGATGTCCCGGATGATTTCCGGCCGGGTGAGGACCAGGTTCTCGTTGCAGCCCTCGAACTCGGCGCCGCCGAAGTCCGCGGCCTTGAGGTCCAGTTGCTGCAGCAGCGTGCCCATGGCGCCGTCGAGCACCAGCACGCGCTCACGCATCGCGGTGCGCAGGGCCTCCACGCGACGACCGTTCTCTCCAGAGGGGGGCGGAAGGGCAGTGGGACTCGTCATGATGGCTTCACTCCAGTCAGCAGAAAGACTCGAAAAGGGCTGGCACCCTCGCGGGCATGCGCCTCGCGGGTGAGCGACGCGAAACCCTGCTCGCGCAGCGCCGTCTCCAGCTGTGACGGCTCGAAGCCCAGGTGGCGGTGGCCCAACCGCTCCACCACCCAACGCTCGTCATGCGGCATCAACTCCAGCAGCACCAGCCGGCCGCCCGGCTTGAGCAGCCGCGCCGCCTCCGCCAGCACACAGGCGGGGTCCTCCACGTGGTGGAGGCTCTGCGAAATCACCACGAGGTCCATCCGCCCCGACCCCAGCGACAGGTGCTGAAGGTCCTCGCACAGGAAGGTGACGTTGGCGGCGTGCTCATTGCCGGCCCGCTCGCGCGCCTGCTCCAGCGCCACGGCGTTCTGGTCGATGGCCCACACGTGCCGCGCCCACCGGGCGATGGCCACGCTCAAGACGCCCGTGCCACAGCCGAAGTCCGCCACGTCCAGGGGCGGCAACAGCGACGCCAGCGCGCCGGCCCACAGGAACCAGGATTGGCCCGGCTCCAGGAGTCGCTCGTTGAGCGCCTGCCGGTCCGCGCGCGCACGCAGCAGGTCCATCAACCGCGCCGAGTCACCCGCCGCGTCCTCGGCCTCCCTCGCCAGTCGGATGAGGGGCCAGCGCGTGTCGTCCCCCTCCAAGGCCAGCGAGTAGTAGCTGAAGCCCGCCTGCCGCTCCTCGCGGATGAGCCCCAGCCCCTTGAGCTTCCCCAGGTGGTGCGACACCGACGACTGCGCCACGCCCACCAGCGACACCAGCTCCGTCACGTTCAGCGGAGCCTCCGCCACCAACCGGAGGATGCGCAGCCGCGTCGGGTCCCCGAGGGCCCGGAAGGATTGGGACAGGGCTTCCATATCGCCGCATCAACATACATCGATGTCTCACTGGTGGCCAGCGGACTTTCGACGCACTGCGTGCTTCATGGCGGACAGTGGTAGATGTGGGACATGGCTTCTCCCTCCCTGCACCAGCTCCTTGAAGGCAAGCGGTTTGGCCTGGTCCTCTCCGCGGGCTACTTCGGCTTCTACGGGCACGCCGGCTTCCTCAAGGGGCTGACGAGTTCGGGGCTCAAGCCGCATGCGTACGCGGGGACGAGCGCGGGCGGCATGGTGGCGGCCTACGCGGCGGCGGGGATGCCGGTGCACGCCATCGAGGAGTTGGTGCTGCGCCAGACGCGCGCCAACTTCTGGGACCCGGATCCGATTGGCGCGGTGCTGAACGCGGACGCCAGCGGCCATGGGCTGACGGGGCTCCTCAAGGGAGAGCGCTTCCGGAGGCTGCTCGAGGACACGCTGGGCGCCAGGACGTTCGAGGACCTGCCGCACCCGCTGTTGCTCGTCGGCGCGAACCTCACGCTGGGCAGCCACGAGGTGTTCACCTCGGGAGAGCTGGCCCCGCGCGTCCACGCCACCTGTGCGTACCCGGGCCTGTTCCGCGCGGTGCCGCTGGAGGGCAACCTGTACTGGGACGGCGGCCTGGTGGACAAGGCGCCCGCGCTGTCGCTGCATGACAGCAACGTGGGGAAGGACTTGGACGCCATCCTCGTGCACTTCCTGCCCAGCAAGACGCGCAAGGTGGTGGGTGGCCCCATGGCGTACGCGCAGGGGCTCGCGGCGGGCTCGGCGGCGCTGCGCCGCGACCACTTCCGCCTCCAGCTCACCGTGCTGGAGGGGCGCAACATCCCCGTCTACGTCGTCGTCTCCAACCTGCCCCCGGTGACGCCCACCACCATGGAGCGCGGCTTCGACGCGTTGGACCAGGCGCGCCTGTCCGCCGCCGTCTCCCTGGCCCGGCCTCCCGTGCCGTTCGCCCAGGCGCAGTGGTGAGCGGACCTTCGCGGGAGGGCGCTCACCTTCCGCCGTAGCGCCGGTGGTCCACCATCAGGCAGCGGTCCTGCACCACCTGGATGCCCGCGCGCGCCAGCTTCTCCGCCGCCGCGTCATTGCGGATGCCGGACTGGAACCACACCGCCTTCGGCTTCTTGGCGATGAGGTCGTCCACGTGCGCGTCGATGTCCTGCGGCCGCCGGAAGACGTCCACCAGGTCCACCTCGCCCGGCACGTCCGCCACCCGGCGGAACACGGGCTTGCCGAGGATGTGCGTCACGTCCGGGTAGTAGACGGGCACGGGCACCACCTCCACGCCCGCGCTCGCCAGATAGTCCGGCACGTAGAAGGCGGGCTGACCCGAGTGCTGCTCCGTCTTCATCCCCAGCACCGCCACCCGCCGCGCGCTCTTCACCACGCGCTCCACGCCCGCTTCGTCCTTGATGAGGTTCTCTTCCCAGCTCATCGCGCCTCCTCTTGAAGCCCTTGTGCTCGCGACTCCATCGTCACCGTCCACGCCGCCCCGTCCACTGGCGCCTTCACCGTGAGCTCGCGACTCACTGGCACGAAGCGCCCATACGCCATCACCTGCTCACCCTGGCACGTCACGCCCGGCGTCAGCTCCGGCCGTCCCGCCTCTTCCCACGCATCCGTCAGCTCGTCCGGCGCGTCCTGAGGCACCGCGTCCAGGCACCGCAGGCTCAGCACCACCGCGTCACCGTACTCCGTGTCCCGAGTCCCCTGCACCGTGCGCTCCAGCACATAGGCCACCTGCTTGTCGCCCGCTGGCAGCGTGTCCACCGCCCAGGTGCGTTGTCCCTCCGACAGATGGCGCTGGAACAGGCCGCCGAACTTCGCCTCCCACTCGCGCCGCGTGCGCCCCTCCAGCGCCTCCGGCGCGAAGAAGCGCGCCAGTGGCTTCGCGTCCACGCCCGAAGGCACCGACTGCCGCACGGCCTCCGCCGCGGCCTCGGGAGACACCAGCTTCACGAACGTGCCGTCCGCCGCCAGTTGGAGTCGCAGCGCGAAGCGCAGGAGCACATCGTCCACCCAGCCCTCCACCTCCACCTCCACCCCGGCCCGCGACTGCTTGGCGTGCGTCACCGACTGAGTCAGCAACCAGCCGCCCTCGTTCGGCGTGAAGCGGGACTCGGTGGTCAGCTCCGCCTCCTCGCGCAGCACGGAGCCACCCTGCTCGACGACGCGGACGCCGCGCTGGGACTCGGTGAGGACCCGGTCGACGGGGGGCAGGAAGGACACGCGCACCCGGGGCTTCACCTCGGGCACGGGAACCCGCAGCGGGGACGGCTTCCGACAAGCGGACGTCAGGGACAACACGAGACAGCTCAACAGGAGACCTGGACGCATGCGCCCGCGAACGCTGGCAGAAACGGCCAGCGCCCGCGAGCGCTTCCTCACCGCGAGGGCCCGTGCCTCACGGGTGACGCGTGCTGCCGTCGGGCGCGTTCTCCACCAAATCCCGCCCGATGTTGCGCCTGTCCCGCCGCACACCGTCATCGTCGGGCAGCCCGCCGCGGGCGGAGCGCCTCGACGCCTCCGACAAGTCCCTCATCACGGCCTCGCGCGACGCGTACTCGGTACTCGGCAGGCACTTGAGGACGTTGATGATGCTCACGGGGGCCCCGCCATCCTCGGCGGACTCCACGAGCTCCTCCCGCGTCGACGGGTAGTCCACCGAGTCGATGTGAGGGGTGATGGAGAGCCCGGGGTCTTCCGCGGTTCCGAATGCCATCTGGCGCTGCCTTTCTGCCCGGCCCGCGAGGCCCGGGCGTGCGTCACTGGGTACGAGGAATCTGGTGACGGCGCTCGCGCCGGACCACCCGGCCATCCCCCTCCCCGCCCCTGCCCGGCCAGGGGGCCAGCCGCCCCGGCACCTCCCGAGGTAGAGTGCCGCCCGCCGCCCCTGTCGCCCGGAGCCCCATCCATGCCCGCCGCACCCCTGCTGCTCGCCTGGCTCGTGTTCGCCAGCACGCCGCCCACGCCAGCCGCCGCCCCCAAGAGCGTCTACTCCCTCGATGACGCCGCCTTCGTCGCCCAGGCCCAGGCCGACCTGGAGCAGTTGGAGCGGCACGCCCGTGGCCTGCGACGTCTCCAGGACGAGGTGAAGCAGTCGCGCGGCCTCTACCTCCAGAAGCAGAGCGAGCCGTACACGCCGGACCAGAAGCAGCGGCTGCTCACCACGTGGGCGGCCTTCTTCGACTACTTCGTCTCCACCGAGGTCATCCGTCAGCGCTACTGGGACTTCGTGAAGGTGCCCGCCCTCACCCAGCCCAAGAAGCACGCCTGGGGCTTCCTGCTCACCCACGGCGCGCTCACCACGGAGCTGGCCCACGGCCTCACCTACGCGGAGCTCACCGGAGGCCGCAAGCAGTTGGAAGTCCTCCTGGACGAGCCCGCCCCCGAGTTCGGCCTGCCCCCGCGCGCCTTCGCCCGCTTCAAGGAAAAGGTCATCCACGTGGGCACCACCACCCAGCTCTACACCGGTGACACGTACAAGGAGCAGCTGCGCCCGCTGCTGGTGAAGGCCGGCGCGCTGGACGGCCCCCGCGTGCCCTGGGTGATGCAGGAGATGAAGCTCAACAGCGAGGTGGCTCGGGGCCTTCTCGCCAAGCGCGGCGCCACGATTTTCGCCAAGGCCGCCACGGACCTCACCCAGGACTCCGCCCAGCGCGCCTTCTTCCCCGTCCAGCGCGCCGTGGCCGAGTGGATGGGCGACACGCGCGTGCACCGCTCCGGCCAGCCGCTCATCAGCCGCGAGCAGGTGCTGGGTGTGCTCAAGAAGATGGAGCCCGGCGACATCATGGTGGCGCGGCAGAACTGGTACCTCTCCAACATCGGCCTGCCGGGCTTCTGGCCGCACGCGGAGCTGTTTGTCGGCACCGCGCCGGAGATGGCCGCGTACTTCGACGAGGACGCGGACGTGAAGGCCTGGGTGGCCACGCTCCCCGGCAAGCCCGCGTCCTTCACCGCGCACCTGGCGCGCGCGTTCCCCGCCAAGTGGGCCGAGTACTCCGGCAAGGACTCCCACGGCGACCCCATCCGCATCATCGAGTCCATCAGCGAGGGCGTCAGCTTCACCGGCCTGGAGCACGGCATGCGCGTGGACTACCTGGGCGTCATGCGCCCGCGGCTGCCTCGCGTGGACAAGGCGCGCGCCATCCTCCGCGCCTTCGCGTACCAGGGCCGCCCGTACGACTTCGACTTCGACTTCTTCTCGGACCAGACGCTGGTGTGCACGGAGCTGGTGTGGAAGTCCTACGCGCCCTCGCAGGAGATGCGAGGCCTGGCGGTGCCCCTGGTGGACGTCGTCGGCCGGCGCACGCTGCCCGCCAACGAGCTGGTCCGCCTCTTCGACACCGAGCACGGACGCGACAACCGCCAGCTCGACTTCGTCGCCTTCCTGGACGGCCGGGAGGGCGAGGGGCTCGCGAAAGAGGCGGATGAGGCCGCTTTCCGTTACAGCTACCGCCGAGCCAAGTGGGACATCGCCCAGGAGTAGGCACGCACATGACGGAAGAAGTGGCCCAGGACATGCTGGAGCTGTCCGCCCAGCTCTTCGAGCGGATGATTTCGCAGCAACAGGCCAAGGTGCTGCGACTGGCCCGCGAGGCCGTCCCCAACCTCACCCCCGAGGAGCTTCGCAATCCCCACGACTTTCCCGAACTCAAGGAACACCCGACTTTCGAGTACGAGGACGGAATCCTGGCGGGGCTGATTTCGGCTCAAATGGGGCTGCGCGCGGAAATCAAGGGGAGGCTGCCCTATGCACCGCCCACCTTCTGACGCTCGGTTGCCTGCCTTTGCCGTCAAGCCCGGTGTGGGTTAGTGGTTGCGGCCGTGAGCATCCCCACAGGATTCAGCCCGCCGCTGGCCCGGGAACGGTTGGTGTCGGCGCTGGCCGCGGAGCCACCGCGTCTGGACCTGGCCGCGCTGGCCATCGCCACGCTGGACAGGCCGGAGCTGGATGCCCCCGCGTGTCTGCACGTCCTGGACGTCCTGGCGTGCCGGGTCCAGGTGGAGTCGGAGCGGCTCACCGACAAGGGCGAGGCGCTGGCATCGCTGCGAGCGCTGCGCCACGTGCTGTCGGACATCGAGGGCTTTCGCGGCAACGAGGACAACTACCACTCGCCCGAGAACAGCTTCCTGGACCAGGTGCTGGAGCGGAAGCTGGGGCTGCCGATAACGCTGTCCGTCGTCTATCTGGAAGTCGCGCGTCGGGCGGGCATCCCCCTGTACGGAGTGCCGTTTCCCGGACACTTCCTCGTCGCCCATGACGCGGGGGACCACAAGCTGGTGATGGACCCCTTCCACCACGGCGACATCCTCACCGAGCACGGCTGCGAGGAGCTGCTCAAGCGGGTGGCGCCGCAGCTCAAGTTCGACCGGGCCATGCTGGCGCCGGCGCCGGTGGAGTTGATTGCCTACCGCATGCTGTCCAACCTGCGGCGCGTGTACCTGGGCCGCGAGGACCGCGAGCGGGGGCTGGCGGTGGTGGACCTGCTGCTCCTGTTGGCGCCGGATCATCCCGGGGAGCTGCGCACGCGCGCGGCGCTGCTGGCCAACCTGGGGGCGTACCGCGCGGCGCTGCGCGACGTGGAGCGGTGCCTGGAGCTGTCGCCGGAGGCGCCAGACCGCGACCGCCTGGAGATGACGGCCCGCGAGCTGCGTGAGCGCGCCTCGCTGCTCAACTGAAAACCCCAAGGCCCTCGCCCGTGTCGGGGGGGCCGGAGCGTCAACCATGTCCCAGACGGTGAAGCCCTGGCGGCGACTGCGCCTTGGGTTGGAGCACGACTATCAGGTGATGAAGGTCCGCGAGGACAAGTGGGCGGACCCGAGGACGGAGCAGGAGCATCCGCGCGTACGGGTGGTCTGCGCGGACTGGGTCAATGTCATCGCGGTGACGCCGGAGGACTCGCTCGTGCTGGTGCGGCAGTTCCGCTTCGGCGTCGGCGCGGACACGCTGGAGCTCGCGGGAGGACTCGTCGAGGAAGGCGAGGACCCGGCCGTGGCGGCGGCGCGCGAGCTGGAGGAGGAGACGGGTTACGTCGCGGGCCGCGTGGTGCCGCTGGGCTGGATGCATCCCAATCCCGCGCTGCAGGACAACCGCTGCTTCATCTTCCTCGCGCGGGACTGCGTGAGGGCCCATGCGGGCCGGCAGGACGAGGCCGAGGACATCGCCGTGGAGCTGCACCCGCGCGCGGACGTGCCCCGGCTCATCCTGGAGGGACACATCACCCACTCGCTCGTGGTGGGGGCACTCTTCCTGGAGAAGCTGCGCGAGGACGCGGACAGGAAGCGGTAGCGCACGCTACCTGCGCTCGCAGCCACAGCCACACGCGTCGAAGAAGGGCGTCTCGCCCGGGGCGCAGACGAACATGATTTGACGGCAGCCCTTGGGGTCCTTGGAGATGGAGCGGCGGCCCGAGCCCCCTGGGGAGCAGCGTGAGTGGGCCCCCGCCGCGACGAGCGTGGGCGACTCCGGCGCATCCCCGTCCCCGTCCCCGAATGCGGGGCTGCAGCCCATGCCCATCATGAGCGCGAGGAGCCCCACGGTGGAGTGGGTCGTCCTGACGTTGAGCACCCTTGGACCTCCTCTACGGCCTCCCGCGCTTGCTGGGCGCATGGTGGCGAGAGTCCAATCTGGACGACCGCTCCGACAAGCGGGAGCCCCGGAGGGCACGAGTTCAGGGGAGGCCGTGCTCGGGAGCACACTGTCCACGTCCTGAAGCGGACACAGGGCAGCCCGCACGTGCCGCGCTTCACCGCGCGGGAATTGCGTCAGGCGGGTGGGCATGCGGCTCCACCTCGCGGCGTGAAGCGCCTCCCCGCGCACGCCTCCAGGGCACGGAACGGGGAGGACGCGGACTCATGTCGCGCTCCCCTTCCCGCGTGCTCGCAAGCGCGTCCGCGATCAACCCTTCGCGCGCTTGCGTGGACGTGACGGGGCGGCACGAGTCGCCCCCGCGCCGTCCTTCGCCGAGCCCCGCTCCCAGGTCCCCGAGCGTCCCCCGGACTTGTGCTCGAGCTGGACGGCCTCCAGCACCATGCCCCGGTCCACGCTCTTGCACATGTCATAGACGGTGAGCGCCGCCGCGCACGCGGACGTCAGGGCCTCCATCTCCACGCCCGTACGGTCCACCGTCCGCACCGTCACGCGGACGGACAGCCCCTCCTTCACGGCGTCCAGCGTCACCTCGACTCCGGACAGGGCGATGGGGTGGCACAGCGGGATGAAGTCCGGGGTGCGCTTGGCGGCCATGATGCCGGCGAGCCTCGCCGCGGCGAGCACGTCCCCCTTCTCCACCTTCCCCGCGAGGATGCGCTCCCGCGTGGCGGGCAACATGCGCAAGAGCGCGGTGGCCACCGCCACGCGCTCCGTCTTCGGCTTCGCGCCGACATCGACCATCTTCACCGGCCCACCCCCTGGGCCACGGCCTGGAGCAGGTCATCCACCACGTCGTCCGGGTCCTCGAGTCCGACGGATACCCGGATGAGGCTCTCGCGAATCCCCGCCGCCTCGCGCTCCTCGGGCGTCAGGCGTCGCGCGCTGGCGCTGGCCGCGTGCATCACCAGCGTGCACACGTCCCCAAGCGACGGACCGGGTCGACCGACCTTGAGCGCCTCCAGGAAGCGCATGGCCTCGGGGCGGCCCGCGCCCCGGATTTCAAAGGACACCATGGGGCCGCCATCCTTGAGCACCTCGCGAGCCACCGCATGGTCCGGATGCGAGGCCAGCCTCGGGTAGATGACCCGCTCCAGCAGGGGCGACTCCGCAAGCCGCCGCGCCACGTGCGCCGCGTGTTCGGCATGGGCCTTCATCCGTACGGGCAAGGTGCGCAGGCCGCGCAGCGTGAGCCACGCCTCGAAGGGGCCCAGCACATCGCCGGAGAGCACGCGCGCGGCGCGCAGCACATCGATGCGCGAGCGAGCACCACTCACCGTGCCGCCCAGCGCGTCGCTGTGCCCGTTGAGCCACTTGCTGGTGGACTGCACCGCGTAGTCCGCGCCCAGCTCCAGCACGCGCTGCCCCATGGGCGAGGGGAACGTGGCGTCCACCGCGAAGGCCGCGCCCACGTCCCGGCACGCCTTCGCCAGCTCGCGCAGGTCCGCCACGCGCAGCAGCGGATTGGTGATGCTCTCCGCCAGCACCAGGCGCGGCTTCAGCTCGCGGATGCGCGCCTGCGTCCCCGCGTCCGTCAGCTTCAGCGCATGCAGCTCCACGCCGAGCGCCGCGCACAGCTTCTTGTAGAGCGCGCGCGTGACGCCGTAGCCGTCCGCCGGCATCACCAGCCTGTCGCCGGGCCGGAAGTCCTGGGCCTCGAAGAGCGAGCGCAGCGCGGCCATCCCACTGGCGTAGGCCACGCACGCCTCGGCGCCCTCCAGCGCCGCCACCGCCTCTTCGAGCAGCGTGGTGTTCGGAGCACTGATGCGGGCATAGGCGTAGTCCTTGCCGTCCAGCGCGCCGTCCAGGTCGTCGCTGCTGTCGAACCAGCTCACCGCGGACACGGAGATGGGGGGCGAGACGGGGACCGCCTTGCTGCCCGTCAGCCGCGTGCCGGCGTGCACCGCCAGCGTCTTCTGCTTCGTGCTCATGAGAGTCCTGTTCCGCCCTTGCCTGGCTCGAAAAGAAGGCCGGTCCGCCATGGAGACGGACCGGCCTGGAGCATGCGTCACGCGGTGGTGAGCGGGCTACTCGCCCTGCTCAATCAGCCAGCGCTCCGCGTCGATGGCCGCCATGCAGCCGGTGCCGGCGGCGGTGATGGCCTGACGGTAGTAGCTGTCCTGCACGTCACCACAAGCGAACACGCCCGGGATGTTCGTGCGGGTGCTGCCCGCCACCGTCTTGAGGTAGCCGCCCTGGTGCGTCTCCAGGATGCCCTGGAACAGCTCCGTGTTCGGCGTGTGGCCAATGGCCACGAACAGGCCCGTGGCATTGAGCAGCTGGCTGTCGCCCGTCTTCAGATTGCGCACCACCGCGCCCGTCATTCCCTTCGCGTTGCCGGTGACTTCCTCCACCGCCGAGTTCCACAGGAAGGAAATCTTCGGGTTGTTGAGCGCGCGCTCCTGCATCACCTTCGACGCGCGCAGCGAGTCGCGACGGTGGACGAGGGTGACGTGCTTGACGATTTTCGCCAGGTACGTGGCCTCTTCCATCGCCGTGTCTCCACCGCCCACGACGAGTACTTCCTGATTCTTGAAGAACGCGCCGTCACAGGTGGCACACGCGGACACTCCCCGGTTCTTGTAGATGTCCTCACCCTTGACGCTCAGCCACTTGGCCGTCGCGCCGGTGGAGATGATGACGGTCTCCGAGAGAACGCGGATGCCGCTCTCCCCTTCGATGACGAAGGGGCGCTTGCTGAAATCCACCTTCACCACGTTTTCCATGTGGATGACCGTGCCGAACCGCTCCGCCTGCTTCTGGAAGCGGTCCATCAGCTCCGGGCCGGTGATGGCCTCCGGGAAGCCCGGGTAGTTCTCCACGTCCGTGGTCACCATGAGCTGCCCGCCCGGCACGCGCTGGGGATGCTCCAGCGTGGGCCCACCAGCGAACACCATCGGTTCCAGGTTGGCGCGCGCGGCATAGATGGCCGCGGTGTAACCCGCCGGCCCCGAGCCGATGATGGTCACCTTGTTGATTTTCTCCTCCGCCACGGGTGGCTCCTCCCTCTTTCCGTTGAGGCCGCGAAGGTACCAGAGGCCCTCGGGCGCGTGATACGAAGCTGGCCTCATGGATGCCGAGCTCCTCAAGAAGGTTGCGCTGTTCGAGGGTTTGACCCAGGGCCAGCTCGCCAAGGTGGCGCAACTCGGCCACACCAGGGACTACCCGGCGGGCGCCTTCCTCTTCCGCGAGGGGGAGTCCGGCCAGGAAATGTTCGTCATTTCCAGCGGCAAGGTCCGCATCTCCAAGTCGGTGCCCGGCATCGGAGAGGAAGCGCTCGCCATCCTGGAAGCCGGCCAGTACTTCGGAGAGATGGCGGTTATTGAGGACTCTCCCCGCTCCGCGGACGCCATCGCCCACATCTCCTGCTCGGTGTGGGCCATCGAAAGGTCCAAGCTGGACCAGCTGATGTTCACCGACAAGGACCTGGCGTACGTACTGCTCTGGACGTTCGTCCGCACGCTGAGCGAGCGACTTCGCGAGACGAACGACAAAATCAAATCGTTCTTCGCCATCTCCCGCTTCTGAAAGCAGGCCCGCACCGCCCACCTCTCACCGCCCGAGAGGGCCCGTGGTGTGCGGGTGACCGTCCGGGAGTCGAGCCCTGTCGCGCCAGACGGGATGGGTAGGCCCACCGCGCCCCAGGTAGCGACAGCGGGCACATGCCTTGCTCAAGCACCGCGCCGGGGAAGGTGGGCGGGATGGAGTGGAGCATGGGCGGGGCGTGGACGGGGAGCGGTGAAGTGGTGGGCGAGGAGTCGGTGGGGGCGCTCGCGCCCGGGGGCATGGAGCAGTCCCGGGAGCGGCTCTTCCGGTTGGGGGCACAGGCTCTCACCGACTCGGAGCTTCTGTGTGTCACGTGGGGTCTGGCACCGCGCTCGCGAGGCGGGCTGGAGGCGGCGGGGGCGCTGCTGAAGCGATGCGGAGGACTCAAGGCGCTTCTGCAGGCGGAGCCTGTGGAGCTCCGAGGGGTGCCGGGCCTGGGGCCTCGGAGGGCCGCGCAGGTGCTCGCGGCGCTGGAGCTGGGCCGTCGCGCCCAGCGTTCACCGGAGCGGCGTCCCAAGCTGCGCACGCCCCGGGAGATTCACGCGTACCTCACCCCCGCGCTGGGCGCGCTGCGGCGGGAGGTCTTCCACGTGCTGTGCTTCAACGCGCGCAACGTGCTGGTGCATGACGCGCGGGTGGCGGAGGGCACGCTGAACACGTGCCCGGTGGACCCCCGGGAGGTGTTCGCCGCGGCGCTCGTCTCCCGCGCGACGGCCATCGTCCTGGCGCACAACCACCCTTCGGGGGACCCGGAGCCCAGCGTCCAGGACGTGGGGCTGACGCGGCACCTCGTCGCGGGGGCGAAGCTGCTCAACCTCAAGGTGCTGGACCACCTGGTGGTGGGAGACGGGGCCTTCGTGTCGATGCTGGAGCGGGGACTGCTCCCGGACGGGGAGTGGGAGTCGAAACGGGAATGGAACGTGGCGGGAGGAGATGGGTGATGGCGGGGTGCCTTGTGGGGATGGTGCAGGTGGAGCTGCTGGAGGACACGCGGGCACAGGTGGTGCGGCTGGAGACCGGGCGGGCCTGCACGGTGGAGCGCGTGGAGCTGCCAGCGGACGCCCGTGAAGGGGACGTGGTGGTGGATGGGCGACGGGAGCCGGACGCGACAGCGCTGCGCGTGCTGGAGGTGGCGCTGAGGAGGGCCCGCCTGGCTGTCCCCGTGCCGCCGGGGCTCGAGCTGTGAGGGGCGGCGAGGCGCCGTTTCCGTTGACGGCCGGGCCAGGATGGTGAACATGCGAGCGATGCCGTTGGCCCTGCCCTACTTCGAGGAAGCTCAGCAGGGCCTGGTGCGCCACTTCGGACTGACGCAGTTTCGTCCCGGGCAGGCGGAGGTCATCTCCACCGTGCTGAGCGGGCGCAACACCGTGGTGGTGATGCCCACGGGCGCGGGCAAGAGCCTGTGCTACCAGCTCCCGGCCACGCTGCTGCCGGGGCTGACGCTGGTGGTGTCGCCGCTCATCGCGCTGATGAAGGACCAGGTGGAGCAGCTCACCGCGCGCGGCATCAGCGCCACGTTCATCAACTCCTCGCTGTCGGACCTGGAGCGGGCGGAGCGGATGCGCCGGCTGCGCGCGGGCGAGTACAAGCTCTTGTACGTGGCGCCCGAGCGCTTCCGGAGCGCGAGCTTCGTCCAGACGGTCCTCGACGTGGGCGTGGACCTGCTCGCCGTGGATGAGGCGCACTGCATCTCCCAGTGGGGGCACGACTTCCGGCCGGAGTACGCGCAGCTCGGCCAGGTGCGCAAGAAGCTGCGCCCACCGCGCACCGTGGCGCTCACTGCGACGGCGACGCCGGAAGTGCGCGCGGACATCGTCCGGGTGCTGCTGATGAAGGAGCCCCGCGAGTTCGCCATGGGGTTCGACCGGCCCAACCTGTTCCTGGGCAAGCAGGAAGTCGGCGGAGACACGGACCGTCACGAGGCCTGCGCGCGGCTGGCGGCGCTGGGAGGCAGCGGCATCATCTACTGCTCCACGCGCCGCGCGGCGGACGGCATCTTCGCGGAGCTGCATGGCCGGGGCCTGAAGGCGGTGCTGTACCACGCGGGCATGGAGGACGACGCGCGGAGGCGGGCGCAGGACACCTTCATGTCCACGAAGGACGCGGTGGCGGTGGCCACCAATGCGTTCGGCATGGGCATCGACAAGTCGGACATCCGCTTCGTCGCGCACGCCAACATCCCCAGGGCGGTGGAGGCGTACTACCAGGAGATCGGCCGAGCGGGCCGGGACGGCGGCGACGCGCGCGCGGTGCTGCTGTTCAACCACTCGGACGTGTACACCCAGGAGCGGCTCATCCAGGGCAGCCACCCGTCGGAGACGGTGCTCGCGGACGTGTGGGGCGTGCTCCAGTCGGTGGAGGAGTTCGAGCGGGGCGTGCACGTGCTGGCGGGGATGGTGAACGCCAGTGAGTTCGAGGTCTCCGCGGCGCTGCGCATCTTCGAGCGTGCCGGGAAGCTGGAGCGCGGGGGACGGGGTGAGGGAGAGCACGGGCTGACGCTGACGGAGAAGGCCCAGGCCGCGCACCCGCATGCGGCGGACGCGCAGCGGCTGTTGAAGTCCCTGCTGGAGACGTTTCCCCTCGGGCGGCAGGTCACCACGGAGCTGACCATCCTCGCGCGGCGCGTCGGTCTGTCGGTGGACGAGGCGCGCCACGCGCTGGGTCTGCTGGAGAAGTCGGGCGTGGTGAATGTGCGGCGGCCCTTCTCCGGTCGCTCCATCCGAGCGCTGGCGCGGCTGCCCTTCCGCGAACTGGGCATGGACCTGAGCCACGTCCGGGAGCAGGAGCGGCAGAACCTCCAGCTCCTGCGGCGGATGACGGACTACGCCTACGCGGACCGGGAGCAGCGCTGCCGGCGGCGCGCCGTCCTCCACTACTTCGGTCAGCAGGACGTGGAGGCCTCCTGCGGCAACTGCGACGTGTGCACACCCGCGAAGATGCCCGTGCTGCTCTCGAGCGGGCCGACCGCGTCCCGAGGCCGCACGTCGGCCTCGGCGCAGCCGGTGCTGAACTACAGCGAGCTGGCCTCCACGGAGCTTCGTCGCTGGCGCAAGGAGCTGTCGAAGGACCTGGGCGTCGCGCCCTTCATCATCTTCAACGACGCCACGCTGCTCGGGCTGGCGGCGACGCTTCCCATCGACCGGGAGGCCTTCCTCACGGTGAAGGGCACGGGAGAGAGTCGCTGGGAGCGCTTCGGCCCCAAGGTCGTCGAAATCTGCCTGATGGCGCGCGCCGCGGGGCATGAGCCCCAGGCAGCCCCCCTGGCGGCGCCACGCAAGCCGCGCGTCCGGCGGGCCCTGGGTACGAACTGACGAAGAGCCCCGCGGCCGGTGCCCCCGTCTTCGCGACGGAAGAGGCTACGGGCCGTTGCCTCCGCCTCGGCGCATCCCTCGGGCGATGAGGTAGCGCAGGCTGCCCATGACGGTGCCGACCACCAGGGCGAGCAGGAAGATGACCGCCACCGTGGTGAGTCCGAAGATGAGGCGCACCCCGTACTCGGGAATGCGGCCGTTGAAGAAGGCCGTACGCAGCGGCTCCATGGCGCCGACCAGCTCCAGCGCACGCGCCGGCAGCGAGTCCAACGACAGTGACAGGCGCTGGAGGAACTTCGAGGGGAACAGGCGCAAGGCGCCCTCCACCACGACGCCCACCAGCAGGTAGAGCGCCGACAGCAGGAAGGCGTTGCCCCACATGATGCGCAGCAGCGGGGACTCGGGCCCGGGGCCAGAGGGAGGGTGGCGCACGCTAGCGAGCCGCTTTCTTCTTGAGGGACGGCAGCGCCTTCTTTACGCGCCCCGCCTCCTCGCTGCCACCCGCCAGCCGGAGAAAGGCCTCGTAGGACTCCACCGCCCGATTCAGCTCCGCCGACTCGCGCACCAGCACATCCGCCAGGGCCAGGTACGCCGGGCCGTCCGTGGGCTCCAGCTCCACGGCCTTCAGCAGCGACGCCTTCGCCACGGCCTCCTGCCGCTGCTTCAGGGCCACCAACCCCAGCGCCAGGTGCGAGCGGCCCTGGAACGGCGCCAGCCGCACCGCCTCCTCCGCCGCCGCCCGCGCGTCCTTCAACACGCCGGCCCCCAACAGCACGCGGGCCATGGCGGCCTGGGCGAAGGCCTTGTCCCAGACGGTGGGCGCGCGCGAGGCCAGGTCCTCCAGCGTCCGCGCCGCCCCTCGGCCTCCGCCGGGGAGCTGCACGTAGAGTTCGCCCACCCGGCCACAGGTGGCGTCAGACCCCTCGCGCCGAGCCGCCGCGAAGGCCGCGTCCGCGTTGTCCACGTTGCCCTGTCGCAGGAAGGCATGGGCAATCTCGCAAAAGGTGTCCGGGTCCTTCGGGTCCAGCTTGTTGGCGCGCTCCAGCGCGGAGAAGCCACTCTTCGCGTCACCCGAGGCGAACAGGATGGCCGCGCGCAGCCGGTGCGCCTCCGCGTCGTCGGGCGCCAGCTTCGCCGAGCGACCCGCGGCCCCTTCCGCCTCCTTGCGGCGTCCGGCGTGGAAGAGGGCCAGCGCGAAGCCCTTGTGCGCGGCGGCGCTGCCGGGGTTGTCCAGTTGCCAGGCTTCAAACTGCTTGAGGGCCTCCGGAGTACGCCCCATCGCCAGCAGCGTGCGGCCCAGCGCGTCGCGCGACTCGCCGTGCGCGCCGTTGCGCTCCACCGCCTGCGTCAACGGCTTGAGGGCCATGTCCGGCAGGCCACGAGATAGGAGCAGCCGCCCCAGCGAGCAGGAGGCCTCGTAGTCGCGCGGGTCCTTCTGCGCCTCCTCGAACTGGGCCTGCGCCTTGTCGAAGGCGCGCTCACGCCAGTACACCTGCCCCAGCGCCAGTCGCATGTCGTTGCGCGGGCGCTTGGAGGCGGCCAGCGCCTTCTCGAGCAGCTCGCGGGCCTGGGGCGCGTTGCCCTCGGCCGCATCCGCCAGGGCCAGGAGCGACACGGCCTCCGGAGGGTAGCGCTCGTTCACCCGCGTGCGCGCGAGCTCCGCGCGGGCGCGCTTCCAATCCCCGAGCCGCGCGTACGCCGCGCCTCGCACCAGGGACACCTTGCGGCCACTGTCGGCCTCCAGGCGCGTCAGCACGTCGCGCTCGCGGTCCCTGTCCAGCAGCGTGCGGCCCAACCCCTCACGGGCCTCGTCGCTCTTGGGTTGCAGCTTCAGGGCCGCCTCGTACGCGGCCTGCGCCGCATCCAGCTTCCCCGCGGCGCGACTGGCGGCCCCCAGCGCGAGCTGGAAGTCGAAGGCCAGTGCCCCCTGCGTGCCCTTCCCCAGCAACGTGCGCGCCTCGTCGTGCTTGCCCACGGCGGACAACAACCGGCCGTGCACCAACTGCTGGCGCGACTTGAGGTCCGCCGGCAGCGCCTTGTCCTCCGCGAGCGGCGCCACATCCGCGAGCGAGGCGTCCAGCTCCTGCTCCAGCGCGAGCCGGGCCTCCGCCTGACCGATGCGCGCCACGGGGTGCTTGGGAGACTTGGTGCGCGCCTTCTCGAACATCTCGATGGCGTGCGGGAAGTCCTCCGACGCCAGGTAGTAGCCGCCCAGCGCCACCAGGGCCCGCACGTTGGCGGGCGAGGTTCGCAGCGCGCGGTCGAACCGCTCCAGCGCCTTCTTCTCGTCCTTCGACGCCAGGAGGATGCTGGCCGCGAGCGCCTGGGCCTCGGTGCTCTCGTCCATCGCGGTGAGCAGCGCGCGGCGCGCCGGCTCCCGTCCCCGGTCATCCGCCACGAGGACATTGGTGGTGAGCACCAGTCCCGGCGCGGCCTCCTTCACGCCCGGCTTCTCCAGGGCCTCCAGCGCCTTGAGGCGGTCCTCCGGAGACATGCCGTGGTCCGAGAAGAGGAGCGCATGCGTCCAGGCCGTGAGGGCCCAGGCGCGGCTGCTGCCCTCGTCCATCTCCAGGGCGCGCCCCAGTTGCTGCAACGCCCCATCCAGCGAGGCGCGCGTGTCCTGGGTGATGAGGTCCTCGGCCCGGGCCAGCGCCTCGTTCAGCGTCTGGCCACCAGTGGCCGCGCGAATCCGGAGGAAGCCGACGACGATGGTGATGAGCACCATCGCCAGCGCCGTCACTCCGGCGACCTTCACGCCGTTGCGCTTGAGGAAGGACGTCTTCGCCGCCTCGCGCACCAGCTTCTGGCGCAGCTCCTTCTCGTAGGCGGCGGTGAGCGCTTCGGTGTCCTGCTTGGGCTGACCCGCCTTGGGTTTCGCGGCGCTCCCGGCGGCATCGGAGGCCTCCGGCAGGTCGTCGAGCAACGAGCGCTTGGAGCCCGAGCCCCGCGTCGCGGGCTGTGCGCGAGCGACCACGGGATTCTGCGCGGTGGGGTCCGGCGGAGGCAGATCTCCGAGGAGTCCTCCCGAAGCGGCGGGAATCACCGGCTTCGCGGTGGTGAACTCGCTGGAGCGCAGCAGCACGTCGTCGTCGGAGTCGGCGGACGCGGCGGGAATCACCGGCTTCGCGGTGGTGAACTCGCTGGAGCGCAGCAGCACGTCGTCGTCGGAGTCGGCGGACGCGGTCCCCGCCTCACCCTCGCCCGTGGACGTCAGGTCGGCAGAAGCCCCCGCCGTGTCGGAGGCAGCTCCCAGCGAATCCTGGGGCGGGGGCTCGCTGCCCTCCCCCGTCGACGCGCCAGACAAGGGCTCCGAGCCCGACGGCCGAGGAGCGTCATCCTCATCCGACAACGACAGGTCCAGGCTCGGCAGCTCGGAACCGAGCGAAGGCAGCAGCACCGGCACGGGCCGGTCAATCAGCCCCAGCGAAGACCCCGTCGCGGACGCGGCAGGATGCTCACCCGAGCGGGTGCGAGCGCCCCCGGTGCCCGCCGCCGTGTCCCCGGAAGCTCCAGCGTCAGCAGTGGAGCCGGAGGCACTCACGCCCCCCGCCGAATCCGCGTCGCGCTCGGGAGCGGAGACGTCCTCCGTGCTCGCGCGCCCCCCCGCCGCCGCCGCGCTCGCCAGGTCGGCGGCAGCACGAGCGCCCGCGTTCCTCGCGGCCCCGGGACCCGAAGCCGTCGCGGCCTTCGCGGTATCTCCGAGCGCGGCGGCCCGGAGCCTCGCGGCCGCCATCGGAGACGCGGCCACTGGCGCGGGCTCGGCGTCGTCGCCCTCGGCCTTCGCTTCTCCGTCGGACTCCCCTTCCGACGACGACGCGGTCTTCTCCAGCCCCATCAGGTCGGCGAAGACGGGGGCCGGTCCACCGGCCAGCGCCTGCTGGGCCTGCTCCAGCCACAGCTTCACGCGGCCGTCATTGGGTTGCAGTGCCACCGCCTTTCGCAACAGCGGCAGCGCCGAGCGGTACAGCCCGCGCTGGAGCAACACCTCGCCAATCAGGTTGTAGGCGTAGGGGTTGTCCTTCTCGATGGCGATGGCCCTGTCGAACTGCTCCATCGCCTCCGCGGGGCGGCCCAGGTGGATGAGCGCCTTGCCCCAGAGCACGCGTCCCACCGTCGAGGACGGATGGTGGGAGATGCCCTGTTCACACACCTCGATGGCGCGTGCCGCGTCCCCCTTTTCCAGCAGGGCCTTGGCCAGTTCGACGAAGACGGAAGATGTGGGGTCCTGCCGGAGGAGCTGCTCGTAACGCTCCACCATCGACTTGGCCATGTGGGCTTGCGACTCCGGTGCTCGGGCGGGGGAGCGGGACCATACCACCGTGCTCTCGTCCCGGGCGGCCACCGGATGCTACCGTTCCCCCTGTGAATCGCCTGCCTGCCCTGTTTCTCGCGCTCGCCCTGTCGGGATGCGCAACCGTATCCAAGAAATCCGACCTGGAAGAACTCAAGCCCACCGTGGACAAGTTCCACCAGCTCATCCGGTGGAAGGATTTCCGGAGCGCCTCCCGCCTCCTCGTCCCGGAGCGCCGCGCGGCGTTCTCGCGCGCCCGCGTCGAGCTCCATGACGAGCGGGACCTCTCCATCACCGACTACGAAATCGAGGAGGTGCGGCTGGCCGAGGACGGGGCGCACGCCACGGTGCAGAGCCGCATCCAGTGGATGCGCCTGCCGTCCGCCTCGGAGAACACCGCCGTCGTCGTCTCGGAGTTCGTCTTCCGGGACGGCGTGTGGCTCCTGGAGCGGCAGGACGCGGGGCCCTTCGTGGACGAGCTGAAGGGCGCGCTGCCCTGAAAAGAAACCGCCCACCGACTCGGGGCCGGCCGAGGCGGTGGGCGCCGGGAGCTCCCCAATGGAGCGCCCTACAAGAATCCGCCCATCGGCTCGGGGCCGGCCGAGTCGATGGGCGTCGGGAACTCCCCAATGGAGTGCCCTACAAGAATCCGCCCATCGGCTCGGGGCCGGCCGAGTCGATGGGCGTCGGGAGCTCCCCAATGGAGCGCCCTGACATGTGAGCGGGGCGACGGTGTTGTTCAGGCCCGCGTCGCCGCGCGGTGACGCCGGAACCTAGAGCAATGGCGATGCCACTCCGCGCACCGGGGGTGGCGTGCGGGGCCCTGCATTGGAGATTCAAGGGCTTGCACTCGCGGCCGCCCGACAATGAGGGGGGCAGGCCGTCGGGGTGCTGACACTCCTGTCAGAGGGTCCAGCCTCCGGCGTCGTGCCATGCACGACAACCGTGTCAGGGAACCCTCGGACTTTCCTTCCCTACTCGGCCTGCACCGCGCGGATGGTTTCCCGCATGGAGTAGTGGGGCTTCCAGGCCACGTCCTGCACCCAGCGGCTGCCGTCCACGGCACACAGGAACTGGATGTGGTCCAGCTCCGGGGGCGGGAAGTTGGCGATGCGGTACTTGAAGAGCATGCCCAGTAGGGGCCGGGCCAGGGGGTGCGGGACGGGGATGGGGGAGTTGCCCAGCTCGCGCATCACTGCGGACAGGGGCACCTCGCCGGGGCCGACGATGTTGTAGACGCCCTTGGGCTCCGGGCGGAGGGCCGCCACCATGGCGCGCGCGACGTCCTCCACGTGGATGAGCTGCACCATGGGGTCGAAGCCGGCCAGCATCCACGGGTGGCGCAGGCGCAGGTAGTTGGAGGGCGCGTTCTTGATGGTGGGCCCGACGATGTGGACGGGCCGCAGAATCACCGTCTCGATGTGCGGGTGCTTCCAGAAGAAGCCATGCGCGAGCATGTCCACTTCAATCAAGTCCCGCACGCCGGAGAAGCGGCTGGCCGCCATGAGCGGCGCGTCCTCGGTGAGGAAGTTGGAGTTGTCCGGGCTGGGTCCGTAGACGTTCGCCGAGGACAACACGACGACCTTCTTCACGCCGTACTTCGCGCAGTACTCCAACAGGCGCGTGGTGCCCACGACGTTGAAGGAGTGGTGCTCCTCCTCGCTCATCCGCGGGTCATGCATGATGCCCATGTGGATGACGGCGCGGACCTCGTTCTTGCGGAAGACGTCCTCCGCCTTCTTCTTGCGCAGGTCCAGCTCGTACATCTCCACGTCTTTCGGCCGGCCCACGAAGGGACGCCGGTCGATGCCGATGATGCGCTCGTGCTTGTGGAGGAGCTTGGCGAGGGTGCGGCCGAGGTTGCCGCTGATACCCGTGACGACGACGGCCGGTCTCATGGTGCGAGCCTCATAACACCGTCAGCTGGGGTGCGGGCGCTCACCAGAACACCCCGCGACGCTCCTTGAGTCCCTGGTGAAGCATGGACTGGATGGCCGCCTTCACGGTGCGGACCTTCTTGTCCAGCTCGCTGTCCTCGTCGTCCGGGCGTCCCGTGAAGTGCATCGGGTCGCCGTAGTACAGGCGGTACTTGGTGGGCAGCGGGAAGGGCAGGCCCGTGGGGGTGACGGGGAAGGACGGGAAGCCGAGCAGCTTCGCCACGGGCTTGAGGTCCATGAGCGCGGGGGCCTGCTCCTCGGCGCCGACGACGGCCACGGGGACAATGGGCGTGCGCGTCTCCAGCGCCAGGCGCATGAAGCCCAGGCCGAACTCCTGGAGCTGGTAGCGCTGGGGCCACAGCTTGTTGATGCCGCGCAGCCCTTCCGGGAACACGAGGATGGCCTCGTCGGACTCCAGGAGCCGCCGGCAGTTCTCCGGCGTGCCGACAATCTGGCCCATGCGCGCCATGAAGGTGGAGACGTACGGCAGGGACGGCACCCACTTCTCCACCATGCTGCGCATGGCGCGGGGCGGACTGGCCTCCAGCATCAGGGAGACGCCAATCATGGCGCCGTCCAGGGGGAGCTGGCCGGAGTGGTTGGACACCAGCAGCACGCGGCCGGCGGGGACCTTTTCGATGCCGTAGGTCTCCACGCGGAAGTAGTTGCGGTAGAGCCACAGGAAGGGCGCCACCGCCGACAGGCTGAAGTCGAGGTTGTAGCCGAACGGGTCGACCCCGTACTCGTTCTCAGGCCGAACCAGGGCCTGCATCCGCTCTTTCTGCTCGTCGTTGGCCAGGCGGTCGGTCCATTCGCGCAGGCCCTTCTTCACTCGGTCGCCGAGTCGCTCCAGCATATCCCTGGTTCTTTACACCACCGGCCCCCGTACCGGGAGTGGGGAAACCTTGCCGTGCCCATCCGGGATAACGTGAGGAGCCCACGCCCATGCGAATTCCTCCCCGCCCCGCGGCTTCCACCCCGAAGGCCGCAGCTCCCGTCTCGGCGCCCGCCAGCAGCGACAGGGCCTCCGCGTCCACCCTCCGACGCGCGCCCGGGCAGGCGGTGACGTTCAGCCAGGACTTCCATGCGCGGCTGGACCTGCCTCCGGCGCGCCTCGAGGAGAAGCTGGCGTTGATGCGCGAGCGCCCGTCGTCCTTCTTCCGGATGATGCCCGCGCTCTTCCACGCGGACCTGCGAGGCTCCTACTCCGCCGAGTCCCGGCTGGTGGACCGCCCCGCGCCCCGAATCCCGGTGGTGGGTGACGCGCACGTGGGAAACCTCGGCACCTTCCGCGGGCCAGAGGGCAAGCCGATGTGGGGACTCAACGACTTCGACCAGGCCGGGCGCGGCTCGCCGGAGGTGGATCTGACGCGCATGGCGACCAGCGCCGTGCTCACCGCGCGCGAGTCGGGGCTGTCCTCCAAGGAACAAGAGGTCGTCCTCCGGGCCTTCGCGGACGCATACTTCTCGACACTCGAGTCGCTCGCCGGAGGCGCGGAGAACCCCGGGGCATTCCTCACCAAGAAGGAGGCCACCGGCCCGGTGGATGACCTCCTCGGGGACGCGAACGACACCTCGCGAGAGGCCCTGGTGAAGAAACATGCCCGGCTGGAGGGCCCTGACGCCGCGAGCTTCCGGACCTCGGACACGTTGAAGTCGGTCTCCCCCGCGAAGCAGCGGGAGGTGCGGGCCGCCCTGGCGGACTCCCTGGCCGCGCTGACGGGACGGCAGGACATCGCCCTGCCGCCGCGCGTGCTGGACGTGGCCCAGCGGCTGGACGCGGGCGGCAGCAGCTATGGGCTGGAGCGGTACTGGGTGCTGGCGCGCGCTGCGGACCCGAAGGCGCCTCCGGTGCTGCTGGAGCTGAAGGAGCTGCTCGCCCCGAGCGTGGAGTCGCCTCCGCTTCCAGCGGACGGAAGCGCGGTGGTGGACGCGCAGCGCAGGCTCTCCGGCCACGCCAACCCGCTCACCGGTGCCACTCGCATGGGAGGGCGGGCCTTCCTGGTGCGCGAGCTGGAGCCGGAGAAGGCGAAGCTGGGAGACGGGGCGCTGACGGGAAAGAAGGACCTGGTCTCGGTCTTCACCCAGGTGGGCCAGGTCCTGGCTCGGGCCCACGGCGCCACGCCCAAGCAGGCGCGCGAGCTGAGGTCCTGGGTGGGCGACGACGCGGCACAGGCCACGGGCCGGCTGTCGGCCTTCGCGCGGGCCTATGCCGACCAGGTGCGAGCGGATTGGAGTGCACTGCGTGACGGCACCTGAGCCCCGGGCCGCCACGAGTGGACGAATGCCCCCGTGGCCCCATGCCAGCCAGGGGTGACGTCGCCATGTCTCGCCCCGCATGCGCACGATGCTCGTCCTGCTGGGCCTGGCCTGGCTCTTCTCGGGGTGTGCCGTGACGGCCGCCGCGCTCGCCGCGTCGTCTTCACGGCTGGCGCCCGTGGAGCAGCGCGCGCCCGTGCTGCTCGTCCATGGCATTGGCGACGACGCCAGCGCCTTCGACCTGCTGCGCCGCCGGCTGGAGCGCGAGGGCTGGCCCCATGTCCACGCCGTCTCCATGGTCCCCAACAACGGCAGTGAGGGGATTCCCGTGCTGGCCCGGCAGGTGGCCCGTGAGGCCGAGGCCCTGCGTGCACGCACCGGCGCCCGCCGCGTGGACGTGGTGGGCTTCAGCATGGGGGCGCTCGTCACGCGCTACTGGGTGCAGTTGCTCGGAGGGCGTCTGGTGGTGAGGCGCTTCGTCTCCATCTCCGGCCCTCATGCGGGCACGGGACTGGCGTTCCTGGGACGAGGCAAGGGCGTGGCGCAGATGAGGCCCGGCAGCAGGCTCCTGCGGGCACTCCAGCAGGACCCTCGTCCCTGGGGCAGCACGGAGGTGCACAGCTTCTGGACGCCGTGGGATTTGACCATCCTCCCCGCCTCCAGCTCACGGCTTCCGGGGGCCAGCGAGCGCACCTTTCCCGTGCTGCTCCACCCGTGGATGCTCACCGACCCGCGCGTGCTGGACTCGGTGGTGGACGTGCTCGGCTCGCCCGCCGTGGCCAGGTGACGCTCACAGCGTGGCGGACAGCCGCCCGGCCGCGTCGCGCAGCGTGACGATGTCGCATTCGGACTTCAGCCAGCCGAAGATTTCACGCAGCCGCTCGAGCTTCCGCGTCGCGCTGACGCGCAGGTCCCGCTGCTGTCGGACCAGCTCGCCGGGAATCCCGTCCGTTGCGTCCAGCACGTCCACGCCGTGGAGTTCGAAGTTGAAGAACGCGTCGCGGCGGCAGGAGCGCCACGCACCTCGCAGGGTCCGCAGCGGCAGCGTGGTGGCGAAGGTGCCGATGAAGGGGAAGCGCAGCACGGGCGTCACCGCCATGGGCAGCTCCAGCACCGAGCCTGTGCCCCGTCGATAGGGCCGGGCCGGGTCCGGGCGGTACGGCACGCGGGGCGCGAGCAGCACGCGAGGCGTGTCGAGCACCGAGCGAGACGGGCGCCCCATCAGCGACAGTGCGCCCATCACCGCCGCCTTGGCCGCGTAGTACGGCGTGGCGGGAAACGCGGAGGAGCCATACCGGTAGCCCAGCTCGACGGTGGCCGCGTAGAGGTCCGCGTTCAGTGTGTAGCCCGGCGCGCGGAAGCCCTCGGGCCGTACGCCCGTGGCCGCGAGGATGGCCGCATCGGCGCGCCGCAGGTCCTCCAGGATGGCGGCGGGGCCCCGGCGCGTGAGGGCGTAGTCATGCGAGTGGCTGTGGCTGGCCACCTCGATGCCCGCTTCATGGGCCGCGCGCATACCCGAGGAGGCAATGGTGTCCGCCTCCAGGTCCTCGCCGATGGCGAAGAAGGTGCCCGGCGCGCCGAGCGTGTCGAGCAGCTCGCGGAAACGAGGCACCGCCACGGCATGGACGAGGGAGCGGGCACGCGCATCCAGCAGCGACTCCGGCAGGCCGTGGATGCGGCAGTAGTGCGGCAGGGAGTCGAGGTCGACGGAGATGGACGCCAGCCTCACGGTGCGCGCCCTCCCCTGCTCACGTGCCGCGAATGCGGATGACGTAGAACAGCTTGCCCACGTTCTTGAGCACGTTGGGCACGCGCTTGAAGAGGTGGATGGACGGCTGGCGCTTCTCGTGGAGCTGGATGGGAATCTCCATCACCCTCAGCCCCTCGCGCCAGGCGCGGATGACGAACTCGCTGGCGAACACGTCCATGTCCACCACGCACTTCTGGATGACCGGGAGGAGCGCCTCGCGGCGGAAGGCCTTGAGCCCGTGCGTGTCCGTGCCCTGGAAGCCCAGCGTCACCTTCAGGAGCTTGTTGTGCACCCGGGTGGCCGCGCGGCGGATGAGGGGGCGCTGGTCGCTGGCGCCCTTGGCCGCCTTGGAACCCACGACCATGTCCGCCTCGCCCCGCTCCAGGCGCGGCAGCGCCGCGTCGTAGAAGGTGACGTCACAGAGGTCGATTTCGTCACAGATGACGTAGGTGCCCCGGGCCATGCTGATGCCGGCCTTGAGGGCGACGCCGTAGTTGGGGCGCTCCGAATGGAACCAGCGCAGGCGCGGGTGCTTCGCGCACAGCTCGTCGAGGATGCGCGGCGTGGCGTCCCGGGAGCCGTTCTCCGCGAAGATGATTTCGTAGTCGAGTCCACGCGCATCCAACCCCTGGCGGAGCTCGTCCGCCGCCGAGGTGATGATGGACTCCTCGTTGTAGACAGGGATGACGACGGACAGGTGCGGTGCCATGGAATCAGGTCCGGACAGGCTGCGGTCCGGTCCGCCTAGCATGCCCCGCGCCACCCGTCGACAAGATGCGGCGCGGCGCGTCTCGACTTCGTCAGCCGTTCAGCGTCCGGGCACACGCCCGCCCGCCAAGGATGGCGTCCTCCATGGACGAGTACTCCCACTGTCCGTAGCGGCCCGCCGTGAGGATGCCCGCGTGCTCCAGGAAACGGAGGATTTCCGCCTTCGCGGGCCCGTAAGCGTCGTCGTAGAGGACGTAGGCGTGGGGAATCTCCCGGGCCTGGGCGAAGAGGACGTCGTCCGCGGAGTGGATCATCTGCGAGCGCAGCAGGTCCTCCACGGCGTACTTCTCCGCGGCGGCCGGGGACAGCTCGCCGTGGTGGCTGTACTCCACGTAGAACGTCGCGGTGTCCTTGGGGGCCAGCGCGTCGTACACCGCCGAGGGTGAGCCGATGCGGTACGTGTGGAACTCCGGCTCCGGCAGGTAGATCCAATGCCAGGGCTGCCGGTTGGCGCCCTTGGCGGCCACGGCGACGTAGGTGACGGTGGTGGCGCGCAGACGCTTCGCGGCGGCGACAACCTCGTCGGGAACTCCCGAGGCGCCCTGGGCCAGGAGTCGCACCAGGCCGGGCAGCGACACGGTGGACACCAGCCCCGAGTAGGACAGCGTCCGGCCGTCGGACAGCACGACCTTGCGCGCCTTCCAGTCGATGGAGGTGGGCTCGGTGCGGACACTCAGCTCGCCGCCCTTCAAGTCTCGCAGGATGGCGCGGGCCAGGCTCTCGATGCCGCCCTCGCGCGGGTAGACGAAGGACGCGTTGTAGCCCACCGCGTCGCTGCCCGCGCCGAGCGCTCCGTCCACCACTTCCTTGAGAGAGGGCCGGGGCACGAAGCGACCCACCCAGGCGGCGGACAGCTCACGGGGGTGCACCGTCCAGAGCTTCTGGTTGTAGGGCACCATGAAGTTCTTCGCGAAGCCCTCGCCCATGTAGCGGAGGATGAACTCCTCGAAGTCGCGAGGCTCCCGCTCACGCAGCGCTCGGCCCTTCTCGCCGTAGATGGCCTCCACGTACCCGACGAGGTTCTCCGCGACGACGTCCGGCGGCAGCCCGTGGGTGTTCACCTGGTACGGGAAGCGCGTGAAGACGCCGCGCGTGAAGATGCCCGCCTTGCGCTGGATACGGACCATCTGCCCCGGCAGCCAGCGCGTGTTCACCAGTTCCTGGATTTCGGCGTCCCGCAGGTGGAGCCAGTGCCCGGTGGGGTCGAAATAACACCCATCGATGACCTCGGTCTTGATGAGGCCGCCGACCCGGTCTGACTTCTCGATGAGGAGCCAGGGCTTCTGGAGGAAATGGGCGGTGGAGAGACCCGCGAGCCCCGCTCCCAGGATGACGATGGGTTCCATACCGGGTCGGTCCTACCACCTCCTCCGGGTGAGGGGGAGCCGAACGCGCGGTGCCAGGGGCGCGAAATCTCAAGCCCCCTCGGCCGCCCGCCTGGGAGTAAAGGGGGGGACCGCTTCCACTGCGGGCTGGCGCGTTCTTTCCGGGCTGGAAACGCCTCTGGTAGCCTGCGCGCGCCGGTCCCGTCGAAGGAACCCCATGAAAGTCTCCTGCCCGTCTTGCCAGACGAATTACAACATCGATGACAAGCGGATCCCCCCGGGTGGCGCGAAGCTCAAGTGCGCCCGGTGCCAGACCACCTTCCCCATCAGACCCGAGGGAGTGAGCGCAGCGGCCCCTGCCGCGCCTGCTCCGTCGGCCGCCGCCATTCCCCTGCCTGGTGCGTCCGCGCCGAGCGCCGCCGCGATTCCCCTCCCCGGGGCCGCGCCGTCGGGCGCCATCGCGATTCCCCTCCCGGGCGCCGCGCCCTCGGGGGCCATCGCCCTGGGGCACGAG
Source organism: Myxococcus sp. CA051A (assembly GCF_013336705.1). Lineage (NCBI taxonomy): Bacteria > Pseudomonadati > Myxococcota > Myxococcia > Myxococcales > Myxococcaceae > Myxococcus > Myxococcus sp. CA051A. Next base: position 50,234 of record NZ_JABUMS010000020.1, on the reverse strand, counting down.
GCCATTCCCCTCCCGGGCGCCGCGCCACAGTCCGATGGCTTCGGCTACGACGCGGGTGCCATTCCGCTGCCCGGCGCCTCCGCTCCGCAAGACGACTTCGGCTACGACACGGGCGCCATTCCGCTGCCCGGTGCCTCCGCTCCGCACGACGACTTCGCCTTCGACGCGGGCGCCATTCCGCTGCCCGGCGCCTCCGCGCCGCAGGATGATTTCGGCTACGACGCGGGCGCCATTCCGCTGCCCGGCGCCTCCGCGCCGCAGGATGACTTCGGCTACGACGCGGGCGCCATTCCACTGCCTGGTGCCTCCGCGCCTTTCGACTCCGGTGCCATCCCGCTGCCGGGTGTCGCGTCTTCGTCTGGCGCCATTCCCCTGCCGGGCGCGGTGGACGCGTTCAGCGAGGGCTTCGACGACGTGGAGCCGCCCGTCCGCCAGGACCGGGACGTGACGCGGGTCGTGGCCATTCCGATGCCCAACGCGGCGTTCCGCGAGCCGCCGCGGCCCGCGGCACCCCCTCCGCCCAAGGCGGGGCGCGAGTTCGACTTCTCGGACGACTCGCTGGCGCCGCCGGTGGACCTGGCCCACGGCTCCGTCGAAATGCCCGACGTGACGGGCACCGCGCGCGACTTCGACTTCTCCGACGACGCGCTTCCCGTGCCCGCGCAGCCTGAAGCGGATCCTTTCGCCTTCGACGTCGAGACCCCGAGCGGCGAAGCCACCGCCTTCGCGCTGCCTCCCACGCCCAACCCCGCACATGCCGGCTACCCGGTCGAGGCGAACCCGTTCGCGCTGCCTCCGCCTCCCGCGTACGCGGAGGCGCCCATGACGGAGGACCCGTTCGCGCTGCCGCCTCCGCCGTTGGAAGCAGACCCCTTCGCGCTGCCTCCGCCTCCCGCGTATGCGCAGGCGCCGATGACGGAGGACCCCTTCGCGCTGCCGCCTCCGCCCTCGGGGGGACCGTCGTTCGACTTCGCCGAGCTGCCCGTGCCCGCGGGGGAGGATCCGTTCTCCGCGTCGCAGCCCACCGCGGGAGCGATGGACTTCTCGGACCTGCCGTCGCCCGCCGCGCCCGGGATGGACTTCTCCGACCTGCCGTCGCCAGCCGCGCAGCCGCAGGACCTGTCGTTCGACTTCGCCTCGCCCCCCTCGCCCGGGTTCAACGCGGATTTCGGTTCCGCGCCCGCGCCGGTGCCGGACTTCAGCCTCGACTTCGCCGAGCCCCCGCCTCCCGCCGCGCCTCCCGCGTCGTTCAACCCCTCGGTGGACTTCGGCGACGTGGACTTCGGGATGCCGCCGACTCCCGCGGCGTCGCCCGGCATCCCGGACTCGCTCGAGTTCGACCCCACCGCGAGGCCCGGTGACGACCTGGAAGCGGACCTCTCCGACCCGCTGCCGCCCCCGCCCAACGCGGGTCCGGCGGACGGCCTGGAGATGCTGTCCTTCATCGACGACGCCGCGAGCCGCGAGACGGGCCAGGCCGGCGCCAAGGTGCGCCGCTTCCACGTCCGCCGTCGCTCCGGCAAGGTGTTCGGCCCGTTCGACGAGGGCGTCGTCGTCAAGATGCTCGAGGACGGGCAGCTGCTCGGCAACGAGGACGTCTCCCTGGACTCGGAGTCGTGGTCGGCCATCGGCACCATCCCCACCTTCGCCTCCGCCATCCAGAGGCTGATGGAGGGCCCGTCCAAGGTCGTGGCCGCCGCGCCCGTCGCCACCGCGTCGGACTCCGAAGCCCCTCGCGCCGACCCGGGTGGAACGCAGGCGAACATGCGTCGCCTGGAACAGCTCTACGAAGGCCGCATGGCCGCGGTCTCCGTCGTGGACCGCAGCGGCGCCGACGCGAAGATCAAGAAGCGCATCCCCCTGTTCGTCGCCGCCGGCGTGGCCGTGTTGATGCTGGGCATCGGCGTGGGCACGGAGTTCGGCACGCGCTACGGCGCCTTCGGTCGCCGGGCCATCTTCCCCGCGCGCGTCTCGGACGGCTCGCCCCAGGCGCAGCTCGTGAGCCAGGCGCGCCAGGCGCTCCTCCAGGACACCTTCGCCAGCTACAAGCAGGCGCACACCCTCTCCGCGCAGGCGCTCCAGGAGAAGGAGTATCCGGCGGTGCGCTCGCTGTGGTGCCAGTCCGTCTACTACCTGCAGCGCAAGTACGCCGCGGCCGACATGGCCGACATGGGCCGCTGCCGCGAGGCGATGGCGGACATCGCGCTGCTGGGCGAGAAGGACGTCGACGTCATCAAGGCGGCCGCGTCGCTCGCGCTCACCTCCCGACAGGCGGACGCGGCGCTGCCCCCGCTGCTGGACGCCTTCAGCCGCGAGGCGAATCAGGCGGACCTGGAGCTGGCCTTCCTCGTGGCCGAGGCCCAGGCGATGAAGCGCGACCAGAACAGCGCCATCGAGACGCTGAAGAAGGTGCTCGCCGCGGACCCCAAGTCCGCCAAGGCCCACCACGCGCTGGGCAACCTGCACCAGGCCGCGGGCCGTGCCGACGAGGCCGCCGCCTCGTACGCCGCCGCGCTCGAGGCCGACCGCAAGCACGCCGCCTCAGCCGTGGAACTCGCGGCCGTGCAGCTGCTGGTGCGCAAGGATGCCGAGAAGGGCACCCAGTCCGTGGACGAGGCTCTCGCCGAGGACGTCCAGTCCGCGCTCGGTCCCGCGGAGCTCGCTCGCGCCCGGGGACTCAAGGGCGTGGCGCTCTTCCACCAGCACAAGCCCAAGGAGGCGGAGGCGGAGCTGAAGTCCGCCCTGGAGAAGGACCCTCAGTCCGACTTCCTCAAGGCGCAGCTGGCCCACGTGATGCGCGCCCAGCGCAACTACGAAGGCGCCCTGCCGCTGTACACGGCGCTGGCCTCAGAAGAGGGCGACAACCTGGAGTACGCCGACGGCCACATCACCTCGCTGGTGATGACCGGGAAGATGCAGGCCGCGCTGGAGGCGGTGCAGAAGGCCAGCGGGAGCTTCCCCAATGAGGCCCGCATCGCCTACCTCTACGGCCGCATCGAGGACGCCCTGGACAAGCTCTCCGAGGCGGAGGGCCACTACAAGCGCGCCATCGCCGCGGACGCCACCCTGGTGGAGGCCAACCTCTACCTGGGCCGCTTCTACCTGCGGCAGCGCCGCAACGCGGAGGCCCGCACCCAGTTGGAACAGGCCGCCACCAAGGCCCCGGACCTCGCGGGCGTGCGCGCCGGTCTGGGTGAACTGGCCCTGGCGGAGAACAACGCGCTGCTCGGCCAGCAGGAGTTCGAGCGCGCCGTGCAGCTCGACCCGAACCTCGCCGACGCCCACCTGGGCCTGTCGCGCGTGGCGCTGCTCAACAACGACCTGGAGAAGGCTCAGACGGAGGCCAACCGCGCCCTGGAGCTGGACCCCCACTTGCTGAAGGACGGCCGGCTGCAGCGCGGCATCGTGCTGTGGCGCCTGGGCAAGCTCGACGAAGCCGTGGCCGAGCTGGAGAAGGCCAAGGCCGAGGACCCTCGCTCCACCACGATTCCCATCACCCTGGGCGCGGTGCTGCTGGAGCGCGGAGACCTGCCCGGCGCGGAGAGCAACCTGGGCCTCGCGCTGAGCAACGAGCCCTCCAACCACGAGGCGCTCTACTACCTGGCGCTCGTGAAGGCGAAGCGGATGGAGTTCACCCAGGCCATGGACGCCATGCGCAAGGCCGTGGAGCGCGCCCCCAAGCGCCCCGACTACCACTACGCCTACGGCGTCATCCTCCGCGACGCGAAGAACCTGCCGGACGCCATGCGCGAGTGGAACACCGCCGTGGACCTGGACCCGGCCAACGCCGACGCGCACGAGGCGCTCGGCCACGCCCACCTGGAGAACGGCGAGTTCGACGAGGCCATCTCCTCCTTCGAGGACAGCCTCAAGTCAGACCCGCGCCGGACCCGGGTGCTCGGCTCCATCGGCGACGCGTACTTCAACGCGGCCCGCTGGAACGACGCCATCAAGCGCTACCAGACGGCCCTCAAGGCGGACGCGAAGCTGACTCACGTCTACTACAAGGTCGCCCGCGCCTTCACCGAGCAGGCCCAGCACGCCAAGGCCATCGACTGGTACCGCAAGGCCTCCAGCGTCGAGCCGGAAAACCCGATGACCTACTACTACCTGGGCTTCGCCTATAAGGAGAAGAACAAGCGCCGGGAAGCCGTGCAGGCCTTCAAGGACTACCTCGTGAAGAAGCCGGACGCGACGGACAAGAAGGACATCGAGGAAGAGATCTACGACCTGCAGAACTAGCCGGCAGCCGACAGCCGGCCGTCCTTCCAGGGATGGCCGGCGTCAGGCCCCCGGCGGTCGGGGCGTCCGCCCTTGAGCACCCCGGGCGCGAGGAGTCTTGCTGACGCCCACCGAGGGTGACTACAAGGCGTCCCACATGCTGGACCTCCGGAACGTTGCGCAGAACTTCGATGCGGTCGTCGCTCGCCTGAAGACGCGGGGCGGCAACCTGGACCTCGGCCCCTTCCAGGCGCTGTTCTCCGAGCGCGGGAAGCTGTTCGCCTCCATGGAGGCGCTGGCCGCGCGCCGCAACGCCGCCAACGAGGAGATGAAGCAGAAGGCGAAGGAGGACCCCAAGGCGCTGGACGCGCTGCGCGGCGACCTTCGCGCCGTCTCCCAGGACATCAAGGACAAGCAGAACCGCCTCAAGGAGGTGGAGGAGGAAATCGACCGCATCCTCCTGCTCATCCCCAACTTGCCGCACGAGTCCGTGCCCGTGGGAGCCAGCGCGGACGAGAACGTCCAGGTGAAGAGCTGGGGTGAGAAGCCGAACCTGCCCTTCACGCCGAAGCAGCACTTCGAGCTGGGGGAGAAGCTGGGCATGCTCGACTTCGAGCGCGCCGCGAAGGTCTCCGGCAGCCGCTTCACCTTCTACAAGGGCGCCCTGGCGAGGCTTGAGCGCGCGCTCGTCACGTTCATGATCGATGTGCACACCCAGAAGGGCTACACGGAGCTGCTTCCGCCCTACCTGGTGCTGCGCGAGACGATGATGGGCACGGGCCAGCTGCCCAAGTTCGAGGACGACGCCTTCAAGACGCTGGGCGACCCCGAGCGCTTCCTCATCCCCACCGCGGAAGTGCCCGTCACCAACTACCACGCGGACGAAATCCTCGAGGGCGAGTCGATGCCCATCCGCTACTGCGCCTTCAGCCCGTGCTTCCGCGCGGAGGCGGGCGCCGCCGGCAAGGACACCCGCGGCCTCATCCGCCAGCACCAGTTCCACAAGGTGGAGATGGTGAAGTTCGCCCAGCCCGACAAGAGCCTGGAAGAGCTGGAGTCGATGACGGACGACGCGTGCGACATCCTGCGCCGCCTGGGCCTGCACCACCGGGTGATGCTGCTGTGCACCGGAGACATGGGCTTCTCCGCCCGCAAGACGTACGACATCGAGGTCTGGCTGCCGGGGCAGAACGCGTACCGGGAGATTTCGTCCTGCTCGGACTGCGGCGACTTCCAGTCCCGCCGGGCGAAGATTCGCTTCCGGGCCCAGAAGGGGGACAAGCCGCAGCTCGTCCATACCCTGAACGGCAGCGGGCTCGCGGTGGGCCGCACTTCCATCGCCATCCTGGAGAACTACCAGCGGGACGACGGCACCGTCGCCATCCCGGAAGTGCTCTGGCCCTACATGGGCGGCATCAAGGAACTGAAGCCGCTCTAGAACTGTGATCATCCGCTTGCAACGGGCGCGGAATGAGGTAGAAGGGCGGCCCCACGGTCGACGTCGGTCCGAGGGACACCGCCGGCTGAAGTTGTTGTATGGAGGCGTGGCCGAGCGGTTGAAGGCAGCGGTCTTGAAAACCGCAGAGGGTGCAAGCTCTCCGTAGGTTCGAATCCTACCGCCTCCGAATTTGTGCTTGAATTTTGCGGTTCTTTGACAGAGAAGAGTTGGAGAGATGGCCGAGAGGCTGAAGGCACAGGTTTGCTAAACCTGCATACTCGAAAGGGTATCGAGGGTTCGAATCCCTCTCTCTCCGCCACCTGTTGTTGTAGCAGTGCGTGAAGATTTTGCTCCCTTAGCTCAGCTGGATAGAGCGTCGGACTACGAATCCGAAGGCCGGAGGTTCGAATCCTCCAGGGAGCGCTCCCTTCTTTTCACGCCGTCTCCATGAGTGACGACGAAGCTTTCATGCAGCAGGCGCTCGCGCTCGCGCGGGAAGCCGCGACACTCGGAGAGGTCCCCGTCGGTGCGGTAGCGGTCCATGATGGAAACATCATTGGAACGGGTTTCAACCGTCGCGAAGTGGACCGCAATCCCCTTGCCCATGCGGAAGTCCTCGCACTGGATGCCGCTCGCAGGCATCTGGGGGTCTGGAGGATGACGGGCGTCACGCTTTATGTGACGTTGGAACCGTGCGCGATGTGCGCCGGTGCGCTGGTGCAGTCCCGGGTGACGCGCCTCGTCTTTGGCGCCATGGACCCGAAGGCAGGTGCAGTCGGCTCTCTCTACAATCTGGCCGAAGAGCCTCGTCACAACCACCGGCTCCAGGTCACGAGTGGTATCCTGGCGGAAGACAGCCGGATTCTTCTAAAGTCGTTCTTCGAGCGCTTGCGCGCGAAACGACGCGACAATTGAATACTTGGAGAGCTGGCCGAGTGGTCGAAGGCACCTGACTCGAAATCAGGCATACCGGGAACGGTATCGTAGGTTCGAATCCTACGCTCTCCGCTCCAGACTTCTTGGAGAGGTGGCCGAGCGGTTGAAGGCGCACGCCTGGAACGCGTGTATATCTGAAAGGGTATCGTGGGTTCGAATCCCACCCTCTCCGTAGTTGTTGTTTCAGCAGTCGATGTCTACATCCTTTGTGGTCGGGACAACGTGGGGGCGCGAACCCCGCCAGGTCCGGAAGGAAGCAACGGTAGCGATCTACCGCGTGTGTCCCGGCCGTTCTGAAGAGCCAGTCTCCCGTTTCGGGGGTCTGGCTCTTCGCCTTTGCGGGCAAGAACACGAGGGGACGCCAGGCGCCTTGCTCACGCCCTCCCCTACCGAGCTTCTGACTCGGCTTCAGTCGCGGACGAGCAGCGTCTCTCGGCCAATGCGCTTCGCGATTCGGAAGCCCGCCGCCTGGATTTCAGGCAGGGCCCGGTCCTCGAAGGTGACAACGCGATTGAAGCGCCGCTCGCGCATGCCCTGCTGGAAGGCGCCGTCCCGGGGCCAGTCGCAGGTGAGCCAGGGAATCTCCTGGCCCAGGTAGAAGAAGCCGCCGGAGCCCCACAGCCCCTCGTTGACGATGACCAGCCCTGTCGCGCCTCCCATCCGGGTCGCCGCGACGATGGCGCGGAACTGGTCCGCGCGGAGATCATTGGGCGGGAAGAAGAACGCGGAAGCGAGCCCCGAGGCCAGCGCCACCGTGGCCAGCCCCCAGCGCACTGCCCCGTGGGCCCGCGAGGTGATGAAGGCGGCGATAACGGGGGCCGCGGCGAGGAGTCCCAGCACCAGGGCCGGGTAGAGGAAGCGCTCCTCCTTGTGCGCGGTGGCCAGCAGCACCGCCAGGTAGATGCCCGCACACGTGAGCGGCAGGGACACGCCGGCCTTGCGCTTCAGGGCCCAGAGGCCCAGCGGCACGGCGGCCCAGCCCCAGAGGGGGACCGCCATCAACAGGGGCATCGCGTAGAAGCCCGGGGTCGCCGAGCCGAAACGGGCCGCCGCTTCTCCGGACAGGACGTTGAAGCGGACGTACTTGAAGAACGAATGGAAGGGGCTGCCCCAGGTGACGTGGTCCAGCAGGCCCAGCCCCGCGGCCACCACGAGTCCCCCCAGGCAGGTGAAGGCCAGGAGCTTCCAGCGTCGGGCGGCCATCAACCAGAGCAGCGCCGCGACGACACAGATGGCGGACGGGTAGCGCGTGACCACGGCGAACCCCAGGGCCGCGCCACCGACGAGGCCCGCCCTGCCCTCGCGCTCGCGCCGGTCCAACGCCTCCATGGCCACCACGAGGAAGGACGTGGAGAACGACTCGGCCAGCGTGCGTCCGGCGAAGACGAGCACCGGCCCATAGAGGCCCAGCAGCAGGACGGCCAGCCAGCCTCCCACGGGGCCGGCTCGACGGGCGGAGAAGCGGTATGCGGCCCACAGGCTCCACGCATGCAGCGCGAGCTGAGGGAGGGCCACCACCGCGCGATAGCCCTGGGGGTCGGTGATGCCGAGCATCCGCGCCAGCTTGAGGAAGGCCGCCAGCACCCCAGGCACAGCCCAGTTGCGGATGCCATCGCGCCACTCCCATGCCAGCACCCCGTAGCCGTGGACGCGCCAGTAGGCGGGTTCCAGGGCCTGATACACCTCGTCGGGATGGATGCGGCCCAGCTGCGTCACGGCGACGATGGCGGGCAGGAGCGCCACACCCGCGAGCGACAACCAGGTGAGGAGTGTGTGCTTCCGAGGCTCGGGACGATGAGCATCGGCCGGCGGGTTCTCGAGCGACACGGGGGCGGTGGGTGCGTCGGGCAGGGGTGCGGACACGGGCGGTGGGGACTCTCCCCGGCCCCGCGCCCGGGTGCAAGCCAGGTGACGTTTGTCCGGCAGGCCCTCGCTCGGGTAGGAACGCGGTTCCCTGAGGAGGAAGACACATGCCGGACGTCATCGTGGTGGGAGCGGGACATAACGGGCTCGTGACAGCGGCGATGCTCGCGCGCCGGGGCCTGTCAGTCACTGTCCTGGAGGACAAGGACGTCATTGGCGGAGCGTGCCGCACGGAGTACCCGTTCAAGAGCGCGCCGGGGCTTGGCGTGTCCACGGGCGCGTACCTCCTGGGCCTGATGCCGCCGGAGCTGTTGCGCGAGCTGGAGCTGGACCTGCCCCTCAAGCGGAGGGACCCGCACTACTTCCTGCCCACCACGGGCAAGCGATATCTGCTGTTCGGCTCGGACGAGCGCGAGCTGAAGCGCCAGTTCCTGGAGTTCTTTTCCCAGGAGGACTGGGAGGCCAACCAGGCGATGAACACGGAGCTGGGCGCGCTGCGCGACGACCTGGCCCCCTCGTGGCTTTTGCCCCCGCTCTCCATCGAGGAGACCGCCGAGCGCTACATCCGTCCCGCGCTGCGGCAGAACTTCATCCAGCTGTGTCGGGGCTCGGCGCGCCAGTACCTGGAGCGCTTCCGCTTCAAGTCCGACTTCGTGAAGGCGATGTACGCGGTGACGGACGCGTTCTCCGGGCTGGACGGCGGCTATGACACGCCGGGGACAGGGATGAACCTGCTCGTCCACAACATGTGCCGACTGCCCGGCAGCGGCGGCACGTGGATGATTGTCGGCGGCGGCATGGGCACCGTCACCCAGGCCATCGCCAACGTCGCGCGCAAGTACGGCGCCACCATCCGCACGGGCGCGAAGGTGACCTCGGTTCGCGTGGACGCGGGCGTGGTGAAGGGCGTGGTGCTGGAGAATGGCGAGGAATTGAGCGCCAACGTCGTCATCTCCAACGGGGACCCGTTCCGCACGCTGAAGCTGGTGGACTCGGCGGCGCTGCCAGCGGACTACCGCGCGAAGGTGAACGCGATGGCGGTGCCGGGCACCACGCTCAAGGTGAACCTGTGCCTGAAGGACCTGCCCAGGTTCACCTGTCTGCCCGAGGACAAGGGCCAGTTCGGTCCCACCATCCACCTGCTGCCGCAGGAGGACGACGTGCTCGGGGCGCTGGAGCGCTCGTACCGCGAGACGCAGGCGGGCAAGCTGTCGGAGTTCCCCTCCATCGAGTGGTACATCCACACCACCGTGGACCCCACGCTGCGCGACGCCGACGGGCACCACAACTCCGCCCTCTTCGTGGAGTGGGTGCCCTACAAGCTGGAGGGCACCACGTGGGAGAAGGAGGAGTCGCGGTACGTGCAACATCTGCTCTCCATCTGCGACCGCTTCGCCCCGGGGACCAGTGACAAGGTGCAGGAGTACTTCGCCCTCACGCCCCCGAAAATCGAGAGCCACTTCGGAATCACGGGGGGCCACATCCACCATGTGGACAACAAGCGGGGCTTCACCGACCGGCTGCCCTACGAGACGCCGGTGCAGGGGCTCTATTTCTGCAGCGCGGGCTGTCACCCCGCCGGCAGCGTCATCGGCGCGGCCGGCCACAACGCCGCGGGCGTGGTCCTCAAGGCCCTGGGACGCTGAGTCCCAGCGCCTGGAGATGGATCCTCCGCGCCATCGTGTTTAGATGAAGGCCCCCATGAGCTACCTCGTCCTCGCGCGTAAATGGCGCCCGCAGAAGTTCGATGACATGACCGGACAGGAGCACGTCGTCCGGACCATCGCGAACGCCATCAAGATGGACCGGGTCGCTCATGCGTACCTGTTCTGCGGCCCTCGTGGTGTCGGCAAGACGACGGCCGCTCGACTGCTCGCCAAGGCCCTCAACTGTGAGAAGGGCCCCACGGCGACTCCGTGCGGCGAGTGCCGGGCGTGCATCGAAATCGCCAACGGCACCAGCGTGGACGTGGCGGAGATCGACGGTGCGTCCAACAACGGCGTCGAGAACGTCCGAGAGATTCGCGAGAACGCGAAGTACCTGCCGCAGCGAGACCGGCACAAGATCTACATCATCGACGAGGTCCACATGCTGTCCGGAGCGGCGTTCAACGCGCTGCTCAAGACGCTGGAAGAGCCGCCCGGTCACGTGAAGTTCATCTTCGCGACGACGGAGGCGCACAAGCTCCCGGACACGATTCTCTCGCGCTGCCAGCGTCACAACTTCCGCCGCATCTCCGCGGCGCGGATGCTCCAGCGGCTCCAGGAGATCTGCAAGGCGGAAGGCGCGGGCATCTCCGACCGTTCGCTGTCGCTCGTCGTGCGCCAGTCCGAGGGCGGCATGCGCGACGCGCTGAGCCTCCTGGACCAGGTGCTCGCCTCGTGTGGCGCCAGTCCGACGGATGAAGAAGTCGCCGAGGCCCTGGGCGCCATCGACCGGACGATGGTGCAGGACTTCGCCGAGGCGCTGGTGCGCAAGGACGCCAAGCGCATACTCGAGCGCGTGGAGGAGGTCTTCAACCGCGGGCTCGACTTGAAGCGGCTCGCGGAGGAGCTGGCGCTCCAGTTGCGCCACCTCTTCGTCACGAAGACGCTGGGCGAGGCGCCCGCCGAACTGGCTGAGTCCGAGCAGAAGGCGCTCATCGCGCTGGCGAAGGAAGCGGAGAGCGCGCAGCTCACCCGCCTGTTCGACGTGGTGCACGGCAGCGTCTGGGATGTGTCCCGTGCGGCGCAGCCAAGGCTCGCGTTGGAGATGGCGCTCCTGAAGGCCATCCAGTTGTCGCCGGGTGGATCCATTCCGGAGCTGCTGGCGCGGGTAGACCGGCTCGCCGCCGGACTTCCCCAGGGTGAGGGTGCCAACAAGACCAATGCTGGAGCGCCAGGAGGTCGCTCCAGCTCCACGAACTTTCGCGCCTGAGCCCCGCCAGGATCCTCGTCCGGAAGTCTCCGCCCCGCCTCCCCCCACCTGGGAGGCTCGCGGTACAGCCTTTGATTCCGCTGCTTCGATAGCGCGTGCCCCTTCGGTACCGGCGCCCGCTGGAAGCGCGTCCGGGCCTCTCTCCGATGTCGATACTCGGATAGGGGGGGATGCGCCGTGGTCGACCCAGGGAGCACCTCGCGACACGGGCGCGGCTCGAGTCAGCGAGCACACCCAGGTTCCTCAAGCACCGCTCGGTGCAGGGCCCGCTCGATTCACCGAGTCGACGCAAGAGGGCCAGACGCCGCACTCGGACGGGATTCCTCCCGACGCCAACACCGCTCGCTACGCCGAGTCCGCACAAGGCCCGCAGGCCCCAAACGTCCAGGCTGCGCCGCGTGACTTCGGAGCCTCGCGCTACGACGAGTCGGACTACGTGGCCGAGCCTCCGGATGACATCGAGCTGCCTCAGCACTCTGGCGGCACATCAGACTCAGGACCCTCGGGTGCGTGGAGCCCACCTCCGACCCCCACCGTCGCGCCTCCCGTCGCCGCCACCGGCCCGGTGATCGCCGGCCTGCCGCCCTCCGCCGCGCGTCCCCTGTCCTTCCTGCGCAATGCCACGGGCGGGCAAACCAGCACGGAAGCCCCTCCTCGCCCCGGCGGCTTCGCCGTCGAGACTCCCCTGCCCTCGGGCCCCGTGCTGGACGGACTGCCCCCCTCGGCCGCGCGTCCCCTGTCCTTCCTGCGCCAGGGCACCGCCACCCCACCCTCCGTCGGGACCGCCCCCTCCGCGCCCGTGGGCTCGCCCGGACCTCACGCCGGAGCCACCCCGCTCTCTCGCACCACCGAGCCCGCGCCCAGTGTCCGCGTCATCAACGTCCGCAAGCCGGAAGCCCCACCGGGCCCGCCCGAGTCCGTGGCCGTCGACGACGAGGACTCGCGCTTCTACCCGGAGGAAGCCTCCCCGGGCGGCTGTGCCTCCGGCGAGTGCATCCCCGAACCCGAGCTTCCCGCCGCCGAGCCGGAGCCGGAGCCGCCTCCCGTGCTCGCCACCTCGCCCGCACCCGCGGGGGCACGAGGCCGCGACAACCCGAACCTCCCGCTGATTGAGCGCTGGCGGGCCGCGGTGGAGAGCGTCAAGGCCTCCTCCCTCCGGCACGGCACCGCGCTCGCCAACGGCCGACTCGTGTCAATGAAGGCCGGGGAAATCATCCTCGGCTTCCTGCCCTCCGCCGGCCTGCACCGGATGACGGTGTCCGCCGCGGCGGGGAAGACCATCATCGACAAGCTCCTCGCCGAGCACTTCGGCCGAGCGGTGAAGCTGTCCTTCCAGGACGTGTCCGCAGACGACACGCGGGCCTCGCTCAGCATCGCCGAGCGTGACGCACAGAGCCGGGCCACCCACGAGAAGAACACCGAGAGCAAGGTGCGCAACCACGCCTCGGTCCGCGCCGTGCTCCTGAGGCTGGGTGGAGAAATCGAGCACATCCAGATCTACGAGCCCGAGCGCCCCGCCGCCGCCTCGCCCGCCGACGCTCCAATCGAAGCTCCCGACGACAGCGCCTGACTTTGTCCCCGCGCAACGGTAGGGTGCGCGCCACACTCCACGCCCGAGCGGACCCATGAAGGGTGCCGCTCCCCCGAGTACCGAGGAAGCACATGCCTGGCGTCGACCTGAACTACTTCATCCGGCAGGCGAACAAGCTGACGGAGAAGATTGAAGAGCGGAAGCAGCAGCTGGCCGAGGAGACCGTCGAGGCCACGGCTGGCGATGGCCGCGTCACCGTCGTGGCCAACGGCATCCAGGAGATCCGCAGCATCAAGATCAACAAGGAAGTCATCGACCCGAACGACACGTCGATGCTCGAGGACCTCATCATCGCCGCCGTGAATGGCGCCCTGGCGAGCAGCCGTCAGCACATGCAGCGCGAGCTGGCCAAAATCTCCGGCGGCATCAAGATCCCCGGCGTTACCTGATACCGGATGACGCCCGATCCGCTGAACCGCCTCGTCGCCCAGCTCGCGAAGCTGCCGGGCATTGGCGAAAAGACCGCCCAGCGCCTCGCGTTCCACATTCTGCGTGCTCCCGGTGAGTACGCCGCGGACCTGTCGCAGGCCATCCGAGAGGTGAAGGAGAAGGTGCACCTGTGCGTGCGCTGCTTCTCCCTCACCGACACGGAGACCTGTGGCTTCTGCCGCGACCACCGCCGTGACGACCGCGTGCTGTGCGTCGTGGAGACCTTCGCCGACCTGATGGCGCTGGAGCGCACCCGGGAGTTCAAGGGTCGCTACCACGTCCTGCACGGCGTGCTGTCTCCGCTCGAAGGCGTGGGCCCCGAGCAGCTTCGCATCAAGGAACTGCTGGAGCGCCTCAACGACAGCCGGGTGGAGGAGCTCATCCTCGCCACCAACCCGGACGTCGAGGGCGAGGCCACCGCGCTGTACCTGACGCGACTGCTCAAGCCCATGGGTCTGCGTGTCACCCGCATCGCCCAGGGCCTGCCCATGGGTGGTGATTTGGAGTTCGCCGACCAGGCCACACTGGCGAAGGCACTGTCCGCCCGCCGCGACCTCTGAGGCACCCCGCGGCGCCAAACACCGGCGCCGCGCTTCCTACCGGGTCAGCCGCCAGGCGAACGGCACCAGTACGTTGACCTCCTCGTCGCGATGCGCCGGGAAGCGCAGCCGCTGCGCCTGGGACTGGAGGCAGCGGCCCACCGCCGTCTCGGCCAGCGGTCCGCGCACGCCCGCACGCACGGCACCCGACGAGACGATGGAGAACTCCACCTGCACCTGCCCTTCGCTCGTCGGCAGGTCCGCGCGGTTCTTCTCGAAGCACGCGGTGATGCGCGAGCGCCCCTTCTCCACCACGCGGGTGATGTCCCCCACGCCCAGCGTCATGCGCTTCTTGGCCGGTGGCGCCTTCAGCGGCTTCTCGGCCACCTCGTCGTCGCCCTTGCCCGGCAGCGCCGCCTGGGCTCCCACGGCCGCTGGCGGATTACCTTCAGGGGTGGTCGGGACAGCCTCCGGCCCCTGCACGGTCGTCCCCACGGGCGCGGCCACCACCTCTGGCGGAGTGGGCACGGGGACCGGCTCAGGCTTCTGGACCTTCATGCTCACGTCATTCGCGGGAGCCGTGGGCACGTGAGCCGCCACCTCGCCACCCGACGACGCGGGCGCGACGAGCTGCCGGTATCCCACGAGCCCCACGCTCGCGAGCAGCAAGCCTCCCGCGAGGCCGACGACGAGCGGACGCCAGCCTCGGGAACGCGGGGCCTCGACGGGTGGAACGGAGGTCTCGGTGGCCGGCGTCTTCGTCGCGGCGGGCACCAGTCCCGATGACGACGCGGGGGAACGGGCCCCCCAGGCGCGCGCGGTGGCGACATCGGTGCTTCCGCCCACGGAGACCGGAGCGCCCACCACGTTCGTCCCCGTCTCCATCAACCCGGTGGCCTGCGTCACGACCCCCAGGGCCGCGGAGAGCGAGGCCAGCGTGGGGATGCGGGTGCGCTCCGTGAAGCGCTCCTCGCCGAAATGGGAGCGGAGGAACGCGCTGAGCTGCGGCGTGCCGGCGGCGCTCAGGTGCTCGCCGAGGAAGGCCTCCAGGTCCTCGGCGAACGCCTCCGCCGTGGGGTGACGGTCTTCCGGAAACGGAGACATCGCCTTCAGGACGATGGCCTCCAGTTCGACGGGCAGGTCGGGCCGCAGCTCGCGCGGGCGCTTGAACTCGTTGTGCAAGAGCGCGTTGAGCACCGCGAGGTCGTTCTCTCGCGAGAAGGGCCGCACGTGCGTGAGTGCCTCGAACAGGCTGACGCCGAGCGCGAAGATGTCCGCGCGACGGTCCACCTCCCCGCCCTTCGCCTGCTCCGGCGCCATGTACATGTACTTGCCCTTCACGACGCCGGTGCGCGTGTTGGCGAGCCGCGACTCGGCCTTGGCGATGCCGAAATCCAGCACCTTCACCTGCCCCTGATACGTCAGGTACAGGTTCGACGGAGAGACGTCGCGGTGGACCACGTTCTGCGGCTGCCCCATGTCATTCGTGAACTCGTGCGCGTAGTGCAGCCCTCGCGCCGAATCGATGAGCACCCGCAGCACAATCGGGAACGGCAGATACTGCCGCCGACGACCGGCCAGCCGCAGCGTCGTGGAGAAGTCCTCGCCCGCGAGGTACTCCATGCAGATGTAGTAGCAGCCCTCGGTGAAGCCCAACTCCTGAATCTGGACGATGTTGGGGTGCGTGAGCTTCGCGGCCAGCCGCGCCTCGTCCCGGAACATCTCCACGAAGTCAGGGATGCTCGACAGGTGCGGCAGCATCCGCTTGATGACGACGTTGCGCTCGAAGCCGTCCGCGCCCAGCAGCTTGGCGAGGAAGATCTCCGCCATGCCGCCCTCGGCCAGCTTCCGAACCAGCACGTAGGGCCCATACGGGCGCAACAGCGGCGGCGGCGCGTCCTCGGAGCCAGGATGTGTCGTCTGGGTGGGTGACATCCTCAAGGCCCTCGCTGTCTCAGGGTGCGGACCGTATGAACATCCGGAGCACCGGGACGGGTCATCTTAAACACCAGCAACGGGGGCGCGCCCACTGGCTCCACCCAGGTATCGAAGCGGTGCTTGCCATCCAGGGAGACGGGACGTCCATTGATGGACAGGCGCGCATTCACGGGCGCCACGCCCGTGGTCCTCACCTTCGACGCGGCCCGCTGGCCGTTGCGCGGCTGCGACACCAGGAGCATCGGTACTGAGTTGTCGTACACCAGCTCGAGCTTGTTCATCCGTCCCCCCTTCAGTTGCTCGCCCGTCGCGGACAGCGGCGTGACGGACCAGAGGTAGCTGCCCTCTCCCAGCGCGCCCGCGTCCAGCGCCGCGCGAGCCTCCGTCACCGTGCGCTCGGCCACTGGCTTCTCCAGCGCGCCCACCCGATACACCGCCACCTTGTACCGCGCCGCCGACGCCTCCTCCGCATAGGTGAACGTCACCGACGGCGGCTTGTCTTGATAGAAGATGGTCGTTTTCTCCAGCCCCTCCGGCACCACGTTGCGCACGCGGTCCAGGTCTCCGCCGAGCCGCTCCGGGGCGAACGTCGCGCTGCCCTTCACGAGCTCCTTGCCGTCCTTGCCACGCACCCGCCAGTACAGCAGGCCGCGCGCGGGAGCCGGGACGTTGACGAAGGACTGGTACACCGTGCCGGACAGCAGGGGCCGCGTGAAGGCCTCGTCCGAGGCCACCTCCACCGTCACCTCCCCCTCCTTCTCCCAGCCAATGGCCACCTCGGGCATCCCCTGGTGGTAGACCTCCGTGCCGTCTCCCTCGCCGAGCAGCAGGGGCGCCGGTCCGAGCGCCTCGATGCGCGCCTCGCCCGTCTCGCCTGTCACCGTCGCTCGCTCTCCGGCACGCAGCGGCTGGCGCACGTCCCCGCGCACCAGCGTCACCCGCCCCGTGTGCGCATCGACCAGATAGCCCGTCGAGGTGCGCCGCACCGCCAGTCGCGACGCGCCGTCACCCTCCAGCGTGAGCCCGGGCAGCACCACACGACTCTCGCGTCCCTGCGCGAGCTGGACACCGAGCCCACCCTGGCGCAGGTCCATCCGGGCCTCGTCCCGCGTGCCCCCCTGCCCCGCGCCCTCCAGCACCATCTCCGCCGAGGGCCCCAGCGAGAGCTGCGAGGACGAGCCCTGCAGCATCAACTCCGCCGTGCCACTGCCGCGCGTGCGCACGCCATCTCCCGGCGCCAGCACGTCGCCATCCGTGCGCACCGGACGCCAACGCTTCGCGCCCTTGCCGCGCATCTCCGCGCGCCCCGAGCCCAGCCGCACCGTCACCGGAATGGGTGAGAGTTCCACGAGCCGCGAGCCGCGCAGCAGCAGTTCCGCTCGACCCGCCGACACCTCCACCGAGTCACCCTCCGACGCGCGCAGCTGCTGGCCATCCTTGGACACGAACTCGATGGCGCCCAGCTTCACTTCCACGCGGCCGGAGTCCTTCGTCACCTGCACGCTCACCTCGCTGGGCTCGGAGCCCACGCGCGTGAGGCCGAAGGGCGTCAGCAGTGTCAGCGACACCTTCTTGCCACTCGAGGGAGCGCCGGCCGGGCGCGCGGGGACTCGCGACAGCACGATGCCGCGCTCCACGGTCAGCACCACGCTCCCGGCCTCTTCGCCCACGCCGACGCGTGCGTCGGAGCCCACCTCCACCGAGCGCCCGTCCGCGAAGCGCATCGTCGCCGCGCCCGTCGCGCCCGTCTCCAGCGCGTCACCCGAGTACAGCGGGCCTTCCCGCGCGGGGACCTTCTTGCCACCGCGCTCCACCAGCACCTCGCCGGACAGGCCCTCCAGGCGAGCCAGCTCCACGGAGGGTCCCGCGTCGGGCGAGGCAGGAGCCTCAGCGACGGGGCTGGACGGAGTGGTCGCCTCTTCGTCGCAGGCCGTCGCGACGAGCAGGAGGACCAGGAGCCAGGGACGCGCGTTACTCACCGTTGAGGCCTCGGGATGAAATCGACATGGAAGAGGGCTGCTCGCCTTCCCTCAGCGAGGCAACGAGCCAGGGAGGCGGGTCATTCACCGCCGCCGCTGCCTCGGGAAGAGGTCGACGTTGAGGCGGGCCTGCGCGACTTCCTTCAGCGAGACGACCGAGCGAGGACCGCGTGCGGCGCACAATTTCGGCCTCCGCGGGAGACCGATATCGCAGAGGACCTGCCCGCCCTCCCTCCGCGAGGACAGCGAGCCTGGGAAGCGTGTCACTCACCGCCGCTGCCTCGGGAAGAGGTCGACGTTGAAGATGGCCTGCTCTCCATCCTTCAAGGTGACGAGCTTGGATTGCGACAGGTAGCCGCGCGCGGAAATGGTGATGCGGTAGGTGCCACCGCGCACCTTGAAGGTGAACGCACCCTTCGCATCCGTGCGCGCCTTCACCTTCGCCTGCGGGATGAGCAGCGTGGCCGCGATGGGCTTTCCGCCCCGAGCACTGCGCACCTGGCCCGTGAGCGTCGCGGGCTCGCCCTTGCGCTCCGAGGCGAGCGGCACGGACAGCGCCGTCTCCTGCCCCGCGATGATGATGGCCGCCTCTTCCGCCACCCGATAGCCCGGCGACTTCGCCACCACGGCCACGGGCCCTGGCGGCAGCGACTTCACCCACGCCTCGCCCCTCATGTCCGTGCGCACCTCCACGGCCCCCACCGTCAGCCGCACCCCCGGCAACGGTACCCCGTTGCCCGCGCTCACCACCGTCACCTTCAGGCCCCCCGTGGGAGGCGGCAGCTTGCGCGCGCGCACCGACAGCGCCACCCGCCCACCGTCCTCCACGGTGACTCGACCCTCCGCGGGCTCGTAGCCATCCACGCTCACCCGAGCCACGACGTCACCTGGCGGCAGCTCCACGTTCTCCAGCGAGCCCTGCGCATCCGCCTCGCGCGGCGCGCTCTCCACGCCTGCCGACACCAGCACCACCCGCGCTCCCGCCAGCGGCGCGCCCGACTCCGCGTCCAGCACCTGGAGCGACAGGCCTCCCGCCGGCACCCGCTCAGGAGGCAGCGGCTCCGATGCCCGGAACTCGGGCGCATCATTCCAGGTCAGCTCCAGCGCCGCGCCCACCCGACGCATGCGCTGCTCGGACCGAGTCCCATCCGCGAGCGTCACCGTGTCCTGCACGTGCTGGAAGTCCACGAGCAGCGTGCCGGACCAGCGCTGCGTGCCCGTCAGCGGGAACAGGAGCGCGCCACCCGCGGCAAAACCCTTCGCCTCCGCCTTCGCCCCAGCCGAGTCACGAACCGCCAACGACACCGGCACCTCGCCCCGCGCCTCCACCTCCAACCGGGTGAACAGCGGCAGCCGCAGGCTCCCGCTCACCAGCGCCGCGTGCCGCACCCCTCGCGACAGCACCGGCTCCGAGGACGCACCGAAGTGCGGCAACTGCGCATATCCATAGCCCGCGCCCACCTCCGCCCGCACCGGCCCCAACCAGGTGCGCACCTTGGGACCCACCGACGCCCGCAAAAGGCTGCCCCCGGTGATCCGCAAGGAGCCCTCCTTCAAGTCGAAGCCCTCGCGCTGCACCGCTGCCCACCCACCCAGCCAGGAACCCGCCCAGACCGAGCCCACCGCCGCCAGATCATTCGGGGTGAAGCCGTCGTAGGTGAGCCCAGGCCCTACATCCGCCTGGGCACCATTGCGGAGGGCCACGCCGTAGCGCAGGCGCAGCGAGGCTCGCTCGCGCACCTCCTCCGCCCGGACGGACGGGGAGCTGACCAGCACCAACAGCAAGGGCGCCAGACGCGCCAGGATGGGGGCAAGGGGGCGTGGGGGCGTCAAAGCCCGGCGGAGTATAGAGAAAGCCGCGAACACTCCCAAACCGGCGTCATCCGGGGACCCAGAAAGACGCTTGACGAGGACCCCCTGGGTGGCGGGGGCAGCGGACGAGCCGCGTTCTCACCGGGAGGAACGGATGGCTTCTTGCTGGAGTGGAGGGGCTTTGCTAAGCATCCTCACGGTCGGTAGCGCCTCGTCTAACCTCCGGGATTCACTCCAGAAACAATCGGGGTGTTGCCGTGAGACGGGCGAGCGAACGCTGAGGAGCGCATACGCCCATGGGCACGCAACTGGTGATGTACGAAGAGGAGTTCACCAAGATCAACGCCGTTTGCGACCGGCTCACCAAGGACGCGAACGCGAAGGTGGTGTTCCTCGTCGACAAGAACGGGCAACTCATCTCCTCGGCCGGGCAGACGCAGAACATCGACACCACGTCCCTGGCCTCGCTGACGGCCGGCAACGTGGCGGCGATGGGCGGACTCGCCAAGCTGATCGGTGAGAACGAGTTCCCCAACCAGTTCCATGAGGGGGCGAAGGACTCGCTCTACATGACCATCGTCGGCAGCCGGGTCGTGCTGGTCGTCATCTTCGACAACCGCACCAGCCTCGGCCTCGTCCGCCTGCGCATCAAGAAGGCCAGCGACGAGCTGACGAAGATCTTCGAGAGTCTGGTGAAGAAGACGGACAGCCCGGGTGCCGGGTCGCCGTTCGCCGAGATCTCCGACGACGATATCGACAACCTCTTCAGCGAGTAACCCGGGAAGCCATGTCCTTCATCAACTACTCATCCCGCGAAATCAACTGCAAGATTGTCTATTACGGGCCGGGTCTCTGCGGGAAGACGACCAACCTCCAGTACATCTACAACAAGACGGCGGCCGAGACGAAGGGCAAGCTCATCTCCCTCTCCACCGAGACGGACCGCACGCTCTTCTTCGACTTCCTGCCGCTGTCGCTCGGTGAGATCCGCGGCTTCAAGACGCGCTTCCACCTCTACACGGTGCCCGGCCAGGTGTTCTACGACGCCAGCCGCAAGCTCATCCTCAAGGGCGTGGACGGCGTCGTGTTCGTGGCCGACAGTCAGATCGAGCGCATGGAGGCGAACATGGAGTCGATTGAAAACCTCCGTGTGAACCTGGCCGAGCAGGGCTACGACCTGAACAAGATTCCGTACGTCCTCCAGTACAACAAGCGCGACCTGCCCAACGCGGTGACGCCGGAGGAGATGCGCAAGGCCATCAACCCGCGCAACATCCCCGAGTATCAGGCCGTGGCGCCCACGGGCGTGGGTGTGTTCGACACGCTCAAGGCCGTGGCGAAGCTGGTGCTCACGGAGCTGAAGAAAGGCGGCTGAGCCGGGAGCAGCCGGGCAGTCAACTCCCGTACCGCGGGTGAGAAGACGCCTCGCGGCCAAGGGTGTTACAACCTGCTGCCGACGGGCCGGGCCGTCCGCCTCCTGAGGTCGCACAGTGCGTGTCGCAGCCGCCACCCTCCGCCTCCTCGCGCTCGTGAGCGCCACCCTCTGTGGGGCGGCGCTCGCGCAGGAGCCGCGCCCCACGGCGCCCGCCGCCGCCT
The DNA here is from genome assembly GCF_013336705.1 of Myxococcus sp. CA051A. Lineage (NCBI taxonomy): Bacteria > Pseudomonadati > Myxococcota > Myxococcia > Myxococcales > Myxococcaceae > Myxococcus > Myxococcus sp. CA051A. The sequence goes on along the minus strand of NZ_JABUMS010000020.1, from coordinate 28,976 downwards.
CGAGCACCGAGGCGCCTCCCGTGGCCCCTTCCGAAGGCGACAGCACCGCGGATGAAGCCTTCAACACGCGGGTGAAGACGCTGGAGGAGCAGGTCGTCGACCTGAAGGAGAAGATCTACCGCTCCAAGGCCCGACTCCTGTTGCTCCAGGAGACGGTGCTGGGCGGAGACGTCACCACCGGTGCTCGCGCGCTCATCGTCCACAAGAACGAGATGGGCAGCTCCTTCATCCTGGAGTCGGTGACGTACGCGCTGGATGGCGCGCCCATCTTCACGCAGGTCGACATCCAGGGCGAAGAGCTGAGCAAGCGCGAGCAGTTCGAGGTCTTCAACGGGCGCATCGTCCCGGGGCAGCACCAGCTCGCGGTGCGGCTCGTCTATCGGGGCGGCGGCTTCGGCGTGTTCAGCTATCTGGAGGGCTACAAGTTCAAGGTGCAATCCAGCTACACCTTCAACGCGGAGCCAGGAAAGGTGTCCACGGTGCGCGTGGTGGGCTACGAGCAGGGCGGCCTCACGCTGGACATGAAGGACCGGCCCGCGGTGCGCTACGACATCGAGCTGTCGCGCGACACGGCGCCCCGCATCGACGGCGAAGCGGGCGGAAGCCCTCCCGCCGCCACCTCCACTGAAGCGCGGTAGGGGTCCGCCGGTGAACGTGTCGCTTCGCGCTCTCGCCCTCGCGCTCAGCCTCGTGGGGGGCGCCTCCGCCTTTGCCGCCGAGCCTCCCCCGCCACCTCCGACTCCCCAGGAGCTGGAGCAGCGCCTGTCCTCCGTGGAGCAGCAGCTCCAGGTCGCCGAGGAGAGCCTGCGCTTCGTCGAGACACAGTACAGCCAGCGCCCGGAGCCCGATGAAGAGCAGGCCCGCTCGCGGCGCTACTCCGACGCGGAAATCCAGTACCTGCTCGGCGACTGGAGCGCGGCCTCCGTCCACTTCTACGACCTGGTGAGCGACCCGGCGTTCCGCAGCCACCCGCGCTACGCGGACGCGCTCTTCTTCCTCGCGGATGCGCTTTACCAGCAGAAGAACGACATCGGCGCGCGGCTCTACCTGCGCGAGCTGTTGTCGCAGCCCACGCCTACCGCGCGCCACCGTGACGCGCTCACGCGCTACCTGGCCATCTCCGGACGGTTGAACCTGTTCGACGACGTCGAGACCTACGTCGAGCAGGCGCGCACGTTGTTCGGCGGCCAGCTTCCTCCCGACGTGCAGTACGTCCAGGCGAAGTGGCTCTTCCGCCGCAGCGACCTGCCTGCCTCCGAGAGAATCGCCCGCGCACGCTCGGCCTTCTCGCCGCTGGCCCAGGCCCATGGCGGCCCGTATCAGCTCCAGGCCGGCTACCACATGGCGGTGCTGTCGATGCAGGCCGGCGAGCTGCCCCTGGCCATCCTACAGTTCCAGCAGCTCCTCACGCCCCTGTCGAACGAGGGAGGCTCCGCGCCCACCGCGACGCCGGGCAAGCCCGTCACCCGCTCGACGGCGGACACGGACACGCGGCGCATCCGCGAGCTGTCGCTGATGTCGTTGGGACGGCTCCTGTACGAAGCAGGCCGCTTCGACGAGGCGTTGGACCGCTACGGCCAGGTGTCGCAGGACAGCGAGTCCTTTCCGGAGTCGCTCTACGAAATCGCGTGGACGCAGGTGCGCAAGGGCAACCACCAGGAGGCGAAGAACGCCGTCGACATCCTGTTGCTCGTCGCCCCCGACTCGCGGCTCGCGCCCGACGCGAAGCTCCTCCAGGGACACCTGCTCCAGAAGCTCAAGCGGTACGACGAGGCCATCGCGTCCTACGACGAACTCATCGGAACCTTCCGCCCCGTGCGCGAGAAGGTGGACGCCCTCTTGAACGCCAACCGGGACCCCGTCGCGTACTTCGAGCGGCTCCTGGCGCGCACGGACACCGTCCCGGACGTGCGCACGCTGTTGCCGCCCCTGGCCCTGAAGTACGCCTCCACCGAGCGCGAGGTGAGCCGCGCGGTGAAGATGGTGGGCGACATCGACACCGGGAAGAAGGGCGCCGTCGACGCACGCGAGCTGGCGGCCCGCATCCTTCGCGCGCTGGACTCGCGGAAGCTTGAGACCTTCCCGGAGCTGCAAGAGGGCTTCACGCGCGCGGACGCGGTGGAGACGGCCATTACGCACGCCGAGTCGACGCTGGTGGAAGTGGAGGGACTCGCGCTGGAGCCGTCGCTCACCTCGCAGGAGCGGGACCGACTCGCGCCCCTGCGCCGCGAGCGCGATGCGCTGGCCGCCCGCTTCGCCACGCTTCCCACCACGCAGAAGGGGCTGGAGGAGCGGCTGCGCCGCATGCAGACCCGGGTGGACGCGGTGGACCGCGAGGCCTTCCGGCTGGGCACGGAGATTCAGGGACTGCATGCCATCGCCTCGGCGGTGCGCAAGTGGGTGGATGACACGCGGCTGCTTCGCCAGACGCCACCCGACGAGGAACAAGAGTTCCTGGTGCAGCTCCAGGCCGAGGTCCAGACGCTGAATGATCTCCAACTGGAGCTGGACCGGACGCGCGGTCGGCTCGCGGATGAGCGCAACAGCGCGGCGGCGTCCCTCTCCGGGGAACAGGCCATTCGTGGCCGCTACGCGGCGGCGCTGCGCTCCGAGCACGAGGTGCTCAGTGAAGCGGAGCGTCGACAGTCTCCCACTGCGGTGCTGACGCACTCGCATCAGGTGCGGGAGCGAGGCGAGGCGCTGCGCAAGCGCGTGGCGGAGGCCCAGGCCGCGCTGCGGACCCAGGTGGACCAGCGAGGACAGCGCATCCGCGCGAAGGTGCTGGCCGAGCAGCACTTGCTGGAGCGCTACGAGGCCGAGGTCGCCGCGGTGTCCGGCAACGCGAAGCAGTTGGTGGGCCGCATCGCCTACGACAGCATCCGGCGCGTGCGTCGGCAGTTCTACGACCTGGTGCTCAAGGCGGACGTGGGCGTGGTGGACGTGGCCTTCACCGAGAAGCAGGACAAGACGACGAACATCCAGAAGGTGTCCGCGCAGAAGGCCGAGGCGCTGCGCGCGCTGGACGCCGACTTCCGTGACGTGCTGTCGGAGGAGGGACGGTGATGCGGCGCGTGCTCGCGGTGCTGCTCTCCGTGGCCTCGCTGCCCGCCGCCGCCCAGGCGCCGGACACCGCCGCGCAAGCCCCCTCCCCCGCCCAGGCGGAGAGTCCCTCCGGGACACCGGCCGCGGGCTACCTGACGGGCCTGGGCCGCACGCCCGAGGAAGAGGCGCTGCTCCAGGACGTCAGCCGCGCCCTGCGCACGTATGACGAGGAGTCTCGCGAGTTCAGCCGCGAGGTGCAGCTCCTGATGGAGCGCAAGTACGAGCAGAAGCGCGACTCGCTCGCGTCCTCGTACGAGAAGGTCATCCGGGACTTCGAGGCCCAGGAGCGCAAGGAGCGGATGGAGGCCATCGTCCGCTTCGAGGAGTTCCTCCGCCGCTACCCGCAGGAGCCGCGCTACACGCCGGACGTGATGTTCCGGCTGGCGGAGCTCTATTACGAGCGCTCGCAGGACGAGCATCAGCTGGCGATGAAGGAGTACCGAGACCGGCTGGAGGCCCACGACAAGAACCCCGACTCGGCCTTCCCCGTGGAGCCGAAGAAGGACTACGGGGACTCCATCGCGCTGTACCGCCGGCTCTTGAAGGACTACCCCACCTACCGCCTCAACGACGGCGCCTGGTACCTGTTGGGCTACTGCCTGGAAGAGCAGGAACAGGTCGACGAGAGCTTCCGCACCTACCAGCAGCTCATCGCCCGCTATCCGCGAAGCCGCTTCGCCACCGAGGCGTGGGTCCGCATCGGCGAGTACTGGTTCGACAACTACAAGGACCCGCAGGCCCTGCCCCGCTCCGCGCAGGCCTTCGAGGCCGCCGCCCGCGACACGCTGCATCCGCTCTACGACAAGGCCCTCTACAAGCTGGGCTGGACGTACTACCGGATGGACCGCTTCGACGAAGCGGTGGAGTCCTTCCTCACGCTGGTGGACTTCTACGAAGCCCAGCGCGTCGCGAAGGGCGAGGCCGAGGCTGGCGGAGACCTGCGCGACGAGGCCCTCCAGTACGTGGCCATCTCGCTGGCGGACGAGACGTGGGGCGGACTGCCTCGCGCCCAGGCCCTCTTCGCGAAGCGCGGCCCCAAGCCCTACGAGGCGGACGTCTACCGCCGGCTGGGCAACGTCTACTTCGACCAGACGAACCACCCCGCCGCCATCGCGGCGTATCAGCGCGTGCTCCAGCAGGAACCCATGGCGCCGGACGCGCCGGAACTCCAGCAGCGCATCGTCCTGGCCTACGAGCGGGACCGGCTGCTCGCGGAGTCCTTCACGGAGTCGGAGCGGCTCGCCAGCCTCTATCAACCCGGCACGGCCTGGTACGCGAAGAACCAGGGAGACCCCGACGCGCTCTCGCGAGCCAACACGCTCGTCGAGAAGAGCCTCTATACGAGCGCCACCTTCCACCACCAGCAGGCGCTGGTGTTCAAGAAGGAGGGCAAGTTCGAGCAGGCCAGCACGGGCTTCGCCACCGCCGCGCGCGCCTACGGCACGTACCTGGAGCGCTTCCCGCGCAGCAAGAGCGCGGGCGAGATGCGCTTCTATTACGCGGAGTGCCTCTACTTCTCCTTCCAGTTCGCCGAGGCCGCGAAGAGCTACGAGTTGGTGCGCGACACCGGCGTGAGCGAGAAGCACCGCGACGAGGCGGCGCACAGCGCGGTGCTCGCGTGGCAGCAGCTGCTCGCGAAGGACATCCAGTCCGGCAAGACGCCGGAACTCAAGCCGCTGCGCTCCACCGAGCGGCCCGAGGGCTCGGCGGTGAAGCCCGTGCCGCTGACGCCCACCGAGCAGAAGCTGGTGTCGGCCTCCGACAAGTACGTGGCGCTCCTGCCGCGCGACGCGAAGGCCGCGGGCATCGCCTACAAGGCCGCGGAGCTGTACTACGCGCACGACGACTTCCCCGAGGCCCGCAAGCGCTTCGAGCGCATCATCCAGACGTGGCCCAAGAGCGAGGTGGCCCGCTACGCCACCAACCTCACCGTCGAGACGTTCCTCATCGACAAGGACTGGCGCAGCGTGGAGGAGGTCAGCGCGAGGCTGGCCAGCAACACGCAGGTCATCGACCCGACCAGCGACCTCCACAAGCAACTGGTGAAGTTCAAGCTCGCGGGCCGCTTCAAGCTCGCGGACCAGCTCCTGGCCGAGGGCAATCACGAGGAGGCCGCGCGCAAGTACATCCAGCTCGTCGACGAGGAGCCCCGGCACGAGTTCGCGGACAAGGCCCTCAACAACGCCGCCGTCGCGCACGAGAACACCCGGCGCTTCGACTCCGCGATGAAGCTCTACGAGCGCATCTATCGCGAGTACCCGTCCTCCCCCCTCGCGGACGCGGCGCTGTTCCGCGTGGCGGTGAACGCGGAGAAGTCCTACGACTTCGACAAGGCCGTCGTCAGCTACCAGAAGCTGGTGAAGGACTACCCCGCATCGAAGGACCGGGAGGCGGCGCTCTTCAACACCGCTCGACTGCTCGAAGGCCAGCAGCGCTACGCGGAGTCCGCGGCCACGTTCCTGCGCTACGCGGAGCTGTTCCCCGCCGCCGAGGACGCGCCGAAGAACCAGTACCGCGCGGCCATCCTGTTGGAGAAGCAGGGCGACCCTCGCGGAGAGGTCCGCGCGCTCCAGGAGTTCGTGCGCAAGTTCGCCAACAAGCCCGGCCAGGTGGAGCTCGTGGTGGACGCGCACCGACGCATGGGTGACGCGCACCAGAAGCTCGGCGACGAGAAGGAAGCCCAGCGCGCGTACACCCAGGCGGCGAGCGAGTTCGACCGACGCAAGCTCAAGCCGGACACCCATCCCCTCGCGGCGAACGCGGCGGCGTATGGACGCTTCCAGTTGGCGGAGGCGGAGCTGCAGAGGTTCGACAAGCTGAAGATTGGAGGCTGGGGCAAGGCCCTGGTGCGCAGCTTCGCGGTGAAGCGCGCGGCGGTGAAGACGGTGAAGGACGCGTACTCGCGCGTCTATCCGTACAAGCAGCTCGAGTGGTCCCTCGCGGCGGCCTACCGCTCCGGCTACGCGCTGGAGCGCTTCGCCAACACCATCATCGAAACGCCCGTGCCGCCCGACGTGAAGCGGCTGGGCGAGGACGCGGTGGTGACGTACCAGGACCTGCTCGCGCAGAACACGGCGGAGCTGGAGGACGCGGCGGTGGAGAGCTACGCCGTCGCCCTGGCGGAGGCTCGCAAGAATCGCGTCTCCAACGAGTGGACGCGGCGCACGCTGGAGTCCCTCAACCGCTTCCGGCCCAAGGAGTACCCGGTGCTCAAGGAGCCCAAGCAGGCGCTCGCGTCCGACGCCGCCTATCCGGATGGGCTCATCGGCAGCGTGAGCGGGCCCGCCCGCCCCGCGTCGGCGGACGAGAGCCGCATCACCGGGGGAGCCAAGCCGTGAGCTTCTCGCCACGCATGCCGGGGGCCTCGGCCCTCACCGCGCTGTTCCTGTCCTCGGGCCTGTGGCTGTCCGCGTGTGCCTCCAGCCCGGAGACGCGCCCCACGGCCGAGGCGCCCGTCGAGGCAACGGCCGATGCGGACTCCAAGGCCGCGCCCGTCCCCACCGTCGTCGCGCCTCCGCCCCGCAGCGCGGCGCAGGACTTCGAGCAGGCCGTGGCGATTGCGCGGGCCGGAGAGCTGACGGCGGCGGAGACGGCGCTGCGCGCGCTGGTGACGCAGAACCCGCAGCTCGACTACGCGTGGACGAACCTCGGCATCGTCCAGGAGCGGCTGGGGCGGCACGAGGACGCGGAGCGCTCGTATCGTCAGGCGCTCGCGGTGGCTCCCGAGCAGGAGTCCGCGTGGGACTGCCTGGCGCGCCTGTACGGACGCACGGGCCGCTCCGCGGCGCTGGAGACGGAGCTGCGCGGGTTGGTGGAGACGAAGCAGGACTCGCCGCCACTGCACACGGCGCTGGCCATCACCCTGCTTCAGCAGAAGAAGCTGGGGCCCGCGGCCACCGAGGCGAAGCAGGCCCTCAAGTTCGATGAGCGCCACACTCGCGCCATGCAGGTGCTCGCGCAGGTGTACTACCGCGAGGGCAAACACGAGCTGGCGCGCATGGTGCTGGAGAACGCGCGGGACATCGCGCCCGGCGACGCGGCCACTCGCAATGCGCTGGGGCTGGTGTACCTGGCGCTGAAGGTGGGCCCGCAGGCCCTGGAGGAGTTCAAGGAGGCCGCGAAGCTCCGGCCCGACTTCGCCGAGGCACGCAACAACTTCGGCGCGCTGCTCAACGAGGCCCAGGACTACCCGGCCGCCGTCACCGAGTTCGAAGCAGCGGTGCGAGCCGCTCCCGACTTCGCCGCCGCGCGCCTCAACCTGGGCAATGCCTACCGGGGACAGGGGGAGTTCGAGCGCGCCAAGGCCGAGTACGAGCAGGTGCTCGTGCTGCTCCCCGGTCAGCCCGACCCGTTCTTCAACCTCGCCATCCTGTTCCTCGACGTGGAGCCCCCGGGGGTGGACCCCATCCAGCGGTACAAGACGGCCCTCACCTACTTCGAGCGCTACGAAGCCCAGGGTGGTCGCGACAACCGCATCCCTCAGTACACGAAGGACGCGCGCAAGAGCATCGAGCGCGAGGAGCGCCGCCTGGAGCGCGAACGCAAGGACCAGCTCCGCAAGGCCGCCGAGCAGGAGAAGGCCCAGCGCGAGCAGGCGAAACAGGCCACCGAGAACAACGCGCCGACCACCGCCCCACCCGCGCAGGCCGCCCCCGCGGACAAGGGAACGGCCTCCACTTCGACGCCGCCCGTGCAGGGCGCATCCGCTCCGGCCAGCCCACCCGAGCAGACCGCTCCATCAGGCTCCGAGAACCCCGGCGCGGTGCCCACTCCGCCGGCCCCCACCCCAGCACCTTCCGCGCACGTCGGAGCACCCTCGGAGGGAACTCGCCCCCCCGCGCCGGTGTCCCAGCCCAAGCCCGCTTCCGGCACCGCGCCCTCGAAGAGCGGCTCGGGTAAGCTGGCCACCGACAAGAACTAGGACCGCCATGCGCGCCACCTTCGCCCTCTTCGTGCTCCTCACCGCCGCGCCCGTGCTCGCGCAGGACGCTGGCAAGTCCGCCGCGCCCGGCACTGGCGGAGCCACGTCGAGCAGCGAAGCGGCGCCCGCGAAGAAGGCGCCTCGCAAGGTCATCCGCCTGGACGCGCTCACCGTCGAGGGCCGCATCCAGAAGCCCCAGGCTTTCTACATCCTCCCCCGCTCCAACCTGAGCTTCGACGACCTCAACCGCACGGAGAGCTTCGTGCCCAAGGTCGAGAAGAGCGTCGAGCAGGAGCCCTTCTAGGCCATGGCCGCCCCGTCATCTTCCAAGCTGCTCCGCGTCGGCCTCATCCAGAACGGCCAGATTGTCGAAGAGCACCACGTCCGGCGCGAGAGCGTCACCATCGGCCATGACGCGCGCAACACCATCGTCCTGCCCGCCTCGGACGACAGGCCCGCGCGCTTCAGCGTGTTCGAGAACCAGGGCCACCAGTTCCTGCTCGTCATCAACGAGTTCATGAAGGGTCGCGTCAACCTCGGCTCCTCCGACGTGGACTTCGACGCCCTGCGCTCCCAGGGGCTCGCCTCGCGCCGGGGCGACCTCTACGTCCTCCCCCTCCAGGAGACCGCTCGCGGCAAGGTGGAGCTGGGCGACGCCACCCTCTTCTTCCAGTTCGTCGCGCCCAAGGCCGAGGAAGCACGTCCGCTGATGCCCTCGGACATCCGCGTCAGCCGCTGGAAGACGATGGACCGCGTCTTCTTCGGCATCCTCGCCGCCTCGCTGCTCGTCCACTTCTCCGGCGCCGCCATCATCCTCTCCGCGGAGGCACCCAAGGAGCAGGAGCTGGCGTTGGATCAGCTCGATGACCGCTTCGTGCGCGCCATCATCCCCCAGCGCCCCATCGAGACCGCGAAGCCCGCCACGCCGGGCCCCGCAGAGACGCCGAAGGAAGACGTCAAGCCCCCCGAGCCGAAGGACGGCGCGGACAAGCCCGCGTCGGAGAAGCCCGCGGCCGCCGCCGCCGAGCGCCACGCGGAGATGGTGAAGAAGGTCTCCGACAAGGGCCTGTTGAAGATGCTCGGCTCCAAGGGCTCCGGCACCGGCGCGTTCCAGGACGTGCTGGGCAGCGCCAGCGGTGGCAGCGACATCGTCGCCGCGCTCCAGGGCGCTGGCGGCGTGGGCGTGGCCAACGAGGCCTCCGTCGGCAAGGGCAACGGCCCGCGCGGCGGTGGCACCGGCACCGTGACGGGCATCGGCGAGCTGGGCACCCAGGGCGGCGGCAAGGTGGACCTGGGCACGAAGAAGGAAGTCGAAGTGAAGGGCCGCGTGCAGGACGCGACGCCGGACGTCGACAGCTCCGACGTGGACCGCGACGCGCTCGCCCGCTACGTCCGCGCGCGCAAGGGCGCCATCCAGAGCTGCTACGAGAAGGAGCTCAAGCGAAACCCCAACCTCAAGGGCAAGGTGGTGGTGCGCTTCTCCATCACCCCGTCCGGCCGAGTGGGGGACTTCGAAATCGACGAGAACACCCTCGGCAGCGAGGCGGTGGCCAGTTGCATCCGCGCCGCCATCCGCGGCTGGGTGTTCCCGTTCAAACCCGAGTCCGCCGCCACCGTTTCCTACCCCTTCGTCTTCTCGCCGACGGGGTAGGCTCCGGCGCCGGTGTACCCAGCGCGGGCTCCGAGGGGACCATGGAGAAGCTGGCCGTCATCGCCGCCTCACCGCTGTTCGAGATGCTCTCTCCCGTGGAGCTGGACCGTCTGGCGGAGCTGGCCCGGACGCGCCACTGCGTCCCCGGCGAGGTCATCTTCCATGAAGGGGATTTGGGCGACAGCCTCTTCCTCGTCGTCGAAGGCCAGGTGGAAGTGGCCCGGAACGGCACGGATGGGTTGCCGCGCACCCTGGCCGTGCTGTCACCTCCCGAGTTCTTCGGGGAGATGGGCCTCATCGACAAGGACTACCGCTCCGCCACCGTGCGCGCGCGAACGCAGGCCCACCTGCTCCAGCTCACCGCAGGGGACCTGCGCGCCTTCCGCAACGAGTACGCCGACGGCTTCACCTTCGTCGTCGTCAATATCGCCCGAAGCCTGGCTGCTCGACTGCGTGAGGCCAATGCCCGCCTCTCCAGTAACCACTGAATAACTGGGGGTTCGTCGCGTTGACACCCCACCCCCCGCCTTCTACGCTTTGTTGCAATGGGAAGGGCCGGGAGAGCCGAGAGGCGTATGCGCACTGTCGGAATGGTCGCTGTGATCGTCGCCACGGGCGTGGCCGTCGCGCAGGGACCGGTGCCCTCGCCCCGGTCACCCGCCGCCACCACCACGCTGGAGAAGGCGAGTGAAGTGCCTGACTCGCAGAAGCTGGAGCGCAGCACCCAGGCCTTGAGTGTCATGCGAGACGTGCTTCGCCAGGTGCTCGGCAAGGTGGAAGAAGCGCGCCGCACCAAGGACGTGGTGAAGCTCAACTGCGCCAACGAGAAGCTCACGCAAATCAAGGGCCTGTTGCGCATCTCCGAGCAGGCGGACGTGTCGCTCCAGGAGTCCCTCACCCGGCGCGAGGTCTCCACCAGCGAGCACGAATACACCAAGGTGATGATCGCCCGGCAGAAGGTCGGCCAGCTGCGCTCGGAGGCCGAGGAGTGCATCGGTCAGCTCGCCTTCCGCACCGACGAGAACCTCTTCATCGAGGTGGAGGAGCCGGAGAACCTGCCTGGCGGTGACCCCACGCGCCCGCCTCCTCCCGACGACATCCTCGTGCGCCCGCCTCCCGCGAGCCCCATCAACTAGTCCCGTGCGCCCTCCGGCCCTCCGGGCGAGTCCAAGTCCCGTGTCGAACAATTCTTCGGCCCCTGAAATCGCGCGTGCTATGACGCCCCAGGCCGTCCGCATGAAAGGTGGGAGTGAGTACGCCCTCTCCCTGGGAAGCCACTGCGAGCCATGACGCTGAGAGGGACATTCTGGGGCACGGTCTGCGGGCTGGCGCTGATGGCGCCTGTCACCGTGGCCATGGCTCAGGACGGCATCTCCGCGCCGCCCACGGGTGGCAACGGCTTCAAGGTCGGCAACGGCCGGCTGCATCCGTACTTCGAGTTGGAGACGCGCCTGGACAGCGGCGTGGGCTACTTCGGCCGCGAGGGCCAGGAGTTCCCCGGTGGCGTGTCGCCGGACCTGTCGGGTGAGCTGGCGATGCACTTCCGGCCGGGCTTCCGGCTGGACATCCCCTCTCCCCGGCTGGCGTTCAACCTCAACGCCAACCTGGACTACGTGCTCTTCACGGGCCTGATGACGCAGGGCTCGAACGCGGCCTCGCACATGGAGGGCGCCGCGGACCTGCTGGCGCGCATCAACCCGGAGGCGCCGCTGTCGCTGGAGCTGTCGGACCAGTTCACGCGCTCGGACCGGACGCGCACGGCGGCCATCGGCGCGGGCATCCTCAGCCTCTACAACGAGGCCAAGGTGAAGGCTCCGTGGCGGCCGGGTGGTGGCGCGGTGGAGGTGACTCCGGGCGTGGCCTACGCGGTGGAGTTCTTCGAGCCGCTGGGCGCTTCGGCGCCGGCGGACTGCGGCGAAGGCGTGTGCGACCCCGTCGGCGCGGACCGCTTCAACTACGGCAACCTGCACCTGGGCCTGGAGAGCCGCTGGCGCTTCCTGCCGAAGACGGCGCTGGTGCTCGACACCGGCGTGGACGTGCGCCGCTACTTCAACGACGGGGGCCCCAACGCCACGCTGCTGCGCGCGTTGATCGGCGTGGCGGGCCTCGTGTCGCCCAAGGTCGCGGTGACAGCGAAGGTGGGCTGGGGGCAGAACTTCGGCGAGGCGGGCGGCGGGACGGTGCTCGGCCAGTTGGACGGCACGTACCTGTTCAGCCCCACGCTGACGTTCAAGGGCGGCTACCTGCGAATGCTGGAGCCGGTGGCTGCCTACGGCATGTTCCGGGACGACCGGGTCTCCGCCGAGGCGCGCGCGTTGCTGGGCGGCAAGCTGACCTTGCGCGCGATGGGCATGGTCGACTTCCTGAGCTTCTCCGGCAACCGTGGCGACACGGTGGTGACGGTGGACGCGGGGCCCGAGTACCAGTTCCGTCCGTGGCTCACCGGCGCCGCGGGCTACATGCTGAGCAACCGCTCGTCCTCCGTGGATGGCGGCGGCCTGAACTACACGCGCCACGAGGGGTATGCTCGCCTCTCGGTGACGTACTGAGCCCCCGCAGCGCCGGGGAAGCTTCCCCGCCCACGAGGTCTCCTCCCGGATGAGAACGCTCCGCCTCTGTCTCGCCCTGCTCCTGTCGGGAGCGCTGTCCGCGTGCTTCGGCTCGGCGCAGCGTCCTCCGCCCCCCACGCCCACGCCAGCGGCCGAGGCGGGTGAGGCCCGCTCCGGCGGAGGCACGCTAGGGCCCGGAGACGTGGTGGAGGTGCGCGTCTTCCAGGAGCCCGAGCACTCCGGGACGTGGCGCCTGTCGCCCGAGGGCACCATCGACTACCCGCTGTGCGGCAAGGTGCCGCTGCGCGGGACGACCCCCAGCACCGCGGCGGACACGCTGCGCGAGTGCCTTGCGCGCTACGTGCGCCGGCCGCAGGTGTCGGTGCTGATCCGCGAGTACAACTCGCACAAGGTCTTCGTCTTCGGCGAAGTGCAGAAGCCCGGCACCTTCCCGGTGGATGGAGAGATGTCCATCGTCCAGGCGATTACGCTCGCGGGCGGCTTCACCAAGCTGGCGGCGAAGAACAACACGCTGGTGACGCGCGTGGTGGACGGCCTGGAGCGCAAGATTCGCGTGCCCGTCGAGGACATCGGCGTGGGGCGCGAGAAGAACTTCATGCTTCAGCCCGGCGACATCGTCTTCGTGCCGGAGAGCTTCTTCTAGGGGCGCGGTGTCCAGCCCAGCTCGTCGATGAAGTGCCTGGCCTCGGCGAGCAGCACCGGGGCCAGCGCGGGCGCGGAGGCGATGACGTCACCGCGCATCACGCTGAACGGTGCGCCCGTGACATGGCGGATGACGCCTCCGGCCTCCTCCACGAGCAGCGAGCCCGCGGCGATATCCCAGGGCTTGAGGCCGAACTCGAAGAAGCCATCGAAGCGGCCCGCGGCCACATAGGCCAGGTCCATGGCCGCGCTGCCCGTGCGACGCATGCCCTGAGCGCGCAGGACGAAGCGGGTGAAGAGGCCCACCGGCCCCTCCGGCTTCTCGCGGACGTCGTAGGGAAAGCCCGTGCACAACAGCGCCCTGTCCAGCCTGTCCACGGTGCTGGCGCGCAGCGGGCGGCCATTGAGCGTGGCGCCCTCCCCTCGCGCGGCGGAGAACAGCTCATCCAGCATCGGGTCATACACGGCGCCGGCCAGCACGCCGCCAGGGCCCTCCACGGCGACGCTGACGCAGAAGTGCGGCACGCGGTGGGCGTAGTTGGTGGTGCCATCGAGCGGGTCCACCAGCCAGCGCAGGCCATCCGTGCCCGCCGTCGCGCCGCTCTCCTCCGCGAGGATGGCGTGGGTGGGGTGGCGCTCACGCAGGAAGGCGAGCAGCGCCTCCTCCGACGCGCGGTCCGCGTCCGTCACCAGGTCGATGCCACCCTTGAGCTCGATGATGCGCTCGCCCGGGAAACGGTCGGCGAGGATGCGGCCCGCGAGCCGAGCCCCCTCCTCCGCGGTGCGGCGCAGCTCGGCGGGAGTCTCCGGGGCGGTGTCAGCCATGACGTCTCCTGGGCGGGCTACGGTGCGGGCTCGGCCAGCAGCGCTTCGATTTCAGACTGGTACTTGGTGAGGAACTCCTCGTTGAAGCCCTCATGGACGTGGCGCACCACGCCGCGCTTGTCGATGAAGTACGTCGTGGGCATGCCGCGCACCTTCAGCGTGCGCTCGGCCACGCGGGCGTTCTCGTCAACGAGGACGGGCAGGCCCACCTTCACTTCCTTCAGGAACGGCTCAATCGCGCGCGCGTCCTCGTCCACGTTGAGCGCGTAGACCTTGAGGCCCTTGGCGCCGTACTCGCGCACGAGGTTCTCGTAGAAGGGCAGCGCGTCCCGACAGGGCTCGCACCAGGTGGCCCACACGTCGACCAGCACCACGCTGCCCCTGTCACTCACCAGGTCATACAGCTCGCCACCGGGGTAGCGCTTCACCTGGAAGACGAGCGGCTGCGTGGCGGAGACCTGCGTGCCCTGCTCCTCGGGGCCCCCGGGCACGGCGGGCGTGAGGGGCGGCATCGTGCTGCTGCGAGCACAGCCCGTGACGGACAGGACACCCAGGAGGACGGTGAGCGGGAGGCGCATGTCAGGCAGTCTCCCCCGAGCGGGCCTTCAAGGCCACGAGCAGCTTCTCGATGAACCCACCGAAGGCGCCGTTGCTCATCACGAGCAGCACGTCACCGGGGCGGGACTCGCGCGCCACCAGGTCCACCATGGCCTGCACGTCGGTGGAGCCCTCGGCGGTGATGCCCTGCGCCTGGAGGTCGGCCACCAGCTTGCGCACGTCGAGCTCCTCGCCGACGGGCACCTTGTCGTGCCGCTCCGGCACCTTGAGGCTGGCGCGGGCCGCGCCGGTGAAGGCGTGGGCGTAGTCCTCCTGGTGGATGTTGCGGCGGCTGGTGTTGGAGCGGGGCTCGAAGATGGCCCACAACCGACGCTCGGGGTATCGGTGGTGGATGGCGTCGATGGTCTCCCGCACGGCCGTCGGGTGGTGCGCGAAGTCGTCCACCACGAGGATTCCATTCGGCTCGCCGCGAGGCTCCTGCCGCCGCTTCACGCCCCGGAACGTGGACAGGCCCTTGGCGATTTCGTCGAAGGACAGGCCCAACCCGCGCGCGGCGGCGATGACGCTCAGCGCGTTCTCCACGTTGTGCAGGCCGCCCATGGGCAGCTCCACCGTGCCGAGCACCTGGCCGCGCTCCACCACCTGGAAGCGCGCGCCGTTGGCACCGAAGGAGACCCCGCGAGGGACGTAGTCCGCGTCCGCGCCCTCCTTCGCGACGTAGGTGACGACGCGGCCCTGGCAGCCATCGCGCGCGAGCTTCACGGCGTTCGGGTACGCGGCGCAGACGACGAGCTGCCCGTCCGCGGGGATGAGCCGGACGAACTTCTCGAACGTCGCCTCGTAGTGGGGCAAGTCGCGGAAGATGTCCGCGTGGTCGAACTCCACGCTGGTGAGGATGGCGGTGCGCGGACGGTAGTGGAGAAACTTGGAGCCCTTGTCCCAGTAGGCGGTGTCGTACTCGTCGCCCTCGACGACGAAGTGCGGCCCTTTGCCGACGCGGTAGTTGCCCGAGTAGTTCTGGGTGACGCCGCCCACGAGGAAGGACGGGTCCTTGCCCGCCTCGACGA
The DNA here is from genome assembly GCF_013336705.1 of Myxococcus sp. CA051A. Classification (NCBI taxonomy): domain Bacteria; kingdom Pseudomonadati; phylum Myxococcota; class Myxococcia; order Myxococcales; family Myxococcaceae; genus Myxococcus; species Myxococcus sp. CA051A. The sequence goes on along the minus strand of NZ_JABUMS010000020.1, from coordinate 13,640 downwards.
GGACGTGGGCCATCATGGAGGACGTTGTCGTCTTGCCGTGGGTGCCGGCGACGACGACCGAGTGCGAGCGAGCGAGGAAGAGCGAGCCCAGGGCGGCGGGGAAGCTCATCTGCTTGAGGCCGCGCTCGCGGACGGCGGTGGCCTCGGGATTCACGCGGCGGATGACGTTGCCGATGATGACGAGGTCCGGCTTCGCGTCGTCCAGGTTCTCCGGACGGTAGGGCGAGGCGGCGGGGATGCCCCACGCCTTGAGCATGTCGCTCATGGGTGGGTAGACATTCTCGTCGCTGCCGGTGACTTCGTAGCCGGCGGCCTTGAGCATTCCAGCGAAGGAGCCCATGCCGGTGCCCGCCACGCCCACCAGGTGGACGCGGCGGACGCTGCCGGGCTCGAGGGTGTCGAGGACGTTACCGTTGTCGTCAGCCATGCGTTCCCTGCGAGATGGCGGTGAGGCCGAGCGCCTCCACGACGAAGTCATGGAAGACGGGTCGGAAGTCGCGGATGCGCAGCTCCTGGCGGCCGAGCGCCACGCGGTTGGTGACGAGCGCCACCACCAGCGAGCGACGCAGGTCCACCCAGAGACTCGTTCCGGTGAAGCCCAGGTGCCCGACGGCGCCCGGAGGTGAGTCGCCCACGAAGCGGCCCGCACTGGAGCCAACCTGGGACGGTGAGTCGAAGCCCATCGAGCGCGTGCTGCCTTGCACGAGCGCATCCGTGGCGAGCGAGCGGTGCCAGAGCGGGGCTGGCGCAATCACGGGGCTCGTCCCCGCGCAGCCATCGAGCACGGCCTGACCGAAGCGGGCCACGTCCACGGCGGTGCCGAAGAGGCCCGCGTGTCCGGCGACGCCGTCCATCACCCAGGCGTTGTCGTCGTCCACTTCACCCGGGCGCGTGGGCTGGGTGGGCACGTCCTTCCACAGCGTCTCCTGACCGGGCGCGGGCTCGCGGGGGCGCGTGGCTCCGGTGGGCGCGGGCACGGCGCCGGCGGGGAAGTCGGTGAGGCGGTGGAAGCGGGCGGAGAGGCCGAGCGGCTCGGCGACGTGGCGGGAGAAGAGCGTGTCGAGCGGGGCGCTGGCGGCGCGGGAGAGAATCTCGCCGAGGAGGATGAAGCCCACGTCGCTGTACGCGGTGCGCGTGCGAGGCGCGGCGGCGAGCGGCGTGGAGGCGGCGGCCTGGAGGACCTCGTCGCGGACGCGGGAGCGCGTGGCGGAGGGACAGGTGGCGTCGAGCAGCTCGGGGTGGGCGGTGAGTGCCTGGGCGAAGAACGGGACGAAGGGAGGCAGGCCGGAGCGGTGGTAGAGCAGGTCCGCGACGGTGGCGCCCGCGTCGCCCACGGGCGAGCCGGGGAAGTAGCGGGACACGAGGGTCTCGGGCCCCACCTTGCCTTCGGTCCACATGCGGAGGAACAGGGCGGTGGTGCTGATGACCTTCGTGAGCGAGGCGAGGTCGAAGCGCGTGTCGCCGGAGACTTTTCCCGCGACGCCGCCGAAGACCTGGACGCCCCGGTGGAGGACGACGGCCTGGGCGGCGGGGAAGACGCCGATGCCCACGGCCTCGTCGAGCAGCGTCTGGAGGACGGCGATGGGGTGTTGCTCAGGAGGGGCGCTCATGCGCGCACGGCTCCTTCGAGGAATGTGAGCCGGGCCGAGTCCGCGTCCAGGCGGACCTGCGTGCCGAGGGCCACGGGGTAGTTGAGGGCACCGTGGCCGATGGGGAAGCCCGCCGCGCAGGGGACGCCCGATTCACGCGCGAGGTCTCGGAGGACGTCGCCGCTGGTGTAGTCGGTGCCCCGCTCCTCGCAGGCGGTGAAGTCGCCGAGGACGATGCCGCGCACGCGGGAGAAGACACCGGCGAGGCGAAGCTGGGTCCACATGCGGTCGAGGCGGTAGGGGCGCTCGGTGACGTCCTCGAGGAGGAGCACGGCGCCGTCGAGCGGCGGCAGGTACGGGGTGCCCAGGAGGGTAGCGAAGACGGAGAGGTTGCCGCCGACGAGGTGGCCCTCGGCGGTGCCGGGGACGTAGGTGGCGGTGCCTGTCAGGGGGGGCGGAGCCTCGGGGGACTCGAGGAGGCGGAAGAAGTAGTCGCGGACCTCGGGAGGCTGCTTGCCGAGCTGGGTGAGGACGGGCCCGTGGATGGAGACGCGGCCGAGGACCTGGAGGGCGGCGTGGACGGAGGTGAGGTCGGAGAAGCCGGTGAAGAGGCTCGGCGCGGCATCGGCGAGGGGAAGGCGCGGGAGGAGCCGGGCGCTGCCGTAGCCACCGCGGGCGCAGAAGATGGCGCGAGCGGAGGAGTCGAGGAGGGCGTGGGAGAGCTCTTCGGCGCGGCGCGAGTCGTCACCGGCGAGGTAGCGCCAGGCGGAGCCGAGGTCGGGGCGGAGGACCGGGGAGTAGCGCTCGGCGATGACGGCGAGGCCGACGTCGAAGAGGGGGCGGTCGAAGGGCCCGGAGGGAGCGACGACGTGGACGGTGTCGCGGGGGCGGAGCGGGAGGGGCTTGAGCCAACGCACGGGCGCTTCATAGCACCGGGGGGACGGCGGGCATCCGGATTCGAGCCGGGAGCGTTGAGTACTCCCGGACGTCGGAACACGGACACTGCGGTCGCTCGAAGCCCCCTCCCCTACCCGGCCGAGCGCTCCAGGACGGCCGCGAAGAACGCGTCGGTGCCGTGACTGTGGGGGGCGACGAAGAGGAAGCCGTCGCGAAGGCAGGCGTCGGAGAGCCACCCCACGCCGGGACGGAGGAGGCGGTAGTCGGGCCGTGCCGCGAGGAAGGCGGAGACGACGTCCTCGTTCTCGGCGCGGTTCACGGTGCAGGTGGCGTAGACGAGCCGTCCGCCCGGGCGCACCAGGTCCGCGCCGCGCTGGAGGATGTCGAGCTGGAGCGGTGGGAAGTGGGCAAGGGCGTCGGGGGTGATGCGGAAGCGCTGGTCGGGGCCGCGGCGGAGGGAGCCCAGCTCCGAGCAGGGAGCGTCCACGAGGACGCGGTCGGCGCCGAGGCCCGTGGTGGGAGGGGTGCGGAGGACCTGGACGCGGGTGAGGCCGGCGCGGGAGGAGCGCTGGAGGAGTCGGTCGAGCCGCTCCGGGTCGGGGTCATGGGCGAAGAGGCGGCCGGAGTCGCGCATCGCAGCGCCGAGTTGGAGCGTCTTGCCCCCAGCGCCCGCGCACAGGTCGACCACGGTTTCACCGGGGAGGGCCTCCAGGAGGAGGCCGAGGAGCTGGCTGCCCTCGTCCTGGACCTCGAAGCGGCCTTCCTGGAGGGAGGGCAGCGCGTAGAGGTTGGGCCGGGGCCCGTCGATGTGGAGGGCGAGCGGGCTCCAAGGGCCCGGGTGGGTGGAGACGCCCTCGGAGCGGAGGCGCTCGGCGAGTTCCTCGCGGGAGGAGCGGAGCGGATTGACCCGGAGGGTGATGGGGCCGGGGACGTTGAGGTGGGCGCAGAAGGCATCGGCGTCGGGGCCGAGCTCGCGGGAAAAGTGGTCGGCGAGCCAGTCCGGGAGGGAGTAGCGGAGGGCGAGCGAGGGGGGCGGCGAGGGGTTCAGGGTGGGGACGCCCTCCCCTACCCCGGCGAGCGAGGCGGCCTCGGGAGCGGGGACGTGGGCGAGGCCATGGAGGAAGGCGAAGAGGAGGAGCGGGGGTGGAGCGTCGTCCTGGTCGAGGAGGAAGGCGAGGCGGCGGCGCCAGAGGCCGACGTTGAAGATGGCTTCCTTGAGGGCCTGGCGCTGGTCGCGGGAGAGGGAGCGATGAGCACGGAGGGTGCGATCCACGACGCGCTCAGCGGGGGAGCCGGCGAGCACGAGGGAGATGGCCTCGGATGAAACGGAGGCGAGCCCATCGAGGGCGGACCAGGGTGGCCCCTGGAGCCGGGAGAGCGGATCAAACGGGACAGTTGACAGAGGGGGCTCCGTTCTCTAGAAAGCGCGTCATCGCTGCGGCGCCGTTACCACAGCGAGGACATATTCCCCGATAGCTCAGCCGGTAGAGCGGGTGACTGTTAATCACTAGGTCCGAGGTTCGAGTCCTCGTCGGGGAGCTACTTGAAAGGCCCTACCAGCTGGTAGGGCCTTTTTTGTTTAACAAGGGCCTCGCGATGACATCGCGGGGCCTTCGTGCTTAAGCCGCTGAATCCCAAGGGATTTTGGCTCGCGGTGCTGAAGAGGGCGCTCTCGGCTCTCCACCCCGCAGAGCGAGATGCCCCGTCTCCTCCGCCGCCGATTGGGCTCTCTGGACCGCTCTTTCACCCGTTTGGGGGAGAGAGAGGCCGAGAGTGGTTAACAGTTTTGTTAACCACCACGGGCAGCCGATTCTGACAATCCAGGGCTTTCGATGTCGCACCTTCCAGGGTTGCGTCATTTCCCCTTTTCAGAATGACAATCGGGCCATCTGTTAAGCAAGAGAGCGCAGCGCGGCTAGCATTTACCGGGTACTCACGACTTCGTCGCGCGGCGCAGATTCTCCAAGACAGCCATCAGACTGTCTCGGCGGCGCTTCTCGACTGGCACAGCCCTGTCCCCGCCCTGCGCCCCTCCAAGCGGGGCGCGTGCCCTCAAATGGGATGATTCCGGACCGAGAAAGACAGCCCGGAGGCACGCCCGCGATTTGCCGCCCCCTGTGCTGAGCCGTCCAGGGGCCCACGGAGAACTCTTCCGTGACCGACCCACGGCGGCTCCACGGCTCTGCCGAGTCGGGACTGCGGTGCCGCCCGCGCGGGGTGGCGCGTGAACTAGCACCGGCCGCGTGGGCTGTACCCATCACCTTCGGCTACGCCGGCCGGCATGGGACTGCTGCCACCAGGACGGAATGCGCGAGCACGCTTCGTGGACTCGAACTCGAAACCCAGCGCCAGGCGGCGCTGCCAGCCCGCCTCATTGGGCGGCGAATTGCGGCCATCATTGTGGGCGGCGGAGAGGGCGTCCACAGTCCCTTCAGGGCGACAGATTCACTCCATCCCGTGCGAGGTAGGCCACCGCCTCGATTTCTCCTAGCCGCCCCGGAGTGCCCGTGAGCACTGCCATGAACGGCCCAGCCCACGTGGTCGCGTCATCAATCAGGCCGTCACGAACGAATCTCTGGAAGGCGTCCTGGGTCGGATGGGACATCTGGAGTCGGCACATAGAGCTGCGGCACTCGAGGGACACGACGCGTGCGCCCCGAGGCAGTAGTGCGCCGAGCCTCTCCGCGCGCTGCGTGGCGTCGCGGCTCCATGCAGGGTCCACTTCTTCACTGAAGAAGCGCGCTTCCATCCGTGCGACAACCTCGTCCTGTGTCGGCTCCGGCAGGACCGCTGCCGTGCCCTCCGAGGAGAATCCTGCGTCGGGCGGACTCATGGCCACGGAATTCCCGTCCAGTGCTGTGGGCGTGTCCACGCGCGGCCCCACAGCCCGAGCCGCAACCTGAACCTCATGCGCCAGCCGCTCGGAGCGGGCGACTGAAGCCTCAAGCTCTCGAACCTGCGTCTTCAATTGCTGCAGCTCTGTGGTGTCGCGCGCACCGACCTCCATTGTCTTCACGTCGCCCGCGCCAGTGAGCCAGTACACGCCGTAGGAAAGCAGCCCCGCAAACAGGACTGCGCAGACCCGCACCCAATTTCTTACCATACCACATGAACCAGGGTGCCCACGAGTACGCGAACACCCCGCCCCGAGAGTTAATAAAGCATCCGGTTTCTGCTAGGCATTGTGGTCAACAACGTTGACTTGGCCACCCGGGTCGAGGTGACAGTTGACGAACAGGTATCCATAGCCAGGCACATAGGCGTCGGTCAGCGTGATGACCTGCGCCGAGCCGAAGGCGGGGAGCCACCTGCGGGCGCCGCCCCAGAAGACGGTTGCCTCACGATTCACCCCAACCGCCATGCAGCCTACGTTTTTCGAGGGTGTGGCGCCAATGGCGGTGACGAACACCGTCTTGCGGTTGGCGCTGTCGGACGTCAGGGGAATCTCGAAGCTCCTCCGGGTCGAACAGCCGTTGGACATGGTGCTCCCGTTCATAAGGAAACACGAACTGTCGCTCCAGAAGACGGCCTTGCCGCTGCTCGCTGGAGTGGAGCGGGCCATCACCGCGAATGGAAGGATGACAATCATCATGAGGGCAACCTGCTTGAGCTGACGTTTCATGCGCTTCTCTCCTTGGGAGTGGGACATCGCGTGAAAATAATCGTCAGGGTACTTATGGATCACAACTCGCTGAAATTAGGGAGGCGGTCCGATGAGCGACGGAGTCCTTCGAAGCCCGCAGGTTCGAGCCTTGGTTCGTCTGGTCAACGAAGCGCATGAACTGCCCCGCCAGCAGGATGCGCGCTCCCGGCATCTACTCTCCGGCATGTGTCGCATTCTTGGCGCGGACACGGGGACCTGTGTCCTGGAGCATGACTTCAGGCCGGATGGGCGCGGTGGTTTCACTCCCATCGCCCTGGAGGGCTGGGGCGGCAGTGCGCGGTCGGCGCTCGAAGGGATGCAGGAATTAGGGAGCGCAAGCAATCCGGCCATCCGTTGGCTGATGGATCACCCCGCCGTGCCAGGGGGCATCATCACGGCGATGCGACAGGAGCTCGTCGACGATAATGTTTGGTATTGCGCACCCTATGTCGAGCAATATCTGCGTCCGACGGACCTCGATGACTTGGTGCTCTCGTGTCGGTGGTCCGAGCTACCGGGGGTGGTGCAAGGCATTTGCCTTCATCGTGGGCGGGGGGGACGCCCCTTCGACGCCGCGGACCGAGAGCTGCTGCACCTGTTCCATGCCGAGTGTGGGCCCCTGCTGGGGCTGGCACCCAGGGCGGCAGCGATCCGGGACGTCAGGCTCGCACCGCGCGAACGACAGACACTGGAGTTGCTCCTCCGGGGACTGGGTGACAAAGAGATCGCGGCCGAACTGGGTATCAGCCGGTTCACCGTGAATCAGTACACGAAGGCTATCTACCGGCGCTTCGGTGTTCGCTCCCGGACCGCGCTCATCGCGGGGATGCTTGGCGGCGGAAGGGGATGAACTGCAGCGCCTCGGTCGCCAACTCTCGACTCTGAAAGACAGGGACACCATCCTCGGTCCCAGGCATCCAGAACATACCGGCACGCTCCCCGGCAGCAGTCTGCGCCTCGATGACGTGGTACTCGTAGCCCTCCGGAGGAAGGACGTCTGGCACGCGCAGCAACCGGTCCGCGATCAGCTTCACAGCTACTTCGTCCGGCTCTACCCCAGATATGGCGTCTCCAACTCACTGGATGCGTCGGGATGAAACGTACCGATTGCGAAGCCGCAGATAGCGTCCCGACGGCAACAGACCATGGATCGTTCACTTCTGCGCAAGTGCACCCGTGCAGCTTCTCAGGGCCGGTACCGCTCCGCCTCATGGAAGAGCTGCGTAAGCGAGTACTCCAGCAGCGACTGGCGGGACTACATGTACCGGCGGGCCCGGAGGAAGGGCAGCCAGACGCGCTTGTCCACCCGCACCTGGAACTCTTCCATCTTCTGCCGCGCACCGACGCCCCATCCAACCGCCGCACCATCCCCGAGAGCGGTATCTATCGCACGGTGGAATTCTCGTAACGAGTCGTCAACGCATAGAGGCGCTTCAACTCTACACGTCATTTCCGGGGTCGCCTATCCGAAGAAGTAGTCGTCACTAGGCGCTGAGGAGCAATGAGCAGCCTGCCACAAATCTCATCCCACGACGCCCGACTTAGGCTTGCGGCAGAATCCCGACACTCCAGAATCAACCTGCAAACATAAAAATACTCATCAAGCCCGGACTGTTCCCCAGACCATTCTCGCAGCTCCCCAGGAATCTCAAGCACATCAGCATAAACATCCCGAAAAGAACCCCAAACCATCAAGGCATCTGAAGGACTAGCAATCGCCAAGGCCTTAGCTTTGAGCATACGAAGCTCTGAAGCCGCCCATCCCCATTTCCCACACAACACGCCGCCTTGCCCCTGAGCATTAAAAAAGGCCAGCATCCTGTCGACATAACCAGGCAGCCTCAAACTATCCACGACATCACCAAAACCCTTCTCGCCCGCCACAATACAACCAACAAATGAATCAGTATCGAGGAGTTCCTGAAGCCCCCCATCCAGGCCAAAAACAAGCGAACGCGCACGCAAGCGATCGTACAGGCGTTCGCGATCCACGATACGCATCAAGCTGCGGGCCCGATCCACAACAGTCTCCCTCTCGAGAGCATCCACAACGGCCGAAAGTGCAGCATAGTCGCGAAGCACAACAATCGCGTATGCACGGCGAGCCGCAGTCCGCATCTCATCATCCACTCCTACAGCCCGTCCGCTCGCCCAACGAATTATCCGACCCAATGCAGGTTCGGCAACAATTCGCTCGGCTCCTTTCGCCATTTGATTCAACAAAGAATCAGCCTTACCCACCAAACCAGCCAACAGCACAAATACTTCACGCCAACGCTCGTCCTTCAAGCCTTGCCCGACAAGCACATCAATCTTGCCATTCTGCTCAAACCACACCGCAGTAAGATACTCCTGCAACGTAAGATGAGAGAACGAAAATCTGTCGTGGGCGCGTTGAACAATCAACCCCTGCTGCACTTCGATCGCGTCCAAGACCTGATCTCCGCTCAACATTCGCGGAGCTTTCATTTCCTCTTGAAGGAATTTCGCGACCACCTCAGCCAACTCCTGGCGGCTAAAGAAATACCGTCCCTCGCGAAATGCCGGAGCTGCGATCTCCGCAAGCATCGCAATTTCGAGCCGAAAATGAAGATCTCGATAAACCGGCGCATCATGAACGCGCTTCTGAGCAGCCCATCTATATAGCAATATCTCTAAGGCCTGCCTGAACAACTCGCTGCGATTCGGCGGGAGCCGGGCCGAGTCATCAAATGCAAGACAAAGAAACGTCAACAACAAGGGAGTGCTAGCCAATTCATGTGCCGACCTATTTGCAGGCTGATTAATGCGACCTGGTCACTTCAAGAATGCGTGAGGGTGGGCGAAGTGTTCCCCCTGCATGACGCCGAAGCAGTTGAAGCGACTGGAGGGAGAGCTGGCGAGCTTCCTTGAGTCGATGTTCTCGGGCCTGGGCCGGGTAGAACGGCGACGGGCGATGGACTGGTATGTGAAGGGCCTTCTGCTTGAGGGCGAGCGCAAGAGCATCGACCCGATGGCAGGTCGGCTGGTGGAGGAGGCTGGCGATAAGGAGGCCATGCGCCAGCGCCTCCAACAATGCGTCAGTGGCAGCGCCTGGGCGGACGAGGAGGTCAGACGCCGACTGGCACTGAAGCTGGAGGCGGACCTGCCTGGAATTGAAGCCCTTGTACTGGATGACACGGGCTTTCCGAAAAAGGGCAAGCACTCCGTGGGCGTGGCCCGGCAGTACTCAGGCACGTTGGGCCGCACCGACAACTGCCAGGTCGCAGTCAGCTTGCATCTGGCGGGTGAGAAGGGCAGCGGCTGTCTCGGAATGCAGCTGTACCTGCCGGCGGAATGGACTTCCGACACCCCGCGCATGCGGAAGGCGGGTGTGCCAGAGGACGTGGCATTCAAGACGAAGCACGACATCGCCCTGGAGCTGATTGGGCGTGCGTTGGACTGGGGAGTGAAGCCGCGGTTGTTCCTCGCGGACTGCGGATATGGAAACGACGTCAAGTTCCGCGAGGAACTCACGCGACGGGGACTGCCGTACATCGTCGGCATTCGAGGAGACTCGGTGGTCTGGCCTCCCGGATTCGAGCCTCCACCCATTCCCCCGAAGCCCGCGGGAATGAGCGGGCCTGTGCGCTCACGCTACCGTTATGGAGAAGCGAAGCCGGTGGCTGTCGAGAAACTTGCCGCAGGGCTGCCCAAAGCCTCCTGGAAGCATGTCAACTGGCGCGAAGGCGCCAAGGGAATGCAGCGCTCCCGCTTCGCAGCCCTGCGCATCCGCATTGCCCATGGACACTCGGTGGGGCTGGCCCCGGGCGATGAGCAGTGGCTGATTAGCGAATGGCTCAGCCATGAGAAGAGCCCCACCAAATTCCATCTCTCCACGTTGCCGGCCGCCACCCCTCTCAAGCAGTTGGTGCGCCTCACCAAGCTGCGCTGGCGCGTCGAGCGTGACTATCAGGAACTGAAGGGAGAAGTCGGCCTTGACCACTTCGAAGGGCGCACGTGGCGTGGCTTCCATCACCACACCACTCTCTGTGCCGTGGCCCACGGCTTCCTCGCGCTCCGTCGGGCGCTTTTCCCCCCGGAGCCGAGTGCACTGGACGCTGCCAATGGTGAGGCGCGTGATTCAGCCTCTGCTGCTCCAGCAGATTGGCACCTGCCCGCTCTGCAACAGGGCCATCAACCCCAGAGCGCCGCCTGAGCAGCCCTCACGGATGTGACCAAGTCGTATTAAGATTCCTCAGCATTTCACCAGCCGTATCTTGCTTACGGTCTTTCGCGGAGCGAAACCAGCCTCGCACAAAAGCAGATATCTGATCATCGTCAAATTCCGCAAGAAGGACATCGGAAAATCGGTGCAGGTAATTCTTATAAAACGCAGTACGACACGACAATACAAACCGATTCCGGGCATATCGATCGACGAAGTCCTTAATATGCGCTATCGCCGCGTCCAACCTATCTCCTGGTATCTCGTCCACTCCATCCAAGAGAACAAGCAAACTGCCCTTCCTAAGGAGGGCCTCAACTAATGCCTCCGTTCCCGGCAAACCACATATATCGAACTCATTTCGAATCTGACGAACAAGATCAATCTCCTCGCTCCGAAATCGCCTCAGTTCGATCAGCACTGGCAACTGCTCGTGCGCATACTCACTATAGTCGGAACTTGCCAATCCTGCCTTCAGCCCAAGCATCCTCCGCGTCTCGTCACCCCAAGTTTTTCGCGGAAGCAAGGCTTCGAGACCTAGTCGACGAAGGAACGTAGATTTGCCTGCCCCAGGGGCACCTAGCACGTTCAGAAACTGCTCTTCATTGGCGAGTTCCAGACAGCCTCGCCTTGGATTTCCCACCCCCCCTGAGCAAGACGTTTCCTTCCGCCGGTTTGGAATTGCCGCTGAAGCTCCTCTATTGATCGGAAACTATGAATCACGCTGGGCGACACGACCTGAGCGGATACATATATCTCCCGAAGAGGAATTGGCTCGGGCATACTCAGGACCTTCATCTCCCCGTACCGCTCAACGAACTGCCGGGCATACTCCCGCATTCCCCGCTGAACAGTATTTTGATCAACAAGCAAGCTTCCGATGCTCTTCACAGCTCCACTTACAAGCTGAAAGGCCGTGACGGCCCCTAGTTCAAGAAATTGGTCCTCGACAGCTCCATTCATAACACCACCAATTCAGTCGCCATTTGGCGCCAAGTTGCCGAACTTTTCTCACACCATCCCAAGAAGGCCCGAACAATCTAGCACTCCTGACTTCCTCCGGAGTACTCGTGTGCCTACCCAAGATTCAGTCGCTGCGTCATGGGAGCGTCAAGGCTGCGTCAGGCAGCACGTCAAGGCGAGTGAGCGACACGCCAGTGCGCCCACCACCATGAGGTGGACAGTTGAGTGGATACCAGCAGGGGCAGAACTCAGCCCCCAGGCGGGCTGACGCTGAGAGAGAGTCTACCGTACGCGCCGCAGCTGAGCGCCAGCCGACACCTGTGCCTACCCAAAATTCAGTCGCTGCGTCATGAGTGCGTCAAGGCTGCGTCAAAACGCGAGTCATGACGTGAGCGATGCGCATGACGAGCCGCTGGGTCCTCCCTTCCGTTTGATAGAGGCCGGGAATACGCCGGGCTCAGACGCCTCAACACCTCTCTGCCTGCGTGTGGACACTCCTGTGCCTACCCAAAACTCGGTCGATGCAGCATGAGTGCGTCAAGACCCCGTCAAGCAGCGCGTCAAGGCGAGCGAGCGAGTCGCGCGCCGTCATCGTTTTTCCTGGGTCGGCAATGCGCGAGGCGGGCTCGTGGCACTCGACTGCGGCTCAGTGAACCAGGTGCTGGCCGGTTCCCGAGTGGAGTAGGACCCGCGCCATTGCCGCGGCGACCAGGTTTCCCCCAGGCGCCATGGCCTCGTGGAGCATCCTGTCCCGGTCCGCCGAAGGCGCGGCATCGGCCGCGGACTCGATCAGCAGACGCGAGCGGATGTCTGACTCCTCCGCCTGCGCCAACCCCACCTCGAGCGCCGCCCGTGCCTCGTCCTTCCGGTCGAGCGCCGTGAGCTGCCGGCTCAGTTGCAGTTGAAGCTCGGGCACTCCCGGTGCCTCGCCGATGGCCTGGCGCGTGAGTCGCAACCGGTCCTCCGCGCCCAGGTTCGGAAGCTCGAGCGTACGCATCACGGTGAAGGCCAGGTACGGAATTCTTCCGGCGGCAATTCCAGCGGCCAGCCAGCGCTCGGCGCGACACCGGTACCAGCCCGGCGCAAGCGCCTCCACCTCGTCGTACCAGGACACGGCCTCGCTCGCGCGATGGAGGAGGAGGAGCGTGACGGCCCCTTCGTAGCGGGGCTCAGGCGAGTAGGCGTCGATACGCCGTGCCTCCTCGAAGAGCGCAAGCGCCTCCTCGTAGCGGCCCTGCCCGCCCAGCTCACGGCCTCGCTCGACCAGGGCCGTGGTGCGCGCGAGGTCGAGTCGATTGCGGCAGAAGATGAATTGCAGCTTCCCCTCAATGAGCGCGGGCAGCTCGTCCAGTTCGAGGGTGACGCTGTCGAGTTCTGCCACCACCCGATTGAGCGGCTCACCGGCCCGGACGATTTCGGCAACCTTCCGGATGCGGCGGGCCCGCGAATCCTGGCCCACCCGCTCCAGCGCCACCGCGAGTTCCATGGCCACGCCTGCAGCATCCACTCCCTGTCCCAGGTAGCGGTGCGCCTCGAAGCTGTTTTCCAGGTAGGCGACGACGCCCTCGTCGTCACCGGCCCTCCGGCACAGGTCAATCGCCTGCCGGAAGAGCGGAAGCGAGGTCTCCGCCCGGCCCTCCTGGAAATGACACGCAGCCATCTGCCCGAAGGTCATGGCCTTCATGGTCTCGGCGCTTCCTCCCGACAGGCCCTGGATTCGCTCCGCCTCGGGAGTGAGCAGAGATAGCGCACCTTCGAAGTCCAGCCCGCGCATGAGCGTGTTGGCGCGCTCCCGTGTCTCCTGCCAGCGCACGATGGGGTTATCGGCGGGAGTCCCCATCATCCGCTGGAACATTTCGGGCCGGTTCCGAGTCTCCGCGAGGCACTGAGCGATGCCGATGAGCCCCTGGCCATAGCGCTGGAGGTGTGTCGGCTCCTTGCGGACGCTCTCGGGAACCGTCAACCAGGCAGGGTAGTGCTCGAGGAGCAGGGCTTCGTGCTCGGCACAGAGCCGGATGAGCGCGGCGTCATTCTGTGATTGCACAGCATCGAAGAGCAGCTCGCGCACAGCCTCGGGCGAGGTGGGTGCCGGCCTGCCCGCGCGACCGAAGAGACGATTGAAAAGGCCCATGAAGCAAGGATACGCGAGCGAGACCGTTTCACGACACTCCGATGCACTTCTTTCCTACCCGTGCCGACCCAACCTCGGCCGCTGCGTCCTGAGCGCGTCACGGCGGTCGTGTCCCTATAAGTGTGTAGTCGGCGAGCAGGGATGAGCGTGAAAGAGGGAAGCTCCTCGGTGAAACCAACCGAGACGGTCTCCCCCTGGCAGGGGAGCCGAGGAGTTCCCGCCGTGGACGAT
>NZ_JABUMS010000001.1:580262-1373247 GCF_013336705.1 Myxococcus sp. CA051A | reverse complement strand
ATCGTCCACGGCGGGAACTCCTCGGCTCCCCTGCCAGGGGGAGACCGTCTCGGTTGGTTTCACCGAGGAGCTTCCCTCTTTCACGCTCATCCCTGCTCGCCGACTACACACTTATAGGGACACGACCGGCACATGCGCAGTGACAACGGGCCGGAGTTCGTCGCCTCGGCCATCCTGCGGTGGGCCGCGGAGGCGCGCATCGAGCTGGCGCACATCGCGCCGGGCAAGCCCTGGCAGAACGGCACCGACGAGAGTTTCAACGGACGCTTTCGCGACGAGTGCCTCAGCATGGAATGGTTTCGTTCCAGGGTAGAGGCGAAGGTTGTCATCGAGGCGTGGAGGCAGCACTACAACCTGGTCCGGCCACACTCGAGCCTCGGCTACCTCACGCCTCTGGAATTTCGACGGCAGTGCGAAGCAGTGGTACCCAACCCATCCCGGCCGGCACCTCTCTCGTAATCAGTGGTCCGAAGGATCCAGGCAGGTCAAGACGCTCGGGAAGCGGTGCCCGTCTTCGTTGCTACCCATCCAGCGCCTTTCCCTCCTGGAATCCGCGAGCGCAGGTGGCGGGCTCTTCCCTATCGGCGTGGTGCACGGGAAGACCCCGGTCGACCTCCTGCTGCCGCTCGTGATACCGGGGTGCAAGGTTGGCAGAAACGTCGTTCCCCACAAACGCCTCAGTATGCCTTTGCGCCAACCATATTCCCACCGGGACCATAATTACACACCATGATATGCGACACCGCCAAGGGCTGACTGGCACTGGAGCAGCTCGCGACTGCACAGCCAATGGCCGTTGTTTTGCGCCAGACCAACTGCGTGTAGTGGCCATAAGCAGCATCGAACACAAAAGGATTGATGCTGCTCTGCGGAAAAAACCTGCGCTCGTTCCCCCAACCATTGACTGCCTGAGACACAAGCGCAGTAGTAGCTTTGCTATTCGGGTCGCTGGATGCACTCATATACAAATTCTGCCCTACATAACTCAAGAAGCCAGGGGTGACTCGGCACGTGTCATGCGCGAACTTACATTGCGAAGCCCAGCCCCGAGCAGCCTGAGCCAGTTCGTCGGACCAGACAACCTTCGGCAACGGAGGCTTCGCATCAACCACCGACGCACGAACTCGATTGTGCGCCTCAACCCACTCCTTGGCCCACTCGCTCGCTATAAGTGCTTTTATCGACTTACTCGAATCGGGCTTCAAGCAAATAGACGGCGTCGTCGATCCACAAACAGTTTCCCGCCCTTCAAAAACACACGCTGCGGCTGCCCAAGCAATGCCCGGCAAGCCAGAGAACAGCAGAACAACGAGGGCACGATTGCAAGAGTTCATAAGCAAGACTCCTTCAAAACAAGAAGTACTCGAAACCTTACACCTGTTCCCTGAATTTGTCTCCCCGTGTGAGTATACTCCTGATTTTCGTCGCATCAGCCAGCCTGAAGCCAAGAGCATGCGGAACAGACATCGACAGGGGCAACTCGCCGACGAAATCGAGGTGGCGGTGAGCGTCAAGGTAGATATCACGTGAGAGGGCTCAGCCGATGCGCTCCACCTCCTGCACGCTCAGGGTGAGGTTCGGAGAGGGGCCGAGACGGACTATCGGATGGCATGTCTTGCGACACACCTTCGCCAGTCATCTGGTCATGAGGGGAGTGCCGCTCAAAGCCGTGCAAGAACTCTTGGGACACGCGTCCATTGAGATGACGATGCGATACGCGCACCTGAGTCCAGACGTGAAGAAGGATGCGGTTCGCGTGCTGGAGCAGCGTCCGAGGGGCACATTGGGGGCACCTGGCTAGAATCGGAAGAATTTCCTCAACGACTCTCGCCAGTTAGAAGTGCACGAGCCGGGAATCGAACCCGGACGGCCCTTTCGGGCCAGCGGATTTTAAGTCCGCTGCGTCTGCCAGTTCCGCCACTCGTGCCCAGTCGTTTCCGGCCCTTACTGGCCCTGCCTGGACCTCGTCAGCAGGGAAATAGTAGGAACCAAAGCGCGTCCTACGATGCCCCTACCCATCCCTCCGCTGCGACCCCCACACTCTCTACCCTACACGCAACCGACTCCAAAGCGTACCAGTGTCACGAAGGGCACGCCCCTCCCAGCGCAGGGGGAGAGTCGTCCGCAACTCGGCCCCTCTTGCGCCTACTGGTGGGGGGCGTGTCCCTATCAATGTGTAGATGGCGAGGAGGGACGAGCGAGCCGCGCTCGGTCACGCTCCGCGGCGTGAAGTCCCGGAGCACTCCGTCGGCCCCACGCTCGACCTGGCGCCCGATTCGGCCGGGTACACCTATCAGCTCTATCTGATATTGCCTGGCCCTGCACCGCAGATGTGCTCCCGAGTAAAAGCGGCCAGTGCCAGGAGGGCTCCGCATGTCGCCGCGATGGTTGATTCCGCTACTGCTCGTGATGCTGGCCCGATGCAGTGGCACCACGAAGTCCGTGCGCCTGCACACGGACCTGGGCAAGCCCATCGTCCTCACCCCACGCAGCGGCGATGCCTCACCGGTGGAGCTGGACGAAGACGACTTCGTTGAAGCCGTAGAAGCGCTCGCCCGGAGCGTGCGGCCGTCCACTCGTCCCCAGGAAGTGGCCCGGCGGTTGTTCGAGGTGGGTTCGCGCAGTGGCTCGTACCTGTACGAGCCACACGGCCACCGCGTCATCCCGCTGGGCCCGGGCGAACACCTGGAGGGTGAACAATCCGCGACAGAGGTGGAGCTGACGCGCACATACCTGCGCTGGTGCGAGCGCGCGAACAAGCCCGGCGATTGCCTGCGCCTCCTGGTGGAGAACCCCACGGTCACCGGGGATGGCCGTTACGCCCTGGCCATGGCCTTGGCACAGGGCGTCGTATTGAACGAGATGATGGATGCATTCAAGGACATGGCCGATCCCCAGGCCATGATGTCGGCGGTTCTCTGGACGTGGACCACGTACTGCATCTTGCTCGCGGTGCCCGAGCCTTTCTCGAAGGGCGTGGCCGCCGTGATGACCGCCACCCTCATTGCCTACGTGGGGGTCGATACGTTCTGGACCCTCATCGTGGGCTTCAAGCGACTGGTGGAGGAGGCGGAGCGAGCCACCACGTTTGACGAACTCCGCGAGGCGGGCGAGCGCTACGGCCGGGTCATGGGCCGCAACGCGGCGCGTGCGTTCGCCATGTTGGCCGTGGCCGCCATTGGAAACACGGCGGCGGGGCTGGGGTCGAAGGTGCCAAGGCTTCCCGGCGCCGCGCAGGCGGCGGTGCAGGCTGAAGCGCAGGTGGGCCTCAGGCTCGCGGCGGTCGCGGACGTCGGAGCGGTGACCGTGAGCGCCGAGACCGTCACCATCGCCCTCGCACCCGGTGCCGTGGCCATGGCGGCCAGCGGCACGGGCGGCGGCGCCTCCGCCAAGGCGCGGCCCATGGGCTACAGGGCCTGGGGCTCGTTCAGTGGCTTCAAGAAGGCCATGGGGCCGGCGGGCAAGAACAAGGAGTGGCACCACATCGTCGAGCAGACCCCGGGCAACGTGACGCGCTTCGGCCCCCAGTCCCTCCACAACACCGAGAACGTCATCCCGCTGGACAAGAGCCTGCACACCAAGGTCAGTTCCCTCTACTCGTCGATCCGCTACGACATTACTCAGTCGCTCACGCAGACCGTACGGCAGTGGATGAGTACACAGTCCTATGAGGCCCAACGCGAGTTCGGGCTGTTGGCCATTGAGAACGTGAAGCTGAGGGTCTGGTGATGAATTTGGAAGAACTGGTCGAGCAGTTCGCTCGGAATGTCGCGGCCCAGACTGATGCCATTCATCGAGGAGATTCCAAGACGGGGAACAAGCACGCCAAGCAGTACACCGCCGCGCTTCAGGCGCTACGCGAGCAGGGGGATACTGGGCGAGACGCCCTCGCCGTGCTGATGAAGCATCCGCGTACGGACGTTCGAGCCATGGCGGCTGCGTTTCTGCTCCGCTACAGGACGGCGGAAGCCAAGGCGGTATTGGAAGCGGCAGCGAACGAGGGAGGGATTGCCGCCATCGGAGCGATCATGACTCTGCGACGTTGGAAGGACGGCACCTGGGCGCTCGATCCGGAGTAGATGTGGAGCCGGCACGGATGAGCCCCGTGCAAAGCCATCCCAATCCATACGCCCCCTCGCGCAATCACTGCACCCCGGATACTGACGCGTCAGCCAGATGTTTTGACGTGTCAAAGCCAGCGCCTGACACGTCAAGGCACGTCGACCCGGCAGGTCGGACAGGGGCGGGCGGCGCCGCGGCCATCCACCGCTCCCCGGCCCGCACTCCCGATGGACCCCGCATCCCACCTGTGAGCGCTCGGACACTCCTGCCCTCCCCGCACACGCCACGTCCTCCTCACAACTCACGCGCGCCGCCTCGCTCTCAGATTCAGCGAGAATTCCGGAATTCACTGTCCTGAAGGAAGCGCACGTCCCAGACCCGGGGACGAACGACTTTCACCGGTCACCCGTCCATTCTCGGCGGCGTTCAAAGACAGGCTTCATCGCAGCTCCACCCCCGGAGAACGCTGCTCATGAGCACGTCGTCCAGTACGCTACGAGCAGACCTCTTTCTCCTGCACGCGCCCAGCGTGTATGACTTTCGTGAGCGCGACGACCTGCTGTTCGCCTATCTCAGCGACTCGGACAGCGTCAACGTCACGTCCATCTACGAGATGTACCCCATCGGGTTCTTCTCCATGCAGGAGCACCTGCGCAAGCACGACCTGTCGGTGAAGATCGTCAACGTCGCGGCGCTCATGCTCAAGCACCCCGAGCTCGACGTGGACCAGTTGCTCGGGCGGCTCGAGGCCCCGGTCTTCGGGTTGGACCTGCACTGGATGGCGCAGTGCCACGGCACCATCGAGCTGGCCAAGCGCATCAAGCTCGTCCACCCCGACGCGGTCATCATCTGCGGTGGCATCTCCGCGACGTTCTACGCGGAGCAGCTCATCCAGTATCCGGAGATCGACATCGTCGTGCAGGGCTACGACACGCTGGAACCCGTCCGACGCCTGGTGGAGACCATCAAGTCCGGCGAGCGGCGCCTCGTGGACATCCCCAACCTCCTCTACAAGCGCCGCACCCAGCAGGTGGAACGCACCGGCTTCAGCCACAAGCCCGCGACGAACTACAACGACGCCACGGTCGACTGGTCCTACTACCGCGACGCCGTGGACGACGTCGCGACCACCAAGCTCATCATGACGCTGCCCAACACCGGCTGCGCCTATGACTGTCCCTGGTGCGGCGGCTCGCGGTCCGCCTATCGCAACATCATGGGCGTCAAGAAGACGCTCATCTCCAAGGACCACTCGCGCATCGTCGACGAGCTGAAGTCCATGGGCCCCGCAGCGGCGACCACGGGCATCTACGCGCTCCAGTGCTACTCGGAGACGCGTCCGCGATTCCACGAGTACCTCGACGCCGTGAAGCAGAGCGGCTACCGCCAGCTCTTCGTCGAGCAGTTCCACCTCACCCCGGACGAGACGCTGAAGAAGATGGGGGAGTCGAGCCAGTCGTACATCATGCTGTCCCCCGAGTCGCATGACCCGGTCATCAGCAAGCTCGCCGGGCGCGGCACGTACACCATGGAGCAGATGGAGGCGTGGATTCCTCGCGCCCTCGACGCGGGCATCGCCGGCGTCATGATCTGGTTCTTCATCGGCATGCCCCAGCAGACGCCGCAGTCCATCTTCGACACGGTGGACTACAGCATCCGGCTGATGGAGAAGTTCCAGGGCCAGCGCGTCCTGCCGCTTTTGTGCCCCATGGTCCCCTTCCTCGACCCGGGCTCGCGCTTCTTCGTCGAGCCCGAGCAGCACGGCTACCGAATCTTCCACCGCACCCTGGAAGAGCACCGTCAGGCCATGGTGGAGCCGCTCTGGCACCGGCGCCTCAACTACGAGACGCGCTGGCTGTCCCGCAAGCAGCTCCAGGACACGACGTACAGCGCCGTCGCCGCGCTCGTTCGCGCCAAGGGCCAGGCGGGAGTCCTCCCTCGCGCCATCAGCCAGAGCATCCTCACCGCCATCTCCGACACCCAGGAGCTGCTCGCGGACATGGAGCGCGCCATCACCCTGGATGGCGCCCTGCCCTCGTCCCTGCGCGACGTCATCCGCTCCTACAACCGCCGCGTCCTCTCCTACTCCAGCGATCAAATCATCCCCATCCAGCGCCCCTTCGGAGGCCGCTGGTTCGACGACTTCACCGTCCCCCCGGAGCTGCTCGCCCAGGTCATGTCACCGCGTCCACGGGCTCCCGTGCCCGCGCTCACGGGAAGCGGAGGCTGAGCCGTCATGGACTTCGCGTGGACACCCGACGAGCGTCGGATGAAGGCCGCGGCGGTCGCCTTCGGCCGCGAGCGCCTCGACTTCGACGTCGTCACCCTCGACGCCGAGGGCACCTTCAACCGCGAAGGGTGGCACCGGCTCGCCAGCTTCGGCGCCGCGGGCTTTCCCATTCCGCGCCGGTATGGCGGCGCGGAGCACCCGGTGCCCATCACCGCCCAGGCGCTGGAGGGGCTCGGGTACGGCTGCGCCGACAACGGGCTGCTCTTCGCGCTGGGCGCCCACCTGTGGGCCTGTGCGCTCCCCATCCTGCTCTTCGGCACGGAGGCGCAGAAGGAGCGCTACCTGCCGGCGCTCGCGCGCGGAGAGATGCTGGGGGGCCACGCCATGACGGAGCCCGAGGCCGGCTCCGACGTCGCCGCCCTGCAGACCACCGCCACGCGCAAGGGCGAAGGCTACGTCCTCCAGGGGCGCAAGGTCTTCGTCACCAACGGCCCCGTGGCGGACCTCCTGCTCGTCTTCGCCACCGTGGACGCCTCACGGGGACGCGACGGCCTGACGGCCTTCCTCGTGGAGAAGGGCCAGCCCGGGCTCCACGTGGAGCGCACCGTCCCGAAGATGGGCCTGCGCACGGCGAGCATGGGCGAGCTGCGGCTCGACGACTGCGAGGTCCCCGCGAGCAACCGCCTGGGTGAAGAGGGCGGCGGGCTTGCCCTCTTCTCGCAGATGATGGAGTACGAGCGCGGCCTCATCCTCGCGCCCGCGCTGGGGGCGATGGAGCGCACGCTGGAGCGTTGCATCCGCCGCGCCCGTGAGCGCCAGCAGTTCGGCAGGCCCATCGGTGGCTTCCAGGCCATCTCCAGCAAGCTGGTGGAGATGAAGCTGCGGCTGGAGACGGCGCGGGGCCTCTTGTACCGCTTCGCCTGGCTCAAGCAGCAGGGCCGCTCGGCCATGTTCGAGGCCTCCCTCGTCAAGCTCCACGTCAGCGAGTCCTGGGTCCAGACGAGCATGGAGGCGGTGCAGCTCCACGGCGGGCTGGGCTACCTCACCGAGACGGAGTTGGAGCGGGAAGTGCGTGACGCATTGGGGAGCCGGATTTTCTCCGGCACCTCGGAGCTCCAGCGAGAGCTCGTGGCCCGCTCCATGGGCCTGTGACGGAGAACCACAGCCATGTTGTTCCAGTATCTTGAAGACAGCGCCAGGGCCCACTCCGCCCGGATCGCCGTCATCGACGGAGAGCGGACCTACTCCTACGAAGAGCTCGAGGCGGCGTCGAATCAGATGGCCCGCACGCTCAGGAACCAGGGCATCGGCCGGGGCGACCGCGTGGGCCTGCACCTCGACAAGTCCCTCGAAGCCATCATCGGTCTCTTCGGCATCCTGAAGGCCGGTGCCGCCTACGTCCCCATCGACCCCGCCTCGCCCGAGTGGCGGCTGAATTTCATCGCCCGGGACTGCGCGCTCTCGGGCGTCATTACCATCCCCACCTGGCATGCCTCCCTGCGCGCCGTGGAGAGTCTGCGCTGCATCATCCTGGTGGAGGCCCGCCCGACGAACACGCTCCGCCTCCCCCAGGAACCGGGCGCCCCGGTGACGCTCACCTGGGCCGACGTGCGAGCCCAGTCCAGCGCCCCGGTGGAGCCGCTCGCCGAGTCCTCCCCCGAGGACCTCGCGTACATCCTCTACACCTCCGGCTCCACGGGGCAGCCCAAGGGGGTCATGCTCAGCCACCGCGCCGGGCACGCCTTCGTCGACTGGGCCTTCAACGTCGCGGGAGTGCGCCCCGGGGACCGCGTCTCCAGCCACGCACCCCTCCACTTCGACCTGTCGGTCTTCGACGTCTTCGCGACCGCGAAGGGCGCCGCGACACTCGTGCTCGTCCCCACCTCGCTCTCCGTCTTCCCCCGCGAGCTGGCGGACTTCATCGCGTACAAGCACATCGCCATCTGGTACTCGGTGCCCTCGGTGCTCACGCAGTTGGTGGCCCGGGGCGAGCTGTCGCGGCACGGCTTTCCGAACCTGCGCACCGTGCTCTTCGCCGGTGAGGTCTTCCCGCTCAAGTATCTGCGCCAGCTCGTCCTCACCCTGCCCAGGCCGCGCTACCTCAACCTCTACGGCCCCACCGAGACGAACGTCTGCACATTCCACCTCGTCACCCCCGCGGACCTCGCGCGCTCCGAGCCCCTGCCCATTGGCCAGGTCTGCTGTGGGGACGAGGTCTTCGTCATCCGCGATGACGGCATCCTCGCGGGAGATGGAGAAGAGGGAGAGCTGTGCGTCGCGGGCCCCACGCTGATGAGCGGGTACTGGGGCATGGAGGAGCGCACACGTCAGGTGCTCGGGCCCATTCCGGGCCACGCCTTCGCCTATCGGACCGGAGACCGCGTCATCCGGGAGAGCGGCGGCGCGCTGTGCTTCCTGGGCCGCAGGGATGACATGGTCAAGGTCCGGGGTCACCGCATCGAACTGAGCGCCGTGGAAGAGGTGCTCCTGCGCCATCCGGATGTCGAGGAGAGCGCGGCGCTGACACTCCCGGACGATCTCACGGGCAATGAGCTGCGCGCGTTCGTCGTGCTGCGCGACAACGCGAGCACCAGCCCGCAGGACCTGCGACAGCACTGCGCCAACTACCTTCCCCGCTACATGGTCCCCACGCGCATCGACGCGTGTGACGCCCTGCCGAAGACGACGACAGGAAAGAAAGACAAGGTCCGGCTCCAGGAGCAGGCACGACAGCTCGTGTGAGCCCTCTCTCGAAGACAGTGTTTGCCTCATCGGGTCACCGACCCGAGGGGATTCGTATTCCCTGAAGCCGGAGTGAGCGTCCGTGAACGAGACAGTGGCGAGCTACACCGAAGAGCAGGTCGCGCAAATCATCCGCGCCCACATCGACCAGGAGTTCCTCTTCCGGACCAAGGACTCCGGACTGGCTGATGACGACAGCCTCATCGCGCGCGGAGTCATCGACTCGATGGGCATCTTCCGCCTCGTCAACTTCCTGGAGCAGCGGTTCGAGATTTCCGTCAGTCCGCCCGACATCGTGATGGAGAACTTCCGCAGCCTCCAGGCCATCCGGGCGTTCACCGTCACGCGGCTTCGCGGCCGTGACGGGCAGGAGACCGACTGATGCATCCGGACATCTGGAGGGCCTTCCAGCAGCTGCATGCGCTGCGCTCGGAGGCTCCACCGCTGGTCCTGCGCGAGCACATCGAGGACCCGCCCGCGTCCTTTCAGCAGGAGCGCCTGTGGTACCTGGACCAGGCGAACCCGGGCGGCGCGGCGTACCACCTGCCCGTGGCCTTCCGTCTCTCCGGTCCGCTGGACTGGCGAGCGCTGCGCCTGGCCCTGGAGGCGCTCGAACACCGGCACGAGTCCCTACGAACCTCGTTCGACTCCAGCCGTGGCAAGGTCGTCCAGCGCGTCCGCGCGCCCGGCGCCTTCGTGCTCCCCACCGTCAGCCTGCGCGACGAGGCACAACGGCCCGAGCAACAAGAGGCCCGGCTGCGAGAGGCGCTGAACCGGGAGGCCTGGCGCCCGTTCGACCTCCACCGGGAGGCCCTGTTCCGCGCGACGCTGTTCGTCCTGGGCGCGCGGGAGCATGTCCTCCTGCTCAACTTCCACCACATCATCTACGACGGTTGGTCCCAGGACGTGCTCTTCCGGGACCTCTCGGAGCTGTACACGGCCTTCCACAAAGGGGGCCCCGCGCCCCTGCCGGAGCTGGACGTGCGTTGCACGGACCATGCGCTCTGGCAGCGCAAGTGGCTCCAGGGCAGCGCTCGCGAAGCGCTTCAGGCGTACTGGCGGGAGCACCTGAAGGAACGGCTGCACGGCCCCCGCCTCGCCTCGCGGACGCGGGCTGGCAACGTGACCGCACCGGGCCTGCGCGAGCTGGGACGGCTGCCCATCACGCTCTCTCCAGAGCTCTCCAACGCCATCCTCCAGTTCACCCGGGAAGCGGGCGCCACCGTCTACATGGTGCTGCTCGCCGCGTTCCACGTCCTGCTGCATCGGCACTCCGGCGGGCAGGAGCGGCACTTCGTGTGCAGCCCCATCGCCAATCGTCCGCAGGCGGAGACCGAGCGCCTCATCGGCTACTTCGTCAACCTGCTGGTGTTGCCGGCGGACCTGCGCGGTGACCCGAGCTTCCAGCAACTGCTGGAGCAGGTGCGCGGTGTCGTGGCGGGCGCGCTGGCGCACCAGGACCTCCCCGTGCAGCTCCTCGACGGAGTCGACCTGGGCGGCGAGCCCCTGTCGCAGGCCCTCTTCGCCTTCGAGAACACCCCTCGCTACCCGCTCCAGCTCACGAAGCTCGACGTCGCTCCCGTCGAGCTCGAGGGCGGCACGTGTGATTTCGACCTGTTCCTCGCGCTTCACGAGGAGAAAGGCGTCATCTCGGGCACGCTCAAGTTCTCCCGCCAGCGCTTCGAGACGGATGAGGCGGCGAGGCTGCTCCGCGACTTCGAGACCATCCTGAGCCGGGCCGTATCCGCGCCGGGGCAGGCGCTCTCGACCTTCCTTCCCGACCTCATCGTGCCCCGCGCCGACACGCCGCCGGAGCCCATCACCCCAGAGCCCGCACGGGCTCCGCTTCCGCCACCGTCCACGGACGTGCTCGCGGCGCTGGGCGCGGCCAGGCCTGAGCAGCGCCGGGCCTTGATGAGGGATTACCTGCGGGGCACGGTCATCCGCGTCGCGCTCCGAGGACAGCCGCCGGACGTCGCGTTCCAATCCCTCCAGGAGCTCGCGCTCGACTCGCTCCGGCTCATCGAGCTGACGGGACGAATCCGCACCGAGCTGTCCATCGACATGCCCGTCTCCCACTTCTTCGAGGCGACGAGCGTGGATGTGCTGGCGGATGAGCTGCTCACGCGGTGGCTGCGCGCGCAGTTGACGGAGCCCCGAGCCCCCGCGGTCGGTGGGCGACGAGAGCTTCTCACGCTGTAGCCACACCACGCGCACAGGGGGACTCCAAACATGAGCTATCAAGCCGACGCCTGGGTCATTCGCGAGGGTGGCACCGATGAGCCACGGCGCGCCCGACTGACGCGCACGCGCGTCACCGTTGACGCCATCCAGGAAGACGAGGTCCTCGCGGCGCCGCTCTACGGCTGCTGGGAGGGAAACAACGAGCACGCGCTCGAACGAAAGCCCATCGACATCTGCAAGGTCCGCCAGGAGCAGGAGATCGTGCTCGGCAACGCGGGCGTCGTCCGGGTGCTCGAGACGGGCAAGGGCGTCACCCAGGTCCAGGGCGGCCAGCTCGCGATGATGTTCCCGAGCGGGGAGACGGATGCCTACGGCTACACCGTGAAGGCCCTGGGCTACGAGGCCCCGCGACAGATGGGCTGCATGGCCACGCTGATGAAGCTCAAGGGCCGGCAGGTCATTCCCATTCCGGAGAACACGCGGCACTCGCTGGCGCAGTGGGCGGCCTTCAGCGTCCGCTATGTCACCGCGTGGGCGAACTGGCGCGTCGCTTCGGCGGTCTTCCGAACCCAGATGACGGAGCAGGAGTGCCCGTCGCCGCATGTCTGGGGTTGGGGCGGAGGAACGACGCTCGCGGAGCTGGCGCTCGCCAGACTCCAGGGCTGCCGCGTCGTCATGCTGTCCGGCGCGCACCGGCACCTGGATGAGATTCGAGGAGCGGGCCTGGAGGTCATCGACCGGCGCGCCTTCAGCGGCTTGAGCTACGAGCCGGAGCGCTGGGATTCCGACCCGGATTACCGCGCCCGCTATCAGGCCGCGGAGGCCGGGTTCCTCGCGGAGGTCTCTCGTCGCACCGACGGAGAGATGGTCCACCTGTTCCTCGACTACATCGGCACGCCCGTCTACCGGGCCACCATCAAGGCCCTGGCCCGACAGGGTGTGATTGCCACCGCCGGCTGGAAGGAAGGCATGTCCATCTCCCTCTTGCGCGCCCGCGAGTGCATCACCCGGCATCAGCACATCCACACCCACTACGCGCGCTATCAGGAGGGCGTGGACGCGGTGGCCTTCGGAGAGGCCCACGGCTGGATGCCCGACGTCGGCCCGCGCATCCACACCTTCGACGAGCTGCCCGAGCTGGCGGAGGCGTACCGCGCCGGTCACACCAACTACTTCCCCTGCTTCACCATCAACGAGGAGGGGAAGACTTGAGTCGGGACAGCGGGGTGACGGCACTGCTCACGCGCCTCTTCGACCTGGGGATTCGTCTCTGGGTGGAGGGTGGAAGGCTCGCGGTGGATGCACCGGAAGGCGCGCTCACCGCGGAGCTGCGCGCGGAGCTCTCCGCACGCAAGGCGGAGCTCATCGCGCTGCTCGACGACAGCATGGGGGATGCGCGCGCGGCGGAGCTGCCCGCGCTCATCTGCCGCCCCGAGGAACGGGACGAGCCCTTCCCGCTCACCGACATCCAGCAGGCCTACTGGGTCGGCCGTGGCGGCGACTTCGAGCTGGGCGCGGCCATCCACGTCTACGTCGAGATAGACAGCGAGACGCTGGACCCCGCGCGCTTCGGTGAAGCGTGGCGACGCCTCATCCAACGCCACGAGATGCTCCGCGCCGTCGCCCTGCCCGACGGGACGCAGCGCATCCTCCGCGACGTCCCCGACTACGAAGTGGCCGTCGAGGACTACCGCGCGCTGTCCCCGGAGGAACGTCAGCGTCGCCTGGACGCCCACCGCGAGCGGCTGGCGCAGCAAATCCTGCCGCTCGACACCTGGCCCCTGTTCGAGATTCGCGCGGTGCGGCTGGAGGAAGGCCACCGGCTCTACTTCAGCATCGACTGCACCTTCGTCGACTCGTGGAGCGTGCAGGTCCTCTTCCGGGAGCTCATCCAGCTCTACGCCAACCCGGACGCGACGCTGGACCCGCGCGAGCATGGTCAGTCGTTCCGCGACTACGTCCTGGCCACGCGCGCCCTCCAGGAGACGGAGCTCTACCGTCGCTCGGTGGATTACTGGCGCGGAAGGATTGCCACCCTGCCCCCCGCGCCCGACCTGCCCAGGGTCCAGCAGGTGGGTGCGCCCCGTCATCCGCACTTCGTGCGCCGTGAAGCCCGCATCGAGCGAGCACGTTGGGAACGCCTGGTGGAGCGCGCACGCGAGCTTCAGCTCACGCCCACGGGGCTGCTGCTCGCCTGCTACGCGGAGGTCATCGCCCACTTCAGCAAGAGCCCGCACTTCACGCTCAACGTGCCGCTCTACAACCGACTTCCCCTGCACGAGGACGTGGGGAAGATGGTGGGGACCTTCTCCTCGTTCCTGCTCGTCGAAGTGGACCACCGCGCGGGCGGTACCTTTCAGCAGCGGGCCCGAGCGCTCCAGGAGCAGCTCTTCAAGGACTTGGAGCACCGCTACATCGGCGGGGTGGAGATCCTCCGCCAGATGTTCCGCGAGCGCGGGAAGATCAGCGGCGCGTTGATGCCCGTGGTGCTCACCAGCTTCGCCAGCGGCGTCGAGGGCTGGGACTCCTGCTGGGTGGACCATCTGGGCCGCGCCTTCGGCCGTGTCGTCCACTCCGTCACGCAGACGCCGCAGGTGTGGATTGACCACCAGCTCGTCTTCCAGGACGGCGGCGTGTTCTACAACTGGGACGCTGCGGATGAGCTGTTCGCTCCGGGCCTCCTCGACGCGATGTTCGCGTCCTACCAGCGGCTCATCGACCGGCTCGTGGACGAGCCCGACGTCGTCCACGAAAAGCCCCTTCGCCTGTCCACGCCCCAGGTCGCGGCCGGACCACGGCGTGACGGCGAACGCTCCGAACGCCTGTTGCACTCGCGCTTCGTGGAGCAGGCCACCGCACAACCCGACCGGCCCGCGGTCATCGCCCCCGGGCGCACGCTGAGCTACGGCGAGCTGCTGCAGAGGAGCACCGCGCTCGCCCACGCGCTCACCCAGGCGGGCGCGCGGAAGAACCACCCCGTGGCCGTGGTGATGGAGAAGGGCTGGGAGCAGGTGGTGGCCACCCTCGCCTGCTCCATCGCCGGCGCGCCCTATCTCCCCATCGACGCGGGTGTTCCCGGGGAGCGACTGAAGCAACTCCTCGAGGACAGCACCTGTGAGCACCTCGTCACCCAGCCATGGCTGGAGCCGCGCCTCGAATGGCCCTCCACCCCACGACGCTTCACGGTGGAGCCCCTGGAGCCGACCTCCGGCCTTGCGTTGCCAGAGGCTCCGGTTCAGGGCGCGGATGACCTCGCGGTCATCATCTACACGTCCGGCTCCACGGGCCGCCCCGGTGGAGTGATGCTCGCGCACCGAGGGCTCGTACACGCGCTCGATGAGACGCTGCGCGAGTTCTCCATCGGTCCAGAGGACCGGGTCCTGGCGCTGACGGCCTTGCACCACGACATGTCGATGTTCGACGTGTTCGGGATGCTGTCGGCGGGCGGCGCCATCGTCTTCTGCGAGGCCACGGCGCGGAAGGAGCCCGCGCGCTGGGCAGAGCTTCTGCGCACCGAGCGCATCACCGTCTGGAACTCGGTCCCTGGAATGATGGAGATGCTCCTGGCCCACGCCAGCGGGCGTCCCGAGCCGCTCGCTCCCGCGCTGCGCCTCGCCTTCATGGGCGGCGATTGGATTCCCCTGGACCTGCCGGAGCGACTCCGCGCGCTCGTGCCGGGTGTGCAACCCGTCAGCGTGGGTGGGCCCACCGAGACGAGCCTCTGGAACATCTGGTTCCCCATCGGGAAGGTCGACCCCGACTGGAAGAGCATCCCCTACGGCCGGCCCATCGCGGACACCCGCTACCACGTCATGGACGAGACGCTCAGGGAGCGTCCCCTGTGGGTCCCCGGCGAGCTGTGCTGCTCGGGCGTCGGCGTGGCCCAGGGCTACTGGCGCAACGAGGCCCGCACGAGAGAGCGGTTCGTCACCCACCCCGTGACGGGCGAGCGCCTGTACCGCACGGGCGACCTGGGACGACTGCTGCCGGACGGCACCGTCGATATTCTGGGGCGCGTCGACTTCCAGCTCTCCATCCTCGGCCATCGCGTCGAGCCCGGTGAAATCGAGGCCGCGCTCCGACTCCACCCGGAAGTCTCTGCTGCTGTCGTCGTGGCGGATGGAGACCGCCACGCGCCTCGCCTCCTCGCCTACGTGGTGCGGCGCGCAGGGGCCATGCTGTCTCAGGAGCCGTTGCGACGCTTCCTCGGGGAGCGCCTCGCGGACCACATGGTCCCCTCCATCGTGGTGTTCCTGGAGCAGCTCCCACTCGGCCCCACGGGCAAGGTGGACCGCGCCGCACTGCCCAGGCCGGAGGCCCTGCGAGTCCTCACCGAATCGCGTATCGATGACGGAGCGCCCGCGCACGAAGCCGAGGCCGCACTGGCCGCCATCGTCCGCGACGTCCTTCAACTCCCAGAGGTGGAGCGGAGGAAGAACTTCTTCGAGCTGGGCGCCAACTCCGTCCACCTGGTCCGCATCAACGCCCGCATCCGACAGGAGCTGGGTGCGGACATCCCCACCGTGGAGCTGTTCCAGAACGCGAACCTCGCCGCGCTGGCCGCGCACCTGGGACGGGTGCGACGCGGAGACTCCGGCGCCCCCTCCGAGCGGGTGACCCAGGCCCGCGCGGACACCCTCGAGCGAAGCCCCATCGCCATCATCGGCATGAGCGCACGGCTCCCGGGCGCGCCTGATGTGGAGGCGTACTGGAAGAACCTCGTCGAGGGCGTCGAGTCGGTGCGCTTCTTCACGGACGAGGAGTTGCGGGCGCAGGGCCTTGCCCGGGAGATGATTGGCAATCCGCACTACGTGAAGGCGGGCGCGGTCCTCGACGACATCGCCGGCTTCGACGCGGACTTCTTCGGACTCACCGCTCGCGAGGCGCTGCTCACCGACCCGCAGCAACGGCTGTTCCTCGAATGCGTGTGGGAGTCACTAGAGCGCGCGGGCTACCGCCCTGACGCGACAGGGAAGAAGGTCGGCGTCTTCGCCGGCAAGAGCCTGAGCAATTACATCTATCCCGAGCTCGACCTCACCCAGCCCCTGCCCTACTTCCAGCGGCTGTTCGGCAACGACAAGGACTTCGTCGCCACACAGGTCTCCTACAAGCTCAACCTCACGGGCCCCAGCATCACGCTGCAGACGGCCTGCTCGACGTCGCTCGTCGCGGTGACGCTCGCCTGCCAGTCCCTGTGGAACCGCGACTGCGAGATGGCCCTCGCGGGCGGCGTCTCCATCAAGGTGCCCCACCACCTGGGATATCTCGCGGAGCCCGGCTCGGGGATGTTCTCCCCAGACGGCCACTGCCGCCCCTTCGATTCCCAGGCGCAAGGCATCCTCCCCGCGAGCGGCGCGGGGGTCGTGGTGCTCAAGCGGCTCGACGAGGCGCTCGCCGACGGGGACGCCATCCACGCCGTCATCCTCGGCGCGGCGGTGAACAACGACGGCGGGGACAAGGTCGGCTTCTCCGCGCCGAATCGCGACGGACAGGCGGAGGTGATTGCTCGCGCCCAGGCGATGGCGGGCATCCCTCCGGAGACGGTCGGCTACATCGAGGCGCACGGCACGGGGACGCCGCTCGGAGATCCGATGGAGATCGCCGCGCTCACCCAGGCCTTCCGGCTGGGAACTCCGGCGAAGGGCTTCTGCGTGGTGGGC
Source organism: Myxococcus sp. CA051A (assembly GCF_013336705.1). Taxonomy (NCBI): domain Bacteria; kingdom Pseudomonadati; phylum Myxococcota; class Myxococcia; order Myxococcales; family Myxococcaceae; genus Myxococcus; species Myxococcus sp. CA051A. Next base: position 1,356,369 of record NZ_JABUMS010000001.1, on the reverse strand, counting down.
TCGGCCAAGTCCAACTTCGGCCACCTGGACACCGCGGCGGGCGTGGCGGGGCTCATCAAGGCCGCGCTGACCGTGGAGCGCGGGCTCATCCCGCCCACCCTCCACTTCGAGCGCCCGAATCCCGCCATCGGCTTCGAGCAGACCCCGTTCTACGTCAACGCGCGGCTCCAGCCGTGGCCGGAGGGTCCGCATCCGCGTCGCGCGGGTGTGAGTTCATTCGGCGTGGGCGGGACGAACGCGCACGTCGTGCTTGAAGCAGCGCCCAGGCGTGACACCTCGCCGTCCCGACGCCCCGTCCATGTGCTGCCGCTTTCAGCGCGCAGTCCTCGCGCACTCGAAGCCCTGGGCAGACGCTTCGAGAGCTTCCTCGCGAGCGCCTCGGACTCCGAGCTCGCGGACATCTGCTACACGGCGGGCCTGGTCCGGTCGCACTTCTCCCATCGACTGGCCGTCGTGGGACGCACCGCCGAGGAGCTGCGGGAGCGACTGCGAGCGAGCCTCGATGGGGCCCTGGCACCGGGTGTGTCCCGAGGTCAGGCCCAGGCCGAGCAACCCCCTCGCGTCGCGTTCCTCTTCACCGGCCACGGAGCGCAGTACGAGGGCATGGGGCGAGCGCTCCATGACGCGAGTCCCGTGTTCCGCGAGGCCCTGGAGCGGGTGGCGGCGCTGCTTCGCACGGAACTCGAAACACCCCTGCTCGCGGTGCTGTACGGGAGTGAGTCCCACCGGCTCACGGAGCTGGCCTATGCCCAGCCCGCCATCTTCGCGGTGGAGTACGCGCTGACGGAGCTGTGGCGCTCTTGGGGCATCGAGCCGGACGCTGTCCTCGGACACAGCCTGGGCGAGTACGTCGCCGCGCTCAACGCGGGTGTCTTCTCGCTGGAAGATGCCGTGCGACTGGTCGCGGCACGCGGACGGCTCATGGAGCAGTTCGCGCTGGAGGGCGAGACCATCGTCGTCCTCGCGGACGAGGCTCGCGTCCGCGAAGCCCTGACGAAGCATGGTGGGCGCGCATCCATCGGCTCCATCAACGCGCCCCAGAACTTGGTCGTTTCCGGTGAAGGACCCGCCGTGCGGCAGCTCACGGACGAGTTGGTGGCGCAGGGCATCGAGGTCAAGAAGCTGGAAGCCTCGCGCGCGGCCCACTCGCACCTGATGGACCCGATGCTGCCGGCCTTCGAGAAGGTCGCGCGAACCGTCACCTACCGTTCGCCCAAGCGGACCCTCATCTCGAACCTGACGGGCCGGCTCGCAGGAGCGGAGGTCGCGACGCCCGAGTACTGGGTGCGGCACCTTCGTGAGCCCGTGCAACTCGCGGAGGGGATGCGGACCCTGGCCGAACAGGGGACGCAGGTGTTCCTGGAGATCGGCCCGAAGCCGACCCTGGTCTGGATGGGGCGCGAGTGTCTGCCCGTGGCCCAGGCACAGTGGTTGTCGAGCCTGCGCAAGGGACATGAAGACTGGCACCAGTTGCTGGAGTGCCTGGCGGCGCTCTACACGCACGGCGCACCGGTGAGCTGGCGCGGCTACGAGCAGGCGGAGGAACGCCGACGCGTGGCGCTTCCCACGTACCCGTTCGAGCGACAGCGGTTCTGGTCCGACGAGGCCGGTCCGCGAAGCACCGCGCGCCGCGACGACACCCGGACCACACATCCGCTGCTCGGAGCACGCGTGGCGGCGGCGACCCTGCAGCCGGGAGAGCTGTTGTTCGAGTCGCGAGTCGGTGCCACCTCGCCCTCCTATCTGGGCGACCACCGCGCGCTCGGAACGGCCCTACTGCCCGGCACGGCGTATCTGGAGCTGGCCCTCGCGGCCGGCGCGGTCGCCCTTCCGAATCAGGCGCTCGTCGTCGAGGACCTGGCGCTCGAACAAGCGCTCATCCTGCCGGAGCAAGGTGAAGTCACCCTCCAGACCGTGGTGCGAACCACGAGCGAGCAGGTGCTCTCCATCGAGGTCTTCCGACGCGAGGAGACCCACGAGGGAGAGTCCCGGTGGATACGCCATGCCTCCGGCAAGGTACGGCCGACAGGCGCCGAGACGCTGGTGCCGACACGGCTCGAAGCCTCACTCCTTCAGCCTTCCGGCCTCGGGACGCAGGCTGGAGAAGCGCACTACACGCGGGCCCGAAAGCTTGGGGCGGAGTTTGGAGAGTCGTTCCGAGGCCTCGTCGAGCTGTGGAGTAACGACGCGGGAGCCTGCGCGCGCATCGAAGTCCCGGAGCAACTGCGCGACGAGCCCAAGCCCCATCACGTCCATCCCGCCGTGCTCGATGCATGCCTCCAGCTCGTCGGCGCGGTGGGCCCGGAGCTGAAGGAAGGCGAATGGATGCTGCCCGCGAGCTTCGGCCGGGTGCGCGTCCACCGAGCGTCACTGCCCAACAGGTTGGTGAGTCGGGTCATCCCCCGCTCGTCCCTCCTGACGGACGTCTTCGTCTACGACGAGACAGGCGACGAAGTGCTCCGCGTCGAGGGCTTCGAGCTCAAGCGCGTCCGGGGAGAAGCCTTCCTCCAAGGCGCTCGGCCGGGGCTCGAGGACGCACTCTATGAGCCCGCCTGGCGCGAGCAACCTCGTCCCGTCAGCGAGGTCACCCATCGCCCCTCGACATGGCTCCTCATCGCGGACGAACAGGGTGTCGCCGAAGCCCTCCGTGCACGCGTGGAAGAGGATGGACGAGACGCCTGCGTCATCGCCCGCGTCGGCCCACGTTACGAGCGACATGAAGCCCATCGCTTCCAGCTCGACCCCACGAACCCAGAGCACTTCACGCGGTTGCTAGCGGAGCTGGCCCACGAGGAGCGACCGTTGCGTCAGGTCATCCACCTGGGCTCGCTCGACTCGCCGTCCGACCAGCCACTCCAAACGGAGACACTGGGTGAGGACCTTCACCGGACCTGTGGCGGCGTGCTCCATCTCGTCCAGGCGTTGGTCGCGCGGAACGAACCCCCTCCGGTCCTCCAGCTCGTCACGCGAGGCGTCCAGGAAGGCAATCCTGGCACTGGCTCGCTGCTGTGGGGACTGGGGCAGGTCATCGCCCTGGAGCATCCGGAGCTTGGCTGTCGGCGGGTAGACCTCGCGCCGTCAACAGGGCCCGAGGCGAGCCGCGAACTCCTCGCGGAGCTTCGCTGTGAGAGCCAGGAGGCGCAGGTCCGGCTCGAAGGTGGGTCACGACAGGTCGCACGACTGCGCGTCGCGGAGGCTTCCCGCGCGGAGGGCGCTTTGCGTCCCGATGCCACCTACCTCATCACCGGAGGCTTCGGGCGCCTGGGTCGTCTCGTCGCGCAGTCAATGGTCGACCGGGGCGCGCGCTCCCTGGCCCTCCTGGGCAGACACGTGCCCTCTGATGATGACGCGGGAATCGCCGCGCTCCGGTCCGCGGGCGCGCGCATCCTCTGCCTCGAAGCGGATGTGAGCCGTTTGGAGAGCGTGAGCGCGGCGCTCGACGAGGTGCGCGGGTTGCTTCCGCCACTTCGAGGCGTCGTACATGCGGCGGGCGCCGTCCACGATGGGCCTCTGCGGACACAGTCGTGGGAGTCCTTCGCCCAGGTCCTTGCCCCCAAGGTCCAGGGAGCCTGGAACCTCCACACCGCGACCCGGGGACACACGCTCGATTTCTTCGCCCTGTTCTCCTCCGTGTCCTCCCTGCTTGGGAATGCGGGACAGGCGAACTACGCCGCGGCGAATGCCTTCCTGGATGGCCTCGCGCGACACCGCCGCTCGCTCGGCTTGTCGGGTCTGAGCATCGCCTGGGGCCCGTGGTCCGGAGAGGGCACGGCCGCGAGCGACGTCTTCGCGGAGCGTCTGCGCAGACAGGGACTCGGCCTGCTCTCACCCATGCACGGCCTCACCGCGCTGCACCGACTGTGGGCCCACGCTCGTCCCAACATCGCCGTCGTGCCCATCGACTGGAAGCAAATCAGCGGCACTGTGTCCTCCACGTTCCTCATGGAGCTTGTCAGCCGAGGTGACTCCCTCCGGAAGAGCGGCGCCGCGCAGCAAGGCTTCCGCCAGCGAATCGAGGCCGCGCCAGCGTCGGAGCAACAACCGCTCCTGCGAGCCCACGTGCGTGAGCAGGTGGCCGCGGTCCTGGGCCTGACTTCGTCCGCCGTCGGCGTCGACCGGGGATTGTTCGACCTCGGCCTGGACTCGCTCGGCTCGTTGGAGATTCGCAACCGCCTCCAGGCCTCGCTGCCCTGCACGCTGCCGTCCGTCGTGGTGTTCAAGCACCCGAGCGTCGACCAACTCTCCACGTATCTCGCCACCGAAGTGCTGCGACTCGCCTCGGCGACACCCCGCCCCCAGGAAGAAGCCGGCGAGGAGTTGCCGCTCGACGAAGTGGTCCGCCGGTTGGAGCGAAAGCTCGAGGACATGGGCTAGATGAGCACGTCAATTCCCAGTGGCGGTCAGGAAGCCCTCCTGCGGCGCGCACTGCGCAAGCTGGAGGAAACCGAGTCCAAGCTCCACACCCTGGAGCGAGGCCAGCGCGAGCCCATTGCCATCATCGGAATGAGCTGCCGCTTCCCGGGTGGGGCCACGAGTCCCGAAGCCTTTCGTGAGCTGCTGGCCTCGGGGCGCGACGCCGTGCGCGACGTGCCCGTCGAGCGCTGGGATGCGGAAGCGCTCCATGACCCGGACCCGGATGCGCAAGGTGCGCTGACCGCGCGCAAGGGCTGCTTCATCGACCAGCCAGACCAATTCGACGCGGCCTTCTTCGGCATCAGTCCACGCGAGGCCGCGCGGATGGACCCGCAGCAACGGCTGCTGCTCGAAGTGAGCTGGGAGGCGCTGGAGCGAGCAGGCGTGGCGCCGGACTCGCTGATGGGAAGCGCGACCGGGGTGATGGTGGGCGTCGCCAGTCACGACTACTTCGAGATGTCCACGAGCGCGCCGGAGTCCATCGACGCCTATACGGGCTCGGGTACGGCGCTGAGCGTGGCGGCGGGGCGACTCTCGTACGTCCTTGGCTTGAGAGGGCCCGCGCTCTCCGTGGACACGGCCTGCTCGTCGTCCCTGGTCGCGGTCCACCTCGCCTGTCAGTCGCTGCGACTGGGCGAATGCAACCTGGCGCTCGCGGGCGGCGTGAGTCTGATGCTCGCACCCATCCTCGCGATGATTGAGTCGCGCACGCGCATGCTCGCACCGGACGGGCGGTGCAAGACGTTCGACGCGGCTGCGGATGGAGTGGTGCGGGGAGAGGGCTGCGGAGTGGTCGTGCTCGAGCGGCTGTCCGACGCTCAGCGGGCAGGCCATCGAATCCTCGCGGTCATCCGAGGCTCGGCGGTCAACCAGGACGGTCGCAGCGCGGGACTCACCGTGCCGAACGGCTCCGCGCAGGAGGCGGTCATCCGCCGGGCCCTGGAGCAGGCCGACCTCGCACCGAAGCAGGTCGGCTTCGTCGAGGCACACGGCACGGGCACCTCGCTCGGAGACCCCATCGAGGTGGAGGCCCTGGGCGCCGTGCTGTCCACGGAGCGCGCGCCAGAAACCCCGCTGTTGATTGGCTCCGTGAAGCCCAACATCGGGCACCTGGAGGCGGCGGCCGGCATCGCGGGTTTGATGAAGCTGGTGCTCTCGCTGGAGGACGGCACCCTCCCGCCCCACCTCCACTTCACCACGCCCAACCCGCGCATCGCCTGGGACTCCCTCGGGGTGCGCGTCGTGACGGAGCCGACTCCCTGGCCGCTCATCGATGGCCGGCGCATCGGTGGAGTCAGCTCCTTCGGCTTCTCGGGAACGAACGCCCACGTCATCGTGGAGCAGGCCCCCGCGCGAGAGGAACAGCCCACCGCTCCCGAGCGTCCTTGGTCTCTCCTGACGCTGTCTGGCGCCACACCGGAGGCGCTGGAAGCCCAGGTCGACCAGTACCAGCGTCACCTCGCTCGGCATCCCGAGCTGCCACTCTGCGAGGTGGCTGCCACCGCGAACAGCGGACGCACCCACTTCCGTCACCGTGCCGCGTTCATCGCCCGGAACACCGAGGAGCTCACGAGCCAGCTCCAGCGAGGGGAGTCCGTCATCCGAGGAGTCATCCCGGATGAGCCTCCGCGCATCGCCTTCCTCTTCAGTGGCCAAGGCGCCCAGTACGCGGGCATGGGCAAGGAGCTGTTCGCCTCCGAGCCGCGCTTCCGTGAGGCGCTGGAGCGCTGTGACTCCGTCCTCGCGTCGCGCCTGGAGCGGTCCCTCCTCTCGGTGCTCTTCGACGAAGACGCGGGGTCTACGCCGCTGTCACGAACCGCCTACGCGCAGCCCGCGCTCTTCGCGCTCCAGTACGCGCTGGTTGAACTGTGGAAGTCCTTCGGCATCGAGCCGGCGGCGGTTTTGGGTCACAGCGTCGGTGAGCTCGCCGCGGCGTGTGCCGCCGGAGTCTTCTCGCTGGAGGACGGGCTGACGCTCGTCTCCGAGCGAGGCCGGATCATGCAGTCCCTCATGGACGAGGGACATATGGCCGCCATCTTCGCGGAAGGCACCGGGTCCCGGCTCCTCGACGTGTCCCACGCGTTCCACTCCCCGCTGATGGAGCCGATGCTGCAGGGCCTCGGAGCCGTCGCCGCGAGGCTTCGGACGACGGACCCTCGGGTCACCTTCATCTCCAGCGTGACGGGCCGGGCCATGGGCTCGGAGGTCACTCGACCTGACCACTGGGTCGGGCACGTGCGCAGCCCGGTGCGCTTCGCGGACGGAATGCGCGCGCTTCGTGCCACCGGCTGCGAGGTCTTCCTGGAGGTGGGCCCGGGGTCGGCGCTGCTCGACCTGGCGAAGAGCAACCTGCCAGACGACGGGGGCCTGTACCTGCCCAGCCTGATGAAAGGCTCGTCCGATTCACGCGGGCTCCTGGAGACACTGGCGCGGCTTCATGTGCGCGGTGCTCCCGTGCGGTGGGCGGCGCTCGAAGCCCGTGGAGCCCGGAGCCGAATCACCCTGCCGACGTACCCCTTCGAGCGCCGCCGCTACTGGCTCAAGGAGGAGACCTTCCAGTTCAGGTCCGGCCGCACGCCAGCTTCCGGCGAAACACCGACGACCCATCCCCTGTTGGGACATCGGTTGCACTCACCCGTGCAGGGTCCTGATGACGCTCACTTCGAGGCACACCTGGGACCTGCCTCACCCCCACTGCTGGGACAGCATCGCGTCTTCGGGCGCGCTGTGGTCCCCGCCACGGCCTTCATCGAGCTGGCGCTCGCGGCCGGACAGCGGACGCTTGGCGAGGGAGCCCTGCGCGTGGAGGCGCTGGAGCTCTCTCAGCCGCTCTTGCTGCCCGAAGAGGGCACCACCGTGGTGCACACCGTGCTCGCGCCCGAAGGTCCGGGACGGCGTGGGGTGCGCATCTTCAGCCGAGCCGAGGGGGCATGGCGCCTCCACGTCACGTGCAAGGTTCGTCGGGACGACACGCGCCGCCCCGAAGCCACTGTCGTCGTTCCTCCCGCACGGGAAGCCCTGCTCTCCGTCGAGTCCCACTACCAGCGGACCCGCGAGCACGGCCTGGCGCTCGGCCCACTCTTCCGCTCCATCCAGTCGCTCTGGCGCACCGAGCGAGGAGGGGGTGCGCATGTCGTCCTTCCGAATCGAGCGGGGAACTACGTCCTGCACCCTGCCCTGCTGGATGCCTGTCTCCAGGCGCTGAGTGTGGGTTTCGGTGACGCAGTGGAGGGCGAGGCGTGGCTGCCCGTGGGCCTGGAGCGACTGACGGTCCACGAGTCCCCCCGCGAGGCCGCCTTCTGCGAGACACAAGAGCGCCCCTCTTTGGGGAAGGGTCGCCTCCAGGTCGACGCGTGTCTCCGCGCGGAAGACGGCCGGGTGCTCGTCGTCGTCGAGGGACTGGAGCTGCGCCTCGCACGTCGCGAGGCCTTCCTGGGAGGACAGCCCGCCTCCGACTGGCTCTACACAGTCGACTGGCCTCTTGCGCCCCAGGTCGACGCCGAAGCCGACTTCATCCCCGCGCCGCGCATCCTCGGTGACGCCGTGCGCGAGGGCTTGGGCTCCATCATCCCCGAGGACGACGTCACGCGGTACACGGCGGTCCTCGGGCGGCTCGAAGCCGCGAGCCTCGGTTACATCCTCGCCGCAGTCCACCGACTGGGAGCGGGCTTCGAGCCCGGCCAGCGCTTCAGCACCCGCGAGCTGGCGGAGCGGCTCCGGGTCGCCCCGCCCCATCAGCGCCTGCTCGGGCGACTGCTCGCCATTCTCTCCGAGGAAGGCGTCCTGGAGCGCACCGGAGAGGGCTGGCATGTCCTCCAGGAACTCCCGCACGCACGAGCGGAGCGACTGCCCGTCTCCGAGGAGGACTCGTCTTCCACACGGGCCCAGCTCGCGATGTTGGAGCGCTGCGGAATGGAGCTCGCGGCCGTGCTTCGCGGCGAGCGCGACGCGCTCGAGCTGCTCTTCCCCGATGGCAACCCAGACGCGGTGGCGGAGCTCTACCGAGGCACTCCGGTCATCCGGATGATGAACACCGTGGCGCAGCAGGTCGTCACGCGCGCGCTCGCGGGTGCACCACCGGAGCGTCGGCTGCGCATCCTGGAGGTCGGCGCGGGGACAGGTGAAACCACGGCCTGGGTACTGCCGCGACTGCCCGCCGAGCGGAGCGATTACCTCTTCACGGACGTCTCCGCGTTCTTCACGGAGCGGGCGGCGGAGCGCTTCACGGACTTTCCCTTCGTCCGCTACGAGGTGCTGGACGTCGAGCGGACCCCGGTCGGCAAGGAGCGCTTCGACCTGGTGCTCGCCTCCAACGTGGTGCACGCGACGCGGGATGCGCGACGAACCCTGCGCAACCTCCGCGAGCTGTTGGCACCGGGAGGGACACTCGTCCTGCTGGAAGGAACCGTCGCGCTGCGCTGGGTGGACCTCACCTTCGGGCTCACGGACGGCTGGTGGCGCTTCGAGGACACCGCCCTGCGCACCGACTGCCCGCTTCTCCCAGCAGCGCGTTGGTGTGAAGTGCTCGAGGAAGAAGGCTTCGCTCACGCGGACATCGCATCTCCGAGCGACGCTCTGCCGCCCCTCCTGGGACAGCAGGCCGTCATCGTCGCGCAGACGCCTCGAACTCCGAAGGAGACTCGCGCGTCTGGCGCATGGCTCATCCTCGCGGATCGAGGGGGCGTGGGGCAGGCACTGGCCCATCAGCTCCAAGCCCAGGGAGGCGAGTGCTTCCTCGTTCACGAGACGGGGTCCAACATTGACCCTCGTTCCGCCGCATCCCTCGCCCTGTTCCAAGCCAAGGTCGCCAACGTTCGGGGCGTCATCCACCTGTGGTCGCTGGATGGAACGTCCGCCGCCCACCTGTCCACGCAACAACTGCGCGAAGCCTCGAAGGCAGGCTGCGGCAGCGTCTTGCAGTGCGTCCAGGCGATCACGCAGGGAACGCAGTCACCGCCTCCACCCCTGACGCTCATCACGAGAGGAGCCCAGCCCGCGGGCGGCGCGGTGCCAGGGGTGGCGCAGTCGACGCTCTGGGGGCTGGCCCGCGTGATTGCCCGTGAGCATCCGGAGCTGCGCTGCCGCATCATCGACCTGGAAGACACGCCGACGACCTCCGAGCCCGAGGCGTTGCTCGACGCAGTGCTGGACCCGAGCGATGAGCAGGAGTTCGCGCTGAGAGGTGTGGAGCGCAGGGTGGCCCGCCTCGTGCGCGCCGGCCAGCTCGCGCCAACGCACAGCGTGTCCATCCGCCCTGATGCCACGTACCTCATCACGGGTGGGCTCGGTGGACTGGGTCTGCTGACGGCACGCTGGCTCGTTGAGCGGGGAGCACGCCACCTCGCGCTCCTCTCGCGCAGGCCGCCGGGACCCAAAGCCCGGACGGCGATGGCGGAGCTCACGGCGCGAGGAGCCACCGTGCTGGCCCTGCCGTGCGACGTCTCGCGCGAAGAGTCGCTCACACAGGCACTGGCCGAGCTGGAGCGGCGCCTTCCGCCGCTGCGAGGCGTCTTCCACTCCGCGGGTGTGCTGGAGGATGGCGTCCTCTCGGGACTGAGCTGGGAGCGCTTCGCCACGGTGCTCGCGCCGAAGGTCGATGGAGCCTGGAACCTCCATGTGCTCACCCGGACGAAGCCCCTGGACCTCTTCGTCATCTACGGCTCGGCGACGTCGCTGCTGGGCGCCTGGGGACAGGCGAACCACACGGCCGCCAACACCTTCCTCGATGCCTTGGCCCACCATCGGCAGGCCCTCGGACTGCCCTGCACCTGCATCGCCTGGGGCGCGTGGGAGGGAGTCGGCGCCGCGAACCGCGCGGAGGCAGGCACGCGCATGGGCGAGCTGGGCATGAGCACCATCAGCCCCGAGCGAGGCCTGGAGCTGCTCGAACGCATCCTCGCGTCCAGGGCCGCGCAGCTGGGTGTCATGCCCATCGTCTGGTCGGAGTTCGCACGGAAGGTCGGCGCCAGTCCCTATCTGTCGCGACTGCTCGCCGAGACGAAGGCGGAGCCGGAGCAGCCGGCGCGAGAGGGCCTGCTGGCACGCCTCCAGGTCGCCTCCGTGCACGAGCGACGGGTGCTGCTGGACGAGCACGTCCGGAGCCAGCTCGCGCGCGTGCTGGGCATGAGCAGCCTGGACTCCGTCGATGGAGACCACCGCCTGTTCGACCTGGGCATGGACTCGCTCACGGCGGTCGAGCTGAAGAACCGGCTGTCCACGAGCCTCGAACGCCCGCTGCGCTCGACGCTCGTCTTCGACTTCCCGCGCATCGACGCGCTGGTGGAGCACCTGGGACGCGACGTGCTGGGAGTGCTCCCACCACCCGAGCCCGTGGCGGCTCCCCACCTCCCGCCCTCCTCGTCCCCACCTCCCATTCCGCACGCCCAGGAGATTCAGGGCATGTCGGACCAGGAGCTGGAGGCGCTCATCACCCATGAGTTCCAACTCGTTTCCCGTTGAGGCAGACCCATGACGGTTTCCTCCCCTCCCCGCGAAGTCCCCACGCCGCTTCAACAGGCCGCCATCGCCCTGAAGGAGATGCGCTCGCGGCTGGACGCGCTCCAGGCGGTCCAGGAAGAACCCATCGCCATCGTCGGCATGTCCTGCCGCTATCCGGGCGGAGCCAATGACCCCGCCAGCTACTGGCGTCTGCTGCAGGAAGGGCAGTGCGCGACGCGCAAGGTGCCGCTGGAGCGCTGGGACGCGGACGCGCTCTATGACCCGGACCCCGACCGGTTCTGGAAGATGTACACGCGGTACGGCTGCTTCGTGGACCAGCGCATCGACCTGTTCGACGCGCCGTTCTTCAACATGTCGCCGCGCGAGGCGGCCATGTTGGACCCGCAGCAGCGCCTGTTGCTGGAGACGAGCTGGGAAGCGCTGGAGAACGCGGGCATCGCTCCGGACCGGCTGGGCGGCAGCGCCACCGGCGTCTACGTGGGCGTCATCACCGGCGACTACGGCCGAGTCCCCTTCCAGCGCATCGACCCGCCCGACCTGCCGTACATGGGCACGGGCAATGACATGAGCTTCGCCGCGGGTCGGCTCTCGTACGTGCTCGGCCTGCAAGGCCCGAGCATGGTCATCGCCACGGCCTGCTCCTCCACGCTGGCGACGACTCACCTGGCCTGCCAGGCCCTGCGCGCTCGCGAGTGCGACCTGGCGCTCTCCGGGGGTGTCAGCCTGATGGTGTTCCCGGACACCAGCATCGTCCTGTCGAAGATGCGCGCGACGGCGCCAGATGGTCGCTCGAAGACGTTCGATGCGTCGGCGGATGGGTTCGGCCGTGGCGAGGGCTGCGGGATGTTGGTGCTCAAGCGCCTCTCCGACGCCGTGCGCGCGGGAGACCCGGTGCTGGCGCTGGTGCGGGGCTCGGCCGTCAATCACGACGGACAGAGCGGCGGAATCACGGTTCCGAGCGGCCCGGCCCAGGAGAAGCTGCTTCGCAAGGCCCTGGCCTCGGGGCGGCTGTCGCCGCGCGACGTGGACTACCTGGAAGCCCATGGCACGGGGACGCCGCTGGGAGACCCGATAGAGGTCCGCGCCATCGACGCGGTCTTCGGTCCTGAGCGAGCGCCGGGCGCGCCGCTCCTCATCGGCTCGGTGAAGACGAACATCGGTCACCTGGAAGCAGCGGCCGGTGTCGCGGGCATCATGAAGCTGGTGCTCTCGCTCCAGAACGAGGAGCTCCCCGCGCACCTGCACTTCCGCACGCCGAACCCGCAGGTTGCGTGGGACCCGGCGCGCATCGCGGTGACGACGGAGCGCACGCCGTGGAAGCGCGGCACGCGGCCTCGCATCGCGGGCGTCAGCAGCTTCGGACTCTCTGGAGTCAACGCGCACGTCCTCATCGAGGAGGCCCCACTCGCTGTCACGCAGCAGAGAGTGCCGGAGACACCGGGACCCGGTCCCGAGCTGCTGGCGCTGTCCGCACGAAGCGAGGAGGCGCTGCAGGAGCTCACGCGGCGCTACCTCACCTGGAGGCAGGGGCCGGGCAAGGACGTTCCGCTGGCGGATGTCTGCTTCACGGCCGCGACGGGGCGCGCATCATTTCCGCACCGGCTGACGGTGCTGGCCTCCAGCGGAGCGCAGCTCGACGAGCGACTCCAGGCGTTCACCTCGGGTCAGCGGCCTTCAGGGGTGAGCGCGGGAGTGGTGCCCACGGGAAGGAAACCCCGGGTCGCATTCCTGTTCACGGGTCAGGGCTCGCAGTACGTCGGCATGGCGCGCGAGCTGTATGCCCATGAGCCCCGCTTCCGCGAGGTGATGGACCGGTGTGACGAACTGCTGCGCTCGCATCTGGGCGTCTCTCTCCTGTCGGTGCTCTACCCATCCGCGGGAGAGCCGGGTGACAGCACGTTGCATGACACGGCGTACACGCAGCCCGCGCTGGTGGCGCTGGAGGTGGCGCTCGCGGAGCAGTGGAAGCACTGGGGCGTCGAGCCCTCAGTGGTGATGGGACACAGCGTCGGGGAGATTTCAGCGGCGCATGTCGCGGGGGTGCTGTCGCTGGAGGACGCGCTCCTGCTGGCGGCGACGCGCGGAAGGCTGATGCAGGAGCTGCCACGCGTGGGGGGCATGTTGGCGGTACGCGCACCCGAGGAGCGAGTGGCGGCCCTCGTCGCCGCGCATCCCCGGGAGCTCTCCATCGCCGCGGTGAATGGGCCCACGGAAGTGGTCATCGCGGGCAGGAGCGAACGGCTTCGGGTCGTCGGGGAAGTCCTCCAGCGAGAGGGCGTGGAGGTCAAACCCCTGAACGTCTCCCACGCGTTCCACTCACCGCTGATGGAGCCGATGCTCGACTCCTTCGAGCGCATGGTGGCGAAGCTCCGACTGCGCCCACCCGAGCTGCCGCTCATCTCCAATCTCACCGGCGCCTTGGTGCGCGACGAGCCGACGACGCCGGCCTACTGGCGTCGCCATGTCCGGGAGCCCGTGCGTTTCGCGGCGGGCCTGCGTGCCCTGCACGCGAAGGGGGCGGACCTCATCGTGGAGCTCGGCCCCACCCCCGTGCTGCTCGGAATGGGGCGCACATGTCTGCCCGACGAGCGCCTGGTATGGCTGCCGAGCCTCCGCAACGGGCACTCGGACGTGGAGCAGATGCGCGCGAGTCTCGCGGAGCTCTGGGTGCGAGGAGCGTCGAGTGGGCTCACGGGGATTGCGACCCACGGCCGGCGCTCACGGGTGCCCCTGCCGAACCAGCCGTTCCAGCGCAAGCGCCACTGGATGAAGCTCAAGTCCGCGAGGAGCGAAGAAGAGCAGGCGCGGCATCCGCTGCTCGGACGAAGGCTGAACTCCGCGGCCCGGGTCATCCAGTTCGAGGGCGAGCTGAGCACCGAGTCTCCCGCCTTTCTCGCCGACCACCGCGTCTACGACTCGGTCATCGTTCCGGGTGCGACGTATCTGGAGATGGGCGTGGCCGCGGGCCAGGAGGTCTTCGGCCAGGGCGCGCTGAGTCTCGAGGACGTCCGCTTCCACAAGCCCGTGCGGCTGGAGGAAGGCGAGCCGCGCACGGTCCAGGTCCTCGTCACGCCGGACGACGGCGAGGGCGCGCGCAAGGGCACCTTCGAGGTGCACAGCCTGTCCGACGGAGCTTTCACCCTCCATGCCTCGGGGCGATTGTCTTCGACGGAGAAGCCCTCGGCCTCGCTGCATCAGGATGTCACGGTGCTCGCGAGGCGCTGCGCGGAGGAGGTCTCCGTCGCGGACTTCTACCGGCGCATCGGTGAGCACGGCATCGACTACGGGCCGCTGTGCCGGGCCGTCACGCGCTTCGGCCGAGGAGGACAGGAAGCCTTCGGACAGCTCACGCTTCCGGACGCGCTCGAAGCAAGCGAGCACGTGTTGCATCCCGTGCTGCTCGACGCTTGCTTCCAGGTCCTCGGCGCCGTGTTTCCCGAGGGGCCTCCAGGCAGCATCTACCTGCCCGTGGGAATCGGACAGCTGCGGGTCCACGACAAGCTGGGGCGCGAGGTCTTCGTCCACGCGCGACTCGATGGTGGGCCGGAGTTGGGGCAGCGCGTCCACACCGCGCACTTCACGCTCCTGGCGCCCGACGGCCGAGTCCTCGCGGAGCTGGAGCGACTGGAGTTCCAGCAGGCACCGCGTGAGGCCCTGCTCGGGAACTCGAAGCGGGTGCCGCGCGGTTGGATGTACGAGGTGGCGTGGCGTCCTCAGCCCCTGCCGCCCCCCACGGGCACGCCGCCTCGCGAGCGGTGGCTCATCGTCGGTGGCACGGCTGGACGGGCCACGGATATCGCACGCCGCCTGCGCGCCTTGGGGTCGGACTGCATCGTGGCCCTGCCAGGAGAAGCAACAGGCCCCGAGGACACCGGGACGCGACATGTGGACCTGACGCTCGCGGCAAACGCGAGGAGGCTGCTCACGGAGGCGGGGCCCTTCACGGGGATGCTCCACCTCGCGGCGCTGGACATGCGTGCGGCGCGAGACGGAGAGCCCGACACGTTCGCCCGGGACTATCGAAGCCTCCTGGGAAGCACGCTCCACCTCGTGCGAGCGGCGGCCGAGACAGGCGTCAGTCCCCGGCTGGTGCTCGTCACGAGAGGCGCCCAGGCGACGCAGGGAACCCCCCTTCCAACGCCCGTGCAGGCGTGTCTGTCCGGCCTGGGCAAGGCCATCGCGCAGGAGCACCCGGAGCTGCGGTGCCTGCGAGTGGACCTGGACCCGGCGCAAGGAACGGACGGGGTCGAGGCGCTCGTCGCGGAGCTCCAGCAACGCACACCCGAGGACGAGGTCTGCCTCCGAGGCGGCCAGCGACTCGTGTCGCGACTCGCGAGGAGCGCCGAGGCAGCGGAAGGCACCACGACGCTCAAGCTCCGTGGCGACGCGACGTACCTCGTCACGGGCGGGCTCGGCGGACTGGGCCTGAAGCTCGCGGGCCGCCTGGTGGAGCGTGGCGCCAGGAATCTGGTGTTGCTTGGCAGGCGCGCCCCCTCGTCTGAAGCGAGGGACAGCCTGCGCGAGTTGGAAGCACGAGGTGCGCGCGTCGTCACCTTGCAGGTCGACATCTCCGTGGAGGCACAAGTCACGGAGCTGCTCGCGCACCTCGCGAACACGATGCCTCCGTTGCGCGGCATCGTCCACGCGGCGGCGGTCCTCGACGACGGCATGCTGTTGCAGCAGGACCTGGAGCGCTTCGAGCGAGTGCTGGGCCCCAAGGCGCTCGGCGCGTGGCATCTCCACCGTCACACGTTGGGACAGCCGCTGGATTTCTTCGTCCTCTTCTCCTCGGTGGCCTCGCTGCTGGGGCAGTCAGGGCAGGCCAGCTATGTGGCCGCCAACGCCTTCCTCGACGCGCTGGCGCATCACCGTCATGCGTCGGGCCTGCCGGCGCTCTCCATCAACTGGGGCCCCTGGTCCGAGGTGGGCGTGGCCGCGACGGAACGGGTGATGGAGCGAGTCCGCCGCATGGGCGTCACCCCCATCAGTCCCGAGCAGGGGCTCGCCGCCTTCGAGCAACTGCTGGGTCAGCGAAGGCCCCAGGTGGGAGTCGTGGCCATCGGCTGGCAGTCGATGGGGCGGCTCGCCGCGGCGCCGTACTTCTCGGAGCTCGCGGGAGTGACACCCACGGGCGGAGCGACGGGCGCGGACTTCCTGCGCCGCTTCGAGAGCGCGCCTCCCGGTGACAAGCCTCGACTCCTGCGGGAGCACATCGCCTCGGTGGCGACGCGGGTGCTCGGGCTGGATGCGAGCCGTCCGTTGGACCCGGAGCAAGGCCTCTTCGAGGCGGGCATGGACTCGCTGATGGCGACGGAGCTGCGCAACGCGCTCCAGCGGACGCTGGGTCGCTCGCTGCCGGTGAGCCTCATCTTCGACCACCCGAGTGTCCAGGCCCTATCGAATCACCTCGCGCGCGAGCTGGTGCCCGCCCCCGAGGCGCAGGAGGTGTCCGCGGCCCCGCGAGACGCCGAGCTCGAATCGTTCTTGATGGAGGTCAATCAGATGTCCGAAGCCGATGTGACCGCGGCGCTCGCCGCCGGGCGGTCCAACGAAGCAGGGCCCCGAGGTGACCGATGAACGCGCATGAACTGGCCCAGATGAGCGCGACGCAGCTCGCGTATGCCGCCAAGCAGCTTCGCAACAAGATGGGGCTCGTCCCCGCGGAACCCATCGCCCTCGTCGGTATGGGCTGCCGCTTCCCTGGGAACGTGGACAGTCCGGAGGCGTACTGGGAGCTGCTCGCGGCGGGGCGCGACGCCGTCACCGAGGTGCCCTCGGACCGCTGGAGCCTGGACGCGCTCTACTCGCCCGTCCCCGGCACGCCGGGGAAGATGTACACGCGGCATGGCGCCTTCGTGAACCAGGTGGACCGGTTCGACCCGCTGTTCTTCGGCATCTCTCCGCGTGAGGCGGTGCTGATGGACCCGCAGCAGCGTCTGCTCCTGGAGACGAGCTGGGAAGCGCTCGAACACGCGGGGCTCTCGCCGTCGAGACTGAGGGGCACGGCCACCGGTGTGTTCGTGGGCATCATGCACCGCGACTACGCCTACCTGGTGCACGCCTCCGGCGAGATTGACTCGCACACCGGCTCGGGCACGGGCCTGAGCGTGGCGGCGGGACGCATCGCCCACCTGCTCGCGCTGGAAGGTCCCACGCTCGTGGTGGACACGGCGTGCTCGTCCTCGCTGGTGGCCTTGCATCTGGCTTGTCAGAGCCTGCGCAACGGAGAGACCGACGTGGCGCTGGCCGCGGGCGTCAACCTGATGCTCTCGCCGATGAGCACCATCGTCGAATGCCAGATGCGGATGCTCTCCGCGGAGGGACACTGCAAGACCTTCGACGCCAGGGCGGACGGCTTCGTGCGGGGCGAGGGCTGCGGCGTCGTGGTGCTCAAGCGCTTGTCGGACGCGCTCGCGGACGGTGACGAAGTCATCGCGGTGCTTCGAGGCTCCGCCGTCAATCACGACGGCCACAGCAGCGGTCTGCTGGTGCCCAACGGCAGCGCCCAGGAGCGAGTCATCCGCTCCGCGCTCCGCAACGGTGGCGTGGAGCCCTCGCAGATCGACTTCGTGGAGGCCCACGGCACGGGGACGGCGCTGGGCGACCCCATCGAGGTCGAAGCGCTGGGCCGCGTCTTCCAGGACGAGCGGCACCGCGAGGAGCCGCTGCTCATCGGCTCGGTGAAGACGAACATCGGGCACACGGAAATCGCGGCCGGCATGGCGGGGCTGATGAAGGCCGCGCTGAGCCTCCAGCACCGGCAGATTCCCAAGAACCTGCACTTCCAGACGCCGAACCCGGAGATTCGCTGGAACGAGCTGCCCGTATCCGTCGTCACGGAGCGGCGCGGC
Organism: Myxococcus sp. CA051A; assembly: GCF_013336705.1. Lineage (NCBI taxonomy): Bacteria > Pseudomonadati > Myxococcota > Myxococcia > Myxococcales > Myxococcaceae > Myxococcus > Myxococcus sp. CA051A. The sequence goes on along the minus strand of NZ_JABUMS010000001.1, from coordinate 1,338,646 downwards.
TTTCCCGGCGGCCCTCGGAACTTCGTGGGGGTGAGTTCGTTCGGCTACAGCGGGACGAACGCCCACGTGGTGCTGGAGGCCGCGCCCATCACCGAGAAGCGCGCCACGCCCTCCGAACCGGGACGAGAACACGTCCTGGTCCTCTCGGCGAAGACCGCCTCGGCGCTGTCGACACTGGCCGGGAGCTACACGACCCACCTGACGAGGAACGCGGAGCAGGACGTCTCCGACGTGTGTCACAGCGCGACCGCGAGCCGTTCCACGATGCCCTACCGGCTCGCCGCCGTCGCCACCTCGGGTGACGAACTGCGAGCACAGCTCCAGGCATTCTCGAATGGCAATCCCATCGACGGGCTCATCGTCTCCGAGGAGGCCGCGTCGCGCGCCGCGCAGGTCGCCTTCCTCTTCAGCGGACAGGGCTCGCAGCACCTGGGCATGGGGAGGGAGCTGTACACACGAGAGCCGGTGTTCCGCGCGGCAATGGACCGGTGCGCGAGCATCCTGGCACCGCATCTTCCGAAGCCCCTGCTGGAGGTGCTGTTCGCCGAGGAGGGTAGCGGCTCACCTCTGGAGCAGGCGGTATTCACCCAGCCCGCCATGGTGGCGCTGGAGGTGTCCCTGGCCGAGCAGTGGAAGGCCTGGGGCGTGGAGCCCTCCGTCGTGGTGGGGCACAGCCTGGGGCAGTACGCGGCCGCGTGCGTGGCGGGCGTCATCAGTCTTGAAGACGTGCTGCCGCTGGTCGCCCTGCGTGGACGACTGATGCATGAGCTGCCACCGGGGGGCGAGATGGCCTCGTTCCTCGCGCCCTACGCGAAGGTGGCGGCGGCCATCGAGCCCTATCGCGAGCGACTGTCCATCGCGGCCATCAATGGCCCCACGAGCACGGTCATCTCCGGTGCGAGTGAAGCCGTCAACGCGGTGGTGGAGGCCCTGGCGGCGGAGGGAATCCAGGCGAAGAAGCTCAACGTCTCGCACGCGTTCCACTCGCCCCTGATGCATCCGATGGTCGACCGCTTCCGCGAGCACCTCTCCCGGGTGCGGCTCAACACGCCGAGGCTGCGCATCGTCTCGGACATGACGGGCCAGCTCGTGGAGGGTGAGCTGTCGGAGCCGGACTTCTGGTGCCGGCACCTGCTCCAGCCCGTCAACTTCGCGCGAGCGGTGGAGTCCATCCACGCGTTGGGTGTGCGGAACTTCGTGGAGGTGGGCCCCGCGAGCGTGCTGCTCGGCCTCGCGCAGCGGTGCATTCCGGAGGACGGCGAGTCACGCGAGTGGCTTCCGTCGCTGCACACGGGCATGGGGAACCGTCGACGGATGCTGGAGAGCCTGGCCACGCTCCACACGCGCGGCGTCCCCGTCGACTGGTCGCAGGTACACGGGAAGACGTCTCGTGGGCGGGTGCGCCTGCCCACCACGCCCTTCGAGCGCGAGCGCTACTGGGTGGAGACAGGTCCAGAGACTGCTGGCGCGCAGCCTCTGCCCTCCCAGGCGGGAGTGCTCCATCCGCTGCTCGGCCGGCGCGTCGAGCTGGCGGGTTCGAACGATGTGCGCTTCGAGGGAGCGCTCGGCGCCAGGGAGCCCTTCTTCCTCGACCACCATCGCGCGGCGGGCACCGCGCTGTTGCCGGCGGCGGCCCATGTCGAGCTGGCACTGGCCGCGGGTCGCTTCTCCAACATGGCGGGTGAGAAGCCGCTGGAGCTGCTCCAGCTCACCTTCGAGCGGCCCGTCGCCCTGCCGGAGAAGGGCGCCGTCGTCCTCCAATCGACGCTGGTGAAGGAGGAGGGAGCGACGCAGGTCCTCAAGGTGTTCATGCGTCGGGAGCAAGACCGGGTCACCACCTGGGAACAGGTGGCCACGGGGCGACTCGGAGCGGCGTCACCGTCGAAGGCGGCGGGCGAATCCCTGGCGTCCCTGCGAGCGCGGATGACGGAGGCCATCGCGCCCTCGGACTACTACGCGCATCTGGCCAGCGGAGGGCTGGTGTACGGGTCGATGTTCCAGGCACTCCAGGCCATGTACGGCCAAGAGGGCGAGGCCCTCGTGCGCATCGTCCTGCCGGAGGGACTCAAGCTGGAGCCGTACACCGTGCATCCAGTGATGTTGGACGCGTGCTTCCAGGCGCTGGGCGTGACGTTCCCCAAGCGCAAGGACGTGCCCTATCTCCCCGCCGGTGTCGAAGGGCTCCGACTCCACGCGCCGATGGAGCGAGAGGTCTGGGCAAGCCTCCAGCGTCGCCAGGAAGGCGTGGAGGCGATTGCATCGCTTCGAGTGTTCAGCACGGATGGGCGACTGCTCGCGGAGGCGGAGCGACTGCGCTTCCGTCAGGTCCGACTGGAGGCGTTGCTGGGCCAGGGTGACAAGCTGCTCGAGGAGTGGCTCTACGCACTCGAATGGCACCCCGCCCTGCCCCATGGGCGCCGCGTGCCCCCATCCTGGATTCCCACGCCGAACTCGCTGCGTGACGCGGTCCTCCCTCAGTTGGAGGCCTTGTCCGGCCGCGAAGACCTGGCGGCCTACGGCGTGTTCCTCCAGGAGCTGGAGTCGCTGTGCGTCCCCTACGTGCTCCAGGCCATGGAGCGGCTGGGCTGCGACCTCACGCCGGGCACGAGCTTCAAGGCGGATGAGCGTGCCGCGCGGCTGGGAGTCGTTCCACTGCACCAACGGCTGTGGCGGCGACTGCTCGAGATGCTCACCGAGGAAGGCCTGCTGCGAGCCACGGGAGAGACACTGGAGGTCGTCACCTGTCCGGCGCCCATGGACGTCGCGGCGCGCATGGCGTCCCTGGCGGAGCGTTACCCGGCGCATCGCTCGGAGCAGGCGTTGGTGCAGCGTTGCGGCGAAGGACTCGCGGAGGCCCTTCGGGGGCGCTGCGACCCGCTGGAGTTGCTGTTCCCCAAGGGAGACATGGAGGTCGCGGCCAGCCTGTACCGTGACTCGCCCGGCCCTCGGGAGCTCAACGCGCAGGCGAAGACTGCGCTCGCGCAGGCTGTCTCGCGATTGCCCGCGGAGCGCACCATCAGGGTGCTGGAGATTGGCGCCGGCACCGGTGGCACGACGGCCCTGCTGTTGCCCGAGCTGCCCGCGGAGCGCACCGAGTACGTCTTCACGGACATCTCACCGCTCTTCCTCCAGCGCGCCGCGCAGGAGTTCCGCGCGCATCCGTTCGTGACGTACCGGACGCTGGACATCGAGAAGGACCCGGCCACCCAGGGCTTCGAGGCCGGCGGCTTCGACATCATCGTCGCGGCCAACGTCCTGCACGCCACGGAGAGCTTGAAGGAGACGCTGAGAAACGCGCGTCGGCTCCTGGCGCCCTCAGGGATGCTGCTCATCGTCGAGGCCACGTCCAAGCGGCGCTGGGTCGACCTCACGTTCGGCCTGACGTCTGGCTGGTGGCGTTACACGGACACAGACCTGCGCCCCACGCACCCACTCATTTCGAGCGCGGGGTGGAAGACGCTGTTCGCGCAGGAGGGCTTCTCCACGAGCGCGGCGCTGGCGAAAGAGGAGCACGAAGCCAGTCTCCAGGCGGCGGTCATCCTGGCTCGACTGCCCGACGAGGACGCGCGCGCCAGCCGGCGTCAGTGGCTCATCGTCGCGGACGCGCGAGGCACGGGGTACAGGCTGGCCGAGCGACTGGAAGCCCGAGGCGAGCTGTGCGCGGTGATCTCCGGCACGGGGGCCACCGTCGCGGACTTCACCCAGCTGTTGAAAGAGCTCGCAATCACGCAAGCCCCCACGCACGTCGTCCACCTCACGAGCCTCGACTCCTCGGGACCGGACGACATGGCGCAGCTCGATTTGGAGGCGGCGTACCGCAATGGTTGTGGCAGCGCGCTCGACCTGCTCCAGGCGCTGCTGGCCACGCGGCTCTCACCCGCGCTGAGCTTCGTCACCCGGGGCGCGCTCGACGTGCTGGGGGATGGAGCCCCGGGCGTCGCGCAGTCACCGCTGCACGGCCTCGGGCGAGGCATCGCGATGGAGTACCCCAAGCTGGGAGGCACGGTCATCGACCTGGACCCTCGGCGCGATGACCTGGAAGGGCTGGTGACCGAGCTGCTCTCGGAGCGCTCCGACGAGCAGGTCGCCTTCCGGGACGGCATCCGGCGCGTGCCTCGCGTCATGCGGCATTCGCGGATGGAGTCGGAGGTGCCCTTCCAGTGCCGTGAAGATGGGACGTATCTCATCACGGGCGGACTCAACGGACTGGGCCTGCTCACGGCCCGACTGCTCGTGGAGCGTGGGGCCCGTCACCTCCTGTTGCTTGGACGCGGGGCCCCGACAGCGGCGGCCTCGGAGCAGCTCCAGGAGCTGGAGAGCGCGAATGTGCGCGTCGTGGTGGCCCGCGCGGATGTGTCGCAGGAAGACGCGCTTGCCAGGGCCCTGGTGTCGGGGCTGGAGGGCATGCCTCCGTTGAGAGGGGTCATCCACTCCGCGGGAGCGCTCGACGACGGCATCCTCGAGCAGCAGACGCACGCGCGCTTCAAGAAGGTGTTCGCGGCGAAGGTGCTCGGCTCGTGGAACCTGCATCGACTGACGCTGGGACAGCCGCTGGACTTCTTCGTCCTCTACTCGTCCATCGCCTCGCTGCTGGGGAACAGCGGTCAGGCGAACCACTCCGCGGCCAACACGTTCCAGGACGCGCTGGCCCATTACCGACGCGCCAAGGGCCTGCCCGCGCTGACCATCAACTGGGGCGCCTGGTCGGAAGTGGGAGCCGCGGCGAACGAGCGCGTCCAGGAGCGACTCGCCGACCGGTGGATGAATCCCATCCGTCCGGCCCAGGGGCTCGCCGTCCTGTCGTCGCTGCTCTCGGCGAGCGCCGCGATTCAAGTGGCGGTCATGCCCATCGCCCGAGGTGGCTTCGAAGTGCAGGGCGCGGTGCCGCTCTTGCTGTCCGCGCTCGTCGCACGGGAGGGCGGTGGTGGTGCGAAAGCCTCGGCGCGGGACGACGCATTGCTCCGCAAGCTCTCGGAGGTCTCCCCCGTGGAGGCTCGCCGGCTGCTGGTGACCGAGCTGCAGAAGCGGCTGTCCAAGGTGCTGCGCATCAAGAATCCATCGCGGCTGGCGCCCGAGCGGCCCCTCACCGAGCTGGGTCTCGATTCGCTGATGGCCATCGAGCTGAAGAACCACCTGATGAATGCGCTGGGCGTGGACCTGCCCATCGCGAAGTTCATCGACGGCGCCAGCCTCCAGGAACTGGCGGAGCTCACCCAGCAGCAGCTCACCGTCAATCAGCTCGCGTCGACGCAGGCGCTGACGGCGGACTCCACGCCGGGAATGAGTGAGCTGACCCTATGAACCTGGAGCAGCTCCTCTCCAGCCTCACGGAGCGCCACGTCCAGCTCTGGGCGGAGGGGCAGCAACTGCGCGTCCGAGCAAAAGAGGGCGTCGTGGACGCGACGCTCCGCTCGGCGCTCGTGGAGCACAAGCCGCGCTTGCTGGAGCTGCTTCAGCAGGCGCGGGGGGCGCCGGAGTCCATTCGACTGGAGCCCTTGCCTCGAAACGGGCCACCGCCGCTGTCTCTCACCCAGGAGCGTCTGTGGCGCGCCGAGGTGAGGGAGCCGGACCTCGCTCCGGCCCACATCGCCACCTTCGCCATGCGGCTGGAGGGGCCGCTCAACCGGGATGCGCTCACGCGTGCCGTGGCGACGCTCGTCGAGCGCCACGAGGTGCTGCGGACGACGTTCGAGCTCCGGGGAGACACCCCCGTCCAGGTCATCGCGCCACCGGGGTCTACCGCAATGGAGCCCGTGGACCTGTGCGCGCTCGACGCCGAGGCGCAGCAGGAAGCACTTCGCCGCCTCCTTCACGACGAGCATCGGCGGCGAATCGACCTGGCCCGAGGCCCGCTGTTCCGAGCCTGGCTCCTGCTCCTCTCCGAGCAGCACCATGTGATGGTGCTGATGATGCACCACACGGTGGTGGACGGCGCATCCCGGGGAGCGCTGGTGCATGAGCTGACGGTGCTCTATGCGGCCTTCCTCGCGGGCGAGCCCTGTCCATTCGCTCCCCTGCGACTCCAGTACGCGGACTACGCGCGCTGGCAACGGCGATGGGTCCAGGAGGAGGTCCTTCCACGACAGCTCGGGTACTGGAAGCAGCAGCTTGCGGCCCCGCCGCCTCGGCTGGAGTGGCCCACGCGCTCGAAAGGAATGGAGCAGCGGCGCTACCACGGTGGCTCCGTCGACTTCAGCGTGGAGCACGAGGTCGTCGAGCGACTACGGGTGGTGGGACAGCAGGCGGGCAGCACGCTCTTCATGGTGCTGCTGTCCTCGCTGTACGTGCTCCTCGCGCGAGCCTGTGGCCAGCGAGACCTGCTCATCGGCACGCCCGCCGCACATCGGGGCCACACGGACCTCGAGCCGCTCGTCGGGACGTTCATCAACACACTGGCGCTGCGCCTGCGCCCCGAGGGCGCACCGAGCTTCCTGGAGCTGCTCGCGCATGCACGAGCCGTGGCGCTCGGCGCCTATGCCCATCCCGACGTTCCGCCCGAGGCCATTGGAGGCCCGACGCCCAACGTGATGCTCGTCCTGAAGGGCGTCGCGCCCCAACCCGAGCTGTCCGCGCTCGAGGCGACCCCCTTGGCGCTCGCGCACGACACGGCGCTGCTCGACCTCACGTTGTATCTGGAAGAGACCCCGACGGGGCTGCGTGGAGAGCTCATCCACGACAGCGACCGAATCGACGCGGACACCGTCATCGGCTGGGCCCGAGAACTCCAGGCCCTGCTGCGCGCCTTCGCCGAGGACCCACGGCAGTCAGTCTTTCCCCACCCCCACCGCCACCCCCAGAGGAACCCATGACGGCATTGATGCGCCCCGCCACCGAACCCGCAGTGCGCGACTCGCGGCCCATCCTCGAAGGCCCCGGCATCGGCTATCACCAGAACTGGTATGCCGTCTGCCTTTCGAGGGAACTCAAGCCCGGCAAGATTGTCGGCCGTGGGTTCCTGGATGGAAAGGTGATTGCCTTTCGAGGGAAGAACGGCAAGGCGCAGGTGATGAGCGCCTATTGCAGTCATATTGGCGCGGACCTGAGCATCGGCGACGTGATTGGCGACGAGGTGCGCTGCCCTTTCCACCATTGGCAGTACAACCAGGAGGGCGTCTGTACCCACATCCCCGTGGGCTGCAAGATTCCCGACCGCGCCCGCATCCAGACTTTTCCCACGGCGGAGAAGTGGGGAATGGTCTGGGCCTTCAACGGCGAGAAGCCGCTTTTCGACGTGCCGGGCGTGCGCGGCTACGAGGAGGGCGACCTGCTGTACGGCGTCAAGGTGCATGAGGCGGGCTTCCCCGTCCCACCCTGGGTGATGGTGTGCAACTCCCACGACTACCAGCACCTGCACACGCTGCACGAGCTGGGCATCATCGAGGGGCCCATCAACATGAACAGCTCGGACTACGTCCTCGAGCACGACGTCCACTACACCACCCGTGATGGGTTGAAGGTGGAGAACTGGAACCGGGTGACAGGCACCAACACGTTCTCCGCCATCTCCCGCACGCCCTCGGGCCCCATCTTCGGCATGTTCACCGGCACGCGCATCCCAGGGGGTGGAACGCGGGCCTACCTGCTCGCCGGAGTGCCTCGAAAGGAAGGCAAGAACAAGGGCCGGCCGCCGACCCGCACGGAGCAGTTCGCGCTCGTGAGCGGCACCATGATGAGCTTCCTCAAGGACGCGCCGCGCTTGCTGCGTGCCGCGAAGTTCATGCAAGCCTTCCTCGATGACGACGAGGGTGTCCTACAGACCATCCAGTTCCGCCAAGGGGTGATGGTCGAAGCGGACAAGACACTGCTCGGCTTCCTCAAGTACGTCCGCGAGTACCCCAAGGCGGACCTGCTCTCCGCCGCCTGAGCACCAGGCCCCTGGCTCGTCCAGGCGCGACCGTGAGGCGGAGGGATGGACTTCGCCCCTCCGCTCGGCGGCGCACCTGGCCCAGGGCGAGTCCCGCCTCGCGACGGCTGGGCTCCGGAACGCGCCCCCTTGCCCCCCAGTCCTGCATCCGGGCGACAGGGACAACCGCCTTCGCGCGGGAGGAACTCCCCAAGGGACTCGGTGTATCCGCGCCTGCCCGAAGGGTGGAGGCTCGGTCCGGCGGACCCGGGGGCACTTCCCCATGGGGTCCCCGGTGGGTGCCTTCCGGGGGCCAGGGATGCGCCAACCCCTCAAGAGCGTTGATGAATTCGGGGTCCGTGCTCCAGGCCGCCCCGGGCGGGCGGGGCCGGGTGCCCGGCTCTCCACTCTTCGACGTCCGGGATGCGCTCCACGGTCGCATCCCACCTTCCCCCTGTTATAAAGCGCCCCCCATGCTTGAGACCGTCACCAAGGGCTTCCGCGCCGCCAAGAACCGCCTCGCCGGCAAGAGCGAGCTCACCCCCGAGCTGGTCGACGAGTCGCTGCGCGACATCCGCGTCTCGCTGCTCGAGGCCGACGTCGCCTTCGATGTGGTGAAGAAGTTTGTCGCCCGCGTCCGCGAGAAGGCCGTGGGCGAGCTCGTCCAGACGACCATCACCGATGCCTCGGGCCAGAAGCGCAAGGTCAGCCCGATGGACCACTTCATCAAGATCTGCCACGACGAGCTCGAGGCGCTGATGGGGCCGGTCGACACGAGCCTGAACCTCAAGCCGAAGGGGCAGCTGTCCGGCATCATGATGGTGGGCCTCCAGGGCTCCGGTAAGACGACGACCGCCGGCAAGCTCGCCAACCGGCTGCTTCAGCAGGGGCGCAAGCCGCTGCTCGTCGCCGCGGACATCTACCGTCCCGCCGCCGTGGATCAGCTCAAGGTGCTGGGTGAGCGGCTCAAGGTGCCCGTCTACCACGAGCCCGGCGTGCAGCCGCCCGAGCTGGCCAAGCGAGGTTATGCCGCCGCTCGCGAGCAGAAGTGCGACGTGGTGATCATCGACACCGCCGGTCGGCTCGCCATCGACGAAGCGCTGATGAACGAGCTGGAGTCCATCAAGACCAACGTCCACCCGGACAACATCCTCCTGGTGTGTGACGCGATGATTGGTCAGGACGCGGTGCGCACCGCGGCCGAGTTCGACCGGCGACTGAGCCTGGATGGCTTCATCCTGACGAAGCTGGACGGCGATGCTCGCGGCGGCGCGGCGCTCTCCATCAAGGAAGTCACCGGCAAGCCCATCAAGTTCCTCGGCATGGGCGAGTCGATGGACAAGCTGGAGGAGTTCCGCCCGGAGGGCCTCGCCGGTCGCATCCTCGGGTTCGGCGACATCGTCGGCCTGATGAAGGACTTCGAGAAGGTCGTCGACGAGAAGAAGGCCGAGGACGACGCGCGCAAGCTCCTGTCCGGCCAGTTCTCGATGAAGGACTTCGTCGAGCAGATCCGCATGGTGCGGAAGATGGGTCCGCTCAAGGACCTGCTGGAGAAGTTCCCCCTCTTCGGCGACCTGACCGACCAGCTCAACCCGGACGAGAAGGAGCTGACCAAGATTGAGTCGATGTACGACTCGATGACGGAGAAGGAGCGCCTGCGTCCGGACCTCATCAACTCCAGCCGGATTGGCCGCATCGCGAAGGGCAGCGGTCGCAAGCCGGAGGACGTGCGCGAGCTGCTTCAGAAGTTCGGGATGATGCAGCAGGTGATGGGGACCATTGGCCAGAACCCGGGCCTCCTCGGCCGAATCCCTGGCTTCAAGCAGTTGGGTCAGCTGTCGCAGATGCGGAACATGGACCTCTCCAGCATGTTTGGTGGGGACCCCAAGATGATGGAGAAGATGATGAGCGGCGGCATGCCCGGCATGGGGATGCCCATGCAGTTGCCGCAGGTGGCCCCTGGCTACACGCCTCCCATGGGGCAGGCCGCCATGGCGAAGGCCCGCCTCATGGGCTACGCCCCGCCCGCCGCGAGTGGGAAGCCCGAGGACCGCGACGCCATCAAGGAGCGCCGCAAGCGGGAGAAGGACAACAAGAAGAAGAACCGGAAGAAGAAGTAGGACCGAGGCCTCGAGGTCCACGACGGTGAAGCCCGTGCTGCTCGGAGGAGTCCGAGAGGCGCGGGCTTCTCGTTTCACGGGGTGTGGCGGTTCGCGGGATGGAGGTCCGGGATGGCGGACGGGCTGCCGTGAGGGCAACTGGCCAGCTCACGCGGGCCTGACGCGGCCGTGATAGGCATCTGGGTGCCGGGCCAGGCACTCGTGACTGTGCCTGGCTGTGGAACGCCCTCTGCACTGACGCCCTTCATGACGAACCGACTTCGCCTCTCCGTCCCCCTCGCCGCCGTCGTCCTGCTTTTGGGGTGCATCGATGTTCCGGACATCGTGGACCCGCCAGATGCGGGCCAGCCCCCCGCCGATGCCGGCCAACAACAGGATGGAGGAGGCACGCCTGACGCCGGGCCTGCCGATACGCTCCCACCAACCATTCGGACGACAACACCGCTAGGAGGAGCCACTCAGGTTTCCATCCATACGGGCCTGGTGCTGACGTTCTCCGAAACGATGAAGCAGAGCAGCGTTCGAGTCACGCTCCAGCCAGAGCACCCTCTCGGCAACCCAGCCTGGAGCCTTCAAGGCACGATGCTCACCGTGGGAGTCGCCTCTCCCCTGAGTGAAAACACTCTCTATACAGTCACGGTCGTCGGCGAGGACCTTGTTGGCAATGCCTTGAGCGGGACTCATTCACTCTCATTCACTACAGAAGGCCCTGCCCCCGACACAACTCCACCGACGGTCTTGTTCACGACACCCGTGAATGGAGCCATTGGAGCTGGCCGGAACACGCTTCTCGAAGTCGTATTCTCGGAACCCATGGAAAGAGGATCCGTCGAAACGGCATTCGCGATTCTATCGCCTGCGGGCTTCAATACCGGCACGTTCGCATGGAATGCAGCGTCAACGGTGATGACATACACCCTGCCCTCGAGCCTTGCTCATGGAACGAACCTCCACTGGCAAGTCACGGCCACGGCGCGTGACGTCGCGGGGAATCCACTGGTGGAAACCTTGAGTCGAAACTTCCGGACCATGCGTCAGGCGATCACGACCTTCGACTTCGATCTCAGGACTAGCGGTCCCTTGTCGGCTCCAGATTTCTCGCGACAGACCTCCTTCTACAATGGGGCCAACGTCGGCGACTGGTCAGGCGACCTCAGTTATCGGCTGTTCTTGGGCTTTCAAATGACCAGTCTTCCAGAAGAACTCGTTTTCATCCGCCAAGCACAAATCAAATGGTGGGCGACTGGTCAGCGCGGCGACCCTTATGGGAAGCTCGGACGGCTCCTCCTTGAACCTGTGGATGTTGGCGAGGAACTCCCGACTAGTTTCGATTTCGATCCGCGACTCGAAGCTGCCTACCATTCTCAGCCCCTCTCCTCTGGAATCCCCGTTCCCTCTGACTCACTCGGCCGCCCCGGAAGAATCGATGTCACCGCTGTGGTAGCTCAGGATTGGGCAAACCGTGCAACTCGAAACAAGCGAACCCAGTATCGGCTTCGCTTCGAGATTGGGACAAATAACGACGGAAATGTCGACAGCATCGATTCAAATGTCGAGGAAGATCCCAAGTTGGCTGAACTGGAAGTCACTTACGAGTATCCGTAAGCGCAGAGAAGCAATGTTGCCCGACGAGCGGGAGGGTTCAGCCTTGCCGCTTCGGGACAACCAAGCCCTGGCTCAATCGCTTCAGCACGCGCTTCTTCTGACGGCGCTTGTATGACTCGTGAGAGTTCTCACCCAGTTCGTTCTGATGGGCGGTCTCCGCATCGACAATCTGGAACTCCACGAGAGAGATAACCACGCGGCCCTTACGCGGCCGCGTGTCTTCTTCAGGGAGCGGCAGATAGGCATCCATCCGCACGGGAATATCGACCACGAAATTAAGCGCCCGGTAACTGCTACCAGAGAACATGTTCCCTCCTCGGTCCTCCCGGTCCTCATAGTTCCGGTCCAAGTGGAGGTTGGAGGTGAACTGCTCAAAGTGAGGGTGTTCCTCAAGCACTCCCTTGAAGGGGAGTAGCGTGTTTTCAGTCTGCCCCGGCACCACGAGGTGAAAGGGGAACAGTCGCTGCGTGAGGTAATACAGCACGGGCAAGAGGTCGTCGCGTGAGCGGGTTACGATGCGAAATCGAGTGCGGTCATAAACCTGGGCTGCAACCGTCTCCTTCTTCGCCAGGAGCTTCGTGACCAGCGAGTCCTGCGTCTTGATGGAGTGCGCGAACTCCACAATCGGAAGGCCCTTTGCCTGCATCTCCTGGGCGACACCGAGGACCTTCTCCATCACCAACTCAGCCAGCTCTGCCTCCGAAATCGCAAGGCGGAAAAGAAGGTCTCGACCTTCGATATGCTGGATGACGTGCATCACCTTCAGGACGACACACGCAATACGGCGGTGCCTAGCATTGCCCTTCGCGCCCGAGGCCAAGAGAAAGAGATCGTGGATCTCTTCGGGCTTTGCGACCGCATCTGCCACCCGGTAATTAAAGGTCTTGCGCAGGTACGCCACCGCCTCCGCCAACACGAGGCGGGCCCAGTCCTCGTCATAAGGGCGGGAGACATCGAGTTGGCAGAGGCGCAGGAATCGGTCGACCTCATCACGAACCTGGAAGTGCATTCGTCTCCAGTCGATGACCGAGCCCCCTCGTAGGATGAGGCGGATGCGCTCAAGCTCGCGCAGCCCCATCTCCGCGACAGTGCGAACAGGGATGTCCGGGAGAACGGGGGTTAGCGAAGGAGCCTTCACGCCTGAGCTTCCTAGCCGAGCAGCACGATTCGGGAAAGTCCCTTGGGAGCAACAAGAAAGGCCCTCGCTCCAGAAGGAGGCGAGGGCCTTTCGAGTCAGGCAGGAACGAATCTGTCAGGACTACTTCGAGGCCATCGGCTTTCCAGCCTCATAACGGAGCTCAGAGACCTTCTGACCGTCTGCGGTGTAGGTCGCCTCAACCCCTTCGCGCAGGCCCTTCACCCACGTCTGCTCCATCTTCTTGGCGCCGTTGGGATGAAACTGAACCCTCTGACCATGGTAGTCGTTGTTCACGAACTGGGTCTCCCCCGTCTTCACACCGTTCGTGTCGTAGAAGGTCCAGTGGCCCGTGCGGAGCCCATCCTTGTACTGACCCTCCGACTGCTTCTGTCCGTTGGCCCAGAAGTCCACATAGGGCCCATGGTGGGAGCCCTTGTCATCCCCCGACGACTTCACGCAGAAGACGCCAAGGTCCTTGCTCACCCGCGTCCCCTTCTGAAGGGTTCCCGCAGGGCAGTTGAGGCGCACCTCGCGGCCCACGGAGGTGTCCTCGGCCATGGCATGGGAGGCGGCAAACGTCACACACAGGGCAACAATACGGAAAGACATCTCTTTCTCCTTCTCACGTGGCAACGGGTAACTGGAGCACCGTCCCTCATTCAAACGAGCGACTGAGCACCTTATTCACTCTCGCGCCGTGCGCCTGCGGGAGTGCGCCTCGACTGCCACAATTCACCAGAGACGCATGAAGCCCCATCCCGAACAGGAATGGGGCCTCACGTGATTCAGGCTCTGTGCTGCCAGAAAGCTAGCGGTTCAACTGGGCGCAAATCTCATTGCCATCGGTGAAGTAAAGGCCGATCGACAACGTCGTCGAGGCGGAGTCGACGCAGAAGTTCATGGTGAAGTCCGCGTTCTTCCCACCGTTCGACGTCGAGTACTCAGAAGGACGAATGGTCTGGATGCCATCCAACTGGCTGCCATTGACGCGCACGTAGAACAGGCCGGGCAGACCGCTGACCTGCCCCGGGAAGGTCGCCGTGCCAGTCGCAGGCTGGTACGCGCGGACGCGAGCCTTGACTGTGGTGAGGCCCGTAGCGCAGAAGCTGTCCGTGCCCCAGGACGTCCTGGTGATGTCGTAGATGATCGGACCCGTGTCCGAGATGGTCCAGACGGGCTGCTTGCCACCCTGGGCAGGCGTGAAGTTCGCGCAGGTAGGCGCCGGAACCTCGGTGCACGTGCCGCTGCTGCAGAACTGGCCGTACTGGCAGGTGCTCTGGCCGGTGCCCGTGCAGGTGCCGCCCGTGGTGTCGTCCTCTTCGCACTGGCCGGACGCCGTGTCGCACACGCGACCGGTGCCGCAGTCATCGTTCGAGTCGCACTTCGGCACGCAAACAGTGTCCAGGTCGGAGCAGACCAGGTCGGTCGACTCGGAGTCCGTGCCACCATTGCAGAGCACGTCCGTGGAGCACTGGCAGATCCGCGTGTTGGCCTGGGTGCTCGTACCACCCAGGGGCGCGCACGTCTTGGCGGTGTCCGGACAGTCGGAACCAGACTCACACGTCGTCACACAGACACCCGCGGACGGGTGGCAGATCTCCGTGCCCGCGCAGTCATCGTTCGAGGTGCAGCCCTGGCCGCCCGTGTCGTCGTCACCGCAACCGGCCATCAAACCGCTCATCGCGCCCAGCGCCGTGAGCACCAGCATCATCTTGCGAAGCTGCATGTTGAGAATCCCTCCGTGAGTCTGCTTGGAACGTCTCTCTGGGGGCCTCCGGCCACTGACTTCAGACCCCGACGTCCATGCGAGCGGCTCGGCTTTAGTCCCGCCCGTCCTGACGTGTCAACGAGTGTCGACACGCCCACTGACGCTCGGCCTTCGAGGAAATTCAGCCCTCACGAAAGCGAACACTCACATCGGACCCAGGCGTGACCCACGTGTCGCACTGGACCCGGAAACACCCTCGCCCACTCAGAAGGTGAACGGGAAGTCGATGGGCTCGCCCTGCTTCTTGTGACGAGGGAAAGCCCAGCTCTTGATGAGCCCCGAAATGCAGCTCGCCATGTACGTGGTGCGGTACTCATCCGTCTTGCACGTGACATTCGCAGTCTTGCCACTCGTCTGGATGGTCCACCGCATCACCAGCTTGCCACTCAACATCGGGTCCTTCTTCTTCTGCTCGTTCACGCACTTCACGATGGCGGGCTTGTTGTTCAGCACCACCTCCATGATGTCGGAACGCTGAAGGGTATCGCGCACACCACCGCCCCCAGGCTCGGGAGGGATGTAGGCGGTCGGCGGCCGGTTCTCGCTCGGCTTCGGCTCGCTCTTCGGCTTCTTCGTGCCGAACAGCTCGTCGAAGTCGTCGCTGTCACCCTCGCTCGCCGCGGGCTTCTCCGCGCGCGCCACCGGCCGCTCCTCCGGCTCTTCCCTGCGACCCGCAGCGGAGGAACCATTGTTCTTCCGGGGCGTCGTCCGTTCCACCTTCGCCACGGCGGAGTCGAGTGGCTTCGCCGTCTCCACGGGAGGCGTGGGCGACACCGGAGCCTGTGCGACCGCTGGAGGCGTCGCCACGGGCGGCGGAGTCGCAGCGGGCTGCGCAGGCGTCCCCGCGGCAACGGCCGGGTTCGCCTCAGGCGTTCCAGCAGCGACAGGCGGAGGCGTTGGCGTCGCAGCCGCCCCCGCGACCACCGGAGGCGGTTGGACCGGCGCGGCCACGGGCGGCGGATTCACGGGAGCCGCGACCGGCGGAGGAGTCGCCGCCGCGACAGGCGGTGAGGCCACCTGCGAGGTGGCCGGAGCCTCGACCTTGCTATCCCCCTTCATGGTGAACGCAAGCACGCCACCACCGAGCCCCAGCACCCCGACGGCGATGCCCACCATCAGGCCCATCCGATTCTTGCCACCCTGCGAAGTCCCGCCCTGCTGCGCATACGTGGGCGCATAGCCTGCGGGCGAATACTGCGCGGGACCGGGCTGCGCATACGGCGCGGGCTGCTGCCCATAGGGCATCTGCGAGGGCTGCCCGTAGGGCGCCATCGCCTGTTGCGGGTAGGGCTGCTGCGCCTGAGGGGGCGCCATCTGCGCCGCCATGGCCGCGCTCGCGCCCATCAGCGACGGCGAAGACACCGGCTCGGGCGGAGGCATGGGAACGTCGAGCAACCTCGACTGGGACACGGGCTCCCGGCCCAATGGCGGCGCGGGCGTCGGCGGAGGCTTGGAGAACGCGTCGTTCTCCTCCTTCACCAGCGAGGCCAGCACGCTGGCCGCGGAGGGCTTCCAACCCGAGGGGGCCTCTGAAGAAGCGGACGGCGGCGGGGCACTGTCGCCCTTGGAGGCCTTGCCCGCGCTGAACGCCGACTGCACCGGCCCGGGCTGGACCGTGGGCGAAGAGCCCGACACCGGCTCCGGCGCGACGATGGTCGGCTTCGACGGACGCGGGGCCAGCACCGACGCCAGCTCCGCCGTTTCCGACAGGGGAATCCAATCGCTGAAACCGGAGCGCCAGCACAGGCTGTCCGGTCCCACCTCCCCGCGGTCCCACGCGTCCTTCACCTTCTCGACGGAGAGCGGTCCCACCTGCTTCTCGTCGATGGCCACGTACCAGTCGTGAGAAGAAGCCGGGGCCTTCGCCTCGTCCTTGTCGGGCTCGTCCTCGGCCTCGGCCAGCTTGCGCACGTTCTCCGCCGTGGCGTCGCGCGCCGCGGCCTCTCCGACGGATTCACCCGCCGGAATCTTGTGCGTGCCAGAGCTGAGGACCTGGTCGAACACCGCTCCAATCTCGTCCTCCTCCACGTCCGTGAAGAGCCCGCCCTCCGGCGGAGTCCCCAGCGTGGCGGGCAACGAGGACGAGGAGGACGACGACGACTCGGCCTCCTTGCTCGGGGTGCTCGGAGTGCTCGCGCCGTTCGAGGCGGAGGCAGGGGCGGAAGAAGTCGCGGGCTCCGACGGGGAATCCTTCCCCGCCGCGGCGCCCGCTGGGCGCACGGTGATGGTGTGGCCGCACTTCTTGCAACGAACCTTGACCCCCTTCGGGCCCACTTTGTCGTCGCTGATCATGTACTGCGCGCGGCAGCTGTCACAGACGAAACGCATCTCTTCCGCAAGCCTCGGAAATGACGGGAGAAATCCCGTCGGAATCGTAGAAGTGGCCACCGAAGGGGTCAAGGATCAGTGCCTTGACCGCCCGGTCGCTCATCAACGCGTGAACCCTTCCCAGGGTTCTACCCCGCTATCGACGAACCTGCACCTCCACGTGTGTGCCAACAGCCACACGGAGGTGATGTAGCTCTTCGGACGTGGCGAAGACGAGCAACTCCTTGAGCTTGTTGCGGGGCGCCACCCGGAACGAGGACCCCGTCTCCCCCTGGACCAACCTGCGCACCGGCTCCATCTCTCCGGCGACGAAGAGGCCCGCGCGCGCCGCGGTGAGCTCCGCGCCCTCCAGGAACTGGCGCACGGACTGCGGTGTCGCGGTGGGCAGCCAGGCCCGAGCCGCCTTGGCGAGCGCCGCGCGGTCCACGTCCGTGAGAACCTTCTCCAGGGCCCGCCGCTCCATCTCCACGCCGTGGAGGGACTCGGCGACACGCACATTGCCCACCACCATGTTGAGGGCAGCCTGGAGGATGGCCTCCAAGCGCTCCGCGGGCACGTACTGCGCGAAGGCCAGCTCCGGACGCGCCAACGCCAGGGCACGGCCCAGGAGGTAGTACACCTCTTTCTGGCCCTGCTCCGCGAAGTACTTGCCACCCACTCGGACACAGGGCGGGTGCGTCTGCAGGAGCTCCACGTTGACCAGCGGCTCCGGAGCGGGCTCGTTGGAGCGCTTGGCCATGCGCTCGCGCGTCGCCACGAGGAAGGGCGAGTACAGCTCCACGCCCTCCATGCCCAACAGGCGCGCCACGTACCGGTAGTGGTGCACGTGGTATTCCTGCGCGCTGGCCACGTCGATGCGGTGCTTCTTCGGCACGAGCTGGTACTGCGTGAAGGGCACCGCGTAAAGGTGCCCCGCCTTGGCGAAGAGCAGGCCGAGCAGCTCCGCGAGCGGTCCACGCGACTTCGGGTGGAACAGGTGCGTGTGCCACAACTGGTCGTCCACCGGACGCTGCGCCACTTCCTTCTTCTTCGCGTACGGCCCCAGCTTGGAGAGGATCTCCTTCTCGTCCTCCCCTGCTTCACCCAGGAGGCCCGACGCGGCCTGCGCCGCGAGCCAGGCCACGTCGTAGTCCTTGCGCAGCGCCGCCAGCCGGACGAGCTGTCCGCATATCTTGCGAGGGTCCGTCGTGTGAGGCAGCGCCCGACGAAGCGCGGCGATGGCCTCTTCTTCCTTGCCAGGCATGTTGCCGGCGAGCTCCGCGAAGGCCTCCTGCACCGCCGCGTCATCCGGGAGCCCCTTGGCGGCCACGCCATAGGCGGCCACCGCGCCCTCCGGATGCTTGAGCACCTGGTGGTACAGGTCGCCCAGCGCGCGCCACAGCGCCATGCGCGCCACGTGCGTCTCCGGCGTCTTCGGCAGCCTGCCGAGCATCTTCGTGTAGTTCTCCTCCAGCGGCTTCCACTGGCGGGCACCGCCGAGCATCGCCTCCAGGGAGCTGAACGCCTCGACGAAGCGCGGGTCCAGGTCCAGGGCCGCGTTGAACGCCTGGGTCGCGCCCTCCACGTCCTTCAAGTCATCGCGGCGCAATTCGCCCAACGCGAACCACACGCGCTTGGCCTTGTGGGGCTCGGACGCCAACGCGGGCAGCGCCAGCATCCGCGCCAGCACATCCGCGGCCTTCTGGCCCTGACGCGTCTCGCGCAGGAGCACGTAGAGCTGGTCCATCACCTCCAGCGCATCCGGCTGGACCTTGAGCGCGCCCGTGAAGGCATCGATGGCCATGTACGGGTCATGCAGCTCGTCGCGGGAGATGCGGCCCAGGTCCAGGTACACCTTCGCCTTGGCCTCATCCTCCAGCACGCCAACGAGCTGCTGGCGCAGGTCGGCGGACTTCTCGTACTGGCCCGCCTTGTCCATCAGCACGACGAGCGCGCGCAGCGTGGGCTCGTGGCCCGGGTCGATGGCGAGTGCCTTCTCGAAGTGGTTCTGCGCGCGGTCCGCCTGGCCAAGCGCGGCGTGGATGTCACCGAGCTGCCAGTAGACCTCCACCACCTCCAGGTCCGTGAGTTCCTCACGGTGGTGGATGAGGATGGTCTGGAACACCTTGAGCGCGCCCTCGTAGCGGCGCGTCTGCACCAGCAGGTTGCCGTAGCCCTCCAGTGCGGGGAGGTACGTCGCGTCGCGCTCGTACGCCGTCTCGTAGCAGCTCAGGGCCTTGTCGCGCCGCCCCAGCTTCTCCGCCACGTAGCCCAGTCGGTAGAGCTGCCGGCACAGGTCCGCCGCCGTGGCCGCGTCCTTCTCCACCATGGCCTTTTCCGACAGCTTGCGCGTGACGATGTCGAGCATCCGCTCGGCCATGGCCCACTCCTCGTGGGCGATGTAGACGTCCGCCAGCGGCCTCGCCGCCTCGATGCTGTCCGGGATGTGCTTGAGCGCCTCTTCCCAGTAGCCCGTGGCCGTCTCTCGGTCCTCGCGCGTCTCCGCGTGGTAGCGCGCCACATCGAGGAGCGCCCGACCCTTGGCGGCCGGGTCCTCCGTCTGCTCCGCCTCCTGACGCAGCGTCTGCTCGTAGCCGCTCCAGTCCTTCTCCTGCTCCTGGATGCCCTTGAGGGCGCGGATGCTGGGCAGATGGCCCGCGTCGATGGCGATGGCCTGCTGATAGGCACTCCGGGCGCTGCCCGAGTCCATCAGCATGTCCTCGTTGATCTTCCCCAAACGGTAGAACAGCTCCACCGCGTCCTTCGTCTGGCCCGCGAGCTCCGCTTCCTTCTGGAGCATCTCCAGCGCGAAGGGCCAGTTGCCGCTGCGCTCGTACAGGTTGCCGAGCGCGTGCAACGCGGGACGACTCTCGGGGTCCGCCGCGAGCGCCGAGTGGTAGCTGTTGACGGCCCGGTCCACCACCTTGAGCTGCTGGTACTGGACGTTGCCGATGTCCACGTACAGCTCCGCCTGTTCCTGCGGGCTGACGGCCAGGGAGAGCTGCCGCTCGTAGGCGGTGATGAGGTCTTCCCAGCGAGCCTGGGCCCGTCGCAGGCGGATGAGCACCTTGATGGCCTGGACGTTCTGCGGGTCGATGGAGAGCACGCCCTCCACGCACACGTCCGCATTGGCCGGGTTCTGGTACTTGTCCTCCCAGATGCTGGCGCTGCGGAAGAGGACGCGGACCTTCTCGCGCCAGTCCTCGCTCAGCTCCAGCATGCGCTCGTAGATGGCGAGCAGGTCCGCGGGCTGGTCCAGCTTGGTGTGCAGCCGCTCCAGTGACTCCAGCGCCTCGCGGTTGACCGGGTCCAGCTCCAGCGCCTGCCGGTAGGCGGCGACGGCGGAGTCGTCATCGGAGAGGTCTCGCTCGAAGACACCCGCGACCTCCACCTGGATGCGCGCGCGCTCCTCGGCGGTGTCCGCCAAATCACGCGCACGCAAGAGCGTCATGGCCACATCGCGCCACGAGCGCTGCCTCCGGTACAGCGCGGTGAGCACCCCGAGCGTCTCCGCGTCCGGCTCCAGCTCCAGGGCCCGCAGGAGCGCGCTGGCGGCCTCGGTCGGGTCCTCCAGCTTCTCGTCCCAGACGCGAGCAATCTCTCGCAGGATGCCCTTGCGCTGCTCGATGGAGCCAGCGGCCTCGAGCTTCTGCTCCAGCGCCACCACGTACTCGCGCTCGTGGCCCCGTCGATGGAAGACGGCGGCCAGTCCGTCCAGCGCGGTGGCGTTGGTCGGGTCGAACTCGAGAATCTTCCGGAACGCGCCCTCCGCCGCCTGCGGATCATCCAGCCGCGTGTCGTGGACACGCGCGAGCGTGGCGTACAGCCGCTCCGCCAACGGACCGCGAGGAAGCTCGTCCGCCACTTCCTCGTAGACGGCGGCCAGCTCCTCGTGACTGCCCGTCTCGTCCGCCAGGCGCTCCACTTCCTCGCGCAACGTGTCGTCGGAGGCATCGAGCTGCAGCGCGCGACACAGCGCCAGGAAGGCCACGTCCTTCTGCCCCAGCCGCTCTTCCTGCACCCGCGCCAGCTCGCGCAGCGCCGCCATCTTCTCTTCGGCCGTGACGAAGTGGGGCATGTAACGGTCGACCGCCGTCGCATACGCGCGCCAGTCGTTGTACGTGCGGTACAGCTCGCACACCCGCTCGTAGGCCGTGCGGTTCGACGGGTCCAGCTCCAGCACCTTCTCCAGGGCGCTTGAGGACTGCTCGGGCTTGCCGCCCTGCCCGGACCACAGGTCCGCCACCTCGAAGTACGTGGCGACCGCGGCCTCACGCTCTTCGGTGCCCAGGTGCACCTGCACCTTCAGCTCCAGCGCGCGCACCGCGTCGTTCCAGGCGCGCAGGGTGACGAAGAGCGCGTGGACCCGGACGAGTTCCTGCACCTGGTGAGGCTCCACCTCCAGCGCGCGGCGGGCGGCGTCCAGCGCCTCCTCGCGGCGGCCCATGCCGGCCAGCACTTCCGCCAGGCGCAGGCGCAGCGCCTTCACACCCTCGCTGTTCTCCTGCAGGGGGATGAGCCGGCGCAGCACGCCGACGAGTTCCTCGCGCTGCTCCGTCTCGTCGTACAGCTCCCGCAGCGTGTCCAGCACCGCGCGGTTGCGCGCGTCACGGTCCAGCGCCGCCTTGAAGTACGGCACGGCCGCTTCGGGCTTCTTGAGCAGCCGATACACCACACGACCCAGCCGCTCGTTGAGGCGCACCACCTCGCGAGGGTCCAGCGTCATCGCCAGACGCCCCTCGAGCAGCTCGCGCAGGTCCTGCGGCCGGTCCGCGCGCTCGTAGAGCGACTCCAGCGCGGTGAAGGCCTGGTCGTTGCGCGCGTTCTTCGCCAGCAGCTCGCGGTACAGCTCGATGGAGCCGCCCAGGTCCGAGAGCCCCTCGGCGGACACCTGCGCCATCTTCGAGACGACGCGGTCCCTCTCCGCGCCCACGACCTTGTCGGCCTGCAGCTTGAGGATGGCGTAGAGCTTCTCCGACGCCGATGCGGCCTCGTAGATGCCCTCCAACAGGCGCGCGGAGGCCATGTGCCCCGGCTCCACCTTGAGGATGGCCTCGTAGGCCCCCGCCGCACGGTCCGGACTGTCCAGCCGCTCCTGGTAGAGCTGACCCAGGCGGAAGAGGTAGCCCACGCGCTCCACCTGCTCGGTGGCCCCGGAGACCAGCGCCTCCAGGATGCCCGCCAGCTCCGGCCACGCCTGCAGCTCCAGGTACAGGCGGTCCAGCGCGACCAGCGCCCGCCCCTGAACCGCCGCATGCAGCGTGCGCGCCCGCTCGTAATAGGAAACGGCGCGGTCCGAGTCGCGCAGCTTCGTCTCCAGCAACTGGCCCAGCTTCAGGCAGACCTGCGCCGCGTCGGCGGCTTCGGCCACGCGAGGCAGCGCTTCCTCGTATGCGGCGACCAGCTCGTCGTAGCTGTCCGAGCCGTCCGTCGCGTTCTCCAAGCGCCGGCGCACCTCACCGTCGTTCGGGTCCTCCTTGAAGGCGCGGAAGAGGGCCAGGAACGTCAGCTCCACCTCGCCCTGCGACTCGCGCAGCGTGGCCAGCTCGCCCAGCAGCGCCTTGCGCTCGAACGCGTCCGTGGACACACCCACGCGCGCTTCGATGACCTGCGCCAGTCGAGGCACGTCTCCGCTCGCGCGGAACGCCCGCAGCAGCGTCTCCACCGCCAGCAGGTTCTGCGGCTCGCGAGACACCAGGCTTTCCATCCGGCCGACCGCGCCAGGATGGTTGGGCTGCACCGCCAGCACCTCGCCGTACAACGCCAGCGCGCCCGTCCGGTCCAACAGCCGCGTCTCGCGCACCATGGCCAGCCGGAACTTCAGCTCCAGCCCCGTCTCGAGAGGCATCTGCGCGATGCGACGCGCCAGCACGTCCGCCAGCTCCGGCCAGCGCTCCTGCTTCTGGCAGAGGGCCTCCATCCGCTCCAGCGCGGCCATGTCATCCGGCTTGAGTTCCAGCAGGCGCCGGAACGTCGCCAGCGCACCGAGCGCGTCGTGGAGCTGCTCCTCCTGCAGATGACCAATCTGGAAGAGCACCGCCGCGCGGCGCGCCGGCTCCTCGGCCACGGCGAGCTGACGGCGCAGCACCTCCAACAGCTCCGTGGGCTTGCCCTGCGAAGCCACCAGGCGGACCGTGCCATCCAGCGCCTCGGTGTCGGTGGGACGCAGCTCCAGCACGCGCTTCCAGGACGTCAGCGCCTCGGAAGGCTCACCCAGGTCCGTCTGCAGTCGAGCCAGCGAGCGGTACAGCTCGGCCCGCGCGGCGTCTCCCGCCTTGGGCGCCACTTCCATGATGACCGAGCCCAGCTCCTCGGGAGCCTCGGCCCGGTCCACCAGCGACGCGCACAGCTCCAGCGAGCGCAGGTCATCCGGCAGCTCGCGCAGCGCACGCGTCGCCGCCAGGAAGCCCATCTCCGCGTTCTCCAGCGGGCCGGCATACATCTCCGCGATGCGACGCAAGAGCGCGGCCCGCTCCTGCGGCACCGCCTCCGCCGACACGCGGGACTCCAGCATCTCCACCTGCTTCAGGTGGTTGCCCACCGCGACGAAGACGGGCTCCAGCGCACTGGCGGCCGCGCCACGCAGCGGACTCTCCGAGCGGGCCATCTCCTCCAGCGCACCGACGGCGCCCGCATGTCCCGCCCTGCGCGCCAGCACCGACTGGTACAGCTCCAGGGCTCCGCGCGGGTCATCCAGACGCGAGAACTTCAGGCGCCCCAGGCGCACGCGCAGGTCCGACGCTTCTTCCTGCGCGCCACGCGCGTCCGCGAGCTGGATTTCCCGCTCGATGTGCTGCGCCAGCTCCGGCCAGCGCTCCATCTCCGCCAGCACGCGGCCCAGCAGCTTGAGCGCGTTCGTGTTCTCCGGCCGAAGGACGAGCACCTCGCGGTACGCCTGCGCCGAAAGCGCCTTGTCCGCCAGCGTCTCCTCGGCGAGGTGCGCCAGCTCGAACAGGAGATTGATCTGCGATGCCTCGCTGGGCTCCGCCGCCACCTGACGCCGCATGACGAGCGCCAGCTCCCGGTGCGCGCCGGTGCGGCGATGCACGCGGGCGATGGACTCCAGCACCCCCTTGTTCTTCGGGTCCCTCCGACTCACTTCCTCCAGCGCCCGGACCGCCAGGTCGTAGCGCTTGAGCCGGTTGTCGTAGAGCGTCGCCAGACGCCGCCACAAGTCACCCGCGAGCGGCTCCTGCGTGTCGCGCTCCAGCTGGTCCTCGTAGGCGCCAGCGACTTCCTCGAACGAACCGGAGTCGGCCGCCAGCCGCTCCAGCTCGTCACGCACCGAGGTCTCCTGCGGGAACTCGTTGAAGGCCCGCAGCCGCGCGACGAACGCGAGCGAGGTCTGCCCCAGCGCCTCGCGCAGGGTGGCGATCTCCTGGATGTGCTCCAGCCGCCGCTCCGGCGCGATGCCGTGCAACAACACCTCCACGACCTCCACCAGCTTTCGCGTGTCGTTCAGGCCGCGATAGACGGGCTCCAACAGACGCGCCGCCTCCACGCGGGGCCCGTCGTGCGCCATCAAGCGCTCCAGGCCCGCCACCACCTGACCATCCCCAGGCGCCAATTCCAGCAGCCGGCGATACACCGGCAGCGCCTCCGTGGGGCCCACTTCCTTCTCGAGCAACTGCGCCCGCTTCAGCAGCCAGCCCCGTCGCGCGGCGTCGTCCGCGGCGCCATCCGCGAGCTGATCCAGCACGTCCGCCTGCTCCACGAACCGCCGTGCCTTCGCGTACAGCTTCTCCAGCGCGAGCAGTCCCTCGGACACCCGCCGCAGCGAGAGCGCGGAGCGATAGGTCTCGACGGCCTTCGCGTCCTCGCCCGCGTTGGCGTAGGCCTCGCCCGCCTTGAGCAGCAGACCGACGCGCTCCTCCACGTCCTGGGAGAGCTGGGCTTGACGGGTGTAGACCTCGGAGAGGCTCTTCGCGTTCTGCCCCTTCTCATACAGCCGGGACAGGGCCTCCAACGCCTGGCGGTCCTGCGGCGCGTCCGCGAGCAGGTTCTTCCAGAGGCGCGCGGCCTCCTCGGGCTGGTCCAACGACTCGCGCAGCTCCGCGGCACGACGCAGCAGCTCCAAGGCCGCCGGGTCTCCCTCCGTGAGTTCCACCGCCGCGGACTCGTAGATCTCCGCGAGCACCTCGTGCGAGCCCGTCTCGCGCCCCAGGCGCTCCAGGTCGGGACGCACGCCGTCCCGGTCCAGCCCCTGCGCGAAGGACTTCACCGCCGACATGAAGGCCAGCGACGGCTGCCGCATGTCGCGCTCGTAGATGCGGCGCACTTCACCGGACAGGAGGATCTTCTCCACCGTGAGCGCCGACTCCATTCGAGCCTCGCGCAGCGCCACGCGGCGGGCATGGTCCCCCACCTGCGCGAGCACTGGGTCCAACACCTCCAGCGCGGCGCCACTGGCGGGCACCGCCGCCTTCACCCACGTCTCGAGCGCGGCGCGCGAGCCCGGGTGACCAGAGTCCTCGGCGAGGATGCGCTTGTAGAGTCCCAGCGCCGCGTTCGGGTCATCCAGCACCGTGCGCTGCAGCTCCGCCAGGCGGAAGGAGACCTCTCGCCCCTGCGGGCTCTGTCCTTCCTGGTTGCGGCGCAGCGCCAGCGCCCACGCCAGGTCCTGGTGACGCTCCAGCTCCGTATAGAGCCGGTCCAGCGTCGCGGCGGCCTCACGGCTCGCCGAGTCGCGCTCCGCGATGGCGCGCCACGCCTCCGACGCGCTCTCCAGGTCCGACAGACGCGTCTCGTGGAGCAGCGCGGCCTCACGCAGGAACGCGAGCTGCTCGGCGGGCTCCGGCGACGCTGCCGCCAGCTTCTCGAGCACCTCGGCCAGCGCGGCCCACTCCTCGCCCGCGCGGTGCAGCCGCTGCAAGGCGCGCAAGCTGTCCAGGTTGCCCGGCTCCAGGGCCAGCAATGCACGCAGGGCCTTCACCGCCCCCGCCTTGTCGTCGAGCTTCTTCTCCTGCACCTCCGCCAGCTCGCGCAGCAGCGCGCCGCGCGCGGGGCCCACGTCGCCCTCCTCCGCCAGCTCCGCGATGATCTCCGCGTAGCTGTCCACCGAGTCCGCGTCCTCCGCCGCCTGACGCGCCGTGGAGCGCAACCCGGCGTCACCCGGCGCCAGTCGCAGGGCCCGCGCCAGCGCCGCGAACGCCAGCTCCGGCTGCCGCAGATGCGCCAGATGCACCTGCGCGGCCTGCCGCAGCACCTGCACGCGCGCCGCGTCGTCCTTCGCCACTTCAGCCAGCACGTCCAGCGTGGCCACCAGCTTGCGGTGGTCCTTGGTCCGCTCGAGCGCGGGCACCAATACGCGCGCCGCCGCCTCCCGCGCGGGCCCCGAGGCCAACATCGCCTCCAGCGCCGCGAGCGCGTCCGGGTCCGAGGGACGTTGGAGCAGGATGTCCGCGTAGCTCTGCACCGCTTCGGCGCTGCCGTCCTGCGTGCCCTGCAGCAGCTGCGCGCGCCGCAGCTTCAGCCGCGACGCCTTGTCCGTCTCACCGGACGACTCCGCCAGGCCAATCATCCGGGCCAGCGTGTCGCCCAGCTCGCGCGTACGGCCCGCCTTCTCGTACAGCTCCGCCAGGCGCGGCAGGTGCCGGCCTTCCTCGGCGCCATGCGAGAGCGAGGACTGGAGCGCCTCGGCGGCCTGCGCCGGACGGCCCAGCTCCACGTTCAGGTCCACGAGCTGGAGCAGCAACTCCAATCGCTCCGGCCCACGCGCGCCGTGGATGCGCTTGCGCAGCAGCTCCTCGGCATCCGCGGAGCGCCCCGCGCGCCCGTACAACCGCACGAGCCGCTGGAGCACCGGGCCCGACTCCGGCGCCCGCTCCACCGCCGCCTCGAGCGCGGAGATGGCATCCGCCACCAGCCCGCCCTCCTCCGTGAGCCCCGCCGCTTCGGTGAGCAGCGACAGCGCCACCGTGGGGTCTTCCGACTCCGTCGCCAGCGTGCGCAGCACGCGCCCCAGCTCCGCGTGCGCGGACAAGTCCCGCGCCAGACGCAGGGCCTCGGCGCGCGTGGGCTCATCCCTCGGGTCCTCGCGCAGCACGCGCACCCGGGTGTCGAAGGCCGCGCGGCTGTCCGCCAGCTGCTTCTCGTGGATGCTCGCCAGCAGCGAGAAGAGGCGCTTGCGCGCCGTCGGTTCCGTGGTGGCCTCGAGCTGCTGCTGGAGCGCCGCCACCTGTCGCTGGTGGTCACCGGCGCGCCCATAGTGCGCCGCCAGGGCCTCGGTGACTTCCTGCGTCCGCACCCCCGCCGCGGCCAGTCGCTCCAGGCCCCCCACCACCACGCCGGTGGACACGTTCTCCGACAACAGCCCCAGGAACAGGTCCGCCGCGTCCTCCTGGCGCCCCAGTCGCTCCGCGTACAGCTTCGCCTGACGCGCCGTCCACTCGTTGCGCTCGAGCTGCGTCTCCGCGAGCGAGGCCAGCCGCCCCGCGAGCGCCGCCGCTTCGTCGAAGCGCGACAGCGCCACGCACAACGCCTGCAGCCGCTGCACGGCGCTCACCTCGTCGGGCGCCAGCTGCGTCCACTCGCGCACCAGCGGCTCCAGCTCCTCGGGCGCGGCGCCAGCGGCCTCACGCCGCGTCACCTCCGCCTCCAGCCGGGCCTTCGGGTCGTCAGCGAGCGCCGCGACCGCCTGCAGTGACTTCACCGCTTCCGCGGCGACCTCGTCACCGGGCAGCCGCGCCAGCACCTCGCGCCACGCGGCCTCCGCGCGCACCGGGTCCGCCAGCGGGCCCTGGAGCAACTGCGCCAGGTGTCGCCACAGCGTCGCGGCCACTTCCACCACCGGGGCCGCCTGCGCCGCGCGCTGGAGCGCCAGGGCCAGCGCGGGCCTCGCGTTGGCTTTCTCCGCGTGCTCCACCACCGAGCCGAGCAGCAGCGGACGCGCGGGGTCCAACTCCAGCGCGCGCGACAGCACCTCGAAGGCGCCTCGCGCGTCTTCCTTCTCCTCGAACATCAGGGCGAGCGCCTCGCAGAAGGCCACCCGCTCCGACCGGGGACGCGGCGCCAGGAGCGCCAGGTCCAACAGCGGAACCACGGCCTCCAGCTCCTCGTCCTCCGCCAACAGCCGCGCCAGTTGGAAGGCCGCCAGCGCATGCGTGGGGTCCAGCTTGAGCGCCGCCTCCAGGTGCGTGCGCGCCGCGGCGCTGTCCTTCAGCTGCGTCAGGCACAGCTCCGCCAGGCGCAGCCGCATCGCGGCCTGGTTCGACTTGTCCTTCACCGTGGTCAGGTAGCGCTCCAGCACCACCACCGCGTCCGCCGCCCTGCCCCCCTCCAGCAACTGCTCCGCCGTGAGGCTCGCCGCGTCCGCGCGCGATGGGTCCGCCGCCACGGCCCGCTCGAAGGCGCCGAGCGCACCCGGCGCGTCGTTCAGCCGTCCCAGACGCAGCGTGCCCACGCGCAGCCACAGGTCGACCTGCGCGGCGCGGTCCTTCACCTCGCCCGCCATGGCTTCAATCTGAGCAATCGCCGCCGCGAAATCGCCGCCTGAGCGCGCGGCCATCTTCTCGATGAGCGACAGCCCCTCGGGCATGCCCGGCCACAGCAGGAAGCAGCGGTCCAACGCCTCCTTCACCTTGCCGGCGGCGGTCGGGTCGTACCAGGCGAACAGCTTCGCCACGAGCAACGACAGCCTTGCCGCGCTCTTCCTGTCGCGCTCCTCCAGCGACATGCTGCGCAGCATCCGCACACGGTCCCGCCACGTCTGCTCGAAGCGCTGCAGCGCCCGGGTGGCCTTCTCCACGCGCGCGTTCTGCGGCTCCAGCGTCCGGGCGACATCCAGCACCCGCTGCGCCAGCTCGTGCTCGGTGGGATCATCCACCAGTCGCTCCGCCAGCGCCGCGTACTCCTCGGCCATGCCCGCGTCGCCCAGCGCCTCGCGCTCTCGCTCCAGGGCCTCGAAGGCCGTCTGGAAGCGCTCCTCGGACAACAGCAACTGGCGCACGCGTCGGAAGATGGCCCGGTCGGACTTCGCGCGGGCCGCGCGCTGCAGGCACAGCACCGCCCTGTCGCGGCGGAAGAGCTTCTGCTCGTAGAGGTCCGCGGCCTTCAGGTAGTGGCCGGCGCTCTCCTCGCCCTGCGTGGAGCTGCCCAGTCGCTCCAGCACATCCGCGAGCGCCGCGGCGTCCTGCCGCGACTCGTGCAGCCGCTTGAGGCCTCGCAGCGCGGGCAGCGGATCCTTCGCCACCAGCATCGCGCGCTTGAGGAGTTCCTCGGCGCGAGGCGCGTTGCGCTGCCGGTCATGAGCCAGCTCCGCGGCGCGGCACAACAGGCGCACGGCCTCGTCGGCGGCGACGTCGCGAGCGCGGCCCTCGTACAGGCGGATCAGCTCTTCCACGCGGCCGGACTTCTCCAGGGAGGCCTCGGCTTCGACGAAGCTCCGGTCATCGGACACGCGCAGCGTGGGTCGAGGAGACGTGGGCTGTTGCATGGGGAGGGCGGGCCTCGGGGGTAAAAATGGAACGCAGCGGGGGCGCCAGCCGCCGGACTCTACCGGCCGCGAGCGCCCCCGAGCAATCGTGTAAAACCCGCCAAAGGGCGGGAATCATTGGCCTTCTTGCTACTCGGCCGAGGAAGCGTCGGAGGGAACGTCCCCGTCCTCGCCCCCCGCACCGCCTTCGGACGACTCGGCGGAAGCCGGGGGCGCCACGGGCGTCTCCGGCAGGGCCTTCGCACGCTCCACACCCGCGCTGTCGTTGAGCTGGGTGTAGAGGGCCACGGCCTTGTCACGCTGCTGCAGCTCTTCGGCGAGCTGGGCGGCGCGAGGCAGGTTGCCGAGCTTCTCGTGCAGCGGCAGCGCCTTGTCCTTGCGCCCCGCGGCCTCCCACGCCTCGGCGGAAGCCGCGACGTCGCCGAGCAGCTCCAGCCACCGGGCACGGCCCGCGGGCTTCTGCTCCTGCTCGGCCCGGGCCAGCTCGCGCTGCGCCAGCTCCTTCGCCTCTTCGTCCAGCTTCAGCCGCTGCATGAAGTGGAACGCCTTGGGAGGAGGCAGGGTGCCCAGCACCTCCACCGCCTCGCGACGCTGGCCCGCCGCCACGAGCAACGTGGCCGCGCCCAGACGATCTCCACGCTCCACCAGGCTCTTCACCTCGAGCCCACGGATGCGGTTGGCGCTGGCCATGTCCCGCGAGCGCTCGTACGCCTTGCGCGCCAGGGTCAGCTTCCCCGCACGCTCGTACGCGAGCGCCGCCTGGTCGAACTGGCGCGCGCGCTCATACAGGCGCGCCACGTTCTCGAAGTCGCCCTTGCCAACGTAGTGCTCCATCAGGAGCTCGTAGGCACCGGCCTTCTCCAGCGTGGGAGCGAGCTGATCCGGGGGCAGCGTGCCCACCAGTCGGCGCGCGGCATCGTTGTCGCTGCCCGCGAGCGCGGTGCGCAGCGCGCTCTTGAGGTCTCCGCCCGCCTCGAACAGCCGGGTGGCGTCCGCGAAGCCATTGTTCCGCTCGTGCAGACGGGCCGCGTCACGCGTGCGCCCCATCCCCTCGAGCTGCTTGGCCTGCTCCTTCCAGTCGCCCGTCAGCTCCGGCATCGGACGGCGCTCGCCCCGCTCCGGACGCTCGCCGGCCGCGCCGCGCTCGGGACGCTCCCGGCGCTCGCCCGCAGCAGCGCCACGCTCGGGACGCTCCCGGCGTTCACCCGCCGCGCCACGCTCGGGACGCTCACCGCGCTCCCGACGCTCGCCTCGCTCCGGGCGCTCCCGACGCTCACCGCGCTCCGGACGTGCCTCCGTCCGAGCCGCAGGCGCCGTGGGCTCCTCGACCTCGGGGCCGGGCTGACGACCGCTGGCGGCGAAGGCCACCTCGGCGCGCTCCCGGTCTCCCGCCGCGCGCCAGACCTGTCCCACCAGGAACAGCACGTCCGTCCACGCGTCGAACTTCTCCTTGGCGGGGTCCACCGCGGGCGCCGCCGGAGCAGCAGCCTCGGCCGGAGCCGCGCCCGTCTCACCCTCGGCGACCGCACCCTCCGAGCCTTCCGCCGGAGCGGCGGCCTCGGCCGGAGCCTCGGTGGCCTCCACCGGGGCACTCGCCTCCGCGGGGGCCAAAGCATCCGGAGCCGCGGGCTTGGGCTGACGCTGCACGCGCAGCATCGTGGTGATGAGTCGGCCTCGCGTGTTGAGGTCCAGGTCCTCCAGGGACTTCAGCCGCATGGGCCGCAGCGAGCGCACAATCGCCTGCAGCGGGCCCTTCTCGGCCAGGAAGTCCGTCTTGGACAGGGCCTTCTCCAGGACGCTCAGCTCGGAGATGACACGCTGACCCGGGCCCACGGGGCCTTCGTCACGACCCCGACCACGTCCGTCGCGGCCTCTGCCCTCGCCCCTTCCACCAGGGCCTCCCGGACCGCCCCGGCCACCAAAACCACCGCCAGGACCGTCACGGCGCGGGCCCTGACCCGGCGCACCCCCGTCACGACCACGCCCACCCTGGCGCGGCCCACCGCTTCCATTCTCCTGAGGCACGTCTTTCTCCCGCTGGAACTAGAACGCGTAGCGAATGTTCGGCGCCACCGCGAACCCGAACGAGCCTCCGGAAACGAGGTAGTTCCCCGTGACCTCGAGCCCCACGGAAAAGTGGCGCAACCGTGTGTAGTACTCCACTCCGGGCCCGGCAAACACAAGAATGTCGGAATCCGGAAGGAGACGCTTCGGCGAGAACATCGCATAACCCGCGCCTGCGCGGACATAGAACCACGTGCGCTTCACTTCCTGGCTGTCGGCCAGGCCCACCAGGCGCGCGCGCAACACCGCGCCCGGGACGAAGGTGGAGAAGTCACCGGACACCGCGCCGCCGGACTCGCCGATGTACTCGGCGCTCGTGCGGATGCTGGAGCCCATGATGAACAGGCCCACGGACACCCGCTCGCCCAGGTCCACGCCGAACTCCACCTGGGCCATGGGGCCCGAGGAGAACGGACGGGGCGTCCCCTCCGCCGCGGGCGGATTGGTCAGGAAGAGCGGACCGCCGAGCAGCGCGAAGTAGAAGCCGCGCTCGATTTCATCGAACGTGACGGCGGGCTTGTCTCCCGTCGCCGTGGGGGGTGGTTGCTGAGCGCTCGCGGCCACGGGGAGGACGAACACGGCACACAGGGCAATGGAGGCGAGGGCTTTCATGCGGTCCTGAGGTTGACGTGGCTCCCACGGGGGACGGGAGCCGGGGTGACTGCGCGGGCGACCCCGGGGAAGGGCCGCCCGTGAAGCGGAGGAAGGCCGGCGCTAATCGCCGGACTGCTTGAAGATGAACGGATAGGTGACGACCACCACGCCACCGCCCTTGGGCTCGGGGAACTTCCAGGTGCGCACGCGACCGGCCACGCACGTCTCCAGCTCCGCGTTGCCCGCGGTGGACTGGGCCACCGAGGACGACGCCACGGAGCCGGTGGCGGTAATCACGAACTTCACGGCCACCTTGCCGCCCAGCTTCGGGAACCGGTTGAGGAGGCTTTCGTAGCAGTAGCGAATCTGCCCGCGGTTCATGTGGATGACCTTGCGGATGAGCTCCTTGTCCAGCGAGCCCATGACCTCCGGGTCGGACGAGGTGATACCCACGTCCACGCTGGACTTGCCACCCAGCACGCCCACGCCCGTGCCGTAGCTGCCGGTGCCGCCGCCACGACCCTTGGTGCCGATACCGCCGATGCCGACGGTGTCACCGGTGCCGCCGCCGCCGCCGCCGGAGCCGCGAAGGCCCAGGCCGCCGAAGCCACCCGAGTTGCCCGCCTTGGCGCCGAACATGTTGCCCATGGCGCTCTTCAGGTCGCCGCCCAGGCCCTTGCTGCCGAACACGGTGGAGATGCCGCCCTTGCCGCCGCCGAAAATCTTGGCGGTCAGCGCGCGCGCCTCGTCCTTCTTGTTCGGGTCGCCCTTGGGCGCGGTGCGGTTGTTGGTCTTGGGCGCGTCCTTCTTGCCCATCTGACCTTCGTCACCGCGGCTCTTGGCCGCCATCTCGCCGCTCTTCTTCGCTTCCTTCTGCTGATTGAGGCGCTCGAGGAACTTGTTCTTCTGCGCCTCGGGCGGCTTGATGAGGAACTTGGCGATGCGCGCCTGGTTGCCGGACAACTCGTCCGCGTACTCGTCACCCTCGCCCGTGCGGTTCATCGCGGTGATGACGAACGCGGTGGCCGCGAAGAACATCACCAGGAAGATGTTGAGCGCGGTGTAGTCCAGCGACTCGCCCAGCGGCGCCACGACGCGCTTGGGGACGGACTGGAAGCTCGCCTCCATCGTCACGCCGCCCAGGTCCACCCAGAAGAAGTCCTCCGCGTCGAGCGTGAGCGTGTACGCGTCACCCTCGTGCGAGGCCTTGCCGGACTCGATGACCGCCTTGAGCTCCTGCGTCTCGCCCTTGCGGACCAATTCGCCCTTCATCTTCCCCGTGAAGCGCACGACGAACGACTGACCGTCCGTGCGCAGCACGTCGAAGCGGGGAGCGCCGAACTTGGCGTCACCCATGACGAAGTCGACGCCCGCGGCGCTGCCCACCGTCACGAAGCGCTTGATACCCGGGGCGACGAAGAA
This sequence comes from Myxococcus sp. CA051A, assembly GCF_013336705.1. Taxonomy (NCBI): domain Bacteria; kingdom Pseudomonadati; phylum Myxococcota; class Myxococcia; order Myxococcales; family Myxococcaceae; genus Myxococcus; species Myxococcus sp. CA051A. Next base: position 1,305,352 of record NZ_JABUMS010000001.1, on the reverse strand, counting down.
CTCGCCCACCCGCTGGTCACCCCAGCAGAAACGCAGCGACACACCCTGCGGACCGCTCGACTTGGAGCGGCGCACCGTGCGCACGCGGGGCGCGGCGTCGTCGACCGGGGCCTGCGTCGCGCGGGGAGCCGGCGCGGGCTCCTCGGCGGCGAGGATGGGGCTCTTCTGCGTGGGGGCGACGGAGGCGTCCAGCGCACCCGCGCTCGCGGCGGCGACGGGGGTGGGAAGGGACGACTCGGCGGCCTCGGCGGCGGCGGCCTGCGCCAGCCCCGTGGCGGCGGTGGTGGAGCCCAGCACGGGGTTCTTCTCCGTGGTGGTATCCGTGCTCGCCGCGGCCACGGCCAGGTTTGCAGCCGCGATGGCGGAGGGGTTCTCCAGCCGGATGGTGGTGGCACCCACCCGAATCTCGTCGCCGAACGACAGCAGGCCCTTGTTGACCCGCTTGTTGTTGACGTACGTCCCCTCGACGCTGCCCATGTCGATGATGGACATGGAGCCGTCGCCGGCGACCTCGATGACGGAGTGGATGCGGCTGACCTTCTCGTCCTCCAGGCACAGGTGCGCCGAGGACAGCCGGCCAATCTTGATGATGTCGCGCTCGTAGTCCTTGGTGGCGACCAGGGTGTCGCCCTTGAAGACCTTGAGTGTCAGGGGAACGGCCATGAGGGCTCCTGCGGAAGGTGGATGCTCGCTATGGACAACGCTCGCGCCGGAAGGTTCCCGCCGACGCACCGACGCTTGTTACAGCTCGCCCACGGACTGCATCACCTTGTCCTCGAAGTCCTCGCGGATGCGGATGAGGTTCGAGTGCTTCACCGTCTCACGCGCCTCGATGTACTCGCCGTCCGGTTTGGTGAGGTCGCCTTCGATGGTGTCGTCCTCGAAGTCGATGTTCGTCGTCTTGGAGTAGCGCACATTGCCCTCCGCGCCCCCACCTGACGGCTTGGCCGCATCATCCTGGGCGAAGGCCGGAGCCACCGCGAGCACCGCGCACAACATCAGAGCCTTCCGCATCACTGCCTCCCACAAGGGCCCCGCCGGGCCCGTTCGACGCCGCATGTCCAGACAACGGACAGCGAAGGTTCGCATCATCCCCCCGGGGCTCGCCACAGCGAAGGCACCCGGGGACATCCCAACTTTCACAGCAGGTCGTCTTCAGGCTCACCCGGCTCGGAAGGATCCGTCGTGCCTGCATTCTTCTTCTCCTGAGCCCCCGCTGCGGGGGACTGAGGAGGGGCCGCCGGCGGCTGGGGCGAAGAGCCCCCCGCCGGAGTGGCCTGGGCGGAAGTACCCGTGCCCGTGGCCGGAGCCACCGCGGCGCCATTGGGCGCGGGGGCCTGGGGCGCCTGCTTCTTCTCCGCGGCCTGCATCTGGGCCTGCTGCTTCTTCTGGAGGTCCTCCATCTTCTTCGCCTGCTCTTCGGCCGCGACGGCCTCGCGCTTGGCGCTGACGATGGCCTCCGCCTCACGCAGCAGCCCGAAGACGGGGGCCTCGCCGGACAGGGCCACCTCTCCGCCCGCCGTGGCGATGTACCGCTTGTAGAGCTCCACGGCGCGCTCGGGGGCGTCCTTCACCTTGTGGAGGAGGATGGCGCGGTTGAGGTGGACGGCCGCCAGCTCCGGGTCCAGCTTCTCCGCTTCGTCATACTCCTGCATCGCCTTGTCGTACTGACCCTGGCCCTTGTAGGAGAGGCCCAGGTTCAGGTGCGCGGTGGCGTTCTTCCCGTCCGCCTGGAGGATGCGGCGCAGGTGCTCCTCCGCGCCGGGATAGTCCTCCGCGTCCAGCGACAGCTGCGCCAGCGCGACGTGCGACGGGACATAGTCCTCGCGCGCCTCCAGCGCCTTCTTGAAGGACAGCCGAGCGTCATCGGCATCACCCTCGCGCAGTTGGATGAGGCCCACCGAGTGGTGCAGCTCCGGGTCCGCGCCGTCCAGCTTCACGCCGCGCAGCGCCACCAGCTTCGCCATCGAAAGCTGCTTGCGGTCCAGGTAGCTGCGGATCATCACCTTCAGCGCGGTGGTGGACGTCGGATCTCTCATCAGCGCGCCACGGGCCAGCTCCATCGCCTTGTCGTGGTCGTTCTGCTGCCGGTAGATCTCCGCCAGGCGCGCGCGGGACTGCGCGTCGTCCGGATAACGCTGGAGGACCTCCTGATAGAGGGCCACCGCGCCGGCCACGTTGCCGCCGTTCTGCTCCATGACGGCCAGGTTCTCGGACGCCTGGCGCAGCGAGGGCTTCTTGGTGAGCGCCGCCTTGTAGCGGGCCTTCGCCTCCGGGATGTTGCCCTGACGCTCGGCGATGACGCCCAGGTTGTACTCGGCCTCGGCGAGGTTCGCGTCGGACTCCAGCGCCGACTTGAACTTGCGCTCCAGCGCCGGGTAGTCGAACGCCTTGGCCTTCTTCTGCGTGTCGAAGGACTTCACCGCGTCCTCGAAGCGCGCCTTGGCCGTGTTGGAGATGGGCGGAGGCGGAGCGTCCTTCGGCTGCGCCGTGGGGTTCTTCGCCACGGGCGCGGGAGAAGTGGCCTTGGACGCGGTGCAGCCGGCCGCGATGAGCGACGCGGCCGCCAGGAGGGGGAACAGGCGCATGGTACGGGTCGTCCGGTTCATTAGAGGAAGTCCTCCGGCTCCTCGTCGGCCCCAGCCGCCTTGGCGGGCTTGGTGCCGTCCGGGGTGGAGGCGGTGGCCTTCGTGTCCACCTGGGTCTCTGTCTGCGAGCGCAGCTGCGCGGTGAGGTCCGTGAGGTCCTCCTGCAGCGCCTCCTTCTGGTTCTTCTGCTCCGCCACGGCCTTGGGCGCCGGCGGCGGCACGTCCTGGATGCCGGCCAGCACGTCACCACCGATGATCTGCTGGCGGCTCTTCAGCGCGACCTTCTCCTCCGGCATCTCCGGATAGCGGTCCGGCTGGTAGGTGGTGCGCAGCAGCTTCAAGCTCTCCGCGGCGCAGGCGTTGAACACGTCCAGCTCGCGGCTCTTCGCCACCGTGGCGGCGAACGCCTCCGTGGCCTTGTCCTTGAGCGGCTGGGCCTGGTTGGTGAACTCGTCGCGCAGCGCCTGCTGGGCCTCTTCGTCCAGGCCGCGCGGCATGGGCGCGTTGATGACGCTGTGGGCGAAGTGGTCATACGCCAGACCAATGCGGTTGAGCGCGCAGAGCGACGGCTCCGGAGCACCCAGGGACACCGTCTGCACGTACTTCTTCTCCACCACCTGCAGCGCGCGGCTCTTGTCCTGGATGCTGGCGCGGAAGCGGTCCGGCGACGGCGGCGCGCCCCAGTACAGCTTCAGGCGCTTGTACTCCGCCCAGTCCAGCTCCACGCCCAGGAACTGCGCCTGCGCGGCGGTGGCCAGCGCGGGCTTCTCCAGTGTGGTCTGCACGCGGCGGGGGAGCTGGTCGAAGTGCTCGCCCACGCGCTTGTACATGCGCGTCACGTCGCGCGACTTGTTCATCTTCTTGTACAGGTCGATGATCCGTCCCTCGGCGGTGAGGAACTTGCTGGCCGAGCGCATGTTGTCGCGCTCGTACTCTTCCAGCATCTTGATGGCCCGCATCGCCGCGCCGCTCTTACCGGTCAGCTCGATGATGGACAGACGGATGTCATCCGCGTCCTTCGCCTTCGGCCACAGCTCCAGGTAGCGCTCGCGGTTGCGCAGCGCCGCCTTCGTCTGGCCCAGGCCCTCGCGGTAGGTGGACGCGTTGAACAGCGCCACCTGCGCCTTGGCCTCGTCCCACTTCTGCGGCACCGCCGGCTTGTCGTCGCCGCCGCCCTTCCTGTTGGACTTGCTGGACTTGCTCGGGCGCGCCTTGCCGCCACCCTTCTCCGACACGCTGCGCTCGTAGCCCTTCACGTACAGCTCGTAGGTCGTCGCGGCCTGCTCGAAGTCGCCAATGGCCTCCAGCGCTTCCGCGTTGGCGTAGATGGAGTCCGGCACGTACTTGGAGCGCGGATACTGGGCGAAGAGCCGGGCCCGCACTTCAATCGTCTTATCCAGCATCTTCGCTTTGTAGTAGTCGACGGACGCGTTGTAGAGCGCCAGGTCGGCGATCTCCGTCTGCGGGAAGTCGTGCACGAAGTTGAGGTACGCCTCGGCCGCCTTGGAGAACTCCTTCTTCTCCTCCAACTGGCTGACCAGCTTGAACGACGACTGCTCAATCAGCTTGGCCAGGTCGTCGCGGAACTTGCCCGTGGCCAGCTTGTCGTTGGCGTAGAAGCGCCGCGCCCACTCGTTCACCTTCGCGAAGTCCTGGAGCAGGTTGTACGAGTCGAGGATGAGGTTGGCGCTGATCTCCGCGGCGCGGTCGCCGTTCTCGAACTTGTACTCGGGGTAGCCGAGCGCGATTTCGCTGAAGCGCAGCACCGCCTCGTCGAAGTGGTTGTGGCGGTAGTAGATGTTCGCCGCCTTGAAGGCGATCTCCACCCGCTTGTCACCCTTGGGCACGTACTTGAGGTAGCGCTCGCACGCATCCAACAGCGCCTTCTTCAGCGTGGGGATGGCGGCCTTCTTCGACAGGTCCGTGCCCACCGATTCGCTCTTCGCCTCGCCACGCGCCTCGGCGGCCTTGACGACCTCGTCGTAGGCCAGCACGGCGTTGTAGGACGCGTTCGGCAGCCACTTGCCCGGCTTGCCCGGCTTCAGCTTGCCCTTGTCGTCCTTGGCCTCCAGCACCTTGGCGTCCTGGAGCACGACGAGCGTGTAGTTGGCGGCGGCCTTCTCGTAGTTCTGCAGGTTGTCGTTGAGCAACTCCGCCCAGAAGAAGCGCAGGTCGTACGCCTTGGGGTTCTCCGGGAAGAGCGTGAGGTAGTCGCTGTAGACGGCGTCCGCGTAGCGGAACGTCTCCTCGTTGCGCGTCTTGCGGCCCTCGTTGTGCCAGGTGACGGCGAGGTTGGAGAGCGTGCGCTCGGACAGCTCCTTCGCCTCCGCGAGCAGCTTCTTGTCCTTGTCGTCCTTGATGACGCCGGAGCTTTCGACCTCCTTCATGATCTTCACGAGCCGGCGCACCTGGGCCACGGTGCGCTCCTTGTTGCCCATGCGAAGGATGCAGTCGACGATCTTCCCCTGGAAGCCGGGCGCCTCGGGCGACAACGGCTTTTCCTTGATGAGGGAGTTGAAGGTGATGGCCGCTTCGCGGTCCTTGCCGTCGCCGTAGTACATGTTGGCGAGCTGCTTGAGCATCGTGAAGCGGTCCTCCGGATTGGAGGCCACCTTGCCGAAGTCCGCGCGCGCCTGCGCCACGTCGCCCTCGTGCGCGTACGCTCGCACGTAGTCGGTCCGGGCCTCACGCACCAGCGAGCCTCGGCCGCTCTTGCCGCCGTCCTTCTCCACCGCGTTGGCGCCGGCCAGTTCGCCGTACAGCACCACCGTCTTGAACTTGTCCTTCGCCGCCGTGTAGTCACCCAGGTTGTAGTGGCACCAGCCCTGCTTGTAGAGGGCGAACGCGTACACCTGGCTCTCCGGGAACTCGGCGGCCTTCTTGTAGGCCACCAGCGCCTTCTCCAGCTCCGGGCGCTTTCCCTTGGAGTTGTTGAAGTAGTACTCGCCGAAGGCGAGGTACGCGTCCGGGATGTACTTGGACTTCGGGTGCTTCTCCACCAGGCGCTTGAAGGCGACCAGCGCCTTGCGGTCCTGGCCTTCCTCCATCAGGTACTGACCGAGGAAGAAGAGCACCTCGTCCGTGCGCTCGAACTTGGGGAACTCCTGGACAATCCTTGTGTACTGCTCGACGGCGAGCTTGCCGTACTCCTTCTGCTTCGCGACGAACTCCGCCTTCTCCGCCTTGGCCTGTTGCTGGCCCGCGGCGTCGTTGCGGTTCATCGCCTTGATGAGGTCGTCGTCCTTGCGGTTGGCCTCGAAGAAATAGAACTTCGACTCCTCCCAGTAGAACTCTCCCAGGCGGAACAGGAGGCTGGGGACCTCCTTCGGATCCGGCGACAGGGAGATGATCTTCTTCAGCGAGACGATCTGCTCGCGTCGCTTGGAGGCCACCTGCAGCTCCACGCCCAGTCGGAACTGGTCGTACTGGAGCGCGGGGGCGACTTCTTCCTTCTTCTTCTCGCGGGTGATGTCGCCAGCCAGGGACTTGTCCACCGCGGTGGCGGACTTCTGGCCCAGGTCGGCGTCACGCGGCGCTTTCTTCTCCTGAGCGGCGGAGGCCGAGGCCAGGAGGACGAGGCAGACGAGGAGCGAACGGCGCATGGTCTTCCTAAGCGGGGGGGACCGGCGTCCCCGGTTGCCTACCAAACAGGCAAGTGGCCGGGAATCTTCGGGAATTTCCATTCGGGGAGAACCACTATGCGCGGTTTCCAAGTGCAGGGTCAACCCTGACTGGCTGGCCCCTCCAGAAGTGGAAAGCAGGCCGGCAAACTTCCAGAACTGCTGTGAAAAGGATGACAACACGGTTGCCTTGTCGGACCCACCGGGTATGGGGGAGCGGACGGCCGGCTGCCCGGTCGCCCTGCCTGGAGTGGGTGTCGGATCATGAGTCTGTTGCCGGAAAGCGCCAGCTTCGAGGAGCTGGTGCAGGACTACTTCCTCGCGGTGCGTGGCGCGGGGCTGATGCTCTCGGCATTGGACTCGGAGCTTCTGACATCCTGGGCCAGAGAAGGCGTTCCGTTCGAGGTGGTGGCGCGGGGCATCTCCCGCTCGGCGGAGAAGGCGCTGTGGGATGCGCGCCCCGGTGAGCCCGTGCTGCGAAACCTGCGTGCGTGTCGGCGGCAGGTAGACGCGGAGATCAAGAAGTACCGTTCGCTGACGGCGGGCGCGGGTGAGACACCGGCGCCGGAGGCTCCCTCGCGACGTCGGAAGGCGCTGTCGTGGGAGGAGACCCGACATGCCCGGCTCGTCGACGCGCTGGAGGACCTCGCGGGGCGGGAACAGGCCCTGGCGCCCCGGGTGGCGTGGCTGCGCGGCACGGTGCTGGCGAGCATTCCGGGGGAGCCCGCCGCGCTCGATGCGCAGGAAGCCCTGAGTTTCCTGGCGCTCCTGAGAGCCCTCCCCTTCCTGCAGCGACGCGAGGTGTGGCGTGACGCACTTTCGGTGGGTTCTGAACAGCAGGTGATGTCGGTGCGCGCGCGAAGGCTCTCCCGGCGCTTCCGGGTGGTGGCCGCGGTGCGACGGCGACTGGGTGTGAAGGAAGTCTGAGGGGGCGACACAACTACTGCTCGCCCGTTCAGTTTGCGAGGAGGCGGGGAAGGGCTCTGCTATGGCGATGCGCGAGACGGGTGTGGGAGCGAAGGCGACTGGGGAGGGGTGCCGCGTCTGTGCCGGCCGGACGTATGTCATCGAACGGCACGGAGACCAGGCGCAGGCGCGCGTGTGCGCATGCTCGGAGAACTGCTCCATCTGCGGCGGGCGCGGCCATGTGCTGGTGGAGCGAGAGGGCGTCTTCAGCCAGAAGGTGGGGCCCAAGCGCTACGAGGTGATGGAGCCCTGCACCTGCACGCGGCGGATGCGGCGGGTGACCATCTTCAACGACGTGCGGCTGCCCGGCGTGGTGGCGCACGCGTCCTTCGACAACTACCGCGCCTTCAACGAGGCCCAGGACCGGGGCCGCGGGGTGGCGATGCACTTCGGCCACCAGTACGTGAAGGGCGCCACGTCCAAGGGCTTCATCCTGAGCGGCCCGGTGGGCACCGGGAAGACGCACCTGCTCGCGGCCACGCTGGGCCACCTCGTCATCGAGATGGGAGTGCGCGCGCGCTACGTGGAGATTTCGCTCCTCTACGCCACCATCCGGCGGGGCTTCCAGGACGGCAAGAGCGGCGGAGAAATCATCGGGCCGCTGTCGGAGGTGGAGGTGCTGGCCATCGACGAACTGGGCAAGGGACGCGGCAGCCCGTTCGAGATGGAGACGCTGGATGAGCTCATCGCCCGCCGCTACAACGCGGGCCGCACCACGCTGTTCGCGACGAACTACTCGCTGGAGCCGGAGAAGAAGCAGCGCCCCCTGGGCCCCACCGGCTACCGGACGACGGAAGACGCCAAGGCGGTGGTGAAGGAAGCGGAGCTGCTGCGCGAGCGCGTGGGCGAGCGCATCTACAGCCGCCTCTGCGAGATGTGCACCTTCGTGGAGCTGCCCAAGGACACCCCTGACCGCCGACGCACGCGGCAGGAAATGGACACGCTCCACCAGCCCCCCACCGGCGGCATGCGCAGCGCCGGGCGGTGACTCGGGCGCCATGACCGACGCCATCCTGGTCCTCGTCACCGCGCCCTCCGCCGACAAGGCCGCGGAGCTGGCGAGGACCATCGTGGAAGAACAGCTCGCCGCCTGCGGCAACATCCTCCCCGGCCTGCGCTCCATCTATCGCTGGGAGGGCAAGGTGCAGGACGACACGGAGGCGCTCATCCTCTTCAAGACGAGAGCCGCGCTCTTCGACACCCTGCGCGCCCGCATCATCGCGCTGCACCCCTACCAGGTGCCCGAGGTGCTCCGCGTCGACATCGCCGGCGGCCACGCGCCCTATCTCGCGTGGATTCTCGACAACACCCGCGCCTCTCCCTGAGCAGCACCACCGCGCGCGTCGAGGCACTCACGTGGCGGGTGGAACAGGAGTCTCGGGGGGCTTCGGCTCCGCCTCCGCGGGCGCCCCCGGTTCCGCCTTGAAGACGAAGTGTCCGTCCTGGAAGTCGACCCGGATGCGCTGGCCCTCGCTCAGCTCACCGCGCAGCATCATCCGGCTGAGCTCCGTCTCCAGCTCGCGCTGGATGACGCGGCGAAGGGGACGTGCGCCATAGCGGGGCTCGAACCCCCTCTCGGCCAGCGAGTCGCGCGCCGCGTCCGTCAACTCCAGGCCCACGTTCTGCCCGTGCAGCTTGCGGCGCGTGGCCTCCAGCATCGTGTCGACGATGCGTCGGAGCTGCTCGGGGTTGAGCGGATGGAAGACGATGATTTCGTCGATGCGGTTGATGAACTCCGGCCGGAAGTGCCCGCGCAGCGCGTTCATCACCGCCTCGCTGGCCCGCTCCCTGACCGTCCGCTCCTCGTCCCCCGAGCTCTGGAAGCCGAGCGCCGCCCTCGCGGCCCCCATCGCCTCCGAGCCCAGGTTGGACGTCATGATGATGACCACGTTCTTGAAGTCCACGGTGCGGCCGCGTGAGTCCGTGAGCCGCCCGTCGTCGAGAATCTGCAGCAACAGGTTGAACACGTCCGGGTGCGCCTTCTCCACCTCGTCGAAGAGCAGCACCGAGTACGGCCTGCGACGCACGGCTTCCGTGAGTCGCCCCGCATCCTCGTAGCCCACATATCCCGGGGGCGCGCCGATGAGCCGGCTCGCCGTGTGGCGCTCCTGGAACTCGGACATGTCCAGGCGAATCATCGCGGCCTCGTCGTTGAACAGATACTCGGCCAGCGCGCGCGCCGTCTCCGTCTTGCCCACGCCCGTGGGCCCCAGGAACAGGAACGAGCCGATGGGACGATTCGGGTCCTTCAAGCCCGCGCGAGCCCGGCGCACCGCCTCGGAGATGGCGCGCAGCGCGTCCTCCTGTCCCACCACGCGCTGCTTCAGCGCCTCCTCCATCTCCAACAGTCGCTGTCCCTCTTCCTGTTGCAGCTTCCGCGCGGGGATGCCCGTCCACTCGCTCACCACCGTGGCGATGTCCTCCGGCGTCACGGCGGGTTCGGTGACACCTCGCTTGAGCTGCCACTGCGTGCGCAGGCCTTCCAGCTCCGTGCGCAGCGTGTCGAGTTCGCCCTTGAGTCGGCTCGCCTCTTCGTAGCGCTCCCCCGCCACCGCCGCGCTCTTGTCCTTCTCCTTCTGCGCGAGCATCGCCTCCACCTCACCCAGCCGGTCCGGCGCGGTGCGTGCGCCCAGCCGCACCATGGCCGAGGCCTCGTCGAGCAGGTCGATGGCCTTGTCTGGCAGGAACCGGTCATTGACGTACTTGTCGGACAGCTCGACGGACGCGGTGAGCGACGTGTCGAGAATCTTCACGCGGTGATGCGCCTCGTACGCATCGCGCAGTCCTCGCAGGATTTCGATGGCCTGCTCCGGCGTGGGCTCGGCCACCATGACGGGCTGGAAGCGGCGCTCCAGGGCGGCGTCCTTCTCGATGTTCTTCCGATACTCATCCAGCGTCGTGGCCCCCAGGCACTGCAGCTCTCCGCGAGCCAGCGCCGGCTTGAGCAGGTTGGACGCATCCACCGCGCCCTCGGCACCGCCGGCGCCCACCACCGTGTGCACCTCGTCGATGAAGAGGATGATCTGCCCCTTGAGGGCGCGAATCTCGTCCATCAGTCCCTTGAAGCGCTCCTCGAACTCGCCCCGGAACTTCGTGCCGCCCAGGACACTCCCCAGGTCCAGCGACAGCACGCGCTTGTCCTTGAGCACCTCGGGGACCTCTCCCGCGACGATGCGCTGGGCCAGCCCCTCCGCGATGGCCGTCTTGCCCACGCCCGGCTCACCGATGAGCACCGGATTGTTCTTCGTCTTGCGACTCAGGATGCGAATGACGCGACTGATTTCCTTCTCGCGCCCGATGACCGGGTCCAACTCTCCCGCGCGCGCCAGCACCGACAAGTCCCTGGTGAAGCGTGTCAGGTTCGGCGGAAGCCCTCCGCTTCCCTGCCGCCCACCGACTCCCGCCGAGGGCGCCGCGGGCCCCCCCACCGAGGCGACCAGGCGCTTGCGCAGCTCATTGACGTCGACGCCCGAGAGGAACTGCGCCGCGTAGCTCTCCGCCTCCATCAGGATGCCGAGCAGCAGGTGCTCCGGTCCAATGAAGCTATGCCCCATCTGGAGCGCCTGGAGGCGGGCAATCTGGAGCACGCGCTTGACGCCCGAGGACAGCGTCACCCCCTGGGCCTTGCGCGGCTCGCGGCGGGGCATCACCGCGTCCAGGCGCGCCTCGAACTCGTCCACGGGCGCGCCTGCGTGCTTCAGCGACTCGCGCAGCTCCGGAACGGAGTGGAGCAAGGACAGCAACAGGTGCTCGATGCGCATCCGCTCGTAGCCCGAGTCGAGCGTCATCCGCGCCGAGCGCTCCAGCACCTGCTGCGCCATCTCCGACAGCTGCGTCAGCAGATTCTCCCGGCCCCGAGGGCGAGGGCCCATCATCTGCTCGACGAGGCTCTCCAGGCTGCCGAACCCCTTGGCGTCCCCCAGCCCCACGCCCATCGCGCTCGCGCAGTGGTTGCAGAAGTTGAGGATGGCTTCCTGCCCGTTCATCCGCTTCTTGAGCATGACCGCGGCTGGACGGGTCCGGCAGTTCTGACACAGCATGGTCGACGACCTCCGCGCTCCACTCCCGGGCAAGCTAGGAATGGCGCGGGCCGAGGACCACGGAAGGCCGCTTCACGAAGGGCGGGCATCCTGACGAGGCCTCATCCTCTCTCTCGTGAGAGGCGCTCTCACGACTCCACCGCCCCACCCCCAGGATGGAGGAAGGCGTTGGCTCGCGACGTTGCGCTGCGTGCGCTTCGGACGAAGCCTGTGACGAGAGTCCTCAGGAGTCCGAGTGATGTCCCAAGACCGACTTCCCCCGCGGCGAGGACCTGCGCCTCTTCCCCGGACCCCTCTTCCCGAGGGAACATGTCCGGCATCCGGCCGAATGTCGCCAAGGCCCCTGACGCCCATGCCCCTTCCGTCTCCGTTCCATTCGCGCCGAGTGCTCTCCACGCTCCTGGCGGCGTCGCTCCTGGGCGCGTGTGCAACCGCGCCTCGCGCCGTGAAGGACGAGGGCACCGAGCGCATCGAGAACATCATCGGGCGACCGGACCGCGAGGAGCCCATTCCCGAGGGCATCTCCTTCGTTCCGGACACGAGTCCACTGCCGGAGGACGCTCTCGCCGTGCTCGACGAGCCAGCGACGACCGACGAGGAACCACCACCGCCACGAAACACGGTGGAGACCTATCTCGAGCAGCCCTCGTCGCCGTACTCCACGATGCAGCTGCTGGGCCTGTGCACACCGCCCCGGCACGGTGCCTTCCACGCGCCCCATCCGCCCGCATGCACACTGGCGCCGGGCAGCATCCGGTTCCACATCGGTCCCAGGCCCGGGGGCAGCATCCCGGGACTGCTTCCCTGAGCCGGACTCACACGCCCCTCTTCGAAGAACCGGAGAGCAGCGGGCCGCGACTCACGAGCCAGCGCACCTCGCGCCAGAGGTCGCCCGCGCGGAGGCATACGAAGCCCCGCGCCTTCTCCACGGGCTCGCGCGGGAGCGGGCATGAGTCGGCCTCGACACGACGAACCGCTCACTCGGCTTGAGCACCCCGTGCATCGAAGGAGCCCCGAGGCTCCCCCGACACGACGGAGCGCTCAAGCCTGGGCGATGGACTTGGGCGGCAGCTTGAGCACCTGGCCCACCTTGATGTGGTCCGGGTCCTTGAGCTGGTCCTTGTTGGCCTCGAAAATCTTCGGGTACAGCTTCACGTCGCCGTAGATGTCCTTGGCCAGCTTGCCCAGCGTGTCGCCGGACTTCACCGTGTAGACGCCATACGGCTCCGCGTGCGTCACGGTGAGGTTCACCATGACTTCCTGCTGCCACTGCGTGTGCTTCGCCTTGATCTGGTCCCAGATGCGGTCGCGGTCCCACGCGTAGTCCACCGAGCCCTTGAGGATGAGCTTTCCATTCTCCTCGCGGGACTCGACCTTCGCGCCAATCGTCTTCGCCACGTCGAGCACGTCCTTGTAGTCGTTTTGCAGGGCCATGGGCGTTCCTCCAGTCGTCGGGTCAGGTCGCACGATGTCCACGTGACTGCCGCCGTGCGAGGGAGCGCACTGTAGGCACGCGGGCCTCGGCTCCCGTCTTGCCCTCCAGGCCCTCACCACTGCGTGGCAGCTGACACTCTCGCGAGGACGCCGGCTCCGTCGCTCCACGACAGTCCCCACGAGCACCCGCGCTTCGGCAGGAGAGCAGCCGGCGGTCCCTTTCCATTTCGCATCGGGTTCGTGGTAGCGAATGAGCACCGAGCCACGGCGCTCCTTCACCAGTGCATCACGCGCGGGAAGGATGACAGGCCGCCTGCTTCACGAGGGGCCGTACGGCACAGGCCAGCAGAATACCGCTCGCCCTCCCGAACGTTCCTTGGCTCGCTCAACCCCCAGAGGAGTCGACCCCCATGTCCACGCTGCGCAGCCTGTGCCTCATCGGAGCTTTCTCCGTGGGAGCCCTCGCCTGTAACGGAAACAAGGAGCCCCCCTCCCCCTCGGGCACCATTTCCCTCCCCACCCGTCCCACGCCTCCCCCGACCCAGCCCTCTCCCGAGCCGACGACGCCTCCCGTGACGCAGGTGCCCACGCCGTCCCCGGAGCCCACCACACCTTCGCCCGTTCCCACGCCCGAGGAGCCAGCCCCACCTCGGTACTCGCGCGAGTGGTACGTCAGCCCGTCCGGCAACGACACCGCCGCCGGCTCACAAGCCAGTCCGCTGCGCACCATCGCCAAGGCGCTCACCCTGGTGGGCCCCGGTGAAATCATCCGCGTCCAGCAGGGCACCTATGCGGAGAAGCTGGTGCTCGACTCCAATGTCCGCGCCGGCACCACCAGCGCGCCCATCACCCTGCTCGGCGAGGGCAAGCCCAAGCTCGTTCCCACCTCCAGTGGCTGGTACATGGTCCTGGTGCAGCGCCCGAACTGGCGCATCGAGGGCTTCGAGTTCGACGTGAAGAGCCAGCGGCAGATCGCCGTCACCTTCGCCGGAGACACCCAGGGCACGGTGCTCGCCAACAACGACCTGCACCACGGCGCCTTCGGCAGCGGCATCAGCACGGACGCCAGCGCGCGCGGCGTCACCATCGAGAACAACCACATCCATCACTTCGCTCGAGGGTCCGACGACTCGCACGGCGTCGTCATCGCCCCCACGTCGAAGGACATCACCGTGCGCGGCAACGACATCCACGACAACTCGGGCGACTCCGTGCAGTGCCTCGGGCCCGAGGGCTTCAGCAACGACGCGCCCGCCAGCGGCGTCCTCATCGAAGCCAATCACATGTACGACAACCGTGAGAACGCCGTGGACATCAAGACGTGCCACGACGTCACCGTGCGCGGCAACCGCATGCACGGCTTCACCAAGTCCTCGACGTCACGAGGTGAGGCGGTGGTGGTGCACTACTCCGCGAAGAACGTCGTCCTGGAGGACAACGACATCTCGGACGCCGCGCTGGGCATCGCCGTGGGCGGCAACCGGGTGGGCGCCCCTCCGACCAACATCTCCGTGCGACGCAACCGCGTCCACTCGCTGAAGATGCCCGAGGGCTCCGCCATCCGCATCGAGAACGGCGTCGACGTGCGCGTGCTGCACAACACCGTCACCGGGACGAAGGGCTTCGCGCTGGTGCTCGGACATGGCACCGGTGGCGACTCCACCAACGTGGCGGTGCGAAACAACCTCTTCGCCACGCGCAACGCCGTCAACCTGGGGCCCTACACCTCCGGGCTGGACCTGGCCGCCAACGTGTACCTGCAGGGCGCGAACTTCACGAAGGGCAACTTCTTCATCCCCGAGGACTCCTGGGTGGGTGAGCTGCTGGCCGCGTGGAAGCAGCAAGGCCAGGACGTGAGCTCCGCCGAGTCCGCCAACGCGCTGGTGGACACGAACACCTTCATGCCCGGCACGGGTGCGGTCGACCGGGGCATGGACCTGGGCCTGCCCTTCTGCGGCTCGGCGCCCGACGTCGGCGCGGTGGAGTCCGACTGCCCCTCGGATGCCCAGGCCGCCACCGCGGCGCTCACCGAATAGCGTCGTCGAGAGAGGACCTCCCGGCTGGATACGAGGAGGTCCTCTCCCGTGCGCCCCTCGGTCCACGCGCGGCGACAGCTTGCTGTCGATGGAACGCGACTCATTGGACGTCACGCGCCGAGCAACTCCCGGTGCAGCCTCGCCGTCAGCGGCTTGAGGTGGGGCTTGTCCACGAGCAGCGTGAGCTGGAGCGGTGACGTGTGGGCCGCATGCACCTTCGCGCCGAGTTCCTCCGCCGCCGCCAGGGACTGCCTCAGCGGCGCCCAGTCCGCGTTGAGCCCCACGCCCACGCAGGTGACGGTGCCCAGCTCCTCGCGCCATGACACCGCTCCGTCGAAGCGCGTGGCCAGCTCCTTGCGCAGCGCCTCCGGCCCGTGGATGTCCGCCAGCGGAACCAGGAGGTACGCGTGGGCCGTGCCCCCCGGCAGCCCGTCGAAGCCCAGGGAGCGGCCTCGCACGCCTCGGGCGTCGAGGAACTCCAACAGCTCCGGCAGCGGCACCTGCCCGCCCACCGCCAGCACCGCCAGCTCCGAGTCCGCCGTCACGCCCTTCACCCGACTGTCCGAGGGCGCCGTCAGCTCGCGCACCACCGTGCCGTTGCCCGGGGCATGCGCCGTCCGCGCGAGGATGGCGATGCCGCGCGACTTCGCCCACTCCACCGCCTGCGCGTTGAGCACCTTGGCGCCCGCGCTCGCCAGCTCCTGCATCTCGTCGTAGCTGAGCGACTCCAGCTTGCGCGCATCCGGCACCACGCGCGGGTCCGCGCTGAAGATGCCATCCACGTCGGAGTAGATTTCACACGCCTCCGCCTCCAGCGCCGCCGCCAGCGCCACAGCCGTCGTGTCCGAGCCTCCGCGCCCCAGCGTCGTCACTTCCTTCTTGTAGGAGACGCCCTGGTAGCCGGCGACGATGACGACCTTGCCGCGCGCCAGCTCGTCGTGGATGCGATAGGGCCGCACCTCGACGATGCGCGCCTGTGCGTGCGCGTCGTTGGTGATGATGCCGCTCTGGCTGCCCGTGAAGCTGATGGCCGGCACCTCCATCTCCTGGAGCGCCATGGAGAGCAGCGCCATGGAGATGCGCTCGCCGCACGTCAACAACATGTCCAGCTCGCGCCGCGCGGGGTCCGGGGACACCTGCTTGGCCAGGGCGAGCAGCTCGTCCGTGGTGTCGCCCATGGCACTCACCACCACCACCACCTGGTACCCGGCGTCGCGCTTGTCCTTCACCCTGCGCGCCACCTTGCGAATCTTCTCCACGTCGGCCACCGACGAGCCGCCGTACTTCTGGACCACGATAGGCATGAGCGTCTCACTACCCCTGTTGGGCGTGTCCGGGGAACCACACCGAAGCGCAGTCTTGCAGGAGCCCGGCCAGCGCGGTGAAGCACCCGAGCCGGGAGCCGGGCGTCGCCTTGACACCCCAAGGTCGGCCCCTATAGTCGGCGACGGTCTGCCCGGGCCGTCCGAGAAACACCTCCACGGCCGGCGGCCCAGGGTCGAGCGCGTCTCTCCTGGAGCCTGCCCATGGCGATGATCGAGGTACAGCACCTCACCAAGCGGTATCGCGACCGCGTGGCCATCGACGACCTCACCTTCAGCGTCGAAGAGGGCGAAATCCTCGGCTTCCTCGGGCCCAACGGCGCGGGCAAGTCCACCACGATGAAGATTCTCACCGGCTTCCTCCCGCCCTCGGAGGGAGTCGCCCGCGTGGGAGGCTTCGACGTCTTCACGCACCCGCTGGAGGTGAAGCGCCGCATCGGCTACCTGCCGGAGGCGCCACCCCTCTACCCGGACATGACGGTGCACGGGTACCTGAAGTTCGTCGCGGCGCTCAAGCGCCTGCCCGCCCGGGAACTCAAGGGCGAAGTCGAGCGGGTGGCCGGCCTCACCGGCGTCACGCACGTGCTCGGCCGCCTCATCCAGAACCTGTCCAAGGGCTACAAGCAGCGCGTCGGCATCGCGCAGGCGCTGCTCGGCTCGCCCCAGGTCCTCATCCTCGACGAGCCGACGGAAGGGCTGGATCCCGCGCAGCGCGCGGAGGTGCGCGCGCTCATCAAGAGCCTCGCGGGCAAGCACACCGTCATCCTCTCCACGCACATCCTCCCGGAAGTGACGATGACGTGCGAGAAGGTCCTCATCCTCAACCAAGGGCGCATCGTCGCCTACGACGACCTCCGCAAGCTGGCCGGCTCCCAGGGCACCTCGGAGAGCGCGTCGCTGGAAGAGGTCTTCATCAAGCTGACCGCCGCCTGAGCGCGACGCCCGTCCCCTCCTTCAAGGAACCCCCCGGTCCATGCGCATCGCCCTGGCCATCGCTCGCAAGGAGCTGTCCCTCTTCTTCACCACCCCGTGGGCCTATGGCGTCTTCACGGCGATGGTGGCGCTCTCGTCCTTCTTCTTCGTGAACCTGCTCGCGACGTTCCAGCAGGTGCAGGAGCAGGCACGGGAAGTCACGTGGGCGATGATGCCTCCGGACATGACCGCCTACCGCAACCTCACCGACGGGGTGATGGTGCAGCTGTGGGGCATGGTCATCGTCATCACCCTCTTCATCGCGCCCTTCCTCTCCATGCGACTGTTCGCGGAGGAGAAGCGCAACAAGACGTTCGAGCTGCTGATGACCGCGCCAGTGCGCCCCATTGAAATCGTCCTGGGCAAATACCTGGGCGGACTGGGCATCATCTCCGCGACGCTGGGCCTCACGCTCATCTTCCCGCTGGTGCTCTCCGCGTTCGGCCACGCGGAGTCCGGCACCGCGCTGGAGTGGCCCACCGTGCTCCTGGGCTACGGCGGCATCCTGCTGTGGGGCGCCACGTGCATGGCTGTGGGCATGTTCATCTCCGCGCTCACGGAGAGCCAGATGCTGGCGGCCTTCCTCACCTTCGCGGTCCTCCTACCGTGGATGCTGCTGTCCGGCGTGGCGCAGGCCACGGAGGAGCCGCTGCGCTCGGTGCTGACGTACCTGTCCTTCGACGCGCAGTTGCAGAACATGCTCAAGGGCATCCTCGACGTGCAGACGCTCGTGTTCTTCGCCTCCGTCATCGTCTTCTCGCTGCTGCTCACCCACCGCACCGTGGAAGCGCGGCGCTGGGCCTGACATGGCCCGCGCTCACGCGAAAGGGAATCCCCGCACATGAATGCGACCCTCCTCGGTCGATACCTGGGCGCCTTCGGGCTCCTGCTGCTCCTGTCGAGCCCCTTCACCCTCTTCGTCACCTCCGGCAACCCCATTGCCGCGGGCGTGAAGGCGGCGGTGGGCCTCGCGCTGCTCGGCGTGTACCTGGCGACGAACCTGAAGCACTTCGGCAAGCTCGCCTCGCACCGCTCCAGCCTCTTCTTCCTGCGCTCGGGACTCACCGTGGTCGCCGCCCTGCTCGCGCTGGTGGCGCTCAACTACGTCGCCTTCCAGAAGAGTCCTCGCTGGGATTTGACGAAGGGACGCATCCACACGCTGGCGCCGCAGACGCTCGCCACGCTGGAGGCCCTGCCGGAGAAGGTCCTCGCCATTGGCTTCGTGCCTCCGACGCACGAGTCCTACGGCCTGTTGGACACGCTGTTCCAGCGCTACCGTGCGCAGGCGCCGGAGCACTTCGAGTACACGTTCAAGGACGCGCGCCGCAGCCCGGACCTGGCCGCGAAGTACCAGCTCAAGGAGGGTCAGGCGAGCGTGGTGCTGGTGCGTGGCGAGGCGCACACGACGCTGCAGGCCGTCTCCGAGCAGGACCTGACCAACGCGCTCATCAAGCTGAACGCGGTGGGCACGCAGCGGGTGTACTTCGTCACCGGCCACGGTGAGTGGCCGCTGGCCAAGGACGAAGCGGCCCCGAATGACCCGGGCGCCACCATGTCCGAGCTGCGCAGGCAGCTACTTCAGGAGGGATATGGCGCGGAGGCAATGTACCTGGCGGGCGCGACGGACGTGCCCCGGGATGCCTCGCTGGTCATCATCGCGGGTGCTCGCGCGCGCTTCACGACGCCGGAGGTGGAGGTGCTGCGCAAGTACCTCGCGGGCGGCGGCAGGCTGCTCTACTTCACGGACGCGGGGTTGGAGGACGGCCTGGGCGGGCTGCTGGCCGAGTACGGCATCCAGCTCGACGAGGGCATCGCCGCCGACGCGCAGTTCAACAGCGGCAATCCCTACGTGGTGCTCTCGCGGTTCTACAGCAACCACGCGATGGTGCTCCCGCTGCGGCAGCGCGGGCTGAACGTGGAGCTGCCCACGCCGCGCAGCCTCACGCTGCTGCGCGAGGGCCTCGCGGAAGGCGTGCGCGTGGAGCCCGTGGTGCACACCTCGCAGTACGGCTGGGTGGAGACGAAGCCGGAGGAGAACGCGGTCCCCTCCGATGGCGAGAAGACGGGCCAGCTCACGCTCGTGGCCGCCATCGTCCGCGACACGAAGAACGCCACCAACAAGCGCTTCGACGAGGCGCGGCTCGTGGTGATGGGTGACGCGGAGCTGCTGTTGGATCCGAACTGGGGCCATGAGCCCAACCGCAACCTCGTGATGAACGCGCTGGGCTGGGCCTCCAATCAGGTGACCAAGGTCACCCTGCGCCCCCCGGACCGCGAGGTGTCGACGCTGGAGCTGGACGCGGACGACATGGACCACATCCGCTTCATCTCCACCGACCTGCTCCCCCTCACCATGATGGGTCTGGGACTGGCCATCTGGCTGACCCGGCGGAACAAGTGAGCGCCACGGGCAAGGGACTCGTGACGGTGGCGGTCCTCGCGCTGGGCGCGGGAGGACTGACCTTGTCCGCGTGCTCCGACGGCACCTCGCGGCGAGGCTCCGAGACCCCGGCGGTGTCAGAGAAACTGTTCGCCCCGCCGTCCGGCGCGACACAGGGGGCGAAGGCCGCCGCGCCCGTGTTCACTCGCATCACCGTGCGGGCCCAGGGCGACACCACGGAGCTGGCGCGCGAGCCGGATGGCGCGTGGCAACTCGTCGCTCCCGTGAAGGCACGCGCGGAGGCCGCCGCGGTGGAGGCCCTGCTGGAGACGCTGGGGAGCACCGCGTCGAGCCCCCTGGTGAACGACGCGCCCACCGACGCCGACCTGGAGAAGTACGGCCTCAAGTCGCCCGTCTTCAGCGTGACAGCGCATGCCTTCCTGCCAGACGCGAGCGGCGGAGGTGAAGACGTCCCGAGCCGCCAGCACACGGTGACGCTGCACGGGGGCGTCGAGAACACCTTCGACGGGTCCGTGTACGTGCGTCGTGACGGGGACTCGAAGGTCTACGCGGCCCAGGGTTCGGTGCGGTGGAGCCTGGACAAGGACACCTTCGCGCTGCGCTCGAAGGAGCTGCTCGGCGGACTGGAAGCGACTGCGCTCGCGAGCATCGAGGTGCGGGCCCAGGAGCGAAGCTACGTGCTGCAGCACGAGACGGGCACGACGAAGTGGCGCCTGACGAAACCCGTGGCCGAGCGCGCGGACGAGGCTCGGGTGGCGACATTGTTGAAAAACTTGAAGGAGCACCGGGCGCTCGCCTTCCCCCCGGACTCCGCGCAGACGCGGAAGAAGCTGGGACTGGAGTCGCCGCTCGTCGATGCGCGCTTCACTCCGCTCTCGGGCGAGCCCGTGCGCATCCGACTCGCCCAGGTGATGGAGGACGGCACTCCGCGCATCCACGCGCTGCGGGAGCAGGGCCCAGACGCGGTGCTGGCCGAGGTGTCGGACGGCGCGCTCACGGTGCTCGACGTGGACGTCCACGAACTGAAGGACAAGCACGTGCTGAGCTTCCGGCGCGAGGACGTGCGACGCGTGGTGTTCCACCCTGGCGGAGGCGCGGCCCCCATCATCCTGGTCAACGCCTCGGAGACGGATGGCGGCACGGAGTCGTGGCGGGTGGAGTCACCGAAGCAAGGCAAGGCCCAGCACTTCCGCGTCGTCTCCCTGCTGCGCGCGATGGGCGCACTGAAGGCCACGAGCTTCGGAGACGCAAAGCCTCGAAGCTGGGCGAAGTACGGCATCGACGAGGCCTCACGCGGCGCGGTGCTGCTGGGCGCGGATGGACGCGAGCTGGCGCGACTGTGGCTGGGCGGCGACGTGCCCGACTCGTCGGGCTTGAGCTATGTGCGGGGTTCGGGGCCCGAGGTGATGGAGGTCTCCATCGAAGGACTCGTGCTGCCGGTGCGGGCTGAAGACCTGATGGAAGGCGCCCCCGCACCGGAGCCCACGGAAGCACGCGGTCCGTGAGGATGAGCCCGCGCCTGCTGTGACAATTCACGACCCTCCGTAGGTGACGCGACGCGGTGCCGCGTTTGACGCGCCACCCGTGCGCATTCGCGTGGGCCCTCCCTCTGAAGATTGTGAAAGGGCCTGACATTCTCTGGCAGTGCTTTGTGCTTTCCTCCCTGGCCGCCACTCCCTACCTTCCAAGGCACACTCGCAGACGTTTCGCGGAGGCTGGGTCATGATGAGCACGGCGGAAAACCCTCTTGGACTGAATGGCTTCGAGTTCGTGGAGTTCACGAGCCCCGCCCCCGAGGCAATGGTGAAGCTGGTGGAGATGCTGGGGTTCACCGCCTTCTCCAAGCACCCGAGCAAGGACCTGGTTCGCTACAAGCAGGGTGATATCAACCTGCTCATCAGCCGGGAGACCACGGGCCAGGCCGCCGAGTTCCGCGCCGCCCACGGCCCGTCCGCCAACGCGATGGCCTTCCGCGTGGCCAATGCCCGCACCGCTTACGAGATGGCGCTGGAGCGCGGCGCCATCCCGGCCGACCCCGCCGCCAGCTCCCTGGGCGAGGGCTTCTATGTCCTCCAGGGCATCGGTGGCAGCCTGCTGTATCTCATCGACCGCCACGGTCCGAGCGGCACCATCTACGACTCGTGGACCCAGATTCCCGGCGCCGTCGAGGCCGAGGCCCGCAACAGCGTGGGCCTGGAGTCGCTGGACCACCTGACGCACAACGTGCGCCGGGGTGAGATGCGGACGTGGTCGTCCTTCTACAACCGCATCTTCGGCTTCACCGAGCAGAAGTACTTCGACATCAAGGGCCAGGCCACGGGCCTGTTCAGCCAGGCGATGATTGCGCCGGACCGCGCCATCCGGATTCCGCTCAACGAGAGCCAGGACGAGAAGTCGCAGATCGAGGAGTTCATCCGCGAGTACAAGGGCGAGGGCATCCAGCACCTGGCCCTGGCCACGCAGGACATCTACAGCACCGTCGAGAAGCTGCGCGCTCGCGGCGTGGACCTCCAGGACACCATCGAGACCTACTACGACCTGGTCGACTCGCGCGTCCCCAACCACGGCGAGGACCTGGAGCGCATGCGGAAGAACCGCATCCTCATCGACGGCAATCAGCAGGAAGGCCTGCTGCTGCAGATCTTCACCGAGAACCTGTTCGGGCCCATCTTCTTCGAGATCATCCAGCGCAAGGGCAACGAGGGCTTCGGCAACGGCAACTTCCAGGCGCTGTTCGAGTCCATCGAGCTGGATCAGATCCGCCGCGGCGTCATCAAGGTCGACAAGACCCGGAAGTAGTCTCCGGCCCGACTTCGGAGGAGCGACACGGTGACTCTCGAGAATCGAACCGCGGTACCTCCGAAGAGCGGGCTCCGACAGGCGCCCGGTGACTATCTCTCCGGCTTTGGCAATGAGTTCGCCACGGAGGCCGTCCCGGGTGCCCTGCCCGTGGGGCGCAACTCGCCGCAGCGCGCCCCGTTCGGGCTCTACGCGGAGCAGCTCTCCGGCACGGCCTTCACGGTGGCGCGCCGGGAGAACAAGCGCTCGTGGCTGTATCGGCTGCGGCCCAGCGCCAACCATCCCGCGTACAAGGTCCATCCCCAGGGCCTGTTGCGCGGTGGCCCGTTCGACGAGGTCCCGCCCACGCCCAACCGCCTGCGCTGGAGTCCCCAGCCGGCGCCGACCGCGCCCACCGACTTTGTCGAGGGCCTGGTCACCTACGCGGGCAATGGAGACCCAGGCACGGGGGCGGGCATCGCCATCCACCTGTACCTCGCCAACCGGTCGATGACGGACAAGGTGTTCTACGACGCCGACGGCGAGCTGCTCATCGTGCCGCAGGCCGGGCGGCTGACGCTCGTGACGGAGCTGGGCGTGCTGGACCTGCGGCCCGGCGAGATGGGCGTGGTGCCCCGGGGCGTGCGCTTCCGGGCGGAGCTGCCCGAAGGGCCGGTGTCGGGCTACATCTGTGAGAACCACGGCGCCCTCTTCCGCCTGCCAGACCTGGGGCCCATCGGCTCCAACGGGCTGGCGAACGCGCGCGACTTCCTGACGCCCGTGGCCGCCTTCGAGGACGTGGACCGCCCGACGCTGGTCGTCCAGAAGTTCCAGGGGCGCCTGTGGGCGTCCCAGTTCGACCACTCCCCGCTCGACGTGGTGGCGTGGCACGGGAATCTGGCGCCGTACAAGTATGACCTGTCGCGGTTCAACACCATCGGCACGGTGAGCTACGACCATCCGGACCCGTCCATCTTCACGGTGCTGACCTCGCCCAGCGAGTCACCGGGCACGGCCAACTGCGACTTCGTCATCTTCCCGCCCCGGTGGATGGTGGCGGAGAACACGTTCCGGCCGCCGTGGTTCCACCGCAACGTGATGAGCGAGTTCATGGGGCTGGTGCAGGGTGTCTATGACGCGAAGGCCGGAGGCTTTGCTCCGGGCGGTGCGTCGCTGCACAACTGCATGAGCGGCCATGGTCCGGACCGGGCGAGCTACGAGCAGGCCCTCCGCGCGGACCTGAAGCCGCACAAGATTCAGGACACGCTCGCGTTCATGTTCGAGTCCCGGTGGACCATCCGCCCCACGCGCTTCGCGGTGGAGACGCCGGCGATGCAGTTGGACTACGACGACTGCTGGGCCGGGTTCGAGAAGGCCCGACTGCCTTGAGCCTGCCTCCAAGGCAGCGCGTCTGGACGACGCCCTCCGACGTCGAGCTCTGCCCGGTGGACTCGCTGGAGGACCCGGGCTCGCGCAACATCGTGCTCCAGATTGGCGAGGCGTTCTTCCACGGCTTCCTCGTGCGCAAGGGCACCCAGGTCCACGGCTATGTGGACCGGTGCCCCCACGCCGGGCTCCCGCTGGCGCGCGTGTTGGACCGCTACCTGACGCCGGACAAGCAGCTCATCGTCTGCGCGTGGCACGGCGCCCTGTTCCAACCCGACGACGGGAAGTGCGTCGGCGGCCCGTGCAGCGGCGCGTCGCTGACGTCCTGGCCCGTGAAGGTGGAAGCCGGGATGGTCGTCACCGCCTGAGTCCGGCTCACACTTCGAGCAGCACGTAGCGTTGGTCGGGCGTGTGCCGCGCCAGCAAGGGCATGGCCACGTTGAAGACGGGGATGCCGTTCTTCGTTTTCCCCTGGAGCGCGCCGTGGTGCGCGTGTCCGTGGAACACCGCCTCCGCGCCGTAGTGGTCAATGGGCATCGCCAGCCGGCTCGTCCCGAGGAAGGGGCGGATCTCGATGTTCTCCCCCTCCAGCGTCTCCGGGATGGGGGAGTAATGCATGATGATGATCTTCCTCGGCGTGTCGAGGTGGCTCAGCGCCGCCTCCAGCTTCAGCGACTCCGTCACCGCCTCCTGCACGAAGCCCTTGGTCTGCGCCTCGCCGAAGGCCTGCAACGTCGCGTTGCCATAGCCGCCGCCAAAGCCCTTCACGCCAGCCACGCCGAGCACCTTCTCGAAGATGAAGTGGTCCCCATCGAGGATGTGGATGCCCACCTTCGCGAGCTCCGCGCAGATGTCCTTCACCTGGCCGTGCTCGTAGTCGTGATTGCCGAGCACCGCCGCGCACGGCACCCGCAGCGCGGACAGCTCCTCGGCGAGCACCTTGCCCTCCTCGAGCATGCCGCGGTCCGTGAGGTCCCCACACAGCACCAGCAGGTCCGCCGTGGCGTTCACCTGCTTGACGAGGTGGCGAAAGCGTCCGTGCTGGTCCTCCCGGCAGTGCAGGTCACCGACTGCCGCCAATCGAATTTTCGAGCTCGGATCCCTCGCCACGCTCGCCCCCCTGCTGTCGTTCGTTTTCGTCCCAGGCCCGCCCGTCCCTGAACCCCCAGTGGTGGATGTCCACGTGGTAGTTCACCTTGGAGACGAGGTTGCCGCGACACAGCTTCTCCTCCCAGCGCCCCTCGCGGATGCTGTCCAGCGTGCGGCGCATCAACTCCGCCATCACCCACTCCGGCACCAGGTCCCTCTCGGAGGGATAGGCGAAGCGGAACATCATCAGGTGACTGAGCAGCACCTCCCAGTACCGGTCGAACCGGCGCATCAGCCGGTCCCAGTCCATGACGTGGCCCGCCTTGAGGATGAGGTGGTTGACGTCCGCGCCGTCGTAGCGCTCGCGCTCGACGACGAAGGCCTTGGACCAGATCATCTCCTCGGCGGGCGCCACCAGACACTCGTGCCCGAAGACGGTGGCCGTCTTGGCGAATTGGAACCACTCGTCGTCGACCACCGCCACGCCGTTGCCGGACGAGAAGATGAAGTCGACGAAGTAGTCACCCTTGAAGGCCTTGTAGAGCCACACCTCGTCGGTGCGCTCGGTGCGCCAGCCGTCCTTCTCCAGCACCTGGAGCGCCCGGAGCGCGTCCGCCTTGCGGGGGAACAGGTCCAGGTCCTTCGTGTCCCGGTAGATGCCGGTATAGGTGGCGTATGCGTACGCACCTCCCACCACGAAGGGCACCCCCGCGTCGCGCAACAGCCCCACGGCCCGTGCGCGGGCGTTGATTTCATCCGCCGTGCGCTCCCGTTCCGCGAGCGAGGCGTCCGTGCCCATCTCCCCGGGATGGTTGGGGTGTCGTTTTTCCATGGGCGAAAGGTAGGGACGGTGCATTTCCGCCGTCCGAAGGCCGGGTGAAGTCGCCCGAGGGGCGTCCGAGCGACCTCCAACCCCCTGGAATCCCAGCGCATTTCAGAACCAGGCAGGCGTGCTTTCTGTTTTTCGGCGGGGCTGTGTCCATTGAGGCGAACACGCTGCTGCACGGCCCGCCGGGGGCCATCCGAAAGGTAGAAGGACCATGCTGCGCAAGAGCCTGCTGTGCGCCTCCCTGTTGCTCGCCGGTTGCGATCCTGACTCGAAGCAGGACGCCGATTCGTTCCGCGAGGGACTTCCCTCCAAGCAGATGGTGGAAGTGGCCTCGCCCGGCCCGGACGGTCAGGGACTGACCGCGGCCTCCGCCGAGAACCAGACGTCGGAGTACTACGTGCTCACCGTGGCCGCCGCCGCGAGCATCAACGGTGGGACGCTGGGAGTGCTCGGCCTCATCGAGGCCATCGTCAAGCACCCGCCGTCCTCCATCCAGGGCGACGTCGCGGTGTGGGGTCCGCACACGGAGGCCCTGAGCCCCATCACCTGGAAGCTGACCGTCACGCGCACCGATGACGACACCTACGGGTGGGTGCTGGCGGCCAAGGCGAAGATCGAGCCCGACACGAACTTCAAGACGGTGCTGGCTGGCTCGCACACGGCGGCGGTCGATGATGATGGCGAGCGCCGCTCCGGCTATGGCTCCGGACAGTTCCTCATCGACTGGGAGAAGAACAACTCCCTGCCTGGCAACGAGGGCGAGACGGGCGTGGCGACGATGGAGATTCGCTACGCGCGCACGGCCCCGAACGCGGTGGCCTCCGTGGAGGCGGACTTCCAGGTGGATGCCGGCGGAGGCACCCTGGCGAGCGCGAACTATCGCTTCAAGCAGGCCCCGGGCACCGGGGGCGAGCTGGACTACGTCGTGAAGCAGAACATCGACGTGGACCCGACGCGCTCGAAGCTGGAGAAGCTGTCCATCAAGAGCCGTTGGGAGCGCACGGGCCTCGGTCGCTCGGACATCAAGCTGTCGGGCGGAGACCTGTTCGGCGAGGCCACCATCAACGAGTGCTGGGACAGCAACTTCCGCAGCGCCTACCACGCGGTCAGCTACAACCCGGCCATCGGCTACGGGACGGTGAGCGCCTGCGGCAGCTTCAGCACGGCGGTCTACTCCACGCTGTGAGCCGGCTCGCGGTAGTCTGCGGCGCGTGACAGGAACGCGCCAGCCGGCCCTCAGGGTCATCCAGGGGGGTCCCCAGCAGGACCGGCGGGACTTCCTGCGCGACCTTTACACGCGGTACGGCGGCAGCGTGATGGGACGCTGCCGCTACCTGTTGAAGGACGCGGCGAGGGCGGAGGACGCGATGCACGACGTGTTCGCCCGAGCGCTTGTCCACGCGGACGACTTCCGCGCGGATGCCTCGCCGCTGACGTGGTTGATGAAGATCGCCACGCACCACTGTCTCAACCAGCTCCGCTCGGAGCGAGCGGGCTGGAGGCAGTGGTTCGAGCGGGACGCGGCAGCGCGCCCGGAAGCCCACGGGGGTCCGGGAGAGATGGAGACGCGGGACCTGGTGCGCCGGCTGCTGTCCCGGGTGGATGCGGAGACGCAGGCGGCGGTGGTGCACTACCACGTGGATGGGATGACGTTGGAGGAGGTGGCGGCGTTGCTGGGGCGCTCGGTGCCCACGATTCGCAAGCGGCTGGAGCACTTCGCCGCGCTGGGTGGAGAGGAGCTGAGGGTTCGATGAGCGCGCACGAGTCGGAGTGGACACTGCGACGCCTGAGGGCCGGTGAGCTGGGCTCGCCCGAGGCCACCCGCGCGCGCGCCCACGCGGCGAGCTGCGACACGTGTGGCGCCGTGCTGCGCGGCCTCGAGTCGAACCAGGCCCGCTTCGAAGCAGAGCTTCCCTTCGAGCGCTTCGAGCTGGGAGTGCAGCGCGCGTTGGAGCGACAGCAGCGGCGTGACGCGCTGAAGCCCTCCCCCCGGCGCTGGCTCGCCCCGACGGTGGCGCTGGCCGCGTCGGTGCTGATGGTGGTGCTGGCCCGGCCGCTGCTGAATCAGGGTCCGGGTTGGGACCGGAGCAAGGGCGGCGCGGACATCGCGGAGCTGCGCATCGGCGGAGGTCCCGGGCCCCAGCGCGAGGTGAAGCCGGAGGCTCCCGAGGCCCTGGAACCGGGTGAGCGGGTGATGCTGGGCTACAAGGCGGGCACCCACCGCTACGTGGCCGCCGTGTCCGTGGATGCCATCGGCGAGGTGACGGCGCTGCATCCGGAGTCCGGCGCGAGCGCCCCCGTGGAGTCCGGCGAGGACCTGCACTGGCTGCAAGGAAGCTGGGAGTTCACCGGCTCTGGAGCCGAGCGCGTGGTGCTGGTGCTCGGGGATGAACCGTTCACGGTGGAGTCGGTGGTGGAGGCGACCCGTCGTGCGTTCACGGCGGCGAACGGCGAGGTGGAGCGGATGTCCCAGCTCGACGTGCCGGGTGCGCAGACGCACTGGGTGCTGTTCAAGCCATGAGCCCTCCCCTGCTTCCTTCCTGGCGCGCGCTGGCCGCCCTCCTCGTGCTCGGTGCCTCGGCCGCGCATGCGGACAGCTTGCGCCGCTTCGCGCTGGTGGCGGGCAACGACGAGGGCGGCGACGAGACGCGGCCCCTGCGCTTCGCACAGGACGACGCGCGGAAGATGCACGGCCTGCTGGCGCGCCTGGGCGGTGTCGCGCCCGGCGACGCGATGCTGCTGCTCAACGAGTCCTCGAAGGACTTCCTCGCGGCGCTGACGCAGTTGGAGGCCCGGGCGAAGGAGGCTCGGGCGCGAGGTGAGCGCACGGCGCTGCTCGTCTACTACTCCGGCCACGCGAAGGACGGCACGCTGCGCCTGGGCAACACGCGGCTGGGCTTCGAGGACCTCAAGCAGCGGCTGTCGAACGCGCCCGCGGATATCCGCATCGCGATTCTCGACTCGTGCCGCTCTGGCGCGCTGACGCGCACCAAGGGCGCGCGACGGGCACCGGCCTTCGAAATCGAGTCCGGCGCGGCGCGCGATGCGCGGGGCCTGGTCATCCTCACCTCCAGTTCGGCGGACGAGGACTCGCAGGAGTCGGACGCGCTGCGCGGCAGCTACTTCTCGCACCACCTGGCCAGTGGCCTGCTGGGTGACGCGGATCGCAGCGGTGACGGACGCGTGACGCTGTTCGAGGCGTACTCGCATGCCTACGCCCGCACGGTGGCGGACACGGCGGCCAGCAGCGGGGGCGCTCAGCATCCGACGTTCAGCTACGACCTCGCCGGCAACGGGGACCTGGTGCTGACGGACCTGCGCGCGGGCGGCGACGGGCTGGTGGTGCCAGGGCTCGCGCCCGCGGGCATGTATTACTTCGTGGACCCGGGCGGCATGGTGGTGGCGGAGCTGGACAAGACGCCCGACGTGGAGCGCCGCGTGGCGCTCGCGCCCGGCACGTACCGCGTGAAGCGAAGGCTGTCGGACCGGCTGCGCATCGGCGAAGTGGAAGTGTCCCGGGGACGGCAGGTGGTGCTGGAAGAGGCGCGGCTGCGAGACGCGCCGTTCTCGGACGACCCGGTGAAGGGCGCGGCGCCGGAGGGCGGAGCGTGGTGGACGGTGGGCGTGTCCGGTGGCGTGCAGTCCTTCTTCGATGCGCCCACGCGCCAGTCGCTGTTCCTGTCGGTGGGCATGCTGGGCGCGGAGGCGCAGCTTCACGACTACTTCCGCCGCGACTGGGTGTGGGGCGTGGACGTGGCGGTGGGCGGGAAACAGGCGCTGCTGGCGTTGCCGACCCTGAGTGGACCGCCCTACAAGTATTCGGTGACGAGCCTGGGCACGACCCTCACGTCCGAGTGGCCGCGAGGCACCGTGGCGCCCTTCGTGGGCGCGCGCATGGCGTATCTGGTGATGCGCCGCGACTTCGAGGAAGCGACGTACCCGGACCAGAAGTACGCGATGTTCTCCCCGGGCCTGGTGGCGGGCCTGCGGTGGCAACCCCTGCGGCGCCTGCACGTGACGGGACGCGCGCGGCTCCACTACCTCCTCTACACCGTGGATGAGCAACGCTCGCTGGGCTTCTGGGAGCTGGGCGCGCTCGTCACGTATCAGCCTTGAGGGAGCGTTCGATGCGACACCTGGTGCCCATCTGTCTGTGTCTGGCCCTGGCCGCATGTGGCGGCGACTTCTCCAACGACGACCTGGAGTTCCTCAACGCCTTCCCCCGGCGCGAGGACCTGACGGCGTCGATGCCGGGGAAGACCCAAGGCGAAGCCTGGGGCGCACGTGTGGCCAGCAAGTCCGCGCAGCAGGCGGGACGGTTGGGGGACTCGTCGGGCATCGTCGGCGACACGGACGAGACGGGCCTGCGCTTCAACCAAGCGGTGGACGGAATCCTCTCCTCGCTGGAGGCCATCCAGCAGTACACGCCCACGAAGCGAGAGCCGGACCGTCGGGTGTGGGGGCCCATCCCGGGGCGCAACGACATGAAGTTCGACACGCGCTTCGTGATGACGCGTGAAGGGGAGCGGTTCGACTACCAGCTCCAGTACCGGGACGTCGGTGAGGGCGAGGACGCGTGGTGGAGCTTCATGTCGGGCTCCTTCCAGGCCAATGGCGGCGTCCGCAAGGGAGAGGGCAGCCTCATCATGGACCTGAAGCGGGCCCGGGAAGAGCGCTTCCTGGACATCCCCTTCCTGGACCGCGAGGAGATCCACTACCAGACGCGGAAGCTCCCCACGCGGGTGGAGCTGGTGTTCGTCAGCAACGTGCCCACCCTGCTGCCTTCGCGCTACATCTACCGCGAGGCGGAGGGGGACCTGGCGGAGATGACCTTCCAGATCCTCGACACCGACTTCGTCCAGGGCGGACTGCGCGAAGACGTGGCCCTCACCACGCGCTGGGCACCGGACGGCCGGGGGACGGGCATCCTGGAGATCATCAAGGGCGACATCCTGGGCGCCAAATACACCGAGTGCTGGGACGCGCAGGGCCGCGTGACGTTCATCTCCCGGAGCTGGGACTTCCTCAACCCCACCGAGGGCCTGCGCAGCTCCTGCCCGGACATGTCCGCGCTGGACCGGTAACCGGCCAACCCTCCGAGCGGAAGCGCGCGGGACACCCTGGGCCGCGAGCACGGCTGGTATAGAGTCCGCCGCCATGAGCGAGCAGCAGGGCAAGAGTGGAGAGCAGGCAGCGCGGCCGGGAACCTGGGCCAGTCTGGCGCGGGCCATGGCCTCCTGGCGGACGGCCTCCGTCACGCTGCTCTCGTTCTCCTCGGGCCTGCCGCTCGGCCTGGTGTGGATCGCCATCCCCGACTGGCTGCGCAGCATCGGCGTGGACATCCGCGTGGTGGGCATCATCACGCTGGCGCAGGCACCGTGGTCCTTCAAGTTCCTCTGGTCGCCGCTGATGGACCGCTATGTGCCGCCCTTCTGGGGCCGGCGGCGGGGCTGGATGGCGGTGGCGCAGGTGGCCCTCTTCGCGACGACATTGGCGCTCGCCGGCATCGGAGAACATCCGGAGACCGCGTGGGTGGTGGGCGCGCTGGCCATGGCGGTGGCGTTCTCCGCGGCGACGCAGGACATCGCCATCGACGCGTACGCGGTGGAGGTGCTGCGCAAGGAGGAGCAGGGCGTGGCGGTGGGCGCGCGCGTGGCGGTGTACCGCGCGGCCATGTTCATCGCGGGCTCGGCGGCGATTACGCTCGCGGGCCGCGTGTCGTGGAAGTGGGTCGTCATCGGGCTGGCGGTGCTGTACCTGCCCATGCTCATCGTCACGCGCTTCGCGCCGGAGCCCGAGGAGCGCTTCACGCCTCCGAAGTCCCTCAAGGACGCCGTCTGGTATCCCTTCGTGGGCTTCCTCGCGCGGCACCGGGCGCTCGAAATCCTCGCCTTCGTCTTCCTCTACAAGCTGGCCGACAACCTCGGCGGCACGCTCCTGCGGCCCTTCCTGGTGGACATGGGCTACAGCGACCTGCACCGGGGCGTGGCCCTGGGCACCATCGGCCTGTTCGGCACCATCGCCGGCACGCTCGTGGGCGGAGCGTGGACGACGGTGCTGGGCCTGGGCCGCGCGCTCTGGGTGTTCGGCGTCATCCAGATTGTGTCCAACATCGGCTACGTGCTCGTCGCGCGCGCCGGGGCGCCCACGCCGTGGCTGATGTACATCGCCATCGGCTTCGAGAACGTGACACAGGGCCTGGGCACCGGGGCCTTCTCCGTGCTGCTGATGCGGCTGACGCAGAAGCGCTTCTCCGCCACCCAGTTCGCGCTGCTCTCCAGCCTCTTCTCCATTCCGCGCGTGGTGGCGGGCCCCATCGCCGGCTTCCTCGTGTACGCCATCGGCTGGGAGCCCTTCTTCTGGTTCACCATGGTGGGCGGCATCCCCGGCCTGCTGCTGCTCGCGCGCTTCGTGCCGCTGGGCGTGAAGGACCCGGACTTCGACGTGCAGAGCCGCCCCACCACCCGCGCCGTCACCCGCCCCGTCCTCATGGGCAGCGCCGCCTTCGCGGCCGTCGTGGGCATGGTGCTGGGCGCGATGACGACAGCGCTGCTCACCGCCGTGCAGAACCTGCGCAAGACACCGGAGAAGGGCTTCGATTTCGCCACGCCCTTCACCGCGCTGTTCCAGCCCTCGGGTGTCACCGACTGGGTGACGCTGGCCGGCATCGCCGTCTTCGGGTTGACGGTGGGCCTGCTCACCGCGGCGGTGCTCGCCGCGCGCTCCGGGGCGTTCTACCTCCCCGAGCAGGAGGCGCCCCCCTCCCCCTCTGGCGCCACCGGCTCGTAGCGAGGCACCCGCTTCGAGCCCGGGAGGGTCTGGGTCCACCCGAGGACAGCTCCCTCACATGGGAGATCCATCCGTCGCGCGGCGAGTTTATGTTGGCGGCGACATGGCCCATCCCCTCGCTGGAAAGCTCCCGCCGGAAGACCTCCTCATCGACCCCGAGAAGCTGCGCGCGCGCTACTACGCGGAGCGTCCCGACGTGGCCGTGCCCGAGCAGCGCGTCGCCTTCGGCACGTCGGGCCACCGGGGCTCGTCCGCGCGCACCAGCTTCAACGAGGCCCACATCGTCGCGGTGACGCAGGCCATCTGCGAGTACCGGCAGCAGCAGGGCATCGACGGGCCGCTGTTCCTGGGCATGGACACCCATGCGCTGTCCGCGCCCGCGCAGCAGACCGCGCTCGAGGTGCTGGCCGCCAACGGCGTCCAGGTGCGCTTCACCGACGGCGCCACGCCCACGCCCGTCATCTCCCACGCCATCCTCACGTACAACAAAGGCCGGGGCGCCTCGGGGCTCTCGGACGGCATCGTCATCACCCCGTCCCACAACCCGCCCGAGGACGGCGGCATCAAATACAACCCGCCCAACGGCGGCCCCGCGGACACGAATGTCACCTCGGGCATCGAGCGCCGCGCCAACGCGCTGCTCGGCACCAGCAACGCGGGCGTGAAGCGCACGCCCTACGAGAAGGCGCGCACGGCCCCGACGGTGAAGCCCCACGACTTCATCACGCCCTATGTCGAGGACCTGGGCACCGTGGTGGACATGGAGGCCCTGCGCGGCGCGAAGCTGCACATCGGCGCGGATCCGCTCGGCGGCTCCAATGTCGCGTACTGGGAGCCCATCGCCACGCGCTACGGATTGAACCTGCGCGTGGTGAACCCCACGGTGGACCCGACGTTCCGCTTCATGCCGGTGGACCATGACGGGAAGATCCGCATGGACTGCTCGTCGCCGTACGCCATGGCGAATCTCGTGAAGCTCAAGGACCAGTACGACATCGCCTTCGGCAACGACGCGGACTCGGACCGGCACGGCATCGTCACCCGCTCCATCGGGTTGATGAACCCCAATCACTACCTCGCGGTGGCCATCCACTACCTGTTCCAGAACCGGCCCGGCTGGAAGGCGGACACCGCGGTGGGCAAGACGCTGGTGAGCAGCGGGCTCATCGACCGCGTGGCCAAGAGCCTGGGCCGCCGCGTCGTCGAGGTGCCGGTGGGCTTCAAGTGGTTCGTGGACGGGCTGTTGGACGGCTCGCTCGGCTTCGGCGGTGAGGAGAGCGCGGGAGCGTCCTTCCTGCGCCGCGACGGCACCGTGTGGACCACCGACAAGGACGGCATGCTGCTGGACCTGCTCGCGGTGGAGATTCTCGCGCGCACCGGCAAGGACCCGGGACAGCACTATCAGGAGCTGGCGGGGCGCTTCGGCACGCCGTACTACGCGCGCATCGACCAGGCGGCCACGCCCGCGCAGAAGTCCGTGCTGAAGAAGCTCTCACCGGAGGCGGTGAAGGCGACGAGCCTCGCGGGAGAACCCATCCTCCAGCGCCTCACGCGCGCGCCCGGCAACGACGCGGACATCGGCGGGCTCAAGGTGGTGGCGCAGAACGGCTGGTTCGCCGCGCGGCCGTCGGGCACCGAGGACGTGTACAAAATCTACGCGGAGAGCTTCCGCGACGACGCCCACCTCCAGGCCATCCTCCAGGAAGCCCGCGCCATCGTCGACACGGCCTTCGCGGGGGCGTAGGACTCCCGGCACATGGTGAAGACCGTCCTGATGTACGTGCTCGGCCTGTTCATGGTGGCCGGTGGCATCAATCACTTCGTGAACCCGCGCCCCTACGTGCGGATGATGCCGCCGTACCTGCCGTGGCACGGGCCCCTGGTCTTCCTGAGCGGCGTGGCGGAAGTCCTGCTGGGCGTGGGCCTGCTGGTTCCCGCCACGCGCGCGGTGTCCGCATGGGGACTCATCGCCCTGTTCGTCGCCATCTTCCCGGCCAACCTCCAGATGGCCCTCCAGCCCGAGCGCTTCAAGAAGGTCCCCGCCCCCCTGCTCTGGGCCCGGCTGCCCCTCCAGGTCGTCCTCATCGCCTGGGCCTGGTGGTACACCTGATCCACGGAATCCAGGCTTCCAGGGTGGGACAGCGCCTGTCCGCCCGGCGGCCCTGCCCGTGCGTCCTTCCTTGACTCCCCCCGGGGCGGTCTTTAGTTTTCACCGTTTCAGGTAGCCCCACCGAAATCCGAAGGACGTTCCATGGCTCGCGTCACAGTCGAAGACTGCCTCCCCCTCGTCGACAACCGGTTCGCGCTGGTGCTGCTCGGTGCGAAGCGCGCGCGTCAGCTGATGGCCGGCGCCCGCCCCATCATCGAGAGCTCCAAGAACAAGCCCCCCGTGCTGTCCCTGCGCGAGGTGGCCACGGGCCGCGTGAAGTTCGACCGCGACGTGCGCGAGGCACTGTCCGGGAAGTACACCCCCGAAGACGCCCGCAAGTAGTCGTAGGTCCTAGGTTCCCTTCCCCTCGGGCCTTGCGGCCGGGGAAGGGGCCTCCGGGATGAGCCCCTGGGCGCGCATCCACCGCACGGCGCGCGCGGCGACGGCCTTCTCTCCCTTGTAGCCGAGCAGGGGCACCAGCTGTCCCACCGGCACCCAGCGCACCTCGTCCACCTCCACGCGCGGCCCCGGCAGCGGCCCCAGCGCGCCTTCCTGGTAGCGGAAGAGGAAGAAGTGGACGCGCTTGAAGATGCGCTGCCCCCTGAATTGGTAGACGTAGCGAATCTCACCCAGCGGCGCGATGAGCGCGGCGGTGAGCCCCGTCTCCTCGTGGACCTCGCGGCTCGCCGTCTGCTCCGGAGTCTCCCCCGGGTCCACGTGCCCCTTGGGCAGCGCCCACAGAGGACGGCCATGCGGACGGATGACGACCACCTCCCAGGTGCCGTCACTCTCCCGGATGACAATCCCGCCTGCGGACGCCTCGCGTGGCATGCCCACCTACCCTAACCGAAGGAGGCGGGCCGCGGGGACTCAACCACCGTGGACGAAGTGACTCAGCTTCGCCTCCGCTCCCAGCCGGTAGGCATACCGGAGGTCCGCCAGGAGCCTGTCCAACCGCCTTCCGGAGACGTGCCCCATCATCCGCGAGCAGAAGCGCCGGGAGACGCGGTTGGCCTCCTCGTACCGCCAGCGCTCCTGGGACGACAGCTTGTCCCGGTAGGACACCCTGTCGAACAGCCGGGTGAGCAGCTCCTGGGCCCACGCCCCCACCCCCTCCCCCCAGCGGTGCAACAGGCAGATGGCGAACTTGTCCACCTCCGCCTGGGCCTCCAGCTCCAGCAGGGACACCGTCCGCCCGTGCGCCGCCGTGTGCGCCATGTAGAGGAAGTGGCTGACGCCCTCGGCCACCTGGCAGTAGCCGGCGAGGTCTCCATCCAGCAGATACCCCAGCGGCCCGGCCTCGTAGGGCTTCAGCCTGTCGAGCAGCGCGGGGGACAGGTACAGCGCCATCTCCAGCGCGTCCCCCGACTCGTGCACCAGGAGCTCCTCGTCACTGCGCCCCGTGGCGCCCAGCTGGACGGCGGCCTCCGTGTCCACCACGAAGACCTCCGCCCGAGCCTCGCACGTGAAGCCATAGATGGCCTCCAGGTGGTCCTGAACGCGGCCAATCATCGCGACCTCCGTGCCACGGCTAGTTGGGGAGCTGTCCCTTCGCGTTCGGCATCATCCCCGCGTCCACCAGCACGCGCTCCAGCCGGTCATTGCCCGTGCGCGCCCACGACTCGTAGACCTTCAACGCCCCGGAGGGCCCGGCCCGGACCATGCCTCGCGCCGAGATTTCCTCCAGCACCTCCACCACCGAGCGGAACTTGTCGTGCAGCTCCCGGTACACCCCCGCGAAGCCCGCCCGAGGGGACAGGTCCGCCACCTGGCCGTACGCCGTGCCTCCCATCTGGATGTAGTAGTCCGGCCCCACCACTCCGCCCTGGAGCGCGCCGGAGAAGAAGCCCACGGTGTAGAGGGAGACATCCCCCAGCCGCCGCAGCGTCCGGATGCGCGCCTCGCGCTCCTGTTGCAGCGCCTGGTGGTAGAGCAGCGCCAGGGGCTCGCGGCCCTTGCGGCCGTCCTCCTGGCGGTCGAACAGCATGTCGGTGCTGGCGAAGTCCGCCAGCAGGTTCACCAGATAGAACTCCGTCACCTCTTCCAGCGAGACGCGCTGGCGCGAAGTGACCTCGTCCAGGAGCGACTTGAAGAACTCCTTCAGCGACAGGGACGCCACCAGTTGACTCATCGACACTCCCGTCCTTCCACCCGGCCGACGGCGCCTTCGGGAATAAGGGAACGGTAGCAATCGACCCTCCTCGTCGCAAAACCCGCTTTCAATGATTCCAAGCACTTGCGCTGGCACTCGACCACCCCGAGTGCCAATTTCCACGTGCGGGGCGACGAGCGGGCGTCCTTCCACGGCGTCGTGCGCGGCGGGGAAAAGAGCAGCAATGCCAGACGGTTGGCATGTCGGGGCACGGGCAGTCAGCGTCGCTTGACGGGTCGACTTCGCTGGTTATTATCCGCCGCGCCTAGGCGTTAGCACTCGCAAGGTGTGAGTGCTAAATGCCGCGGGTCGTCACGGCCCTTTTCAACCCCCAGTGGCGCCGAGAGCCGTCCGGAGACCCCGGACGGTGGGCGCCCATCAAGGAGCAGACCATGAAGATTCGTCCCCTGCAGGATCGGCTCATCGTCAAGCGGGTCGCCGAGGAGAACAAGACCAAGGGCGGCCTCTTCATCCCGGACACGGCGAAGGAGAAGCCCCTCGAGGGCAAGGTCATCGCCGTCGGCAACGGCAAGGTGCAGGAGGACGGCAAGGTGCGTCCCCTCGACATCAAGGCCGGCGACACCATCCTCTTCAGCAAGTACGCCGGGACCGAGATCAAGCTCGACGGCGAGGAGCACCTCATCCTCCGTGAGGAGGATGTGCTCGGCGTCATCGAGAAGTAATCCGTCCCCCACCCCTTCACTCAAGGAATTCCCATCATGGCGAAGGAACTGCTTTTCGACGTACGCGCCCGCGAGGCCATTCTCCGTGGCGTCAACATCCTGGCCGACGCGGTCAAGGTGACCCTCGGCCCCAAGGGCCGTAACGTCGTCATCGAGAAGAGCTTCGGCTCGCCCACCATCACCAAGGACGGTGTGACGGTGGCGAAGGAAATCGAACTGGAGAACAAGTTCGAGAACATGGGCGCGCAGATGGTGAAGGAGGTCGCGTCCAAGACCTCCGACGTCGCCGGTGACGGCACCACCACCGCCACGGTGCTGGCGCAGGCCATCTTCCGCGAGGGCGCGAAGCTGGTGGCCGCCGGGCACAACCCGATGGACATCAAGCGCGGCATCGACAAGGCCGTCGCGGTCATCGTCGCGGAGCTGAAGAAGCTGGCGAAGCCGACGAAGGACAAGAAGGAAATCGCGCAGGTTGGCACCATCTCCGCCAACGGCGACGCCACCATCGGCCAGATCATCGCGGACGCGATGGAGAAGGTCGGCAAGGAGGGCGTCATCACGGTGGAGGAGGCCAAGGGCCTGGAGACGACGCTGGACGTCGTCGAAGGCATGCAGTTCGACCGCGGCTACCTGTCTCCGTACTTCGTGACGGACCCGGAGCGGATGGAGGCGGTGCTGAACGACGCGCTCATCCTCATCCACGAGAAGAAGATCTCCTCGATGAAGGACCTCCTGCCCATCCTGGAGCAGGTCGCTCGCGCTGGTAAGCCCCTGCTCATCATCGCCGAGGAGGTCGAGGGCGAGGCCCTGGCCACCCTGGTGGTGAACAAGATCCGCGGCGTGCTGAACGTGTGCGCGGTGAAGGCGCCGGGCTTCGGCGACCGCCGCAAGGCCATCCTC
Organism: Myxococcus sp. CA051A; assembly: GCF_013336705.1. NCBI lineage: Bacteria > Pseudomonadati > Myxococcota > Myxococcia > Myxococcales > Myxococcaceae > Myxococcus > Myxococcus sp. CA051A. Next base: position 1,267,218 of record NZ_JABUMS010000001.1, on the reverse strand, counting down.
GAGGACATCGCCACCCTGACGGGCGGCCGGATGATCGCCGAGGACCTGGGCATCAAGCTGGACACGCTGACCCTGCAGGACCTGGGCAAGGCCAAGCGCATCACCGTCGACAAGGACAACACCACCGTCGTCGACGGCGCGGGCAGCCAGCCGGAGATCGAGGCGCGCGTGAAGCAGATCCGCGCCCAGGTCGAGGAGACCACCAGCGATTACGATCGCGAGAAGCTCCAGGAGCGTCTGGCGAAGCTCGTGGGCGGCGTGGCCGTCATCAACGTCGGCGCGGCCACCGAGACGGAGATGAAGGAGAAGAAGGCCCGCGTGGAGGACGCGCTCAACGCGACCCGCGCGGCCGTCGAGGAGGGCGTGGTTCCTGGCGGTGGCGTGGCCTACATCCGGTGCCTCAAGGCGCTGGAGGGTCAGACGTTCGCCGAGGGTGAGAAGTTCGGCGTGGACATCATCCGCCGCGCCGTCGAGGAGCCCCTGCGCCAGATCGTCGGCAACGGCGGCCTCGAGGGCAGCGTCATCGTCAACAAGGTCAAGGAAGGCACGGGCTCGTTCGGCTTCAACGCCGCGACGGGCGCGTACGAGGACCTGCTGGCCGCGGGCGTCATCGACCCGGCCAAGGTGAGCCGCACGGCGCTGCAGAACTCCGCGTCCGTGGCGTCCCTGATGCTGACCACCGAGGCGATGGTGGCCGAGCGTCCGAAGGACGAGAAGGACGCCCCCGCCGGCGGTGGCGGCATGGGCGGCATGGGCGGTATGGGCGGCATGGGCATGTAGTCGCCCCCCACCCCGGTCCATCCGGGGTGGACGCTTCACAGGCGGCCTCCGGTTCCTTTCAAGGAGCCGGGGGCCGTCGTGCTTTCATGCGCCCGGTGGCGCGCGAAAGGCCACGCCCTTACGTTGGGAATGAAGGAGGCGACACCGTGAAACCCGTGAAGATCTACACCACGAACTACTGTGGCTTTTGCGTCCGCGCGAAGGACCTGCTCAAGCGCAAGGGCGTGGACTACCAGGAGCTGGACGTCACCGGAGACGATGACGCGCGCGAGAAGCTGGTGGAGATGAGCGGAGGCCAGCGCACCGTGCCTCAAATCTTCATCGGTGACACGCACGTCGGCGGCTACTCGGACCTGGCCCAGCTCGACAAGGAAGGCAAGCTGGAGCCCATGCTCCAGGCCTGAGTCGCAAGCGGGCAGGCGAGCGCCCTTCACGGGGCCGCTCGCCGCGCCGTGCCTACCTTACCGCCATGGAACACCACCCCTTCTCGGGAGGCGGCAATGGCAGGTGAAGACGCGCACTACAACGTCATCAGCACGCTGTACCACCTGCTCAAGGGCGCCTCGACCGCGGAGCAGTTCATCCAGGACGCGGAGCGGGCGGGAGACCCGGAGCTGGCGCAGTTCTTCCGCGACTGGCGGGACGAGCAGCGCCACCTGGCCGAGCGGGCGAAGAACCTCCTGGGCGCGCGACTGGGGACGACGGAAAGGGCCGCGGCCACGGGCAGCGCCGGACGCAAGCGCGCGGCGGGCTCGGGCAAGTCCTCCCCAAAGGGACCGGTGGTCAGGGACCAGAGCAACGCGGGGGTGAAGTCCGGAGGAACCAGCTCCGATGATCTCGTGGACGAGCTTTCCAAGGAGTCATTCCCCGCCAGCGACTCGCCGTCGACGTACTGATTGGACCTCGCCCGCGCGTGACACTGGATTCGCGGAGGGTGTTCGTCTTGGATGCCGGCCGTGAGCTTCTGGAACGGCCCTTCCCATCCTCCTGGACGACCTCCGCCGGCGCAGGCGCGGCTGCGGAACGCCCGAGGGCCGCACCGCGACACGACGCGGCGCCTGCACGGCGACGAACGTGCGCTGGTGGACAGTCCCAGGCACACCCCAGCACGAGGTCCCCAGGCGTCCATGGCGTACTGGGGCCACGTGGACGTGCGCCACCCCACCCTCCGACGCGCCCTTCCGGGAGTCACCGGGAAGGACGCCAGCATCCCCATCGCGCAAAGCACGGACGAGGGCCCAGGCCCCACTCCGAAGCCACCGCGCGCTGGGGAGTCGTTCGCCCGGAGGCCCGAGCGGGGACACTCCGACGCGCCACCCCCGCCCCGGTCCACGCGCACGGGGCGCTCCTTCCGAGGAAGGCTGACGTGCAACAGCCTTCCGGGAAGATTCTTCCACTCATGCTGCCCTGACCAGTTCGGGCACGAGCACATGGTGCGTCGGGCTTGCCCGCCCGGTCCCCTCGCACCTAAAGAGGACCCATGATGGAGCCCAGGCCCGAGGTCACCCAGACCACCCAGACGGACAAAGAAGAAGGCCGCACCACCCGCATCCCCATTCACGAATGGACCGTGGAGGTGGTGTCTGGCCCCGACAAGGGCAAGAAGGTGACGACCCAGGATGGCTTGGTACGCGTGGGCTCGGACCCCGCAAGCGACCTGGTGCTGACGGACACCACGGTGAGCCGCCGTCACCTCGAGGTGGAGCGCACGCCGCGAGGCCTCCTGCTGCGCGACACCGGCAGTCGCAACGGCACCTTCCTCGACGGGCGACAGGTGCTTCAGGCGTACCTGGGCCGCGGAGACAAGGTCGAGCTCGGCAAGACGAAGCTGGCCGTGAAGGTGGCGGCGAAGCCCACCGAGGTGGAGCTCGCGGGCGCCGAGTCCTTCGGCGCGCTGGTGGGCTCCTCGGAGAAGATGCGGTGGGTCTTCACGGAGCTGCGGCGCGTGGCCCGCGAGGACATGAGCCTGCTCATCGAGGGCGAGACGGGCACCGGCAAGGAGCTGGCGGCGCGCGCGGTGCATCAGCACTCGTCGCGGCGGCATGGCCCGTTCAAGGTCGTCGACTGCAACCTCATCTCCGAGGAGAAGGCGGAGCGGGAGCTGTTCGGCGGTCTGCGCGCGAGCGACCCGGAGGACAAGGAGGCGCGCGGCGTCTTCGAGGCCGCCCGGGGAGGGACGCTCTTCCTGGATGAGGTCGGCGAGCTGCCGCTGATGGTGCAGGGCAAGCTGTTGCGCGTGCTGGACGCGCGCGAGGTGCCCTCGCTGGACGGCCAGCCCGTGCCGGTGGACGTGCGAGTCATCGCCTCCACGCACCGCAACCTGGAGGAGGACGTGCGCCAGGGCCGCTTCCGCGCGGACCTGTACTTCCGCCTCGCTGTCGCGCGCGTGCGCCTGCCGCCCCTGCGCACCCGCCGCGAGGACCTGCCCTCGCTGGCGCAGGCCCTGTCGCAGACGTTGCGCGCCAGCGTGACGCTGACGCCCCAGACGCTCGCGCTCTTCGAGGGCTATGACTGGCCGGGCAACGTGCGCGAGCTGCGCAACGTGCTCGAGCGCGGCGCGCTGATGGAGGAGACGGGCAACACCAGCTGGCTGGACTTCCTCGCCCAGCCCTCGCGCCGCCCGGAGGGTCAGCCGCCCGGCACCCACGTGGCCACGCTCGTCACCGGCATGCCGTACCACGAGGCGAAGGACAGGGTGCTGGCCGACTTCGAGCGCCTCTACTTCGCCGAGGTGATGCGCACGGTGGGCTTCGACATGAAGGCCGCCGAGCAGCGCACCGGGCTGTCCATGCAGAGCCTCTATCGTCTGCTCAAGAAGAACGGGCTTCGCCTCAAGGACCTCAAGAACGCCGAGGGCCTGGAGAAGTGAGTGCCCCCTCGCAGTTCCACCCCATGGAGAACAACCGCATGTTGCGTCGTCTCGTCGTAGCCTCCGTCGTCTTCACCGCCGCCTGCGCCGGTCAGCAGAAGCCCGCCGAGAGCGCCGACACGGCCGCCAAGCCGCAGACCACCGAGGAGCGCGTGCGCATTGGCAACCAGCCCGCGTTCGACGTGGCCACCTGCTTCCCGCGCGAGCTGACCCTGCCGGCGTCCAATCAGGGCGTGCTGGTGGGCGCCATGCTCACCACCCGGCCGGAAGTACTCGAGTGCCTCGTGTCCCCGCAGAACCGGGGCCCCGCCGAGAAGACGGTGGCGACGGTGAAGACCACCGTGACGGACGCGGGCGGCACCCACACCATCACCGGTGAGAACCTCACCCCCACGGGCACGCAGTGCATCCAGGCCGTGGTGGACAAGCTCGTCCAGCCCAAGCCCCTGGCCAAGGGCGCCCAGCCGCTGGAGTCCACGGCGACCTTCGAGCACGACACCACGGCCAGCGCCACGGTGAAGTTCGGCGTCAACGACGGCTCGGACTTCTCCGGCGCCGTCCGCCTGGCCCAGCAGGGCTGGTGCGACTGCTACGCCACCTACAAGGCGCAGACGCCGCCGGTGCTGACGTCCCACATGACGCTCACCAAGGGCCAGCCCGTCGCCGAGGTGACGTTCGACGCCTCCGGCAGCACCGAGGGTGACCAGCTCGCCGCGTGCCTCAAGACGAAGATTGTCGCCGTGCCCGCGAAGCTGTCCACGGACAAGCTCAGCTACCCGCACCGCTTCGTCCACTTCAACTCCGGAGCCACCGAGGCCGCCAGCGCCCTGCCCCCCCAGCTGCGCTTCTTCCAGTTGGAGGTCGTCCGCAACCAGCGCGCGGCGGACGCGGCCATCGCCTTCGGCGCCCGCGCCGCGGCGGCCGAGTCGTTCGAGGCCGTGGTGGCGAAGTACCAGAAGACCAAGGACTACAAGCTGTTCGACGAGCTGGCCGGCAAGTGCAACGCCCTGGTGGAGGCCGCGCAGGGCTGGGTGAAGGCGCTGGAGGCCCAGCAGGCCGTGGACCAGGCCTCCGTGGCGTTGGTGCAGGAGCTGAAGACGACGGACGCCGAGGGTTGGACGCCGGTGGAGACGGCCAGCCAGACGGCGCTGACCAACACCCAGAAGGACCTGACGGCCGCCCAGGCCCGCGCGGACGCGGACCAGAAGGCGTGCCCGAAGAAGTCCTACAAGGGCAAGTAGTCAGTAAGCAGTCCCCCAGCGGGGCTGAAACGCACGAAGGCGCGGGACCCGAACTTCCGGGACCCGCGCCTTCTGTGTTTCCAGCGTCGTGAGGACGACTACGCGCTGATCTTGTCGTCGTTGGCCGCGCTGGCCTCGCTGATGCGCACGCTGACGAGCTTGGAGATGCCCGGCTCCTCCATGGTGACACCGTAGAGGGTGTTGGAGACCTCCATGGTCCGCTTGTTGTGGGTGATGAGGATGAACTGCGACTGGCTGCTCATCTCCTTCACCATGTCGTTGTAGCGGCCCACGTTGCCCTCATCCAGCGGCGCGTCGACCTCGTCCAGGAGGCAGAAGGGCGTGGGCTTGATGAGGAAGATGCCGAAGATGAGGCCCACGGCGGTGAGGGCCTTCTCTCCACCGGAGAGCAGGTTGACGCTCTGCAGCTTCTTGCCCGGCGGCTGGGCGACGATTTCCACGCCCGGCTCGCCATTGGGGCCGTCGTTGGTGAGGACCAGGCTGGCGCGCCCACCGCCGAACAGGCGGGGGAAGATGGCCTGGAACTTCTCGTTCACCACGTCGAAGGTCTGCTTGAAGCGCTCGCGGCTGGTGGCGTCGATGCGGGTGATTGCCTCGCGCAGCTGACCCATGGAGGCCTGGAGGTCCGTCTTCTGCGCGATGAGGAAGTCGAAGCGCTTGGACAGCTCCGCGTGCTCGTCGATGGCGGTGAGGTTGATCTCCCCCATCTTCTCCACCTGGGCGCGCAGGTCCTTCAGCTCCGCCTCCGTCTCCGGCGCCAGGGAAGGCAGCAGGTGGTAGCGGTGCAGCTCCAGCGCGAGGTCCACTTGGTGCCGCTCGCGGATGCCGGCCGACAGGTGCTCCAGCTCCAGGGCAATCTCGCGCTCGCGCAGCGAAATCTGCGACAGCCCCTGCATCAGCTCCTCCACCCGACCGCGCAGCTCGCGGAACTGGGCGTCCTGCTCCCGCACCTCTGTCGAGGCCGTGGTGTGCGCGGTGCGCCGCGTCTCCAGGCCCTCCGCGGCCACGCGGTGCTCTTCCACGCGCTGGGCCAGCCCCGCTTCCGTCTCCGCCGTGCGCCGCGCCAGCTCCTCCGTGCGCGTGCCACCCTCGGCCAGCGTCGCCTGGAGGCGCGCCACGCGCGTCTCCATCTCCCGGCGCTGCGTCACCAGGCTGTCCAGCTCCTTGCGCGCGGACTCGCCGCGCTCGCTGCCCGCGGCGACCTTGATGCGCAGGCCCGTCAGCTCGCCATTGGCGGACTCGGAGCGCTGACGCAGCGACTCCTGCTCGGAGGAGAGCTGCCGGACGCGCTCCTCGCGCGACTCCCGGTCCGTCTGACCGTGGGCCACCTCGCCCCGGCTCGTCTCCTCCTCGTTCGCCAGCGCCATGTGGCTCTGACCCAGCTGCCCGTCCTCCAGCTCCTGGGCCCGGAGGCGCTCGCGCACCTTCGCCAGGTCCTCGCCCGCCTTGTGCAGGTCCTTCTCCTGGCTGGCGAGGTTCACCTCCTCGGCGTGCTGGTTCTTCGCCAGCCCCTTGAGGACGCCCTCGGTGTGCCCCATCTGCTTCTGGAGCGTGTAGTGCCGGGTGAGGATTTCGTTGTAGCGCTCCTCGACCCGGGCCACCTCGGTGGCCAGCTCGGCGATTTCACGCTTCTTCTGGAGCGCGCCCACCGCCGCGCCCTCGCGCTCGCCGCCGACAATCGTCCCGTCCGAGCGGAAGACCTCGCCCTCCTGGGTGACGAGCGTGCACTGGGGGCCACCGGCCTCCGAGTACGCACGCGCCGACGCCAGGTCCTGGACGATGACCACGTCTCCCAGCAGCATCCGCACCACGGGCGCCAGGGCCTCCTCGCACGTCACCTCGCGCAGCGCGTGGGCCAGCACACCCGGGCGCTCGAAGTCCGGCTCCAGCACGGGCTGCAGGGTGTCCAGCATGGGCACGGGCAGGAAGCTGCCGCGGCCCTCCGCGTGGCCCTTGAGGTACTCCACCAGCTCCACGCCCTTGTCGCGGCTCTCCACGATGACGTGCTGGAGCCGCTCACCCAGGGCCGCTTCCACGGCGCGCTCGTAGCGCTGGGTGACGGTGAGCACGTCCGCCACGAGGCCGAAGATGCCCTGCTCCCGGGCCACCGTGCCGGCGCGCATCATCACCGCGCGCACGCCCCGGTCGAACCCGTCGTAGTTCTTCTGGATGTCCTCCAGGGACGACAGGCGGCTGCGCTTGTCGCTCAGCTCCTCGCGCAGCGCGATGACCTGGATTTCGTTCTCCGTGAAGGTCGCGCGCGTGCGGGTGAGGGCCTCTTCCTCCTGCCCCTTGCGCTCGGCGAGCTCCGCGGCGAGGTGCCGGGTGTCCTCCACCCGCTTCGCCACGTCGCCGCGCACCGACTCCAGCTCCGTCTCCTGCGCGCGCAGCCCGTCCAGCTCCGCCTGGAGCCTGGCCCGGCGCGCTTCCAGGTCCGTGCGCTGACGGGCCAGGTTGACCAGGTTGCTCTCGTGGTTGGCCAGTCGGGTGGCCACCGCCACCAGCCCGGCGCGCTCCTGCTCCAGCCGCAGGGCGACCTCCGTCTGGAGGTGGTTGACGCGGCGCAGCTCCTCCTGCGCCACCTGCATCGCCACCTCGTCCTCCTTCCACGAGCCGGCGATGCCGGACAGCTCCGCCTCGCGGGCGGCCATGGCGTCGGACATCTCCGCCTGCCGGGCCAGCAGCCCGTCCAGCTCCGCCCGGGCCTGCATCACGCGGCTGTTCGTCTCGTCGTAGTCACGGCGGCCGTAGGCCAGCTCCTGCGTGTCGCGCTGCACGGAGCTTTCGAGCGCGTGCACCTCCGCGGCCAGCGTCTGGAGGGCGGCGGCCTCCGCGTCCAGCTCCGCGCGGCGCCGGGTGATGGCCTCCTCCAGCTCCTTCACCCGGTCCAGGCTCTCTCGCTCCTCGGAGCCCAGGTTCTGCAGGCGCGACTGGAGGACCTGCTTCTCCGCCAGCAGCTCCAGGTGGCGGTGGCTGGCCGCGTGCAGGTCGATGTCCCGCATGCGCTGCTTGAGTTTCTTGTACTTCTCCGCCTTCTTCGCCTGGCGGGACAGCGCGTCCAGCCGCTTCTCCAGCTCGCTGGTGATGTCCGTCACGCGCAGGAGGTTGGCCTCGGTGGCCTCCATCTTCCGCTCGGCGGCCTTGCGGCGGGCCTTGTACTTGGTGACGCCCGCGGCCTCCTCCAGCAGGTGGCGCCGGTCCTCCGGCTTGCTGGAGACGATGAGGCCCACGCGGCCCTGCTCGATGATGGAGTAGGCCTTGGTGCCCACGCCCGTGCCGAGGAACAGCTCGGTGATATCCAGCAGCCGGCACAGCGTCTTGTTGATGAGGTACTCCGAGTCCCCGTTGCGGAACAGGCGCCGCGTGACGGTGATCTCCGAGTAGCCCTGGTACTGGGGCGACAGCTGGTCCGTGTCATCCACCAGGAAGGTGAGCGACACCTCCGCCATGGACAGGGGCGGCTTGTTCTCCGAGCCGTTGAAGATGACGTCCTCCATGCCACGGCCACGGAGGTTCTTCGCGCTCTGCTCACCCATCACCCAGCGGATGGCGTCCACGACGTTGGACTTTCCACAGCCGTTCGGGCCGACGATGCCGGTGACGCCCTCGTCGAAAGTGAAGACGCTCCGCTCCATGAACGACTTGAAGCCGGTGATGTCCAACCGCTTGATACGCATGCCAGCGGGCTCCTGGAAGAGGCGCGAGGTACGAGGTGAAAAGTGAGCGCGAGGCCGAAAAATCGGCCTCGGAACGATCAGCAGGAGTACCAGCCGCCATCCAGGCGATCAAGCGTGACCATGCCACGCGTGGCCATACGTTCGGCTGCTTGCCCTTCAAACGGGCCAGAGGCGGGCAGGAGGGTCCTCTCTTGGACTTGCGCCCTGGCCGCCCCACCCTACCTTCCCATTGACATTCCTGGAGGTTGCGTACGTACCAGCCCTTTCTTGCCCTGACGCTCCTCATGGGAGCGTCCCCTACGCCGGAGGTAACACCCCGGTCTGACACGCAGGCGGTGGAAGCCCCGGCCCCCTGCCCCCACCCGTATTTCCCGCTGGAGGAAGGGCTGACGCTCACCTACCGGGCGGGCAAGTCGTCGCAGATGGTCATCAGCACCCACGGCGTGACACCCACACCCGAGGGGCTGCGCGGCAAGGTCGCCGTGAAGCTCAAGGGCCGCCAGGGCGAGACGGACGCCACCTGCACCGCCGAGGGCATGAGCACGGGCCTGGGCGGCCTGGAAGGCACGCTGCTGTCCGCGTCCGGCATGGATGTGCAGGTGGTGAGCTCGGAAGGCATGGCGGTGCCCGCGCTGACGAGCATGGTGCCCGGCGGCTCGTGGAAGAACAGCCTGTCGGTGAAGCTCCAGCCCCCCGCGGGCAAGACGGGCGGCATCCGGCCCATCATCGCCACCACGTTCGAAAAGGAGTCGACCGTCGTGGGCGAGGAGGAGGTCACCGTGGCCGCCGGCACGTTCAAGGCGCTGAAGGTGAAGAACATCGTCACCGCGCGCGCCAGCCGCCCTGGCTCCGAGGGCCGCTCCATGGAGAGCTATGTCTGGTTCGCGCCGGGCGTGGGCATCCTCAAGTTCGCCACGGCGGAGAGCACGGACCTGGAATTGCTCAAGGTGGAGCGTCCCCAGCCCGTGCAGGCCAAGTCCTCCAGCAAGGCGCGCCGGCCCGTGAAGAAGGCCGCGGCCGACAAGAAGGTGCCCTCGGCGCCCTGACCCCGGCGGCCGGGGCGGACAGCTAGGTGGACTCGCCGCCCGACGACGAGGCGGGGGGTATCTCTCCTGGAGCGCCCTGCGACGGCTCTCCCGGGCCGGACGAGGACGACGACTCCGTGGCCGAGCGAGGGGCGGCGCGGGACTGGGGCTCCACCGTCACGCGCACCACGCGGGGGCCGTCCACCTCCTCCACCAGGATTCGCCACATATCCAGCCGCAGCGAGTCCCCCTTCTCCGGGACGCGCCCCAGCTTCGCCATCAGGAAGCCGGCAATCGTCGTCACCTCGCCCTCTTCGTCCTCATCGAGGTCGAAGCTGACGTCGAGCCGCTCCTCCAGGTCATCCAACTGCGCCGTGCCGGGAAGCTCGAAGCGCCCGCCCGGCAGCGAGCGGACCTCGTCCACCCGCCGGCCCAGCTCCGCCACGTCGCCCACGACTTCGGCCACCACGTCCGCGATCGTCACCAGGCCCGACGTGCCGCCGTGCTCGTCGACGACAAGGGCCGTCTGACGACGGCGGCGGCGGAACTCCGCGAGCAATTGCTCCAGCGTCGCGTTCTCCGGGATGAAGAGCACCGGCCGCTGCACCTGCGCCAGGCTGCGCAGCTCGCCGCGAGACAGGAGGAAGAAGAGGTCCTTGGCGTTCACCACGCCCTCCACCTCGTCCAGGTTGCCCCGGCACACCGGCAGCCACGTGTGCCCCGCGGCGCGCGCGTCCGCGATGCACTTCTCCAGCGGCTCCTCCACGTCCAGGAACTTCACCTGGTTTCGCGGCACCATCACCTGCCGCGCCGTCTTCTGCGCCATCTCCAGCGCGCGCTCCAAAAGCTCCGCGCGCGCCGTCGTAATCGCCCCCGCCTGCGCGGAGCTGTGGAGGATGACGCGCAGCTCGTCCTCGCTGTGCGCCTCGTGCGCCTCTCCCACGGAATGGAGGCCGAAGATGCGCAGCACCCAGGCCGCCAGCCCGTTGAGCAGGATGATGGCCGGATAGAACAGGAAGTAGAACGCCCGCATCGGCAGCGCCACGGCCAGCGTGGTCGCCTCCGCGCGCTGAATCGCCAGGCTCTTGGGCGCCAGCTCTCCCAGGACGATGTGCAGGAAGGTGATGATGCTGAAGCCGATGACCACCGACACGGTGTGGGCCAGCGTGGGGCTCGCGCCCTCGGGAACCAGCCGCGTCAGCACGGGCTCCAGGAGCTTCGCGAAGGCGGGCTCACCCAGCCAGCCCAGGCCCAGCGAGGCCAGCGTGATTCCGAACTGCGTGGCGGACAGGTACGCGTCCAGCTTCTCCACCATCCGCAGCGCCTGCGCGGCGCCCGGCGTGCCCTCGTCCACGAGCGACTGCAGGCGCGTGGCGCGAATCTTCACGATGGCGAACTCGGTCGCCACGAAGAAGCCGTTGGCGAAGACCAGGAGGATCGCCAGCCCCAGGAACACCCATTCCATTCCCATGGCTCAGAACAAGGCGTCGAAGTCGGCGTCGCCCTTGAGCGCGTCGAACATGGGGTCCGTGGACAGCCACCCCATCACCTTCTGACGGTCCGCCGTGAGCGCCGCCTTCAGGTACTGCACCGCGTCCTTCGGCCTGCCCCACAGGGCGTACAGCGCCGACAGGTTGTAGTTGAGCAGCAGGTCCTCCGCGTTCAGCGCGCGAGCCCGCTCATACGCGCGCTCGGCCTCCGCGTAGAAGCCCTTCTGCGCGTAGCAGATGCCCAAATCGAGCTGCGCCTCGAAGTTGTCCGGCTCCAGCCGCACCACGTCCTTCAGCAACGTAATCGCCGAGCGGTAGTCCCCCTCGTCCATCATCAGCGCCGCCAGCTCGTGCCGGGGGAACGCGTCCTGGGGGTCCAGCTCGATGGCCGCCTGCAGCTCGCGCATCGCCTCTTCCACCCGCCCCTGGTCCGCGTACGTGAGGCCCAGGTTGAGGTGCGCGTCCGGGTACTCCGGATCCAACTCGATGGCTTCCTTGTACTCCTCCACCGCCATCTCCCCGGCATGCGTGGAGAGGAAGCAAGCCAGGTTGTAGTGCGCCGTGGCGCTCTCCGGCTCCAGCTTCAGGGCGGTGAGGTACTCGGTGAGGGCCTCGCGGAAGAGCTTCTTCTCCGCGTAGACGGTGGCCAGGTTGTCGTGCGCGTGCGCCGAACTCGGGTCCAGGTCGATGGCCTTCTTGAACTCCTTGATGGCCTCATCGAGCCAACCCCGGTCCGCCAGCTCGATTCCGCGAGTGTTGTGCTCGTCGGAGAGCGCGATGTTGTCCTTTTCCCGGGCCATGAGAGCGCCGGGCAATCTACGCGTCGCGCAACAAAGGGTGCAAGGTAGAGTTTCCCTCCGTCCATGCGCCACGCCGCCCTCCTGCTCTTCCTGTTCTCCGCCTGTCATCCCCGGCCCGCCCCCGTGGCGGAGGCCCCTCCCCCCTCCGTGGAGCCCCGTTCTCCAGAGGACGCAGGGCCTCCCGAAAGCCGGGAAGCGACCGATCCACTGGCCGGCCTCCCGGACGCCGGGCCCCCCGTTCGCCCCATCACCCTGGTGGTCGGCGGGGACGTGACGCTGGGTCACAACCACCAGAAGTACTTCGACGACCAGGTGGCCAAGGGCCGCTCCCGCGAGGAGATGCTCGCCTACGGCTTCAAGGAGGTCCGGGCCCTGGGTGACGCGGCCGACCTCTTCGTCGTCAACCTGGAGTGCCCCTTCACCGAGGGCGGCGAGAAGCTGGCCAAGAACTTCAACTTCCGCGCCCGGCCGGAGCTGGTGGGAGCGCTCGTCGCCGGCGGCGTGGACGTCGTCAGCCTGGCCAACAACCACCTCATGGACTACGGCGCCCAGGGGCTGGTGGACACGCTGGTGACGCTGGAGGCCGCCCGAATCCCCTACTTCGGCGCGGGCAGGACGCTCGCCGAGGCGCGCCGCCCCGCTGTCATCACCGTGGGCGGCGTGAAAGTGGCCCTCCTGGGGTACTTCTTCCTGGGCGAGCGAAACATCGAGCCGCCAGAGGTCTACGCCACGGAGACGACGCCCGGGGTCGCCGGCCACTTCTCCGACGTGGACGTGATGGAGCGCATGCTGCGCGAGGACATCCTCGCCGCGAAGCATCAGGCGGACGTGGTGCTGCCCTTCTTCCACTGGGGCCGCGAGGGCACCTACGTGCCGGAGCCCTACCAGGTGCGACTGGCCCACGCCGCCATCGACGCGGGCGCGGCGGGCGTGCTGGGCAGCCACCCCCACGTGCTCCAGGCGATGGAGCTGCACCGGGGGGCGCCCGTCGTCTACTCGCTGGGCAACTTCGTCTTCGGAGGCAACTGGAACCCGCGCGACAAGCGGGGCGCCCTGTGGAAGGGCCGCTTCGGTCCGGGGGGCTACCTCTCCAGCGAGGTCTTGCCGCTGCGCACGGACCGCTTCCCGGAGCTCCCCTTCCAGCCCGTGCCCGTCACCGGGGAGGCAGCCGAGGAGGTGCTGCGACTGCTGGCCAACAGCTCTTCGGGGGTGGAGCGGATGCTCCCCGAGCTGGAGCCGTGGGCAAGGCCGTCTCCCTCCCCCGCGACTGGCGGGAGGGAGTAACCGGAGCGTCAGACCTTGTTGTTGGACTGGCCCTTCTTGGCGCGGCTACGGCGGCGCTTCAGCTGGGCCTTCCGGCCCTTGGCACGGTTGGCGACCTTCTTCTTGGAACGATTTCCCTTCTGGGCGGGCATGTGGAAGGACTCCGTGTGGTGATGTGAAACCGACCGCCAAGTGGATCCGGCGGTGAGGGCGGCCCTTCTTTCATGCTACCGCCCGAGCGGCCAAGGAATTTCTTGACTCCGTCCTCCCTTGCCAGCAGCCGGACAAAGGGGCAATACCCCCTGGAACGACGATGATTGACAAACTTGAAGACGTCGAGCGCCGGTTCGAACGCCTCACCGCGGACCTGTCGAACCCCGACGTCCTCGCCGACTCGGCGAGGCTTCAGAAGGTCTCCAAGGAGCGGGCGGGCCTGGAGAAGCTGGTGGACACGTTCCGCACGTACCGCCAGGTGCTCGCCGACCTCAAGGAAGTGGATGTGTGGCTCGACGCCGGCAGCGCCGACGAGAAGAGCTATGCGCGCGAGGCCCTGCCCGGACTGAAGGAGCAGCGCGACAGCCTGGAGAGCAGCCTCAAGCTGTTGCTCCTGCCCAAGGATCCAAATGACGAGAAGAACGTCATCCTGGAGATTCGCGCGGGCGCGGGCGGCGACGAGGCGGCGCTGTTCGCGGAGGAGGTCATGCAGATGTACCTCCGGTACGCGGATCAGCGGGGCTGGAAGTCGGACATCATCGACATGAGCGCTGGCAACGCGGGCGGGGTGAAGGACGCCACCGTGACGCTGTCCGGCGACGCCGTCTTCAGCAACCTGAAGTACGAATCCGGCGTGCACCGCGTCCAGCGCGTGCCCGCGACGGAGACGCAGGGCCGCATCCACACCTCCACCATCACCGTGGCCGTCATGCCGGAGGCGGAGGAAGTGGACGTGAAGCTCAACGAGGCGGACATCGACCGCCAGGCGATGCGCTCCACCGGCGCGGGCGGGCAGAGCGTCAACACCACGGACTCCGCGGTGCGCCTCACCCACCGGCCCACGGGCATCGTCGTGAAGTGCCAGCAGGAGAAGAGCCAGCTGAAGAACTACAACATGGCCCTTCGCATGCTGCGCGCGAAGATCTACGAGATGGAGCAGGAGCGCATCCGCGCCGAGCGCGACTCCACGCGCCGCTCGCAGGTGGGCACCGGCGACCGCAGCGAGAAGATCCGCACCTACAACTTCCCGCAGGACCGGCTGACGGACCACCGCATCGGCCTCACGGTGCACAACCTGCCCGCCGTGATGATGGGCGACATCGAGGACATCATCACCGCCTGTCGGACCTTCTACCAGGCGGAGGCGCTCAAGGCTCAGATGGGCGGCCCGAGGCCCCAGTCCGAAGCATGAGCAGCGAGACCTGGACCATCCGCAAGGTCCTCACCTGGACGACACAGCACTTCGAGAAGCGGCAGGTGGATGCGCCGCGACTCACGGCGGAAATCCTCCTGTCGCACGTGCTGAAGACGGGGCGCGTGCGGCTGTACGTGGACCTGGACCGCCCCCTGTCCAAGGAGGAGCTGACCGCCTTCCGCGCGCTGATTGAACGGCGCCTGGCGGGAGAGCCCACGCAGTACCTCACGGGTACGCGCGAGTTCTACAACCGCGCCTTCAAGGTGGACGCCCGCGTCCTCATCCCCCGGCCGGAGACGGAGCTGCTCGTCCAGGCGGCCCTGCGCGTGCTGCCGAAGGACTCGCCTGCTCGCGCGCTCGACGTGTGCACGGGTTCCGGTTGCATCGCCATCAGCCTCGCCGCCGAGCGCCCCCAGCTCGCCGTGACGGCCACGGACCTGTCTCCGGATGCGTGCGCACTGGCGCGTGAGAACGCGGAGACGCTCAAGGTCTCCGAGCGGGTGACGGTGCTCCAGGGAGACCTGTTCTCCCCGCTGCCCGCCGACGCGAGCTTCCACGTCATCGTCTCCAATCCTCCCTACATCGCCTCGCACGAGATTCCCGGCCTGTCCGCGGAGGTGCGGCGCGAGCCCAGGCTGGCGCTCGACGGCGGGAAGGACGGCCTGGTCGCCCTCCGGCGGGTGGTGACGGAGGCGCGCAAGTGGCTGGAGCCTGGCGGCCTCCTTGCATTGGAGATGGGTGAGACGCAGGGCGCCGCGGTCCTGGAGCTGCTGCGCGCGGCCGGTTACGAGGACGCGCGGGTGGAGAAGGACCTGGAGCGGCGGGAGCGCATGGCATTTGGGACACAGCCCGCGGCCAGCGGGCCACAGGGCTGAGGGCCGGAAACAGCATGGACAAGATTGTGATGAAGGGCGGCGCCGAGCTGCACGGCGAGGTCGTCGTCTCGGGCGCGAAGAACGCGGCGCTGCCCATCCTCGCCTCCGCGCTGCTGGCGGATGGCACCTCCACCTTCCGCAACGTGCCGGACCTGGCTGACGTGGTCACCATGCTCAAGGTGCTGCGCACCATGGGCTGCGACGCGGAGCGGCTCACCGGCCGGAAGAAGGACGTGTGCGAGGTGGGCGTCAACGGGGCCATCACCCCGGAGGCCCCCTACGATTTGGTGAAGACGATGCGCGCCAGCGTGCTGGTGCTGGGCCCGCTCGTCGCGCGCTTCGGTCGCGCCCGGGTGTCCATGCCCGGCGGGTGCGCCATCGGCGCGCGCCCCATCGACCAGCACCTCAAGGGCCTCAAGGCCCTGGGCGCGGACATCACCCTGACGGAAGGCTACGTGGAGGCCCGGGCGAAGCAGCTCAAGGGCGGCACCGTCAACTTCGACGTCATCACCGTCACCGGCACGGAGAACGTGCTGATGGCGGCCGTGCTGGCCAAGGGCCGCACCGTGATGGAGAACTGCGCGCGCGAGCCCGAAATCGAGGAGCTGGCCCGGGTGCTCAACAAGATGGGCGCCCGGATTGAAGGCGCCGGGACGTCCATCATCACCATCGAAGGCGTGGAGGGCCTCACGCCCGTGGACCACGCCATCCTCCCGGACCGCATCGAAGCGGGCACCCTGCTGGTGGCCGCGGCCATCTCCGGTGGCAACGTCCTGGTGAAACACGCCGTCCCCGAACACCTGGACGCCGTCATCGACAAGCTGCGCGAGGCCGGGTGCACCCTCACCGCCGAGGCCGGGGGCCTGCGCTGCAAGGCCCCTCGCACCCTCAACTCGGTGAACATCACCACCACCGAACATCCTGGGTTTCCCACCGACATGCAGGCGCAGCTCATGGCGCTGATGTGTGTGAGCCATGGGACATCCGTCATCAGCGAAAACATCTTCGAGAACCGCTTCATGCACGTTCCGGAGCTGCACCGACTGGGGGCGGACATCACTGTTCAGGGGCACACGGCGGTGGTGAAGGGCGTGAAGACCCTCAGTGGCGCCCCCGTCATGGCGACAGACCTGCGGGCGAGCGCTTCGCTCATCCTGGCGGGCCTGCGCGCCGAGGGGCGTACGGACGTCAGCCGCGTCTACCACCTGGACCGCGGCTACGAGCGCCTGGAGCGCAAGCTGCGTGCCCTGGGGGCGGACATCCGGCGCGTGAAAGCGAAGGCCTGAGGGACCGAGGGACACGGGGCCGAACGACCCCAGAAGGCGCGTTGCCAACAGAAGCGGCAACCTGGGTTGCATCCCAAAATTCGCACGACCTATCATTCTCCGAACCACTGGGGACGTGTGTCCCCCATTGAAGGAGATTGACCCGCGCCATGGATTGCCCCAGCTGCAACGTCGAGATGGTTGATCTCGAGGGGGATGACCAGACGTTGCGAAGGTGTGGAGATTGCGGCGGACTGTGGATTGACGTCGCGGACCTGAACCGGGTCCTCCTCCACAACAACCTCCCCGGGCTGGAGAGCCAGGGCGGCAAGGTAGATGCACAGGCATTGACCGGTCAGTGCCCTGAATGTCTGGTCGATCTGGTCCGCGTGGATGGCGGCGACCGCCAGCATCCCCTGCACTACGACACCTGCGAATCCTGCGGTGGCATCTTCCTGGAGTCGGAGTTCGAGGACGCCACCGATGTGAAGGTCGCCGTCGAGGAGATCATCGCGTTCTTCCGCCACTTTGGTGGCAAGAAGAAGGCGGCCTCCCTCTAGACGGCCCACCGGGCAGTCGCAGCCGGTTCAGGGTTGGCCGCGGAAGGCGCGGCCCCACTCCTCGGCCACCGCGCCGTCGAGTTCCAGTGTGGCTCCAGCCGAGGTGGCCCCTTCCGGGGCGGCCTTCTGGAGGCGCGCCGTCACCTTTCCGCGCTTGGGCACCTCCAGCGTGAGTCGAGAACCCGACAGGGCATAGGTGCCCGTCACGGCGCTCGGCTCACCGCCCTCCAGCGGCTCGTGGGCGAAGCGGTACGTCCCGTCGACGTAGAACGAGAGGAAGCGGTCCGGGGCGCCGTCCAGGCCGCTGAACCACGTCCCCAACAGGGGCGCCAGGCGCGAGTCGTAGCGCAGGCGCGGCGCGAGCCACGTCCCGTTGAGCGCCTTGCCCCCTGAGTAGAAGATCAAATCGGTGACGCAGACAGGGGCGGCCTCGCCGGAACCCGGGAAGCGCTCCGCCACCTCGAGCGTGAAGCGGTTGCCCCTCAGGGACGGGCTGATGGGGACGACCTGCAGGCCGCGCTTGTCCTCCACCTTGAGGCTCTTGGCGGAGTCCACGCTGGTGAGGGTGAGCTTCTTCGCGCGGGCGTGGGCCTTGTACGAGGCCTTGTCCGTCCCATCACCGGTGTAGACGCGCACCTCGTCGATGGTGACGACGTCCTTGAAGCCGATGGTGACGGGGGCCGGGGTGGCGCCCGTGGCGCACCAGGCCGTGGAGTCGCGACCGTCGAGCAGGTGGAGGGGCGAGTAACGCTCGGGCTGGCGCTCGCGCTCCAGGTAGTCGGCGGCCTGGGCATACCCCGGCGGGGCGTTGGACGCGGCGGGGGCGGCGGACGCGAGCAGCAACAAGGCGAGGGGGAGGCGGCTCATGCGCCCATCTTTGATCGCACCGTGAGGGTGGCTCCAGTCCCCGACCGGGAAGGCCGTCTGGAGGGGCCCGGGGTGGGCCTTTCGTCACGGATGAAAGCACGGGCCCGGGTGTTGGGGTGCTTGACACCCGGACGCCGCGGGGAAGTGATGCGGCCCGATGCGGAGAGAAAACGTGATGCGACGCTGGGGGTGGGTCTGTGTGCTGGCCGCGACGCTGGTCGCCTGCAAGGACGACAAGCCGAGCGAGGTGCCCGACGCGGGGCCCGTGGAGACGGGGCCATCCGCCCTCACGGAGCAGGAGCCCAACGAGCGGCCCGAGCAGGCCCTGACGATTACGCGGGACAGCACGGTGACGGCGGACCTGGCGGCCCAGCCGAACAAGGCGGACGAGGACTGGTATCGGCTCGCGCCCCCTGCCCCCCGCGTGGCGGACGTCACCGTGTCCGGGTTGCCCGGCGGAGACATCACCCTGGAGGTCTATGACCGGGACCGCAACCGGTTGGCCTCCATCAACAGCGAGGGCGACGGCAAGCCGGAGCGCTTCCCCAACCTCTACGTGGACGGCGAACGCTGGGTGCGCGTGGCGCCCGCGCGCAAGGGCGTGGGCGGGGCCTACACGCTCAGCGTGAAGATGCGCGCCGCGAATGACGGCGAGGAGCACGAGCCCAACGACAGGGCGGTGGACGCGATTGCGCTCCCCCTGGGCCAGACGGTGACGGCGTTCCTGGGCCACGCGGGCGACGAGGACTGGTACCGGGTGGAGCTGCCGGAGACCGCCGCGCCCACGAGCGCGCCCGCGGCGAACGACGCGGACTCGGGTGCCGAGGGCACGGTGCCCCCCGGAGCCTCGGCTCCAGGGAACGTGCCCCCCCAGGGAGCAACGCCTCCTCCGAGCCCGGTGCCTGGCTCCGAGAGCGGCGCGGCCACGGGGACGCCCGAGGAAGGTGCGGCTCCTCTGGACACGCCCCCCTCCCCCACGGGCACGTTCGGTGGAGGTGAGCCCGCCGCCGCGCCGACTCCGGAGACGGCCGTGGCACAAATCACGGATGCGGGGGTGGCGGCGCCTCCGCCCGAGCCTCCCTCGGTGGCGCTGAAGATCGACCTGTCCGCGGTGGAGGGCGTGCGGCCGGAAATCTCGGTGCTGTCCGCGGCCGAGGCGCCGCTGTTCTCGCTGCGTGGCAAGGAGGGCGAGGCCCTGTCGCTGCGCAACATCGGGGTGCGTGCGACGGACCGGGTCGTCTACGTGGTGGTGAAGGGCGGCTGGACGGGGGCGGGCAAGGAAGCGCGCCGCACGTTCAATGCGAGCACGCCGTACACGCTCACCGTGACGCAGGAGGAGGCCGGAGCGAACGCGGAGCTGGAGCCCAATGACGAGTTGCACAAGGCCACGCCGCTGACGGCGGGGGGGTACCGCGAGGGGTTCCTGGCGCCCAAGGGAGACGTGGACCACTTCGTGCTGCGCACGACGGAGCCGGTGCTGGCGAAGGTGGAGCTGTCCGGCGTGGAGCGACTGGACCTGGTGCTGTCCATGGTGGAGCCAGCCCAGGGTGATGGGCAGTCGGAGACGGTGCTCCTGCGCGCCAATGACGGCGCGCTCAAGGAGCCCGAGCGCCTCAACAACGTCTCGTGCACCGGCGCCTGCTACTTCCGCGTGGAGGGCGCGTCGCGCAAGGTGGAGGGCAAGTGGGTGAAGGACTTCGAGAACGCGGAGCAGCCCTACCGCATCAGCGTCTCCACGGTGCCGGACAACGGTGGCGAGGAGCGCGAGCCGAACAACACGGTGGACCGCGCGCAGGAGCTCGCGCTCGGCAAGGCGGTGCGCGGCACGGTGTTCCCGGTGAAGGACTCGGACTACTACCGCGTGGACCTGTCGGACCGTCCGGTGCGCACGCCGCTGAGGGCGACGCTCTTGGGCATCCTCAAGGTCGACGTGGGCCTGTACCTGCATCGCGTGCAGCCGGATGGGAAGTTGTCGCTCGTGCAGACAGCGGACCGCGCCAAGGGAGACCAGCCGGAGAGCATCCGGTACAGCGCGGAGCCCGGCGTCTACATCTTCGAGGTGCGTGACGCGAAGAACCGCGAGGCCAACTTCCAGGACTCGTACCAGCTCACCGTCGAAGAGGGCGAGTAGCCGAGGCGGAGGGCTACGCGCGGCCCAGGGCCGACGGCGAGAACACCTCCCCGTGGAGGGGGCGGGTTCTTCCATGACAACCGATGGTGCGCCCTGGGCTTGAAGTACGAGGCCCCCTTGGGTCGTCTCCGCCAACTTCATGATGGCAGACGTCTGGGATTACTCCTTCTCGCACGGGGAGCGGTGAGAGCCGAGGACTCGGCGTCATGTTCGACGCGATGAAGAGCCGAGGACTCGTCACGCGCGCGTCAATTCATGAAGATGCGCGCATGAGACCGAATGGAGCGCTGTGGGGTGCGCTGTGGGTGTTGGCGGGGAGTTGTAGTCCGGTGATGTCGGAGGGCGGGGTGCCGGTCGAGCGCAACTCACCCGTTCTGGAATCACGGCTGCAATCACGTCCGGACTCCTGGCCAGCGTATCCGGTGAGAGATATTGGCGAAGTGCCCCTGGAGTTCCAGGAGCGTCGCGCCATGCCTTGGACGTATACGTATCCCGCGTACGCCACGGAGGTGATGCTCTTCGCGGCGGCCCGCTCTCCCTACGGAAAAGAGCTTTGGGTCAGCGACGGAAGCCGGGAAGGGACCCGCGTGATGAAGGACATCGCGGTCGGCCCTGACAGCGCCTACTTGGGCGACATGACAGTCCTGGGAAGGAACCTGCTCTTCCTCGCGGGGGACGGACCTTATTTCTCAGGAGGAATCGCCTCGGACATGGCCTTGTGGAAGACAGATGGCACGGCGGCGGGCACCGTCAAGGTGAGGGAGCTGCTGACTGGAGAGGAGTACGGAAGCTCGGCGGTGTTCCCGGGCTTCGGTTTCAACGACCAGGCGCTCCTCGTGGTGAATCGCTCTCAAGGGCAGGGCGAGCTCTGGGCCACTGATGGAACGCCCGGGGGGAGTCACCTGCTGACAGACTCCTCGGGGAGCGCGAACAGGGTGAGCTTCGGCAGCGGCTCGTTCGAGCTCGCGGGCGTGAGGTACGTCACCGCCTCTCAGGCCGGCGTGCCGCGCCGCCGTTTGTGGCGGACCGATTTCACTCCCGCCGGCACCGCCTTGGCCCTCCATGGCGAGACGCCCTATGGCATGCAGGCGTTCCTGCCTCTCGGACAGTACGCCTACATGTTCGCGTCGGATCCCACCCGCGGCCACGAACTCTGGCGAACGGATGGAACGGATACGGGAACGACGCTCGTGAAGGACATCAACCCGGGCCCTCTCAATGGCATCCCCAACTGGCAATACACCGGCATGCCCGCCAGCAGCTCCATGGTGCGAATCGACGGCACCCTCTACTTCACGGGTGTCGATCAGGAAGAGAATGTAGAGCTCTGGAAGAGTGACGGGACGGAAGCAGGGACCGTGCTCGTTAAGGATATCTGCCCGGGCACCACGGGGTCCTATCTCCACTCGTTCCGGAACATGAATGGCATTCTCTACTTCGTGGCGACCTCGGGCTATACGACGATTCCAGGCCCCACCGAAGACGACCCCACCACCACGCTCTGGGACACGGAGCTGTGGCGCAGCGACGGCACGACGGCGGGAACGTACCGGGTGAAGGATATCAACCCAGGCCCGAGACGCGGCGTGGTCAGCGGCCTCTGGGTCGTGGATCTCCGCCTCTACTTCCAGGGACAGACGCCCGAGCATGGTGTCGAGCTGTGGACGAGCGACGGAACCGAGGAAGGGACCTTCATGGTGAAGGACGTCGCACCCGGCCCGCTCGACTCGATGGCCGAGATCGCGGGTTGGGATGACGGGCGCATCTATTTCTACGCCGACGTGGATGGGAACAACCGCACCTACTCGGGCACCTGGCTTTGGGTGACGGACGGGACGCCGGGTGGCGCGGTCCCCGTGAAGCATGTCACCGCGGCCTCCACTCCATCGCATCCGCAGCACCTGACCGATGTGGATGGCACCCTCGTGTTCTGGGCACAGGAAGGCACGCTCGACACGTTCCGACTCTGGAAGAGCCAGGGCGCACGCAGTGGGACGGTGCGAATCTCCGACCTGGATCCGGGCGGAAAGGTCACCTCCGAGCAGCGTTTCGC
This sequence comes from Myxococcus sp. CA051A, assembly GCF_013336705.1. Taxonomy (NCBI): domain Bacteria; kingdom Pseudomonadati; phylum Myxococcota; class Myxococcia; order Myxococcales; family Myxococcaceae; genus Myxococcus; species Myxococcus sp. CA051A. The sequence continues at coordinate 1,244,893 of NZ_JABUMS010000001.1, read as the reverse complement.
GCTGACGGCGTTCCGCGGCCGCGTGTACTTCACGGCCCGGGACGGCGCGGCCTGGACCATCTGGTCCTCGGGCCTCACGCCGGGAAGCCAGACGCGGGTGACAGGGGGCGAGCTCGTCGGCTCGCCCGTGGCCCTGGGCGAGTGGCTGTACTTCCTCGCGAGCGCCGATGGCGCCGTGGCGCTCTGGCGGGTCGGTGCGGCGGGAACAGGCGCCGAGCGTGTCGCCGAGTTGGGAACCGCCAGCGGTAAGCGCTTCGGTCCGCTGGGGACTTTCGGCGGCTCGCTCTTCTTCGGCGTGGGCTCGGGCCTTCAGTCCACGCTGTGGAAGAGTGACGGGACGCCCGTGGGGACGGGGCCACTCGAGGTCCTCCATCCGCTGGGCGACATGCCCGCGTTCTCTTTCGTCGAATCGAACGGGTCGCTCTATTTCCTGGCCTCGTCGACGACGGCCAACGTCCGCGGCCTCTGGAGAAGCGATGGAACAGCGGAAGGGACAGCGCCCGTCACCTCCTTCAACACGTCGTCGGATATCACCCGCCCTGCCCTGTCGCTCATCGGCGGACGCCTCGTGGCCCACGTCGAGGGGCGCATCTGGGCGAGCGATGGCACGGCGGCGGGCACGGTCGCCATCAGCCCTTCCGGCCTCACCCTGTCGGGAGAACGCCCCGTGGTGGCTGGCACCCTCGCCTACTTCACCGCGAAGGATGACACCACCGGCTGGGAGCTGTGGAAGACGGACGGCACCGTGGCGGGAACGACCCTGGTGATGGATGTCCAGCCAGGCCCCACGGGCTCCAATCCCGAGCAACTGCGAGCCTTGGGGAACCGGCTCGTGTTCTCCGCCTGGGATGGCGTGTCGGGCTTCGAGCCCTGGACGACGGATGGGACGCTGGCCGGGACTCACAGGCTCGCGGATGTGCAGCCCGGGGACCCAGGTTCGACGCCACGGTCCTTCATGCCCGCCGGCGACCACCTCTACTTCACCGCCGACCTGGATGAGCGAGGACGTGAGCTGTGGGCCGTGGGCCCCGAGCACTTCGACACGGTCCCCCCTTCCATCACCTGCCCGGCGGACGTGGTGGTGGACGCGGGAGGCCGAGCCATGCGCTATGTCGAATTCGGCATGGCGGAGGCATGGGATGACGTCTCCGAGGTCGAGGTGACCTCGTTGCCCCGCTCCGTCACCCGGTTCACCGTGGGGACGACGCCCGTGGTGTTCACCGCCCGGGACGGCGCGGGCAATACCGCGACCTGTGAGATGCGGGTGACGGTGCTCGGCCCTCCCTCGTCCGAGGATGGAGGCACCACGCTTCCCGACGCGGGAGCGCACACGCCCGACTCCGGTCCGGAGGCAACGGACGCAGGAGAGGAGCCTTCCGACGCCGGTACAGTGTCCCCGGACGCGGGTGACGGATTTCCGGATTCGGGGGCTGTGTCCTCCGACGCGGGTGACGGAGTCCCGGATGCAGGGGCCGTGTCCCCCGATGCGGGCCCAGGTGGGGCTGATGCGGGACACGAACCGGACATCACGCGCGACGAGCCGAAGGGCGGTGGATGCTCCACGAGCCCGACGGGCCTCTCGCTGCTCTGGGGCTTGCTGTTCCTGATGGGAGGCCCCCTGCGACATCGCCGGGCCGCGCGCGGCCACGACGCCCCGCACTAGCCTCATCGACCCACCACTCCGACGGGCGCCTCGCACGGGCGCCCGTCTCAAGGACCACGGGACTTGAACCCGTGGGCAGGGCGATAGGAAGCCTCCAGCAGGACGCGGTGTTACCCGCTATCGCCGTTAGCTCACGTCGGTTCTTGTGCCGCCCCATCCCGTCTCGCCCCGTCTTGTCCCGTTCTCAGCCCCGCTGTAGGGGCAACACTGGGGCACTTGCGGCCTTCCCTCTTATGGGCCCTCGCATCCTGGCGCCCTCACCTTCAACGTGAGGTCTGTGTCACGTCGAGAGATGACCTGCCCCGCTCAATCCTCTCAAGGCCCCGCCGTACGGCGTTCGCCGGACGAATACGAACTGTCGTCGATAGGTGGCCAGCGTGCATTCCCCCGGACATGGCTCTAACCTGGTGCCGGACCAGCACGGGCATGGAGTCATGACGAAGGCCGCCTTCACCACCTCGGAGAGCTCGGCGTACGACGACCAGCCGGAGGTGCGCTACCACTTCCCGAAGACGTACCTGAACGAGGTGAAGGCCGCCGTCGGTGACTTCATCGTCTATTACGAGCCGCGCCGCACCGAGGGCGCCAGCAGCCGGACCGGTCGCCAGTCATACTTCGCCGTCGCCCGAGTGCTTCGAATCGAAGAGGACCCGGCAAAGGCGGGCCACTACTACGCCCATATCGACTCCTTCCTCGAGTTCGAACACGCAGTGCCGTTCAGCGAGGGGGCGCACTACTACGAAGCCAGGCTGAAGAAGGCGGATGGCAGCACCAACAAGGGTGCCTTCGGCCGCTCCGTCCGCCCCCTGAGCGACGACGAGTTCGAGGCCATCCTCCACGCGGGCTTCATGCGCGAGCTGGCCGCCTGGGAGCGCACGCCCACCGGTGTCGAGGAGCCACCGCCCGTCTACGCCGAGCGCCCCATCATCGAGCAGGTCATTCACCGCCCCTTCCGCGAGGCCTCCTTCCGGCGCCGCGTCCGCCAAGCCTACTCTGAGACATGCGCCGTCTCGGGGCTGCGCCTCATCAACGGCGGCGGTCGCCCCGAGGTCCAGGCCGCCCACATCCAGCCCGTGGCAGACCAGGGGCCGGACTCCGTGCGCAACGGCCTCGCGCTGACGGGCACGGCCCACTGGCTCTTCGACCGGGGGCTGCTCTCCGTCGGCGAGGACTACCGCATCCTCCTCGCGCGCAGCGGCGTACCCGAGGACGTGGGCCGGCTCATCCACTCGAACCGACAGCTGCGGCTCCCCCGGCGCGAGGAGTGGCGGCCCCACCCCAGCTACCTGAAGTGGCACCGCGAGCACGTCTTCAAGGGGTAGCCAGAGGCCCGACCGTGCCTGCCCGCGGGCTCGCACCCGCAGGCGGGCGACGACTCCTTCTCGATGTCTCTCGGCATCCCTGACCGGAGGCGGCGGTGTCGGGAAGCGCGCGACTACGGGACCGCGTTCACATCCACGTCAATCACACGCGGTTCCTCGGTGTGCGTCTCCGTGGCGACGGAGGCCAGCGCGGCGCCCACCTGGAGCGTCAGCGCCCAGCTCCCATCGGTGAGCCGGTTCGGCACGTACTTCCAGAAAAGCCTCACACGGCCCGTCGTCAGCTCCTCGGCCACGAGAGCCTCGGTGGCCTTCCGCTCGATTTCGGCCGTGCTCAGCCGGGTCCGCAGGAGGTGGCCTTCACGGGCCAGCGCGGGCCAGGAGATGAGTGCTCGCTGGAAGCTGCCATCCACGCCGTGCGTCACCACCGCGCGGTGGCCCTGCACACGGATGCCATTGATGGCGCGCAGCACGAACGTCTTGTGCCGGTGGAGCTCCGCGGGCTCGTAGGTGCCCACGTCCTCGCTCTGGAGGAAGGACGCCACCTGGCGGACGTCTCCCACTTCCGTGGTGGGAATGCCCCACCGCTGCAGCCGGGCCAGGGCGTTGCGCTGCAAGACAGCGGGCTCCAGCCTCGTCGCGGGCCCGCTCTCCACCTTGTTCAGCACCAGGGCACGGCCCGAGGCACCATCCCGCTCGAGCTTCCAGTTCGCGGACTCCAGTTCAAGACGAGTGCCCAGCTCGCTCGCCACGGTGAAGGGCTCCGTCGTGCCAATCAGCCCCCGCTGGAGAATCGCGTCGTTGAAGGCGTTGGCCGGCAGCAACTGGGTGGGCAGGCCACCGGACGGAGGCGTCGCGATGCCGGAGGTGTCGAATTCAAAGCTGACGGCGGTCGCTGCCCTTGCGACCTGCGCGGACTGAGTGTCGGGGCGCTCCTCCGCCAGGGGTGTCACGCTGTCGCAGCCCAGCATCGCGGTGAGAGGAAGGACGGCCAGGTATCGGATGATTTGGGTCTTCATGGTTTCGGTGTCCAAGGGAAGGTGTGGAAGAACGATGCGTTCAGGGCAGCTTGCGACCGTTGTCCGGGTTGCAGCCGCTCACGTAGAAGTAGGTGGAGCCCGTCTTGCTGCCGGTGTTCTTGCGGTCTCTCCACCCGCCCGCCTCGTACATGCTCTTGCGCTTCGCCTTGGTGTCGCCGAAGACGATGGACACGGGGCAGTCGTCATAGATGAGCCCCCAGTCGTAGGCCTCATCAATCCAGTTCTCGCCCACGCCATCCATCATCGAGTTCGCCGTGTAGTCCTCCAGGTAGCCCTTCACGAAGTTGCCGCACGAGGAGTCTCCGTGAAAGGCATTCCAGACACTGAAGCCGCTGGTGGCCGTCACGAGCTGCTGGCGGTAGCCCCCCTTCTCCCAGACCTCGATGTTGCCGGACTGGCACGCCTTGATGACGGCGATGTCCAACTTCCCGTTCCCCAACCGCATGTGCTCATTCGTTCGCGCCGAGCACGAAGGGTCATTGCTGCCCATGACGAGTGAGCTGCGCGGCGTCGACACACTGTGGCTGCCGTGCGTGTGGACGAAGAGGACATCCGCGTCGTCCACGCCGGCGTTGATGGCGGCGTCGTTGGACTCACCCACCGCGCCCTTGGCCGGGTCCGTCCAGAGGTCCCGCGCCGCGTTGGAGTTGTTGTGCGTGCGCACGTCCGACCAGAGGCCGAGGCTCCTGAGCCAGTTGAAGTAATTCGCGAACGTCGCCGCCGTCTGGGTGTGGACGGAGTGCGACGAGCCCGAGCACTGCGAGGCTCCGCCGAAGTTGGCGATGCCGTAGACGTGAGTCTCATTCGCCAGCGCCGCCGCCGGCAGGAGCAGGGCTCCCGCGAGCGCGCTGCTCAGCCACTGCTTGGTTTGCGTCCGGAGTTTCATGGTCCAGGTCCCCCTAGAAGTCGGTGTGCCGGAATGGCACGCCATGGCCGGGAGGGAGCGTGCCGAGCTCCCTGTTTTCAGCCTCGGACCCAGAACGAAGGCATTTTGAAATCTTCCCGGGCGCCCCGACGAATACGTGAAGATTCCGCTGCGGGCGCCCTCCGCTGCGACCACGGCGCCTACTGGTGGTCTCGATAGCGCTCGATGGGAAACGGGAACCGCAGCTCCGTCAGCAACTCACGCGTGACCGCGCCAATTCCGACCCCTGCCAGACTGCCTGGCGTGTAGTGCCCCGAGTCATTGTCCCAGTAGACCAGGAAGCCGTCGGCGAACCTGGCCGTGCCGGCGAAGAGCACCGGTTTCTCGGACTTCGTCGGCCTGTTGCTCGGCTTGTCCTTCGTGGAGATGGCCGAGTGCCCCTCCGCGTGGTTCGGATTCGCCACCGTGCCGCCCATGACGGCCTCTGGACTGCTCTTCACGGCTCTCTTCCAGAGATACGACAGCGGGACGACGAACGGATAATCGCCGTCCGCTTTCACCCTTTTATCCTGACCGTCCCAGACCCAGAACCGACGCTCCTCTGTCTGTATCATCTCGGTGACATCCACCTCCTCCGCCACGATTCGCGCAGGGGACGCGAGCTCCCGGGTCTGAAGCAGATTGATCATACAGGGGTAGATAGGGATGCCGTTCTGGATGAACGTGCAGATCGCGACCAGGTCTCGCACCAGGCTCACATTCTGCTTCGACAGCCCACTCGAGACCTTGAACGCCTGCGTATTCGTGACGGTATTCAGGAGGCCACCAAAGGTCTCCAGTAGCTTCTTCTGCTGCGCTTCCGAGTACGGAACCCCGTCGTTGAGTCCGATGCGATTCTTCGCCTTGAGCGCCATGCCTCTGAGGCTGTCGGGGGAGAATCTGGCGTCACCCACCCTTTCGGGAGGCTGAGGGGCATCCAGTTGCGCCTTGATCTCGCGGATCGCGATGAGCATCCCATCTTGCAAAGCCCCATTGATGTCCATGACACCTCTCCCTTTATCGAAATCCCTGACACTCAAAGAACCGTAGACGTCGACATGGACCGTGGCACGTCGCTGGGCGCACATCCAGGTGCCAAACGCCGTGTCCCCAGCGAGCACGGCGGAATCTCCGCCACCCTGGGCCCTCGATGGCATTCAGAGTTGCTTCAAGCTGAAAGCGGCCCAGACGATTCGTTCAGGGACTACCTCGAAGAGCTCATTCTCCGACAGGAATCCGGGCGCTCTCGTGGAGGTCAGCTCAGTGACGATGTCATCCAGGGCGCTTCGGAGTGACTCCGGGAGAATCTCCCGCAGACTCGAGAGGAGCAAACGGCTGGTTTCATTGTCTCGATTCTGTTTCGACGTATCCGCGGGAACACAGATGGCGAGGAGGTCTGGCAGGGTCCAGGCGCTTGGAGGGGTGGCGATATTCTCTTCCAGCCAGCGCTGGACGTCCTCACGGCATCCCAGTTCACTCCAGCAGAACAGCACGCCCATGGACCAGTCGGCCACCTCGAGCGGGACCGCCAGCAACCGTGCGAGCCGTTGGGGAGCATAGGCGCACAGCGCGGGATTGATGACCTCCTCCAGCCCCGTGGACTGGCCTTGCTCGGACGCAAGCGCGCCGGGCGTTGCCCTTTGTGCGTGATGGTGCCAGGCGGAGTACAGGAGGTAGTCCCTGTCATCGGCTGGGGCGAGGTCCGCGAGCAATGTTCGCGCGGACTCGCGGTCCAACTTCGCCAGAAGAGAGGCTCCCAGCAGATACCGTTGCGCCCCCTTCTTCATCCGATGCGGTGGCATGGATTGAATCCTGGCACTGACGAGCGCCAACAAGCGTGCGCAGTTCCCCGATGAGAGCCCATCCACGTGCTGAAGGAGACGGGAAATCGTCAGGTCGAAGTCCGCGTCAAGGTGCTCCTTGATCGCCGCCATCGCGTCCGCGTTCCGAGGCGTACCCAGGTTGCTGGCATGCGTTCGGAGCTTCTCGTCCGAGAATGCCTCCGGGGGGATGCCGAAGTAGAAGTAGCGGTCGAAACACTCCCTGCTCGCGATGCGCCGGGTTGCGGCGGCGTGGCGCTCGACGATGCTCGTATCGAGGCCGATGACCTGCGGGAAGAGGTGAGCAAGGACGCGACCGACCTCGACCGATTCTCTCGGCTCGCACAGCCGGTGTCCGACGAGAAAGGTCGCCGCGTCGGGTGTCGCGGTGGCGGAGTACGTGTGCTCGAACAGCTCCTCCTTGAGGTGATAGAGCCCGCGAACGACCAAGGGATGGTAGGTCCGTAGATAGGTCGCGCCGATGAAGTCGGCGAAGTCGACTTCCCCGGTGACCAGCGGCAGGTAGGAGCGAAGCTGCGCGAAGAATCGCTTGATGCTGCGAGGCTCCGTCAGCCTGCGAAGGACCTGACTGTCGAACAGGCGCTTCACGCGATCCGTGGCCTCGGCGCTCATCCGGGGCGGAGCCAGGGCGCGCAGGGACTCGTCAATCATCGTCCGGGCCTGCCGTTGGTGGACGATGGGAAGGTCGAGCCGGACCTGGACGATCTTCTCCAGGTAGGCCAGCGCGCGCTCCGCATTGCCGCGCGCCAGCTCGGTCTCCTGGAGCACCGAGAGAAGGGTGGCCTCGTCATAGGCGAGCAGGTAGCAGATGTTCGGAAGCCGCCCGAGCAGTCGGATGAGCTTGAACACCATCAGAAGCTCACTCGGCATGAGGCGGTCGACATCGTCGAGCACCACCAGCGTCGGACGCGCCCGCTCACGGAGCGCCGTCTCAAGCCGAGCACGCAGCTCCGTGACGGAGCGCTGGGGAGCCATCAGCTTCGCCGCGCTCTCTGCGAGCTTGCCGGGATTGATGCCAATCCACTCCATCAGCGGCGAGTCGGTCACCGCGCCGCCGAACGAGAGCAACTTGCTGGCGTACGACTGAAACGTCTCAAAGGCCGTCTGGTTCTCGAAGTCGTACAACACCTTCGCAATCTCATCGAAGAAGGCGAAGGCGAGTGTCTGGACGCCGGAGAACTCCCAGGGATTGAAGTGAACGATGGTCCACGGGCTCTTGGGTGCCTGGAGTTGCTTCGTGACGACGCTCAGCACGGAGGACTTGCCACTGCCCCAGGGCCCCATCAGGGCCAGCACGGAGCTGGACTGTTCCGACTGGACCCGCGAGAGGACCTGGACCACCTGTCGTGCGAACTGCGTTCGCGCCAACAAGTCTTCACTTTCACTCTCGATGGGGTCGTCGGAGAAGTGTCGCGGTGGAGAGGGGCGCTCGGACATGAGGCGCATCGTCCGCCGCGACCGCGCCCCATTCAACGACATGCCGAGTGGGTCCGGGAAAAGGCAGGCCTTCCCAACCCCTCGCTGCGCTCCCAGTGAGGCCGAGCCAGGCAGGCCGCCCACCAGCGCCGCGCCATGCCGCCGGCCTCATCTCGGGTCCGTTGAGTCCTCACCACTTCGTGGGCAAAGCCGCGGTTCGCGCCCCCGCAACAACAAGGCGGCCCGATGCCCGGAAACACGAAGGCCGGTAGTCCCGAGTTTCCTCAAGAACTACCGGCCTTTATGAGTGAGCGGCGGAAGGGATTCGAACCCTCGACCCCGAGCTTGGGAAGCTCGTGCTCTACCAACTGAGCTACCACCGCGAACCAACGGGCCGGATGTACCGCAGGCCCCAGCGAGCGTCAAGGACGTTGCCAGCGCCCTCCCCCACGACGTCCACGAGGCGTCGCCAGCGGGCCCGGCCAGGGACTCGGGGCTCCCAGGAGGACGTGACGAGCCCCTCCCCTGACCTGCCCCCCACCCGCACCCGCGGCATGACCGGGCCCAAGCCACCCGCCGGCTCGGAAGGCGAGGGAGCCCACGTCCCGCCCCCAGACGCAGGCAACGTCGCCGCATTCCGAGCGAACCCAATAACGCCATTCAGATACACATGAATCCAAACAACCAAGACAGCGCGACTCCAACGGAGCCCCCAAGTCTCATCCCGGAACGCCGTACCAGCGAGCCGAGAAGTTCGGCTCCGGCTGTTCATGCCAGCCAGGGTCCGCATGCACCCGTGAAACTGACACAGCCCGCCATGAACTCACTTCTGGCACCCGACTGGTAGGAATCACCCCAGACCCACCGGAATGAAACGCCTCTCATCCCAGAGAAAGTCTCGCTCGCGGCGCCCCCCACTCCGAGCCTCCAGAAGCCCTCCTCTGGAGGTCATCCCGCACCCGCGCACAGGGGTCCGCGCCGCCCTATCACAACTACATTTAAATCATATTTTTCGTATATTTCGGATCATTTGCATTATACGGAGAATACGTGTTTCCTCGCACGCCCAGTACCGCCCCGCAACGGGCGGCTGACCCGCAGCGCAGGAGCACGACATGTCCGTAGGTGCATACCGAAGGCGGCTGTTCCAGGCGGTGGTTTTCACGGCGACCCTCACGGGGTCCACGGCGCTGGCAGTGGCGCCGGAGTCTCACGAAGGCGAGCGGAACTTCGATGCCCGCGCCGCCTACAATGCGCAGGCGCGGTTCGGCTTCTCGACGGCCCAGAAGGCGCACGTCGCGGCGCTGCGCCAGAGCATCCCGGATCTGCTGGTGGAAGTGGACGAGACGAACGGCCTGGTCCGCTCGCTCACCAACCCCGTGGGCGCGCTCTCCGGCCCCAGCAGCGGTGACCCGATGGCCATCGCGCTGGACTTCGTCCAGAAGCACCACGAGGCGCTCGGCCTGGGGCTCCATGACCTGGCGAACCTCGAAGTCACGGACCGCGTCTTCTCGGAGGTCAGCGGCGCCACGCACCTGCACCTGCGCCAGACGTTCAAGGGCCTGCCCGTCTACAACGCGCAGCTGCAGATCAACATCGGCAAGGACGGCAGCGTCCTGGGCGTCCACAGCGACTTCCTGCCCTCCATCGAGAACGCCATCGCGGGCGTGGAGCCGCGCCTGAGCGCGGGCGAGGCCGTCGCGGGCCTGGCCCGGCACCTGGGCGTCAGCCTGCCGACCGCCCCCCGCTCGCTGAAGGCCGAGTCCGGCGTGAAGCGCCGCACGGGCGTGGAAGTGGACGGCCTGTCGCGCGAGCCCATCGTCGCGGAGCTGGCCGTGCTGCCCATGCGCCGTGGCGAGGCGCGGCTGGTGTGGCACTTCCAGGTCTACACCCTGGACTCGCAGCACGACTACGACGTGACGGTGGACGCCGGCACGGGCGAGGTGTTGACGCGCTTTGACTGGGTGGCCGCGGATTCCTACAAGGTCTATCCGGTGCCCGTGGAGAGCCCCAATCACACCACGCCGCTGCCCCCCTCGGACGGCCGTGTGACGGTGTCCAACCCCGCCAACACCACGGCTTCACCCTACGGCTGGCATGACACCAACGGGGTCGCTGGCGCGGAGTACACGACGACGCGCGGCAACAACGTCCACGCGTACGAGGACCGCGACGCCAACAACGCCCCGCCCGCGACCCAGCCGGACTGCGGCGCGGCGCTCAACTGCGTCTTCACGATCAACCTCGCGGGCGCCCCGTCCACGTACATCTCGGCGGCCGTCACCAACCTGTTCTACTGGAACAACATCATCCACGACGTGCAGTACCAGTACGGCTTCAACGAAGTGGCCGGCAACTTCCAGCAGAACAACTACGGCCGCGGCGGCGCGGGCAACGACTACGTCCAGGCCGAGGCGCAGGACGGCGGCGGCACCAACAACGCCAACTTCTCCACGCCCGCGGACGGCAGCCGCCCGCGCATGCAGATGTACGTCTGGACGGCGCCGACCCCGGACAAGGACGGCGACCTGGACAGCGGCATCATCGTCCACGAGTTCGGCCATGGCATCTCCAACCGCCTCGTCGGTGGCCCCAGCAACGTGTCGTGCCTCAGCAACCGTCAGCAGCCGGGCGAGGGCATCAGCGACTTCCTCTCGCTGTTCTACACGGCGCGCGTCGGCGACACGGCGAACAAGGTTCGCGGCGTGGGCACCTACGCGCTGAACCAGCCCACCACCGGCAACGGCATCCGCACGCAGCCGTACACGCTGAACTCCACGCTCAACACCTGGACGTACGCGAGCATCAACGGCATGGCCGTTCCGCACGGCGTGGGGTCCGTCTTCGCCCAGGCGATGTGGGAGGCCTACTGGGCCCTGGTGACGCAGTGGGGCTTCGACGCCAACCTGTACAACGCCAATGGCAACGCCGGTAACCAGCGCATGATGCTGTACTTCACGGAGGGCCTGAAGCGCACGGCCTGCAGCCCCACCTTCACCCAGGTGCGTGACGGCATCATCAACGCGGCCACCACCCTGCACGGTGGCGAGGACGTGTGCCGGCTGTGGAAGGCGTTCGCCGCCTACGGCCTGGGCTTCAACGCGGTCTCCGGAGGCTCGACCAGCACCACGCCGACCAACGGCTTCACGCTGCCCTCCACCTGCCCCGCGGCCCTCGACGGCGAGACGCGCCTGTAATTCCTGACACACCGACGCACCGGACCGGGGGTTTCCTCTCACGAGGGGCCCCCGGTTTGTTCTTGTGCGCGGCGACGGACGACAACAACCGGGTGACACTTGCGAACGTCACCGGTGTTTCGTGGGAAGCCCCACACCCCGGAGACATTCCCATGGTTCCCACGCGTTTTGTCGCGTGTCTCGCCGGTGCCTTCGCACTCGGCGGACTGACGCATTGCACCCCGGCGGCCCCGGAGCAGGACGAAGTCGACGGCGAGGTGAATCCCATCTCCCAGACGGCCGAGGCCCAGGCCGCCCTGCACCACGACCCCCGCGGAAGGAAGCTGTTCAGCGAGGCCTTCCCGAACACCAACGGGCGCTCCTGCGCCACCTGCCATGTGTTCGAGGACAGCACGGCCCTGCGGCCCGAGAACGTCCAGGCCCGTCTCGCCTCGAATCCAACGGACCCGCTGTTCAACCGCATCGATGCGGATGACCCGAACGCGGCGGTCCCCACGTACGAACATCTGAAGAGAGGGCTTGTCCGCGTCGTCCTTCCCCTGCCCGCCAACATGGACGTCATCGACGCCCAGGGACACATCGTCACCCCCACCGACCGGAAGATTGCCGTCTGGCGAGGCGTGCCGAGCATCCAGGACATCGCCATCTCCGGCCCCTTCTTCCAACTGGACGGCCGCGAGTCGAACCTGGAGGACCAGGCCCAGGCCGCCATCACCAGCCACAGCGAGGGAGCCGCCGTGCCGCGCTCCCAGCTGCGCCAGGTGGCGGACTTCCAACGCGGAGAGTTCACGTCGGCCCGCGCGCGGTTCGTCGCCGACTTGAGCAACGCGGGGGTTCCGCTCGCTCGGATTCCCCTCCCCGAGGACTTCATGTGGCTCACGCCCGAGGAGCGACGGGGGCGCGAGGTCTTCAAGGTCGGCTGCGAGCCCTGCCATGGCGGTGCGACGCTGAGCCGGATTTCAACCCCGGCGATGCGAGAGGTCGCCTCCCAGTTCCCGGTGACGAAGGCCGATGGCAACGTGTTGTTCACCCATGTCCCCGGCGTGGGGCCCGTGCCCGTTCAGGGCCAGCGCTCGACGCCAGACATCCTGAACATCGGGTTCTCGGGCTTCTCCTACCTGGGACAGATTGGCCAGTTCCCCATGCTGTACAACGCGAGCATCGAGCTGCCGCGCTACCGGTTCCGCTTCTATACGGACGGCACGCGCCAGCAGCAGGTGACGGACCTTCCGCCCAACCCCGTGACGGCCAGCGGAGAGCCGTATGACCCGATTCCGGCGGTGGACGAGAACGGAGCGCCCATCGTCGGGCCCAACCTCTTCCCTCAGTGGTTCTCCACGGACCCTGGCCGGGCGCTCGTCACCGGCAACCCCCTGGACTTCGAGGCCTTCGACATCCCCACGCTGCGCGGCGTCGCGCGAACGGCGCCCTACTATCACGACAACAGCCTCGAGAATCTCGAGGACGTCGTCGACATCTACAGCCAGTTCGTCCTGGCCTTCACGGCGCCCCTGAACCTGCCGCCCGTTCATCCGCCGGAGACTCCAGGCGGGCTCCCCGAGTCCCTCAGCCCCGCGCAGAAACAGGACCTGCTCCGCTTCCTCCAGCGACTCTGAAGTCCGGCCGCGACGCGGTGAACCCGGGCGAGGGGCGCGGCACGATGCGCGTGTGCCGCGTCCCCCGGCGTCGACGTGAGGTCAGGCCCTCGAATGCACCCTCAGCACGACGGCGTCAGTTGATAGACGCGCACGTCCAGGCTCTCGCCCACGTTGACCTGGCACTGATTGCCCGGACAGGAGACAGGGGCCAGGGAGGGGCTTGTGGACGTCGTCATGCCGACCCACTCCGAGACATTGAAGCCACAGCCGCTCCGGGCCAGCGGCATGTTCAGCGTAGGGAGGGGCCCCACGGTGTGCAACATCAGGGTGTTGTCGGAGGCCTCGACGACGGCGTCCACGCAGCTCCCACCGCTGGTGCAGGAGAAGACGTGGACCCCCGCGTCCCGTGCCACGTCTCGCAGCACCGACGTCGGCAGGCCGGGGACCGCGGCGAAGCCGACCTTGTAGCTCCCGGAGCCGTCCGAGACCCGCTTGACGGCGAAGGCCACCTCTCCGCTGTTCACATAGCGGGAGAGCATGCGGGAGTCGATGCAGTTCACTGCCGAGGCATTGGGACAGAGCACGCCCCCGGTGGCGCCCACGTCGATGCGGTATTGGAGCTCGAAGCTCCCCATCGACAGAGGGGCTCCCAGTCCATTGTCGGGGTACTCACGCCCATCGATGTACGAGGCGGCGGCGAAGGCCGACGTGGTGGCTCGCCGCGACACCGGCATCCCCAGGGCGCTCGAGACGTTGCTGTCCGCGGCGTTGCCGCTGCCGTCAATCACCCCGGGCGCGTAGAGGTAGAGGAGCGTGCGCCCGCTGCCCGCGAGCTTCTGCTGGATGATTTGCTTGTCGGACTCCGACAGCTTGTAGGCGTCCAGGAAGATGGCCAGCCGGAGGTTGGACGTATCGAGCGTCGCGAGGTCGGAGAGGAGGTAGTGCCGGGCTGGTGCTCCGACGCGGGAGAGCGCTTCAATCTGCCCCGTCATGCTGGCCGTCGTGAATGGGAAGGCCTTGGCGCCCCCCAGCCCGTCGAGCGGATAATGCGCCACGGACTGCTCATCCACGAAGACAGCGATCTGCGGCGAATACGCGCTCCCCGTGCTCACCACGGACGAGGCCACCGTACTGGTGTTCTTGAGGGTGTTCCAGAGCGAGGTCGTCTCCGCGGTCTGGTCCGGATTCCCGAACCAACCCCTGGCGGGCAGGTCGAAGTAGTAGAGCCCCATGCCATGGATGGCCGCCGTGAGGCCATCGCGCACCACCAGCCGATTGGTCTCCACGATGTTGGTGGCATGCCGCCAGTCGTCGACCTCCGCGAAGTGCGTCCGGCTGTCGTCCTCGAACTCGAAGTGCTTCCCGCTCTTGGTAATCGCCTCGATGGAGACCTGCGGCGAGAAGCCGAAGCCGAGCCGGCGTGAGAGTTCGTAGGAGAAGGGAGAGGCGAGGATGTCGATGTTCGGGTCGAGCAACAAGGTGGCGAGCCCGTGGTGGAAAGAGAACGCCCGGCGCGCAGTGAGGCCATAGGAATAGCCGTAGAAGATCTTGTTCAACGCCTTGCCGCCCGTCACCTGCTTCACCCGGGCCGCCAACCGGGAGATGGCGGCGACCAGGTTGTCCACCTCGGCGCGGGACGCCTGGACGGCCGCGGCCTTCGTGCTCCCCGCCAGGAAGATGCCGAAGTTCTCCGACATCCGATTCGTGAGGGTGGCGGCGGGACTGCCGGAGTCGTCTTGAAAGAAGAAACTCGACGTGTGGAGCGGCTCCCAAGGGAATTTCGCTGTCGGGTCCTTGCCCGTGACGTAGAGGGGCGAGAAGAAGAACTCTCCCCCAGAGAGGTAGGTGAAGGTCATTCCAATCACCCGCCCCCGGGTCTCCGGCTCGGCCTCCAGCAGGTTGGCGACCGTGCCGATCTCCACCTCCCGGGACAGAATCCACGATTCGTTGATGCGCTTGTAGGGCTTCCTGAACTTGCCGTCGACGGAAGCGTCGCAGAGGGCATTGGCGTTGAAGCGGGCCCCCTGGTTGTTGTAGAGCGCCATGTACGTCGGGGAGAGGAAGTCCTCTCCGTCCACGCAGGTAAAGGCGCTCTCCTCATAATCATAGAGGTCGAACCGGATGATGAGGTACGGGTCGAACCCCGGGTAGGCCTCCCGGACCTTCTTGAGCCGGGCGCCCAGTCGTTGGACCGCGGGCGTGCCCCGGTAGGCGATGGCGGCCACCTCGACGATGAAGCGAGTGCCAAAGGCCTGCGTCCTCGCCAGCTCGGCGAGCTGGGTGTCGATGATGGCATCCTCCGCCAGGCAGTCGTCCAGACGACACGACTGGAGGTTGAACGCGTGGTGCAGCGGGCTGAGCACCTGGCCGTTGACGGAGATGCGCTTGCCTCCGTTGACGGTGACGATGGTGGCGGCGGGGCCCGTCCAATTCGACGTCGAGAGCGTATAGGTGGCGCTGACCGGCGTGCTGCTGGTGAAGCCCGCGCGGCAGGCGATGGCGCGGACCGTCCTCGTCGTGTCCACGGTGAAGGGCGCCGTATACGTGAGCGAGGGGGCGCCACAGACGGGCGAGCTTCCATCCTGGGTGTAGTAGAGCGTCGCGCCAGGGGTCGTGGTCGTCAGCGTCACGCTCCGCGCGCTGCTGTAGATCCCTCCCGGTGGCGAGAACTGGGGCGGCGCGGCGACGAAGCTGTACTGGGCCGAAATAACGGAACTCTGCGTCATGCCGCTCTTGCAGGCGATGGCCTGGACGGTGGTCGCCGAGGAGAGCGCGAAGGGCGTGCCGTAGAGGTTCCCACCGCCACACGTCGGAGCCGAGCCATTGAGCGTGTAGTAGATGCTCGCCGAGCTGGTGCCGGAGGTCAGCGCCACGTTGATGGGGCTGGCATGGGTGCCTCCCGACGGGGACAGGACGGGAGCCTGCACCGTCGCGACGGTGGGCACTGTCGGCGTTCCGGCGACCTGGTCCGAGACATCCGTGCCGGACAACATGGCATACACATACAGGGGCTGACCCTGGAACTGGGCGAGGACCGAATCTGACAGGCGAATCTTGAAGCGGTGTCGGGCCAGCGTGGTGTTGCAAATGGAGCTCACCGCGGGCTCGGAAGCGATGTCCGCCAGCCCCCCGTAGAAGATGGTTCCCGTGGTCCAGGGCCCGCCCGCGTAGACGTTCAGCTCAACGGACTGGTTGATGCCATACGCGCAGGTCCATCCTTCCAGGTAATAGCCATCACTCCGCAAGTACACTCCCTCGACGGAGCCCTTGACCTGTCCATTGTAGGGGGCCGCGGGGATGGAGATGTTTCCCGAGCCCGGGACGAGGTTGTTGATGCCGTGGGCGGCCAGATGGGCATGCGCATAGAGCGGCTTCCCCGCGTGCTGCTTGAGCAGATACTGGGGGAGCTGGAACCGGAAGCGGTGCCGGTTGAGGGTGCTGCCACAGGCCGTGGACACCCCCGGCTCCGACAGCACATCCGCCCGGGTGCCGCCCAGCATCGTGCCCGTGGGCCACGGCGCTCCAGCGTACACGTCGACGTCGACCGACTCGGAGAACCCGTACGCACACGCCCACCCCTCCACGAAGTAGGTCGTGCCCCTCCAATACACGCCCTCGAGATTGCCTCTCACGTCATTGCTCGCCAGCACATCCATGGCGAGCAGGAAGAGTGTGACAGCGATGAGGCGCTGGATTGATCGACGCATGCGGGCCCTCCCGGCGTTTTGTCGATTTACGTGCTTTCCGGCTATTGACGCAAGTTGGGGAGGAAGTCCCCATGACAGGGCGCTGTGCCGCGTTGGGCGATGGAGGCACCCCCAGCACATGTTCACGTGCGCCAGGAATCTGCCCTGGCTCAGGGGAGCTTGAAGACCCGCAGGTTCTCTTCGCCCCTGCGCACGTAGACGAGGGCGTGGTGCGTCGCCAGGTAGAAGAAGCGGTTCTTGACCAGCTCATGCCATCCACCGAAGGCGCCAGCCTCGTACTCGGGGGCCTCGCGCAGCGTGAGGGCCACCGGGTCCACTTCGTAGGTCCGGTACTCGAAGCTCCCATCGCCATCGCGGTCATACCGGAACGCGGCGATGTAGCGATTGAGCGGAGGCACGTAGGCGAACACCTGTCCCTCGAAGTATTCGCTGAAGCAGCGCGCACGCACCAGGTCGCTCGTGAGCTTCAGCTCGCCCCACTTCGTCGTGTCCAGGTCGTAGGTGATCAGTCGGGGAAAGTGCACGTGCGACTCCTCGTGCCCTGGAGCCGGGAAGCTCACCAGCGTGCGCCCCACCCTGGCCATCTGCGCGAAGAACCAGGTGGGAGGAGTAATGACCTCCCACTTCCAGGACTTGTCCGCGGTTCCGAACGACCACCACCGCGAATAGTTGCCGTTCTCCGTGGGGCCGAACACATAACGGCCCGCCACCTCGTCCCAGAACGTCCACCCGGCCGCGCCACCGTAACCCGTCTCTCCATTGTAGGAGGCGCCCGGGGTGTTGAACGGGTTGTGGCGCGTCCACTTGCGCGTCGTCAGGCTGTAACGCCACATGCGCCGGACGCCAAAGGCAACCTCATCGAGGTCCGGGTTGTAGACGAGCCCGTTGTAGGTATGACGGGCCGTGGGGTTGCCTGTCGAGGCAGCGGGCCGGGCCGGGTCGAAGAACTCGTCCCCGGTGACGTCGCTGTCCGGATGCGACCTGGCGTACTCCGAGGCGGGAGGATAGCTGCTGTATGTATTCCCCCAGGGAACCTCCGCCCAGTTCGCCGAGTGGTCCGGGAGCTGCTCGATGCTCCAGCGCATCTGCGCCATGTCGAAGCGGTAGATGCCGTTGTTGGAGCTGTCCGCGTGGCCTCCACCGAAGGCCCACCAACGCGCGCGCGGCGCATCCAGCGCCACCCCTGAGTACGCGTTGATGACCCCGGCGATTCCCTGCGAGCCGAGGTCCCGGAAGCCAGGAAGCGCCGCCTTGACCTCCGCGTCGAGCGTGGTGAGCGGCGTCCCCGCGACTTCAATCCACCGGTCCTTCGGGACGAGCGCCCACGACACCTCGTTCACGAGCCCAGTCGCGTCACGCCCCGGCGTCCACACGTTGCCCACCAGCGTGCCGGTCTCCGTGCCATGGCCCCAGGTGAACTCGGGAGGAGGCTGCTGCCCGCCATCCGGTGAAGTCGTCCCTCCGTCGGGCCGCGGCCCTCCTCCATCCGGTGACGTCGTCCCGCCGTCGGGCCGCGGCCCTCCTCCATCCGGTGACGTCGTCCCGCCGTCGGGTGAGGGCTGCTCCCCAGGAGAGGGGTCCGACGAGTCGCATCCCGCGACGACGAGTGAGAGCGACACGAAGAGAATCCAAGGAGACAAACATCGGCTCAGACGGCCCGTGGTCATGCACTGCTCCGAGACAAGATGGCTGAACGCCCGCGCGTGGGCCCAGGCAAGTGACATGCCATGGGGCGCTCACACGAACTCCTCCACGGATGCGCTCGGCGACACGGGAGCACTGGCGCGGAGACAGGGGGGACAACCCCCCATCGTGTGGCCCACGTGCCCCACAGTCCCCCCATCAGACGAGGTCCAGGTCTATGGTCCGGCGCCATGAATCTCGTCATCACAGGCGCCAACCGTGGCATCGGCCTGGAGCTCACCCGGCAGTACCTCGCGCGCGGCGACACGGTGCACGCGGGAGCCCGAGAGCCGGCGGAGGCCCGCGAACTCACCGCCCTCGCGGATGCCTCCGGCGGCCGGCTGCGGGTGTATGCCCTCGACGTGACCAGCGACGAGAGCGTGCGCGCGTTCGCCGCCGCGCTGACGGAGCCAGTGGACCTGCTCATCAACAACGCGGGCCGGCGCACCCGGCGAGACGACCTCGAGGATGTCTCGCTCGAGGACGCGCTCCAGATGCTGCAGGTGAACGCGCTCGGTGCCCTGCGAGTGACTCGCGCGGTGCTGCCGCGACTGCGCGGGACGCCCGGGGCGAAGATCGCCAGCCTCAGCTCGGGGCTCGGTTCCATCACGGACAACACGTCGGGCGGAGGCTACGGCTACCGGATGTCGAAAGCGGCGCTGAACATGGCGACGCGCTCGCTCGCGGCGGACTTGCGCGGCGAGGGACTCATCGTGGTGACCATCAGTCCCGGATGGGTACAGACGGACATGGGCGGCGCGAGCGCACCGACACAGGTGTCCGAGTCCGCCGCGGGGCTGCTCGCGGTGCTGGACCGCGTGACGCCGCAGGACAGCGGAGGCTTCTTCGACTTCCGGGGCGCGCGCATCGACTGGTGAGCGAAGTGGCGTCACTCCTCAGTCCAGGCCCCTGACAATCATTCGCAAACAAACACCCGAGGACCTCGCGGGCTGAAACAAGCCTTGAGTATCGCAGAGGGCTGTATCGGGTGACCGTGGCCGCCGTTTCCTCCAGCGTTGCGCCGATGGCCCCCACCCCATCGATGACCGACGGGTGAGGGGCCATCCTCGCCATGCACGGGACGCCCGTGCTCGGAAGGACCGTCAGTTCTTGACGACGGTGGTGATGATCAGCGGAGTCGGAGTTCCGATGAAGCTGCCAGCGGTGTTGGTGCACGGCATGGGCACCTGCGAGAAGTCCGCGGCGTAGTAGCCGTAGGTGGAGCCATTGCCCTTCTCGTAGAACTCCTGACCATCCGGGAGGACCACCTTCCAGACGTAGTTGATGCTCGTGTACTGCGTGGACGACCGCGCCCGGATGACACCCGTCACCGTGGTACCCCAGTGGTACGGAGCCACCGCCGGCGCCTCGACGGTCTGCGGAGCCGGAGCCCAGTCGAACGTGCTGGTGGGGCCGGTGCTCCCGCCCCAGCCGTAGATGAGGAACACGCTCGTCCCCCAGGGCAGGTCATCGTTGCGGTACGTGAGGGTGATTTCCGCCTGGGAGGTGCTGAAGTAGCCGCACGTGTTGAGCACCGTGCGCGCCTGCACCCACTGCGAACCCGCGAGAGCAGAGGTGGAAGTGAGCATCAGGGCGAGCACGAGCGCGTGGCGGGTAATTCGGGACATGCGAAGACTCCAGGGTGTGGTTTGACAACCGCGTCCCCTTACCAGAGCCAGGGGGCACGCTGGAACCCAGGGGTGCCGCGACGTGTTTGAATGACTGTCCGACACGAGCAACCCCGCCCGTCGAGCACGCCCACCCATGCCTCGCGAGCCTCCCATCGTCCTGCCCGTCTTGCTGTCGCAGCTCCGGCTCGCGAATCCGTGGGCGCTGCTCCTCGCGAAAGAGGAGGGCTATCCGCTCTCCACCGCCAGCCTGCTCTCCGAGCGCTACGTCATGAAGAGTGACGAGAAGCCCTTCGCGCAAGAGCTGCTCGGCCGAAAGCCGAACCTGTGGGTCTTCCGCTGCGACCAGCGTCGCTTCGCGGGTGACTTCGTCATCGTGGACATGGCGGAGCCGCGACCCGCGCGGCGCCAGGTGGTGGTGCTCGACCTCAAGATGGGTGCGCCCCTCGTTCTCGGCGGAGGTGGAGCAGGCGTGCAGCTCACCCACGCGCAGGACGCGGTGGAAGGTGTCGCGGCCCGCAAGGGCGTCATCGCCCCAGGCACGCCATACGTGCTGGCGACGGGCGACAAGGACGTCATCCTCGCCTGGCTGCGCGAGTGACGGCCCCAGGCATGTAGCCGCGACACTCTCCGCTCAGGGCGTCGTCTGGAATCCCGCCCCCATCACCGTGCCGTCGAACCCGCTGGCCGCGTCCCGAAGGCGGAGGTCCTTCAGGATGTTGGCCGATGAGGTGTAGACGTACGGCGGAATGGCAATCGACCGACGGGTGGTGATGCCGGCCCACGGCCCCTCGGACTGGAAGTTGTTCGACGACGACGGGTACGCGCTCCCCGGAACATGCCAGATGACAGGGCCTCCCGAGTCGCCGGCCGCGTGCTGGGCCCAGCACTGGTACAGACCATTGCTGTTGTTGGTGATACGGCCGTAGTAGGTGCCGGACGGCGCCGACGTCACCAGCTCGTTGTTGTTGAACCAGGCGGCACCCAGCAGGTTCTCCCGGCTGCCTTCGACCACGAGCACCCCGGTGATTTTGAGATGCGGGCCCTGGGCCGAGAGCTGCACGTCCTCGACGAACTGGAGGATGGCGTAGTCCAGAAACGGCTGGAGTGCCTTCGGCTTGATGAATCGCATGTATCCGATGGGGCCAAACGCCACGTCGTTGGCGTCGTAGATGGGCGCCAGACCATAGGGAATCAGGACACCTTCGTAGGTGTCGCCACCGTCGAGGCAGTGTCCCGCGGTGATGCCGACACGGTTGCCATAGCTGTCGGTTCCGACCGGGCCCATTGTGCAGAAGGCCTCCGGATAGGCCGGGTTGAAGATGATCTTCATGCCATTGGCGACGAGCTTGGGGCTCGTCTGGGCAACGGCTTCACCCGCCCCTCCCACCAAGGAGAGGACAGCGAGGGTGGACAACAACACGACGGCCATCCGAGTGATGCGCATATCGCTCCTTCGATCCAGGGCTGAATCCCGCGGGCACCGTACACCACCCACCCGTCCTGGATGACGACGGCCCCCGGGCAGTGCTCGTGGACCTGGAGTCCTCCGCACGCCTCAGCCCTTCTTGTCGGATTCCGGACGCGCCGTCGGGCCCACCACGAGACGCGAGATTTGCTTGAAGGCGGTCAGCCACAGCTCCACCTCCCGCCTCGTCAGGGCCGAGCGGGTGAGCGAGTGGGTCATCTCCGCGAGCAGTGCATCCGGTCCCTGCCGATTGAGGAACCCCACCTCCAGGAGGACCAATCGCATCCAGGACTGAAGCGCCTGCACCAGCCGCAGCGGCGCGCCCTCCACCGCGCCCGGTGACGCCACCTCCACCTGCTCGCGCGCGCAGAGGTACAGGAGGACCGCCGCCGCCTGCGCCAGGTTCATGGAGGGCTGCTCGGGCCGCGTGGGAATGACGAGCGCCTGCTGGCAGTGGCTCAGGTCCTCATCGGACATGCCGCGCTTCTCGCCCCCAAGCACCAGGGCCACCTTCCCCCGCTGCGAGTGCAGCGCCAGCAGCGCCACCGCATCCTCGGGAGAAAGGGTGGGCATGCCGCGCAGGTTCTGCCGCGAAGTGGTCCCCACCGCGAGCACCACGTCCTCCAGCGCCTCGGGCAGGGTGGGAACGATTCGCGCGGCCTCCAGGACATGGCCGGCGTGCACCGCCATGCGCCGGGCGCCGTCCATCTCCTGCAGTTGAGGATCGGAGAGCACGAGCTCCGCCACGCCAAAGTTCGCAGCCAGGCGCGCCACTGCGCCGAGATTGTCCGGGCCCTGCGTCTGGTGCAGCACGACGCGCAGGTGGGAGGTGAGAGCCATGCAGCCACCTTACTGGCCGCGCACAGCCCCCGTCGCGCTCATCCGCTCCGTCCTGTCCTCTCCCCCGGGGGCGACGCGGACCACAGCCCCCGAGAGAGCACCTCGTCCAGGTTCCTCCGGTGGAAGAACGCCTCGAAGTCGCCTCCCTCCACGTCCTCCGGAAGACAGGCTCCGAGCGGAATCGCGCGGACACGCTCCGGCACGCCCCGCGTCTCGCGCACGGCCGCCTCCAGCGCCCGCAGGTAGTGTCGCGCGGCCCCCAGCGTGCGCGCGGAGGACACCCCGCCGTGCCCCTGGATGACCCTCGTGCGCCCCCTCGCCTCGGCCCGGGCCAGCGCGGCATCGATGTCGGCCGGCTCGCCATACGCGACGTAGGCCATGTTCCCCACCGCGATGTCCGCGCTGAGCAACACGTCCAACGCGGGGACGTCGAGGTTCAGCGTGCTCGCCGTGTGCCCGGGATTCGGGAACACGTCCAGCGTGTACCGTCCCCACTCCAGCGACAACGGCGCGTCCACGCACCGGTCCGGCGCACGGTAGAAGCCCGTCTCCTCGTCCGAGCGGAAGCGCTCCAGGCGAAAGGTCTCCTCGAACCGCGCGTGAGCCCACACCGACGCCTCGGGGAACGCCTGGAGCCCCGCCAGGTGGTCGCTGAAGCCATGCGTGCAGACCACCTGCCGCACCCGGGCCCGAAGGGAGCCAGCCACCCACTCCCGGAGCGCCTCCGCGTCCGCCCGGCTCGCGAGCGCGTCCACCATCAGCACCTCACCCTCCCGGAGGAACAGCGTGGCATTCGAGTCATACGCCTCCCCCGTGACGACCCAGACCTCAGGGGCCAATCGCAGCGTCTTCAAGCCCATCCCGGCACCTCTCGTCAGCGAGCAGGCGTGGGTTCTCCCGAAGTTTCCTCCATGCGTCCAACGCATCCTCCGAATCCATCCATGCGAGAATCGAATGGATGACCCTGGACGTGAGACACCTTCGACTGGTGGCGGCCGTGGTGGACACCGGCTCGGTGACGGCGGCGGCGCGCGTGCTGCACCTGTCCCAGCCCGCGCTGAGCCACCAACTCCGCGACGTGGAAGAGCGGCTGGGCACCGAGCTGTTCCAGCGCGAGGGCCGACGCATGGTGCTCACCGGCCCCGGCCAACGCGTCCTCGAAGCCGCACGCAAGGTGATGGCCGAGGTGGAAGCCGCCGAAGCGGACGTTGCACGGCTCGCGCACACGTCGCAGGGCATCCTCCGGCTCGCCACGGAGTGCTACACGGCCTACCACTGGCTGCCGGCGGTCCTCCGGCGGTTCTCCATCCGCCATCCCCAGGTGGAGGTGCGCATCGCAGTGGAGGCCACGCGCCGCCCGGTGGAGGCGCTGCTGGCGGGGACGCTGGACCTGGGCATCGTCAGCGCGCCGACGCGGCACCGGCGCCTCGCACATGCGCCCCTCTTCGAGGACGAGCTCGTCGCCGTCATGGCACCAGAACATCCCCTGGCCAGCCGCGGCGTCCTGCAAGCCGCCGACTTCGCGCGCGAGCACGTGCTGCTCTACAGCATCCCCCTCACCGAGAGCACCTTGTTCCAACAGGTGCTCACTCCCGCCGGCGTCTCCCCCGCGCGCGTGTCCCATGTGGAGCTGACCGAGGCGCTCGTCGAGTTGACCAAGGCCGGGCTCGGCATCGCGGTGCTGGCCCGCTGGGCGGTGGCCCCGGAGCTCTCACGCGGGACGCTGGTCGCGGTGCGTGTGACACGCAAGGGACTGCGCAGGCACTGGCACGCCGTGTGGCCCCGCGCCGTGCGCCCCACACCCCACCTCACCTCTTTCGTGGAGCTGCTCGCGAAGGCGGGCCCCCCGGGACGATGAGGCCTCAACACCGTTCCTGATGAAGGGCCGATGTGGGTACGCGCTGTCCGTGTGCCTCAGATGACGGACTCAAGCGCACCGAGAGCCTCAAATTCCTGAGAGAACCTCAGGGGCTCGAGGCTCTCGGTGCGACGGCGTCGCTCGAAGTCGTCTGAAATACTTGAAACACCATAAGACGAGAAAGGGTCCGGCAATTGCAGTCGTGTGTGACCCCCTATGCGCACACCCCTGATCAACTCCTGGACGCATCGTGTTTCCCTGTTCCTCGTCGTGGCACTCCTCTTCACCGCTTGTAGTGATGACCCGCCGAAGCCCACGCCCGATGCGGGCCCTGATGACGCTGGCATCCCCGACTCTGGCGGAGGCCCTGGTCCCGATGCCGGCCCCGCGGATGCTGGCGAGCCTGACTCCGGCACTCCTGACGCAGGCCAGCCCGATGCGGGCGGAGGTGAACCCGATGCGGGGACCTCCTGCGCGCCGACGGTGACGGACGTCCTCCAGAACGGAGAATGGGACCCCCGCTTCTCCATCGCGGGCGTCTCCGGCATGGATGGCCATGTGCCCCATGTGTATGACTTCGCGAAGACGCCCTCGGGCGACCTCGTCGCCGCCGGGTACTTCCGCTGGCTCGGCACGCAGGCCACGCCTCCACTCATCCAGCGCCACGACGGAAAGTGGCAACCCCTCCAGAGAACATGGGAGCAAGGGCTTCCCGGCGCGGGCTTCTCTTCCGTCGCGGCGAAGGACGACACCACGCTCGCCCTGGCGACGAACGACACGTTCGGCGCGCGCTCGGGTGAGGTGTGGCTCGCGACGCCCGAAGGTGTTCGCGTCATCGGCAGGTTCGACGGCCTGGTTCGCACCATGGCCTTCATCAAGGGAGAGCTCTGGGTCGCGGGGCAGTTCCAGCTCGCGGAGAACGGGGCCATCGGCCTGGCCATCTGGGATGGGAGCACCTGGCGGTTCCCCACCGGAGGCCCCGCCAATGGCCCCGTCTACGAGCTGCTCGTCGACGGTGATGACGTCTGGGTGGGCGGCGGCTTCTCCCAGGTGGGTGGCATCTCCAGCAACATGGTCGCCCGGTGGAATGGGAGCACGTGGGAGGCGTACGACCTCCCTCTGATCGGCAACGGCGTCTTCGCGCTCGCGCTCGGAGACGACGGGACGCCCTATGCGGGTGGCACGTTCGCCTACGACTTCAGCATGGATGGCGTGGGCTCCATCGCCCGCTGGAATGGCACCGCGTGGGAGATGCTCAACAAAGGCGTCAGCACCGGGCAGTTCCCCGGCGTCGTGACGGACCTGGTGTTCAACGACGGCAAGCTTCACGTGGGTGGATGCTTCTCCCACGTCAACGGCCATGCCTGGAACGACCCCAAGGCCATCCCCGCGAATGCCCTGGCGCAGTGGTCGCCCACCACCGGATGGGAGCCGTGGCCCAATGCCACGCTGCCCAACCGGACCGTCTGGTTCGCGCCGCTCTACTGTGGCGATGAGGGCCCTTCCGCCTTCCCCCTGTGGGAAGTCCCCATCCAGCGATTCCTGCTCGACGGTGAGCGCCTCTATGTCGCGGGCACCTTCCCCAGCGTCAACGGCGCGGCATCCCAGAGCCTCGTCTCCTACGAAGACGGCCAGTGGCGGACCGAGGGCGGCGAGTCCGGCGACGGACTGAGCGGGCGACCCGATGTGATGGCGACGGGAGGCCCCCAGTGCACCGTCCACATCCTGGGCGAAATCTCCCATGCGGGTGGCGAGGCGGTTCCGCGCACCGTGCTGCAATTCAGTGACGCGGGCTGGAAGCCGCTGGCGGCACTGCCGGAGATGGAGTGCTCGGACCTGGCTGTGAATGCCCGGGGCGACATCTATGTCTCGTGTACTGACTGGAACGCCCTCCAGTCGCACGTGCTCACGTGGACCGGGGAAGCGTGGCGGTCACTCGGAGACCTGAGCGCACACGGCTTCATCTTCGACATGACCCTGGACTCGCTCGGACGACCCTGGCTGTCGACCCTGCTGGACACCACCGGGCGCGTGGTCCGCTGGGATGGCGAGCGTTTCGTGCTGGTGGCGGACGGCTTCGACAGCCCCGTGTCCGCGCTGGCCCTTCGTCCCGAGAACGAGGACCCCGACCACCCCGCCTTCGTCGCCGCGGGCGAGTTCACGCACGTGGGCACATTGGCGGCGCGGCGCATCGTCCACTGGAACGGCACCGCCTTCGAGCCCCTGGGCGAAGGACTGAGCACCTCCGTCATCACCGTCGCCTACGGGGAGCGCGGCATCTTCGCGAGCACCAACATGGAATTGGGGCCGGAGGGCCTGCCCGTGCCAGACCGCATCACACTCGGACACTGGGACGGTACCGCCTGGGTGGAGTTGGCGACGGCTGAAAACGGGCTGCCGCCGCCCATGAACGAGAGCCGGGGCGGTGTCCATAGCTTCCGGAAGCTCGTCCCCAGCGGGAGCGACCTCGTCGCCGTGGGCACCATCATTCCCGAAGGCGGGGGCCCCACCCATGCGTATGTCTTCAATGGCGAACGGTTGCTGCCCATTGGAGGGGGCGTCAACGCCATCAGCGTCGATGCCGTGGCGCTGACACCCGACGGTATCTGGTTGGGAGGTTTCATCGCCGAGGCCGGACGCGACGCGCGCCGCATCCCCTCCGTGGGCGTGGCGCATCTGCGCCGGCGCACCACCGTGCCCTGATGCCGGACGGGCGCGGCTTGCCATTCTTCGCGCAAGCCGCGCCACCCCGGAGCCGTTCACGGCGTCATGCGGGCATCCCATCGCCCGTGACTTCCAGGGCGCCCCAGCGCCGGTGAGCGCCTTCTTGCGAACGCGTCAGCGGTGCACGCTGCTCATGTCCAGGTAGCGAAGCCCCGTCGCCGCTCCCACCGGGAACACCGAGTCGAGCTGGGCGAGGTCCGCGCCCGTGAGTTCCACGCGCGCGGCACCCGCGTTCTGCTCGAGGTACTTCACGCGCTTGGTGCCGGGGATGGGCACCACGTCCGGGCCTCGGGACATCACCCATGCGAGCGCGAGCTGCGCGGACGTCACGCCCTTCTGCTTCGCGAGCTGCTCCACGCGCTGCACGAGGTCCAGGTTCTTCTGGAAGTTGTCTCCCTGGAAGCGCGGGTTCTGTCGTCGGAAGTCGTCCGCGGGCAGGTCCTCGAAGCGCTTGTACTGGCCGGTGAGGAAGCCGCGCCCCAGTGGACTGTAGGAGACGAAGCCGATGCCCAGCTCGCGCACCGTGGAGAGTACGCCGTCCTCCTCCACGTCGCGCGTCCACAGGGAGTACTCGGTCTGCAGCGCCGAGATGGGGTGGACGGCGTGCGCCTTGCGAATCGTCTCGGGCGCGGCCTCGGACAGGCCGAGGTAGCGCACCTTGCCCGCGCGCACGAGCTCCGCCATCGCGCCGACCGTGTCCTCGATGGGCACCTTCGGGTCCACGCGGTGCTGGTAGTAGAGGTCGATGTGGTCGACGCCCAGGCGCTTGAGCGAGGCCTCGCACGCCTGTTTCACATAGGCCGGGTCGCCCCGGATGCCCAGGAACTCGCCCTTGGCGCCACGCACGTTGGCGAACTTCGTGGCCAGCACCACCTGCTCGCGGTGGCCTCGAATGGCGCGGCCCACGAGTTCCTCGTTGGTGAAGGGCCCGTACATGTCCGCGGTGTCGAGGAAGGTGATGCCCAATTCGAGGGCGCGGTGGATGGTGCGCAGGGACTCCGCCTCATCCCCGGCGCCGTAGAACTCGCTCATCCCCATGCACCCGAGCCCCAGCTCCGAGACCACCAGCCCTTGCCGACCCAGCTTGCGCTGCTTC
Source organism: Myxococcus sp. CA051A (assembly GCF_013336705.1). NCBI lineage: Bacteria > Pseudomonadati > Myxococcota > Myxococcia > Myxococcales > Myxococcaceae > Myxococcus > Myxococcus sp. CA051A. Next base: position 1,216,911 of record NZ_JABUMS010000001.1, on the reverse strand, counting down.
ATCGTCCTGCCTCCGCGTTCGAGTGCCGTTGCGCGCTGAAGGTGCGGCCGGAGCAAGAGCGGTGCACCGGCCCGGCGGCAGGCGGAGGTCAGGCCGCCTCCTCGACGACCGCGAGGCGGCGGCCCGTCCCCCACACGAGCGCGGGGCGAGCGGGAGACCTCAGGGCTTCGCCTTGATCTCCATTCGCTCGTCGCGGAGCGATTCACCCTTCAGGAAGGACTTCATCCGCTCCAGGATGCGCGGGTCCGACTGGAAGAGGCCGTCGTGTCCCGCGCCCTCCAGCACCAGGTGCACGGCCCGGGAGAGTCCGGGGCGCAGCGCCTCCGCGTTGTCAGGGCTCGTGCGCCCATCCAGGGTGCCGCTGATGAGGAGCACGGGCACGTCGGCCTTGAGAGGGCCACGGAAGGACTCTCCCAGGTCGCTCACGCCGGCCACATCCTCCGCCAGCAGGGCGCCCGGGTTGACGCTGCCACCGAGCACCGCCTTCGCCGCCTCCCGCTCGATGAGGGCGCGTCGCGCCGGACTCACACCGGAGGCCGCGTCCATCGCGAGCGACATGGGACGCAGCAAGCCTTCGCGAAGCCTGCCCGCGAACGGCGCCATCGCCTCATGGTTCCCGGACTCCAACGCCGTGAGCAGGGGGAGGAAGCGCCGGAAGGTGGCCGGGTCCCTCAGGGATTCGAAGGCGAGGCACTGAAGGTCGAAGGGGCTGACCTTCCAGGTGCGGCGGTCACCCTTCTCCTCGTCCGTGAACTCCACCGTGAGCGGCTTGCTCCGCAACGACTTCACCAGCTTCGCCAGCCGTGCCTTCAGGCCGGGCCCGCGCTCACCCTCGGCGCGCAACACGGCCTCCCAGCGCCCGAGCAGCGCCTCCGCGTGGGCAGGCCGCTTCCAGGTGTCATCAGGCCCCTCGATGCCCGCGAGGATGATGTGGTCCACCCGCTCCGCGTGGCGCCGCACGTAGGCGAGGCCCAGGTGGGTGCCGTAGCTGATGCCCCAGAGGTTGAGCTTCGGCGCGCCCAGCGCCTTGCGCAGCATCTCCAGGTCGTCGGCGTTCTCCACCGTGGTGAAGGCCCCCAGGTCCACGCCGGCCGCGGTCCAGGTCCGGCTCGCCTCCGCGGCGGCCTTCTTCACCGTGGAGGTGAGCAGCGCCTCGTCCATGCGCTGGTCGAGCGGGATGGCCCACAGCTGCTTCAACTCGGGATGGGGGTTCGACTGGCCGGTGCCGCGCTGGTCCAGCGCGATGACGTCGGCCACCTCGCGCAAGGCGAGGAACAGATCGAAGCGGCCATACCGTGCGGCCTCGATACCGGAGCCGCCAGGGCCACCCGCGAGGTAGACGATGGGCGCCCCGGGCGAGGGGCTCGTGCTCTTGAAGCGCACGAAGCGCAGGGGCAAGCCCGGGCCCTCGGGGTGGGCATGGCGCAGGGGCACGGTGAGGGTGCCCAGCTCCGCCTGAACGGTGCGACCGTCGTGGGCCTGGAAGGTGTGGGGCTGCAGTTGGAGGCCCTGGGCCTGGGCGAGGGACAACGGAAGGATGAGGGCAAGCAGGAGCACGGCACGCATGGCGTTCCTCCGAGAAGGGCTTCAGGGAGGAGAATGCGGTGGCCAGCACGGCACGTGGGGTGCCGGTCGCCCAACGTCTCGCGGTGTCGCCGGAATGCGCGTGGGGCGGCGCCAGGCCGCGTATGTTGAGGCCCATGATGTCCTCCGCCCTCTTCGCGGGATGCTTCGCGCTCTCGCTCACCGCTTCGGCCGCGCTGCCCTCCGCGCGGCAGGGACTGGTGCAGGTGAACACGGAGGATCTCTCCCCGGAGGTCGCGCTCTCCGGAGACGCACGGGGCTGGCGCACGGTGGCGGCCGACCAGGTGAACGAGGGGACGGGCCCCTATTGGCTGCGCACGCAGGTGGACGTGCCCCCGCGTGAAGCCGGAGCCCCGACACCTGCCCTCGCCCTGTCGGTGCTCGGGTCATGGGAGGCGTGGTGGGACGGCGGGCTGCTGGGCCGCAACGGACAGGTGGGGCGGACGCCCTCGGAGGAGGTACCAGGACGGGTCGATGCCCTGCTCCCGCTTCCGACCGGACTCAGCGCGCCCGGCCCTCACGTGCTGACGATGCGCATCTCCGCGCATCGACTCGGCTTCCAGCCCGTGGGCACCGTCCACTACATGCAGGTGGGCGAGGCCGCGTCACTCGCTCAGATGCGGATGCTCGGACTGGTGCCAGCCCTTTGCATGCTGGGCGCGCTGGTGCTGATGGGGCTCTACCACCTCGTGCGCGTGCGGCTCGCTCACGGTGGGCTCGCCACGCTCCTGCTCGGCGTGCTGTGCCTCGCCGCCGCGGCGCTCGTCCTGATGGAGTCGTGGCGCGGGCTCGCCAACTATCCCTACCCACAGCATGCGCTGCGGCTGCGACTGCAGGCGGCGGCCGTGCTGGCGGTGGCGGCGCTGCTGCCAGCGACCGTCCACGCGGCCTTCGGCGAGCCACTCCGCTGGCTGCGGTGGGTGGGACTGGGACTGGGGCTGCTCGCGCTCGTCTTCGTTCCGGGCTTCGATGCCAAGAACAGCGTGGCGCTCGGGGCCTCGCTCGTCGTCTCCACGGCGCTCGCCGTGCGCGCGTGGCGGAGAGGGGAACCGGGGGGAGCCCTGGGCGCGCTGGCGGGGCTCTGTTTCGCCGGGACGCTCTACCTGTTGGAACCCTGGGGCTTCTCCGAGCGCGGCTTCTTCGTCGCCTTCGGAGGGCTCCTGGTCTGCCTCACTGCGATACATGCCCGGCGGCAGCGCCATCAGCAGGAGCGGTTCGAGAGTGCGACGCGCGCCGCGGAGCGCCTGCAACTGGAGTTGCTCAAGCGCAGCCTGCAGCCGCACTTCCTGATGAACACGCTGGGCGCGCTGAGCGAGTGGGTGGAGACGGAGCCCGCGCAGGCCGTGCGCTTCATCGAGGCCCTGGGCGCGGTGTACCGGCACCTGCTCGCCGTCTCCGGTGAGCGCACCATCCCGCTCGCTCGCGAGTTGGAGTTGTGTCGCGCCCATCTGGAGGTCATGGGCTGCCGACAAGGCACGGCCTTCCAGTTGGAGACCGAGGGCGTGGACCTGTCGGCCCCCGTCCCCCCTGCCCTGCTGCACACGCTCTTGGAGAACGCCTTCAGTCACAACCGCTACGTCTCGCCCCACACCTTCCGACTCGAAAGCAGCCTCGTCGCCGAAGGCACGGGGCCCCGTCGGCGTTACGTCTTCCTCGCGCCTCCGGGCACGGGGACGCGCCCGGGAGGTGGTGAGGGCACCGGCTCGCGCTACCTGCGCGCGCGTCTGGAGGAGGCCTTCCCTGGTGCGTGGAGGCTCGAGGATGGGCCCACGGATGCGGGCTGGAGGACGCGGGTGGAGGTGCCGGCGTGAGACTGCTCATCGTGGAGGACGAGCCACTGGCGGCGCGCCGTCTCGCCCGGCTGTGCGAGCAGCAACTGGGGCCGGACGCTCCGCCCCCGCGCGTGTGCGCGAGTCTGGACGAGGCACGCGAGCTGCTGGCCGAGCGCACCGTGGACGTACTGCTGCTGGACCTGAACCTCTCGGGGGAAGACGGCTTCGCGCTGCTCGAGGAGGTGGCCGCGGGCGCGTTCCAGACAGTGGTGGTGTCCGCGAACACAGACCAGGCGCTGCGCGCCTTCGAGCTGGGGGTGCTGGACTTCGTGCCCAAGCCATACACGCCGGAGCGGCTCGCCCTCGCGCTCGCCCGAGTGGGAAGCCGCGCGGCCACTCCCCTGCGGGCTCTCGCGGTGAGGAAGGGCGGAGGCGTGGTCCTCGTGCCCCTGGACTCCGTCGCGTACATCCAGGGCGCTGGCGACTACACCGAGCTGGTCCTGCGAGGAGGCGGCACCGAGCTGAGCGAGAAGAGCCTGGAGCGGCTCGAGCAACTGCTCCCCGCCGACTTCTTCCGCATCCACCGCTCCTATCTCATCCGAGTGACGGACATCCGCGAGCTCATCTCCACGGAGGGCTCGCGCACCTCGGTGGAGCTGCGAGACGGCACCCGACTGCCTGTGGGCCGCAGCCGTGTTGGAGTGCTGCGCAAGCGACTGGAGGCGTAGGCGCCGTCGCTGATTCCCGCAGCGGCGTCAGGGGGAATGACCCAGGCGAAGCAGGCGTCACGCCGCCGAGCCGACCGCCGGGCTCCTTCGCGCGAGCGCCCGCAGCTTCAGCACCTGGTACGTGGCACCGAGGAAGAAGAAGGCCACCAGCACGAGCAGGGCGGTCTGCACGGGCGGCGACTCCGGACTGCTGGCGATGGGCTGGCCCGCGGGAAGGCGCGTCAGCGTCTCGTTGATGCCGGGCACCAGCAGCACCATGAAGCTGGCGGACAGCGTCAGCGTCTCCACGTAGGGCGTGGCGCGACCGAACCCACCCACGCGCGAGGCGACGACGCCCACCGCCATGAGCACGAGCGCGAGCAGGCCCAGTCCATGACCGGGGTTGAAGCCGCCCGTGATGGAGAGACCGAACGACGTGAGAATCGACGCCACCATGCCGAGCAGGTACAGCCGGCCCACGCGGGTGCCGGGGTCGATGCGTCCGTCGCGAAGGAAGCCCCAGACACCGAAGACGATGGGGGGCAGGCTGAGCACGGTGTGGATGATGCCGAGGGTGGACATGGGATTGGCCATGACAGGTCTCCTTCTTCGGATGTCGATGAGGCGGGGATGAAAGGTCAGGCCAGCAGGTACTCGCGCACCATGGCGCGGGCCCGGTGCAGCCGGCTCTTCACGGCGGGCACGTCCTCGCCCAGGCGCTCCGAGATTTCGCGGATGGACAGCTCCTCGAAGTCGCGCAACAGGAAAACCTCGAGGTAGTGCGGAGGCAATGACTCCAGCGCTGAGGCCACATCGAGTCGAGCGGAGTCCGGCGTGTGCGAGACCATCCACTGGTCGGCCCGCGCCTCCTCGTAGGGGTCCTGCTTGAGGGCCACGCGCCCCAGGCGGCGGCACTCGCGTTGAACGATGCGGAACAACCAGCCCGACAGGGACGCCAGCTTCCGGACCGAGCCCAGGTGGCGGGCCAGCAAGAGCAGCGACTCCTGGACCGCGTCGTCGATGTCGCTGATGAAGCAGCGCTGCTGCGCGTACCGCCTGAGGTTGGGCTGGAGCGCCTGGAGGAGGCGGAGCATCGCGTCGCGATCCCCCGCGTGGGCCGCGAGCAGCATCGCGTCGGGAGCAGCGGGCAACGGGTGGGCGGCGGCCATGCGAGTCCCTGGAAGACGGCGGCGGGGAAAATGCCCTGCCTTGCCCACTAAGAGGCGGGCACCCGACGAACGGATTCGCGACCTCGACGATTTTCTCCGGACCGCGCCGCCCGATGCCCGAGCGGCGCGTCAACCCCTTGAATCTACACACCGGGCGATGCCCCCAGAGCGAGGACACGCCCGTCTCCCAAGCTTCCGAGCGGTGGCTACCCGCCGCCGTTTCCGCCGTAACGGAGGTTCGACAGGCCCGGGTAGTACAGGCCGTAATACGCGGCGTTGGAGACATACGTCTGCCCGGCACCAATGCTGTAGCAGTTGGTGCCCGAGTGGGTGCACATCTCGTCGATGGCGCCGGAGGCCGCGTTCGGTGGGAACAAGCCGTTGCCCATGTCCGTCACCGGCGGCAGGCGCGCACCCGCGTCGAACACCTCACCGTACCAGTGGGCCATGTCGCCCGACGTGAAGGCGCCGCCCCACCGTGAGCCGGGGAAGTAGCCCACCCAGGCATCATTGAAATACACCCACCAGTCGGTTCCCGAATAGAGGACGAAGAAACGCGGCTTCGCGCCGATGTAGCCGCTCAGGTCCATCCCCGGGTAGTAGCTCGGGTGGACCTGCACCCAGCCCGTGACGTGCTGGAAGACGCCTCCCACCGTGTGGCCGACGAGCAGGGTGGGATACGACGTCTGGAACTTGCGGTAGCCCGTCGCGACAATCGACGTGCTGCTGCCCCGGACCATCGACACCACCGTGCTGGCCTGGTCCAAGGTGTGGGCGACCTGGGGGTTGTTGATCTGAAGACGCGCGCCCACCCCCAGCGAGTAACCCGTCTCTGACGTCGGCTTGTACACCCCCACGTAGAAGATGGAGTCGGCGCTCGCATGGACGGGACGATTGTCTTCGGACGCGCCGGGCATCGCGGGCAGCCAGGACGCGAGCGGGCGCGGCGGCGCCGGGTTGTACACCGCCTGGGGCACCTGCCCGCTGGGGCAGAGCCGGGCCGTGGTGACCTGGGCTTCCTGCCGTGAGTCTCCCACGACGAGGGCCGTGGACGGTGCCGTCACGCGCAGCGCTTCCGCGGAGAGCGGGATGCAGCGGTAGTGACCTACCGCGGAGGGCTGGTCCGCCTGGGCCGCGGGCTCCTTTGCATCAGGAGCGCCACAACCCAGGGTGACGAGTGAAAATAGACAAGCGACGCGGGAGAACAGCGAATGAGGCTGCATGGTGACTCCGGGGCCCCAGGACCTGGGGCCAGTCGAGGAGCGGGGCACGGCGCCACCATGCTTGTCTCGGTTTGGATTGAGCGCCAGTCCTTGGATGGCTGGGGTAACAATGACTCTCACATTGGTACGGAAGATGGAGCGCCCCTGACCCCTCCGAGACTCGCTGGTGGGGTCAATGCGTCGCTGGGCTCGCCCGGGCCACCGGGCGCGGTGGGGCTTCTTCCCGGAAGATGAGCAGCCCATCCATGACCGTGGCCCAAGGGGCCGTCATCCACGCGTCGTTCAAGGGACGCGCCACTCGGGGCCCGAAGTCACGCAGCTGGCTCCCATCCAGATACCGCGTGTCCCCGGTGTGGCCCGAAAACGCCCAGCCCTCCAGGGAGTCGTCCCGCGCGGGTGCGAGGGAATTCGTGCGAGGGGTGCTGCCGATGGAATAGCTCCCGGATCGCGCGGAGAAGCCCAACACGAAGGCCCGCGCCCCGAACTTCTCCTGGACGTAGGACCCGAAGGACGTCCCGTGCCGGGTGTCCGCATCAAGGCCCTTGAGGTCTTTCGCCGCATGAACGGTGGCAAGCCAGACAATGGCCTTTCGGGGCCTGGATGACTAGGCCAGGTGCCATTCCAGATTCATGAACATGGAGCGGGAGCGGTCATCGAAATCGCTCCAGCTCCAGGTCCCTCCAGACGCGTCCGGAGCCCGGGACATCGCGGCGACCTGACGGGTGTAGTTCCGCTCAAGGCTGCGGACCATCTGCAACTGGCCTCGAGCCCTCGGCGTCACAGCCACTCCGGGCCTGGAGAGCACCGCCCCCAGCTCCGTCCAGCAGCCCAGGATGAACTTCATGTGCTCCGCCGTATATGGGTGGGCGTCGTCGTAGTTCCAGGACATGTTCCTCTCGATTTCCTCTCCGCACGCGGCCTGCCTCGGGCCCTCCAGAAAGGGAATGAGTTCGCGCGCCATCTCGCGCTGGGCGTAGGTGCCTCGGTTGATCTGATCATCAATCCCACCCGCGACGAGGGTCCCCGCCTTGAGCCGCTCGGACAGGAACGGAATCAGGGGCGCCATCTCCTGATTGGCCCACATCCCACCAATCGCAGTGGCAACCAGGTCCTCGCTGACGGGTTGGCCCGCCTCTCTCAGCACCTGGAGGTGGAGGAAGTCATAGATGCCTGTCTCGATGAAAAAGGCATCGTATTGGCATTCTTCCACGAGCCTGCGGGTCAGTTCCGCTTTGAAAGCGATGGTCCTGCCATTGCCGTGGTGGGACTCCTCGCCGAGCAGCGCGAGCTGCTTGTCGCAGAGGTCACGCACAATCCGGTCGGCATCAGAGGCCACCGCGCCCCCTTGCGCGGCCACGCCTCGGGCCGGGGAGGCACAGCTCGAAAGAAACAAAGAGAGCAGGAGCAGGAGGAATCTCATTCGCGGCCCTTCCATGCGGAGGAATGTCGCGGTGTAACGCTCCTGGGCGCGCCTTCCCCTCAACCTCGCACGCATCCGGCACCTGACTGAACGGGTTCTCAGCCCCACCCTGTGCGCGTGAAGGCACGCCCCATCGACAATCCGCCCAACCCGTGGGCGAGCACCGCGGTGGAGCACCTGGACGAAATCCCGCCCTATGGATTCGCGACCCTGACGATTTTCATCGGATTCGCGCCGCCCACCTTCGAGCGGCGCGTCAACCGCTTGAATCGATACGCCAGACACGGCCCCGTGGAGGAGGGACATGCTCGTCTTCAGTCTGGGATGGCCCTGTCCCCGGAGCGGGCAGCCGCCCGCCATCCCTGCCCGCGCACCGCTCAGAAGGAATAGCTGAACGTCACGCCGGAGTAGGCCCGGTACCCGTTGATCATGACCCAGAACCTGCCCGGTACGGGCCGTGACGTGCCGGTACACACCTCGGTGTTGGTCGTCGAGTAGGAGCGGCAGTCGTAGACGCTCTTCGTTGGAGCAGCGCCGTATCGCACGTAAAGGTCCGCGTCACCCGTGCCTCCGCCAAGGGTAAAGTACGGGGAGGTGAATGCGCCGACGTCCGCGCAGTAGTACCGGTTCGAACCCACCGCGCCGTTGAGGTTCGTCACGGTACCGCTGAAGCGAGGAAGGGTCGTGCAGAACGTCGGGAAGTAGAGAGGGAAGCCCACGGCCTGCCAGGACAGGCTCACGGACTCCAGCACGGCCGCGCTGAAGCCGAGGTCCTGCGCCGCGAACTGGGTATAGGTCTTGGCCTGCTCGAAGGTGGTGCTGGCGGTGAAGTAGTCGGTGCTGGCCTTGTAGAAGATGCGAGCAGCGGCCTCTACGCCAATGCCTGGGACTTCCGTCGGGGTGCGCCCGCGAGGATGCACACCGCCGGTGGCCAGCAGCTTGAACGCCAGGTTCGAGATGCCCGACGCGTAATGCACGTCGGTGTCGGACGAGTAGTCCCCGTAGTAGTCCAGCGAGGCGCCGTCCAGGACCGGGTCGTTCATGTATCGGAGGGCGTCATCGGGCGTGGCGGGCGTCCAGATGTCCTCGCCAATCTTCCAGATGTCCGGGCCCATGGACCACGAGTTCGACCAGCTCTCGCAAACGGAGGCGAAAATGTCCGACAGGGACTCGTTCAGCGCGCCGGACTCGCCGGTATAGATGAGGCCGGACTCGAAATCCGTCACCGCGTGGGTCAGCTCGTGGGCCACCACATCCAGGTCCGTGCACAGCGGCCCGGCGTTGACCCCGTCTCCATCGCCGCACACCAGTTGCGTGCCGTCCCAGAAGGCATTCACGTAGTGGGTGGAGTAATGCACGGTGCTGGTGAGCGTGTGGCCCGCATTGTCAATCGAGTCACGCCCGAACAGTGTGTTGAAGCAGTCGTACGTGGTTCCCAGCACGTCGAAGTTGCCGTCCACGTGGGCATCGCCCGTGGGCCCCTGCCCCTCGCCGCGCCTGAGCGTACCGGGGAGGCTGGTGGCGTTGTTGGCACTGTACACCCTGCGGTTGAGCGCGTCGTGGATCTCCGGCGCGCGCAGGACGATGGAGGCATCCGAGGCGTCCACGTAGACACGGTCCCGCAGGGGCGTAGCGGCGGCGGTGCCCGTCACCCGCACCTCCCAGGTCAACCGCAGCGGGTCCTTCGCGGTCGCACGGACATAAACAAGGCGAGGCATGCCCTCCAAGGCGCTGGCGCCCGGCGTTTTCCGCAAGGCCACCTGCTGGGCGGTCTCCAGCGCGATGCCGGGGCTGGAGGGAACCTGCTCCCCGTCCCGCGCCGAGCCGTTCACCGCGTACACCCGTCCAGACGCATCCAGGTGCACCACCAACTCACCACCGACCACCGGCAGGCCGTCCTTGGTCTGCGAGTACCGGAGATGGGTGCGTCCCTGCGTGTCACGAGCGATTCGCCGAGGCACCAGGTCGCGCGCGTCGAGGCGGAAAGACGGGGCGATGCGCTCCAGTGCCGTGGTCACCAACTCGTGGGCCTGCCAGACCGTGACGTCCGCGAGGCTCTGGCCCACCCATCCCAGCTCTCCATGAATCATGTACGGCACGCCGTCACCGTGTGAGCCCAGAACCTGGACGTCGGGGAGCGCGCTCAGCGCCGTCGCGATGTCCTGGAGGCGGGCATCGCTCGTGAGGACGCTCTGCTCTGGCTGTGAGGCCTCGGAGGGCTCGAGATCTCCGGCGGAACAGCCAGAGAGGGAGAACGACAAACATGCGGCGAGCCAGCGGATGCCACGCATCATGGTCTATCCCTTCTGCAGTGCGGTGATGTGGATGACGCGCGTTCATTAGATACAAAAACAACAAACCCGGAGGAATAGGGGGAATCCACCACCGAAGCGGAGGGGCAGCAATGTCCTGCGAGGTCTTTCCTGCGCGCGATTGGAGCAATGAATTTCAGATTCACGACACGCTGGACACTCCTCTCCCTCGTTTTAGGGAATCCCCAAAACCCCTGGCCTCGAGCACGCTTGGCGGATGCCATCGGTTGGATAAGAGCGCGTGTGACAAGGCGGCCGTCCGGCGGAGTCGGATTGCCATGGGGAGGTGCTCCGGACCCGACCCGGAGTTCCTCCATCGAGGCGAGAGCCAAGGAGAAGCCATGAAGTTTCCCTCTGCGTACGTCATATGGACCACCTGCCTCTGCGCCAGCATCACGGCGTGCGATGCCCCGTCCGGAGAGGTGCCACCTGCCATGGCCATCTCGGCGGCCACGCACGTGGAGGCGACCGCGCCGGCATCCGCGCCCAGGCCACACGTCGACTCCAGGACAGATGGCCACTACTTCGTCCGCCGCGACCTCGGCCGCGTCCCGCGTGTCTTCACCGAGAAATCACGGGCCACGGGGGAGGATGTCCGTGGAGTGTTGAATGACGTGGCGTCGGAGTTCCGCATGCGGGGCGAGGACCTGGTGTTCCGCAAGCAGAACGTGGACGAGCAGGGCCACCGGCACTTGCGCTTCCAGCAGTTCCACGGGGGCTTGCCCGTCATCGGTAGCGCCCTGGTGCTCCACGTGGATTCCCAGGGAGCCGTCTACGCGGTCAACGGCAACGCACGGGGTGGTGGCCGCGTTTCGAGAGAGGGCGTGATACCGCCCGAGAATGCCGCCCAGGTGGCGGTACGTGGTTCGCGTGCGGAGCCCGCCATGGCCGTTGGGTCCCCGAAGCAGGTATTCCTCCGTCCCGAAGGTGACGAGGAGATGCATCTGGCATGGCAGGTCCAAGTCGAAGGCCAGCGCGCGGGCATCCCCTCCAAAGACCTGGTCTATGTGGACGCGAATGATGGCGAATTGCTCGCCGTGCATCCGCGCATCCACTCCGCGCTCAACCGGCGCATCTACAACGGAAACAACGCCTCCACGCTGCCCGGTACGCTGGTCCGCGGCGAGGGCCAGGCTGAGCACCCCGACCCGGTCGTCAACACCAACTACGACCATCTGGGCACGGTGTATGACTGCTACAGCGAGCTGTTTGGCCGTGACTCCATCGACAACGCGGGCGCGGCGCTCCTCAGCACCGTGCACCACCGTGTCGCCTATGTGAACGCCTTCTGGGACGGCACGCAGCTGGTGTATGGCGACGGTGACGGCGTGAACGCCAGCAACCTGGCGAACTCGCTGGACTTGACCGCGCACGAACTGACCCACGCCGTGACCGACCACGAGTCCGAGCTCATCTACTCGGGTGAGTCCGGCGGTCTGAACGAGTCCCTGTCGGACATCTTCGGTGCGGTCTGCGAGTGGTACGGCGACGGCAAGGTCGTCAGCCCTCACACGTGGGAGATCGGCGACGGCATCTGGACGCCGCACATCCCGAACGACGCCCTGCGATACATGGCCAATCCCACACAGGATGGCGACTCACTCGACTGCTACAGCGACTACTCCTCCGGCGTGGATGTGCACTACAGCTCGGGTATCTCCAATCTGGCGTTCTACTTGCTGTCTCAGGGCGGCACGCACCCACGCGCGAAGACGACGACGGTGGTCGCGGGCATCGGCATCGAGAAGGCCGCGAATATCTTCTACAAGGCCAACAGGGACATCCTCATCGCCAGCTCCAACTTCGAGGCGGCCAAGACCGCGACCGAGCAGGCCGCCGCACAGCTGGGCTACGACGCCGCTACCATCACCTCGGTGAGCAACGCCTGGAAGGCGGTATGTATCGGCGTTGAAGTGGAGGGCCCCGGGCCCACCCCCTGGCTGTCGATGACCGGCCTTTCGGGTAGCGCGGGCTCCTTCCAGCACTGGAGTCTCGATGTCCCCGCCGGCAGGTCGAAAGTGACCTTCAAGGTCAGCGGCGGCACGGGTGACGTGGACCTCTACGCCAGATTCGGCGCGCCGCCGACAACGACGACCTACCACTGTCGTCCGAACCTCAGCGGCAACAACGAGACCTGCACGTTCACGCTGCCGCAGGCAGGCAGGTACCATGTCAGCCTTTACGGGAGGTCAGTGTTCTCGGGAGTCAACCTGACCGGCACGTTCGACGATCCACCCCTCTGCCCGCCCTGGCGCTGGCCCTGGCCCTGGCCCATCCCCGTGGTCCCTCCTCCTCCGCCCCCACCGCCCTGGGACCCGATCATCAATATCGCGGACAGCATCGTCGGCCACTTCAACTACTGGACGGTCGATGTCCCTTCGGGCCAATCGGCCGTGACGTTCGCGCTCAGCGGCGGCACGGGTGACGCGGACCTCTATGTCAACTTCGGCACGGCCCCGACGACGACGGCCTACCAATGTCGGCCCTATCTCGGCGGCAACACCGAGACCTGCACGTTGACGGCGCCGACGGCGGGCACGTACTTCGTCGGCCTCCGCGTGTACTCGGCGTACTCGGGCGTCACGCTGACGACATGGACCGGGCTCGGCCACTCGGAGTGAGCGGGCCGCCGGCTCTTGCTCCCCGGTCTTGACCTTGGCCACGGACTATCGGACGCCCCGACGGGAGGAAGGTCCTTCCCGCGGGACAGCGCACCAACGGACCGGCGGAGGCGCTTGCGAGCCCCGCCGGTCCCACGCGCCGTGATTAGAACAGGTCGTGCGCGGGCCAGGCGCTGACGCCATTCACGACGCTCCACATGAGGCTGTCGAGGTTGATGTCCGACGTGCCCGAGCCGGCCCTGTTGTTGGAGTTGGTCATGGCGGACCAGGTGAACTCCTCGGCGCGGCTCGGCCCATAGCGGTCATCGGTCCGCACCAGCAGGGCCAGGGTGCCCGGGACATAGCCGCCGTGCCACCAGTTGGGGAGGCTGTTCACGGACCAGCCCTTCGCATAGTTGACGGGGTTGCCCAAGGTATCGGGTGCCGTCGTGCGCGTGGTCATCGTGGTGAGCGAGCTTGTGCTCAGCAGGTCCGGGACGGTCGAGTACCCATCCGCTCGAACGGAGACGCGCAGCAGGTCGATGGGCGTGACGACCCAGCCGCCGTGCGCATCCATGCGACGCACCGGCATGCCGTATGGATTGAAGGCCCCCGCGCCAAGCTGGTAGTAGACGACCTCGTTCGACAGACGCGCGGCCAGTGTATCGCCTCCGACGGCGAAGCTGGTGGCGCCGCTGGGCGTGAACACCTGGCTTTGCATATAGGCGTCATAGGTCATCCCCGTGACGCGTTCGATGATGCGACCCAGGACGCTGTAGCCGAAGTTCGAATACTGGTACGTCGTCCCCGGCGCGAACTCGAGCGACACGTTCTGCAACACCCACTGGATGAGCTGCGCGTGCGTCATGCTCGTGTTCATGAACATGGGGTCACCCGTCCCATCCGCGCCGTCGTTGTCCCAGCCGCCCGCCGTGTGCTCCAGCAGTTGCTGGACCGTGATGTTCAGGACGCGGCTGTCCCGGTAGGTGCCCTGCGCGCCGTACGTCTCACCGAGCAATCCGCCCCGGCCGAAGACGCGGTCCGTCAGTTGAATCTGGCCGTTCTCAATCAGCTTCATGATGCCGATGGAAGTCATCGGCTTGGACACACTGGCGACGCGGAAGCGGTGGGAGGAGTTGACCGGGGTGCTGTTGGCCTGGTCGGCCAGGCCATACCCCTTGGCGAACACGAGACGCCCGCGGCGCGTGATGGCCAGCGACAGGCCGACGGTGTTCGTGTTGGACATCGCCTGCTGGACGGTGGTGTCGATGTGCTGCAGGTCCGCCGCGCTGAACGTCAGGTTCTGCCAGACCAGCGCGAACTCGGGCTGGCTCCCATTGTTGTGCGCCGCCACCACGACGGGGCGGTATCCCTGGTTCTTGAGGTCCGTCGCGGCCTGTTGGTAGCCAGCGGAGGTGAGGCCATGACGCGCGGCAATCGGAATCCCCGCTGACGCATGGAAGATGGCCGCATACCGGTCCGTGCCGCCCACGTTGTAGCTGCTGACCTTCGCGACCTGGTAGCCCTGGGACGCGTTGGTATTGAACGTGGACTGGTACTGGGCCGCTGTCAGCCCGTGATAGGCCCGCGCCGCCGGCCCGCTGGTCTGCTCCCAGACGGCCGCATAGCGCTCAGCGCCACCGGACGTGTACCCACTGACGTGCACGAGCCGGTAGCCCTGCCCGGTCCAGGTGTTGAACTCCGTCTGGTACTGGGCCGCGGTCAGGTCGTGGCGGGCCACCCACGCGGCGACCCCGTCCGAATGGAAGATGACCGCGAAGTAGGCGACGCCTCCGACGCTGTAGCCGTTGACCACCACCGGGCGGTATCCCTGCGCGTTTTGATTGACGGCGGTGGTCTGATACTGCGCGGAGGTCAGCCCGTGGAAGGCCCGCCAGGCCGGGCCGCTCGTCTGCTCCCAGATGGCCGCGTAACGGACACTGCCTCCGTCTTCGTAGCCGCTGACATAGGAGAGGCGATAGCCTTGCCCGGTCCAGGTATTGAACTCCGTCTGGTATTGGGCGGCGGTGAGCGCGTGGCGGGCAACCCACGCATCATAGGGTCCGGCCAGGGCCTGGGACGTGGAACCAGGAGGGACGTGGGACGCTTCCTCCGCAACCCCGCATCCCACCAGGGAGACCACCAGCACTGACAGGACTGTCAGAAGCGGCTTCATTCCAAGAGACTTCATGCTCGAGAGCTCCTGCTTGACGTTGATGCTGCCGACAGGAAACGAACCCGGAGCGCATTCCACCTCAACCGCGGTCAGAAAAAATCGTTCGCTACTCTAATCCTTGACTGAACGCGCTTTCAGCCCCACCCTGTGCGCGTGAAGGCACGCCCCATCGACAATCCGCCCAACCCGTGGGCGAGCACCGCGGTGGAGTACCTGGACGAAATCCCACCCTCGCGGCTGGAAGTCTTTGAAGACCACAGCAAGCAGGTCGTCTCGCACAACGACAGCCCGGACGTGGGCTTCAGCTGGAGCGTCAATCCCTACCGGGGCTGCCTCCATGCCTGCGCGTACTGCTACGCGCGGCCCACGCACCAGTACCTCGACTTCGGCGCGGGCACCGACTTCGAGACGAAGCTCGTCGTGAAGCCCCGCGCGGCGGAATTGCTGCGCGAGCACTTCGAGCGCCCGTCCTGGAAGGGCGAAACCGTCGTCTTCAGCGGCGTCACCGACTGCTACCAGCCGCTCGAGGCCTCCATGCGCCTCACCCGCGCCTGCCTGGAGGTCTGCGCCGAGTACCGCAACCCCGTGGGCATCATCACCAAGGGCGTGCTCATCGAGCGGGACCTCGACGTGCTCCAGCAAATCTCGCGCGACGCCCGGCTCTGGGTCAGCATCAGCCTGCCCTTCCACAACGCGGAAGTCGCACGCGCCATGGAGCCCTACGCGGCCTCCCCCCAGCGGCGGCTGCTCGCGATTCGCCGCCTGGCCGAGGCCGGCCTCAACGTGGCCGTCTCCGTGGCCCCCATCATCCCGGGGCTCAACGACGAGGACATCCACCGCGTGCTCACCGCCGTGCGTGAAGCCGGCGCCAGCCGCGCGCACTTCACCCTGGTGCGCCTGCCCGGGCCCGTGAAGGACGTCTTCGAGGAACGCCTGCGCGCCAAGTTGCCCCTGCGCGCCGAGCGCGTCCTGCACCGCATCCGGGAGATTCGCGGTGGGGAGCTCAACGACTCCCGCTTCAAGCACCGCATGCGCGGCGAAGGCCTCTACGCGGAGACCATCCACCGCCTCTTCGACACGACGGCGCGCAAGGTCGGCCTGCGTACCTCCTACATCACCGAGGACGCGCCGGACACCTTCCGGCGTCCGCCGCGCAAGCCTCCGCCGTCACCCCAGCTCAGCCTCTTCTGAAGGCGTGAGGGGCCCCGGCCGCTATTTGCGTATCGCCTGGACGATGCTGATGAGGATGACCGCCCCCACCGTGGCCACCGCCAGCGAATAGAGGTTGAGCCCCGTCACACCCCGGCCGCCCAGCAGGCTGAACAGCCAGCCGCCAATCATCGAACCGACCACGCCGGTCGCGATGTTGGCGAAGATTCCCATCTTCGCATTCGTGCCCTTGATGATGCTCGCCAACCAGCCGGCGATTCCACCCAGCACCAGCCACGCGCAAATACCACCCATGTCGTCCTCCTGACCGGCCGGTTGCTATCAGACCCGGCGTCGCCGTGCAGCCGGGCACGTTCCTACTACGCGCCACGCATCCACGTATTTCAAGCGTCACCCAGGGCGCCCGAAAACGCGAAGACGCCCCGTGCCTCTCACCGAGACACGGGGCGCCCGAGGTGACGCGAGGTGTGACGACTCGCTCAGTCCTTGCCGAGCATCCCGTCCTTCAGGCCGCCATCCACCGGGTCCTTGCCCAGCCACACCGAGAAGAGCGCGTCCGCGAAGTCCTTGCCCTCCACGGAGATGTCCTCGCCACCCTTGGTGCTCTTCACCTCGGTGCCCTTGCCCGGCACGTAGGTCAGGATGAGCTCGTCACCCTTCTTCAGGTCCGGGATGGACGCGTTGAACGAGTCCAGCTTGGGCTGGAGCGCGGGGAGCTTGGCGCCCGCGTTCTTCTTGAAGCCGTCCGAGATGGCCTCGGTGATGGTCTTCTTGTCCAGGTCACGAAGCATGTACATGCGGACGCGCTTGGTTTCGTCCGCGGCGATGATCTGCGCCGCGTCCTTCGACGGCGTCTCCAGATACAGCCCCACCGTGTAGACCTTGAAGACGACCTTCTTGCGAAGGCCCACACCGTTGAGCTTCAGCTCCTTGTCGCCCACCTTCGCGGTGTCCGGATAGTTCACCCCGGCCACTTCCTTGGCGAATGCGGGCACGGCGAACAGCAGGCAGAGCGCGACGGCGGGCAGCGTGGCTTTCATGAAACCCTCCAGATGAGTTGTTCCGCGAGTTCGACGGAGACTACCCGCGGGTCTTCACGAAATGTTCCATGAAGGTGACAAGGGTGCGCACATTCTCCACAGTCACGGCGTTGTACGTGGAAACCCGGATTCCGCCCGCCGTCCGGTGCCCCTTCAGCCCCACCATTCCTTGCTGCTTCGCGTCAGCGACGAAGGCCGCGTCGAGTTCCGGCGTGGGCAGGTGGAACACGACGTTCATCACCGAGCGGGACTCGCGCTCCACCGGCGCCCGGTAGAAGCCGGAGAGCCTGTCGAGCGCGCCGTACAAGAGCTCCGCCTTCTGGCGGTTCCACGCTTCAACCTGCTCCAGGCCGCCCACGCTCTTCATCCACGCGAGCACGTTGCGCACCAGGTAGATGGCCAGGGTGGGGGGCGTGTTGTAGAGCGAGTTGTTCTCCGCGTGGACGGAGTAGCGGAAGATTTTCGGGATGTCCTTGCGCCCTCGCGCGATGAAGCCCTTGTCCGCCACCACCAGCGTCACGCCGGAAGGTCCCAGGTTCTTCTGCGCGCCGGCGTAGACGAGCCCGAAGCGCGACAGGTCCATCTTCTTCCATAGGAAGTCGGAGCTCATGTCGGCCACCAGCGGGACGGTGCCCACGTCCGGCGTCGTGTGCCACTGGGTGCCGTAGATGGTGTTGTTGCTCGTCAGGTGGACGTACGAGGCCTGGGGGTCCAGCTTCAGCTCGTCCTGGCGGGGGACCCGCGTGTAGTGCTTGTCGGACCGCACCGTCGTCACCGCGACGCGGGCCTTGCCGTAGTACCTCGCCTCGTCGAGCGCCTTCTCGCTCCACACGCCCGTCATGAGGTAGTCCGCGCTCGTGTCGGGGGTGAGGAAGTTCATCGGCACCTGGGCGAACTGCTGCGACGCGCCGCCGGTGAGGAAGAGCACCTGGTGGGTGGACGGCAGTCCCGTCAGCTCGGTCAGCAGGGCGATGGCCTCGTCGTGGACGGCCTCGTATTCCTTGCCCCGGTGGCTGTGCTCCATCACGGACATGCCGGAGCCCTGGAAGTCGAGCAGCTCGTCCCGGGCGCGCTCCAGGGCGGGCAGGGGCAGGCCGGCGGGGCCAGGGTTGAAGTTGATGACGCGCATGGCGGGGTCCTTCGCGAAAATGAAACGGCGGGGTGCATTCTTCTCCCCAAGCCCCCCCTGGGAGCCAGTAGGAAGCAGTCCGCTCCGCCCGCTTCCTCGCGGGGTCAGGGGACGGTCGAGTCAGTCGCGTGGCCACCGGACACCGCCGGGGGTCTTGGAGGACAGGTGGGTTCCACGGAGGGACTGGCGGAATGGGTGCGGCGCGCGGCGAATGGGGAGGCTTCCGCCTTCAGTGAGCTGTACCGGCGCACTCGCCCCCTCGTGGCGAGGCTGATGGCGGGGTTCGCCCCGCTGGACCCCGACGAGGTGGAAGACGTCATCCAGGAGACCTTCGTCCGGGCGTTCCGGGCCCTCCCCCGACTCAAGGAAGCCGGGGCCTTCGAGGCGTGGCTCCTGTCCATCGCACGCAACCGGGCCCGGACCCGGCTGGAGCGCAAGGCGAGCGTGCGGCGCCTGGAAGACGACATCGCGGACCCGGAACCGGAGACAGTCCCGGCCCTTCCGGAGGCCCTCCAGCTCGAGCGCGACATCGAGGTGGTCCGACAGCTCATTTCCGAGCTGCCCGAGGGCGAAGAGAAGCGGACAGTCCGGCTCTTCTATATCGAAGGAGAGCTGTCCGCGCGCGAGATTGCCGAGCAACTGGGTGTGGGAAAAAGCGCGGTGACGATGAGACTCGAGCGCTTCCGGGGCCGTATCAAAAGAGAGTTGCTGCGGCGAGTGCTCGCCGGACGTTGGGAGTGAGAGGTCATGAGACACCTGGATGACGAGGCGCTACACGCTCTTGCCCGTCGTGAGCCGGACGCGGTGAAGTACTTCCGCGAGCACCTGGCCACCGCGTGTGAGGCGTGTGAAAGCTTCCTCGCCACCCACTCCGGCCCCGACGTCCTGGATGGACAGGTGGACGCGGTGCTCCTCGCCCTGGCCCAGCCCCAGAGCGACGCGCCGCTGGACGAGGTGGGCTTCGCGCGGGTGCGACGGCGGCTGCGCGCGCCCCGGCTGGACACCCGAAAGTGGGGCCTCATCGCCGGGGCCGTAGCCGCGGGCCTGCTCGCGGTGGTCGTGGTGCCCCGGCTGCGTCAGGGAGGCACCGGGGTGGAGGTGGGGACCGCGTCCCAGGAGCCCGGGGTGAAGGGCCAGGTGGGGCGCATCGCGCTGGAGCTGGCGGTGGTGGTTCGGGGCGCGGATGGCAGCCTGCGCCGATTGGACCCGGACACCCAGGTGGACTCCCGCGACGTGCTCCTCTTGCGCTACCACGCCACCGAGGCGGGCACCGCCCTGCTCTTCCAGCAGCGCGCGGGCGAGGAGCCCCAGTTGCTCGGACCGTTCGAGCTGGAGGCGGGAACGCATGACCTGCAGGACCCCCAGGGCCTCTCCGGCGTCAGCCTGGAGGGCGAGTCCGGCCCGCTGACGCTGTGGCTGGCTGCCTCCCCCACGGGCCTGCAACCCTCGGTCGACGAGGTGAAGCGCGTGCTGGTGGGAGAAGGTGAGCGATGGGAACAAGGCACGCTGGCGGTGACGAGGTTCGACGTCCGCGTCCGAAGCAGCCAGAATCCCCGCTGATCAGGTGAATGTGAGGCGCCTTCTTCCCATCCTGCTGGCCGCGCTGACGGCGTGCGCGGGTCCTTCGTCCCTGGGGACGGAGAAGGGCGGACTGGTGCCGCTGCGGCTCGACGAGGAGGCGCTGTCGAGCGCGTACACGCCCCGGCGCATGGCGCTGCTGGTGGGAATCTCCGAGTTCGACGACCCCCACTGGCGCGGCCTGCGCTACCCCGCCAAGGACGCGACGGACCTGGCGGCGGCGATGTTGGACCCGGCGCGCGGGCGGTTCGACCAGGTGCGTGTACTCACGCGGCCCGAGGAGACGACGCGCGCGGCCATCCTCGCGGCGCTGCGGGAGCTGCGAAAGCAGGCCCACCGCCCGGACGACGTCGTCGTGGTCTACTTCTCCGCGCACGGCACCCTGGCCCGGGATGCCACGGGCGAATTGCGCCGCTTCCTGGTGACGAGGGACGCTTCTTATCGCGCCATCGCCCAGACGGCGTTGTCCATGGATATGCTGAAAGCGGAGTTCGACGCGCTCTCCAGTCGGCGCCGGTTGCTGGTGCTCGCCTCCTGTCACAGCGGCAACGGCAAGTCGCTGTTGCCCAAGGAGCTGGAGAAGGAGCTGTCCGGGGTCAAGTCCGGCTTCTACGCGCGCCCGCTGGAGGAGTCCTCGCGAGCATCCATGGTGTTCGCCGCCTGCGACTGGGGCGAGACGGCGCGCGAGGACGAGGGGCTGCGCAACGACATCTACACGCACTTCCTCGTCGAGGGCCTGGGCGGCGGCGCGGACCGCAACACGGACGGCGCCGTCACCGCGACGGAGGCCCATGACTACGCGCGCCGGCGTACCTTTGCCTTCACCGAGGGCCGTCAGCGCCCCTCGGCGGAAATCCTGGAAGTGGGCGCGGACCCGGTGGTGCTGTCGGGCACCATCGCCCGGACGGGCCGGCCGGAGCTGTTCTCCTACAACCCCCGGCTGGACGGCTTCACGCTGAAGGTCGACGGGGAGGCGCGCACGGAGCTGCCCGGCGGCGCGGCGGTGGTGCCCGGCAAGCGCACGGTGGAGCTGACCAAGGGCGACGCGGTGCTGATGCGCCGCGACGTGGAGGTGAGCGCGGGGGAGCGGCTGCCTTTGGAGCAGCTCTTGTCGGAGGCGTTCCCCCGGCGCTCGCTGTCGCTGCTCGGGGGAATGTTCACCTTCGCGGACGCGCGCAGCCGCGCGGAGCTGCTGCCCCTGGCGCCGGAGGTCGCCGTGTCGCTGCGGTTGGAGGACCGGCCGCTGCGCGATTTCGGACTGCTGTTCGATGTGGGCTTCAGCACGGGCCGGCGCGCGCTCCAGCTCCAACCCGGGGACGAGGTGCCATTTCGCTACACCACCTTCTCCGCGGGGGTGGCCCTGCCCTACCTGTGGAGATGGGAACGATTGACGCTGTTCGCCGGTCCCCGCGTGGCCGCCCTGTACCTGGGGCGGTCTTTCGATGTGGAGACCTTCCCCGGCGGCCAGCGCTTCTTCACGGTCAGCCCTGGCGTGGTGGGAGGCATGGTGGTGAGGGTGGGTGAACGTCTGGAACTGATGACCCAGGCGCAGCTCATGCTGACCTACGTGGTGGTGGATGGAGAGGGACAGGCCGTGGGATTCACCGGCGGCTGGGCCGGTGTGGGGTATCGCTTCTGATGGGCTCGAGACAACACATCGCGTTGGGTGTCTTCCTGGTCCTGGGCCTGGGAGCGTGCGGCAATCTGGAGAACGCTCCGTTGCGCGTGGGGACCATCGAAGGCCAGCTCACGGAGTTCGACCCGGAGGTCGCCGTGGTGTCCCTCGTCGGGGCCCATGAGGTGCGCTCGGCGGTGGATGCGGAGGGAAGGTTCAAGCTGGAAGGCGTGCCCACCGGGCCCGCGGAGCTGTTCGTGGTCGCCACGGCGGAGAAGGCGACGCGGGTGTCGGTGAAGGTCGCCGGCGGCCAGTCCGTGAAGCTCCAGCGCGTGGCCCCTCGGGACGCGGGCTTCTTCGAGATGCGGGTGAAGTCCTCGCACGGCGAGCGGGTGGCCGGCGTGCAGGTCTCGGTGCGGGACACGCCCTTCGAGCGGCTCGTCCTGGATGGCGCGGGCCGGCTGCGCGTGGGCCCCCTGCCGGATGGGTGCTACGCGCTGAGCATCGCCGGGGTGGGCTTTCCGGAGGTCCAGGCCGAGGCGTGCGTGGGCGCTGGCGAGAAGAAGGAGCTCAAGGTCCAGTTGGAGGCCAACGAGGAGCTGCTCAACCGCTGCGGCCTGACGGGCTGCGCTGACGGCCTGGTGTGTGGCCCGGGCGGCAGCTGCGTCGAGTGCGTGCTGGATGGCCAGTGTGGCGCGGGGATGATGTGCAAGGGCTTCCGCTGTGCGGCGGCCGGGCCGCGCTGTGGCGCGTGCCAGGACGACGGGAGCTGCCAGGTGGGCGCCGCGTGCCAACCCCTGGCCGAGGGCGGCGTCGCCTGCGTGAAGCAGTGCAGTGAGTCGGTGAACGAGGAGGACATCGCGGCGAACCGGTGTGAGGCGGGCTTCACCTGCCAGCAAGGCAGCTGCCTGCCGGACCCCGCGCGCTTCGTGGGTTGTGGTGCGCTGCTCCAGTTGGGCGCGGAGTGCGCGGACGACGTGCGCTGCCAGAAGCTCGGCCTGTCGGGCGGGCTGTGTCTGGAGGGCCAGTGCACCGTGGCGTGCACCCAGGACCAGGAGTGCCCGGGGTTGTCGCGCTGCGAGGACTCCGCCGTCGGCCAGGTGTGCTCGGTCCGCAACTGAGTCGCACCGAGGCCCCGCGACGGAGTCACGCGTCGGGCGACAGCACCAGGCCGTCTCGCGACAGACGCACCACCGCGCCCAGGATGTCGGCCTCCGGCATCCCCGTGGCCACCGCGACGTCCGACGCGGACAGCCCCTCCACCGCCATCTTCAGCACCAGCAGCGCGTGCGGCGTGGCCTCCTGGTAGTACGTCACCAGTTGCGCCGGATGACGCCACAACAGCGCCAGCTCGTCACCGGGCTGGGGCACCGCGACTGCGCCCTTCGCGCGCACGTAGGCGCAGATGCGGTACGGCTGCTCCAGCACCATCAGCGTGGGATTCGGCATGAGGCGCTCCACCCGCTCGGGTGACTCCGCCTGGGACGAGAACACCGCGAAGTCCGACCACTCGAACCGCGCCAGCGCGGGGGCATGGGGAGGAAGTCCGCGCGACGATACCCCGTCCGCGACGAAGGCAGGGAAGCCCTCGCCCATGTGATTCACCTCGTGGTGCCGCGCGGGCCGGGTCAGCGTGTAGTCCTCCACCAACGCGTTCCACGCCTCCCCGCCCACCGCGCCTCGCAGCATCGGGAAGAGCTTCTCCAGCGCGCTTCGCACGTGGCCTCGCACGAAGTCGCCGTAGAGGGACACGCGTGAGGAGGGCGCGCGCCACTCCGGATGCGCCGTGTACAGCCGCTCCAGCGACTCGCCGCCCGGGCGCGCCAGGTAGGTGCCCATGCTGTCGAAGAAGTGCTTCAGCGAAGGCTTCATCGCCCTGCCCCTTCCCGCAGCGCCGCGCGCGCCAGGTCCGCCTCGTCCAGCACCGCCTCCATCGACGGGATGTCCTGGTCCCACTCGATGAGCGTCGACACCGGGCCGGTGCGCTCCAGCACGTAGCGATACAGCGACCACACGTCGTCGCAGACGCGGTCGCCGTGCGTGTCGATGATGACGTCCGGGTAGATGGTGTGGCCCGCGAGGTGGATCTGCGCCACGCGTTCGAGAGGCAGTGCGTCCATGAAGGCGCGTGCGTCGTAGCCGTGGTTGCGCGCGTTGACATAGACGTTGTTCACGTCCAGCAGCAGCCCGCAGTCGGCCTCCTCCACCACGTGCCGCAGGAAGTCGGCCTCGGACAGCGTGCCGCCGGGCATGTTCGCGTAGTAGCTCGGGTTCTCCAGCAGGAACGGCCGGCCCACGCGCGCCACGACTTCACGCACGCGGGGCACCACGTGCTCGACGACGGCTTCGGTGAAGGGCAGCGGCAGCAGGTCATGCAGGTACACGCCGCCCAGCCGCGAGTAGCACAGGTGGTCCGAGAAGAACGGCGCGTCCACGCGCTTCACCAGCGCCGCGAGCCCCGTGACGTAGTCCACGTCCAGCGCATCCGGCCCGCCGATATCGAGCCCCACGCCATGCGGCAACACCGGCCAGCGCTCCCTGCACGCGTCCAACGCGCGCTGCGGGCGGCCTCCGAGCGACAGGAAGTTCTCCGGGATGATCTCCACCCAGTCGAGCGCCCGCTCGGTGCGCGGCAGCTCCTCGTAGAAGCTCCTGCGCAGGCCAATGCCCACGCCCAGGGGCTGAAGCCCGTGTCTTCGCGCGTACGTCGCCACCACGGCCAGCCACCTCCTGGGAGACAAATGAACCGGGCGGCGGGAGGTGCTCTTCCCACCGCCCGGAAGTCGGCGCGAGGAGGCAGGTGTCGTCACCTGCCCCCGGTGCGCCGAGGACTACTTCTTCTGGCCGTTGCAACCGCCAGCGCCGCAGCCGTGCTCGGCGCCCTTCTCAGGGGTCGCGGCGGGGGCAGTGCCCTCCTGCTTCTGCGCGCCGCAGCCCGCCTCGGCGCCCTTGCCGTCGGCCTTCGCCGCGCCACAGGAGCCCTCGGCGCCCTTCTCGGCGGCGGCCGGCGTGGCCTCCGCGGACTTGGTGGACGCACAGCCGGTGGCGAGGGAGGCCAGGGACAGGGTGCCGACGATCGCCGCAAGAGCCTTCGCGTTCATGGTGTTGCTTCCTTTCGGTGCTGCGTTGAGGGGGAACTACAGGTTGAACTACATGAAGCCCCAGACCCCAGGAGCGCGACAGGCACCCACGGGGCTCTGGATGTGGCGGACCTCATTTACGGATGTCAGGGGTTCGCGGATGCATCCGGTACGCAACATCCTGCCCACCGGTTACATCCCGCGAGCCGCGCCACTCACCGCGACACATCGCGGATACGCCGACCCTCCATCGCCTCACGCAACGAGCTGTCCCGGGCAGACACCAGCTCGATGCCCTCGGCTCCCGCCGTCACACCCAGCGCTTCTAGCAGACCTTCCTGCTCCGCAAAAGCCACGCGCCGCAGGTGCCGCGCGAGCAACGCGTCGAACAGCGGCTGCCCCGCGACGGCGTCCACCGCCACGCCAAAAGCACCGAACGTGGAAGTGGGCCCCCGCTCCGCGAGCAACTCCAACACATCCTCCAGGTGGCGCCGGTTTCCAGTGACACGGCGGATTTCCACATCGAGATGCAGCGCGAAGAGCGCGCCCGTCCAATAGGTGCCGAGCGCGAAGTCACCGTCGGTGACGACCTCTTCCATCGTGCGGGCTCCCGCCACGCGACGAGCTCGCGCGAAGCCGTCCACCAGTTCCTCCCATGCGCGCTCGGCGCTCTGCCTTCCCGAACGCGCGCGGGCCAGCTCCGTGAAGTAGGTGGCCAGGCCCTCGGACAGCCAGGGCACGCGCGGCAGGAACGCGGGATGCGTCAGGTGGAGCATCTCGTGGAGCACCACCCAGTCCCGTTCGAAGGAGGCCGCGCTCGCGTCCTGGCCCACGAGCAGGGAGATGCTGGGCGGGGAGCTCCAGAGCACCATGCCGAAGAGGCTCGGACCTTCGCGTCCGGGCACGGGGATGACCCGCACGGTGACGCGCGGATACGGAAACGCGCGGCGCACGGTGCGCACCTCCTCCGCGGCCTGCTTCAACCAGGCACAGACCTGGGTGTCGTCCACCCAGGTGAAGTGGCCGAGCACGGCCACGTCCAGCACCGCATCCGGCGACACCACCTGACAGCGGCGCCCCCCGAAGCCATGGAACCCGGAGTCCACCAGGTCCTCGGCGCGCAGCCGATACAGGCCAGTGTCATCGGGCTGCCACGGCAGCAGCGCCTCCGTGCCCTCGACGACCAGCTCCACGCGAAGGTCGGGCGGCGCCTGGTTGGGACGGATGAGGTACGCACGTCCGGCGAGATGCCGCGCGTCTCCCTCTCCCCCACCCGAGAACAGGTCGGGTCCGCGCGCGCCGATGCGCGCATCCAGCTCATAGCGATAGCGCAGGAAGCGGATGTCCGAGGGCAGGAGGACCTGTCCATCCCTCACGCTCAACTCGAGCCGCTCGCCGTCCTCGCGGAACGCGCTCACGGTGTGCACGCCTCCCGGCTGGGTGAAGCGGAACGCGCGCGGCGTGCCTCGCACCAGCACCACCTCGACATCGAGCGCGTGCGTGGGCTCGCGCACGTAGGTGATGTTGTAGCGCAGCGCCGCCGGGTCCTTCGCGGGGCGCGGGCGTGGAACCCCCAGGCAGGACAGCGCCACGAGGGCGAGCCCCCACAGCATCGGACGGCCGCGCGCGAAGGACATCACCACCTCCACCCCGGCCCGAAGGCACGGTGATGGGAGGCGAGCACCACGCGCGCCCCCGCGCCCTCAGTGTCGCTTTTTCGGAGGCGGCGCGCCCCCCGCCAGCAGGAAGGCCCGCGCGGCCTCCAGGATTTCATCCGAGAGCGGCAGGTGCTTCGTCACCCGCGCGAGCGTCATCGCGCCGAACAGCAGCGCCACCGTGGCGAGCGCCCGTTGTCGGTCGGTGACGCCCTCTCCACCCGGGACATGGGCCCCCAGCTCCTCCGCCAGGGTCTCCAGGCCCTGCGCGAGCGCCTCGCGGGCCTCCGGTGTCCCGCGCGTCAGGTCCGACAGCACCGACGGCATGATGCAGCCCGTCTCCATGTTGTCGCGGATGTGGGGGTTGAGGTAGCGCCGCACGAAGAGGTCGAGGAACTCCGCGCCGCGCAACTTCTCCAGTCCGCCGAACCAGCGCACCTGCTGGTTCCGGAAGAACACGCGCACGGACTCCTCGAGCAGGGTCTCCTTCGAGGCGAAGTGGGCATAGAAGCCTCCCACCGTCAGGCCCGCGGCCCGCATGACGCGCTCCACGCTCGCGCCCGCGAAGCCCTCCTTCCGGAAGAGCGTCTGCGCCGCCGTGAGGATTCGCTCGCGAGTGGCCTGCTTGTGCTCGGGTGCGTACCGCATCGTCGCGCCCTCTACTCCCGGCCGCCCGGAACCGGGGGCCGGAACACCATGCACGTCGTGGTGCCGTGCGCGTACAGCTTGCCGTCCGCGTCCGTCAGCCGGGCCTGCGCCGTCGCCACGCGGCCTCCCACGTGGATGACCTCACCCGTACACGTCAGCAAACCGGTGTCATGGGAGATGGCGCGCACCATGTTCACGTGCAGCTCCAGCGTGGTGTAGCCCGCACCCACCGGCAGCGTGGAGTGCACCGCGCACCCGAGCGCCGAGTCCAGCAGCGTCGCCGCCAGGCCCCCGTGCACGGTGCCAATCGGGTTGTAGTGGTGCTCCCCTGGCTCCACCACGAACACCGCCCTCCCCTCCGACACCTCCACCGGCGCGAAGCCCATCAACGCCGCGATGGGCGCCCCAGGCACCTCGCCCCGGACGATGGCGCGCAGGTACTCCAGTCCCGACAGCGACTTCGCCGCCGCCACGCCCTCCCGAGGATCTCTCCACGTCACCGTCCTCGTGCGCGTCTCGGCCTTCCCGTCGCTCATGGGCCTCGCTCCTCCCTCATGCAGTGGTGGACACCATCATCCGGATTCCAGATATTCCGTATTGCTGACAATCAGGCTTGCCAGATGGGATGATGCCCATAATACAAAGGGCCATGCAGCGCACGCCACGAAAAGGAAGGCGCACGAGCGGCCGGGCCGTTCGTCTTCCTGGCGTGCCATCCAAGGGAGCGGCGGATGCAGAAGCGGCGCGTCGTGGTGACGGGAATGGGGCTCATCAGCCCCGTGGGAACGGGCGTGGAGAAGAGCTGGGAGGCGCTCGTGCGAGGCCAGAGCGGCGTGGGGCCCATCACCCTGTTCGACGCCAGCGCGCTCGACTGTCAAATCGCCGGCGAGGTGAAGGACTTCAAGGTCGACGACTACATCGAACGGCGTGAGTCGCGGCGCATGGACCGCTTCGCCCACTTCGCCGTGGTGGCGGCGGACATGGCGCTGGAGGACTCCGGCCTGAAGGTGACGCCGGAGAACGCCGAGCGCATCGCCACCATCATCGGCTCCGGCATCGGCGGCATCGCAAGCCTGGAGGAGACCCACCGCCGCACGTTGGAGAAGGGCCCGGACCGCATCAGCCCGTTCTTCATCCTCCAGATGATCATCAACATGGCGCCCGGCTACGTGAGCCTGCGCCATGGACTCAAGGGCCCGTCCTGGGCCCCCAACTCCGCGTGCTCCACCAGCGCGCACGCCATCGGCGAGGCGATGCGCGGCATCCAGCGCGGAGAGTTCGACGTGGCGGTGGCCGGAGGCGCCGAGGCGCCCATCTCCCTGCTCGGCGTCGGCGGCTTCGCGGCCATGCGCGCATTGTCCCTGCGCAACGACGCGCCCCAGGCCGCAAGCCGCCCCTTCGACAAGGACCGCGACGGCTTCGTGCTCGCCGAGGGCGCGGGCATGCTCATCCTCGAGGAGTTGGAGCACGCGAAGGCCCGCGGCGCGCGCATCCTCGCGGAGCTGACCGGCTACGGCGCCAGCTCCGACGCGTACCACATCACCACGCCCGCCCCCGAGCACGAGGGCGCCCAACGCAGCATGCGCGCCGCCCTCAAGGACGCGGTGCTTTCCCCGTCGGACATCGGCTACGTGAACGCGCACGGCACCTCCACCGACGTCGGCGACCTGATGGAGACTCAAGGCATCGCCCGAATCTTCGGCGACGCCGCCAGCACCGTGGCCGTCTCTTCCACCAAGTCCATGACGGGCCACATGAACGGAGCGGCGGGCGCCGCCGAGGCCGTCATCAGCGTGCTCGCCCTCACCCGAGGCGTGCTGCCGCCCACCATCAACCTCCAGCACCAGGACCCGCTCATCACCCTGGACTGCGTCCCCAACACCGCGCGCGAGGCCCACGTCGACGCGGTGATGAGCAACTCGTTCGGCTTCGGCGGCACCAACGTCTCCCTCATCTTCCACCGGTTGATCGCCTGAACCGGCGCCGGCTCTGCTCTGTAAACCGTGAATGCGGGTTTACCAGCACGTGAAGCGGGCTTGGCGCGCCGCGGCAGTAAACTTTTGACAACGTGCGTCGAACACTGCCCGGAACGCACATCCGCGCGCGGATAAAGCGCAGCGATTACATGTGGTTGCACATACTCAGGGGCCAATCGCCCTGTGGACGACGACCGTTCCGTCGCCCGCCACACAGGGAGCGGCCTCAAGAAAAACGTTGATTGCAAATCGGTAAATCGATTTGCAGAGTGGTTCAGAGGGGCGAGGGCGCAAGAGGCCAGGCGCACTCCGACGGGACCCGACTCAGCCATGAACGACAACGCACTGAACGCCAACGTGGGCCTGAAGCTCCGGGGCCTGCGACTCGCCCGCAACATCAAGCAGGCGGACGCGGCGAAGGACCTGGGGGTCTCCCCCGCGTATTTGAACCTCATCGAAAAGGGCAAGCGGGTGATGCCCTTCCCGCTGCTCTGGAAGGCGCTGCGGTATTTCGATCAGGACCCCGAGCAGTTCATGTCCACGCTGGGCGAGGGGCGCGTGGACGAAGCGCTCGCGAAGCTCCTGGACGAGCCGCTGCTCAAGAGCCTGGACATCGACCCGGAGTCGCTCCAGTCGCTGTCCGCGGAGCCGAAGCTCGCGGGCACCGTGGCCGCGCTCTTCAACCTCTACAAGAACACGCGCACGCAGTTGGAGAACGTGCTCGCGCAGCTCAACGTGGAGGAGCGCACGCGGACGCAGGGCGGCAGCGCGGGCAACGGCACCGTGCCGGGTGTGCGCTTCGACTACTCACCCTTCGACGAGGTGAGCGATTTCCTGGAGACGCACCGCAACTACTTCCCGGAGCTGGAGGAGCAGGCCGAGGAGCTGCGGCGGGACATCAGCATCGAGCGCCAGCTCACCAGCGGCCAGTTGATGCAGCTGTTGGAGAAGCGCTTCGGCTACCGCGTGCTCATCGACGCCTCGCCCAGCGGTTCGTCCGTGGTGCGCCGGTTGGACCCGGAGGAGCAGACGCTCACCCTGTCCCCGGACCTCACCGAGCAGCCGCTGAAGTTCCAGATCGCCGCGTCCATTGGCCTGTTGATGTTGGACAAGGAAAAGCTGGTGGAGCGCATCCTCGGCGCGGGGCGCACCCGGCACGGGGAGACGACGCGGCTCATCAAGGTGAACCTGGCCAACTACTTCGCCGGTGCGCTGATGCTGCCGTACGGGGACTTCTTCAAGGAAGTGCAGCGCACGCGCTACGACGTGGAGCTCTTGTCGAGCATCTTCGGCTCCACCTACGAGACGGTGGCCCACCGGCTGTGCAACCTGTCGGACCCCAAGCGCCCGGGCATCCCCTTCCACTTCCTGCGCTCGGACATCGCCGGCAACATCTCCAAGCGCTACAGCGGCACCGGCATCCGCTTCGCCAGCGGCGGCGGGAGCTGTGGCAAGTGGGCCGTGCACCTGGCCTTCCTCAACCCGTCGCAGCTCACCCGGCAGTACTCCATCATGCCGGACGGCACGACGTACTTCTGCTTCGCCAAGGTGCAGCTCCAGCCCACCGAGGGCTCCATCGTCAAGGGCACCGCGTACTCCATCGGCCTGGGCACCCACGCGGAGAACGCCAAATACCTGGCCTATGGCCTGCCCACCAATGACCTGCGCAAGGATGCCATCCCCTCCGGCATCTCCTGCCGCTTCTGCGAGCGCACCGACTGCAACCAGCGCGCGGCGGCCAGCTACCGCTTCGCCTTCTCCTTTGACGAGTACACCAAGAAGGACTGCTTCTTCTCCCCGCTGCTCGGCTACGAGCAGGCCGACAAGGTGGAGAAGGACCGGCACCACGCCCCGCCCCCCGCGGGCGCGGCCGTCCCCCCGGACGTCAATGGCACTGACCGGAGCGAGAAGCACGATTCGTTGGACAAGGCGGCCCGGCGCCGCAAGGGTGGCGACGCGTGAGCATGCACCCGCCCGACGACACCGAACGCGCCCACTTCCTCCAGGCGCTCCAGAAGCAGAAGAACGAACTGGCCACCCTGCGCATCACCGGCTCGCCCACCCAGGTGGGCCAGGGGCTGGTGAGCCTGGCGGAGCTGCACGGCATGTTGGAAGACCATGCCGCCAGCCGCCAGTGCTACGAGGAGGCCCTCGCGATGTTCCAGGAGGCCGGCTACAAGCCGGGCCAGGCCCAGGCCTGCTTCGGACTGGGCGTGGTGAAGGCGAACTTCGAGGACCACCGGGGCGCGGTGGAGCTCATCGCCCAGGCCGCCCGGCTCTTCAACGAGACGAAGGACCGCGACGGAGAGGCCCTGTCCCGCGCCTGCATCGGTGAGTCCCTGCGCGCGCTGGGACAGCCGGAGGCCGCCGAGGAGAAGTACCAGGAGGCCCTCATCCTCTACCGCCAGACGCGCAACACGGAGCGCACCGCGCGGCTGCTGCTGGACATCGGCGACATCCGCATGGAGAAGGCCGAGTACGAGCCGGCTCGCAAGCGCTTCCTGGAAGCCCTTCCCCTGCTGGAGAAGGGCGACGACGCGGAGGCACTCGCGCTGGGCCACCTGCTCTTGGGCGAGTCCGAGGGACTGCTCGGCGACCACGAGGGCGCGCGCACGCACCTCTTGCGCGCGGTGGAGCTGTACCAGGAGCTGCACGACCACGTGTACGAGGCCCGCGCCCGGTGGGACTTGGGCCTGTCCTGCTACTACTCGCAGGACCTGCCCGCGGCGCGCTCCCAGCTCGAAGCGGTGCTGCCACTCTACGAGGAGCAGGGCCGCGCGGACGAGGTCGCCAAGGTGCGCAACATCCTCGCCCACTTCGCCGCGCGAGGCGCCTGAGGCGCCCACCCACCGCCCTGCCCCGGGCGCCGCATCACGCTTGGATGCCGGCGCCCACCGCCAGGGCCAGAAGCCCCAGCACTCCCGCGGCGATGACGGCGTAGCGCCATTCACCGCGCAGTCCCAGCAGCGTGCCCGCCACGCCCAGCCGCGCCACCGGCGTCACCAGCAGCAGCGACGCCGCGGCCTTGCGCAGTTGGTCAATGGCCACGTGCGTGCTCTCCGTGCCTGGCAGCGCCTCCAGGCCCAGCGACAGCACGAACATGCCGCCGCTCAGCACCGCGCCCACGCGCAACACCCGGGCAATCCACCGGTCTCCCGCGAGCGTCCTGTCCCGGACGCGCGTGACGCCTTGGGACGGTGCCTCGGCGAGGCCCGCGGTGACGGGCTCCGCCTCCAGCTCGGGCGCCTCGGCTTGTTGCGCCGGGGTCGCCACCATCGTGTTGGAACCCAGTGCCGCCGGGTCCGCCATCATCGCCGCCGAGACCCGCGGCGGTTCGGCGCCGTCCGGGTCCCCTTCACTCACTCCCACACGCTCGGCCACAGTCCCGCCCCTCCCTTCCACAACATCTGCCCCGCCACCGACAGCAGCACCAATGCGAAGAGTTTCTTGAGCACGGCCGTGGGCACCTTCGGCATCAGCCGGCTCCCGAAATACGCGCCGGCCAGCACACCCACCACCAGCGGAGACACCAGGGCCAGCTTCAGGTGTCCGCGCAGCGCGTAGGCGGCCACGCTGGCCGCGCCCGTCACGCCAATCATCAGGTTGCTGGTGGCGCTGGCCACCTTGAAGGGCACCCGCATGCCGTAGCTCATCAACGGCACCTTCAGCGGCCCACCGCCCACGCCCAGGAGCGCGGAGAGGCCACCCGCCACGAACGAGCCGGAGATGCCCAGCGGGTAGTTCGTCGGCTGGTAGTCGTCCAGCGTCGCGGGCTCACCTCGAGGCGAGCGCAGCAGCATCATCTGCAGCGCGACATAGAGCGTGAACAGGCCGAACACCACCGCCACCATCGCCGGTGCGATGAGCGCCGCCACCAGTCCTCCGGCGATGGCGCCGAGCACCGTGGCCAGCTCCAGCGTCAGGCCCAGACGGATATCACTCAGGTGGTTGTCGACGTAGCCAGCCGCGGCGGCGCACGAGTTGGCGACCACGCACATCAAGCTGGCCGGAACCGCCTCCTCCAGCGGCAACCCGAAGCCCAGCACCAGCGCGGGCACCAGGACGATGCCACCTCCGATGCCCAGCATCGCGCCCAGTGCTCCCGCGAGCCCGCCCACCACCATGAGGAGAAGAACCGTCATTCCTTCACGAGAATAGGAGCGGGCCATCGCCGCGCCCAGCGCCATTCCCCTCTAGGAGACAGGCTCGGCAGGACGGTTGCTCTGCGCGCGAAAGAGCCCAGCACTTCAGGGCGATGCGCGGCGCGCTATGCGGCGCGTACGCCCAGGTTTCCCTCTGGGAAAGCCTCCAGGAAGCGGGCACGCGTACGAGGTGTGAAGGTGCCCCTCGCCATGTAGCCGTGCAACCTCCGAAGGACTCCACGCGCCGACTCCAGCGCACCTTCGACCTCCTGGGAGAAGTCGAACGTGTCGTTGCGGTACAGCTCCTGGAAGGACAAGTGGGCGAAGGCGGGCAGCGCGCGCGTGCGCCCCATGGGGCTGGAGAGGAACAGGCCGGAGACATAGAGGCCGCGCACCCAGCCATCCACCTCCGCCTTGGACGGCGCCTGCCCCACGCGCTCCTGCGAGGACAGCCGCACCAGTTCGTAGATGCCCCGGCCGATGCCTCGCCACGGGAAGCCAGGACTCTTCACCACCTGACACTTCTCGCGCAGCCGGGGCGTGCCCAGCAGGTCCACGCCGTGCAGTTCGCGCAGGTAGAAGAGCGTCTGGGCCCACTCGATGTCACGGTGCGCCGCCAGGGCCCGCTCGCCGCGACGCCGATGCCGCACCACCAGATTGTCCACCACCGGGTGCAGCCGTCGGTCCAGGCACAGGTGCGTGAAGTAGCCGGCGAGCAGGGCCAGCCCTGGCTCGGTGCCCACCAGCGCGCCCGTGGCCACCAGCTCCGCCATCTTCAGCCCGAAGCCCACCGGCGCGCGCTCGTGATACAGCCTCGCGAACAGGGGCATCTCCCGCTCGGGCAGGAACGCGGAGAGGCCCCCTCGGACGCCCTCGCACAGCGGCAGGTCCGGCAGCGCCACTCCGAAGCGCGCGTAGGCCAGGTCTTCGGAGAGCGCGCGCACCCAGTCCGCCGGCAGCTCTCCGGGGTTGGCGGCCAACCGTTCGATGGCGGTCAGATGCATCAGCAAGGTGGGCATTGCCTGACTGCTACCCAGGCCCCTGCTGCAATGCAACGCTCGAATGAAATCCAACGCTTTGCGTGCAACAGGGTGGGCGTTACAGTCCGCGCCCTTCCGTATTTCCCCTCTCCCGTTCAGGAGTTCATCGGCCCATGAATTTCACCTTCGTCTCCGGCGACGCCACCCTCGCGAATGGCGACCTGCTCGTCATTCCGCTCTTCGAGGGCGAGCTGGGTGAGGGCGCCCCGGCCAGTCTGGCTTCGGCGGACAAGTCCCTGGAAGGCCGTCTGCGCGGGGCCGCCACCCAGGAGGGCTTCAAGGCGAAGGCCGACCAGTCCCTGGTGATGCACACGCTCGGCCGGACGACGGCGGGCCGCGTGTTGCTCCTGGGCCTGGGCAACCGCGCGCGCTTCCACCCGGAAGTCCTGCGGCTGGCGGCGGGTCGCGCGGCGAAGACGGCCCAGCGGCTCAAGGTGACGTCGCTCGTCGTGGCGCTGCCCGCCACGAAGGCGCCCGCGGACGCGGTGCGCGCGGTGGTGGAGGGCCTGGAGCTGGGCGCCTACCGCTTCGACAAGTACAAGTCCTCCGCGCGCGAGGAGAAGGGCACGCCCAAGCCCACCAAGGTGGCGCTGGCGCTGCCCGAGGGCACGGAGAAGTCGCGCGACGTGGAGGACGCCCTGGCCCTGGGCAAGCGCGTGGCCGAGGCCTCCAACTGGGCCCGCGACCTGGTGAACGAGCCGCCCAACGCGGTGACGCCCACGGTGCTGGCCGAGGCCGCCCGGAAGTCCGCGCGGGAGCACGGGCTGAAGATCACGATTGGCGGCAAGCGCGAAATCGAGAAGCTCGACATGGGCATGTTCCTGGGCGTCACGGCCGGGAGCACCGAGGAGCCGCGGCTCATCCACGTCGTCTACACGCCGAAGAACGCGCGCGACGCGAAGCGCCCGCCGCTGGCGCTGGTGGGCAAGGCCATCACCTTCGACTCGGGAGGCCTGTCGCTCAAGCCCACCGAGGGCATGGTGGACATGAAGACGGACATGGCGGGCTCTGCGGCCGTCCTGGGCGCCATGCAGGTCATCGCCTCCATCAAGCCGCCCTTCCCCGTGCACGCCTTCATTGGCGCGTGCGAGAACATGCCGGCGGGCAATGCGTACAAGCCGGGCGACATCCTCACGTCGCGGCTGGGCAAGACGGTGGAAATCACCAACACGGACGCCGAGGGCCGCCTCGTCCTGGGCGACATGCTCACCTGGGCCTGCGAGCACCAGCCGTCCGCGGTCATCGACCTGGCGACGCTCACGGGCGCGTGCATCGTCGCGCTGGGCAACTACATCGTCGGCGCCTTCGGTGACAACGACGGCACGGTGAACGAGGTCCTCCAGGCCGCGCGCACCGCCGGCGAGGAGATGTGGCGCCTGCCGGTGAGCGAGCTGCAGAAGGACGCGCTGCGCTCCGAGGTCGCCGACATGAAGAACTCCGGCGAGCGCTGGGGTGGCTCCATCAACGCCGCCCTGTTCCTCAAGGAGTTCGTCGGCGAGACGCCGTGGGTGCACCTGGATATCGCCGGTCCGTCCAACAGCCCCAAGGAGCGCGGCTACAACGCCAAGGGCGCCACCGGCGTGGGCGTCCGCACCCTGGTGGAGTGGGTGCGGCTGCGCACGGAGACGCAGGCCACCGAGGCCGCCGAGGCCCCCGCGAAGCCTGCTCGCGCGGCTCGCGGCGCCCGGAAGTCCGCGCGGAGCTGAGCAGCACGCCTCCGCGGCCCGTCCACCGACGACGGGCCGCGAGAGGGCGCGGACAAGGCCCGCGTCCCCCTTCCCTGGGAGAGGACCCTGGCCGAGCAAGGGCGCGGACGAGGCCCGCGTCCCTTTCTCTAGGAGAGGACCCTGGCCGCGCGTATCGGGCCGAGGGTTCCGCTCGAAGCCAGTGGCCGAGCACCGGCCCTCCGGCTCAGGGCCTAACGGCCTGCGGCACCTTGCTCGGGACGGCCTTGCGATTCGGCAGCGGGCGGATGCCGGCGATGAGCGCATCCACGTTCTGGATGTCGCCCGCCACGGCCTGAGCCGGCCACGTGGCCAGCATCATCAGCACCCGGCCTTCCTGGCCCTCGCGCACGGCCACTCGGCCATGCACGTTGTCACCCACCTGGAAGTTGAAGCCCACCGCCGTATCGGACAGTGCCAGGGGCACGGGGTCCGTGGTGATGAAGCCCGGCTGCTGTCGCAGTCCCTCCGTGAGCCGCTCGGCGAACTGGGTGGGCGTGGCCACCGCGGGCGCCACCTGGAGCACCACCTGCGCACCTGACGGAGGGTGACGCAGCACCACCGGAATCGCGAGCCCCTCCGGCGTGCGCTCGTTCGTCGCGTCCAACTGCCAGTCGTCACTGGGCCGGATGATTTCGAACCCCAGCTCCTCGTCCACGTACGGTCCAGACACGGAGGCCTTCATCGCCTCCACCTGTCCCTGTCCCGAGCCGCCCGTTCCAGGCTGCGCCGCGTCCGCCTTCACGGCCTGACGCGAGCCGCTACACCCCGCGCTCACGACCAGGAACCCCCACGCCAGCTTCCGCAACACACCCATGACCATCGTCCCCCGACCACGAACGCCGTGGCCGCGAACGT
Source organism: Myxococcus sp. CA051A (assembly GCF_013336705.1). Classification (NCBI taxonomy): domain Bacteria; kingdom Pseudomonadati; phylum Myxococcota; class Myxococcia; order Myxococcales; family Myxococcaceae; genus Myxococcus; species Myxococcus sp. CA051A. The sequence continues at coordinate 1,180,293 of NZ_JABUMS010000001.1, read as the reverse complement.
GGGCATGTGCCGCCTGCTAGGCCAGCCCTCCCTGCAGGGTGCGGTAGGTGTTGGACAAGCGCTCGGCCACCTCGGACGGCAGGACGTTTCGCGCGGAGAACAACGCGTACGACACGATGGCGTCCAGCGCCTCCAGCGTCAGCGCCCGCGCCACCGCCTCGCCACCACCGGACAGGTTGGCGCGCAGCCGCGCCACATCCACCCGGCCCTCCGCGCTCAACACCACGCCGGCATACGCGTCCTCGAGCCCCGACGGCGGCGCATCGAGGAAGCCACGCAGCAGGTCCACGTCCTCCCCCGCGTCGCGCAGCGCGCGGTGGATGAGGGACAAGAGCAGGTTGTAGCGCTCCTCCGCGGACAAGAGCTCCCACGCCATGCCCTCCACGGCGGGCACGGGCGGCGCGGGAGGCGTGGCGGGTCGCACCGTCAGGTGGCCGCCCTGCACGCACTCCTCCAGCCACGCGAAGAACGCGTGGTGTCCGCTCTCGCGCACCGTGCGCAGCTCGCCCAGCGTCGTGCCCGCGCCCAGCAGCCGGAAGAGGCGCTCCTCACCCGGGCGAGGCCCCTTCGGCCCGGTCTCCGCGCGCATGTCCTCCGGATAGCGCCGCCGCCACCGCGACAGCTCCTCCGAGCGCTTGATTCCGGTGAGCACCAAATCACGCGTGCGCTCCGGCAGCTTCACCACGTCCGCCATGGGCGCGGGGCCCTCGACGAAGAGGAAGCTGCCCTCCGTCAACTCGAAGAGGCTCAGCACCACCTCCCGCACCACGTACGTCATGGCGCTGTAGAGATGGGCCTCGGACACGAGTCCCTCGGAGGTGAGCACCTGGCCGATGCGCCGCGACGGCATCACGCGTGAGAGCGCCTGCGTGAGCTGTGCCTGCGTCACCAGCCCCAGCCGCACCAGCACCGCGCCCAGCCGCTCCCAGCGCTCCGTGGACGTGGCGAAGACGACCTGCCCGTCCCGGAAGGACACCGTGCGGCGGACGGCGCCGTGCTGCACGGCGAGCAACCCGCTGCGAATCCCCGTCAGGACGTGGGCGAAGACTTCCTCCACCGAGAGCGTCCCGAGCGTGCCGGCCAGGAAGCCAGCGAAGCCCATGGGCTCCTGGAGGAGCACCATCCCCTCCGGCCCATGGAACCAGGCCGAGAGGGGACGGGAGGAGGACAGGCCAGCGGCGAGCGACTTCTCCAAATCCAGCGAAGTCGCCTCACCGCCGACACGGGGCGTGGCCTTGGGTTTCTGGGCCACCGCCCGTGCCCTCCGAACCGCGTGATTACTTCTGCGCCGTCGGCTTCAGCTCGGCGTCGATGATGCTCTTGAACTCTTCGACGGGCTGCGCACCCGACAGCATGATGCCGTTGATGAAGAACGCCGGCGTGCCGCTGACGCCGACCTTCTGCGCGTCCGCCATGTCGCTCTTCACGGTGGCGGCCTTCTCACCGGAGTCCAGGCACTTGTCGAACTTGGCCTGGTCCAGCTTCAGCTCGCCCGCGTACTTCTTGAGGTTCTCCAGCTGGAGCGCGGACTGGCTGGCGAACAGCTTGTCGTGCATCTCCCAGAACTTGCCCTGGTCATTGGCGCACAGCGACGCCTCGGCGGCCTTCTGCGCCTCCTTGTGGAAGTCCAGGGGGAACTGACGGAACACCAGCTTGATCTTCCCGTCGTACTCCTTCATCACCTGGTCCACCGCGCCGATGGCGCGGCTGCAGAACGGACACTGGAAGTCGCTGAACTCGACGATGGTGATGGGCGCGTTGTCCGGGCCCTTCGACGGGCCGACGGCGGAGACCGTCTTGCGCTCGGCGGGAGCACGCGGCGGCTCCGGCAGGGTGATCTGCACGTTGGCGTTCTTGCGCAGCTCCGCGAAGAGGGCCTGGGCGCGCTCCTGCTTGGGCTGCTGCGTGAGGAAGTCGAGGATCTGCGGCTTCATCTGCTCGAACGTCGAGCCGGGCGGCAGCTGGCCCTTGGCGCCGTCGAAGACTTCCTTGATCTTCTCCTCGGTCGGCGCGGGAACCTTGTCGTCGATCTCCGCCTTGAGGAACTGGTCCTGCGTGATGCCGCGCTTCTTGGCCTCCGCATCGACCAGCTTCTCCGTCACCATGCCCTCGAGGCCGCGCTTGCGAAGCTGGAACTTCTGCTTCTCCAGGTTGGCGATCGGCTCCTGGACGCGGTCGTTGAGCTCCTTGTAGGTGATCTTCTGGCCGTCACCGAAGGTGGCGACCACGGTGTCCGGGGTGGGCTCACCCGCGGGGGCCTGGGCGGCGGCGGGAGCCTGCGCGGTGACCGGCGCCTTCTCCTTGTTGCAACCGGCGGTGAACGAAGCCGCCAGCAGCGCGGCGAGGATGACGTTGGTTGGACGCATGGGCATGAGCCCGCGACTTAGTCGAGCCAGCCCCGACCTGCAAGGAAATGCCAAACCAACATCAGGCGACGAGCGGCTCCAGCTCCAGCGCGCCGGCCAATCCTGGCAGGCCCAGCTCCAAGCCTTCCACGTCGCGACGACGCGCGGGGACAATCTCATAGCAGCTCGGGTCTGAAAGGACCTTGCGAACCAGCTTGTGATTGAGCGCGTGGCCCGTCTTGTAGGCCGTGAGGTGGCCAATGACGGGACGGCCGAACAGAGACACGTCACCGATGGCGTCGAGGATCTTGTGACGCACGAACTCGTCGGTGAAGCGCAGCCCTTCCGGGTTGAGGATGGACACCTCGTCCACGACGATGGCGTTGTCCAGCGAGCCGCCGCGAGCCAGGCCCAGCTTCTTCAGCTTCTCCACGTCACGCAGGAAGCCAAACGTGCGCGCGCGGGAAATCTCCCGGGAGAAGTCCCGGTCGCTGAAATCCAAATCAAACGCCTGACCCTGGATGACGGGGTGCTCGAAGTCGATGGTGCAGCTGATGCGGAAGTGGCGCGAGGGGGTGAGCGAGGCCTGCTTGTCGCCATCCACCACGGACACGGGCTTGCGGATGACGAGCAGCTCCTTGGGCGCGTCCAGCTCGCGGATGCCCGCATCCTGGATGAGGGCCGCGAAGGGAGCGGCGCTGCCGTCCATGATGGGCACTTCGGGGCCGTCCAGCTCCACCCGGGCGTTGTCGATGCCCAGGCCCGCCATGGCGGACATGAAGTGCTCCACCGTCGCCACCTTCACGCCGTCGCGGCCCAGCGTCGTCGCCAGCGCCGTGTCCACCACGTACTCCGCCAACGCGGGGATGCTCACCGGGCGAGGCAGGTCCGTGCGCACGAAGACGATGCCGTGCCCCGCGGGCGCCGGACGCAGCGTGAGCGTCACCTTCGCGCCCGAGTGGAGCCCGATGCCCTGGAGGCTGGCGGTCTTCGAGAGGGTGCGCTGGTTGTAGGAAGACGGGGGCATGTCGGTGTCGCCTCGTGGCTGCTCGTGCTGCGGGACTTCCGAACGGTCATCTGGCCAGATGGCGCCGGAATCGTTCAACAGTGGTCTGACGCGACGCGCAGATTCAGCAAGTGGCATGCCACGACAGCGTGACATCCCGCCTTCCGTGGTGGGGGGGTCGAATGACTCGAACCCCTTGGAACGGTTGGATTTTTTCTGACATCGCGGTGGGTGCCCATCGTGGCCAGCCACCCTCCCCCCGTCCGAGGGTTGGTGAATTCACCCGAAACCGTGACATTGGTGTCCGGGAATTCTTCACCGCCTCACCCGCCGCCCTGCCCCGTGACGCGCTTCGCAACGAAGCGTGTCTTCCATGCAACACGGGGGCGTCCATAGCGCAAGGAACTGGCTGGAAGCAAACACGCCCCGTACGAGCACACCCCGTGGGGGGTTGCGTCATACGGGGCGAGTGGGCGTGGGTCGATTTTCTCCCCCCACGTGAGGGTCAGCGAGTCGGGACCGCGACAAAGCGATCGCGGAGCGCCTCGGCTTCCTGGCGGTCGAACCCCCTGCCCTGAAGGAGGGTGCGGCGGCTGACGGAGTGGAAGGTGGACTCCAGCGTCTGGCTGAAGCGGCGCAGGTCCTCGGCGAGCCGGCTGCGGATGCCGGGGCCCTCGGGCGGCCAGGGCAGCTCCACCAGGAGCGCGGTGAAGCGGTCGAAGGCGTCGTAGTCCGAGTAGCGCAGCAGCTGGTAGCCGCCGTCGTGGAAGTACGCGAGGAAGGTCTTCAGCGCGTCCAGGGAGCGCTCCGCGGCGGGCACGTCCTCCGCGCGCAGGAACCCCTCCGCGGAGCGGCACAGCTGGGCGTACACCCACAGGTCCTTGCGCAGCCGCAGCGCGGCGTCCTGGGGGCTCACCAGCGCGTCGAAGACGTCGTCGGACAGGCCGCCATTGGGGGCCAGGGCCTCCACCAGCGCGACGACCTGGGTGCGCAACAGCGACCTGAAGGCGGCGGTGGCGCGCGCGGGCGCGTCCGGCTCCTTGTCCACGTGGGCCAGCACCTCGCGGCCAATGCGCTCCGACTCCTTGGCCAGATCCCGCGCCGTCCGCAGGGCCGCGGCCTGGAGCGCCTTGGAGCCCGCCTTGGGCGACAGTTCCGCGTGCAGCCACGTGGCCAAGGCGTGCGTCTCGCTGCGCACCAGCGCCAGCAGCACGCGCACCCGCCGGGGCACGGGCGGCGTGCCTTCCGCGTCCACGTAGGCCAGGTAGTGCAGCAGCCGGAACAGCCCCAGGAACGCGGTGGAGAAGCCGGCGCGCTGCTCTTCCGGCATCCCCACGAGCAGATCCAACAGGCGCACCGAGCGCAGCCGGTCGTACTCGACGCGGAACTCCAACGGCCGGAAGGGCCGGAAGTAGCGGTTGAGGACGATTTCCTTCAGGGCCAGCTTGCCCAGGTCCTGGAAGAGGTTGAGCCGCGCGGTGGGCAGCTGGAGCAGGTGGTCCAGCAGGTTGCGCAGCGCGTCCAGGTCCTCGCGCAGCACGAAGAGGCTCTCCGACGGCGTCTCCTGGTCCAGCTCCTCCTCGATGAGTGCGCGACGCACCCGGTCATCCGCGAGCTGGGTCTCCACGTACTTGCGGAAGACCATCTTCTGGTCGCTGTCCGGGTCCTGGAGGTGACGTGCGACACGGATGGCGCGGTCCATGGCGTCGCGCACGTCCACCAGCTCCTCGTGGAAGTCGCGGGTGACGAGCGGCCGGTCCTTGGCGTCCACCACGGCGGTGAGGTTGAGGTAGCGCTCCACCGCGCGCAGGAGCATCTCGAATTCGAAGAGCAGCTCCTCCCGGCCGTCCACGGGGACGCCGCGAAGCCAGCGCTCGCGCTCGGCGAGGAAGCCCGCGCGCGACGTCTGGGAGGCCCGCATCAGGTCCGCGTAGAAGTCACGCGCGACGCGGAGGGTGGTGGGTCCGGAAGCGGGAGACGCGGGGGAGGTGGCCTGGCTCATGGCTCGCGGGTTTCAGAAGAGGCTGCCCTGGGGCGTGGGCGGTGGCTGCTTCTTGAAATACTGGTAGGTGCGGTGGGTGGCCATCCGGCCCCGGGGCGTGCGCTGCAGAAAGCCCTCCTGCATCAGGAAGGGCTCGTACACGTCCTCGATGGTATCGCGTTGTTCGCCCACGCTGGCGGCGATGGTCTCCACGCCCACAGGACCGCCGCCGAACTTGTCCAGGATGGTGAGCAGGATTTTGCGGTCCATGGAGTCCAGGCCGCTGGCGTCCACGCCGAGCCGGTCCAGGGACTTCTTCGCCAGCTCCAGCGTGATTTTCCCGTTGCCCTCCACCTCCGCGAAGTCGCGCAGCCGGCGCAGGAGCCGGTTGACGATGCGGGGCGTGCCGCGCGAGCGGGTGGCCACCTCGTGGGCGGCCTCCTTCTCCAGGGGGATGCCGAGGATGCGCGCGGAGCGGTGGAGGATGAGCTCCAGGGACGCGGCGTCGTAGTACTCCAGCCGCTCCTGAATCTGGAACCTGTCACGCAAGGGCGAGGTGAGCAGGCCCGTGCGCGTCGTCGCGCCAATGAGCGTGAAGGGCGGCAGATCAATCTTCATCGCCCGGGCGGCCGGCCCCGTGTCGATGGTGATGTCCAGCCGGAAGTCCTCCATCGCCGGGTAGAGGTACTCCTCCACCGCCGCGTTGAGCCGGTGGATTTCGTCGATGAAGAGGACGTCGCGTTCGTTCAGGTTGGTGAGCAGGCCCGCCAGGTCGCCCTTGCGCTCCAGCGCGGGACCGCTCGTCACGTGGATGCCCACGCCCAGTTCGTTGGCGATGATGTGCGCCAGCGACGTCTTGCCCAGGCCCGGAGGGCCGGAGAACAGGCAGTGGTCCAGGGCCTCGCCCCGACTGCGAGCCGCCTGCACGTACACCTTGAGCTTCTCGACGACGAGCCCCTGTCCCACGTACTCGTGGAACGAGCGCGGACGCAGGGAGGCCTCGAGCCGGACGTCCTCCGGGAGGACCTCTTCGGAGAGAGTGTCGGACTTCCTCGCCATGACCATGGGACCCTATACAGGAAGGCCGCGCGTGTCGCCCACATCCTCGGGCTGGACTCGGGGACGCCCAGCAGGCCAGGGAGCACCCACCGTCATGACCGGCTTCGACGCCACGTTCCCTGGTGCCTGGGCAGGCGTGTGGACTGGCGGACGCTCGAGTGAAACACGCCGACGTTGCCTGGCATCCCCGCCGCCGGGCCGGAGAACATGGCCCGTGCGCTCCGTTCGTCGCGCCGGTCTTCGACCTCTCGCTGTCACGGTGAATCCATGAGCCAGAGCCCCGCGTTCCGCCCCCTGCCCTTCCTCGCCGAGGCCCACTCCGAGCCCCTGCCAGGCCTGCGTCTGCAGAGGCTGCGCCGCGCGGCGCTCGAGGCCCGCGAGCGCTTCGTCCAGGAAGGTCCCGTGGCGGCGGTGGCCACCTGCGAGCTCGTCACGTTTCCCTATCCCGCGCAGTTCGCCTTCAGCGGGGCGGCGCTGTCACCCGCGCCGTACGTGATGATGACCAACCGCATGCAGGTGGTGCAGTTCGTCGACGCGAAGGGCGAGCGACGCACGCTGCTCTTCAACCCGTCCGACTACGAGCGGGGCGTGGCCGCGCCGTTCTACCACGCGCTGCGCGAGCGCTACGGCGGCTTCGTCTCCGACAAGCTCATGTCCACCCGGCACGGCACGGTGCAGAGCCACCTGGCCTCGCTGGGGCTGACGCCCGCGGACGTGGACTACCTGGCCTTCGACCATCTGCACATCCAGGACCTGCGCGGGTGGCTGGGGGGCGACGGCGTGTCGGCGTACTTCCCCCGGGCGAAGCTGCTGGTGCAGCGCGCGGAGTGGGAGATGGTGAAGGACCTGCACCCCATGCAGACGGTGTGGTTCGTCCCCGGTGGCGCCGACATCCCCGCCGAGCGCGTGGTGCTGCTCGACGGGGACACGTGGCTGGGCGTGGGCGCGGCCATCCTCAGCACGCCAGGCCACACGCGCGGCAACATGTCGCTGGCGGTGGCCACCTCGCGCGAGGTGTTCGTCGTCAGCGAGAACGGCGTGGCCACGGAGAGCTACACGCCGCTCCTGTCCGCCATCCCCGGCGTGCGCCGCTTCGCCGAGCACATGGGCTGGGAAGTGGTGCTCAACGGCAACACGCGCGAGGACTCGCTTTCGCAGTACTCGTCCATGGTGGTGGAGAAGCTCTTCGCCGGGCACTCCGCGGTGGAGGGGGCGTTCATCAACTTCCACCCCTCCTCGCTCCTGACCTCGCACCTGCTCTCGCCGGGGCTTGCCCCCACCATCGTCCTGCCCGCGCCCAACTTCGGCGACGTGCGGCCCACGCCCGCCAGCCGGCGCGCGGCCTGACGTCAGCAGCCTCGCGCGTCCGAAGCCGCCCCGGTGGCGCAGGGCCAGGCGGGACGCAGGGGCACCGCCCACAGCGCCTCGTCCGCCGGCGCCTCTCCGGCCAGGAAGAAGACCTCCGAGCCCGAGCGCACGAACGAGCGAGGGTCCGACGATGACGTCCCCGGCGCGATGTCCGTCAGCCGGCGCGTGCGCCACAACCACCCATCGCTGGACCACGCCTCGCGCCCGTGGAGGGCCGTCTTCGCGGAGAAGAACAGCCAGCCGTTCTCCGCCACCAGTTGCTCCGGCTCGCTGCCCTCCGGGCCCCACTGGAGGTCCCACACCATCCACGTCCCCAGGAGCGTGCCGTCGCTGCGCCACAGCTCGCGCCCGCGCCAGCCGTCATCCGCCGCGAAGTACAGCACGCCATCCATCACCACCAGATGCGATGGCAGCGCGCCCTTGGGCCCCGGCCAGATGTCGCGCACCAGCCGCGTGCCCGACACCGTGCCGTCGCTGCGCCACAGCTCGCCCCCGTGGAGCGTGTCGCCCTGCTCCCCGAAGTAGCCATCCGCGCCGGCCAGGAAGAACACCGAGCCATTCATCGCCGTGAGGTACGACGGGAACTCTCCGGTGAAGTCCCGCACCCGCGTCGCGGAGCCCGGCCGCTCCGACGTCACCCACAGCTCCGCGATATCCATCCCCGTGTCCCGCAGGAAGAACAGGCGCCGCTCCGACGCCGTCAGCGACAGCAGCACCCCCACCGCCGACTGGTAGAGCACGCGCGCCTGTCCATTCGCCTCCACCACCCACAGCACCGCGGCCTCGGGCGAGTACGACACCAGGGCGAGGCGCTTCCCCCACGCCGTCAGCGACACCAGCTGGAGCGAACCGGGGCCCGGGACGAACTCGTGCACCAGCCGCGTGCCTGACTCCGTGCCGTCCGTGCGCCACAGCTCCAGGCCGTGCTCGAAGTCCTCCGCGGTGAAGTAGAGCCAGTCGCCCACCCTCGTGAGCGCCCGGGGGGCCGAGCCGCGCTCGCCGGGCAGCAGGTCCTTCACCATCACCGTGCCCGCTTCCGTGCCGTCGGTGCGCCACAGCTCGGGTCCGTGCTGGCCGTCATCCGCGACGAAGAGCACCCACGGCTCCAGCGGCGTCAGGAAGCGCGGCACCGAGCCCATGGTCCCCGGACGGATGTCCTTCACCACGCCCGCGCAGCCCGAGCGCCCCGGGCTGCTCCACAGCTCGCGACCCTGCCCCACCGCCTCCGCGCTGAACAACAGCCGCCCGTCGCCCCGCGCCAGCCACTCCGGCTTGGAACCCGGCGACCCCACCGGGTCCGTCCCACAGGCCCGACGCGCCGTCACCTCCGCGTCCGCCTCCTCCGGCGCCGCATCCACCGAGGCCCGGGCCGACGCCACGCGCTCGCTTCCCGGTTCGTCACTCGACTCGAAGGCCGGACCACACCCCACCCCGCCCAGACTTCCGACGAGAACGGACACGAGCACCGGGACGCCACGCCATGCCTTCATGTGAGCAACTCCTTGTCCTGGGTGGGGCACTCGCCTCCACCGCTGTGGCTGGAAAGTGTCACCGTCGATGAAACTGGCTACCCACTGCGGGTAGGAGGCAGCCCAGGCTGTCCGGCATCCTGCGACAGGCGTCGACCCTTGCCGCCGAGCCGACACAGGGCCCGTCGGACCCTGGACCGTTTCGATTTCTCAGAGGAAAGAAGCTTGTGCGGGCTGGTCAGGGAGGTCCGGATTTGGCCACCCGACTACACCCGCGACGGCGGACGTCCAGAAGACGTCAGGCGCCTGCCCTGAGGGACTTGAGGGCCTCGCGGAAGAGGACCTGGAAGGACGCGTCGGCACCCAGCCTGCTGGTGGCCAGCTCCGCGGCCTTTTCCGCCTGCGGGGGCTTGTAGCCAAGGTTGAGCAGGGCGGAGACAAGGTCGGATTGAGGCCCGCTCACCGGAATGGGCGCAGTCCCCCGGGAGACTGCCTCCAGGTGGACGTTCTTCATCTTGTCCTTCAGCTCCAGCACCAGTCGCTCGGCGGTCTTCTTTCCCACGCCGTGGATCTTCGCCAGGCGCGCCACCTCGCCGCGAGACAGGGCCGCCACCAGCTCCGGCACCTCCATGCCGGACAGCACGCCCAGCGCCATGCGCGGCCCCACGCGGGAGACGCCGTTGAGCAGCAGGAAGAGCTCTTCCTCCGCCCGGGTCAGGAAGCCGAACAGGTCGAAGGCGTCCTCGCGCACCACGGTGCGCACGCGCACGTCCACCGTCTGGCCCTCCGGCGGAAGCTTCCCCAGAGCCAACGTGGAGAAGTTCACCAGGTAGCCCACGCCCTGCACGTCGATGACGGCGCCCTCGGCATCCTTCTCCAGCACCACGCCACGCAGCCGAGCGATCATCCCGCCTCCGGGCGCCGATAGGACGGCGCCAGTCTGTCCGCGAGCAGCGCCGCGGCGCCCTTGCGCTTCTTGCCAGCCGTGCTCGCCGTGGGAACGGCGGCGCGACCATGGTTGAGGTGACACAGCGCCACGGCCAGGGCGTCGCTCGCGTCCGCGCGCCCCAGGTCCTTGGCTTCCAGTTGCAGGAACGTCCGCACCATCCGCGCCACCGCGTCCTTGCCGTCCGCGCCGCCGGCGCCCACCGACTTCTTCACCTTCGCGGGCGCGTACTCGAAGACGGGCAGCGACACCTGGGCCGCCGCCAGCAGCGCCACGCCGCGCGCGTGCCCCAGCACCAACGCGCTCCGGGCATTGCGGAAGGTGAACAGGCCCTCCACCGCCACCGCCTCCGGACGGAAGATCGCGAGCTGCGCGCTCAGCGCGGCATGCAGCTCCTTCAGGCGAAAGGCCAGGGGCGCTGATTCATCCACCTTGATGACGCCGTGGCCCACATGCACCAGTCGGCCTCGCTTCTCTTCCACCACCCCGTAGCCCATGAAGCGGCTGCCAGGGTCTACTCCGAGAACGCGCACCGTTCGCTCCGTTCGCCCTGCCGCTACTGCGACAGGGACTCCATCAGGGACTCGTCGATCTCGAAGTTCGCGTGGACGTTCTGCACGTCATCGTTGTCCTCGAGCGCGTCCATCAGCTTGAGCATCTTCTTCGCATTATCGCCGTCGAGCTGGACGGTATTCTGCGGCAGGTACGCCCACTTCTGCTCGCCCACCGGCAGGCCCCCGGACTCCAGGCCCGTGGCCACCGTATGCAGGTCCACTGGCGCGGTGCGAACTTCAAAGCCGTCCGCGCCCTGGGGCACGACGTCCTCGGCGCCCGCCTCCAGCGCCTTCTCCAGCACCGCGTCCTCCTCGGGGCCGGGCTTGACGGTGACGATTCCCTTCTTCTGGAACATCCAGGCCACCGCGCCCTCGGCGCCCAGGTTGCCGCCGTGGTGACCGAACGTCGAGCGCACGTCGGCCGAGGTGCGGTTGCGGTTGTCGGTGACGCACTCGACGAGGACGGCCACGCCGCCGGGGCCGTAACCCTCGTACATCACCTCTTCGTAGCGCTCCCCTTCCAGCTCGCCGGTGCCCTTCTTGATGGCACGCTCGACGGTGTCCTTGGGGATGTTGGCTTCACGGGCCAGGCCCAGCGCCACACGCAGACGCGGATTGCCAGTGGGGTCTCCTCCCCCGAGTCGCGCGGAGACGGTGATCTCCTTCACGACCTTCGAGTAGAGCTTGCCCTTGGTCGCGCCCATCGCGGCCTTCTGGCGCTTGATCTTCGACCACCGATTGTGACCGGACATGGAAGGTGTCGCCTCTGGGCGGCCTTGTCTCCCAGCCCGGGGCGCGGAGTCAAACCCTCAGTCCGCATCTCCTCGCGACACCCCGGGCACCGGGTCCACCGAGGGCACAGGCTCGAAGAAGCCAGGCACTCCCGAGCCTCCGCGCGCCCGCTCCCGCTCCTCGATGAAACACGCAGGCACCAGCACGCCCAGCGCGAACAGGCGCGTGGATGCCTCGTACGCCACCGCCTCCGGGTAGAGGCACTCCAGCAGCACGGCGCGCACCGTGCGTCGCCCATCGAACAGACGCACCACCTCGCCCACGTCCTCGGGCAGCGCGGGCAGCTCCTCCGCCAGCCGCGCGAAGTCCACCGTCAGCCGCGAGGCCAGCGGCAGGCCGCGCGCCCTCAGCGCCTCGAAGCGCTCCAGCGCCGGCAACACCGCCTCGCACAGGTGCGCGCGGTCCATGGTGAACGAGCCCTTGTGTAATTCGGGCCCCAGCGCCACCGCGTACGCGCCGCTGGCGAAACCCAGCAGCCGGCGAAACGCGAGGCTGCCGCGCTCGCCATGAAACATGGCGTCCACCACCAGGCCATGGCGGAAGGAGAACCAGCCCTCGCCCTCCGCGAGGACGAGCCGCCCGGAGCGCACGCCCGCCAGCAGCGCCCGTGTCACCCTCGGCAGGGCCAGCCTCGCGGTATGTGACTCGAACGTCGCCGCGCCCGTCGCATACCCCGACTTGAGCCGCGCGAGCGACACCACGTCCTCCACGTCCAACGGGCGCGTCAGGTAGTCGTCCGCGCCCACGCCACCGGCCAGGTCTCGGTGGAAGTCCTCCTCGCGCCGCGCCAGCAACAACACCGGCAGGTGCGCGGTGCGCACGTCCGCGCGAATCTGTCCGCACAGACTGAAGCCGTCGCCATCCGGCAGCTCCACGTCCGCGATGACCAGCCTCGGCAAGGGGCCCTCTGGAGCCAGCGCATCCAGCGCAGCCTGCGCCCCACCCACCAGCAGCGCCTCGAAGCCCGCCTCCACCAGCGCCGCCGCCAGCGCCGACTGCGCGCCCGCGTCCGAGTCCACCAGCAGCACCCGCGCCCGACTCCGCCCCCCTCGACGACGCGCGCCAACCTCCGACGGCACCGACGCCGTCGGGTCATTGCGCGCGGAGAGCTGTGTAAGCGCGGTAGTCATGGATACCGAATTATTCCAGCGAAGCTTGATAGATTGGCAACCTGGACACAAGTCCTCGGAATCGTTGAGTTTCGGTAACAAACAGGTCGCGGTAGGGTGCGCGGCATGACGCGCTCAGTCTCTTCCTGGCTCCTGGTGTCCGCGCTGTTGCTGACCTCCGCTTCCGCCGCCCAGCAGGCGACGGCCGCGCAACCCGGAGAGGAGGGGCGCGTCACCGTCGAGCAGGCGCCCGTCTCGTCCGAGGAGGATCCGCTCGGGGCCGTGATTGCGCCGGTGACGCTGCCGGCCGGGACGACGGCGCTGTACGGCTACGCGGGTGCGCCGGAGATTGGCGTGGGGTTTCGCCAGGGCATCTCCAGCTTCGAGCTGGAGGCGCGAGCGCGGCTCAACTGGTTCCAGCTGTCCGCCGCGCTGGAGCTGGTGGGGCGGCTGAAGGTGCTGGAGCGGGGCTCGGTGTCGCTGGCGCCGACGCTGGGGTTGGGCGTGGTGTTCAACTCCGGCTCCACGTACATGGACGACCAGAACTTCTCGGGCGTGATGCTGCGACTGTCTCCGGGGCTCATCGCCGGCTGGCGGGTGGCCGAGACAGTGACAATCCTGGGGCTGGTGGACCTGCCCCTGGACATCGGCATCTCGAAGTCGAAGTCGCTGCGCTTCCAGGCGCTGGGCGGTGGCGGCGTCGAGGTGTACCTGGGCAACAACGTGTCCGTGCTGCTCGCGGGGCAGTTGGGCACGGAGACCTTCCAGGAGCGCGCGGGCCTCTCCGACACGAGGCTGGGCTGGGCACTGAAGGCGGGCCTGGGCGCACGCCTCTTCTGACTCACGTCAGCCCGAAGCGCTCCAGCTTCTTGAGCAGGCCCTGTCGCGACAATCCCAGGGCCTCCGCGGAGTGCGTGCGGTTGCCACCGAAGCGTTTCAGCGCGTCCTCGATTTCGCGGCGCTCCAGCGCCTCCACCTTGGCGGCCAGCGTGGTGGCGCCCGGGGTGCTCGCGCGAGGACGCTCGCTGCCGGTGAAGGACAGGTCCTCGGGCTGAAGCTCGCGGCGCTCTCCGGCCAACACCGTCGCGCGCTGCATCTCGTGACGAAGCTCGCGCAGGTTGCCCGGCCAACCGTGCGCGGCGAGCGACTCCGCGGCGGCATCCGACAGCAACCTCGCCCGGCCATCCGGACACAGGTGCGCGCACTGGTTGAGGAAGTGCTTGGCCAGGAGCGGCAGGTCCGAGGCGCGCTCGCGCAGCGGCGGCAGGCGGAGCTCCACGCCCTTGACGCGCCAGTAGAGGTCCTCGCGAAAGGCGCCCTCCTGGAGCATGCGTCCCAGGTCTCGATGAGTCGCCGAGATGAGGCGCACGTCCACGTGCACGGGCAGGTCCGCGCCCACCGGCAGGATGTCTCCTGTCTCCAGCGCGCGCAGCACCTTCACCTGGAGCGACGGCGTCATGTCCCCCAGCTCGTCCAGGAACAGGGTGCCTCCGTCCGCCTCCGCGAAGAGACCCCGATGATCTCGCGTCGCACCGGTGAAGCTGCCCTTCACGTGGCCGAAGAGCGCGCTCTCCAGCAAGGTCTCCGGCAGCGCGCCGCAGTTGACGGGGATGAAGGGGCCCGCATGGCGCCGACTCTTCTGGTGCACCATGCGCGCGAGCAGCTCCTTGCCGGTGCCATTCTCACCGGTGACGAGCACGGGCAAGTCACTGGCGGCCACGCGCTCGGCCAGGGAGAGGGCGGCGAGGAACGAAGCGCTCTGCCCCACCATGGCCGCGTCGCCCGCGGCCCGCTCCAGGGACGTGCGCAGCGCCTCCACCTGGCGCTCCAGCGCCACACGGGCCAGCGCGCGCTGCACGACGACGAGCAGCACGTCCGGGTCCACGGGCTTGGTGAGGAAGTCGTACGCGCCCAGGCGAATCGCCTCCAGCGAGTGGCGCGTATCGCCCACCCCGGACACGACGATGACCTTGGTGCCCGGCCGAGCGTCGAGCAACGCCGCCAGTCCCGCCAGGCCCGAGGAGACGCTGCCATCCGGAGGCAGCATCAAGTCGAGCAGGACGAGGGGAAAGGGCCTCGCGTCGAAGGCGGCGCGGGCGGAGGGACGGTCCGCCGCCTCCACCACCTCATAGCCCGCGTCGCGCAGCAGGCTGCCGTAGACCTTGCGAAAGGCGGCGTCGTCGTCGACGAGCAACAGCGGAGGGGCGGAAGCCATGTGTGGACTCAGTCCGGAAGAGGGGCCTGTCGCGGTGTGCCCAGAATCTCCAGGGTACGCAGCGCCACCTGGATGAGCGTCTGGGCGCACGGCTCACAGCCGCCGCCACAGCACCGGGGCCAGCGGCCCTCGGGGTTGCGCAGCAGAGGGCGCACACAGGACTGGTAGTAGCTGGGCAGGCCCAGCTCCTCACTGGCGCGGGCCAGCGCGGAGTCGAGCGGCGACGGTGTGGACTCGGTGACGTCGGACACACCTGCTTCATAACAGCGGAGCGGCGGTCAGCGCAGCGGGGGGCGGCTGGACGGCCCACCCCTCCTGTTCCGAAAGAAAAGCAGAGGCGATGGCCGCCACCAGGAAGGCGCTCACAGCAACACCCCTTGCGTCGGGACCGAGGGTGCCCCTGACTCGGGTTGACACCGGACGCACCAGTGCGTGTTCCGGCCGCCGACCCGAACATGGGTAATCGGCGTGCCGCAGCGGGGACACGGCGCGCCGGTGCGCTCGAAGACATTGCGCCGGTGCTTCGCCTGTCCCTTCACGCCGAACAAATCCCGCTGCGTGCCCCGGAGCGACAGCCCCTCTTCGAGCACCACGCGCATGGCACGATGCAACCGCATCACTTCGTCACGAGTGAGGGATGCCGCCAGGCGACGCGGATCCAACCCCGCCTTCCACAGGCTCTCGTCCGCGTCCCGATTCCCCAGCCCCGCGACGACACGCTGATTGAGCAGCACCGTCTTGAGCGGGCTTCTGCGACGTGACAACCGACGCGCCAGGTGGTCCGAGGTGAAGTCGTCGTCGAGCACCTCCGGCCCCAGCTCCTCGAGCTTCAGGCGCGAGGTCAGCTCGGCGGTGCGGGCCACCGCCACACGCGCATACCCCAGCGTGTCCGTGAGCCAGAGCGCCTCCTCCCCATCGAGTGTCATGACGACCAGACTCTCGGGTGGCGACTCACTTCCCACGGGCCGCAGCGACAACGTGCCCCAGAGCATGAAGTGCAACGCGAGCGTCTGTCCGTCGTCCAGCGACAGCAGGATGAACTTCGCCCGACGACGCGCACCGGTGATGCACCGACCCCGCAGCGCGGCGATGAACTCCGGCGGCGACGGGAAACGAACCGCCTCCGGGACGAGCACTTCGACATCAGTGATTCGGCGCCCCACGACTGCCTGTCGCAAGTCCCGGGCGATGATTTCGACTTCGGGAACCTCGGCCATCTCGTGTTGATGCCTCCGCGCATCCGCTGTCGCGCGGCCAAGGCTCCGAGCCAGCCAGGACCGCTTCATTCCCGCATGCCCGGCAGGGCTTCAGGCGAGCGCGTCCCCTGGGCGCAAGCGCTCACTCACCACCCCAGGAGGCTGGGAAATGCGAGCCACGCGACACCGAGGATGTGTCTCATTTCACGACTGACGCGTCAGTGTTCACCACGAGCCCCAGGAATGACGCGTCCATTCGAGATGACGCACGTCGCGCCAGGCGTGAGCCCGCGCCAAGCGCTCACAATCCCTTGCACACGAAACCGCGCACCGCATGGCCCGGGACTTGGAATGCGGAGTCTCCGCGCGAGCGCGGCTCGGCTCGCGTCAACCCGCACCCCATTGGATTGACTCGCCATGCTGCTCTCGTTTCGACAGGCATCCTCGCGTCTCATGCTGGGGGCCATGTTGGTCACCGGCACCCAGTTCCACGACTGTGACCCATCGCCGCCCACCCATCCACCGCCCCCCATCGTCCGTCCCGCCAACGCCATCGCGGGCCAATACCTCTTCTTCTTCGACCCAACCCTGGTGACACCCGACCAGGTCCAAACCGTGGCGCAATACCTGACGCAACGCTTCGGTGGCACCATCCTCGCCTACTTCGATGCGGGCTCACTCGGCTTCTCGGCCAACGGATTGACCGACGCCTCCGCCACCGTCATCGCCAGCGACCTGCGCGTCATCGCGCTCGGCCAGGATGGCTATGTCGACGTGGAGGCCGTGCAGACCAATGCGCCCTGGGGCCTGGACCGGCTCGACTCCCATCCCCTGGCGTTGGACCAGCGCTACGAGCAGACCACCACCGGCCAGGGCGTGCACGTGTACGTCCTCGACACCGGCATCCGAGCGTCACACGCGGACTTCGGAGGCCGTGTCAGTGGAGGCATGACGGCCATCGCGGATGGGAACGGTACCAATGACTGCCAGGGCCACGGCACCCATGTGGCGGGCACCATTGGCGGCGCGACGTGGGGCGTCGCCAAGAATAGCCGGCTGCACCCGGTGCGGGTGCTGGCCTGTGACGGCCGAGGCAGCTACAGCGGCATCATCAACGGCATCAACTGGGTGACCAAGAACCACCAGAAGCCGGCGGTGGCGAACATGAGCCTCGGCGGTGGCGCCTACTCCCTGCTGGACGACGCCGTTCGGGCCTCCATCAACGCGGGCATCACGTATGTCCTCGCGGCCGGCAACAGCGATGCGGATGCCTGTCAGTCGAGTCCAGCCCGCACGCCAGAGGCCCTCACGGTGGCGGCCTCCGACATCCAGGACCGGCGCGCCACGTTCTCCAACTGGGGTGCCTGCGTGGACCTCTTCGCGCCCGGCGTGGGCATCCGCTCCACGAGCAACACGTCCGACACCGGAACGCGAGACCTCAGCGGCACCTCCATGGCGTCGCCCCATGTCGCGGGCGTGGCCGCGCTCTATCTGGAGAAGAACCCCACCGCGACTCCCGCGCAGGTGTCGCAGGCCGTGCTGAATGGAGGCACGGCGAACGTCATCCAGGACGTGAAGGGCTCGCCCAACAAGATGCTGTATTCGCTCATCGTCCCGCCCGATTCGGAATACGTGGTCATCCCGGCGCCGCCGCAGACGACGCCCAAGCAGGTCGCCGTGGGCGCGTCGAACATCGTCTGGCTGCTGGACACCACGGGGCGACACTGGAAGTGGGATGGCGCGACGTGGGTCAATCAGAGCTGCTGCGTCACCGAACTGGCCGCCGCGGCCGATGGTGAACTGTGGGCCACCAACCCTCCGGACGGCATGCGGGTGTTGCGCTGGGACGGAACGCGGTGGACCTTCAACATCCCGGCTGGGATGAAGCAGGTCACCATCGCCAATGCGAACACGGTGTGGGGCCTGGGCAATGACAACACCCTGTACCAATACACCGGCTCCGCCTGGTCCCCGAAGCGCTGCTGCGTGGAGCGCATCTCCGTCGGCACCGATGGCGAGCTGTGGGCCACCAACCCTCCGGATGGCCTGCGCGTGCTGCGCTGGAACGGCACCGAGTGGACGTTCAACATCCCGCCCGGGATGAACTACGTCTCCGTCGGCAGCGCGTCCGTCATCTGGGCCCTGAACCCCGCGGGCAATGTCTTCCAGTGGAGCGGCTCCGCCTGGACGCCCAGGACCGGCACCTTGAAACAAATCTCGGCGGCCTCGGACGGCACCGTCTGGGGCATCTCGAGTCAGAACGAAATCGTCCGCCGACGCCCCTGACGCATCGGGCCCCCGGGTGAGTCACCGACACCCGGGGTGCCCTTCCCCACGAGTCCGCGTGGGCGGCCTTCACCGGCATGGAGTTTCTCTTCCAGAGCCGGGAGCACTGCCACGGCGTCGGCATCACTCACGTGACACGCGCGTCCTCCAGGTGCGGCCGGAACCTGGAGGATGCCCTCGACAGGGGGCTCAGCCGCGCACCACCACCTCGCGCACCTCGCGGGACACCTCGCGCACGTCCACCTTCACGTCGAGGAAGTGCGCCATCGTCTCCAACTGAGTCACCGAGTGCCCATCCAGCGGCAGCGTGCGGAACTCCCCACCCCGCGCCAGCGCGAACAGCAGGAGCAGCTGGTCGCACAGGTGCTCGCCCACCGGGACATCCGCGTTCAAGTAGCGCTTCACCTCTCCAGCCGCTTCCTCCGCCACGACCTCCGCGCGCTTGCCTCGCTCGCCGAAGGCCGTGAAGACCTCGGTGACGTGCTCGCTCTCCACCTCCACCACCAGCGCGTTGCCCGGGCCCGTGGTGCGCTTGAGTTCCTCCACCCGCAGCTCGTCCGGACGCCACTTGAGCAGTGCCCCCGCCGTCTCCATCTCCCGCTTCGCCACGTCGAAGGGAATCATCGCCACCACCGCCTTCGCGTCACGGCGCAGCACCCGCCCCCGCTCCAGCAGCGAGAGGGGCTTCATGGGCGCCGGCCGCACGTCCACGTGGAACTTCCCGCCACCCGCCGGGAAGAAACCGGGACGCTCCAGCGTCGCCGTGACGGTCGGCCCCAGCTTGCGCAGAATCGGCAGGTACGCCCGGGCGAGGAAGTCGAACGGCGGCGCCGCCGGGTTGTGCGTCCCGCCCTCCAGCCTCAACGTGGACGGCTCCGTCGCGGCCAGCAGCGCGGGCAGCACTGTCTGCAGCACCAGCGTCGCGCTGCCCGCCGTGCCCACCGCGAAGTGGTAGTTGCCCGCGGCCAGCGCGCGCGGACGGAACGTCAGCTCCTTCGAGCCCAGCTCCGCGCCGGACACCTCCGCCGCGCCCACCGCCTCCGCGGCCTTCACACCCGTCAGGTGCTGGCGCAACAGGCCCGGCTTCGCGCGGCCCGCGCGGATGTTCGTCATCGTGAAAGGCGTCCCCGTCACCAGCGACAACGCCAGCGACGTGCGCAGCACCTGGCCGCCGCCCTCTCCCCTTGAACCATCGATGCGCAGCATGTGTCTCGTCTCCTGCTTTTCCCACGCCTCACGGCCCCACCCGGGCATTCTGACACCCTTCCCAAAATAGCGGCGCCCGCTCCCCCACCACTGGCGGCCTTTCGGCCTCTTGGGGGGAACGGGCGCCTCGGTGTCGTCATCCCGGCATGGCCACCTCGCGTGTTGGGGGTTGTCGTGGTCCTTCGGCTACCCCTTCACACAGACGACCTGCTTGAGCGTGTGGACCACTTCAACCAGGTCCGACTGCGCCGCCATCACCGCATCGATGGGCTTGTACGCCGCCGGCGTCTCGTCAATCACGTCCACGTCCTTGCGGCACTCCACGCCCGCCGTCGCCTTCGCGTGGTCCTCCAGCGTGAAGCGCTTCTTCGCCGCCTCACGCGACATCACCCGGCCCGCGCCGTGGCTGCAGGAATGGAAGCTGTCCGCGTTTCCCTTCCCTCGGACGATGTACGAACGCGCCCCCATGCTGCCGGGGATGATGCCGAGGTCACCCTCGCGCGCCCGCACCGCGCCCTTGCGCGTCACGAAGCAGTTCTTCCCGTAGTGGTGCTCACGCGCCACGTAGTTGTGGTGGCAGTTCACCGCCGACTCGGACAGCGAGAACGGAGGCAGCTCACCGCTCAACTGCAGGGCATCCACCGCGCCTCGCAGCATCAGCTCGCGGTTCATCGCCGCGTAGTCCTGCGCCCAGCTCACCGCGAAGACGTAGTCATCGAAGTGCTCCGTACCCTCCGGCAGGTACGCCAGGTCCGCGTCGGGGAGGTTGATATGCCAGCGGCGCATGTCCTCCTTCGCCAGCTCGATGAAGTAGCTGCCGATGCGGTTACCCACGCCACGCGAACCGGAGTGCAACATCAGCCACACGCCATCCGACTCGTCCAGGCACAGCTCGATGAAGTGGTTACCCGTCCCGAGCGTACCGAGGTGCGCCAGGTCCGGCCCACGGCCGATGCGAGGGTGCTTGGCGACGACGCGGTCATACCCCTCCATCAACCGCGACCACACCTGCTGATGCGAAGCCGGAGCCACGCGCCACGCGCCGACGTCGTTACGGCCACCGTTATCCGAGCGGCCATGCGGCACCGCGCGCTCGATGGCCGAGCGAACCCCACGCAGCGAGTCCGGGAGCTGGTCCGCGCGCAGCGTGGTGCGCACGGCGATCATCCCGCAGCCGATATCCACACCCACCGCCGCCGGAACCACCGCGCCCACCGTGGGGACGACGCTACCGACCGTCGCGCCGTAGCCGCGGTGCACGTCCGGCATCACCGCCACCCACTTGTGGATGAAGGGCAGGCCGCGCAGGTTCCGGAGCTGCTTCTTGGCCTCGTCCTCGAACGGCACTCCCATCGTCCACGACTTGATGGGGCGACCCGCCTCGTCCGACAGCACCTCGTAGCTCACCTTGTTGCGCTCCATGGCCTTCACCTTTCGGTCGTTCGCCCGGGCTCTGTTTCCCGGGCACGGAGGGACGTAGAGCAGCCGGCGTGCCAACCCTTTCTCCGAGGGAAGCGCCCCGAGGGGGCTGGCCATCCATATCCCTTGGGATAAAGTCCTATTCGAATGGCGAAGACACGGGCGAAGCAGACGGTGGTCCTGGGGATGCTCGGGACGACGCTGGACACGGGGCAGGGCCCCGGGCGGTGGACGAAGTGGCGGCCCACGGTGGCGCTGTGCCAGCAGGACGACCTCGTCGTTCACCGGCTGGAGCTGCTGCATCCGCCTGGAGCGGCGGCGCTCGCGGGCACGCTGGTGGGCGACATCCGCCAGGTGTCTCCGGAGACGTCCGTGCGCGCCACGCCGCTGGACATCAAGAACCCGTGGGACTTGGAGGAGACCTACGGCGCGCTGCTCGACTACGTGCGCGCCTACCCCTTCAACCCGGAGGAGGAGGACTATCTCGTCCACATCACCACGGGCACGCACATCGCGCAGATCTGCATGTTCCTCCTGGTGGAGAGCCGGCTCATCCCCGGCCGACTGGTGCAGCTGTCACCGGCCGGGCGGGACAGGACGGGCACGGGCGCGGGCACGCACACGCTCATCGACCTGGACCTGTCGCGCTACGACACGCTGGCCACGCGCTTCCAGCAAGAGCAACGCGAGGGCCTGTCCTTCCTCAAGGCCGGCATCGACACGCGCAACGCCGCCTTCAACCGCATCATCGAGCGAATCGAGCAGGTGGCCACCCAGTCGCGAGCGCCACTGCTCATCACCGGCCCCACGGGCGCGGGCAAATCCCAGCTGGCCCGGCGCGTCTACACGCTCAAGAAGACTCGCGGCACCGTCAGCGGGCCGTTCGTGGACCTCAACTGCGCCACCCTGCGCGGTGACGGCGCCATGTCCGCGCTCTTCGGCCACGTGAAGGGCTCCTTCACCGGAGCGCTCCAGGACCGGCCCGGTTTGCTGAGACAGGCCCACGGCGGCGTGCTCTTCCTCGACGAGATTGGCGAGCTGGGCGCGGACGAGCAGGCCATGCTGCTGCGCGCGCTGGAGGACAAGCGGTTCCTGCCCGTGGGCTCGGACCGGGAAGTGGAGAGCGACTTCCAGCTCATCGCCGGGACCAACCGGGACCTACAGGGGGACGTCGAGCAGGGGCGCTTCCGGGAGGACCTGCTCGCGCGCATCAACCTGTGGACCTTCCGGCTGCCCGCCCTGCGCGAGCGTCCGGAGGACATCCCGCCCAACCTCCTCTACGAGCTGGACAAGGCGTCGGAGGCGATGGGCGCGCGCATCACTTTCAACAAGGAAGCCCAGGAGCGCTTCCTGCGCTTCGCCACCTCGCCCGATGCCCGGTGGTCCGGCAACTTCCGCGACCTCAACGCCGCCGTGCTGCGCATGGCCACGCTCGCTCCCGGAGGCCGCATCACCCGCGACGTGGTCGACGAGGAGCTGGAGCGACTGCGCGCGCAGTGGCGCACGGGAGGCTCGCGCCCCGGGCCTTTGCAGCCCGTGGGCTCCGCAGACCGTGTCGCCGAGGTGCTGGGTGAAGCGCTGGCCCAGGAGCTGGACAGGTTCGACCGCGTGCAGCTCGCGGACGTGCTGGGGGTCTGCCAGGGCGTGCGCTCGCTGTCCGAAGCCGGGCGCGTGCTGTTCTCCCAATCCCGCGCGAGGAAGGCGAGCGTCAATGACGCGGACCGCCTCAAGAAGTACCTCGCGCGCTTCGGCCTCACCTGGGCCGACGTCAGCGGGGCGGCGGGCCCGGACTGATGAAGCCGAGGGCGGCGCGGAAAAAAGCACGCCCATGCGTCAAGGGTGGTGACGCTCGGCGTCTTCATCGGTGTTCCACGAAGAAGGGGGGCCGTGAGCCGGACGGGCCTTCGACGGGACCACCGCCATGCCTACGCCTCACCGCACCCTCGTGCTTCACCGCTGGAGCGCCGCGTGGCTCGTCGCCACCGCCCTGCTCCTGACCGGGATGCGCGCCGGGGCGCAGGTGCGCGAGCCCGACAACTTCCTCGCCACCTCCGTCACCTTCTCCTCCGCGCCCCGACTGCGGCACGTCTCCACGCGCCACGTCTCGCCCACCCTCGCCGCCGGCTTCCGTGTCTCCGAACACGGTCAGCTCCGGCTCGACTGGGGGCTGCCCTACACCGCGCTGAAACCCGAGGGTGGAGTGGAGGGCACCACGAGCCACGTTGGCTCGTCCAACCTGCTCGTGGGCCTGCACCATGTCCGCACGTTCGCGGATGACAGCCTGTTCGTCCGCATTGGCGCGGGCGTCGCCCTGCCCCTGGCCCGCCATGAGGACGCCGACATCATCGGCTCCCGGAGGGTCGAGACGGAGGGCGTCAACTACGCCACCGCCGCCGCCGTGCGGGGGCTGGCGGACCCGTGGCTGTGGGCGCTCGACACCACGTCCGTGGTGCTGCCCATGGCCGTGGGCGTGGACCTGCCCGGCTTCCAGGCCCGCGCCGACGTGGCGCTTGGCATGCTCATGCCCGTGTCCCGCTCCGCGCGCGACACCCACTTCGTCGCGCAGGCCAGCGTCGAGGCCTCGCTCGGACTTGGAATGCTCGAGCCTGGCGTGCGCGCCCAGGTCGTCTCGCCCCACCTCACCGAGGCGACGTGGGACGGAGAGGACTCCCAGCTCTCCCTGGAGCCCTTCGTCCGCGTGCGGCTCGGCCCCGCGTTCGCTCGGGCCGGCGTGCGTATCGATTTGGGCGCTCCCGAGTCGAGCCCCGCGCCCAGCGCCTCACGCATGTGGGCACTGGGGATGGGGTTGGGCGTGGCGTTCTGAAGCCCCTCTACTTGATGAGGTAGAAGGCTTCCTGGCGCGGCACGAAGAACTTCCAGCCCTCGTGCGTGAGGTAGGCCGGGTCTTCCTCCATCACCGCCACCTTCTGTCCGTCCCACTCCGGCACCGGGGTGGCCGTGTTCAGCTCGATGGCGATGTATGAGCCTTCTCGCAACGGCTTCGGTGTGTCCTTGCGCGTCGACGAGCGGAAGTCGATGGAGGCCCCCAGCGCGTGGCCGTGGTTGCCCAGGGGATGGCTGTACACCTGCGCCTCGATGCCACGCGCCGTCATCGCCGCCATCGTCTCGTCATACACTTCCGCGGACGAGCGGCCCGGCCGGGAGGCCTGCACCATCAACACGTCCTGGAGCGCGTTCGTGTTCGCCAGCGCGTTCTTCAGGCCCTCGGGCGCGTCCGTCTCACCGTCGCGCAGCACATAGGCCATCTTCTGCCAGTCGGTGTGCAGCCCCAGGTAGCTGATGCCGAAGTCCACGTGGATGAGGTCGCCGCGCTCGATGACCAGGTCCTCCTTCGCCACCGCGAGGAAGCCTCGGGACTTAGCGGGGATGCCACCCTTGCGCTGCACGCGCATGTCCGGCTGGAACCACGTGCCCACGCCCAGCGCGCCCAGCCTGTCGTAGAGCCATCGGCGCACGTCCCCCACCGTCGTCTTCCCCGGCACGATGACCTTCGAGGAGAAGGCCTCCTTCACGATGGCGTCCGTCAACTCCACCATCCCCTTGTAGGGCTCCCACTCCTCGGGCAGCCGCGTGTCCAGGTACTCCTCGATGAGCGGCGCCGCGCTCACGAAGCGCGCCTCCGCCTCCGCGCCGAAAGCGTCCAGGAGGTAGGCATAGCCATCCTTCGTCAGACTGCGCGTCACGCCCCGCTTGCCGCCGATGCCCAGCGCAATCGCCTTGGGTTGGTAGCGCGAGTCCAGCGACTTCAAGGCCTCGGGGGCGGACTGTCCCTCCTCGGGTGCCTCGAAGAACTTGAGGATGGACTCCTCCGCGTAGCCCGTCAGCGCCACGCGCTTCAGGCCCTCCGCTCCCGCGTCCACGAAGACGAAGATGTCCCGGTTGCCCGCGTACGGACGCGGCGGTGCCACGAACTGCGTCAGCGGATCATCGTTGAACTCCTCGTTGACGATGATCCACATGCCCACGCCGTGCCGCCGCATCATCTCCAGCAGCAGGCCATGGCGCTTGTCCAGCCAGTCCTCCCGCAGCGCGATCTGCTGGGACAGGGACAACAGCTGGGGCGTTTCAGCTTTCTGTGCCGCGCACCGAGAGCCGGTACAGGCGGCCAAGAACAAGAGCGGCAAGGCCGCCCACTTCAGCAGGGTCATGGGGGACTCCGAGTCGAGCTGGAGTCACACCCTAGCTCCCGTCCCCCCAACGCCGAAGTCCCCCACCCCCGGAGCCCTTGGAGACTCCGGAGGCGGAGGACCTGGGGCGCGTCCTGCCACCTGCTCCCTCGTCCGCCGCATCTGGCCCTCTTCGGATGACGCCCCCCACGACCCACTTGGTCCTGCGCGTCGTCTCCCCCACCACTACGACGCCATCCGATTGAGGTGGATGGTCGTCCCCCGACGCCATCCGCCAGCATGATGCGTTTCCCCGAACCCTCGCGCCGTGAATCTCAATAACTGGCGATCTGGAAATCCAGGTCGTCACCCAGGAGGAGCTCGGTCCGCGCCTCCTCCTGGTCCTGCTCATCCCCCCCAAAAACGCTCCCCCCCGCCCGACCCGCCTCCCACTCGCCCCCGTCCGCCAACGCCCCCCAGGTCCCCCCACCCGCTCCACGCCCATCCTCCGGTGCCCACATCCCATGGGTGTCACCATGGCCCCGCGCGTCACCTCGGAACATCACTCCCCCCTGTCGCGATGCAGTCGAAGCAGCCGTACTCCCCCGTCGCCGCCCTCTTCCTTCTGAAATACGTTCCGAGCCTTTTTCCTTGAGCGTCCTTGTTCAAAAAAAATCGGGGCGCCTCCCCCCGGAAACGCCCCGAAAAACAAGCAACTCTCCAGTAATTCAGGAGAGTCATGAAACGGCTGTTACGTGTTTCAGCGCTCGTCGTTGGCGGCCGG
Source organism: Myxococcus sp. CA051A (assembly GCF_013336705.1). NCBI lineage: Bacteria > Pseudomonadati > Myxococcota > Myxococcia > Myxococcales > Myxococcaceae > Myxococcus > Myxococcus sp. CA051A. The sequence continues at coordinate 1,154,431 of NZ_JABUMS010000001.1, read as the reverse complement.
CTCGTCCGCCGGAGGAGGCGGGGGCAACGAGAGCCTGGCGGAGAAAACGGGCGTCGCCTCCTCCCCGGTCGGCGCGCGAAGGCCCCGATCCTTCTCCGGCGGTGGATCCGGAATCTCCTGGGCAACGAGGCCCGCGCTGGTCTTCCCCGAATTTGAATTCAGCATGTGAGAATCCCCCCCTGTTCGATGTTTCAAGACGCGACGCGCCGTCAGGTCGACGGAGCGTCACCTCCAGAACGCGGGGGGTCGGAATCCTTGATGACGTGTCGACACGTCACTCGAACAGGAGGACCTGTGCGGGCCAGGTTGCCGCCGGCTCGCGGGCCAGCCACGCCAGGCGCTCGTCGCGCAGGGCCCGGGAGGCCGGGGCCCCCGCGCGGATGCGCTCGCGTACGGACTCGAAGAAGCGCCCCGCCGTATCGGGAATGTCACCGGTGGAGGCGAGCACGGTGCGCGCCCCTGCCTCGATGAAGGCCACCGGCAGGCTCACCGTTTCGTGAAGGAAGGGCGCGGCGCGAGCAGCCCCACACGCCGCGAGCAACACCAGGGGGGCGCCGGCGAGCGACTGCTCCCGCACCTGGTTCGCCGCGAGCGCGTACCGTCCATCCTCTTCCGGCGCGAGCACCAGCAGCGAGGAGTCCGACAGCTCCGAGCTGAAGAGGCCGTGCGTGTGGAGTTCAATCTCGCGCGCCTCCGCCATCTCACGAAGCACGCGCGACGGGGTGGCCGCCGCGCCGCGCAGCTCCACTCGCAGCGGGTCCGGCACACGAGGCGCCTCCAGGGGCGAAAGCTTCTCCAGCCCGAGCGCTGGCGGCGCGTCCACGCCCGTGACGACCAGGTGGCGGCCGCCCTGGACCCGCGCCTCGGGAACGGGCCCGGGGCGCCCCACGCGGTAGCTCCAGGCCAGGTCCGCGGGCAGCAGTCCCGGCAGGCCGTGCACGGGCGGCAAGGCCAGCACGTCCACGTGCTCGCATCCGCGGAGCGCCGCCACCAGCCTCGATGGAACGAGCCCGTCGGCCGTCCCGTGCAGGGACGAGGAACGCCGGTCGTCATAGACGCCCGACAGCGCGCCCGCCGCGTCGCGTACGGTCGTCACCGTGCGCTCGTGGTCCACGGACACCGCGAGCACACAGCGCTCCGGGACGGGCACCCGGAGGGCCTGCCCCATCAGCGCCAGCACCTGCTCCTGGACACCGGAGCGGGCCGCGTCGCTCACCAACACGCCGTACGAGAAGACCCGGGCCTTGCGAGCGTCCACGTCCCGAGGAAGCGCCTCCGCCGCGTCGATGGCGCCATGCAAGAGTTCCCGCCCCGACGCCCGCTCCCGCTCCAGCATGAACTGACCGTCCAGGAACGTCAGCAGCGCCAGCTCCCCTGGCGTGCGCGAGCCGCGGCGCAGTTCGTCGAGCGTGCGCCGTAGCAGGTCCTCGTCGCGGACCTCCGCGCCATGGCGGGCCAGATACGAGAGCACCCATGCGCCCGACATGCCCAGGGGGCGTCCACAGCGGGTGGCCTGCTCCAGCTCCTCGCGGGCCTCGTCCGGGCGGAAGTCGGACCAGGCCACGATGGCGAGGTTGCGGTGCACATACGTGCGCTGTTCGCAGTCATCCGGGATGCGTGACAGGGACTCGCGCAGGAAGGCCCGCGCGCTGGCCGCGTTGTGGCGAAGGCGGGCGATCTGCGCCATCTCCTGGAGGAACTGCTGCTCCAGGTTCCACTCCCCCAGCTCCCGCGTCAGGCGCCAGCCGTCACGCGCTTCCTCCAGCGCGTCCGCCTGCCGGTGCAGTCGCACGAAGAGGTCCGCCAGCCGTCGTCGCAGCATCGCGCACCGGTACGCCAACCCCCGTCCCGAGCACGACGACAGCGCCGCGCGCAGCCGCTGCTCCGCCTTCCACGGTTCGCCCGCGTGCTCCTCCCGGACGGACAGCTCACGCTCGGCCAGCAGCACCAACCAGGGGTCGCCTCCGGCCCGGGCGATGCGCTCGAAGTCGTCCAGGTGGCGCGCCACCACGTCCAGCGCCACGAGCGCGCCCAGGTACAGGTCGTCCTCTCCGGAGCGCCGCAGCGTCTCCAGGAACGCGCCCGGCGAGGGATGCTCACCCCTCAGCAGTCGCGCATAGTCTCGCGCCAGCGGACCTCGGCGCTGGAAGTCCGCGCGCGCGACGGCCTGCACGGTGTCGCGCAGCGTGGAGCCGCCCTGCACCTCGTCCAGCACCTCCGCGAGCGGCAGGAGCCGCAGCGCCGCCTCGCGCGTGGTCGCCGTCCTCAACGCGTCGTAGAAGGACAGCCTCACCACGCCCGGGAAGCGACGGGCCTCGGCCAGCGGCAGACGCGCGCCTTGCATCGTGGTCAGGTTCTGCGCCGCCGCCCTTGCGTCTTGGAAGTCCCGCGAGCGCAGCAACGTCTCGCTGCGCAGCGCCTGGGAGCGCACCCGGGCTTCCTCGCTCCACCCGGCCTCCCCCAGCTTCACCACCGCGTCGAAGGCCTCCGCGGCCTGGAGCGTCAGCCCCAGCTCCCGCAGCACCAACGCCCGGTTCCACAGCGCCTGTGGATGGTCCGGCGACTTTCGCAGCACGGTCTCCAACTGCTCCAGCGCGTCCTCGCGTCGCCCCTGCTCCAGCGCGATGACCGCCAGGTCGCTGTCGCGGTCCAACGACGCGGGCGTCCGTCGCAGGAAGTCCGCCGCCTGCCGCACGTCCCTGCGCACGAGGTAAGCGGCGGCGATGCCATGCAGGTCGCCCCGGTCCTCCAGCTCCGCCAGCTCGCGCAGCGGCAGGGGCGCCGTCACCACGGGAGCCTCGGGCCCGGCGCGCATCGGCACGTAGGGGCGATACCCGTCCGCCCGTGAATAGGAGACCCGCGCCTCCAGCGCGCGCTGCGTCGCATGGGCCACCCACACCTCGGGCGACGTGTCCCTCGCGCGAGGCACGGCCAGCACCAACACCAGGAGCCCCGCGGCCAGCGCCACCGCTCCCGCGGCCCACCAGCCCACCGGGCCCCTCCGCGCGGGCAACACCGAGCGCAGCCGCTGGTGCCACGCGGGCTTCGGCCAGGGCGGCGCGGGCCACGCCGGGGACGTCTCGAAGCGCGGCGCTTCTTCCACCTCCTCCTCGAGGGGCAGCCCCTCCGGGTGGAGTGCCTGGAAGCCAAGCAGCTCCAGCTGCATCGCCTCGTGCAGCCCGGACGCGCACATTCCGCAGCGAGCCAGGTGGTGGCGGAAGTTCTCCTCGTCCACCGGGGGCAATTCGCCATCCAGGAACAAATACAACCGATGACACGGAGGGCTCATGCCATCCCCCCACCATCCGTCAGCGGCATCAGCAGCTCGCGCAGCTCCTTGCGCGCCTGGAACAGCCAGCTGCCCACGGTGCCCTCGGGCACGCCCATGCGATGGGCGATGGCCCGGTAGCGCAGTCCCGTGGCGTGCAGCTCGAACGCCTCACGCACGCGCGGATTGGGCAGCCGGGAAATAGCCTGGACCAGGTCCGCGTCGGTGATGCGCTCCCACATCTCGCCCGTTCTCGCGTCGGGAGACTCCACGTCCTCTCGCACCAGGCGGATATCCCGGCGCTCCTGCTCCAGCAGCTCCGTCCGCCTCCTGCGGCACTGGTCCAGGAAGTGATTGGTGAGCGCCCTGCACAGCCACGCCCGGTACACGGGCTCTGGCTGTGAGGACAAGGTGGCATGGTGGACAAGCGCCCGGACAAGCGCTTCCTGCGCCAGATCCTCCGGGTCGATGCCACCCTGGCCGCACAGACGCCTCGCCAGGGCCACGAGCATGGGCCTGACGCGCTGAGCGAACTCCTCGAAGCCTTCGTGTGCCACGGCGGCACTGTAGGCCACGGTGAATCGCTTCACCGAGGCATTGCGATGGTCCTTCATCGACCCCTCGCCCTCCTTCCACGCCCACTCGAAACGCAGCCACCCGGAATCCTTGGGTCGCCGTCTGGAAACCGACGCAACCACGCCGGTTTCCGCCAGCTCCCGGACATCGGTGCAGCCCCCAGGGCGGAGTCGACCCGCCACCGGAAGGACACCGCGTCTGCTCCGCCCCACCACTTGCTTGGACGCCCCACGAACGGGAGACATCCGCGAAGCGTTCCGGCCGCCGCGCTCGTCCCTCTCAGCCCGGAGGACCGGTGGGAGGAGGGTCCCTCACGTCGGGACGGGCGGCCGCCGGAGGAGTGTCGGACTCGTCTCCGTGGACATCCCCCTCCACCTTCGGCTCCTGCTCCGGAGCGGTCCCACTCACCGCGGGCCCTTGCAGCGCGGGCGCTTCCTCCGTCGGCTTCGCGTCGCTCAAGCAGTTCGTCATGTCGCACGGCTCCTGGGGTCCGCCTTCCGCTCCCCCGCTGGATGCGGGGCGCTGGCGGCCCTCATGCCATAGAACGCACGACGTCCTCCTTGTTGCCGGAAACCCCTCACGTCACATCCCTCGACCAGGAGCGCTCTCGCGAAGCGCTCACTCGAAGAGAAGGACATGGGACAGCCACCGCGCGTCATCGGGGTGTTCGCGCAACCACAGCGCGCGCAAGTCCCGCAGCGCCACGGACGGACGAGCCCCCGCGCGGATGCGCTCGCGCACCTTCTCGAAGAAGCCGCCCGCGGTGTCCGGAATCTCCACGGAGGCCGCCAGCACGGCGCTCGCGCCCGCAGAGATGAAGGCCACGGGCAGGCTGAAGGACTCATGCGGAAACGGCGCCGTCTTCGCCGCGCCACACGTGGCCAGCAGCACCAGCGGAGCATGCTTCAGCTTTGTCTGACGGACCTTGTCGGCGGTCAGCGCATAGCGTCCATCCGGGTCCGGCGCGAGCACCACCATCGACGCGTCGGACAGGGAGGCGCTGAACAACCCATGGGTGTGGATTTCGACCTCGGACGCGTCTTCCATCTCCCGCAGCACCCGTGACGGCGTGGCCTCCGCGCCTCGAAGCTCCACGCGCCACGGGTCCGGTACGCGCGGCGGTGTCAACGCCCCCAGCTTCGGCAGCCGCAGGGCGGGTGGGCTCGCCACCTCGGTGACGACCAGGTGACTGGACTGTCCTCCTTGCGCGGGCAGGCTCCGCGCGCCTCGCCCAACGCGATAGCTCCACGCCAGCGAGTCCGGCAACAGGCCGGTGAGACCGTGCACGGGCGGCCGGGTGAGCACCTCCACGTGCTCGCAGCCCGTCAGCTCCTTCACGAGCCCGGCGGGAACCAGTCCGGAGGCATCGTCGCGCAGCGGCTCCCGACGGTCGGAGGAATACGCGCCCTTCAGCTCGCCCTGAGGCCCGCGCGCGAGGACCAGGGTGCGCTCGTGCTGAAGCGACACCACCAGCAGGCAGCTCGCGGGGACGGACTCGACGCGCAGCTCGCGGCCCATCAACGCGAGGGCCTCACTCCAGGCACCGGCGCGCCCCGCCTCGGAGAGAAGGGCCGAGTAGCCGAAGGCGAGCGCCTTGCGCGCATCGACGCTGTCCGGCGTGTGCTCCGCCATCGACACGCCCCTCCAGAGCAACGCCTGGCCCGCGTCTCGCGACTGCTCCAGCGCGAACTGACCCTCGAAGACGAGCAGCAACGCCTCGCGCCCGGGCGAGCCTCCCTCCCGCCGCAGGTCCGCCAGCGCACGGCGCAACCAATGCTCGTCATGGGGCCGGGGATTGGAGCGGGCCATCTCCGACAACACCCGCGCGCCTGTCATCCCCAGCGGTCGCTCACATTCCAGCGCCCGCTCCAGCGACTCGCGCGCCGCGTCCGGGCGGAAGCGCTGCCACTCCAGCAGGGCCACGTTGCTGTGCACGTGCGTGCGCTGGGCGCAGTCCTCCGGCATGCGGACCAGCGACTCCTCCAGATAGGCGCGGGCGCTGGTGAAGGAATGTTGATAGCGCGCCACGTCCGCCAGCTCCTGGAGGAACAACTGCTCGTACCTCCACTCGCGAGACTCCTGGGCGCGGCCCCAGCCGTTCCACGCATGCTGGAAGGCGTCCGCGGGGCGGTGCAGGTCCAGGTACAGCTCCGTGAGCGCATGCTCCAGACCCAGGCAGCGATACACCAGGCCCTGCTTCTGGCAGGTGTCCAGCGCCTCCAGCAGCCGTTGCTCGGCGTTCCACCAGCGACCGTCCCGCTGGTCCGCGCGAGCCAGCTCCAGTTCGCCGAGCACCCGCATCCACGGGTCCTCGGACGCCTGCGCCAGTCGCACCAGCGCTTCCGAGTCCACCGGCTGTCGCGCCGAGCCCGCGAGCACGAGCGCGCCCAGATAGAGGTCATCCTCTCCCGAGCGGCGCAGCTCCTCCATCACCGCCCCGGAAGGCGACAGCGCGCCCAGCACGAGTTGGGCGTACCTCCGCGCCAGAGGCCCCCTTCGTGTGAAGTCCCGCTCCGCCACGCGAGACAGCCACGTCTGGAGGACGGCTCCGCCATAGCGCTCGTCCAGTGCCCGGGCCAGTGGAAGCAACCGCAGCACATCCTGTCGCCGGGGTGCCGCTCGCACCGCGTCGTAGAAGGCCAGTCGGAGGATGCCCGGATGGTCCCTCACCGCCACCAGGGGCAGCGGCGCGGACGCATCCGTCAGCAAGTCCCGCGTCGCGGCGAAGGCGTCCTTCCAGGCTCGACCGCGCCAGAGCGTGGACTCGCGCAGGGCCCGTTCCCGGGCCGAGGCCTCCTCGCTCCAGCCCACCTCTCCCAGCTTCGCGACCTCTCCGAACGAGTCCGCCGCCTGGAGCGTCAGCCCCAGCTCCGCCAGCGTCAGCGCCCTGTTCCACAGGGCCTGGGGATGTCTCGGTGAGACGCGCAGCACGCCCGCCAGCAGCTCCAGTGCCTCTTCCAGGTGCGCGTGGCGCGTGTCGAGCGGCCCGCCCTGTCGCGCCTGCTCCAGCGCCAGGAGCGCCAGGTCACAGTCCCTGTCCACCGAGGGAGGCAGCCGCTTCAGGAAGGCCAGGGCCTGTCGGGGCGCACCGTGAAGCAGGTACGCGGTGGCGATGCCGTGCAGGTCTCCCCGCGCCTCCATCCTCGACAGCTCCTGCAGCGGCAGCGAGGGCACGGCGGGACGTGACCAGGCCCCGCTCCGGTCCGGGACATAGGGCTGGTAGCGCGCATCCACCGCGCGATACGTCACCCGCGCCTCCAGCGTGCGCGGGCCGTCCTTGACGAGCCAGGACAGGTCTTCGCCGCCCCAGTGGCCGGCGCTCGGGAAGAACAACAACACCGCGAGACACGCGACGAGGACCTTGAAGCCAGACCCGCTCTCGCCGAACCAACGCCCGGTGGAGAAAGGCCGCTTCGCGGATGAAGGCGCATGCGAGGGAAAGGCCCGATGCGCCAGCAACTCCAGTTGCAGGCTCTCCCGGAAGCGAGCCTCGCAAAGCGAGCACATGCCCAGGTGCTGACGAAACCCGCACTGCTCCGCCGCGTTCATCTGGCCATCGAGGAATCGAGGCAGGTCCTTGCAGTCGACCGTCATCGTCCCCGCTCCCGGCGTCGACGCTCGGCCGTCTCACGCAGCAGTTCTCGAAGCTCCAGTCGAGCGTGATGCAGGCGCGCGCCCACCGTCCCCTGCGGTACGCCTGTCTCTCGAGCGATGCGCGCATAGGACATCCCTTGGAGGTACTGCTCGAATGTCAATCGCAGCTTGGGGCTGAGGAAGGTCAGCGCCCACTTCACGTCCTCTTCACCGACGTGACACCACAGTTCGTCCTGCGCGGCCTCGTCGATGTGCTCCGCTTCCTCATGGAGTTCGAGCAGGTTGCGCAGCCGGTCCGCCTCGCTCTTGCGGCGCCGACACCGGTCCAGAAAGCAATTCTCCGCCACCCGCCCCAACCAGAAGCGCTGCTTGTACGACTCCCAATGCTGTAGGTGTTCCCACTGGAGCAGCGCACGCAACAACACATCGTGCACCAGGTCTTCGACCTCGTGCTCGATGCCCACGCAATACTTTCTAAGAATGGCAAACAACGCGGGTTGGAATTGGCGAGCGAAGACCTCGAAGTCCGCCCTGGGTTCTCCAGACGGAGGCTCCACCACCCTCAATCTCGGCCGTGCTCTCATGGCCCCCTCCTTCCCTTTCAACAGAGAACGCGTCAGGTCTGCTTTATTGCCGACACGCTCTTTTCCTCACAGACACGGCATTCGAGCGACATCCGAAAGCCCCGTGGAGAAAGTGTCTACGTGAAGACAGTATGACGTCAGGAGGCGGCAGCGGCCAGGGGCACGGGCTGCGTCAAAGGGAGCGTCACGACGAAGCTCGCGCCACCCAGGGACTCGGAGCGTCCAGCCCGCACCGCGCCTCCGTGACGCTCCAGGATTCCCCGCGCAATGGCCAGCCCCAGGCCCGTCCCCGGGCGAGGTCCCTCACGGCGACGTCCCGTGACGAAGGGTTGGAACAGCCGGGGGAGCAGCTCCGGAGGGATGCCTTGGCCACTGTCCTCGACGATGACCTGGAGGGTCGCCTCGGAACGCTCGCAGCGCACGCGAAGGCGTGGCGCGGGAGTCTCGCGCAGCGCGAGCAAGGCATTCTCCAGGACAATCACAAACACTTGCGAGAGCTGGGATTGGTCGGCTTCCAGCGCCAGGGGTCCGCTGTCCGCGAGTTCGAAGGCCACGTCCGGCGCCAGCGTTCCCAATCCCTGTCGCGCGGTGGAATACGCCAGCTCCACGGTGGCCTGGATGTCCACCCGGCGCAGCTCCAGCGGCCGGGGCCGGCCATATCGCAGCAGCTCGTCCACGAAGTGCCCGGCGCGGGAGATCTGCTCACGCATGGCGGCGACCGAGTCCGCATCCACGCCCTGGCGCTCCAGGAGCTTCAGGTGCGCGGCGAGCACGCCCAGCGGGTTTCGCACCTCGTGGGCCACGGCGGAGGTGAACTGGCCCAGCTCCGCCAGTCGCGCCGCCTGGTCCGCGCGGGTCTCCTGCTCGGCCAGGGCCGCCACCAGCTCGGTGCCGGTGGCCCGACCCTTCAGGAACCGGCGCCCCAGCCATTCCTGGAGCCCCTGCCGCAGGGGCTCGAAGGCGAGCGCCGCCAGCGCCAGCAGGAAGAAGGCGCCCACCCGGTACTCGCGCAGGAAGGGCTGCCCGCTGCCCGCCATCAGCGTCAACACGCCGAAGAGGAAGCCCGCCGACAGCACCGCCGCCATCGCCGAGTAGACGAGGCTGCGCTCCAGGAGCCTTCGCTCCCCGGGAGGCTGATGCGCGTTGACCACGTGCACCAGCACCAGCAGCGAGGCCAGCACCCCGTACAGCCCGAAGGGCAGCGCGTAGCCACCCGACAGGAGCAGCGCCGTGCCCAGCCCGCCCGAGTACGCCAGCGCGCCGACGATGCCCAGGCTGCGCAACAGCGGCCGTCGCTCCGGCGTCTCGCGCGGATACGAGCGGGCCAGATGCAGCAGCGGCACCACGGCCGCGGAAACCGACAGCCCGATGACGGGCCAGAACAACGGCCCCCGCTTCATCGCCAGCGGCCCGTACAGCGCATCCGGAAAGAGCGCGCCCACGATGGTGACGACCGCCGCCACGAAGTAGGCCAGCACCACCTGCCGGTAGGAGCGCTGCCGGGTGACGTCGTACGCGACGTGGAGGTACGCGGCGGCGGTGAAGGCACCGCTGGCGGCGAAGCGCGACCCCAGCCACGCGCCCTGGGGCACGCACATCAAGAGCAACGAGCCGCTCCAGAAGGCCGTGGCCAGGCAGTACAGCGTCAAGCCCCGGGCGTCACGTCCGCGCAGCGCGGCGGTGAAACACAAGAGGAGCGACACCGAGAGGACGGGCACGAGGCTGTAGGCGAACAAGGGCCCCATGGACGGAGTGTGGCAGATGTTCCTAGGCTGCGCGCCCCGTCGGCGCCTCCGGGCGATTCGGCGTCACCAGGAGTCATGAGCAGTGCGGCACTTCGCCATGGTCGCGGCCGGGGCCACCCTCTGGGGGTGTTGGTCCCTCTTCCTCCGGCCCGCGGGCCTGTCCTGGGCCCAGAACGCGCTTTTGGCCCTCATCGCCATGTCGCTGCCGGTGCCCTTCCTGCTGGGCGGCGCCCCCTGGCGCGACAAGCGAGCCACCGCGGCCCTGCTCGTCGTCGGCCTGGCGGACGCGGCCAACATCAGCCTCTTCTTCGCCGCCATGAAGCGTGGCCCCGTCTCGGTGGCCGTGCTCACGCACTATCTGGCCCCCCTGCTGCTGGCGCTCGCGGCCCCCTGGGTGCTGGGCGAGCGGCGCTCCTTCCGGGCCCTGGTCGCCGCGCCCGTGACGTTGCTGGGGCTGGTGCTGCTCATCGGCCGGCCGGATGGGACGGGCGGCGCGGGCATGACGGCGGCGCTGGGCGCCGGGAGCGCCCTGTTCTACGCGGCCATCGTCCTGGGGACGAAAGCGGCGACACGGGCATATTCTCCCGTGGCGGTCGCGTCACTCCATGCGCCGGTGTCCGCGGGGGTGTTGTTGCTCATCGCCGGGGCGGACGCCTTGCCCCCGGCGCTGGATGGGGCCACGCTCCAGGTGCTCGCCGGGGGCGCGGTGTGTGGCCTGCTGGGAACCTGCCTCTTCAATGCCGGGCTGCGCCATGTGCCCACGGCGGCGGCCGGGGCCCTGACCTATCTGGAGCCGCTCACGGCCTCCCTGGTGGGCTGGGCCGTCTTCGCGGAGGCCCTCAGCCCGGTGGGGGTGGCGGGCGGACTGCTGGTGTTGGCGGCGGGGGTCTGGGTCGCCTCCGAGCGAAGGGGCGCCGCGTCAGGCGTGCCCCTCCCGTCCGCCGCGCCTTGAACCCTCCGCCGAACTCCCCACTTGCAAGGTCGGGGAATCCTTTGGTCCTCTTGGGTGAACGAAGCTCTTGCTTGCAGTGCAGCGCCTGGCGACGCCGTATGCCCATGGAAACCGCAGCAGACAGCCGTGAGTATCGCGTCCTCTTCTTCTGTCCCGCGTCCAACGCGCGACTGGAGCGGCTGGAGGCACCCGTGCGGCGATTGCTGTCACGCATCCAGGCGCCCCCCGCGGAGCTGACGCCCATCCAGGAGTCGGGCGCGCTCTCCGAGGCCGGTTGGCAGGTGTACCTGGTGCGCTCCCTCACCGAGCGCTCCGCGGCCCAGGCCATGGCCGCGTACGTGAGCGAGGCGACGTGCGCGCTCGCCGCCGAGGTCGACGCGGAGGTGTTGGGGCTCTACGTGGACGTTTCCGGTGACTCGGCGCGAATCTGCCGCTGCGGGCCGGAGGACGGGCCGGAGACCTTCGCGGGCCGGAGGCAGGCGGCGCTCAACCGCACGGCCGAGTGGCTGGAGGTGGCGCCCATCCTCCTGTCCGCCATCTTCCAGCTCGACGTGCCGGACGCCGACTACGAGCCGGACGCGGATGACCGCTACGTCGAGGAGAAGCTTCGTGAGGCGCGCGTGCTGATGGAGCGATACCGTCAGGGGAAATGAGGTCTCGAACTCCGGAGGACCTCGCGGGTCGCTGTCCGCGCTGTTTTCTGCCCACCGTGTTGTGCCTGTGCGCCGAGCTGCCCGTCATCTCCACGCGCACCGAGCTGCTCATCATCCGTCACCACAAGGAGACGCTGAAGTCGACGAACACGGCCCGCATGGCCGCGCTCGCGATGCCTCGCTGTCGCATCGTCTCGTATGGCTCGCCGAGCGAGCGCTTCGATGTGTCGACGCTCGAGGACGACGGCGCCACGTGGCTCTTGTTCCCCACGACACAGCAGGCGCCCGCGCCGGATGCCGCGCTTCCGAAGCGACTCATCGTCCTGGATGGGAGCTGGGGTCAGGCGAAGCGCATGGTGCAGCGGGTGCCCGAGCTGCGCCGGCTGCCGAGCCTGATGCTGCCTCCGCCGCCACCCGACTCACGCAGGCTGCGCAGACCGCCCCATCCGGATGGCATGTCCACGCTGGAGGCCATCGCCGGTGCCTTCGCGTACCTGGAAGGCGAGGACGTGGCGAGGCCCCTCTACGCGCTGCATGAGCTGATGATCGACCGCGTGCTCGCGAGCCGGGGACGAAGGCCCGGCGCCTCGTGTGACGAGGACGACGGGGACTGAACGCGGCTCAGCAGGACGCGCCGTCGGTGCAGCGCGCCTTGCGCATCTCCGCGGCGAAGGGCGTGGGCTCCAGGAAGCCGGTGATGCGCGGGCGCGTGAGCACCTTGCCGTCCTGGGCCACGAAGGCCACCGTCGGCAGGCCCTCCACCCCGAAGCGCTCCATCAACGCGTCGAGCGCGTCCTCGCTGTTCGTCGCGTCAATCTTGATGGTGAGGAACTGCCCCTCGGACGACTGCGAGATGACCTCGGCCGCCGGGTACGTCTCGCGGTCCAGTTCCTTGCAGGCCGCGCACCAGTCCGCGAAGAAGTCGATGAGCACCGGGCGCCCGTCCGTCTTCGCCTGGGCCAGCACCTTCTCGAACGCATCCGCGGAGAACGTCGCGTGCTTGGCGGGCATCACGTGGTGCCACTGCCAGGACGGCGCGCGCGGCGGCTCGGCCACACCCAGGCGCACCCACAGCTCGCCCACCGGGCCCGCATCCAGCGCGCCACCGCGAATCACCAGCGCCACCACCACCAGCGCCACGCCGAACGCCTTGAACGAGAACTCCCGCGCGCCCTCCTTGAAGGAGCGGTGCACCGCGCCCACCAGCACGCCCACCACCGCCAGCCCGGCCGCCACGGCCGCGCCCGGCACCCGGCCCAGCTCCGCGCCCAGCATCTTCACCACGCCGCGCGCCCAGGGCGACGCGTCCTTCAGGTAGCTGAAGGCCAGCGCGACGAGGACGATGCCCAGCACGCTCTTCACCCACTCCATCCACACGCCGCTCTTGGGCAGCCGCACCGTGGACACGCCGAGGACGAAGAACGGCACGCCGATGCCCAGCGCGTAGATGAACAGCAACGAAGCGCCCAGCGTCGTGTTCGCCGTCTTCGCCACGAAGGCCAGCAGGCCCGTCAGCACCGGACCCGTGCACGGCGCCGCCAGGAACCCGGACACGCTGCCCATCAGGAACGCGCCCGCCACGCCCGCGCCGCCCACCGAGTTCAGCCGCGTCTGGAGGCTCGACGGCAGCGCCAGCTCGAACGCGCCGAACATGGACGAGGCGAGCAGCAGCAGGAACACCGCCAGCCCCGTCACCACCGCCGGGTGCCCCAGCATCGAACCGAACGCCTGCCCCGTCTTCGCCGCGAGGATGCCCAGCGCGCTGAACACCACCCCCATGCCGACGATGTAGGACGTGGTGAGCAGCAGCGCCTTGCCCCGGCTGTCCGCCTTGCGGGCGCCGAAGACGGACACCGTAATCGGGATGAGCGGGTAGACGCAGGGCGTCAGCGCGGTGAGCAGACCGCCGCCGAAGACGACGGCCGCGCCCACGAAGAGGCTGCCGGATTCGAGGAAACGCGCCGCGTCGAGCTCCGTGCTCGGCCCGGTGGGCAGCAGCCACGGCACCACGGCCACCGCCACGCCGGCCAGCACGGCCATCAATCCCAGCTTCTTGGCATTCATGCGCGCTTCACTCCGTCTTCCCGAAAGGGCCTGCCTTGTATACGCAGGCCCCGGTCAGCGGGCTACTGCGCCGTGGGGGCAAGCGAGGAAGCGGGCACCTTCAAGCCCGCGGAGCGCGCCAGCCCCATGACGCCCTCCACCGCGGCGGCGATGTAACCAAAGGGATTCGCTCCATCCACCGCCGTGACGTGAACCTCGCCCATTTTCTGCTGGAAGGCCGCCGCCACCAGCGGGAGCTGCTGCGCGAGCGTCATCTGGATGACCTCCGGACTGATGGTGTTCTCGATGTCGCGCAGCGCGCGGGCTCGCGACAGCTCCAGCCCCTGGCGCGCGTTCTCCCGTCGCACCTCCAGTTCGGCGATGGCGACCTCCGCCTCGGCGATGGAGCGCCGGGACTGCACCACCTGGAGCTGGGCCTTGAGCTTCTCCACTTCCTGGAGTTGCTCGGCCAGTTGTCCCTCGTGCCTCGCCGCCGTCTGTTCCTGTTCGCGGCGCAGCCGCTCCAGCTCCATCTGCGCGCGGGCGTTCTCCTGTTCCTCCTCGCGGCGCAGGCGCTCCAGCTCCATCTGCGCGCGGGCGTGCTCCGCTTCCTGTTCCCGCTGCAGGCGCACCAGCTCGAACTTCGCCTGCGCGGCCTCGGCCTCCTGCGCCAGCTTCTGCTTCTCCAGCTCCAGCTTCGCGCGGCCCACGTCCGCGTCCTGCTCGCGCTTGAGCGTTTCCAGGGCGATGCGCGCGCGCGCCACCTCGGTTTCCTGCTCGCGCGCCAGCTTCTCCATGTCCACCTGCGCGCGGCTCGTCGCGAGCGCCCGCTCGGAGACAATCTTCGCCTCCGCCAGTCGCGCCTCGGCGTTGAGCGTCTCCAGTTTGGCCTGCTCGTCGGAGACCTGCTTCTTCTGTCGGACCTCCTGCTCGGCGGCCAGCTTGGTGAGCGCCACCTCGCGCTCCACGGTGACCTGCTCCTGCTTCAGCGTGCGCTCCTGGGCCAGCTTCGCCTCGGCCACGCGCGCGGCCACCGACAGCGTCTCCAGCTGGGATTGTTCGTCCGCCGTCTGCTTGCGCTGGCGGACCTCGTCCTCGGCCTCCAGGCGCTGGAGGTTCAATTGCCGCTCGGCCTCCGTCTCCTCGCGGTGGACGAAGCGCTCCTTGGCCAGCTCCGCTTCGCGCGCCTGCCGCTCCTGCTCGCGACGGAAGCGCGCCTGCATGTTCTCGAAGACGGTGGACGACAGGACGCGCACGTCCTGGATTTCAATCGTGTCCAGCAGCACACCCCAGCCCGCGTCCACCGAGTCTTCCAGCCGACCCCGGCCCGCGAGCACGGGCCCGATTTCGCGCATCAGCTCCGCGGCGATGCCCTCCTTGCGCCGCGACAGGCACTCCTCGATGGAGAGGTTGGCGACGAGGCGCCGCGCCGCGCCGACGAACATCTCCCGCAAGAGTTCCGCCAGCTTCTCCTGCGCCCGCTCCGGAAAGGAGAAGTTGAGCATGCGGAAGGCCACCAGCGGGTCGGCGATTCGGTACACCGCGAGGCCCGTCACCTGCACGCCCACCTTCTCGCTCGTCACCTGGTCCGCGGTGAACTGGAGCCGCTGGATGCTGGTGGGCACAATCGCCACCGAGTCACCCGGCAGCTTGAAGCAGCTCGCACCCTGACCGCTGACCTCGCGCACGCGGCCTCGACGCATGTGGACGAGGAACTCGCTGGGCCGCGCGGTGATGAGGCCCCAGCGCTTCACCTTCTCCGGGTCCTCCGCCGGCTTCCCCGCGCGCCAGCCGTCCGAGTACCGGTTGCGCTCCATCCCCCCGGAGCCTCCCTCCACCCGGACCAGCTGCGTCCGACCGGCTTCCGTGGACTCCGCCTGCTCCCTCGACCGGGCCGTCTGCTTCGCGTTCGCGCTCATGCCTGCCTCCTGATGGACCCCCCAGGTTGCAGCCCCCCAGCCAGCGCGGACCCCACGGGAAATCAGACGCTTACAGGCGACAGTAGCCAGGGTACCGCGCCATTTCGGAGCACCCCGCTCCAGGACGGCGCACCTGGGACTGATCCACCCTGGCCCAGCCGTTCCACCGCCGACATCCCCTCCATCCGGCCAGTCCCGGCAGGTCTCTCGTCCGCCTTATGTTCGCTTGACCCGAGGGCACCCGATTTTATAATTGACCAGTCCGGTCCACATTCATGTGTGACGGTGTATGCCCGCCGCAGCGCGCCCCTTGGGTGGCGCCGGGGTGCGGGGGCAGTCGTAAGCCCCTTCAGGAAGGTGTGGGAAGCGATGCTGAAGCTGCCGATCTACATGGACAACCACGCCACCACGCCGCTGGACCCGCGTGTGTTGGAAGTGATGCTCCCGTACCTGCGCGAGGACTTCGGCAACGCGTCCAGCCGCAACCACGTGTTCGGCTGGAAGGCCGAAGCCGCCGTGAAGAAGGCCCGCCAGCAGGTGGCCGAGCTCATCGGCGCGACGGACCAGGAGATTGTCTTCACCTCTGGCGCCACCGAGTCCGACAACCTCGCGATCAAGGGCGTCATCGAGTACTACAAGTCGAAGGGTGACCACATCATCACCCTGAAGACCGAGCACAAGGCCATCCTGGACACCTGCAAGCGCCTGGAGCGCGTGCGCCAGGAGCGGCTGGACGAGCTGAAGCTCCTGCGCCTGGGGCAGCTGGCCGAGCGCGACGTGTCGCCCGAGGACGTGGCGGAGCTGGCCGCGAAGCACGACCTGGAGAACGACGCGACCTACAAGAAGTGGGCGGAGATGCCCACCGGTGGCGCGCGCGTGACGTACCTGGACGTGGAGCAGGACGGCCGGGTGAGCATGGAGAAGCTCGAGGAGGCGATGACGCCGAAGACGGTGCTCGTCTCCATCATGTTCGCCAACAACGAGATTGGCGTGGTGCAGCCCGTCGCGGAGATTGGCGCGCTGTGCCGCAAGAAGGGCATCCTCTTCCACTGCGACGCGGTGCAGGGCATCGGCAAGGTGCCCTTCGACGTGGAGTCGATGAAGGTCGACCTGGCCTCCATCACCTCGCACAAGATGTACGGCCCCAAGGGCATTGGCGCGCTGTACGTGCGCCGCAAGCCGCGCGTGCGCATCGCCCCCCTCATCGACGGTGGCGGCCATGAGCGCGGCATGCGCTCCGGCACGCTGAACGTCGCGGCCATCGTCGGCTTCGGCCACGCGGCGCAGCTTGCCCGCGAGGAGCTGGCCGACGAGGCCGCCCGGATCCTCCGCCTGCGCGAAAAGCTCCGGAAGGGGCTCACCGACGCGCTGGACATGACGGTGCTCAACGGCTCGCTGGAGCACCGGCTGCCGGGCAACCTCAACATCTCCTTCGCTCACGCCGAGGGCGAGTCCCTGATGATGGGCATCAAGGACGTCGCGGTGTCGTCAGGCTCCGCGTGCACGTCCGCCTCGCTGGAGCCCTCCTACGTGCTGCGCGCGCTGGGCGTGGACGAGGAGCTGGCGCACAGCTCCATCCGCTTCGGCCTGGGCCGCTTCACCACCGAGGAGGAGGTCGACTTCGTCGTCAACCTGGTCGTGGACAAGGTCCGCAAGCTGCGCGACATGAGCCCCCTCTACGAGATGGCCAAGGAAGGCATCGACCTCAAGAGCATCGAGTGGACGGCGCATTAGCGCGTCTTTCCAGGCAATCAGCGGGGCGCATGGCCCCTCGACCGGTGGGCATTGCTCCCCGGAACCTTTGGTGAGAAGCATCCGTTGAAGGAGTTGGCATGGCTTACAGCGACAAGGTCATCGACCACTACGAGAACCCCCGCAACGTCGGGACGATGGACAAGGAAGACCCGAACGTGGGCACGGGCCTCGTGGGGGCTCCGGCGTGCGGCGATGTGATGCGCCTGCAGTTGAAGATTTCCGACGACGGGCTCATCGAGGACGCGCGCTTCAAGACGTTCGGTTGCGGGTCCGCCATCGCCTCCTCGTCGCTCGTCACCGAGTGGGTGAAGGGCAAGACGGTGGACCAGGCGATGACCATCTCCAACAAGGACGTGGCCCGGGAGCTGTCGCTGCCGCCGGTGAAGATCCACTGCTCGGTCCTCGCCGAGGACGCCATCAAGGCGGCCATCGAGGACTTCAAGAAGAAGCGCGCCGCGCGCAAGGCCCAGGCATCCTAAGGGCTGTTGGTACGGCGAACTTCACGACTCCAGGAGGCGAAACCATGAGCGAACAGGCGACCCAGCAGACGACGCAGAGCCCGGTGCCTGGCCCCGCGCCCGTGGCCAAGCCCGCTCCCAAGGGCATCGTCGTGGCGGACAGCGCCGTGGCCCGGCTGAAGGAGCTGCTGGAGCAGCGGCAGACGCCCGAGGCGGGCCTGCGGTTGGCCGTGAAGGGCGGCGGGTGCTCGGGCCTCCAGTACTCGATGGAGTGGTCCGAGAAGTCCCGCGAGCGCGACAAGATTTTCGAGCGGGACGGCGTGCGCGTCTTCGTGGACCCGAAGAGCTACCTGTACCTCATTGGCACGGAGCTGGTGTTCGAGCAGACGCTCATGGCCTCCGGCTTCAAGCTGAACAACCCCAACATCAAGGCCGCTTGCGGCTGCGGAGAGAGCTTCTCCGTCTGAGTGGGGACAGTCCCCGTCCCTTCCCTTCCGGAAGGGACACCGTCACGCGGGGTCCGGCCAGCCGCCGGGCCCCTTTCGTTTGTCCGCCCCACACCCCCATGGAGCACACCGAGTGAGGACCCACTTCGACGTCTTCGGGCTGCCGCGCGCCTATGACGTGGACGTGCCCGCGCTGGAGAAGCAGTACCGCGAGCTTTCGCTCCAGCTGCACCCGGACCGCGTGGCCCAGGCCGACGCGCGCGAGCGCCTCAAGGCCCTGGAGGGGACGACTGCCCTCAACGAGGCCTTCAAGACGCTGAAGGACCCGGTGCGCCGCGCCTTCTACCTCCTGAAGTTGCACGGGGTGGACCTGGACCGCGAGGACGCGGGCGCGCAGAAGGACATGCCCCTGGAGTTCCTCGAGGAGGTCATGGAGCTGCGCGAGGCGCTCGACGGGGCCATGGAGAAGAAGGACCTGGCCCGCGTGCAGGCCATGGGCAGCCAGGTGCGGGGCCGGAGCAAGGCGGCGCTCGACGAGGCGGCCGGTGTCCTCAGGGCCCTGGAAGGTGGGGGGCCAGCGGAGGAAGCGCCGGCCCAGGTGAGAAAGGCATCGCACGCGCTGGGGCGGGTGCGCTACTTCACGCGCTTCCTCGAGCAGGTGGACGCGTTCGAGGAGGAAAGTCTGTCGTGAGCAAGAACGGCTACCTGCAGATCCACGACCCGCTGAAGCCCAAGGGCCAGGCCGTGGGCATCGACCTGGGCACCACGCACTCACTCGTCGCCGCGGTGGCGCAGGGCAAGCCCCGCTGCGTCCCGGTGGACGAGGGCGACTCGCTCCTGCTGCCCTCCGTCGTTCACTACGGCAAGGACGGCGGCGTGGTCACCGGCGCGCGCGCGCGCGCCCTGGCTGGCGAGCACCCCACCGACACCATCTCCTCCGTGAAGCGCTTCATGGGGCGCGGCCCCGACGACGCGGAGACGCGCAAGCTGGGACACTACAAGTTCGCGCCCGGCGCCAACGTGGTGCGCTTCGACGTGGCCGGCGGCAACCCGGTGACGCCCATTGAAGTCTCGGGCGAAATCCTGCGTGCGCTGAAGCGCCGCGCGGAGGCCCACTTCTCCATGAAGGTGGAGCAGGCCGTCATCACCGTGCCGGCGTACTTCGACGACGCCCAGCGCCAGGCCACCAAGGACGCGGGGCGGCTCGCGGGGCTGGAGGTGCTGCGGCTGCTCAACGAGCCGACGGCGGCGGCGCTGGCGTACGGACTCGACAAGGGCAGCCAGGGCACCTTCGCCGTCTACGATTTGGGCGGCGGCACCTTCGACATCTCCATCCTCAAGCTGGTGGACGGCGTGTTCGAGGTGAAGTCCACCGGCGGCGACTCCGCGCTGGGCGGCGACGACTTCGACCGGGCCATCGCGTCACAAGTCTTCCAGGCGCTCGGCATCACCGAGCCCTCCCCTTCCCTCGTGGCCCAGACGCTGGCGGCCTCGCGCAAGGCGAAGGAGGCCCTCACCGACGCGCCCGAGGCGACCGTCACCGTGGGTGGCCAGTCGCACACGGTGAAGCGCGCGGACTTCGACGCGTGGATTCAGCCGCTGGTGAACAAGACGGGGCTCGTGTGCCGTCGGGCGCTGAAGGACGCGGGCGTGGTGGCCGGGGAGCTGGACGGCGTCATCCTCGTCGGCGGCTCCACGCGCGTGCCCGCGGTGCGGCGCTTCGTGGCGGAGATGTTCGGCCGCGAGCCCCTGGGCGACATCGACCCGGACCAGGTGGTGGCGCTGGGCGCGGCGGTGCAGGCGGACCTGCTCACCAACGAGGACCGTCAGGACGAGGTGCTGCTGCTGGACGTGATTCCGCTGTCGCTCGGGTTGGAGACGATGGGCGGTATCACCGAGAAGTTGATTCAGCGCAACTCCACCATCCCCACGGCGGCGGCGCAGGTGTTCACCACGTTCAAGGACGGGCAGACCGGCCTGGACGTGCACGTGGTGCAGGGTGAGCGCGAGCTGGTGGAGGACAACCGCAGCCTCGCGCGCTTCACCCTCTCCGGCATCCCTCCGCTGGCGGCGGGCATGGCGCGCGTGGAAGTGCGCTTCCAGGTGGACGCCGACGGCATCCTCTCCGTCTCCGCGAAGGAGCAGAGCACCGGAGCCGCGCAGTCCATCACCGTCACGCCGAGCCACGGCCTCACGGAGGATGAAATCGAGCGGATGCTGCTCGACTCCATCGAGTACGCCGAGGACGACATCCAGGCCCGGCAGCTGCGTGAGCAGCGCGTGGACGCCGAGCGCGTGCTGGCCGAGGCGGACCGGCAGCTGCGCGAGCACGGCGCGCTGGTCCAGGGCGACGAGCGGGCCGCCATCGACGCGGCCCTCGCGAAGGTGCGCGAGACGGCCCAGGGCAACGACTACCTGAAGCTGAAGGAGGCCGTGCACGCGCTGGACGAGACGTGCCGCCCCTTCATCGAGCGGGTGATGAACCAGGCCATCACCCAGGTGGTGGCCGGCCAGTCGGTGGAGGACTACTGACGTGCCCAAGGTGACTTTCAAGAGCCCCCTGGCCGAGGTCAGCGTGGACGTGCCCCCGGGGACCATCCTCCTGGACGCGGCCGAGCAGGGCGGTGCCCAGGTGGGCCATAGCTGTGGCGGTGTCTGCGGCTGCTCCACCTGTCACATCTGGGTGCGCAAGGGCCTCGACTCGCTGAGCGAGCAATCGGACGCGGAGGCGGACCGGCTGGACATGGGGTTCGACGTGCGCCCGTACTCGCGGTTGAGCTGCCAGACGGAGGTCAGCCAGGAGGACGTCACGGTGGAGATCACCGAGGAGTCCCTCACCGCGTTCATGGATGAGAACCCCGTCATCCGCCGCGCCCTCGAAGCCGAGGGGAAATGGCCGCTGAAGAAGTGAGCTTGTTACGTAGTTCTTGACGGCGCGGGGCAGGACTTCTATATGTCCGCCCCATCGCAGCAACGCCGCAGCGCCGCGAGGAACCACCTGCCCAGGTGGTGGAATTGGTAGACACACTAGATTCAGGGTCTAGCGCCTGCAAGGGCATGGAGGTTCGAGTCCTCTCCTGGGCACAAAGTTGAGAAGGGGTCCTGGTTTCAAACCAGGGCCCCTTTTCGCTTTTCAGGGCTCTGATTGCCCCCGCGCGCTCACGGTGGCGCCGGCTCGACGGACTCGTGGGCCACGTGGTGCGCCGCCTCGCGCGCCAGGCTGCCGCCCTTGCGCAAGTCCCTGATTCGAATCTTCCGGACGTAGACGGAGATGGCCCCCACTCCCGCCTGACTGAGCACCGTCCCCAGGTGGGTGAGCGTGGCGAAGGCCGCCGCGTCCTCCGGCGAGGCCCCCAGGCTGCGGGCTGCCCAGCTCGTCACGAAGTAGTAGATGCCCATGCCGGCCGGGACACCCGGGAGCGCCTGTCCCAGGGAGATGGCCCCCAGCATCACCGCCCCCGCGAAGAGGCCCCCCTGGATTCCAATGCCGTGCAGCGCCAGTCCGTACGCCAGCGCGGACGCCAGGACCGGGCCCACCGAGAAGAAGAGCACCTTGCCCATGCCCCGGAAGGAGCGCGCCGAGCCCAGGCCGTCGCTGACGTGATGGAGGAGGCCCTCCAGGCGCGGGAAGCGGTGACGGCGGTGCAGCGAGTTCGCCAGCGGCGCGGACCAGTGGGCCAGCAGCACGACGAGGGCGACCAATCCCACGCACAGGGACACCGCCACCTTGAGCTGCCCCTGGAAGCGGGAGAGCGTGGCGCCGAAGGGCCCCAAGAGGGAGAGCGTCACCAGCAACATCAGCGCGGCGAACTCCATCAGCTTGCAGACGCCGACGGTGCCCAGGCAGCGCAGGAAGGGAATGCGCTCGGTGCGCGACAGGAGGAACGAGCGGAGGATGTCGCCCAGCTTCCCCGGCAGCGCGTTGTGGACGAAGGCGCCAATGGCGACCAGGTGGTAGCGCTCGCGGAAGGGCACTCGCTTGCGCAAGGTGCTCTGCCATTGCACCGCGCGCAGCGGGATGATGGAGGCCTGGAGCAGCACGAAGGGCAACAGCCACACGAGGTGGCCGGGCAGGTCCCTCAGGAACTCGTCCAGGGGGAAGCGCGGCTCGAGCAGTGGCCCCGGGCCTTGAAGGTGCCACCGGAAGAACGCCGTGGAGAGCAGGACGACGGACAGCGCCAGCCCCAGCACGGCGAGCAGCACCTTGGGCACGCTGACGCCGCGAGCCGAGGGACTGGGCCACCTGCCCGTCGTGGACCGAACGGGGTCCTGCTTCACTGGACCCACCGCAGTCGGAGCGCGGGCTCCAGATAGGCCTCCGCGAGCCGCTCGTGCAGGTCCGCGCAGTGGCCCAGACCGGACAGGTCCACGGGCGCGTCCGCGGGCCAGCACACCAGGCTGTTGGCCTCCGTGCGCGTCAGCCCACCGTGCGAGCCGAACTCCCACGCGAAGCCCACGGTGCCTCCGCGCCGCACCGCCTCACCGAAGAGGACCAGGTCTCCCGCCGTCTTCATCGCCGGCAGGCCCCTGAGGAAGTCCGCCACGGCGCGGCGGCTGTACTCGGGTGCCAGGGGCGCGCGCTCCATTTCATCCGGGCCGTAGACGCCACCGCGCACCACGGCCACCGCGGAGTTCCCCCGGCGCATCGCGACGATGCCGATGTCCGGGCTCCGCGTGGCGCGCGCCAACACCTCCGGATGCCGCGCCAGCAGCGTCCTCGCCTCCAGCGGCTCGCTCTCGCCGGAGAGATAGACATGGGCGAAGTTGCCGCACTCGACGACGACGGGCTTGAAAGGCGCGCGCGCGACGGTGTCCGGCTCGGGCAGAGAACGTCCCTCACACAGGCCCCGCGCCACGTCGTCGGACAGCGGGACGTGAGCGCCCTCGAACAACATGGACTCCAGTCGAACGCCCTGGCGCTGCTCCAGCGGCAGGCTGTCCACGTGTCCGTGGTCCGAGAGGATGACGACGTCGTAGGGGCGCTCCACCGAGCGCGCCATGGCGTAGAGCTCCGAGAGGTACGCATCCACCCGGTGCAGCTCCGCCAGCGCGATCTCCGAGCGGGGCCCGCGGCGGTGGGCCACCTCGTCGTAGTTGCCGAAGACGAGGTAGATGGCGGGCACGCCGCGCACCATGTCCACCAGGGCCTTGGTGTGCGCGAAGCTCCAGCCCAGGCGCTGGAAGAGCACGCGACTGAGCAGGAAGGACTGCTCGTGGCGCCAGTCGTGGAGGGCGCGAGACCAGCGGACCACCTCGCGCGCCGACTGCCACGTATCCATTCCGAACGAGCGCAGGAAGTCCCACGCGCCCCGCGTGCGACCGGCCGACAAACCCATCAGCTCGTAGGAGAGCGAGCGCGACATCAGCTTGAAGCTGCCCAGCGTGCTCATGCTCAGCGCGTTGTCCGCGCCCGCGCGAAACAGCGAGAAGTACCCGTGGCCACCGCCATCCAGCAGGCTGTCGCGCCCCGCGCCTCGCAACCGTTGATCGATTTCCAGCGCGTCCGCGGGCACGTTCATCTGCACCTTGCGACCCAGCTCCCGGTCGTACCAGGAGTAGGCAGGCAGGTTCGACTCGCGCATGCCGTACAGCAAGCCCGCCTGGAAGTAGGGCGTGGAGGTGGGCGCGCCCCAGAAGGCGTCCTCCAGATGAAACGCCCCCGAGCGGATGAGTCGTGAGAAGAACGGCATCTTCCCGGCGACAATCGCCTCATCCAGCAGGGCCTTCGGCACCCCGTCTAAATGGACAATCAAGAGGTTCCGGCGCCGATGCGCCGCTGCGGGCGGAACTTTCGAGCGCACCCTCCGCGCAAGTCCGTGGGCCCACATCCATGAAGCTGGGGTAATGACTCCACTCACGTTGACGCCTCCCCTCCTTCGGCAGGCAAAATGAGCACTTGGGGGGACGGCCGCCTTCAGTCGAAGGCAGCCCTCCTGGAAAGCAGGCGGGCAGGTAGCGCCGTCCTTCAGTCGGGATGGATCCGACTCAGAGAGGCGTCACCACGGTCCCCATGATCATTCCCGCTGTCCTCCTCGCCCTCCTGAGTGCCGCTCCGGTGACGCCGCCTGCCCGGCCGGCGCCTGGGCTGGCTCCCGCGAAGACGGACTCCGGCTCGGACATCATCGCGCTGCCGATGATGACGTTCAGTTCGGACCACGGCATCAGCTACGGCGCGGTGGGCGGCATCTACCTGTACGGCCCCGGCAAGACGCCGTATGCACACGGCATCGGTGCGCAGGTGCTCTTCAGCAGCCGAGGCGTGCAGAGCCACTACCTGCGCTACGACGGGCCGCGCCTCATCGGACCGCTTCGCCTGGAGGCCGGGCTCGAGTACCGCAGGGAGCTGCGCAGCCCCTTCTTCGGCGCGGGCAACCAGTCGGCGCCGGACTTCAAGGGTGACCTGGACAACGAGCGCTTCACGTTCGACAAGGGTTCGCCCGGCGCGTGGCTGCGCCTTCGTGGCCGGCCCTTCGGTCCCACGCATCCACTCCAGTCCTACGTGGGCTACGCGTGGCGCAACACGAGCGTGAGCGCGGAAGACCAGTCCATGCTGACGCAGCAGCAGCCCATCGGCATCGAGGGTGGCTCCACCGGTCAGCTCCTCGTGGGCGCGCTGTGGGACACACGCGACGACGAGACGGACCCGCTGGAGGGGGGCGTGGAGGAGCTGGCGCTGCGCGTGTCCGGCCAGGCGACGGGCAGCCGCTATCAGTACGTGGGCATCACCTTGAGCGAGCGGCGATACCTGCGGCTGTCGTCACGGCTGACGCTGGCGCAGCGGCTCACGCTGGACATGCTCTTCGGCGACGTGCCGTTCTTCGAGTGGAGCAACACGGGCGGCGTGAATGTGTCGGAGGGCATCGGCGGGATGAGCAGCGTGCGCGGCATCGAGCGCAACCGCTTCTCCGGCAACATCAAGGCGTTCAGCAACACGGAGCTGCGCTTCCAGGCCGCGCAGATGCAGGTGTTCGGCAAGAGCATGAAGGTGGGCGCGGTGATGTTCCTGGACCTGGGGCGCGTGTGGCACCCGGGCGTGACGGACGGGAAGTGGCACGAGTGGCACCCGGGCATCGGCGGCGGCCTGCGCCTCACCCGTCGCGCCGCCGTGGTGCGCATGGACTACGCCCGCTCCACCGAGACCGGCCGCCAGCGCATCTACATCACCTTCGGCCACATGTTCTGAAGGGAGCCGAGGCCCCGGGCTCTCTCGTAAGTGAGTGAGTGAGAACCAGGGCCGTCGCGTGACTCAGACGAGCGCGTCCACCCAGGCGCGCAGCCGCGCATCCACCTGCGTCTCACCCCGGACGCCCTGCTCGGCCTCCAGCAGCAGCGTGTGGAAGCCGCGCGACTCCAGTCCCTTGCACAGCTCGGCGCGAGCCTCCGCGTCCGGTGCGAAGAGGATGCAGCCGTCGCCGCCCCCCGCGCCGGACAGCTTGCCCACGCAGCCGTAGGCCGCCGCCATGGACAACACGCGGCGCATGCCCTCCGTCTCCAGCGGGCCCAGTTCCAACAGCAGCGCGTGCTGCGCCTTCACGGCCTCGGAGAAGCCTCGGAAGTCCCAGCCCGCGAGACCGTCTTCCATCACCTGCCCCACCACGTTGGAGCGCTCGACGAAGGCCTGGCGCCCCGCCGCCTCCAGCCGCGCTTCCACCTGGCCAATCAGCACGCGCGTGGACGCGCTCTCACCCGTGAAGGCATACGCCATGGACACCCTGGGCACGGGCAGTCGCCACACGTCCACGGAGGCCGACTCCGTCAGCGCCGCGCTCAGCCGTCCGCCGTTGCTCGCGTCGACCAGGGGCGTCACGTCATAGCGCCGATAGCGCAGCACGCCCCCCGCGAAGCTCGCCGCCACATCCCCGCCGCTGCCCTTGCCGCCCTGCCCCTGCGTGTGCGCCAGCAACGCCAGCTTCAGTGCGTCGTAGCGCTCCTCCAGCACATAACGCGCGCTCTCGGCCGCCAGCACCGTCGCGCACGCGCTGCCGCCCATGCCCAGCTTCTGCCCGTTGGGCCCCACGGCCGAGGGCGCCACCGCGAAGTCGAAGCCCTGGCTCGCGCGGCCGTGCGCTCGGAGCGCCTCGTCCAGCGTGCGCGCCACGAAGGAGAAGCCCGCGGGCACCTCGCGCTCCCAGCGCACGCCCCGAGGCGTCACGCTGCCGCCCAGCGACCCTTCCTCCAGGCAGACATGCACGCGCGCATCCTCGCGCCGCCGCACATAGGCCGCGGTGCGAGGCGCCACCGCGGCCACTCGCGCCACCCCGCCCCACAGCACCGCGTACTCGCCGGAGACGAACAGCTTGCCCGGTGCGGAGAGGGCGCGCTCCATCAGAACAGGTGCTCCTGCTTGAGCACCGCGTCCCCGCCCGGCACGCAGCGAATCACGTCCAGCGCGCCACATGCGCGGGCCAGCGCCTCCGCCGCGACTTCGTTCGCCGCGTCCGTCAGCAGCACCGGGTTGGGGCCCGCGTCCAACGTGAACCAGACGGGGATGCCCTTCTTGCGGTGCTCGCGCAGGTGCTGGATGAGGCCCAGCGTCCCCGCGTTCAGGTAGCAGAGCGGCGGGTCGGCCGCGAGCGACGTGGAATGCATCCGCCACGCGTTGCGCTCACACAGCTCCCCCAGCGCCTGCAAGTCCCTCCGGGCGATGTGCGCGCGGGCACGCGGCACTTCCTCTTCCGCGTCACGCACCCAGGCCGGGTAGTACGGGCTGGTCTCCACCGTCTGCTTCATCCCGTCGCGCGACTTCACGTCCTTCTCGCCCCGGTCCAGCACCGCCACCACCATGCGCAGGTCCGGCCAGTGCGCCGCGTCGAAGCGCTGCACCGCGAAGCTGTCGTCTCCGTCCGGGCGCTCGCCGCGCTGCCACTCGCAGAAGCCACCCTCCACGCTGCGACACGCGGAGCCGCTGCCCAGCCGCGCCAGGATGCTCGCCGCCCTCGCGTCGGACGGCAGGCCCGCAGCCGCGCGTCCCGCGACAGCGAGCGCCGCGAAGCCCGCGGCGCTGCTCGCGAGCCCCGCCGCCATGGGGAAATCTCCGCGCGAGACGACCTTCGCCGGCCCCAGCGCGTCCTTCGTCTGGGCGCGCACCGACTCCAGCAGGCGCAACACGCGCTCGCGCTCGCTGCCCTTGGACGTGTGGCCGTTGATCTCCACCGTGTCAGTCGGGACGCCGAACTCCACCGTCGTCGTCACCGACAGGGGCGACAGCGTCAGCGACAGGCTGGACTGGTGCGGAAGGATGAGCGCGTCGTCCCGCTTCCCCCAGTACTTGACGAGGGCGATGTTGGGATGCGCCAGGGCTGTGGCTTTCATGGGAACACTCACGGCGCTCGCGGACCCGCGAGCTGGCTGCTGAAGCAGCGCACACCGAGTCGGGTGAGCTGGACCACCGCGGCCTCCGGTTCGAGGAACAGACCGACCACGGCCCCACCATCCCCACCCGCTCCGGTGAGCTTGGCGCCCAGCGCCCCCAGGCCACGCAGTCGATACACCATCTCTTCCAGCGGCGGCGAGGACAGGCCCAGCGCCGCCAGCAGGCCCTGGTTGACGTTCATCGCGTCACCCAGCGCCTCCAAGTCTCCGGCTTCCACCGCCTTCGCGCCTTCCGACGCCAGCCGCCCCATCTCCGTGAAGAGCCGCCGGTAGCGCTCGGGCCACCGCGCCTGCCGCTCCCGCAGCGCCGCCACCGTCTTCTTCGTGGGACTGCGCTCACCCGCCAGCGCCACCACCACCTTGAGCGGACGGGGACTCTCCACCGTCCTGCCGCGCCCCACCGCCGCCGCGTTGGGCGTCCGGCGATAGAGCAACAGCCGCTCCTCCGCGCTGGTGGTGTGGTCCACCCCGGAAGGCGTGCCGTGGAACTCCTGCTCCATCTCCCACGCCACCCGCGCGGCCTCTCGCGGCGTGGCCTCCTTGCCCGCCGCCAGCAGCAACAGCCGCGCGCACGCCACGGACAGCGCGGCGGAGCTGCCCAGCCCCACGGACAGCGGCAGCTCCGGGTCCAACGACACCTTCACCGGAGGCTCGCCCACCAGCTTCGCCGCGCGCGCGAAGGCCAGGGTGAGCAGCGCCCGCTGTCCCCGGCTCAGCGTGGACGGTAGGGAGAGCTGACACTTCTTGGACGGCACGCCGCGAGCCTTCACGCCTTGCGACAGCGGACCCGCCAGCGCGGGATGGCCGTACACGACGCTGTGCTCGCCCAGCAGGATGACCTTGCCGGCGCCGAACGTGGACAGGGAGGACTGGGTGGCCACGGCGCTCAGAGTGTCGTGCCAGTGGCGGCAGCGGCGTCCTCGGCGGACAGGCTGGCGAGAATCTCCCGGGCCTTCTCCACCTTCACGTGACCCGCCTTCACCAGCAGGTCCGCGAGCTTCTCCACCCAGTCACCGCGCGCGCCCGCCGTCACCGCCACGCAGCGCGCGTGCAGCGCCATGTGGCCCTTCTGGATGCCAATGCTGCCCAGCGCCCGGAGCGCCGCGAAGTTCTGCGCCAGCCCCACCGCCGCGAACACCATGGACAGCTCACGCACGCTCGAGGCGCGCAGGAGCTTCAGCGCCATCTGCACGCCGGGGTGCACCTTGATGGGGCCGCCCACCAGGCCCAGCGCCATGGGCAGCTCGATGCGGCCCACCAGGTGACCTTCCTCCAGGTACCACGTCGACAGGGGGCGGTACTGACCGCCACGGCAGGCGAACGCATGCGCGCCGGCTTCAATCGCGCGCCAGTCCTGCCCCGTGGCGATGGCCACCGAGTCGATGCCGTTCATCACGCCCTTGTTGTGCGTGGCCGCGCGGTACGGGTCCGCCTCCGCGAAGCGGCTGGCCTGGGCGATGCCCTCGGCGATGGTCTCACCGGGCATCTCGAAGTCGGCGAGCATCGCCAGGGGGATGCGGCACGTGGCGCGCGCCAGCCGTCGGTCCGCCAGGTTGGAGAGGATGCGCAGGTACACCTTGCCGCCGGTGATCTGCTCCACGAGCGGCGCCACGCCCTCCGCCACGGTGTTGATGAGGTTGGCCCCCATCGCCTCCTGCGTGTCGATGAGGATGTGCACCACGAGCAGCGGCTCGCCACGCGGGCCCTCGGGGGCCGGCAGCACGCGAACCTCCACGTCCTTCGCGCCGCCACCGCGCGCCACCATCGCGGGATGGAAGCTGTTGGCCAGGGCCAGCAGCTGCTCCTTGTGCGCCAGAATCTTCTGCGTGGCCTCGGTCGGGTCGCCGTAGCGCGTCACCTGGACCTGACCAATCATCATCGACTCGTCGGCCTCGGCGATGAAGCCGCCCGCCTCGCGGACGATCTTCGCGGCGAACGACACCGCCGCCACCACCGACGGCTCCTCCACCGCCATGGGCACCAGGTAGTCGCGCCCGTTGACCTGGAGATTGAGTCCCAACCCCAGCGGCAGGGAGAAGGTTCCCACCGCGTTTTCGATCATCTGGTTGGCCAGGACCGGCTGCAAAGCCTCCGTGCCGCGAAGCTGCTCCAGGTCCGCGGGCGAAAGCCGCAACATGCGAGCGAGCTGCGCGAGGCGCTCATCCATCGGCAGCTTGTGGAACCCGGAGAGCCGGGACGTCACCGTCTCAGACATGTTGAGTCTTCCCTCTTCCTGCGTCGACGCACACGGCCGCTATAGCGCCGCAATCCAATCCTTCAACACTCCGGTCACCACCCGCGGCCGCTGCCTCAGCTCAGCGCAGCTTCTGCTTCCCGTGAGCACGAGCGCCTGTCGCAATCCCGACAGGATGACCGCCAGCGCCTGCTCCGCCGCCTCCACCCCACCCGCCTGTTGCGCCCGGAACAGCGGCAGCGCCATTCCGCCCAGGTCCGCGCCCAGCGCGAGCACCTTCGCCACGTCCAGCCCCGTCCTCACCCCGCCGCTGCCGACCAGCCGAACCTCCGGCCCCACGGCCGCGCGCACCGTCGCCACCGCGGCCGCCGTGGGAATTCCCCACGCGCTGAATTCCGCGCCCACCTGAGCTTGTACGCCCGTCGCCCGAAGTTGTTCCACGCGAACCCACGACGTGCCGCCCAGGCCGGAGACATCCAGGTTCCGGACCCCCAGCGCCACCAGCCGCCGGGCCACATCCGGACCGATGCCACACCCGGTCTCCTTCACGAGCAGCCGGTCGCCGAAGGCCTTCACCAGCGCCCCCACCACGTCGTAGCCGCCCCGGAAGTCCCGGTCGCCCTCGGGCTGGGTCAATTCCTGGCCCGCGTTGAGGTGCAACGCGATGCCGTCCGCGCCGATGTCCTCCATCAACCGCCGAACCCCGTCCACGCCCAGCCGCACCGCCTGATAGAGCCCGATGTTGCCCAGCAACGCCACCGTGGGCGCGACCTGCCGCACCTGGAAGGATGCGGCCCGCGCAACGTCTTCCGACATGGCGCGCTGGCTTCCAACACCAAACGCCAGACCATGTCGCTCAGCGAGCAATGCGAGGTCACGATTGACCGCGCCCGCGCGCTCGGTGCCGCCTGTCATGCCCGTGACGAGCAGCGGGTGGCGCAACTGCTTTCCAAGAAACGGAGTGGACAGGTCCACGTCCTCCACGGCCATCTCTGGCATGGCGCAGTGGACCAGGTGGACGTGCTCCAGGAGGGTGCTGTTTCCGCCCGGCTCGACGTCACCGGTGGCGCACAGGTCGAGGTGAGCGTCTTTGCGCCGCGCTGTGATGTCCTCGACCATGAGAGAAGCAGCCCGTCCCAAGTGCCCGTCAGGGCGTGTAAGTGCCCGATGGCTCGCGGGTTTCCTAGCAAGCGCCGGGGGACGGGCGCAAGCCAAAGGGCCCGAGCGGTCCGCCCTGGTGACTCAATGGACGGCGGACACTGCTGGACGGTATGAGGCCCGCATGAGCGCGCCCGCGTCATCCAAGGTGGTCATCTTCCTGCACAGCGGAGATTACGACCGGGTGCACCAGGGTCTGTCCATCGCCGCCGCGGCGACCGCGTCGGGGCGCCGCGCGGAGGTGTATCTCTTCTGGTGGGCACTCGAGCGCTTCTTGCGGGGCGCGCTGGATGAGCCCTACTTCGAGAACCGCGCGGACGTCTCGGACCGCTTCGAATCACGAGGCATGCCCACGCTTCGCGCGCTGCTGGAGCACCTGACGGAGTCCGGGCTGTGCACGCTCGCGGGCTGCACGGGCTCGCTCGGCGCGCTGGGGGGCGAGTCGGAGACCGCGAAGAGTGGCATCGAGCTGTGGCTCGGCTGGAGCGCCATCCTCCAGCGCACCGCCGGCGTGACGGACCGCTTCTATCTCTGACCCTCCCTCGCCCCGGCCGGGTTCCTCCGGGGCACCTGGGGTCCTTGCGTCAGTGCGACAGCTTGAAGCCGAGAATCACCGTGCGGGGGGCGTTGGGGCGCGCGCCATAGGGACGACGGGAGACGATGTCCGCCGAGTCGAACACGTTGCGCGCGCTGAAGTAGAGCTGTCCCCAGCGGGAGAAGTTCCAGTTCGCGTTGACGTCGAAGGTGAGCTGGGAGTCCGTCAGCTCGCCGGGCGCCGCCTCACCCTGCCCCGCCTTCTCGCGCATGCTGTCGATGTAGAGCGCGCTCAGGATGACGCCACCCAGCGCGCCCTCCACGCCCACCGACGCGAAGACCTGGTGCCTGGGCACATAGGGCAGCTCGTCGCCGGCCTTCACGTCGCCGAACTGCGGATCCGCCGAGCGGAAGTCGGTGAGCAGCTCCGTGCGCGTGAAGGTGTAGGAAGCCGAGAGCGGAAACGTCACGCCGCCTCCGGGACGGAACGTCTTCTCCGCGAAGACCTCCAGTCCGTAGATGTGGGCCTGTCCCGCGTCCGTCTGTCGGTCCAGGTCGTCATCCACACAGCCGCTGGAGAAGGTGCAGATGGCGGTGAGGTTCGAGTAGTCGTTGAAGAAGCCGACGACCTCGAAGCGCTCGCCCCGACGCGTCCAGCGGGCGCCCGACTCGTAGTTGATGCTCTTCTCCGGCTTCACCGCGTCGGGCTGGCCCGGTGAGGGCGGCGAGAAGCCCCGATACGCGCCCGCGAAGAGGCCCAGGTTCGGCGTCAGCGCGCCATACGCGCCCAGGCCCGGCATCAACACCTCGAGCGAGCCGTCCGTGTCCTCCCCCGTCATGCGGTCATACGAGCGGGAGCGGATGACCTCCAGGCGAACGCCCGGCGTGAGGACCAGCGGTCCCCAGGCGATGGCATCCGTCACGTGCAGCGCGAGGGCGTGGGTGGCGTCCTTGTTGTCGGCGGTGGTGGCCGTGGGCGCTCCAGCGGAGACGAGCTCGCCGCCCGCCATGCGGTACGCGTCCTCGGTGTGCTTGCGGTCGATGCTGTCGTAGTGGAAGCGCGCGCCGACCTCCAGGCTGTGGCTCAGCGGGCCCGTCGTCGTGGTCCACCGCGCGACGCTCTGGAGGCCCTGCGACACGAAGGTGCGGTCATTGGGGCCGATGAGCAACGTGTCCTGCGTCGACGACGTGTCGAGCTGGCCGGTGAGGACGCCGTAGTAGATGGAGTTGCGCGCGCTCGTCGGGTCCGCGAGCACGGTGGCGATGGCGGCGCCGCCAAAGCGGTTCACCTTGCGCCACACGCGCGCGAAGTCGTTGCGGTAGGCCGTGGTGGTGATGGCCAGCGAGCCGGCTTCCAGCACGTGACTGAGGGCCACCTGGGTGCGGTGCCACTTCATCCGGTCCAGCGCGCTGGCGACGTACCGGCGCAGCGGGTTGGCGCGGAAGTCCGCGTCGGACAGGCCCAGGTACGTCTCGTTGGACAGCTCGTCGGAGTAGCCCAGCTTGAGGTTGAGGCTCTGGCGAATCTCCCCCTCGGTCACCAGGCGGTAGCGGGCCTTCGCCATCCACTCGTTGCGCCGGAAGCCCGTGGTGCCTCCACCGTCGAGCTCCTTGAAGCCGTTGCTGCGCAGGTGGATGCCTTCCACCAGGAAGCCCGCGCGCTCGGTGCTCGCGCTGAAGACGCCGTGCGCCTTGCCGTACAGGTAGCCACCTCCGGCGATGTCCAGCCACGCGGACTCCGACGCGGAGATGTCGCGCGTGAGGAACTCCACGGAGCCCGCGACAGTCTGTGGACCATGCTGGATGGCCGAGGGGCCCTTGAGCACGCGCACCGACTGCATGCGGGTGACGAGCGGGAAGAAGTAGGCCGCGGGCGCGGAGTACGGCGCCGGGCCGAAGAGGACACCGTCCTCCAACAGGGTGACCTTCTTGCTGCGGTCCGGATTCACGCCGCGAAGGCCCACGTTCGGCCGAAGCCCGAAGCCATCCTCGCCGCGCGCGTAGACACCGGGCACGCTCATCAGCACCGCGCTCGGGTCGTCCTTCTCGTAGCGCTCCAGCTGCGCGGGCTTGAGGATGTGGACCGAGCCGCTCGTGCGCGTCTCCGAGGTCCCCACCACCACGCTCTCGAACTTCCGCTGCCCCGCCTCGGGCACCGCGTCCGGCGCGGTGGGCGCCTGCGCGGGCACGCTACCGGCCTGCTCCGGAGCCAGCGGCGCGTCCTCCGGCGCCGAGGGTGTGGCCACCGACTCCGAAGGCACGGGCACGTCGACAAGGGGCTCTGGCTGAGAGGACGTCGAGGGAAGAGCGGGCTCCTCGGCAGGTCCAACGGGCGATGGGGCCACCGGAGGAGCCGCCTCTGACGGAGTCGCAGCCTCGCTGGGAGCGACCGGTACGGACTGGGCGGCCGACGACGACACGAACCCCACCATGAGCACCGGAGCCGTCCAGCTCCGCGCCCGCCTCAGCCTGTCCTTGAACCATGCCATCTGCGAAGTACGCCCTTGTCTCGATGATGTGCGGTGGCACTGCGCCAGACGCCAGGAAGCCGGGGTGGCCGGGCCCATGAAGGGACCCGACTCCCCGGCTCCAGGACTGGGTGCTTCGAAACCGTGCTGCTACTACTTGTCGGCCGTGCCCGCGACGACGATCTTCCCGTCGGACTGCACGACGATGCCGCGCACAGCCTCCTCCGTCTTGCCGACGATGAAGTTGTGCTTCACGACGCCGCCCGTGCCGAACGTGGTGTCCAGCGCGCCAGCCGTCGTGTAACGCGCCACCACCATCTTGTTGTCGCCGCCCTCGGTGACGAAGCCCGCCACGTAGACGCGGTTGGACGCGTCGAAGGCCACGGACCAGAAGCGGTCATGGTCCGTCTCGGAGATGGGCGCCGCCTTGAAGACCTCGGTGCCCGAGCCGCCCACCGGGATGATGGCCAGCACGCCGTCGTCATCTTCGCTGCCACCGGCGCGGTAACCGGCCGCCGCCACCCAGTTGCCGTCCGCGGACTTCGCCACGCCGAAGAACGCCTGCTCCGGACGCTCGAAGTCGTACAGCTTGTAGCCCTCCGTGTTGAAGGTCGTGTCGCGGGCGCCGTTCTTGTCCAGCATGAACACCAGGGCGGAGATCTTCTGCGCCACCGGCGTCGCGCTGCCCACCGTGCACACGCGGTCGTCGTTCAGCACCAGCAGGTTGCGGCCGCGGTCGTTGTCGCTGACCAGGTCCAGCAGGGCGATGCCGTTCGACCCCCAATTCAGGTCGCGCTCGCCCGTGGCCGAGTACTTGAAGTTCACCACGTCCACCGTGCCGGAGGACGCGCTGCGGCCGTAGCCGGTGGTGACGTAGCTGCCGTCCCTGAACTGGCCCACCGCGTACGCCTCCGCCATGCCCCACTCGGGGTTGGTGGGGGGGTTGACGGCTCCGAACGGCGCGGAGTTGACCACGCCCTTCCAGCCGAAGGTGGTGTCCGCCTTGCCCGCGTCATCCAGGCGCAGCAGCACGATGCGGTTGGCTGCCTGCGTGCCCGCGCCCGTCGGCTGGCTGGTGTAACCCGACGCGACAATCTTGCCGTCCGCCTGGACGATGCCGTGGCGCGCGCCGTCGCTCAGGTTGGAGACGTTGAGCGTGTACACGCCCTCGGTGCCGAACGTCGTGTCGCGGGCGCCGTTGGCCGAGAAGCGCACCACCACGCGGTCCGCGTCGACGCGGTCACCCTCGCCACGGCGCGAGCCGAAGACGACGAGCCGGTTGGTCCCATCCGCCGCCAGACCCCAAACGGCGTCCTTCGTTCCACCCGCCACGGTGCTCAGGTCCACGCGCGTCGTGCCACTGGCGCCGAACGTCGTGTCCAGCGTGCCGTCCGTGTTGAAGCGAGCCAGCGCGATGTCGGCGTCCGACACCGTCGTCACCGGGCCCGCGTCAGGCGTGCCGGAGTCGGGCGTGCCAGAGTCGGGCGTTCCGGAGTCAGGCGTGCCAGAGTCCGGCGTGTTCTGCGGGTCCTTCTCGTCGTCGTCGCCACAGGCGCTGCTGAACACCGCCAGTGCGAGCGAAAGAGCCGCTACGCCCGCGAACGATTTACGCTGCTGCATCCCGCTCTTCATCGTATGCCCCTCTCCCTGCAATATTTCGTAATCTGCTAATGACAATCGTTCTCAAAATCAGGGTGCGGCTCGTAAAACGGATCCACACGTGCTGTCAAGCGCGCGAGCATTGAGCACCCTGACTTCCCCGAGATGATCGAGACCCTCATGAAGACCCAGTCGCCGGGCCCCCTCCGCGCGCGCCGCACCAGCGCGCTCCTGCTCCTCACCGCCCTGACCTGCCTTCCGGGCTGCAAGGAGTCCGACAAAGGCAAGGAGGACGCGGGGCCGGGCGGCACGGACACGACGCGCGCGGACCTCCTGAAGGCGACGGGCGCCTGCGTGGAGAAGACGGCGCGGCAGTTCCTGGAGGCGAGCACCGCGCTGACGGGGGCGGTGTCGCGGTACGCGGGTCAGCCGGATGCCACGACGCAGGCGGAGGCGCGTGCGGCGTTCCACGCGGCCATGGACGTCTGGCAGGTCGCGGAGGTCATGCAGGTGGGACCGGCGGCGCCTCGCAGCGCGGCGGGCGGCGCGGAGCTGCGCGACAACGTCTACTCGTGGCCGCTGGTGAGCCGGTGCACGGTGGAGGAGCAGCTCGTCAGCAAGAGCTACGAGACGGCGGGTTTCCCGACGTCGCTGGTGAGCCGGCGCGGGCTGTACGCGCTGGAGTACCTGCTGTTCCACGAGGGAGAGGACACGGCGTGTCAGGGCACCTCACCCATCGTCGCGCAGGGCACCTGGGCGGCGCTGTCGTCGACGGAGCGGGCGACGCGCAAGCGCGCCTATGCGCTCGCGGTGGCGCAGGACGTGAATCAGCGAGCCACGCAGTTGGTGAAGGCGTGGGCAGCGGACCAGGACAACTTCGCCAACACGTTGGCGTCCGCGGGCTCGGGCAACACGGTGTTCCCGACGAATCAGGCCGCGCTCAACGCGGTGAGCGACGCGATGTTCTACTTCGAGCGCGAGGGCAAGGACCTGAAGCTGGCGCGCCCCCTGGGCATGCGGGAGTGCTCGACGGAATCGTGCCCTGAGCACCTCGAGTCGCAGTTCGCGAACCGCTCGAAGGCGAACCTGCGCGCCAACGTCCGGGGCTTCCGGCTGCTCGCGGAGGGCTGCGGTGAGGGGTACACGGGCACGGGCTTCGATGACGTGCTGGTGGCCGCGGGCGCGGAGGCCCTGGCCCAGAAGCTCCGTGAGCGAATCGTCGCCGCCGAGGCCGCCTTCGCGACCATCGAGGAAGAGGACCTGAAGCAGGCGCTGGCCCAGGACAAGCCGTCCGTGCGCGCGCTCCATGACGCGTTCAAGGGCGTCACGGACGTGCTCAAGACGGAGCTCGTCACGGTGCTGGACCTGGAGCTGCCCCAGTCCGTCGAAGGGGACAATGACTGAGCAGGCCCGGGGCTCCCGAAACGAGCGCCTCTGGAAGCTGTTGCTGGCGCCGCGAGATATCGCGGCGCTGGCGGCGTTCCGGGTGGCGCTCGGGGTGCTCATCACCGTCTCGTCGATTCGCTTCCTCGCCTATGGCTGGGTGGACGTGCTGTTCGTGCGCCCCCGGTTCCACTTCAGCTACTGGGGCTTCGACTGGGTGCCGGCGCTGCCCGCGCCGTGGATGCACCTGGTGTTCGCCGCGCTGGCGGTGCTGGGCGCGTTCCTCGCGGCGGGCCTGTTCTATCGGGCGACGGCCGTCCTGCTCTTCGTGGCCTTCACGTATGTGCAGCTCGTCGATGTCAGCAACTACCTGAACCACTACTACCTGGTGAGCCTGTTGCTCGGGCTGCTCGTCTTCGTGCCAGCGCACCGCGCGTTCTCCGTCGACGCATGGCGCAGGCCCGCGCTCCGGAGCGACACGCTGCCCGCGTGGTGCACGCTCTTGCTGCGCTTCCAGGTCACCGTCGTCTACGTGTTCGCCGGACTGGCGAAGCTCACCTCCGACTGGTTGGTGCACGCTCAGCCGCTCAACATCTGGCTGTCGGCCCGGACGAGCCTGCCGTGGGTGGGGCCCCTGCTGGAGCAGCGCTGGGTGGCCTATGCCGCGGCGTGGTCCGGCTTCCTCTTCGACACCACCATTGTCGCGTTCCTGTTGTCGCGCCGGCTGCGCCCGTTCGCATACGTCGTGGTCATCGTGTTCCACGCGGCCACCTCCGTGCTGTTCCCCATCGGGATGTTCCCCTTCATCATGGTGACGGCGGCGCTCGTATTCTTCGAGCCCTCCTGGCCCCGACGCATGGTGGCGCGACTGCGCGGACTGCCATGGCGCGATGCGGTCTCCTGGACTCCCCGCACCACGGGGCTCGCGTCGCCGGGATGGAAGGCCTGGGTGGCGCTCGGCGCGGCGGTGGCGTACGGCGTGGTGCAGCTTGCCGTCCCGCTGCGCACGCACCTGTACGGCGGCAACGTGCTCTGGCACGAGCAGGGCATGCGCTTCTCCTGGCGGGTGATGGCGCGGGAGAAGAATGGCAGCGTGACGTTCATCGTCCGCGCACCGGGCACGGGACGCGAGTGGCACGTCTCGCCGAGCGAGCACCTCACCCGCCTCCAGGAGCGGGAGATGTCCGTGCAGCCCGACCTCATCCTCCAGCTCGCCCGACACATCGCCCGCGACTTCGAGTCCCGAGGCCATGGCGCGGTGGAGGTTCGTGCGGATGTCCGCGTTTCGTTGAACGGGCGCTCCGCGGAGGTGCTCGTGGATCCAAACGTGGACCTGGCGCGAGAGCGGGATGGGCTCGCGCCCAAGGCGTGGATTCTCCCAGCGCCCGACTCACCGCCCATCCGGCTGCGCCCGACCTTGCGCACCGCGCGCGTTGATTCGCCCTGACAACCTCGGGACGTGCTCGGCTCGCGGCGCGCCCACCGTCCCCGCGAAGGCTCGCACGGCCCCTGCATCGGGCCACGAGCCACGACACTTCCGGCCATAGGAGGGCTCGCGAGCCCGCGCGGCGCGCTATCGGGCGACGGCTTGCCCGCTCTCCTGCCTGGCTTCCGAGCGATGACGTAAGCCCCTGGATTCATGGACACATCCAGGGGCTTTCGTTGACGAGCCGGCCCGCCTGTTTACGTTTCTGAAGCCCCTGAACGGGGGAAAGGAACGAGACGACATGGCACTCACTGGCACCCACGAAACTTCCCGGAACGGCGGCGGACGTCCGGCGCTGCACGGCGGCGGTGGGTGGCACCGCCTGGGCAACGCGCTCAAGACGACGGTGCTGCTCGCGGGCCTCACCGCGCTGGTGCTCGTCATCGGCCAGCGACTGGGCGGAGCCCAGGGTCTGATGTTCGCCGGCTTCTTCGCCGTGGTGATGAACTTCGGCTCCTACTGGTTCAGCGACAAGATCGCGCTCGCCATCCACGGCGCGAAGCCACTGCCCTATGAGCAGGCGCCGTGGCTGCATCAGATGGTGGAGCGACTGGCGACCCGCGCGGGCATGCCCAAGCCGAAGGTCTACATCCTGCCCACGCGCTCGCCGAACGCGTTCGCCACGGGCCGCAGCCCCAAACATGCGGCCGTCGCGGTGACGGCGGGCATCATGGACATCCTCGACCAGCGCGAGCTGGAGGGCGTGCTCGCGCATGAAATCGGGCACGTGCGCAACCGCGACACGCTCATCGGCACGGTGGCGGCCACGCTGGCCGGTATCATCAGCTACGCGGCGCAGATGCTCTTCTGGTTCGGCGGCTCCATGCTCAGCCGGAGCGATGACGACGAGGGCGGCCTTGGCGGCGCGTTCGCAAACCTGGGCCTGCTCCTCGTCGCCCCCATCGCCGCGACGCTGTTGCAGCTCGCCGTGAGCCGCTCGCGCGAATACGGCGCGGACGCGACGGGCGCCGAGCTGAGCGGGGACCCGGATGCGCTGGCGGATGCCCTGCTGAAGATGGAGCGCGGCGCGGAGGTGATGCCATACGACAGGGCGCCAGCGACGTCGCACCTGTTCATCGTCAACCCGCTGCACCGAGGCGGCGTCATGGCGCTGTTCTCCACCCACCCGCCCATTCCAGAGCGGGTGCGCCGGCTGCGCGCGATGAGCGCTCGAACCGGCGGCTCGCGTGCCCGTGGGGGCCGTGGCGGCTGGGAGTACGCGTACTGACGTGACGAACGGGCGCGGGGAGCACCCCATCGCTTCCCGCGCTCAGCCCCCCGAGGCCGCCGCGTCCGGCGGACCGAACGCCGCCTCGGGGTCCTCCAGCAGCTCCTTCAACGTGTTGGCCAGCACACCCGCGTGGAAGCCGTCGATGAAGCGATGGTCGATGGACGCGTTGAGGCTCATCACCTTCCCCACCACCACCTTCCCCTCCTCCACCACCGGCGTGTCGCGCACCGCGCCGGGCGCCAGGAACACCGGCACCCGCGTGAAGGGCACGAGGGGCAGATAGGCCGAGTCCAGGCCCAGCTCCCCCACGTCCGTGACGACCGCGGCGCCGAACGCATCCCTCGGCAGGCCGAAGCGGCCCAGGTCCAGGTTGAGCGTCACCGCCAGGAACGACACCCCACCGGTGAACAGCCGCATCAACGGCGCGGGCACCTTCTCCACCCACCGGAAGCCCTGTCGCACCCGCGCATCCTCGTGCGCCGCGTCCAGCGCGAGGACCAGGTCACGCAACCCGAGGCGATCCGCGTCCACCACCCGCACCGGCGCCCACCCCGACGCAGCGTCCGCCGAGCGCAGGAGCGCGGACACGGTGATGCGCTGACGCAGATAGATTCGGTGGAAGCGCAGCACCGCGTTGGCATCCGGGCAGCGCCGCAGCGCCTCCGCCAACGCCTTGAGCACCAGGTGCGTCACCGTCAGCCGCAGGCCCGTGCTCCGCTGGAAGGCATCCATGTAGGCCAGCGCCCGGTCCATGCGCACCGTCAGCGTGCCGTAGACGGTGGGGTCATACGCCGCCCCCCAGCTGCCAATGGCCAGCTTGCGGAAGCTCGACACGCGCTGCTTGGGTCTCAGCTCCAGGTGAGCCATGTCACACGTGCTCCTCGGGGCTCTTCGGGGCGGCGCAGCATCGCGGCTCCCGGCGGGGCGGGGAAGACCCCGTCTGGACGAATGCCCTCCAAGGGAGGCTTCGATTTCGCACGTGCACCCTTCCTCCGAACAGGGCATGGAGGCGGGGTACAAGGGGGACGCACCCCCAGCGCACTCTTGACGGGCCCGCGCTGGAGGTTAGGCTGCCCCGCTTTTTGCATATCCCTCCCGTGGAGGTCGTCCCGTGGTTCCTTTGGTCATCGCCCTGGCAGTCGGGCTCGCCATCTCGCTGTATTTCAACCTCTTCGGCGGCGCGAAGCAGGCGGCGCTCCCGTCCTCTTCCTCCTCCTCCAACACGCCCCGCGTCGAGCTGGAAGCGGACCACAAGGCCGCGCGCGCCAGGGCGGAAGCGGAGCTGCAACGCAAGCAGAAGGAACTGGATGAGCAGCGAAACCAGCTCCAGGAAGTGAAGGATCAGCTCAAGCAGGCCAAGCGAAAGGTCTTCGAGCAGAAGGAGGGCGACAAGGGTTCTCAGGACCTGGCCAAGGCCCGCGCCGAGGTGGAGCGCAACGCGTCGCTGCAGTTGGAGCAGACCCGGCTGGAGCTCGCGCAGGTGCTGACCGAGAACCAGCGGCTGAAGGCGGAGTCCGAGGGTGGTCGCGGCCGTCGCCGTGAGCCGCAGGCCCCCGCCCCGGTGTCCGCCGCCGCCCCCGTGGTGGCCCCGCAGATCGCCGCCCCCGCCAAGGAGGGTGAGCAGGTGGTGGCCGCGGCCGTGTCGGTGACGCCGGTGGCCGAGGCCGCTCGCGAGGACCGGACTCCTCGTCGCGTCATCCGCGAGCTGAGCGAGGCGGACCGCGAGAAGATGGACCGGCTGGAGCAGGCGGCGAACAAGGACCGCAACCGCGCCGTGGACCTGGAGAAGGAAGTGCGCCGCATCAAGGGCCGCAACGAGACGCAGCAGCGCGTCTACGCCGCGACCAAGGGCGACCTGGACTTGATGAAGGACAAGTACAAGGCGCTGGAGAAGCGGCTGAACCGCACGCTGCTCGAGCGCGACCTCATGCGCCGCGCCATCAAGGACCTGGAGAAGAAGACGGGCATCCTGGCCGACCGCACCGAGCTGACCCCGGAGGAAATGGCCGCCAGCGACCAGCGCACCGAGGAGACCTCCCGCGTGCGCGCCGAGTCGGAGGCCCAGTCCGCCGCGCAGCAGGCGCCCGCCGAGGCTCCCGCCGCCACCACCGAGGCAGAGCCGAAGCCCGCGCAGCAGGCCTGACAGGCCGCCTCGCCGCTTCGAGCCGAGGGGCTCGGTCTTCCGGAATCACTTCCGGAGGCCGGGCCCTTCGTCGTTCCAGGCCCCGCTCACTCGCCGCAGCCGTCGGTGCCAGGCACTTCCGAACCGACTGACCGCAGGCTCAGGCCCGTCTGGAGCTTCTCCATCAGTCGCTTCAGCTCCGACAGCTCCGGCTCCGGAAGGTACTCCCCCAACTCGCCGTCCAGCTCCCGAAGCGCATCGAGCAGGTGGGACAGCTCGCGCTCTCCCTGGGCGGTCAATTCCAGCCGGAAGCAGCGCCGGTCCTCCCCGGCCTGCCGCAGCACCAGCCCATCCTCTTCCAGCCGATCCACCAGCCGGCTCGCCGCGGGCGCGTCCACCATCAGCCGCTCGGCGAGCGTGGACTGCCTTCGCATGCCCTCGGAAATGGCCTTCAGCGCCAGCAGTTGATTGAACGGCCGCGTCGTCCGCGCCCCGAGCTTCTCGGTGAGGTGGCGGCGAATGCTGCGACGCAACGAGGCGAGGTGCTCCGCGAAAGTCATTCCTCTGAAGAAATAGTTGTCGCCTACAATGGTTGTCAATTACATCTGCCTGACGCAATTCGTCGGATGGGGGGAGTCGAGTCGCACCTGCAGTCACCCTTACCTACCCGATTGGTATGTCCGCCCCCACCGCTCTCCTCTTGGCGTTCGTCGCTGCCTCGACGCCGGCCGCGCCGAGTACTCCTGTTCCTCCCCCTGTCCCCTTTCAGCCGAAGGTGGAGGACCCGATGTTGGCTCCGGTCCCCGCCGCGCCTCAGCAGGTGAGCACCTGGGAGCAGGCGCTGACGCTCGTGCGGGAGCGCTCGACGAATCTGAGGGCCGCGGAAGCCGGCGTCCAACGCGCCGAGGGGCGCTGGCGTCAGGCCCTGGCGTCGCTCTTGCCCAACGCACGCGCGTCGGCGAGTGCCGCCCATGACCTCCTCAACCCGGACACCGCGGTGGGCGTGTTTCCCACGCCCGCGCTGGACGGGCGCACGCCCACCTCGCCGATTGTCGGAACCCTCTCCGCGTCCCTGAGCCAGTCGCTGGTGGACGTGGGCGCGTGGCGAGGCCTGTCGTCGGCATCCGCCTCCGAGCGCGGCGCGGTGGCCAGCCTTCAAGATTTG
Source organism: Myxococcus sp. CA051A (assembly GCF_013336705.1). Lineage (NCBI taxonomy): Bacteria > Pseudomonadati > Myxococcota > Myxococcia > Myxococcales > Myxococcaceae > Myxococcus > Myxococcus sp. CA051A. The sequence goes on along the minus strand of NZ_JABUMS010000001.1, from coordinate 1,111,726 downwards.
CGTCGCCGCCTCACGCTGGGGCTTGCCCGCACGCTGGTCGCCACCGTGGCGGCCGAGCGGGCCGCGGAGATCAACCGCGTGGGTCTGCTCCAGGCGCTGGAGCGCTCCGCCTTGACGACGCGCTCGTTCGACCTGGGCGCGAGCAACCAGCTCGACGTGGTGCGGGTGAACCAGGATGTGGCGCTGGCGCGCGGCGCGCTCGTCTCCGGTGACGAGCAGCTTCGCCGGGCGCGCGAGGCGCTCGGCATCGCCCTGGGCTTTGGCAACGCGGTGGGCGTGGACACGTCCTTCAACCTGGGCGGACTGATGGAGGACACGCTCAAGGCGTGCACTCCGCTGGAGGACCTGGACACCCGCCCGGACCTGGCGGCCGCCCGCGCGCAGGTGGATGCATCGCGCGACAGCCGGCGGCAGGCGTCCGCGGGCTACCTGCCGACGCTCGGCCTGACGAGCAACCTGCAAGCGGTGACGACGGACCCGAGCTTCGGGCGCTTCTCTTCATGGAGCATCGCCGCGGTGCTGTCCGTCCCCCTGTGGGAAGGCGGCCTGCGCGGTGGACTGGTGAAGGAGCGCGAGGGAATCGAACGTCAAGCGGCGGAGACGCTGGAGGGCAGCCGCCGCGACGTGTCCGTCGAGGTGACGCAGGCCCGACGCAGCATCGAGGTGGCACAGGCGCTGGTGAAGACGGCGTCCGAGTCGCGAGAGCTCGCGGACCGGACGGACCGGCTCACGCGCCGTTCCTTTGAAGTGGGCCGCGGCAGCAGCTTGGAGCTGGTGCAGAGCGGAGCGGCCTTGCGCCAGGCGGAGCTGACGCTGGCGCTGCGTGAATTCGAGCTTGTCCAGGCGCGCCTGGACGCATTCTTGACGGAGGCCCGGTGCGATTGGTGATGCGGGTGCGCCCCCTGAAGGCGCTGAAGATGACGTTGTGGAGTTCCGCCCTGCTGATGGCGGCGGGGTGCTCGGGCAAGGCGGCACCTCCGGCCGCGCCACCTCCTCGCGAGGTGCAGGTGTTGACGCTGGCGCCCAGCGAGGTGCGGGACACCGGGGAGTACCTGGGCTCGCTCCTGTCGCGGCAGAACATCACCGTGCTGCCTCAAGTCGCGGGCTACGTGCGCCGCATCCACGTGAAGCCCGGTCAGAAGGTGGAGGCCGGGGCTCCGATTCTGGAGGTCGACTCGCGCACGGAGACGGCCGCGCTCGACAGCGCCCAGGCGCAGCAGAGCTCCGCGCACGTCAGCCGGGAGCTGGCGCGCACCACCCTGGCGCGCACGGAGGCGCTCTACAAGGAAGGCCTCGCCAGCGCTCAGGAGCTGGAGCAGGGCCGCGCCCAGGTGGAGGCCGCCGAGGCCGCCTCGCGCTCCGCCGCGGCCCAGGTGGCCCAGCGCCAGGTGCAGTTGCAGTTCCACGCCGTGCGCGCGCCCTTCGCGGGAACCGTGGGCGACGTGCTGGTGCGCATGGGTGACTTCGTGGGCGCGACGACGCCGCTGACGACGATTGCCCAGGCGGATGTCCTGGAGGTCAGCGTGGCGCTGCCGTCCGAGCGGGCGCGCGCGCTCAAGCCGGACACGGCGCTGGAGGTCCTGGACTCGCAGGGCAAGGTGCTGCTCACCAGCCCCCTGTTCTTCGTCGCGCCGCAGGCGGACCCGCGCACGCAGCTGGTGGAGGTGAAGGCGGCCTTCCAGAACACCGTGGGCCTGCGCCCCAGCGAGCTGGTGCGCTCGCGCATCGTCTACGCGAAGCGGGACGCGCTGCAGATTCCCGCGCTCGCGGTGGTGCGCCTGAGTGGTCAGCCCTTCGCCATGGTGGTGCAGGACAAGGAAGGCAAGACGGTGGTGGAGCGCCGCCCCATCGTCCTCGGGACGCTGGGCGACCTGTCCTACGTCATCGAAGGCGGGCTGAAGCAGGGCGACCGGGTGGCGGTGTCCTCGCTGCAGGCGCTGCGCGACGGCATGGCCGTGAAGGTGAAGTCCCCCGACGCCGCTCCGGCCGCCGGGGCCGGTGCCGCCACGGCGGGCAGCCGCTGAGCAGGGGATGGACCGGGCCTCGCCAGTCGCATCGCGAGGCTCGGCTACCGCCATGAGAATGAGGGCCTGAACGCCGTGTTCGTCGACTTCTTCATCCGCAGACCCGTCTTCGCCATCGTCTGCTCCATCTTGCTGACGCTGGTGGGGGCCATTGCCATCCCCACACTGCCCATCTCCCAGTACCCGGACCTGGCACCGCCGCAGGTGACGGTGACGGCCAACTACGTGGGCGCCAGCGCCGAGGTGGTGGAGAGCGCCGTCACCATTCCCATCGAGCAGGAGCTCAATGGCGTGGAGGGCATGCGCTACATCACCTCCACCAGCAGCAATGACGGCACCAGCCAGATTACCGTCACCTTCGAGCCCACGCGCGACATCGAGGTCGCCGCCGTCGACGTGCAGAACCGCGTCAGCCGCTCCGCCGCGCGTCTGCCCTCTCAGGTGAACCAGACGGGCATCGTCGTCAACAAGGCCTCCAGCCAGATGCTGCTGACGGTGGGTCTGTCCAGCCCGGACAACCGCTACGACGCGAAGTTCCTCAGCAACTACGCCGACGTGAATCTCAAGGACGCCATCAAGCGCGTGCGCGGCGTCGGCGAGGTCCGCATCTTCGGCGAGCGCAAGTTCTCCATGCGCCTGTGGTTGGACCCCACGGAGCTGGCGCGCCGCAAGCTCACGCCCCAGGACGTGACGCGCGCGCTCCAGGAGCAGAACCTCCAGGTGGCCGCGGGCCAGGTGGGCCAGCCGCCCTCCAGTGAAGAGCAGCCCTACCAGCTCGCGGTCCGCGCGCGCGGCCGTCTGGTGGACCCGGAGGAGTTCGGCGACATCGTCCTCATGCGCGACGCGAGCGGCAAGAGCGTGCGCGTGAAGGACGTGGGCCGGGTGGAACTGGGCGCGGAGAGCTACGGCACGCTGTTGCGCTTCAACGGGAAGACGGGCGTGGGTCTGGCCATCTTCCAGTTGCCCACCGCCAACGCGCTCGACGTGCGCGACGGCGTCTTCAAGGAGCTGGAGCGCCTGTCCGCGCAGTTCCCCCCGGGCATGACGTTCCAGACGGGCACGGACACCACGCTCGCGGTGCGCGCCTCCATCCACGAGGTTCTCCAGACGCTGGTGGAAGCCATCGCCCTGGTCATCCTGGTCATCTTCCTGTTCCTGCACGGCTGGCGCAGCGTGTTGATTACGGCCTTCACCCTGCCCGTCTCGCTGGTGGGCACCTTCGCCTTCGTCCAGTTGATGGGCTTCTCCATCAACACCCTCACCCTCTTCGGCCTCACACTGGCCACGGGCCTCGTCGTCGACGACGCCATCGTCGTCATCGAGAACATCGAACGGTTGATGGTGGAGCGGCACCTGACAGCGCGACAGGCCGCGCGCGAGGGCATGAAGGAAGTGGCCGGCGCCGTCATCGCCATCTCCGTCGTGCTGGTGGCGGTGTTCGTCCCGGTGGCCCTCTTCCCTGGAACGACGGGCGCCATCTATCGCCAGTTCGCGCTGACCATCGCCGCGTCGGTGGCGCTGTCCACGTTCTGCGCGCTGACGCTCACCCCGGCCTTGAGCGCTCGGATGCTCAAGCACCACGTGGGTGAGAAGTGGGTGTTCTTCCGCTGGGTGGACAAGGTGCTGGACGCGACGCGCGCCTGGTACGGCCGGGGACTGAGGGCGCTGCTCAAGCACCCGCTCATCGTCCTCGTTGCGTTCCTGGCCTGCATCGGCGCCACGGTGGTCTTGTTCCGGGTGACGCCCACGGCCTTCATCCCCGACGAGGACCAGGGCTACGTCATCATCTCCATCCAGGGCCCGGAGGGCATGTCGCTGGCCCAGTCGGAGAAGGTGCTGGCCCAGGTGGAGGAGGTGCTCAAGCAGCAGCCGGAGGTGCGCGCCATGTTCGCCATCGGCGGCTTCTCCTTCCAGGGCACCGGCCCCAACCTGGCGACGGTGTTCTCCAGCCTCATTCCGTGGGAGGAGCGTCCGGGGAAGAACCAGTCCGTCGCGGGGCTGGTGGAGCGGCTGCGTGGGCCGCTGAGCCGCATCGGTGGGGCGCGCGTCATCCCCTTCCAGCCTCCGGCCATCCGCGGCGTGGGCAGCGTGGGCGGCTTCCAGTACATCGTCGAGGACACGGCGGGCTCTCGCACGCTGGATGAGCTGGCGACGGCCACGCAGGAGCTGGTGGCGAAGGGCAACGCGGACGGACGGCTGCGCGGCGTGCTCACGGCGTTCAACGCGGACACCCCGCTCTTGGACGTGGAAGTGGACCGGCAGAAGGCCAAGGCGCTCGGCATCCCCATCGAGCAGATCTTCGGGACGATGCAGGTCTACATGGGCAGCCAGTACGTCAACGACTTCAACTACGCGAACCGGACGTACCGCGTCTACGTGCAGGCCGAGCAGCAGTACCGCGACAGCCCGCAGGACATCGGCGCGTTCTACGTGCGCAGCGACAACGGGGAGATGATTCCGCTCGAGTCGCTGGTGAAGGTGACGCCCACGGTGTCCGCGCAGGTCATCCGCCACTACAACCTGTTCCGCTCGGCGGAGGTCAACGGGGCGGCGGCTCCAGGCGTCTCCTCCGGTCAGGCCATCGAGGCGATGGAGACGCTCGCGGCGGAGACGCTGCCGCAGGGCATGAGCGCGGAGTGGACGGGCATCAGCCTGGAGCAGAAGGAGAGCGGTGGTCAGACGCTCATCATCTTCGGCCTGGGGCTCCTGTTCGTGTTCCTGGTGCTGGCGGCGCAGTACGAGAGCTTCAGCCTGCCGTTCGTCATCATCCTCTCGGTGCCCCTGGCCATCATGGGCGCGCTGGCGCTGCAGCTCATGCGCGGGTACGCCAACGACGTGTTCTGTCAGGTGGGTCTGGTGATGCTGGTGGGTCTTGCCAGCAAGAACGCCATCCTCATCGTGGAGTTCGCCGAGCAGTTGAGGGAGAGCGGCAAGGACGCGCTGGAGGCGGTGGTGATGGCCGCCGAGGTCCGCCTGCGGCCCATCCTGATGACCTCCATCGCGTTCCTCCTGGGCGTGGTGCCGCTGATGACGGCGCAGGGCGCGGGCGCGGCGGCACGCAACTCGCTGGGCACGACGGTGTTCGGCGGAATGCTGGTGTCCACCATCGTCAACCTCATCTTCATCCCGGGCCTCTACGTGCTGATGCAGAAGGTGCGCGGCGAGTCCCGGCGGGAAGCGGCGGACGACGAACTCCCGGCGGCGGCTCCCGCGCCGTGAGCCCGTGAAGGACACCGCTGGCGGACGCGGGAGCCACTGGCTCCCATGTCCCGGCGGTGCGGCCGCCCACGCTCCAGAAGGTCAGGAGCGGCGGGCGGCTTCGATGAGCTCCGCGAGCAGCGTGCGGTGACAGACGGGCTCCAGGATGCAGTCCTTGGAGCAGAGGAGCGTCACCGTCTCTCCCCGGTCCACCCTCGCGGCCAGCTCTGCGATGATTTCCCGCTGTGACTGCATTTCCTGGATGTACTGCTCTCGGTAGGCATCGAGGGTTATCGGCGTCTGGCCCTTGCCGTAGAAGGCCTCGAAGAGGTCGGGGCTGGGCGCCAGCTCGCGGCGCCACTCGTCCCAGGTCTCCTTGGCTTTGGGGAGGCCGCGCGGCCTGTAGCGGCAGACGAGGAGACGCAAGCCATCATCGGGCTCTCCTGGAACACACCAACGACGGGTCTTGATGGGCATCGAGGGGCAACCCGGTGCCGAGGGCACCGTATTCCGGAAGGGTTCACCCGACTTCTTACCGGACCTGCGTGGATCACTCGCGGTGGCTTCGTCGCAAGTCCTTGGAAACGCTTGGATCGAGCGAGGCGAAGGATGCGGCACGCGCCCTGCTATGTGATGCCGCATCGAAGCGCGGCGGTACGGCGCAGGGGTTGGGCAGCAAGGGCGGCGGGTTGGACGGGGTGGTACGCAGGACGGGCGGCGGGTTGGACGGGGCAGCACGCAGGACGGGCGGCGGGTCGGACGGGGCAGCACGCAGGACGGGCGGCGGGTTGGACGGGGCAGCACGCAGGACGGGGCAGCACGCAGGACGGGCGGGTTGGACGGGCGGGTTGCAGCAAGCGAAGCGGGAGATCCGCTTCACATCGGGACGGCTCGGGCGTGAGGGATGGGCGGTGGGGGCCGGTCCTCAGCGGAAGAACATCTTCGCGAGGACCGGTTCACCTTCAACGCCACCCATCCCCCTCAAAACACCGAGAGCCCGGTCAGCGTCGTGAACCGGTCCAGTGCTTCCACACCCGCAACGGAGTTGCCGTGGGCATCCAGCCCCGGACTCCACACACACAATCCACAGCGATTCGGGATGACGGCGATGATGCCGCCACCGACACCACTCTTGCATGGCAGACCCACGCGATAGGCGAACTCGCCCGCGGCGTCATACGTGCCGCAGGTGAGCATCACCGCGTTGACCTGCTTGGCCTGGCTGCGCGTGAGCAACCGCTCACCTTTCGCGCCCTGCCCATGACGCGCCAGGAAGCCACAGGCCCGCGCGAGGTCCGCGCAGCTCATCGACAGCGAGCACTGCCAGAAATAGTGCTCCAGCACGCGAGGCACCGGGTTCTGGATGTTGCCGTAGCTCGCCATGAAGTGCGCCAGCGCGGAGTTGCGGTGGCCGTGCTCGGCCTCTGACGCGGCGACCACCGGGTCGAAGTCCACGGACGCGTTGCCACTCTCCGCCCGCAGGAACTCCCGCAACACTCCGCGCGAATCGCCCGTGAGACTCAGCAACCGGTCCGTGACGACCAGCGCCCCCGCATTGATGAACGGGTTGCGGGGCACACCCTGCTCGTACTCGAGCTGCACCAGCGAATTGAACGGATTGCCCGAGGGCTCCTTGCCTACCCTGCGCCACAGCGCATCCCCATCGCGAGCCAGCGTCAGCGCCAGCGCGAACACCTTGGAGATGCTCTGCACGGAGAAGGGAACCCGCCAATCCCCCACGCCGAACACCTCGCCATCGACGGTCGCCAGCGCCATGCCGAACCGTGCGGGGTCCACCGCGGCCAGCGCGGGGATGTAGTTCGCCACCCGCCCCTGCCCCACCGTCGGCCGGATGGCCGCCATCACTTCATTCAGAATCGCCTGGAAGTCGTCCATCGCGCGCCCCGTCCACCGTGGCCCCGGATGATAGCCGCGCGGGGGAGTGTCGCCTCATTCACATCGGTGAACCAGCGAACCTGACCTCAGGCCCCAGAGCACTGGGCATTCGCCAATCACCCTCCACATTCCGCGGACCCGGATGAACGATGGGTCCGGGGAAAGGAAATGAATCCATGCGTCACTCCCGTTCATACTTCCTCGCAGGCAGTTGTGCGCTCTTCTGCGCCTGCGGCCCCATGGAGGAGTCGGTGGACCTACCGACCCCCGACACCACCTCCGAAACCGAGCTGAGCCAGGACCTGAACAACCAGTGCAGCGGGCCCAAGCTCGTCGCCGACCTCGCGCCGGGTACCGGCTCGACGTTCCCGTTCGACAGCGTCCAGGTGGATGGCGTCGTCTATCTGAGCGTCGTCTACGGCCCGAGCCTCGACACCTACGCCCTGTGGAAGCTGGAAGAGAAATCCGGCGGGCAGGACCTCCATTCCGGATGGAAGGCCACCCTGTTGCTCGGAAACCTCTCCGACTACCCCAAGCGAATGACTGTCGTGGGCTCCAAGGTCTTCTTCATCATGGACGATGGCATCCACGGCAACGAGCTGTGGAAGACAGACGGCACCCCCGGAGGGACTCGACTGGTCGAGGACATCAATCCCTTCGGTGATGCCTTCCCAGACAACCCGCTCTTCCAGCTCGTCTCCGTGGGCAAGACGCTCTACTTCCCCGCCGACGACGGCACGCGCGGCACGGAGCTGTGGCGCAGTGACGGGACGACCGGGGGAACGCACCTCGTGAAGGATATCGCCCCGGGCTTCGCGAGCTCTTCCCCCGGGCAACTCCTCGTCGATGGCAAGCGGCTCCTCTTCGCCGCGGACGACGGCGACAAGGGTCGTGAGCTGTGGAAGTCCGACGGCACGAATGGCGGAACCCGGCTGGTGCGAGACATCGCCCCGGGCTCCGGGAGTTCGTCGCCCGAGCAGCTCTTCCGACTGGAAGACGGCACCGTGTTCTTCGTGGCGAACGACGGCACCCACGGCCGGGAACTCTGGACGACGGATGGAACGAAAGAGGACACCGAGCTGGTGGAGGACATTCGCGCGGGTTCGGAGGGCTCGGACATCGCCTGGCTGACGTCAGGGAAGAAGAAGCTCTATTTCACCGCGAACGACGGCGTCCACGGCGCGGAGCTGTGGACCTCGATGGGCTGCGAGGACGACACACGACTGGTGAAGGACATCCGTCCGGGTGCCACGGGCTCGGACCCGCGTGAGCTGGTGCCGCTGAAGGGCAACGTCATCCTGTTCGCCGACGATGGCACCCACGGCAGGGAGCCCTGGAGGAGCAACGGCACGACGGCGGGCACCTTGATGCTCGCGGACACCCATCCGACGTCGCCACCGCCCGGGTACGAGCCCTCGAGTCTGGCCGCCGGAAAGAACAAGGTCTTCTTCTACGCGACCACGCCCGACGAGGGGAAAGAGCCCTGGGTCACCGACGGCACGCCTTCGGGCACCCGGCTCATCAAGGACCTGAGGCCCGGGCCCGAGAACTCCATCTCTGGAGACCCCTTCCCGCCCTTCGTCGTGGGCGACGGTGCGACCTTCCTCTACTTCGACGAGACGGTGGGCGCGGAGCTGGCGTGGACCAACGGCACCGCGTCGGGAACCCACGTGGCGGACATCAATCCGGGGCCGGCTTCGTCCAATCCGGTCATCTTCCTCGCCTCCCACGACTGGGTCTATCTCGTCGCGGGGGACGGCACCCACGGCAGCGAGCCGTGGGCCTTGTCCACCGGCTGCTTCCCCAAGAACTGAGCCTCGAAGACACGTTCATGAGACGCGAGTGTCCGGAGCCGGGAACCGATTGTCCCAGCTCCGGCCACCGCGCCAGGTGGCTCGTCGCACCGTGCGTCTGACGACAGAGAGTGCGCCTCATGGCACGCTCCGTGCTGTCGGGCACACGCATGGACTTTTTCCGCCAGGACTTCCGTCACGCGCTGCGCCGGTTGCGACGCAGTCCCACGTTCACCCTGGTGGCGGTGCTCACACTCACGCTCGGAATCGGGGCGAACGCGGCCATCTTCAGCGTGGTGCACACCGTGCTGCTGCGTCCCCTCCCCCTCCAGGACGACGCGCGCGTGGTGCGGCTGTACAGCGTGGGGAAGCAGGGCCCGGGTCCCACTTCACCTCCAGACCTGGTGAGTCTGCGCGAGCAGGCGCGCTCCTTCACCGGATTGGCCGCGCTCGCGAGCACCGAGCTGACCCTGGGCGCGCATGACGCCGAGTCGCTCCCCGTGAAGGTCCAGGGAACCCTCGCCACGGCCGACCTCTTCCAGGTGCTCGGCCCGCGAGTGCACCTGGGCCGAGCGCTCCAGCGAGGAGACGATGCTCCAGGCGCGCCTCCGGTCGCCGTCATCTCTCATTCCTTGTGGCAGCGTCGCTTCGGCGGAAGTCCGACGGTGCTGGGGCGAACCCTGAGCACGGGAGCCCCCGTGCCCACCACGGTGGTGGGAGTCATGGCGCCCGGCTTCGACTTCCCGGCGCGTTCGGAGCTCTGGTTGCCCCTGGTCCTGGGCCCGGAGTCGTTGACGCCGGAAGCACGCGGTGCCCACTGGCTGGAGGTGTATGGCCGCCTCGCGCCCGGCGCGAGCGTGGAGCAGGCGAGCGCCGAGGTGGCCGCGATTGCACGAGGACTGGCCGAGCAGCATCCCCGAACGAACGGGGACGTGGGCGCGAGCGTGGAGTCCCTGCGCGACGTGCTGCTGGGAAAGGTGCGTCCCTCCCTGCTGATGCTGATGGGCGCGGTGGGGCTGGTCCTGCTCGTCGCCTGCGCGAACCTCACCCACCTGTTGCTCGCACGTGCGGCCTCGCGTGAGGGAGAGTTGTCGATTCGCCTCGCCCTGGGCGCGAGCCGGGGCCGGCTGGCTCGCGAGCTGCTCGCGGAGAGCGGCCTGCTGGCGCTCGCGGGTGGCGCGATGGGACTGCTCGCGGCCATGTGGGCCATGGATGTCCTGACCGCGTTCGGCCCCCAGGACATTCCTCGTCTCGAGGAGGCCTCCATCGACGGCACCGTGCTGGCCTTCACCGCCGCGTTGGCGATGCTCACCACGGTGTTGTTCGGCCTCGTTCCCACGCTGAAGGCCACGCGCGTGTCGCTCGGCGGTGGACTGCGCATGGCGAATGCGGGGAGTGGCGGTGGCGCCCACCACCACAAGACGCGCGCATTGCTCATCGTCGGGGAGACCGCGCTCGCGGTGTTGCTGCTGGTGAGCGCGGGACTGCTGTTGCGCAGCTTCGTGCATCTTCAGCGAGCGGCGCCGGGGTTCGAGTCGGAGGGAGTTCTCACAGTGAAGCTCGACCTGCCGCCCAATCGGTATGGCTTCGGCACCGCCGCGCCCGAGGCCTTCTTCGACCAGCTCCTCGCCCGGCTGCGCACCCTGCCCGGCGTCGAGGCCGCGGGCATCGTCGCCGGCCTGCCGATGGACGGCGGCAAGATGCCGCTCGACCTGAAGGATCCCCAGCGTCCGGTGCCACCTGGAGCGGCCCCCTGGAAGGCCAGCGTGCGCATCGTCAGTCCTGGCGCCCTGGAGACCCTGCGCGTGAAGCTCCTGAGTGGCCGGGGGTTGAGCGCCGAGGACCGAGGTGAAGGCAGGCGCGCCGTGTTGGTCAACGCGGAGGCCGCTCGCCGGTTCTGGCCGAACGAGGACCCGCTGGGGCGGACGCTGAGCACGGACATGAACTGGGGAAACGGTGCGTTCGGAGGAGTCGTGGTCGGCGTGGTGGACAACCTCGCCATCGACGGGCTGGCGGCGCCCGCTGTCGCGGAGGTCTATCTCCCCTATGAGCAGGCACGCAGCACGCAGATGACGCTCGTCCTGCGAACGTCGGCGGACCCGCTCACGCTCGCCTCGGCGGTGCGCGCGGAGGTCCGGTCGCTCGACTCGAGCCTCGCGCTCGGCAGCGTGCGCACGCTGGCCTCGGTCGTGGACCGCACGATGGCGCCACTGCGCTTCTACCTGCTGCTCGTTGGAGTCTTCGCCGGGGTGGCGCTGCTGCTGGCGGCGGTGGGGCTCTATGGCGTCGTCGCCTATGCGGTGTCCCAGCGGACGCGGGAGCTGGGCATCCGCCTGGCCCTGGGAGCGAGGGCACACCAGGTGACGAACCTGGTGCTGCGTCGGTACCTGGGATTGACGGCGGTGGGGCTGGGACTCGGGCTCGTGCTCGCGGCGGGGGCCAGCCGGACGCTCGCGCATCTGCTCACCGGGGTTCAGCCCGTGGATCCGCTCACGTACGCGGTGGTGCTCGTGATGCTGGGACTGGTGGCCTTTGCCGCGGCCCTGCTCCCCGCGCGGAGGGCGGCGCGGGTGTCTCCCTCTGTCGCGCTCCGGGGTGACTGAGCCGGGCGTGGGGACCGTCAGCGGGCATCGTGGAAGATGATGCCCACCGTGTGACGGTGGCCCGAACGGAGGCGGCTGACGCCGTGACGCATGTTGACGCGGTAGACACCTCGCGTGCCCTGCACGGGTCGGTGGTGGACGGGGAAGATGACGCCATCTCCCTGCCGAAGTGGAACCACCTCCGCGCGGGACTGCATGCGCGGGCGCTGCTCGGTGAGCACCAGCTCGCCTCCCGTGAAGTCGCGCTCCGGCTCCGACAGGAGGAAGGCCACCTGGAGGGGGAAGACCTCGTCGCCATAGAGGTCCTGGTGGAGGCAGTTGTAGTCGCCCTCTCCGTACTGGAGGAGCAATGGCGTGGGCCGGAGCTGCTCGGCCTGATGACAGCGCTGGAGGTAGGCGGCGTGCGTTTCGGGGTAGCGCATGTCGATGCGCATGGCCTCGTTCCAGCGATTCGCGATGGCGGCGAGCGGGGGGTAGAGCCCACTTCGTAGACGGGCGACGAGGTCAGGGAGCGGATAGGCGAAGTACTTGTACTCGCCCCGACCAAAGCCGTGGCGAGCCATGACGACGCGACTGCGGAACGGCGCATCGGAGGCGTAGAGCGCCGCGAGGGCCGAGCACTCGTCAGGCGTCAGAATGGAAGCCAGCGTGGCGCACCCACGAGTATCCAGCTCCGAGCCGAGAGCCGCCCAGTCGAGCGCCTCCAAGCGCTGCTCCATGGAGGGACGACTCGACGCACGCATCCTCCGGACAGGAGCCGTCATGACCGCCCCCCACCCATAGGCTCCCACATCATTCCCCACGCCATACAGACACTCCCCTGGTCACCGGTGGCTCAGTCAGCGCACCGGACAGACGCAGGAAATGGCGCACAGGGGGGGAGGTTGCGACCCGGTTGTTGCTGCGAACGGACGACTCAGGGGGCCGCACCAAGAGCCTCTATCAAATGTGAGGATAGAGGCTGCGGAAGAGCATGACGAAGCATCCGAGGACGAGGAAGCAGAAGTGGACGACGTCACAGTGGCGGTCCGGATGGATGAGGTCCGGAAGGCCAACGCGCGTGCCATCCGGCTAGCGCAGAGACCACTGCCAGGAGGCAGTCCGACCTGGTTCGTAGGTAAAGAGGGTCACCCTATGGCGTCCCGCCACCGCGGTCGTGAAGTAGCGGGGCTTCGTCGCACCCTCGTAGATCACGTTGATCCCCACGCCATTTGGGCCCACCACACTCACCACCATGTTGGATTCCGAGAAGTAGGTCCGTCCTGCTTCCAGTTCGACCGAGAACACGTCGTAGTCCCCAGGCAGTTCGAAGACACCCGACGTGGACACGGGGAACGTCAGTGGCGTGGCATGGGCGTCATCGTCGCCGTAGTCGTCCGTGCCGATCCGCTCCACCAGGAACGTGAAGGTGGTGGGGATGGCCTTCGAATAAAGGACAAAGATGGGCACGACGATCCCGCGTTCCGATTGGAACTCCCAGACTCCGGCTGAGACGGGCTGCATCAGAACAGGGTCGAAGCCCGACCCGAGTACGATGCAGTCGGGCCTGCAGGTCAGCCGATAGATGCCATCCGCTTCGATCGGGACCGCCATGGCGTCCCGGTCCTCCTCCCCATGGAGAAACCCCGTGGCAGTCTCTCCCACCGCCACGAGAGTGGGCTCCGACCTACCTCCATGGTCATCCAGGCCCAGGTCATCCACCCGCACCTGGAAGTCGCCTCCCCAGGCACGATCCTCGAGGACCTGCACGTAGTACGTCCCCGTTGAAGCCGCTTGATGGAGGAGCCGGCTCCCGAAGGTCTCGCGCAGGATGTTCCCATCCACATCCGTGAACCGGATGCGCCGCCAGTGCGACGAAGGCGTGAGCCCCAGGTCGTAGATGTGCCCCGCGGTGGCGGAGAAGGCAAAGACATCCACGTCGTTCGAGCCCTGGAACCGCACGGACATCGGGACCCCTATCTCCAACGGCGTCGCGCCTGCGGGCACGTTCGCATGTTCATCCAAGCCCAGGTCGTCCAGTTGGCACTGGGTGTCCACCGTGCTTCCAGACCCGTAGTTGTTCCGCCAGATTCCGACGACCCAGGTGCTCGCCGCCGCGTTCACGCGGCCCACGCTGTGTTCCCCCCAGTACGCCTGCTGCTCCACTTCGACGCCCGCGCCATCCATCAGGACCATGGCGAGTGCCGGGCTCTCACATGAAAACCGGAACCCTTGTCCCGGCGCCGTGTGAAAGGTGAAGAAATCCCGGTCCCGGAAGAAATCCACCAAGCCAGGGAAGGGCGCACTCGGCAGTTCGATCAGCGACGCGGTGGTGGGCGTGTCGCCGTGCAGGTCTCTATCCAGCGCCTCCAGGTGATAGGTGTAGGCCCCCGCGTTCCGCTCTTCAGCGCGCACCTTGACGAACCAGGTTGCCGCCTCCTGGGAACCGAGGTCCCTGAATTCCAGGGACCGGTAGGTAAGACGCGCGTCTGGGTACAACGGGTTCCCGCTGGCATCCAGGAGTTCGGTGGCCAGGCTGGACACAGTCCGAGCCAGGAGGGTCAAGCGAATCCGTTGTCCCGCTCGGGTCGAGATGGCGAAGACATCCACGTCCGCCTCACCCTTCGCGATCATCCGACCGGACGTCTGAATGACGCCCTCGTGAACCTCGTCGGAGGGCACCAGCACCGTGGCGGTCGCTGGCGTATCACCGTGTTCGTCCGGTGAGCGGATGTCGACCTGTTCGCAGGTGAACCCCGACGACTCCTCGAGTTCGGAGCAGCGACACACGGCGGCGCCATTCTTGACGCCACACTGCCCCGCGCTGCACCCCACATCCGCACAGAGAATCGTCGGGTCCAAGTTGTCGATGGGCTCTTGGACCTCACCACAGGAACCGAGCAGGCCGACGGACACCCACGCGAACAGGCACGACAGGACATTGGTACGGCGAGGAGACATGAAAGAAAGACCTTGGGGGTGCGTGCCGGCCCGAAAAGACAGCGCCCCTCGCGATTGGTCGAGTGTCCGCAGAACGCGGACGGACCCAACCCTATCAATGAAACCATTCCGAAAGGAATGCCCAAAAAGTCATTGCAGCATCATCGAGACGACCCACGCCGGCGGCTCGGGCTCGGTGCCCGTGTCCACCACGCGGCAGGTCATCTCGCAGTCCCACGCGAGCGCCTTGAGCCGACGATGTCCGGTCAGCGCGGCGTCAGCTTGAGCAGTCGCCCGTTGTCGTCGTCGGTGAGCAGATAGAGCGCGCCCTCGGGGCCCTGGACGACCTCGCGGATGCGTGAGTCCTGGTCCAGGAGCAACCGCTCCTCACCCACCACGCGGTCGTCCTTGAGCACCAGCCGCACCAGCGCCTGACTCGACAGGCCTCCGATGAAGAAGTTGCCCTTCCATTCGGGGAACAGGTCTCCCGAGTAGATGGTCATCCCCGAGGGCGAAATCACCGGGTCCCAGTAGTACACGGGCTGCTCCATGCCCGGGCCTTGCGTGGACTTGTGGATGGGCGCACCCGAGTACTCCTCGCCGTAGCCAATGGTGGGCCAGCCGTAGTCCTTGCCCTTCTCGATGAGGTTCAGCTCGTCACCACCGCGCGGGCCCATCTCCACCTCCCAGAGCCGATGCTTGCTGTCGAGCGCCGCGGACAGGATGTTTCGGTGGCCCAGCGTCCAGATTTCAGGCCGCGCATCCTTGCGACCGACAAACGGGTTGTCCTGCGGAATGGAGCCGTCCGGGTTGATGCGGACAATCTTCCCGAAGTCGCTCTTCAGGTCGCGCGCCTGGACGCGGCCCTGGAGAATCGAGCGCTCACCCAACGTGACGAACAGCTTCCCATCCGGCGCGAAGACCAGACGCCCACCGGCATGCAGCGTCGACTCCAGCGTGGGCTCCATCCGGAAGATGACCTTCAGCCCTTCGACCTTGGGCTTCGCCCCATCCACCAGCTTCGCGCGCGCCACCGCGAGCCCGTTGCCGCCCTCACGCGGCTCGTAATAGCTCCAGTAGATGAGGCCACTGGTCGCGTAGTCCGGCCCCACCTCCACGTCGAGGAGCCCGCCCTGGTTGCGCCCATCCACGCGCGGCACACCCGCGACGGGCTGCGACTTCTCGCCCTTCGGCGTCACGATGAAGATCTTCCCGGTCGGCTTCTCCGTCACCAACATGCGCTGGTCCGGAAGGAAGGCGATGGCCCACGGCTTGTTGAAGCCCGAGGCCACCTCCGTGACTCGGAACGGCGTGCGCGTCTGGACGCCCGGCGCGCGCGTCTGGCCCGGGAAGGCCGGCTTGAACCCGGGCACGTTGGGCGGCGCCGTCTCGACGGGCGCACCGGTGGGATTCGGTCCCTGGCGGGGCTCGGACTGCTGGCTGCCCGCGGCACCACCGGGGGCCATGTTGCCACTGGGCTTCGTGGGTTTGGCGGGAGCCTGCCCGTGGGCGGCCCCCGCGAAGGACAGGAGGGTGGTGCAGGCCAGGGTCGTCAGCAGGGTACGCATGAAGTCACTCCGCGAGCTGGGATGGAAACGAAGCTCTGCCAGCGTGCAGCAAACCCGAAGTGCGCTGCGGGGTGGAAGAACGATGCGTCCAACACCCGGCAACGAGCAGAAGTGGACGTCCGGCCCCCAGCCCGATGGGCACCGTCGCTCAGTCGACGGGCATCTCGTCGCGAATCCATGCCGTCACGGAGTCGTGTCGCGGCGCCCAGCCCAGCTCGCGCCGTGCCCGCTTCGCTCGCACCCGACTGTTGGAGCCGAACGAGTAGCGAGCGTGGCCCTCGCCCCACTCGCGCGAGGCCTCCTCCACCGTCCACGACCGCACCGGGCCCAGCTTCAACCGCGCCGCGATGGCGTCGCCAATCTCCGAGTAGGACGCCTCGCCGTTCTCCACGAAGTAGAAGGCCCCCGCCGGCGCCCGCTCCAGGGCCAGCGCATAGAGCGTGGTGACATCGTCGAGGTGCACGTTCGACCAGCGGTTGATGCCCTTACCGACGATTCGCACCACCCCGCTCTTGCGCGCCTGGGCGACGAGCGGCGGAATCTGCACGCTGTCGCGGCTCAGCCCCTTCCCCGTGCCGTAGATCATCGTGTTGCACAGGACGATGCCTCGCGCGCCCTCGGCGGCGAGGACGCGATTGTCGAGCGCATGCCGCGCCTGCTTCTCCGGCTCGACGATGAACGGCGTCTCCTCATCGAACACGTTGGGCGACAGGGCATTGCCCTTCACGTCATCGCCAATGACGCTGGAGCCGCTGGTGTGGATCAGCGGCTTGCCGGAGCCTCGCACGCCGTCAATCAACGCGAGGATGGCCTGCTCATGGTCGCTGCTGGCCGCGTTGATGACACCGTCCGCGCGTCGGGCCTCGGCCATGAGCAGGGCCGTGTCGCCCAGGTCTCCACGCACTGGTTCGATTCCGAGCGCCGCCAGCTTCCGGGCCTTCGCGTCGTCGCGCACGAGCCCACGAATGACATGCCCCCGGGCTTTCAAGTCCAACGCCAGGGAGCCGCCGATAAAGCCGGTGGCGCCAGTGATGAAGAGGTTCATCGCGAGATCTCCAGGGAACAGGGCAGGCGCAACGTGCGCACCGCATGCTCGCGAATGAAGCCGCTCCCCGGCGGGGCTTTTCCGCCGCACGGTGAACACTGAACACCCACGGCCCACATCACCCGGCGGTTTTCGCGGACGTCCAGTCCAGCGCGGTCCCGCACGTCTTGCAGTAACGGGCGTCCAGGTCGTGCCCCTGCGCGCCACAGCCGGGACACGCCTGGGTGTCCGGGCGCTGCTTCGTGGCGGCGGCCAGCTCCACGGAGACGATGCCCGTGGGCACCGCGAGGATGCCGTAGCCCATGATCATCAACACCGACGCGATGAACTGACCGGGCACCGTCTTGGGAGTGATGTCGCCGAAGCCCACCGTCGTCATCGTCACGATGGCCCAGTACATGGACCGGGGGATGCTGTCGAAGCCGTGCTGCTCCCCTTCCACCAGGTACATGATGGCGCCCATGACCACGTCCACGGTCAGCACGAAGCCAAGGAAGACGATGATCTTCCCCCGGCTCGCGCGCAGCGCGGTGAGCAGGACCTCCGCCTGTCCCAAGAGGTGCCCCAGCTTCAGCACCCGGAAGACCCTCAGCAGACGCAGCACCCGGACCACGAGCAGCGTCTGCGCCCCCGGAAAGATGACGCTCAGAAAGGACGGCAGGATGGCCAGCAGGTCCACCAGCCCGAAGAAGCTGCGCGCGTAGTCCAGCGGTCGGCGCACTGCGATGAGCCGCAACACGTACTCGAGCGCGAAGATGATGGTGAAGAACCACTCCGCCACCTGCAGGGCGGTCGCATACCGGACCCGGATGGAGGACACGCTCTCCAGCATCACCGCCGCGATGCTGAACACGATGGCCCACAGCAGGGCCACGTCGAACGCCTTTCCCGCCGGAGTGTCGGCCTCGAAGATGATGGTGTGGAGACGGGCGCGGAAACCACCCTGGGGGCTCTGCTCGGAGGACCTGGACACGGGGCGGCAGTCTAGGCGCAACGCGCGGCCGGACGCAGGGGCTTCGGCCTCCTGGTAGATTGAGACACCATGTCCATTACCCACGACACGCTCGTCGAGTACCTCCGGAACCAGCCCGGCCTCGAGGATGCCGTGAAGGAGCTGGACGACGTCCCCATGCAGGTCCCCACCCACTGGGAATGGATTGGCGGCATCCACGACGATGTCCTCGGAGCGACGACGTCCGTGAGCTATCGCGCCTGGACCCACTTCGCGCTGGGCTTCTATCCCTACAACGGCTGCGACCTCTATCGCGACACCCGGAGCAGCCGCGTCATGTTCTCCTACGTCGAACTCGGAGGGCACGGGGCGCGAAGGATCAGCTATCTGGTCACAAAGCATTCCCCTTTCATCCACGAGCCTGTCGCGGCCCACCTCCAGGTGCCCCCGGAACTCCACGACGACCTCTTCGCCGCCCTGCGCGAGCTCGGGATGAGCGAACAGACGCTTCGAGCCCAGGCGGAGCGGTACAAGAACGTCTCGAACATCCTGGAGCCCCTGCCCGAGGACCGGCTCACGGGCGCGAGCTTCCGCGGAGAGCGCGGGCAGACGCAGCTCGACCTGACGTTGATGGGTCCTCGGGCGACGCTCCGTGCCCTGCGCCAGCGCTTCCACCGCTCCTGAGAAGCCCTTCGCCTACAAGCGTCCGGACCCCTTCGAGGGATGCGCGGGTCGACGGAAGCGCCCCTTGCGCTTCACCTCGTCGGCCCTGCACACGCGCACCCCGAGGAAGCGCTGGAGCTGGTCCAACGCCAGGTCGTGGTCCGTGTCGCTCTCCGCGCAACAACAGTCGCTCAGCACGGTGATGTCGTACTCGAGCATGTGCGCGTCATGGGCGCTGAAGAAGACACACAGGTTCGTGGCGATGCCCGCCATCAGCAGCTTCTTCGTCCCCAGGTGCTCCAACAGGGGAACCAGCGACGTCGCGAAGAAGGCCGAGTGCTTGGGCTTGAGGACGAAGTAGTCCGTGGCATGTGGTCGCAAGGCCCGGACGATGCCTCGGCCCCGGCTGCCCGCCCGGGTGCAATGCCGGTAGACGTCCCGGAAGTTGCTGCGCCAGTGGTTGAAGTTGTCGTTGACGTAGATGACCGGCACCCCCGCCTTGCGCATCCGCGCGGCGAAGGGCGCCAATCGCTCCACCATCCGCGACGCCCAGGGGAGCACGTGCTCTCCCCCGGGGAAGTCCAGGTCATTGATGACGTCGATGATGAGCAGCGCGGCGTCCGCGCCCCTCAAGGACTTCGAGCGCGTCCCCTTCCCCGACTTCAGGACCGGCTTCGCCACGTGGACCTCCCGGGACGTCAAGGTAGCCACGGCCCAGGCGGCTGAGCAGTCCCCCAGGGAGCCACGGGCCCGAACGCCGCGCGCCCGGGCGGACTACGGCCTCGCCGTGACGCTCAGGAGGCGAACCTGGGTATTGATCCACGGGATGTAGTTGGAGACCCGGGCATAGATGCCGGGCAGGCCGGGCCTCGCGCAGCCCACGCCAAAGCTCACGACGCCCTGAAGCACGGGTTTGCCCTGCGCTCCGAGAACGAAGAGCGGTCCCCCGCTGTCGCCCTGACAGGCGTCCTTGCCCCCCTGGCTGTAACCGGCCCCGAGCATCGCGTATGGGTCGATGTGGATACCCTGGGAACGGTAGGACGCCGCCACCTGCCGATGCGCGATGGTGGGGACCCCCACCTGCATCAGCACAGGGGACGTGTCATATCCGCCCTCGCGCGTGAGGCCCCACCCCGCCACCGTCGCCTCGACATTGTCCGGGACGGTCTCTCCCGCGAGCGGGAGCAGGATGGGCTGGACCGTGGCGGAGAACTTGAGAGGCTTCTCGAGCTTGACGACGGCGATGTCGTTCATCGTCGTGTCCGGGTCGTAGGCCGGATGGTAGACGGTCCTCACTCCTCGAACCGTCTGGGCACCCGCCCCGGGCCTCCCAAGGTCGTGCACGCCCGCGGAGACCGTCAGTCCAGACGTGCCGTCGTAGACGCAGTGCGCGGCCGTGACGACGATGTCCGACTCATTCTTCGTCGCGCTGACCCGGATGATCGAGGCGCCACAGAAGTGGCTCCCGTGCTGCTGCATGCTGACGTTCCAGGGGTGGCTCCCCTGGCGTGCCTCCACCCCTCCGACAATCTCCTGGCCGATGCTCTCCACCGCATCGACACCCTGCACGTCCGGACCACCACAGCCCACCAGCCCCACCGCGACAACGACTCCCAGCACGAAGCGCATCGACCCCTCGGATTTCAAGTTCGAGACGCCTTGTGCAAGCCGAAGACCACGTGCGCGAAGGGACTGCGGCGAGGGAAGCCGCGCGAGGAGTCTGGACTGAAGTGAGCGGTTGACGTGTCAGGCCCCGCCCCGGGAGTGCACCTGACGCGTCACGCTGGCCCCCCGCCGTGTCGCGATTGTTCGAGCCGCGCGTCTCCTCCCAAAAGCAAAGAGGGCCGCCCCTCGGTGGAGGCAGCCCTCTTCGACAACCTGGTGTCATCCGTCGGATGACGCGGCGCTCAGTGCCCTTCGGCGCCCGTCGCTCCCGCCGGAATCACGGGAGCCTCTCGCTCCGCCCCTCGCAGCGCGAACTTCCGGATGACGATGTAGAAGATGGGCGTCAGCACCAGCCCGAACAGCGTCACGCCGAGCATGCCCGCGAACACCGCCACGCCCATCGCCTGGCGCATCTCCGCGCCCGCGCCCGTGGCCAGCGCCAGCGGCACCACGCCCATGATGAAGGCGATGGAGGTCATCAGGATGGGCCGCAGCCGCAGCCGGCACGCCTCGAGCGCCGCCTGCACCACGCCCACGCCCTCGTCTTCCTGCGCCCTCGCGAACTCGACGATGAGGATGGCGTTCTTCGCCGCCAGGCCCACGAGCACCACGAGCCCAATCTGCGTGAAGATGTTGTTGTCCCCACCCACGAACCACACCCCGGCAATCGCGCTGAGCAACGCCAGCGGCACCGTGAGCAACACCGCCAGCGGCAGCGACCAACTGTTGTACTGCGCCGCCAGGATGAGGAAGGCCAGCAGGATGGCGAGCGGGAAGACGAACAGGCCTTCCTTGCCAGCGAGCTTCTCCTGGTACGTCAGGTCGGTCCACTCGAAGCTCATGCCGGCCGGAAGTGTCTCGGCCGCCACGCGCTCCATCGCCGCCACCGCCTGTCCCGTGCTCACCCCGGGCGCCGCCGCGCCGTTGATATCCGCGGAGGGATATCCGTTGTAGCGCAGCACCTGGTCCGGACCGAACGAGGGCTTCACCGTCACCAGTGACGCCAGCGGCACCATGCCGCCCTGGGGGTTTCGAACCTGGAGTCGGCCGATGTCCTCCGGCTCCATGCGGTGCTTCGCGTCCGCCTGGACGTTCACCTGGTAGGTGCGCCCGAAGCGGTTGAAGTCGTTCACATACAGCGAGCCCAGGTGAATCTGGAGCGTCTCGAACACCGAGCCCAGCGGCACGCCCTGCTGCTTCGCCTTCACCCGGTCCACGTCCGCCTGGAGCTGAGGCACGTTGATTTCAAAGCCCGACATCAGGCCCATCAACTGGGGCTCGGCCGAAGCTTTCTGCACCAGCGCCTGCGTGGCGGCGTAGAGCGCCTCCGGCCCCAGCCCCGCGCGGTCCTCCACCTGGAGCTTGAAGCCCGCCATGGAACCCATTCCCGGAACCGGGGGCGGAGGGAAGATGGCCGCGAAGCCTTCCTGGATGCCGCCCAGCTTTGCCTGGAGCCGGCCCGCGATGGCGTTCGCCGACAAGTCCTTCGTCTTGCGCTGCTCGAAGTCGTCGAGAACCGCGAAGACGACGGCCGAGTTGGGGGAGTTGACGAAGCCGTTGATGGTGATGCCGGAGAAGGCCACGACGCTCGCCACGCCCTTCTCCGCCAGCATCAGCGCCGACATCCGCTTCGCCACGTCGTCCGTCCGCTCCAGCGAGGACGCGGGAGGAAGCTGCGCCAGCCCCACCAGGTAGTACTTGTCCTGCATGGGCACGAAGCCCGCCGGCACCTTGGCGAAGCCCACCCACGTCAGGAGCAACAGTCCTCCGTATACGACGAGCGCCAGCGCGCTGACGCGCACCACCCGCTTCACCAGCGACACGTAGCCAGCGGAGGCCTTGTCGAAGAAGCGGTTGAAGGGCCCGAAGAGCCAGCCGCCAAACGCCTTGTCCATGAAGCGCGTGAGGCCATCCTTGGGCCCGTGGTGCCCGCGCAGCAGCACCCCGGCGAGCGCCGGGCTGAGCGTCAGCGAGTTGAAGGCCGAGAGGATGGTGGAGATGGCGATGGTCAGCGCGAACTGCCGATAGAACTGGCCCGTGAGTCCGCCAAGGAACGCCGTGGGGACGAACACCGCCGACAGCACGGAGGTAATCGCGATGATGGGGCCCGTCACTTCGGTCATCGCCCGACGGGCCGCCTCCTTGGGATTGACGCCCTGGGCGATGTGCCGCTCCACGTTCTCCACCACGACGATGGCGTCGTCGACGACGATGCCGATGGAGAGCACGAGTCCGAAGAGGGACAGCGTGTTGAGCGAGAAACCCAACATGTGCATCACCGCCGCCGTGCCCACCAGCGACACGGGCACCGCCGCCAGCGGGATGATGGAGGCGCGCCACGTCTGGAGGAACAGCAACACCACCAGCACCACCAGCACCACCGCCTCCAGCAGCGTCGTCACCACGTTGCGGATGGACGTGCGCACGAAGAGCGTCGGGTCATACGCGATGCGGTACTCCATGCCCTTGGGGAACGCCTGGCTCAGCTCGTCCATCCGCGCGCGGATGCCCGCGGACACGTCCAGCGCGTTGGAGCCCGAGGCCTGGTTGATGCCGATGGCCACCGCCGACTTCCCATCCAACCGGGCGCGCACGGAATAGGAGTTGGCGCCCAGCTCCACCCGGGCCACGTCGCGCAGGTGCGTCACCTGTCCGCTCTCGCCCACCTTCACGACGATGTCGCGGAACTGCTCCTCGTCCGTGAGGCGTCCCTGGGTGGTGACGGTGAGCTGGAAGGCGGAGCGCTCATCCGGCTGCTGGCCGATGACACCCGCCGCCACCTGCACGTTCTGCTCTCGGATGGCGCCCACCACGTCGCTCGCGGTGAGCCCGCGCGCGGCGAGCAACTGGGGGTCCAACCAGACGCGCATGCTGTACTCGCCCGCGCCCAGCACACTGACACCCCCCACGCCCGGGACGCGCTGGAGGACGTCGCGCACCTGGAGCACCGCGTAGTTGGAGAGATAGAGCGGCTCCAGCGACTCGTCCGGCGACACCAGGTGCACCACCATCAGCAGGTCCGGACTCGACTTCTCGGTGAGCACGCCCAGCCGCTGCACCTCCGCGGGCAGGCGGGGAATCGCGCGGGCCACCCGGTTCTGCACCTGCACCTGCGCGGTGTCCGGATTCACGCCCATGGCGAAGGTGATGGTGACGGCCACCCGGCCATCGCTCGTCGCCTGCGAGGACATGTAGAGCATGCCCTCCACGCCGTTGATCTCCTGCTCCAACGGCGCGGCCACCGTCTCCGCGATGACGCCCGGGTCCGCGCCCGGATAGGCCGCGCGCACCACCACCGTGGGCGGTGACACGGCGGGGTACTCGCTCAACGGAAGCTGTATCAGGGACAGGCCACCGCCAATCAGCAGCAGCACGGACAACACGGCCGCGAAGATGGGCCGGTCCACGAAGAAATGCGCGAACTTCACGGCCGCGCCCCCTCGGCGTGCTCGGAGCCGGCCATGGCCACCATCGTCGGCGCCACCGTCATGCCCGGCCGCGCCATGCCCTTGAGCACCACGCGCTCACCCGCCGACAGGCCCTCGCGCACCACGCGCAGTCCGCCCTCGGTGGTCCCCAGCTCCACGCGCCGCTGCTCCAGCATCTGGTCCGGACGGACGACGAGCACGTAGCGTCCCTTCTGGTCCGTCCCCACCGCCTGGTCCTGGATGAGGATGGTGGGCCGCGCCGTGCCCGTCTCCAGCCGCACCCGGGCGAACAGGCCCGCCGTCAGCTTCCCATCCGGGTTGGGCAACACCGCGCGCGCTCGCGCCGTGCCCGTCACCGCCGCCACCTGATTGTCCAGGAAGTCCAACCGGGCCTCACGCGGGAAGCCCTCTTCACCCGTCAGCGCCACACGCACAGGCACCGCGTTGACGCGGCCGTCCTTGCCGCGCGCCCCCGAGGCCGTGCCCGCGAAGCGCAGGTACGTCGCCTCGTCCACGTCGAAGTAGACGTAGAACGGCTCCACCGAGACGATGGTGGTGAGCAACGTGGCGTTGGCGCTGCCGCCGCTGACCAGGTTGCCCGCCGTCACCAGCGCCCGCCCCACCCGACCACTCACGGGCGCACGCACGCGGGTGTCATGCAGGTCGATCTCCGCCGAGCGAGCCGCCGCCTTCGCGGACTCGACCCGGGCGCGGGCCTCCGCGCGCTCCGCCATCAACACATCGAAGTCGCCCCGGGAGATGGCCTGCTCGGCCACGAGCTTCTCACCGCGCTCGAACTTCTTCTCCGTCAACGTGCGCCGCTCCTCGGCCTGACGCAGGTCCGCCTGGGCCCGGGCGTTCGCCGCCTCGAAGGTGCGCGCGTCGAGCTGGAACAACACCTGTCCCGCGGTGACGAGGCCCCCCTCCTGGAAGCGCACCGCATCGATATAGCCACCGACGCGAGGCCGCAGCTCCACGCTCTGCACCGCCGCGAGGGTGCCGGTGAATTCGGCGCTGTCCGCCACCTGTCGGGTGACGACCTCCGCCGCGACGACAGGAGCCGCCGCCGGCTTCGCCGGGCCTGCTCCACCTTGCGCGTCCGAACCCTCGTCGCGCGCGAGGACAAGACCGCCCACCACCAGCGGGAGGGCCAGAGCCCCTCCCACCGCTGCACGTTTCCAATTCATGGCTGACTCCAACTTCCATTCAGGGGTCGGGACACACCGGTGGCGCTCGCACGCATGCGTGTGCACCTCCGGCGGCCCGTGAAAAACAGGACGAGGAACGACTGCGCGAACGTCACCCGGCCGGTCGGTGTGGCACCGCCGGGAGACAGGGTGTGTGGGTGTCTGGGACGGGCGCGGGAGCGCGGCGCACCGAGCCTGGAGACAGGCTCGGCCCCCGCGTCAGGGCCCGTGAGGTGCTAGCGAGACATGGAGCGACAACAGCGCACCGGGGGACGGGACGCTCGAGGCGGGGCACGCCTCACCGCGGAGGTAATTTGCAACATTGCCTCTTACTAATTACCCCGAGGCCTGACGCGCAACGCAATTTGAAGCGGCCGGCCCCGAGGTGGGACGTCACTTGCCGGTGACGGCGCAGCCCGGGGATGGCCGCCAGTCGCGCAGCGCGGTGACGAGGTCGTCCTGTTGGGAGGTGACACCTTCGGGTGCGTCGCGCTTGTTGACGCTGGCCGGGCGCGTGAAGTCGAGCAGGTCCACGGGCGCGGGTCGTGACGGGCAGCCTTCCTTGAAGGACTTCTCGGCGTCGACGAGCAGGCGGTCCGCGTGGTCATCGGCCGGGTCGGCGGACTCGGGCCACGTCAGCTCGCCGGACAGGGGTTCGGCCTTCTCGGGGGGAAACCACGTCCACCGCAGCGTCGTCTGGCCGGTGTTGCCCCAGAAGCTGCCTCCACCCCCTCCTCCCCGCGTGGTGATTCCGGAGGGCCGCTCCCGCCATTCGATGGGGTAGCCCGCCGGCACCGTGCGTGTGAGCGGGCGAGCACGGTCGACGGTGATGGCCTCATCGGCGAGCAGCAGCACCCACGTCAGCTCCCGCAGCGAATCGACGGAGAGCGTGCCCACCCTCACTCGCGCGAGCCGGTTCGCGTTCGTGGTCTTCACATCCACCTGACCGATTCGCTTCGCGTCGTCGTACAACGCCAGGTCGCTGCAGCTCTGCGACACCCAGGCCGCCCCCGTCCCCAGGTGGTAGGCGCGCACCTCGTCACAGAAGCCGTGGTGCCCCCGGCGGCCTCTCAACACCAGCCATCCGTCCTTCGGCATCCGCATGCGCACCACGGGGAGCACCTTGTCGAAGGACGTCCAGCCCCCCTCGCAGCCACGCCACGCCGTGTAGCGCCAGCGCTGGGGCCGGGTGCGAGCATCCTCCTCGCACCCCTTGCGAGACTCCGCTTCCGCTTCGGCGACGGAGGACTCGTCCGGTCGGTCGAGCGCGCGGAGGAAGGCCGCGTCCACCCGGGTGTACGGGCCCTCCATCTCCTTCGCGCAGGCGGTGTCCGACGCGGCGCACAGCAGCGAGGCGAGCCGGTGGTCCGGCTTCACGGAGTCCCGCGTCAGCGTCTCGCGCGCCTCGGGCGGCAGCACCACCGTGCGCGCGCCGGGCTTGCCCAGCTCCAGATAGGACTCCACCCAGGTCCGTCCACCCTGCTTCCACCAGGCCTTCAGGGCCAGCGGTGACACGTCCTCGGGCACCGGCTCGCGCTCCTCGCGGCTCATCGCGAAGCAGCGCGACGTGAGCAGCTCGCGCAGGGCTTTGGCGCCTGCCTTCCGGTCACCCCCGTCCGGAAGGGTTTCCAGTCGTGCATCCAGCGCCAGCAGGCGCTCGCGCGCGGCCGTCCACTCGGGCGAGGCTTCGGGGCACGGGGCGAAGACCTTCTCGTCCGCCGGTGGCCGGGCGGACAGGAGCACACCCAGGGTGAGCAGGGGCAGGAGCATGGGCGCTCCAGAATCGCGCATTTCCCAGGGACGGGGCCAGGACGTCCCGCGGCGTGACACTTCCCGCCCGGAGGCTCGGCAGGCCCGTTGAGGTGGATGGGGCTTGGTGCTAACCCCATGGCCGCCCATGCCACGTACGACGACCCTGGAGCTCTACAAGGAAGAGATGAAGTTCTCGGCCGGGCACTTCACCATCTTCTCCGCGACGCACCGCGAGAACCTGCACGGCCACAACTTCACCGTCTACGTCGCGCTGACGGGCGAGGTCGCCGACAACGGGATGCTGTCCGACTACGGCCCCCTGAAGCAGACCATCATCGCCCGCTGCCGCGCCTGGAACGAGACGTTCTTCCTCCCGGAGCACTCCCCGCACCTGAAGCTCGAGCGGGACGCGAAGGGCAATGTCCTGGCGCGCTTCAACGGCGAGGAGCTGCGCTTCCTCGCGCGCGACATCACCGTGCTCCCGGTGGAGAACGTGACGCTCGAGGAGCTGGCGCGCGTCTTCGGTGAGGAACTGGTGGGCGACGGCACCGCCCTGCGAAAGGACGGCGTCACCCGGCTGGTGGTGAAGTGCGCTTCCGGTCCGGGGCAGTCGTCCTCCTGGGAGTGGGTGGCGCCGTGACGAACGACTGGGCCATCGTCACGGGCGCCAGTCGGGGCATCGGGCAGGCCCTGGCCGCGCGCTTTCGCAAGGAGGGCTGGGGCGTGCTGAACCTGGCGCGCCAGCCGAGCCACGTGCCGGGCGTCGTGGACCTGAGCGTGGACCTGGGCTCCGGCGACTGGGAGCCCCGCGTGGAGGCCGCGCTGCGCGACGCCGTGGGACAGGCGAAGGGGCGCGTCAGCCTGGTGCACAACGCGGCCATCTATGACCACGACGACGCGCTGACGCTGACGGCGGCGCAGCTTCGCCGGGTGCTGGAGGTCAACGTCGTCGCGCCCGCCGTGCTCAACCGGCTGACGCGGCCCTACCTGGGCGACGGCTCCTCCATCCTCTACGTGGGCTCCACGCTCTCGGAGAAGGCCGTGCGGGGCAATGCCTCCTACGTGACGTCGAAGCACGCGCTCGTCGGGCTGATGCGCTCCACCTGCCAGGACCTGGCAGGCACGCGCATCCACACCGCCTGCGTGTGCCCGGGCTTCACCGACACGGAGATGCTGCGCGAGCACCTGGGCGACGACGCGGCTCGCACCGCCACCATCGCCGCCAAGTCGACCTTCGGGCGCCTCATCACCCCGGAGGAGATCGCCCACGTGCTCTACTTCTGCGCCACCACGCCCACGGTGAATGGCGCGGTGCTCCACGCCAACCTGGGCCAGGTGGAGACCTGAGGGCGTTAGCCCTCGGCCGGATAGACGGTGCACTGCGAGGTGCACGTCTCCGACACGCGCAGCTTCACCACGCGCGCGGTGGCGAAGCTCAGCCGCTCGAACACCCACGCGGCCAGCAGCTCGCTGGTGGGGTTCTCCAGGCCGGGCACGTCGTTGAGCAGCCGGTGGTCCAGCAGCGCGTGCAGCGGCTGCCACGCGGCGTTGAGCTCCGCGAAGTCGACAATCCAGCCGAAGTGCGGGTCCACCGGCCCCCGCACGGTGATTTCAATGCGGTAGCTGTGCCCGTGGACGCGCGAGCACTTGTGGCCAGGGGGGACGTTGGGAAGGCGGTGCGCGGCCTCGAAGGTGAACTCCTTCGAGATCTCGGTCACCAGCGAGGCTTTCTTCGTCGAGACGGGCTCCATTGGACCGGCCTTCTACCCACGTTTGTGTCCGGGCGTCGAGCCAAGACACGGCCCGGGCTCCCACCCCTGCCTACCGACGCACCGCCGCGAGGATGTAGCGGGGCAGCAGCTCCTCCCGGAAGGTCTTCCAGAGGTTGAACTGGCCGTAGTTGCCGCCGGTGAACATCACCGTCAGCTCCAGCTCGGGGATGACCATGACGTACTGCCCGCCGTTGCCGCCTGCTTCATATTCCGCGTAGACGCGCTCGCCCACGCGCAGTTCGTGACGCCACCACGCGTACCCGTAGGTCCGGTCCGGGCTCATCACGGAGTGGCGGGTGATGGAGCGCTCGACCCAGCGCTTGCTGACCACGCGCCTGCCGTTCCACACGCCGCCCGCCAGGTAGAGCTGCCCCAGCTTCAGCGCGTCACGGGGACGCGCGTAGAGGCCGCCGCCCAGGTACGCCTCTCCATCCGGCATCAGGTTCATCGCGTAGCGGCGGAACTGGAGGGGCTCGGCCACGGTGCGCGCGAAGTGCTCGGGCAGCCACGTGCCCGTCGCGTTGCGCACCATGCCGCCCACCAGGTTCATCCCCGCCGAGCAGTACACCGCCTGCGGCTCTCCGGGCGCCCGGCCCATGGGCAGGTCGAGCGTGTACGTGTACCAGTCCCCCTCCTGCTCCTGGAGGGCGTTCTCGTTGCCCGGGGACTCGTCGTTGTTCTCGTCGCAGTCCAGTCCCGACGTCATCGTCATCAGGTGCTCCAGCGTGAGCTGGGCCTTGCGCGGGTCCGCGGGCGCGGCGCTCTTGTACGAAGGGAACAGCGAGTAGACCGGCGTCTCGGGTGAAAGCTTCGCGCCCTGCTCCATCGCCGTGCCCACCAGCACCGGGGCCAGCGTCTTGGCCGCGGAGCGCAGGTCATGCAGGCGCTCCTTGTCGAAGCCGTGGAAGTACTCCTCGACGACGAGCTTGCCCTTGCGAGCGATGAGCACGCCCTGGATGAGCGGCCCCGCCGAAGGGCCCGGCTCGGTATCGAGGATGCGCTGCATCAGCGCGCGGATGGGGGCGGGGTCCATGCCCACGTCGGAGAGCGACGCCGTCGCCCAGCCATCCTGCTCCGCGACAGGTTGGCGGTAGGTGTAGGGCCCGGACGCGGGCGTGCGCGGGTAGAGGCCCACGGCCTGGTCGCGCTCCTTCTTCGTGAAGTTGATGGGGCCCAGGAAGAGGATGGGCACCGTCAGCCGACCGAAGCGCGGGTCGAAGGTGCCCTCGAATGTCGTCGGACCGCGCGGGTCCACCAGCTTCACCGCGTTGCCCTGCATGGAGACGTTGAACGCGAACTGCTTGCCGAAGCCCTTCTCCGGGTCTCTCAGGTACGCGGCGATGGTGCCGTCCGGCCGCGCGTACACGACGAGGTACAGCGTGAAGCGGTCCGCCCACGGCGTCACCTGTCCCCGCCACACGCCCTTCTGGAGCGCGCGCAGCTCCACGGGCGTGGCGTACTGAACGCCGCCCACCACGACGCGCGGCTGCACCCAGTGGCCCCGGATGAACTTGCCGTCGGTGCCCACCACGCCCCGGAACGTCCCCAGCCCTCCCGGCATCGTCACCGTCAGCGCGTTCTTCTCCAGGCGCCCCGGTGCCTCGTACCCAGCGATGCGCGCGCGCCACGTGTCCCCTTCGCGGAACACCGTCAGCTCACCCTGGAGTTCGGGCCCGAAGACGGGCTCTCCGGCCCAGATGCCCAGGAGCTTCGTCGCGGCGTCAGCGGGGGCCTCGACCTTCGCGGGCTCGACGGGAGCCTTCGCGGGCTCCGCGCCCAGGACGTATGAGGGCAACGCGAGCAGCGCCAGCAGGGCGCCCAGCGGGGCACGGGCCGAGGGGGACATGGCGTGATTCCTTGGTGGACGAGCGAGGGGGTTCACCACCCGTCTCCCTACGCGGGAGCCTCCACGCCGATTGCAACCCACTTGCACGAATGTCCCCGGGCGGGACGCGGTCCCCCGGGCTATCCTCTGGGGCCATGAGTCAGGAGGCCAGGACGGCCGGTCGCCCCGCCGGGGGGCTGGCGGGAGGACAGCGTTGCTTGCACCCCGGGCGCGGGCCGCGTAGCGATGGTGCTCCGGCCGCTGCACGGTCCTCGCGCGCATGAAGCTCTCCCTCGCCACCCGCATCTTCCTGGGCTACGCGGTGGTGCTCGTCACCTTCGGCCTGGTGTCCCTCTTCAGCGTCGCGGAGCTGCACCGCAATCGGCTGGAAATCCGGCTGCTGAGCCAGGGCTATCTCCAGCTCTCCCAGGACGCGGCGGAGATGGAGATGAACCACGCCAACCAGCAGCGGCACACCGCGCGCATGCTGGAGGAGGACAGCGCGGAGATACGGCGCGCCATCATCCGCCTGGCCCGCGTCTACGTGCCCACGGCCTTCATCTCCCAGCGGCTGGCCACCACGCGCGAGCGGGCCACCCAGCTTCGGGACATGGCCCCGGCGAGCGAGGTGCCCTTCATCGAGGAACTGGAGGCGCGCCTCCTCGAGCTGGACTCGCGCTACCGCGAATATGGCCGCGCCGCGGAGAGCGTGTTCGACGCGTTCTCCACGCAGGCGCCGGACAAGGCCCAGGTGGACCGCGCCACCGCCGACGTGCTCACCATGGAGGACGCCATCGGCCGTGAGCTGCGGCTGCTCCGGCTGTCCCTGTCCAACCGCATCCGCGAGCGCGTGGACGGCGCGGAGGAGCGCGAGCGCCAGACGGGCCTCGCCATCATCAGCCTCTCCGTCGCGGCCATCCTCCTGGGTCTGGGCGCCACCGCGTGGTCGGCGCGCACGCTGCGCCCGGTGCGCACGCTCATCGAGGGCGTGTCCCGCATCGGCAAGGGTGACTACAGCGCGCAGTTGGGCGTGCGCGGCCACGACGAGGTGGCGGTGCTCGCGCGAGCGTTCGACCAGATGGCCCGCTCGCTCCAGGCCCGCGAGGCGCAAATCAAGGCGCAGGCGGAGGCGCTGATGCGCGCCGAGCAGCTCGCCGCCGTGGGCCGCATCTCCGCGCAGATTGTTCACGAGGTGCGCAATCCCCTGTCGTCCATCGGACTCAACGTGGAGCTGCTCGGGGACGCGGTGGAGCGCGCGACGTTCCCCGCGCCCGACGAGGCCAACGAGGTGAAGGATTTGCTCTCCGCCGTCACCCGCGAGGTGGACCGGCTGGCGGACGTCACCGAGCACTACCTGCGCATGGCGCGGCCCCAGCGGCCGGACCTGGACCCGCGCGACGTGACGGCGGTGCTGGACGGCGTGCTGGACTTCTCCCGCGAGGAGCTGATGCGCGCGGGCGTGGAGGTGGTGCGCGAGTTCTCCCCGACGACGCCTCCCGTGCTCGCCGACGAAGGGCAGCTGCGCCAGGTCTTCCTCAACCTCCTGCGCAACAGCCGCGAGGCGATGCCCTACGGAGGCCAGCTCACCATCGCCACCCGCCCCCTGGAGCAGGACGTGGAGGTGACGGTGCGGGATACAGGTCAGGGGATGACGGAGGAGGTGCGCCGTCACCTCTTCGAGCCATTCTTCACCACCAAGGAGGGGGGCACGGGGCTGGGGCTCGCGGTGAGTCAGCAGATCCTCCAGGCCCACGGGGGCTCGCTCTCCTGCCAGAGTATTCCCGGCCAGGGCACGGCCTTCGTGTTAAGGCTTCCACGCGCATGAGCTTCACATCGTATCGGGACGTGCTGCCCTCCGGGCTGCGCGTCGTCACCGTCGAGACGCCCCACCTCCACACCGCCCTGCTCGCCATCTACGTCCGCACGGGCAGCCGCCACGAGACGCTCGCCAACAACGGCGTCAGCCACTACCTGGAGCACCTGTTCTTCCGGGGCAGTGCGGGCTGGCCGGACACGGTGAAGATGAACGCCGCCGTGGAGGAAGTGGGCGGCAACCTCAACGGCGTCACCACCCGGGACCACGGGTACTACTACACGCCGCTGCACCCCGCGCACATGCGCGTGGGCATGGACATCCTCGGGGACATGCTCACCCGTCCGCGTCTCACGGACATGGAAGTGGAGCGGCAGATCATCCTGGAGGAGATGCTGGACGAGGTGGACGAGAAGGGTCGCGACATCGACCTGGACAACCTGTCCAAGCGCCTGCTCTTCCCCGACCACCCGCTGGCCCTGAAAATCGCGGGCACGCGTGAGTCCGTCTCCGCGCTCGCGCACAACCAGGTGCTGGAGCACTTCGCGCAGCACTACGTCACCGGCAACCTGGTCGTCACGGCCGCGGGCCGCGTGCGCCGCGAGGAGGTGCTGGAGTTGACCGAGCGCGCCTTCGCGCACCTGCCGCGAGGCCCGGCCAGCACGGAGGCGCCCCCGCCGACGGCCGCGCCCGGTCCCCGCCTGCACTTCGTCTCTCACGACGAGTCGCAGACGGAGTTCCGCCTCAACTTCCGCACCGTGCCCGAGCAGCACGACGACTACGCCGCGCTGCAAATCATCCGGCGCGTGCTGGATGACGGCCTGTCCTCCCGGCTGCCCTTCGAAATCGTGGAGAAGCGCGGACTGGCGTACTCCGTCCACGCGTCGCTGGACGGCTACCACGACTCGGGCCTGTTCGAGATTGAGGCAGCCAGCGCGCCGGAGAAGGCCGCGCAGGTGGTGGCCGAGTCGTTCCGCGTGCTGGGCGCGCTGTGCGACGAGGAGATTGGCGAGGAGGAGCTGGCTCGGGCCAAGCGCCGCCACCGCATGCTGCTGGAGTTCTCCCAGGACTCCCCGGGGGAGCTGGCCGGGTGGTTCGGCGGCACGGAGCTGTTCCGCGCCCCGGAGACCTTCGAGCACCGGGCGGACCTGGTGGACTCACAGTCCGCCGCGCGCGTGCGTGAAGTCGCCCGGCGCTACTTCCACCGGGACAACCTCATCGCCGTCGCGGTGGGTCAGCGCAAGGGGCTCAAGGCCCTGGAGCGCGTGGTGGCGGAGGCGCCGGGACTGCCCGGAGCGCCCGCCGCGCCGTTGCTGGTCAGCGGCGCCCGCCACGGATGATGACGGGGCCGGTGGACTTCTTCTTCGGCTTGGGAGCGACGGCCAGGAGCGCCTTCTTCACCTCCTGGTACTCCACGTTGTCGGGCTCGCGCGTGAGGGCCTCGTCGATGAGCTTCATGCCCCGAGCCATCTGCGTCTGGAGCTGAGCCGAGAGCTTCGCCAGGGCGACCTTCTCCTCCTGGGAGGCCTCGCCCAACGCCAGCAGGCGCTCCAGGGACGAGTACGCGTCCACCTTGCGCTCCGACTGGAGGAACAGGCGCCACAGTCGGGTGTGCACGGGCGCGAAGCGGGGCTCGGCGCTGAGGGCGAAGCGGTAGCTCTCCTCGGCGCCCTTCAAATCCTTGGCTTCTTCCTGGGCACGGCCGCGCACGTAGAGGGCGCGGGCGAGGCGGGGCCGGAACTGGAGGGCACGGTCCACCAGGGCGAGTGAATCCGCGCGGCGGCCCTGGGCGAGCACCGTCTCCGCCATCCAGGCGAGGGCCTCGGCGTTCTGGGGTTCGGCGTCGACCAGGGGCTTGAGGACGGCCTCGGCGTCCGTCGCGCGGCCCTGGGCCAGCAAGGCGCGGGCGCGCAGCATGACGACGTCCCCGCGATTGGCGTCCTTGCCTTCGACGGCCTGGAGGTCGGCTTCGGCCATCTGCGGCACGCCGCTGACGAGGAAGTAGCGGGCCCGCAGGAGGCGCGCGGTGGTGTGCGCGGGGTTCTGCTGGAGCAGCTTGTCCATGAGGTTGGCGGCGAGCAGCTCGTCGCCCTTCATGAGGAGCACCTCCGCCTCCATGGCCTTGGCCTCCGGGTCGTCCGGGCTGTCGCGCAGGACGCTCTCCAGCGTGGCGAAGGAGGCTTCAATCTGGCCTTCGCGGGCCTGGAGCCGGGCCAGGCCGAGCACGTCCGACTCCGTGAGCAGGCCGGAGTCGCGCAGGGTGGAGAGGATGGTGAGGGCCTCCTGGGTGTTGCCGTTGCCCAGGTACAGCTCGGAGAGCTGCTTCTGGATGGAGGGGTCCGTGCCGGGGATGAGGGCCTCGGCCTGCTTGAGGGACATGATGGCCGCGCCCATGTTGTTGTTCATGAGGTGGGCATCGGCCATCAGCAGATAGGGCTCCGCGCTGTCGGGGGCGGCGGTGGCGGCCTTCTTGAGGGCCACGAGGGCGGGGCCGGGCTGCCCGTTGGCGAGCTGGGCGCGGGCTTCCCCCAGGGCGGCTTGGGCCTGTTGGGCACGGTTCTGGACTGCGGCCACCTCCGGTTCCTTGCAAGCAAGCGGGAGGAGGAGCGCCAGGGTCCAGGGAAGGGTTCGAATTCGCCAGGGCATCGCTGAGCGGGAGGGTACCGGATGTTATCCTCCCTCGTCGATGGACCCATTCGTTCGGCGCCTCGTGGAGAGGCTCCATGACCCCAGCAAGCCACTGTCGCGTAATCGGCACTTCCACACCTTCGACACCCCCGAGGGGCGGATGGCGCTGAAGGTGTTCCGACGCCTGCGCAGCCTCCAGAAGGACATCCTCGCCTGTCGGGCGGAGGGCCGGCGGGCCCGCATCTTCCGGCGCGTCAATGCGGCGGGGGACCACCGCATCGAGCTGACGATGGAGCGCATCTCCGGCAAGCGGGTCTCCGTGCTCCAGAGGGCGGAGCTGGAGCTGCTCTCCGCGCTCCCGGGAGTCCGGGAGGCGTTGGAGATTCGGGAAGAGGCGGCCTGACGGGGTGGCACCGAGGTGTGATGCCACTTCGTGGGCCAACCAGGCCCTACGTGGACCAAGCAGATGCAGACACTGCTCGAAGCACTGTCGCGCGACCACTACCCCAACCCTCCGGCGACCTCGGCACAAATCGCCGAAGCCGAGGCACGACTCGGGTGGAGATTGGACGCGGACTTGCGCGCGTTCTACCTCCACTGTGACGGTGCCACGCTTTTCCGTCGCAGGCCTGATGCGAAGTACCGAATCCTCTCGCTCTCTGAAATAGAGCGGGCACGTGTTCGCATGCGAGGGGAAGACGACGACTCCATGGGAGCGGCGACCTGGTACACCCTCCTCTACTGCCAGGACAGCGACTTTGTGCTCGTCGACGTGGCACAGCCCGACGGACCTTATCCACTGCTGGATGCGTTCCACGAAACCTATCCGCTGCACGTTCGACAGATCGCCAGGACCTTCCAGGAGCTTCTGCAACGTGCGTTGAGGATCGGCAACAAGCTGTTCTGGCTCAGGGACTGACACTACGGCCGCAGGAGCCAGGACAGGGCGAGCCCCAGGTACGTCCCCAGCGCGAAGCCCATCAGCCCCGTGGTGATGCCAGAGACCATCAGCTCGCGATTGCGCAGCGCTCGGGCCACGGGGGCGATGAAGGCCGGGCCGAAGATGGTGGCCGTGGAGGTAATCAGCACCGTGTCGGCGTCGATGCGGAACAGCGCCGCCAGACCGAAATGCAGGACGATGGCCAACACCATCACGCTGGCGCAGAAGACGAAGACAGACAGTCCCGCGCTCCCTAATTGACTCGCATCCGCCAACGTCCCCACCACCACGCAGAAGACGAGCAGTGCGTAGTCCCCCAGCGCGTAGCTCCCAGGAAGGGAGCGGACTGCCGGGATGAAGGACGCCGCCAGAGACAGTGTGGTGATGAGCAGCAGCACCACCGTCGCCTCCAGTCGACCCGCGAGCCCCAGGCTCACTCCAGCGGACACACCGCAGATGGCGACGGCCAGCAGCAACGACAAAGCCAGACCTCGTGCGAACCGCCAGGAGAAGCCCTCCTGTCGCGTCCCCTCCTCCGCGGTTGAGCCATCCCAGCCCGTCGGATTCGGGAACGGAGGAAGAAAGGCCAGCGCGATGCGCTGTGCCACCGTCATCAGCACGAGCAGGTAGGCCGCTCCCGCGACAATGTCCGCCGTGTTGAGGAGCACGAAGGTCTCCTCTCGCACCTGGAGCGCCACGCCCACGGCGTTCATGTTGGCGGTACCGCCGACGTACACACCCACCAACATGCCGGCCATCTTCCACCACTCGTCCATCCGCCCTGAGAAGGCGAGTCCCACCACGGTGGCACTCACGAGGGCGGACACACAGGCGAGGGCAAAAGAGAGCAACGTCGTGCGGGCCAGCCTCGTCCAGCGCGGCACATCCGTGGAGAACAACAGGAGGGGAATCGCCAGCGGCACTGCCGCCTCGCTCACCGAGAGGCTCACGCCCGTCTGGAGCGACAACCCCGGTGCGTTCCCCAGGAGGACGCCCGCCGCGTAGCACATCACCACGGGCCCTACCCATGCCACGGCCTTGAAGACTCGTGTCCCCAGCAGCACAAGCCCGGGGAGCCCCACCACCACAAGGACCTGGATGAGCGCGCTCATAGGAGGGCACCCACGAGCCCGAACCAGGATGAGGCCAGCGTGCGACGCTGGATGAGCGCGCTCATCGAAGAGACCCCACAGGCATGAAGACGTGCTCGCCCCAGCCGAACCGGCGCAACACCACCGCGTGAATCGGGATGAGCGCGCTCATCCGTAGATGGAGTCCATGAACTGGCGGATGAAGTCCGCGGCCTCGCGGCGGTCTGGGATGGCGCCCAGCATCCCGTACATCGCGGCGCTTCCCTCGGGCGCAGGCTCTCCGCGCTCCAGACTCGCGGAACACGCTCGCAAGTCCGCGAGGAACGGCTCCACCACCTTCTCGTGCGCGGGCGTCACCATCAGGTGCAGCGCCGGCGGCCCCATCTGCCGGTCCAACTTCCACCCTCGCGCCTCCATCGCATCCCCCAACGCATACACATCCAACGTATCAGACGCGAAGGCAAAGACACTCAGCCGGGGCTCGCCCACCAGCTTCAAGCCTGGAATGGCTGTGATTCCCTCGCGCAATGCCCTCGCCGTATCGAGCACTGTCCCAGCGAGCCGCAGATATCCCTCCTCCCCCAGATACTTCAGGACTGCCCAGGCCGCCGCGATGGCGCCTCCCGGCCGGGTCCCCGCCATCGACGGCGACGCATAGATGCCGCCACACCAGTCCGCGTACGTGAAGAACTGATACCGACGCAGCTCCGGCGTGCGGTACAGCACGAGCGACGCCCCCTTCGCCGCATAACCATACTTGTGCAGGTCCGCCGACAGGCTCGTAACGCCAGGCACCGCGAAGTCGAATTCGGGCACGTCGTGCCCCAGCTTCCGCGCGAACGGCAACAGGAAGCCCCCGAGACACGCATCCACGTGAAAGAGGACACCGTGCTCCCGTGCGAGCGCCGCCAGTTCGACAATCGGGTCCACCAGTCCGTGGGGATAGGCCGGCGCGGAGCCGACCACGAGCACCGTGTTCGCCGTCAACGCGGCCCGAGTCGCCGCCACGTCCGCGCGAAAGTCCGGCCCCAGCGGCACATTGACGGGCTTCACGCCAAAGTAGTGCGCGGCCTTCTGAAAGGCCGGATGCACGGACGCGGGCAGCACCATCTCCGGCGCCATGATTCCCCGCTCCTCCCGAGCGAAATCCCGGGCCGTCTTCACCGCCATCAGGATGGACTCCGTTCCTCCCGACGTCAGCGTCCCCGCGGCGGTGTCTCCGTGAAACAACTCCGCGCCCGTGGCCACCACCTCTGACTCGAAACGCGCGAGGCTGGGGAACGCCAACGGACTGAGGCCATTCTCGGACATGAACTCCGTGTAGGCGTCCGCGAGCAGCCGGCGGATGTCATCCCCCGCGTGGTAGACGAGGCTCCACGTCTTCCCTTCCTTCCAGCGCGAATCATCGGCGCGCAGCTCGCGCATCTGGTCGAGGACGTCCTGGTGACTCATTCCCTGGGGGGCCAGTCGAGGCGAAGCGGGCATGGTGTTCTCCGGGGTTCAACGCGCATCGAAGTACACACCGCGAACCCAGCGGGCACCCGTGAACGAGGTGCGAGCGTGGAGCATTCGCCAGTTGTCATAGAGGAGGAAGTCACCCGCCCCGAGTCGGAAACGGAACTGGTGGCGCTCGTCCCGGACCAGCGTCGCGAAGCGGTTGTAGGCGCGGTACCACGCCTCCATCCGGGCGAACGGCACCCGGTGCGGCGCGAGCGTGAAGTAGCTGTACCGGATGCGAAAGCCCTCAGGCGCATCGAAGTCGAGCACGGGTGACACCAGCACCCGCTCGAACGCTGCCTGCTTGCGATGGAACGTCACCGGCACCGTGCGCAGAAGCTCGAAGGCAGACGCGTCCTGGTCCGCCAGGTAGCGCGCCGCCGCGAGCCCATCCACGACACTGTTCTCCCCACCCGTCTCGGCGGGCCGCTGGCAATGCAGGAGCTGGTAGCGCGGCGGTCGGTCCAGGAAGGGTTGGTCCGTGTGCAACTGCACCGCGCTGTCCGTATAGCCAAGCTGGTCCGTGTTCCGATTCGTCGTGTTGTCGGTGCGCAAATCCTCGATGCGGCCGAAGTGCGTCTCGATGACAGAGAGCCCGGCACCACCGAAGAGGTCGATGAGCGCCTCCGTGTCCGCCTCGAAGCCCCGCACGATGACCGCCCCGGACTCCTGGAGTCGCTTCAAGGCGAACGGCACGAGCGGCTCGCGCACCTGGGAAGCCTCCACCGTGAGCAACACACTGTCCGAGGGCGGCGGAGGCACGGCGACACGGTCTGCCGCATAGGCATTCGCGAGCAGCCAGTCCGCCGCGTACCGACTCACCTGCCCATCGGCACGGTCCCCCCAGTCGATATCGAGGCCAGAGGCATCCTCCGAGACCCGCACCCCGCGAGGCCGCAGCTCCAGCGGCAGCTCCGAGGAACAGACGATGCGCTCGCGCGTGAGCGGATGACGGTCCAGCTCCGAGTTGTGCCGCAGCCAGAACCAGTGGAAGTCCGCGTGCCGGGGAACACCATCCCCAGCGAAGTAGACACGCAGGAAATCGTCATGCGGCGCGAAGCGGGTGATGGGCATGCGCAAGACTCCGGCGGAGGGACGCGAGGCCACGCACGCGAGACGAGGCCAGGGCCTCATCACCGGGACGCGGAACACCACCGGGGCAACGAACCCAAGGCACCAGGCCCGGGGCTCAGCGGAAACGAACCGGTGGAACGAAGGACGCTCGAAGCAGCTCGACTAACAACACGCGCCACGGCAACAGCGGCCGGTGGCGGTCGTCAGGAAGCTCGCGTTCAAGAGCATCATCGTGGCGTCACGCTAGCTGGCACCCTCCGCGGGCGTCAATGCCACCGGATGACATCGGCCACTCAAAACATGTGGTTGAAGTCGAGATAGAAGGCGGACGTGCCATCCCGAGGACTCACGCCGTAGTCCGCTCGGACGATGAAGGTGTTGTCCCAGGCCACTCGCAGGCCCCCACCTCCTGCGTACCGGAACAACCCCTTGTCCCGAAAGCGAAGGTCCGTCCACACCTGTCCCGCATCGAAGAAGGCCACCAGCGTGAACTCCAACGGCTGCTCCCACGGCCGCACGTCGAGGAAGCGCCAGCGCAGCTCGCCGTTGCCCACCGTCTTCACCTCGCCCTGCAGGCGGTTCTTCAGCAGCCCTCGCGCGGTGAACAGGCCGCCCACGCCGCCCCAGCCATCGCGCCACTCCACTCCGCCAAAGCCGCTGAGCAGGAAGAAGGGCACATCCCCTCCAAGCACGTCGGCCATCAGGCGCAACGCGGCCACCAATCGCTCATGTCCCAGGGGGTGGTAGAAGCGCAGGTTCGCCGTGGAGCCCCAGTAGCTGAACGAGCTGCCCGTCGCCCCCACCGCGCCGCGCGCCGCCAGTTCGTGGAACATGCCGCGCACGGGCGCGGGCTCGTTGTCACGCGAGTCCCACAAAAGCCCCGCCGTCACCTCCGCGGTCCGGAACGTCCCCTCCCCTCCTCCAGCCTCCAGCCCCGTCAACAGCCCCGCCCGAGCATCCTCCTCGAGCCGCGAGTCCCGCGACTGCCCCAGGTCCTTCGCGCTGTAGCGCGAGCGAATCCGCGTCAGGCGGAAGCGATAGCCCACGGACACCTGCAGCGGCCCTCTCAGGGTGCGCCGCGCGTTGAACACGACGCTCGGCAGCGTGCGCTGCTCGAAGCTGTAGTAGCGCAGGCCCCGGAATGAGGGATTGCCCGCGCACACATCCCGCGCGTCCTCCAGCTGCTCCCGGTCGTCACACCGGGCGAAGTCCGGCTCGTATCCGGCGGCGGCGCCCTGGCCGAAGTAGGGCGAGAACCGCTCGTTGATGAAGCTCAGGTCCAACCCCAACCGCCAGTCCGAGTCGAAGAAGCGCGGCGAATCCATCATCAGCCGATGGGTGGCCACCCCCCGCGTCGTCTGGAAGAACTGCGCGATGAGGGAGTATCGATAAGGCCGGTACGTGCCATCTCCCGCATCCACCAGCAGGAGCCTCGCGCCGTAGCCGAACCCCTCGTCGCTGTTGAAGTTGAGCAGCGGCAGGCCCTGGACGCGCCACCCCGTGCGCGGCGGTGGCACCAGCGCTTCAACGGGAGGCTCGTCTGCCCAGGCCGAAGTCGCCCCCATCAGGACGACCATCACCACGCTCCACGCCAGGCGACACTGCGGCATGCGAAGTCTCCAGGCTCACGTTCGAGCCTGGAGACACCATAGCCTTCCCCGCACAGCGCATGACACTTCGCCCCGCGCGTGGGCCCGCTCTCACTCCATCGGTCTGGACACGGCGCGCGCGGTGGCGGGCTCGGAGAAAGCTCCGCGGCTCTCCGCCAGCTCGCTCACGAGCGCTGGAGGTAGACGCCTGCGGACAACCCCTGCTTGACGTTGCGGCTCACCTCATCGGCGAGCACCTCGTCCTGGCCCGCCTCGAGCGCATCCAGCGTCAGGCGCACCACCTCGGCGGTGCTCGTCTTCGGCGCCGTGACTTTCTCCGCCATGTCGGTGTCCATGTAGCCGACGTGCAGGGCCATCACCTGCGTCTTCTGGGCGCCCAGCTCCTTGCGCAGACCGTTGGTCAGCGCCCAGGCAGCGGCCTTCGAGGCGCTGTAGCTGGCCGAGCCCGGGAAGGCCATCCAGCTGAGCACCGAGAGCACATTGATGATGGCACCCCCGCCGTTCTTCGCCAGCACCGGCGCGAACGCGCTGCTCGTCGCCAGGGGGCCCAGGTAGTTCGTCTCCAGTTCAGCGCGCGCGGCGGACAGCGCGTCCGCCCCCAAGAGGCTCGTGCCCTTCAGGATGCCCGCGTTGTTGATGAGCAGCGTCACGTCACCCGCCTCGCGGACCAGCGCCTCCAACTGCTCGGGGCGGGTGACGTCCAGGCGGACCGGCACCACGCCTGGAATCGTCACACTCGAGGGCTCACGAGCCGCCGCGTACACCTTGCGAGCCCCCCGCTCCAACAAGGCCTTCGCGAAGGCGAGCCCCAACCCGCGATTGGCACCAGTGACCAGGGCGACAGCATTCTTGACCTGCATGACTCGACTCCGGCGTGACGAGGCGGACGGAAAGCTCCGGGCGGCCCCATTGAGGAACGTCAAATGGACGGACAGGCGGGCTCCCGAGAGCCCCTGCCCACCATATGATGACTATAATATGACGAAATTCGAGCTTCATCGAAAAGCGACATGGGTGAAGGACCGGCCCGTCCGGTCGCCGCTCCCCCAGTCGCTCCCCCGCCGACGCCGCCACGGTCCGCGGGCGCTGACGCGTCCGCCCGAAGCCTGACACGTCAGCGATTCCCCAGCGACGACGCCCCGGGACCTCCCAAATCCATTCGCCTGACGCGTCAAGGCCACATCCCCTGCCCCGCATGTCCTTGAAGACAGACACCCAGGACCGGGAAGGACCTTGGTGCACCAATTGCAGCGAACCGGGCCGACGCAAGGCGAATCCCCTCTCCCCTCATGAGGCAGACATGTCGCGAGTCAACCCACCAGCGATGGACACCGGAATGGACGACGGGCTCCAGCTCGACGTGGCCATCATCGGCGCCGGAGTCTCCGGCCTCTATGCGGGCTGGAGACTGCTCGTGGGAGACCTGGCCCCCGAGGGCACCCGCCCCGAGACGGTCCACATCTTCGAGCTGAGCGAGCGCCTGGGTGGACGCATCGAATCCGTCTTCCTCCCTGGCATCTCCCTGGCAGCGGAGATTGGCGGCATGCGCTATCTGCAATCGCATGAGATTGTGAACTCGCTCATCACGAAGGTCTTCGAGCAGGAGGTGACTCCTATCGACTTCCCCCTGGGCGACGACGGCAATCACTACCGCTATCTGCGCGGGCAGCGCTTCAAGGCCAACGAATGGGAGAACGCCCAGGCCGACCGCCGCACGTACAAGACGCGCTACTTCCTACCCGACGCGGTGGTGGGCTTCACCTCGGACCAGCTCTTCAACAAAATCATCTACGACGTGCTCATGGCGGACCCGTGGTTCCGGGAGCGCTATCCAGGCAAGGCCACCTTCACGGCGCCCTATGACTATGCCTTCACCCTGACGGCCCGCGAATGGGATGACGTCAAACCCAACCTGACCTATCACAATACGGGTCCGTACGACGGCCTGAAGGTCAACGACCTGGGCTTCTGGAACCTCATCAAGGACCAGGTGGGCCAGGAGGCCTACGAGTTCCTGTCCGTCGCCGGCGGGTACTACTCCAACACCATCAACTGGAACGCCGCGGAGGCCTTCCCCTACCTCGTGGGCGACTTCTCCAACGCGGAGGTGAAGTACCAGACGCTGGCGGGCGGCTATGACCAGGTCGGCAATGTCCTCGCGCGGCGCTTCCTGGCGCAGGACCCCAGCGGCAAGCGCGCCCATCTCTGGGGACAGAATGGCCTGCGGCGAATCGACCCGGCGCCGGGCGGCAGCCCTTACAAGTACATCCTCACCGTGGCCAATGCCCAGAGCGGCAAGAGCTGGACGGTGTACGCCAAGGCCGTCGTCCTCGCCATGCCCCGCCGCGCCCTGGAGCTGCTGGAGGTAGACCGCTTCTTCGCCACCCCGGAGGTGAGCGAGCAGGTCCGGAAGAACCTCGACTCGGTCATCTCCGAGCCGTCGTTCAAGCTCCTGATGGGCTTCGAGTCTCCCTGGTGGCACGCGGAGTTCAACGCCCTGGCGGGCGAATCCATCACCGACCTGCCGATGCGACAGTGCTACTACTTCGGCACCGACCCCTCGAACAGCCACTCCATCCTGCTGGCCAGCTACAACGACATGCGGACCACCCCCTTCTGGTCCGCGCTGATGGCCTCTCCTCAGCGGAACCTGAAGCGTTTCAAGCCCCGGGCCACGCGACTGGCGTCCCCGGAGTCCCTGGCCCAGGTGGAGTCCCTCCAGGCCCCGGCGGTGATGGTCCAGGAGGCCGTCCACCAGCTCCGGGAGCTGCACGGCCCGGAGAACCCCGTCCCTGACCCGTATGTCTCCTACTTCCGTAACTGGACGGAGGACCCCTACGGCGGCGGCTACCATGCGTGGCAGGCCGGGGTGAGCGTGCGCGAGGTGATGCCCTTCATGCGCCGCCCGGACCCCGCGGAGCGCCTGCACATCTGCGGCGAGGCGTACTCGGACCAGCAGGGCTGGGTGGAAGGCGCCTTCTGCGAGGCGGAGAAGAT
Organism: Myxococcus sp. CA051A; assembly: GCF_013336705.1. NCBI lineage: Bacteria > Pseudomonadati > Myxococcota > Myxococcia > Myxococcales > Myxococcaceae > Myxococcus > Myxococcus sp. CA051A. Next base: position 1,067,786 of record NZ_JABUMS010000001.1, on the reverse strand, counting down.
GCTCCAGGCGCACTTCGGGCTCGCGTGGCCCTCCTGGCTGGACAGCCAATATTACCTCGGTTGGTAAAGCCAGACACCTTCTTCCCTCCAGAACGAAAGCAACGCAAACATGGACTCCTATGACGTGGTGGTCGTGGGCGCGGGCGCCATTGGCCTGTCCGCCGCCTACTGGTGCTCGAAAGCCGGCAAGAAGGTCCTCCTGTTGGACCAGTTCGACTTCGACAACGACTTCTTCTCCTCCAAGGGAGAGTCCCGCTTCTTCCGGGTGATGTACTCCAATCCGCACCTGTCCCTGCTGGCGCAGTCCGCCTATCCGCTCTGGCGGGAGCTGGAGGACGACAGCGGCCTGGATGGCATCCTCAACGACACGTCCCTGCTGTTCTTCGGCCCGCCCAGCGGGGTGAACACACCCGAGGGCGACCTCAAGGACTCCCAGGCCGTCCTCGAGGAGCAGGGCCTGCCCTTCACCCGCCTCACCGCGGCGGACTTCCCGGACCGCTACCCCGCGCTCAAGGGGCTGAGTGACGACGTCGTCGGACTGGTGCAGCCCCAGGCCGGCGTCATCGCGGCGGACCGGGCCCTTCAGGCCCTCGCCCAGCTCTGTCGCAAGCAGGGCGTCACCATGATTCCCCGCCGGACGGTCAGCCGCATCCAGGACGCGCCGGGACAGGTCACCGTCTCCACCGCGCAAGGGGACTACACCGGCAAGAAGCTCATCCTGGTGCCCTCCGCCTGGACCAACCCGGTGCTCGACAGCCTGAACCTCCAGCTGGAGCTGGAGGTCTGGACCATGACGTATGCCTACTTCACGGTGGCCCAATCCCAGTACAACTACCCACTCTGGTTCTACTTCGGCGCGCCCCAGTTCCCTGGCGATGACCAGACGACCTACTACGGCCTGCCCCCGCTCCTGACGCCCGGGCGCCTCAAGGTGGGCACGGACTTCACCTTCCAGAAGTCCCCGCTGCCGCCCACCTCGCCGCCCCAGGCGGACCCTCGGATGGTGGAGCTGCTCAACAGATTCATGCGCGCGCACTTCCAGGGCCTTCAATCCCTGGCACAGGACCCCGTGGGCTGCCTCTACACGATGACCCCCGACTTGAACTTCGTCCTGGATGCCCTGCCCGGCCATCCGGACATCCTCCTGTTCACCGGTGACACGGGGCAGGCGTTCAAGTTCACGCCGCTGCTCGGGAAGATTCTCGCAGAGCTCGCGCTGACGGGCGTCACCCAGTTCAACATCCAGCCCTTCTCCATCCAGCGCCCCGGAATCCTGCGGCCCCGCTGAGCCCTCTCACCCCGCCTCAATCAGGAGTGGTCCATGCCGGATACTGAAAATACAGCCAACGTCCTCGTCGTCGTGGATGCGGAGAGCATCTACCAGGCCTACCAGGGGAAGTTCAGCACGGACGCCAACAGGCCCGTGTCCCTGGGCGAGAGCACGCCCTACATCTACATGTTCGTCCGCCAGGACGAGGTGCTCTCCGGACAGGCGACGGATGACCTGGTCATCACCCTCAACACCAACAACAACATCCGCTGGCGCATCACCTCGCTGACCGGGAACACGCGCTTCAGCGTCGCGCTCAGCCAGTGCAACATCCTCCGGGGCGTGGGGCTCATCACCCAGCCCGGCCTCATCGAGCCCACGGTGACGGTGCCCCTCCCGTCGGTGAATGGCTTCCAGGTGACCATCAACCAGACGCAGACCTATACGGACGCCTATTTCCAGGCGACGGCGGTGAACCCCTCGCCGCCCAATGTCTCGTACCAGTTCTCGTTCGTCCTGGCGAACAACGACGGGAACATCCTGAGCTACTTCTCGTGGGATCCGCAGATCTCCATCACCTCATGAAGTCATCGGCGGGCTCGCCGATGGTGTCTGGCTTCTTCTTCCGAAAGGATTGGATGCGATATGGGACAGGATAACGGCTTCATCGATGTGCTCACCGTGGTGGACGTGGACAAGGTCATCGGCAAGTACGGCCCCAACGCGTCGCTCGACAACCCCGGGGTGGCCATCGCGGACTGTGTGTACATGCTCGTCCGGCGGGACTCGGCCGTGGGGGCGGAGGCGATATCCGAGCTGACGGTCGCCGCGAAGACCAACGACAACCTCCGGTGGCGGCTGGCGTCGCTGACGCTCAACACGCGCTACAGCGCCCTGCTCTACAAGATGAATGTCTCCGGAAACGCGCAGTGCATCACCCAGCCCCAGCCTCTGGTGTCCCACATCAAGGTGCCAGTCCCCGAGGTGTCGGGCGGGCAGAGCAGCGGCTTCAACGTGCAGCCCTACGTGGACTTCTTCTTCCAGTCCACCGCGATGCTGCCCACCGCCACGCTCCCCGGCGGGCGGGTGACCTACCAGCTCTATCTCCAGGTGACGGACAACCAGGGCAACAAGGTGGGCACCTACTCGTGGGACCCGTACATCACCATCACGTCATAGGCCGCGCTTCCCATTCACGAGGAGACCCATCATGAGTGACAAGAACCGGCCCTCGGGCCACACCGCGCTGCCTGGGAGCGGCTGTCCATTCCACCGGGGTGCGGGAAACGCGATGCTGTCCAAGACGCCCTCCGGCAACCTGGTGCGCCCCCACGGCGGTGTGGGCACGGCCGTCTCCAACAAGTCCGCGCAGTCGCTGAGCGGAGACAACGGCCCCGTCGTCTCCGACTTCTTCCGCATGTTCCCGGACCTGGGCCCTTCCCTCTTCAACGTGGAGGACCTCCGGGCGCTCACCCTGCCTGGAGGCCCCATGGATGTGGCCAACCAGGGCCGGGGCCTCCCCCAGGACAACCCCACCATCCCCGCGGGCTACACGTTCCTGGGCCAGTTCCTGGACCACGACCTGACGTTCGACGTCTATTCGAACATCAATGGCCGGGACACCCAACCCAACCAGACGCGGGATGCCATCACCCCCACCCTGGACCTGGGCAACATCTATGGCCGGGGGCCCGTGCAGGACGCCTTCCTCTTCGACCAGAAGGACGGCGCCACGCTGCTGTTCGGCCGGCCCGACAATCCGGACGGCGACGTGCTCCGCAACTCACAGGGCACGGCCATCATCGGAGACCCGCGCAATGACGACAACATGTTCGTCGACCAGCTCCACCTGGCCGTCATCAAGTTCCACAATCAGGTGGTCAAGGACCTGTCGAGCCAGTTCTCCGGAGGGGCGCTCTTCACCGAGGCGTCGCAGCGCGTGCGCTGGCATTACCAGTGGATTGTCTACCACGACTTCGTGCGCCGCTTCGTCGGGGATGAGCTGTATGGGAAGCTGGTGAGTCAGGGCCCGCAGTACTTCCCGCCCAACCTCCAGGCGATTCCCATCGAGTTCTCTGCGGCCGCCTACCGCATGGGCCACGCGACGATTCGCGAGTTCTACCAGGTCAATGACAACTACAAGGGCGCGCAGATTTTCGACCTGCACCAGCCCGGGACGTTCCTGAGCCCGGAGAAGCGCGTGGACTGGAAGTACTTCTTCGACACCGACTCCCGCGTCACGCCCCAGGGCGCCAAGCTGTTCGACACGCTGGTGGCGTCGGAGCTGCTTCAGCTGCCCCAGGCCCTCATCCCCGGCTTCGACAATCCCCAGTATCAGGGCAAGCCGGATCCGCTCTACCTGTCGCTGCCGGGCCGCAACCTGCTGCGCCAGAATGAGTTCACCCTGCCGGCGGGACAAACGGTCGCCAAGGCGCTGGGGACGACCCAGTACTCCAATTCCCAGTTGGGCTTGCCGACGAACTGGGGGAGCACGCTGGCGCCGCTCTGGTACTACATCCTCAAGGAGGCGAAGCTCGCCAACCAGGGCCGCTTCCTCGGGCCCGTGGGCGGTCGCATCGTGGGCGAGACGTTCTTCAGCGTGCTCATCAACGACCCCCAGTCCTTCCTGCACAACAAGGGCTGGAAGCCCACCTACGGCACGGGCGGCGACTTCACCATCGTGGACCTGCTGCGCATCGCGGACGCGTACAAGTCCTCCTGAGGTTCCCCCGGGCACGACTGTCTCCGGGCCCTGTATCGGGCCCGGAGACGCTCGCGCACCTCGGGGCTACTTGCCCCAGCGGAGCAGCTTCGTGCGGGCCGTCTCGGAGAGCCCCCTCGCGGAGACTCCCCCAAGCACGACCTCAAAGAGCGCGCTTTTGCCGCGACTCAGTGCGTCTCGACGTAGATCTGGTCGAGGGTCGGGCTGAGGCCCTGGTTCTGGACATACAGGCGCGCGCCGGGCCAGGCGCAGTTCAGGCTCGTGGGATAGACCTGATTCGGCGCCAGCAGGATGGAGATGTTGTTGGCGCCACAGTACGCGTTGAAGCGCGTGGAGCGGGTGGCGGACATGTTCCGGACATAGAACGGCGTCACACCGAACAGCCAGGTCGAGAAGTCACGCGTCTGACCGCCAGCGATGAACGCGCTCTCCACGGCCTGCGTCGCCTCACCCATCTCCGGGCTCTGAGCGGCCTCTTCCGGCGTGTATTCCCCGCCGCACCCAACGGCCATCAGAGACACCACTCCCACAACTCCAAACGTATTGAACAGCTTCATGACTTCCCCCTCATTTCGAGTTGCCCCTGTGTTGGGGCCTGCACTCTGTATAAGTACTCTCACGCAGTGTAAATGGTGTATTCATGACACCGCATGGGTCTGATTTGAGGGGATGATTGTCATTGGCCGTGCCGTAACATGAAGAGTTACGGTCGGGTGGCGGGCGACCCGGGCCCGACTTCGAGCCCGGGACCCTTGCTCACTCCGGTGGTCCCCGCCTTGGCGGTGGCTGGGTTTTCATGCGCTCGTATTCCTCATCCGTGAAGACACGGCTGCGCGTGAGGAAGCGCACGCCCAGGGGCGACTCCAGGCTGAAGCCCGCGCCCCTTCCAGGCACCACGTCCAGCGTCAGGTGCGTGTGCTGCCAGACCTCGAACTGCGCGCCGCCGATGTAGACGGGGCAGCCCTCGACGTCGCCCAGGAAGACATCCCGCTGACCGACACGGAACTCCCCCGCCGGATAACACATGGGGGCACTGCCATCGCAGCAGCCGCCGGACTGGTGGAACATCAGCGGACCATTCGCGGCACGCAGGGAGCGGATGACGGCGGCGGCCTCGGGCGTCACCGCCACCCGGGCCACCTCCTGCTCCGTCTGCCCACCCGCGCCGGGCCCGGCACGGGTGTCACTCATCAGAAGAACCCCATCGCCTTCGGGCTGTAGCTGACGAGCAGGTTCTTCGTCTGCTGGTAGTGGTCCAGCATCTTCCGGTGCGTCTCGCGGCCGATGCCCGACTGCTTGTAGCCGCCGAACGCCGCGTGCGCCGGGTACAGGTGGTAGCAGTTGGTCCACACGCGGCCCGCCTCGATGGTGCGGCCCGCGCGGTACGCGGTGTTCGTGTCACGCGTCCACACGCCGGCGCCCAGGCCATACAGCGTGTCGTTGGCGATGCGCATCGCGTCGTCGAAGTCCTTGAACGTGGTGACGCTCACCACCGGTCCGAAGATCTCCTCCTGGAACACGCGCATCTTGTTGTGGCCCTGGAACACCGTGGGCGCCACGTAGTAGCCGCCCTTGAGGTCGCCCGGCAGACTCACGCGCTCGCCGCCCATGAGGACCTTGGCGCCCTCCTTCTTGCCGATGTCGATGTAGCCGAGAATCTTCTCGAGCTGATCATTCGACGCCTGCGCGCCCAGCTTCGTCTCCGTGTCCAGCGGGTTGCCCGGGCTGACCTTCTTCACGCGCTCCAGCGCCCGCTCGATGAACTGGCCGTAGATGCCCTCGCCCACCAGCGCGCGCGACGGACACGTGCAGACCTCACCCTGGTTCAGCGCGAACATGGAGAAGCCCTCCATCGCCTTGTCCAGGAAGTCGTCGTCGTGCGCCATGACGTCGTCGAAGAAGATGTTCGGGCTCTTGCCGCCCAATTCCAGCGTCACCGGGATGAGGTTCTCACTCGCGTACTGGAGGATGAGCCGGCCCGTCGTCGTCTCACCGGTGAAGGCGATCTTCGCCACGCGAGGGCTGCTCGCCAGCGGCTTGCCCGCCTCGACGCCAAAGCCGTTGACGATGTTGAGGACACCTTCGGGCAGCAGGTCCTGGATGAGTTCGGCCAGGACGAGGATGCTCGCGGGCGTCTGCTCCGCGGGCTTGAGCACCACGCAGTTGCCCGCCGCCAGAGCCGGCGCCACCTTCCACACCGCCATCAGGATGGGGAAGTTCCACGGGATGATCTGCCCCACCACGCCCAGGGGCTCGTGGAAGTGATACGCGACGGTGTCGTGGTCCAACTCGCCCACCGTGCCTTCCTGCGCGCGGATGCAGCCGGCGAAATAGCGGAAGTGGTCGATGGCCAGCGGCAGGTCCGCCGCGAGCGTCTCGCGGACCGGCTTGCCGTTGTCCCAGGCCTCCGCCACCGCGAGCATCTCCAGATTCTGCTCCATGCGGTCGGCGATCTTCAGCAGGATGTTCGAGCGCGCGGTGGGTGACGTGCGGCCCCACGAGACGCGCGCCGCGTGCGCCGCATCCAGCGCCAGGTCGATGTCCTCCGCGGTGGAGCGAGGAATCTCGCAGAAGACCTGCCCCGTCACGGGCGAGATGTTCTCGAAGTACTGCCCGCGCTTCGGCTCGACCCAGCGACCGCCGATGAAGTTCTGATAGCGGGCCTTGAACTTCACCTTCGAGCCAGGCTGATTGGGGGCGGCGTAGATCATGAACGCTCTCCTTGCGGGTGGGGCTGCGGGTGGAAGCCGTGCCCCCCAGAGCAGCGCGCATGCCACGCCCCGCACCACCGACGTCGCGGCGCGTCGTGTCCCGCGATGCGACACCTCTGTCCGCTCCGCGTGGAGCACCTCGCGACAGTGTCGCGCGCGGGTGTGCCACCGCACGGATGGAATGTTCCGATGAGGACGAGCCACCGTCCCCTCGCGGACCCACGGCGCGCCTACGGGAAAGCTCGCATCACGAGCGCGGAGGGAGCACCAACCCGAAGCGCTCCACCATCCGGTACAGCGTGCTGCGAGCAATCCCCAGCAGCCGCGCCGCGCGGGCCACGTTCCCACCACTGCGAGACAGCGCGTCGAGAATCGCGTGGGCCTCCAGCTCCCTGAGGCCCGGGGAGGCCACGGGCTCGACGGGTGGCGGGGACACGGGTGGCACGTGCGCGGGTGCTCGCCCCAGCTCGGGCGGAAGCGCGGCCGCGTTCACCACGGGCGCTCCTCCTGCTCGGACCAGGGCCATGCGGAGCACCGTCTTCAGCTCCCGCACGTTGCCCGGCCAGGCGTGTGCCCGCAGACGAGCCAGCGCCTCTGCGGACAGCGTGCTCGCGGGATGGCCTCCTTCGACGGACAGCCCACTCAACAACGACCGGGCCAGCTCCGGCAGGTCCACCCGCTCGCGCAGCGGCGGCAAGCGAAGGACCGCGCCTTGGAGGCGATAGTAGAGGTCGCTCCGGAAGGTGCCCGCGCTCACGGCCGCTTCGAGGTCCCGACACGTGGCGCCGATGAGTCGGAAGCGCGAGTGCCGCACGCGCGACTCGCCGACACGCGAGTACCCGCCATCCTCCAGCACACGCAACAGCGTCACCTGCAGCGCCGCGGGCATCTCCGCGAGCTCATCGAGGAAGAGCGTGCCTCCATCCGCAGCCGCCAGCTTGCCTTCGGCCCCACCCGCGCGAGCCCCCGTGAAGGCTCCCGGCGCATGACCGAACAGCTCGCTCTCCAGCAACGAAGCGGAGAGCGCGCCACAGTTGACGGCGACGAAGGGTCCGGAGGCCACCGCGCTCGCGGCATGCACCGCGCGCGCGAGCAACTCCTTGCCCGTACCCGTCTCCGAGAGCAGCAACACCGGCAGCGTCGTGGGAGCGAAGCGCGCGGCCTCTCGCAGCGTCGCGCGGTGCTCCGGGTCACTCCCCTTCAGCGCGGCCCAGGCCCCTCCATCGGGCCCGCTCTCGGCCACCTCGGGCGGCATCCGCGCCGTGACGCGCGTCGCACGAGGCTCCAGCCGCACCAGCACCGCGAGCGCCGAGTCCCCCTCCCCCACCGCTTCCGCGTGGACCCGCCACGTCGCACCCGAGGCCTGATGACGCGCCTCCAGCGCGTGGCCTCTCAACGCCGCGTCCTTCAACGCCCGCCAGGACAAGCCGAGCATCCGAGTCGGCGACACGTCCCCCGGGGATGACTCCAGGCCGAGCAGCGAGCGCGCCGCGCCATTGAGACGCCGCACGCGACCCGGCGGCTCGATGAGCAGCACCGGGCCGTCCTCGCGCGACAGGTGGGCATCCACTTCCCCTCGCGCGGCCGCCGCCACACGCGCCCACGCCACCTCGCGCAGTCGCGCCTCCGCCGAGTGAGCGATGCTCGCCACCGCCACCAGCACCAGCGGGTCCGCGCCACTCGCGGGCCCGGTGACGTCCAGCACGCCGACGACTTCGCCGAACGGGTCTCTCACCGGCGCGGCGTAACAGACCAGCCCATGGTGCCGCTGCGCATAGTGCGCGGGCCCCACCACCGCCACGGCCGAGGACTCCACCAGCGCGGTGCCAATCGCATTGGTGCCTCGCGACACCTCGTCCCAACAGGCCCCGGCCACCAGTCGCACGTAGTCGGCGTGGTCCCTGAAGTCGCCCCCCGAGCTGCGCGTCGCGAGGATGACGCCCTCCCGGTCCGCGAGCAGCGCCACCCGCCCTGACGGCATGGGCGCGGCGGCGAGCACGTCCAGGATGTCACGGACCTCGTGCCACACCGGCTCCAGGCGGGCTCGCCGCTCGATGAGCGCGACGCCGGCGACACTGGGCCCCTCGTCGGGCAGGCCCGTGCTCGGAGCGCCGAGCGCGCGTGAGCGTTGCCAGCGGGAGAGTATCGGCGGTGCCTCTGGAACCGAGGCCACGTCCTCGTCGAGCGCGCCGACGAGAAACTGCTCCCACAGGTGCGCGGAGGCGCTGAGCGTGAGCGTTCCCATGGGGCTGATTATTCAGCCAGTCCCCACGCTGACGGCAACCCACGGCCTTCCCGAAACGCGACTGCTGAACCAACGCGGTGCGGCGTCCGGGAAGGCCAGGGGCCTACACCTCCGAGCTACTTGTCGGTGGCGTCTTCAATCTTGTCGCCCGCCTCCTCGGCGGCGTCCTCGACCTTGTCGCCCACCTTCTCGGCGGTGTCCTCGGTCTTGTCCGCGGCGCGCTCCGCATCATCCTTCGCGCTCTCACGGGTGTTGCGGTGGCAGCCCACTCCGAACGTCAGGGAACCCACCACCAGGGCCAGCAGCATCTTCGCCTGCACCGTCAGCTCCTCGCGTGACGACGCCCGGGCTTTCGCCCCGGCGTCGCATTTGTGCGCGGGAAACTAGTCACGACGCGCGGACTGCCAAGTGCTCACCGCCGGGCTTCCACTCAGAAAACGCACATGCCATTCGCGCCGCAGGTGCCTTGCAGCCCCTCGCAGACGCAGTTCCAGTCGCCGCCGCAGCGGTAACCCGTGCACTGCGAGCCCGGGCCACCGCCACCGCCACCACCGCCTGGATCCGGGTACGTGTACACGCAGTAGAAGTCGACGCAGACGGCGGTCGCCGCCTCGGGGCAGTTCGCCTCGCAGTTCCAGTCTCCGCCACACCGAGCCGGCCCACAGGTGAGCAACGAAGCCTGTGAGCTGGAGCCCTCGCGAGAGACCAGCTCCTCCTCGACCAACTCCGCCAGCGCGGGCGGCGCGGCCAGCGCGAAGGCGAGCACCACGGCAAGGCTCCAGGGATGCGACAAGCGACGCGAAGACATGAGCGGCTCCTCCAGGTGACCCGTCGGGCTTCATTTCAAGGCCCGCACGGGGAGTGCGAGCCTAGCACCCCCGCGACGAGGCCTCCGCGCGCGGCTTCACTTGAAGCACTTCGAGCGTCAGGGAGTAGGGCTCGCGACGGCGCGTGGTTCGGCGAGCCACTGCGCCAGGACCTTCGCATCGAGCGACTCGACGCCAAACGATGCCGGACCACAGCGCACGCCGCCATCCCGCTCGCGAACGAGTGGGTCCCGCGCGAACACCACGATGACCGGCTTTCCCTCGGGGCTCACGTGCGGAACCACGTACTGCGCTTCCACGATGGGGCGAAGAGAGGGGTCTGCGAGCAGCTTCCGGGTGAGCTGCCCGTCCGGTGTCCCCGCCTTGAGCTGGTCCCGGGCCTCTTCACAGAGCCAGCGCGCGGTCCGCGTGCCCTCCGGTTCAATCCCTGGCCACGAGCTGCGCACCAGGCGCGCGCGCCCCGACATCAGCCAGCCCACGTGATGTCCGATTCCCACCGAGGCCATCGTCGCGGCGAAGAGCAACACCCCGAGCAGCAGCAGCGACACGCTCCAGCGCGGGCGCCACACGGAGGCCTCTGGCGCCTCGGCGTGGAGCTGACGCCACAACCACCGGAGGAACAGATGCGAGCCCGCGGCGAGCACCGCCGCCACGAGCAGGAACTCGGCGATGGCGCCCCAGCGGAACGTCACCTCCGGCAACACCTGCTGGAGGAAGGACAGCCAGCCGAAGGCGAGCAGAAAGGGCACCTTCATGACCCAGACCTGCCCCATGCACAGGAAGATCATCATCACGAAGATGACGCCCAGGAAGGTCACGCCCTTTTTCGACTTCACGGCGCGCCCTCCGCCACGAACGAGCGATGGATGTCCTCGACGGGGAGGCGCCGAAGGTCGCCGTCGGTGAAGAGCACCCAGCGCTCACGGCCGAAGATGCCCGGCTCGTACGCCAGGGGCGTCGCGGGCGCGTCCGCCTTCTGCCCTCCGATGTAGATGAAGTGCAGGCCGGAGTCCCCAAGCACCTTCCAGCGCGCCGCGGGAAGCTCGGTGCCCAGGTCGCTCTTCGGAAAGTCGCGCCCATGTTCGGCGGCATAGGCCCACAGCGCCACGCGCAGCTCATCCAGACGCTGACGCCGCGCCTGGACCAGCAGGTCCGCGTCCGAGGGGGGTGGCGCGGGGATGACCTGGTAGGTCGCGCCCTTCTTCTCCCAGGCGCCCGGGGTCATCAGCTCGCGGCCACCGGCAATCATCGACAGGACGAGCTGAAGGCCCAGCCCGACCAGGAACACCAGCGCGAGCGAGGCCCTGTAGCTCAGCCTCGGCAACCGGGGCACATCCCGTCGCAGCCAGTTCCACAAGCCCCAGACGCCCAGCGACACGAGCAGGAAGACGGCGATGAAGAAGGAGATGGCCTCCAAGCGCTGCTCGGCGATCTCCGTGAACAAGAAGCTGGGCATGCCCGCCAGGGCCACCGCTGGGGTCAGCAGCACGACGGAGAGGAGGAGCTTGTTCACGCGCACGGAGGGCAGTCTGCCTCGCCCGGGTGACAGGAAGTCAACCAGGGGGCCGGCGCGCGCTGGGCAGCCGAGCATTCCAGGCATCGCCCCCGAGGGTCTCTGCGTTCAAGGAGAAGGCACATCCTGAGGCGTGACGGATATCCATCACGGAGGGCCGACGATGCGCACCTGGAATGAAACCTGGCGCTGGCTGCGCCTGGGTGGCGTGAGCGCGGGCGCGCTGCTGGCGGGGCTCGGCTGCGCGATGGGGCCCGAGGAGTTCGGTCCCCAGTTGAAGTCGACGTCCACGACGCTGGGCAGCAACATCTCCATCTTCCGCGATGTGATGGCGCCGCATGGCGAGTGGCTCCAGCTCCCCGAGGTGGGCTGGGTGTGGCGCCCCGACGCGAAGCTCGTGGGCCTGGACTTCGTGCCCTACGCCACCTCCGGCCAGTGGGTGTTCAGCGACTGGGGTTGGACGTTCCAGAGCGACTGGGACTGGGGCTGGGCGCCCTTCCATTACGGCAGGTGGTTCGTCGCTCCCTCGGAGGGCTGGGTCTGGTGGCCCGACGACGAGTGGGCCCCTTCCTGGGTGGACTGGCGCTGGGGGGAGGGCCTCGCCGGTTGGCAGCCCATGCCCCTGCCAGGCATGAACGTCCGCCGCCCCTGGACCTTCGTCGCCACGAGCGACCTGGTGCAACCCGATGTCAGCCGCTACCTGGTTCCACCGGACCAGGAGGCCGCGCTGGTGGCGAAGACCCAGCCGGTGGGCGCGCGGGTGACAGGGCGGACGGGCCAGTGGAACGTGGGCCCCGAGCCCGACGAGGTGGCGAGCGCCACCGGAGCCCCCGTGCCCCACACGGGCCCGATAGCACCGCCCACGGGGCAGCCTCCCATCGCGGGGCCACACTCGGCGGCGCGGTAGCGGGCACGCCGCGCCACGGCGAACAGAAAGCTCCTTCCGGGGGGCGGGACGGGCAGGCCCGGGACGTCATGAGCGAGGGTGGTCGACCCCGCCCCCGAGGTCCCAGCTTCCTGTCACGCATTCGCCGAAAGGAGACCAGGACATGCCCGAGACGCAGCCCTTCGTCAGCGACCTCCAGGAGATCCGCCGTCGAGCCCGTGAGCACCTGGAGGAAGGCGCCCTCACCGAGAACTACGAGGGCGATGTGAACACGACGCTCAAGCTGCTCAACGACGCGCTCGCCACGGAAATCGTCTGCGTGCTGCGCTACACGTACCACTACGTGTCCGCGATGGGCATCCACAGCGAGGCGGTGAAGGAGGAGTTCGGGGAGCACGCGCGCGAGGAGCAGGAGCACGCGCTGCGGCTCGCCGAGCGCATCAACCAGCTCGGGGGGCGCCCGGACTTCAACCCCGACGGCCTGCTGTCACGCAGCTCCAGTCAGTACGTCGAGGGGCAGAACCTGGTGGACATGATTCGAGAGAATCTGGTCGCGGAGCGCATCGCCATCGAGACGTACCGCGACCTGATTCGCTACTTCTCGGACAAGGACCCCACCACGCGGCGGCTCCTCGAGGACATCCTCGCCAAGGAAGAGGAGCACGCCAACGACATGCATGACCTGCTGGTGGCGCACCAGGGTCAGCCCATGCTCAACAACTGAGCCGTCACGACACCGCGTGCCCCTCGGAGGAGACCGCGCTCCGGGGAGGCACGTCGGCCCGCGCCGCCCAGGCGCGGACGTTGGCGTCGCGGTAGCGCACCATCCGCCCGAGTGACGGCTCCCACAGGTTCAGCCGCAGGCAATGGACGATGTCGCGCGGGCTCAGCGTCGTGACGTGGGGGTTCTGCAGCTCGGGGATGGCGGCCATCGCCTCCGGGAGTCGATAGAACGGGATGCGCGGGTTCAGGTGGTGCACGTGGTGGTAGCCGATGTTGCCGGTGAACCACGCCATCACCTTGCCGCAGCGCAGGTAGCTGGAGGCCTCCAGCGCGGCATCCGCGTGGGTCCACTGCCCCTCCGGTAGGATGCGGACCTCGTCGAAGTTGTGCTGCGAATAGAACAGGTACGTGCCCAGCGCGTAGGCGAGGAGCAGCGGGCCCACGAAGGCGAACAGGTACACGGCGGGGCCGAAGAAGACCCAGAGCGCCACGGACAGGGCCACGTGTACGCCGAGCGCGAGCCCGGAGGTCCAGTAGCGCTTCGGGTCCTTCACGAAGGGCACCAGGCACAGGCTGATGAGGAACGCGGTGACGTAGCCGAACAGGATGGTCACCGGGTGGCGCTCCACCGCATAGCCCAGCCGCTGCCAGCCGGACGCCTTGCGCCACTGCTCGGTGGTCCACGTCGCGAACGTGCCCGCGGAGTCCGCGGCGATGCGCGCCGTGTTCGCGTGGTGGTGGTTGTGCGTGTCGTTCCAGATGCGCGCGGGCGTGAGCGTCAGGATGCCCTGCACCTGGAAGAGGACCTTCGCCCAGCGCGACGAGGGCAGCAGCGCCCCGTGCATGGCGTCATGGAAGAGGATGAACGCGCGGATGAGGACGAGCGCCTCCAGCACGCCGCCCACGACGCGCAGGGGCCACCAGGGCGCGGCCACCGCCAGCGTCACGGCCGCGGCGAGCGCGGCATAGGTGGCCGCCAGGTTCCAACCCGAACGCGCCACATCCTGCACGGCGAAGGGACGTGTCCGGGCAATGAGCTCCTTGCTCGACGGCGGTGCGACTCGTTCCATTGAGAGGGGCTCCTACGAGGTGGGGTGTGTCCGGCCCTGCGCCGGATGAAGCGCCATGGTTCTCCCATCGCCATGTCACGCGCGGGTCAGCCGTTGAAACGACGTGCGAATGGACCCAGATGACGCGACTCGCCGTGTGCAATGGCATGCACAGTCGCGTGGGATGGGGCCCCTTCTCCCCTGGCAACCAGGGGACGAGGGGCCTGGCTTCCTGGTGGGTTTGGGTAGAATCGGGGGCCGCTGGCTGTTAGGTCGAGACGTTCTCCAAGGAGCAGCCGTGTTCCGATTCGAAACCGACCGGGACCTCATCCAGTCCTTTCGTCCGAGAGACCGCCGCGTCATGGAAATGCCGCCGGGTCTCATCTTCCCCTTGTTCGTTCGTGACTACCTGGCCTGGACGGAGACGTCCGGCGCGCGCGTGTACCTGGTCTTCTCCGCGCCCGGCAGCCACCAGCCCATCGGCATCATCTTCCGGCGCGATACCGGAGGAGGTCTCGATGTCGCCCGCATGTGCGAGTGGTGCCACAACTACGGCTCGTCGCACGCGGTGGACCTGCTCACCACCGACGTGAACAGCAAGCGCCGCGTGGGCATCAGCCTCTGCGTCGACCTGCGCTGCAAGGACAAGCTGGAGGACGAGGCCAACCGCGGCGGCCGAAACACCCTCGCGGCGCTGGACCAACTCCGGGCCCGGATGTACCGCTTCGCGAACGAGGCGCTCGGCATCGAGGCCAGGCCCGCCGCGCCCGCCGCCTAGCAGCGACTACGCGACAAAGGCGCTGGCCCGCTGCACCTGGGGCACGCCGGGCAGCATGGGCGCGGGGTTGAGGGCCTGCACGAGCAGCGACCTCAGCGCCTCGCCCAGGTCGTCCACCACGCTCAGTGCCCCGGCGGGGGCGCCCTGGAGCGCCGCGGGCACCTCCGCGCCCACGACGACAATCGGCATCCGCGCCTCCCACGCCAGATAGTGCGCCAGTCCCACCGCCGGCTCCGACACGTCCAGCAGCAACGCGCCCACCGCGCCCGCGCTGAAGGGGCGCCACAGGGGCCGTGCCGCCTCGGCCGGAGGCAGCGTGCAGAAGTCCAGCCGCAGCACCTCGCTGAGCACCAGTCGCCCCAGTGTCCCGAAGCCGCTCTTCACGGCCGTGGGCTCCGCCGACAAGGCCTCCAGGCCCGGCACGCGGGCCATCACCCGCCGCGCCGCCGACGAGCCGCTGCCGCAGACGAAAATCTTGGCGGTCGCCACCCTCGACGGAGCCTTCGTCCGGAGGATGCGGCCTCGCAGGGCATGCACCTCCGCGGCGCCCAGCAGCTCGTTGGCGTTCGCGTCCATGCCGTGTACGTCCGCCGGCCTCGCCACGCCCCGCTGCATCAGGGTGGACAGCACCCCCAGCACTTCCAGGTCCGTGGCGGGCGCCAGGTCCAGCACCTCGCCCAGCGCGCGCGGCTGGCGCAGCAGGTCCACCACCTGCGCCGTCACCGGGTGCTGGTCCTGTTGCAGCTCCACGTCCGGCGCCAGCATCAGCCGCGTGTGGCGCGGCGGCAGGCCCGGCATCAGGCGATTCACCTCGTCCGACTGGCGCATGCCTTCCAGCAGCGCGTCGTCCATGGCGCGGTTGATGCGAGCCTTCGCCGCGCTGGCGCCTGGGGAGAACGTGAAGGTCCCATCGCCCCAGGCCAGCAGGCGGAACAGCGCCTTCTCACCTTCCACCCGCCCCAGCTTCGAATTCACCGGGCGGCCCTCCACCACGTGGATTTCGCCGCGCTCGTTGCCCCGCTCCAGCGAGAGCTTCCCGCTGCGCCGGTTCATCCCGAGCAACTGCATCAGGTCCGGGATGCTGAGCTGGCTGAGGGAGCCTTCGATTTCCTGCTGCTCGACCTTGAGGTCCTTGGCCGCCTCGTTGCGCCGGAAGATGTGCTCGATGCGGCTGAGCACTTCGTCCAGGTTGAAGGGCTTGCGCAGGTAGCCATCCCGCAGGCCGCGATACCGGTCCCCGTCGAAGCTCGACGTGGTGAGCACCACCGGGATGTCCTCGGTGCGCGGGTTGGTGCGCAGAATCTGGATGAAGGTGCGCGCCTCCAGCAGCCGGCAGTTCTCATCGAACAGCGTGAGGTCCGGGTGGCGCAGCACCGCCACCTCCAGCGCCCGGGAGCCATCCGGCGCGTAGTGAACCTGATAGCCCTTGGTGCGCAGCTCGCGGGACAGCGCGCGCACGGACTCAAGGTCGGGGTCGGCGATGAGGATCTTCCGGACCTGGGCCATGGGTCGCTCCGCTTCGTGTCAGTAGGGCTGCAGGTCGTATTCGGCCTGCAGCTTGGAGATGAGCCCGTCCACCACGGCGGTGTCCGAGGTGTGGAAGCCCCACGTCGCGCCCCGCCCCCGCCGCTGGATGAGCGCGTAGGCCGCGCTCTCCGACAGCCAGAGGATGAACTCATGCCGGGACACGCGCTCGTCGCCCTCCAGGAACACGGGCGTCAGCGCGGGATGCGACTCGAGGTCCACCCGGCGCCCCAGCAGGTAGATGCGAGAGGACAGGTCCGGCGGCGCCGACTCCAGCCCGGCCGCGATGGGCAGGTCCGCGCGAATCTCCGGCCCGCCCACGTACAGGAGGCCGCGCGTGCCCGGGTCTCGGGTGAGCTCGCGCGCGATTTCCGCCTGGAGTTCGTCGAAGAGGACATCCGCGACCTTGCCCCGGCGGCTCGGCTCGGCGCGCTCGTCCACGGGCAGTCTGGGACTGTTGGGCGTGCCCAAGAGCAGGTCCACCTCGTCCCAGAACGGCAGCCCGTCCAGCATCAGCCGCCGCTGGAGCGACGCGCGGCGCTCGTCCATGCGGCGACGGCAGCGGTGCACCAGCTCGTCGAAGTCCTCCCCGTCCTTGGGGAAGGTGCTGGCTCCGCCCACGAGGGCCAGCGGCAGGCGGGACTCCACGTCCTGGACTTCAGGCTCCTCGCGCACCGCCGCCACCGCGCGACGCACGAACATCATCGCGCCGAAGAAGTCCGTCTCCGGCAACAGGAGATAGAACTCCTGGTCGCTCGCCTTCGCGATGACGTCCGAGTCGCGGATGATCTTGCTCAGCGCGCGGATGATGCCGCGCACCGCCTTCTTCGCGTCCGCCGCGCCCTGGCGCACGCGCACCAGCGGCAGGTTGTCGATGGAGAAGGTCAGCAGCGAGAACGTCCGCCCATACCGCCGCGCCTTGTAGATTTCCTTCGACGCGTAGTCGGTGAAGTAGCTGAGGTTGTAGGCCGCCGTCTCGCGGTCTCTCAGGCCCAGGCGCTGGAGCGCCATCATCCGCCGGCCGTTCTTCACGCCCACGGCGGCGAAGTCCGCGAGCACGCGGGCGTCCCTCGAATGCTCGGCGCGGAAGTCACCGGCCAGCGGGTCCGACAGCTGCGCGAGGCCGACGATTTCGCCGGAGACCATCAGCGGCACGTACAGCACCGCGGAGCGCTCATCCCGCGCGAACCACGGCTGCGCGTCCCGCAGGCGCCCCGCCAGCGGCCCTTCCGGGCTCATCTTCTCCGCGAGGAACTGCTTGTCGAGCAGCCCCCGGTACGCACGCAGCACCAGGTCTCCCCGGTCGTCCAGCACCCACAGCGCGGCGCTCTGCGCGTCGCACACCGCGGACAGCTCCGAGATGATGCGCTCCTGGAGCCACTCCAAATCAGACTGGGAGATGAGTTCCAGGCAGCGCTGGTGCAGGTTGTGGAAGCGGGCGAACTCGATGTTCTCGTCGCGCAGCTGGGTGCGCTCGCGGCGCAGGGCGGCGCGCTCCAGGGCGCGGTCCACCGCGAGCACCAGGTCCGCCTCCTCCACGGGCTTGGCCAGACAGTCCGCCGCGCCCGAGCGCAGGGCCATCTCCGAGCCCTTCACGTCGGTGCGATGGCTGACCAGGATGACCTCCTGGTCCGGGTCTCTCTCGCGAAGGCGCGCGGTGAGTGCGAAGCCGTCGACGCCCGGCATCACCACGTCGGTGATGACCAGGTCGAAGGGCGTGCGAGCCGCCTCCTCGAGCGCCAGCGTGCCGTTCTCCACAGAGACTACGCGGTGCCCATGACGGGACAGCATGTCGCTGGCGAGCTGGCGGAAGAACAGGTCGTCGTCGACGACGAGAATGGGACCGGCCACGCGCTGTCTGACCCGGGTGCGAAGGGGGAGGTCGGAGGTTACCGGCCCCCAGCAAGCGCGACAACGCCCTCGAAGACGAAGGCGACAGGTCCACGGAGGCGGATGTCGGACAGGTCGGCGGGCACGCGGATGCGCAGGTTGCCTCCCGGAAGGGTGACGCGCAGCCAGGTGTCCGAGGGCAACCGCCCCGCCAGCACCGCCGCCACCGCCGAGGCACAGGCTCCCGTGCCACACGCCTGGGTCAGCCCACAGCCCCGCTCCCACACGACGACGGTGAGGCCGTCCTCCTCCACCCGGACGAACTCGACGTTGGTACGGTCCTGGAAGTCGGGGTGCCGCTCCAGCACCGGCCCCAGTCGAGGCGCGTCCTCCAACGGCTGGTCCAGGAGGACCAGGTGGGGATTGCCCATGCTCACCGCGGACGCGCGAAGCTCGGGGTGCCCCGGCAGCGGCGTGTCCAGGAACGCACGCCCGGTGACACCCGACGGAAGGTTGGGGGCCACGAGCCGTGCTGGCCCCATGGAAATGTCCACCGCGACCACCCCGCCGTCACCGTAGCCGGGCATGCAGGTGAGCACTCCGGCGCCTGTCTCCACGTCGATGCGGCCCGGATTGTCCCCGGACTGGTCGACCAGGTACTTCACCGCGCAGCGCAGGCCGTTGCCGCACATCTCCGCGATGCTGCCATCGGCGTTGTGGACGACCATCCGGGCCAGGCCGTGCTCGGAGGGGAGCAGCGCGAGGACTCCGTCGGCGCCGATGCCGAGCCGGCGGTCGCACATCCAACGCGAGGTCTCCGCGTCGATGTCCACGCCGGACCGGCGACGGTCCAGGACCACGAAGTCGTTGCCCAGCCCCTGGTACTTGAAGATGCGCTCGCGAACGTCCACGGTGGCAATCCTAGCCGTGGAACGTCACTCGCGCTCGTCCGCCTTCTTCGTCGGAGGGGGCGGGTCGGGCATGTCGAGCGCGGGCACGGCGGTGCGCGGGGGCTTGGCCTGAGGGATGGTGGGGGCCCGGACGGGCGTGCCACCGGGCGGGGTCAGCGCCACGCCCGTGCGCCGGGACAGCTCGCTCTTCACCGCGTTGAGCTCCGCGTTGGCGCGCTCGTAGATGTCCTGAACGGGGTTGGCCCCGGCGCGGGCCACCTGACGGCGCAGGGTGCCCAGCTCCGTCTCCTGGGCCTGGAGCTTCTCCTGGAGCGAGTCGACCTCCGACTGGAGCTGCTCCATCTCCGCGGCCATCTCCAGGACGGCGTCCGTCTGCGAGGCGGCCTTGAGCTCCTCGGTGGCCTTGAGCAGTTCGTTGCGCTCGGCCTCCAGGGCGGTGAGTCGGGCCTGCTGCTCCTTCACGAGCGGCTCCAGGCGCTCCCGCTCGAAGCGATCCTTCAGGAGGTCCTGCTTCTCCGTCGTCAGGGCCTGCGCCTGCTCCTGGAGGCGCGTCAGCTCGGTCCGCAGCGTGGTGAGACGGTCGGACGTGGTGCCGTCACGCTGCGCGAGCTGGCGTCGGGCTTCTTCCAACGACTCGGAGACGCGGGTGCGCTCGGCGCGCTCGGTGTCGAGCAGGCGCACCGCATCCGTGGAAGCTGTCTCCAGGGCGGTGATGCGGCCTTCCAGCCGGACCCGGGCGGCCCGAGCGACGGTCAGGTCCGACTGGAGTCGCTCACGCTCCGACTCGGCGCGAGTCAGGCGGTCCTGCAAGGACTGGAGCGCGGTGGCGCTCTCCGTCGTGGAGGATTCCAGGTGGGACAGGCGGGCTTCGAGTTCGGTGCGCCGGGCCTCGAAGTCCGTGGTGGCCTCGACGAGCCTGGCGCCGTGCTCCTCGCGCATGGATTGAGCGCGAGCCTGGAGGTCGGAGAACTGGGCTTCCAGCTCGGAGCGGCGTGCCTCGGCGTCGGTGAGCCGAGACTCCAGCTCGGTCTTGTCCGTGCGCTCGGCGTCGAGCAGGGCCACCGAGTCCGCGAGCCGCGACTCCAGGTCGGCGCTGTCCGTGCGCTGAGCGTCCAGCAGGGCCACCGTCTCCGTGAGCTTCGATTCCAGGTCCGCATGTTCGGCGCGCTGTGCGTCGAGTCGCGACACGCTCTCGGTGAGCTTCGACTCCAGGTCCGTGCGCACGGAGTGCTGGGCCTCGAGCTGCGCCACCGTCTCCGTGAGCTTCGACTCCAGGTCCGCACGCTCGACACGCTGCGCCTCGAGCCGGGTGCTGAACTCCGTGAGCCTGGCTTCCAGCGCGGACTGGTCCGCACGGTGTGCCTGGAGCAGCGAGTCCGACTCGGTGAGCCGGGCCTCCAGCGCGACCAGCGCCGACCGCTGCGCCTCCAACTGCGACAGGGTCTCCGAGAGGCGAGCTTCCAGCTCGGACTTCTCCGCGCGATTGGACTCCAGCTCCGAGCGCTGAAGTTCAAGCTGCGCGGTGAAGTCGGCGAGCCGGACCTCCCAGTCCGCCCGGGCCTGTCCCAGTGCTTCGGTGGCCTCCGTCAGTCGCGCATCCAGGGTCGTGGACCGCTCCTGTTCGGCCCGCGCCGACTCGGTGACTCGCGCCAGCTCCGACCGCGCGGCCTCCAAATCGGCGCGCGTGCTCTCCAGCGAAGCGCGCTCGCTTTCGAGCGAGTTCTCCATCGCGGTGGCCTTCCCCGCGAAGCGCCGCGCCGTCTCGAGCTGCACCATGAGCAGCTCGGCGTTCTCGCGCTGGGCAACCAGCCGTTCCCGTGCGTCCACCAGCTCCGCGTCGAGCCGGGAGAGGTGCATTCCCCGGTCGTGCAGCGCGGCCATGGCGCGCTGGAGTTCCATCCCCAGGCGCATCACTTCCTGCCGCGCCGCCATCAGATGGGTCAGCTCGCCTCGCAGGTCCAGCACTTCCTGGCGCGTGGCCTCCAGCGCGGTCTCCGTGGCCTCTAGCGCCCCAAGCTGTTCGCGAAGCTCACCCAACTCCACCTCGCGCGCCGTGGCGGTCTCGGTGAGTCGAGTGGCCTGGGCCTGGAGCTCTTGCAGGGCCCACTCCCGCTCGGAGAGTGTCGCGTCCACCGTGCGCTTCGCCGACTCCGCCTCGCTCAGCGACTGCTCCACGGACGCCAGTCTCGCCCCCATGGACTCCGCTTCGGACAGCCGCGCATCCAGGGTCGACTTCAGCTCCCGCGCCGAGTCCTCGGCCTGGGCGCGTTCTCCCTCCAGTCGCTCCACGCTGGCGCGCAGCGCCTGCTCGCGGGACTCGGAGGTCTCGCGCACTTCTGTCAGGGCCTGCTCTCGGGCCGCCAGCTCGGCACGCACCTGCGCCAGGGCCTCGCGCTCACGGGCCAGCTCGGCACGAGCCGCTTCCGCGCCCTGCTGTTCCGTCGCCAGCGCGTCTCGGGTCTGAGCCAACGAGGCTTCGACCTCGGCACGCGCGCGCTGCTCTCCCTCCAATCGCTCATGAACACGTGCGAGCCCGGCCTGGCCATCGCTGCGTTCCTGACGTTCGGTCTCCAGCTCCGCGCGAGCCGCACTCAGCGCCTCTCGCTCCGCCGTCAGCGAGGTCTCGACTCGAGCCCGACCGTCGCGCTCCGAGACAAGCTCCGACTGGAGTCGGGTGACGACCTCGTCCGCGTCGGAGACTCGCGCTCGGGCGTCGGTCAGCTCCGCGGCCAGTGCTTCACGCGCCGCACGCTCGGAAGCGAGGGACTGGCGTGCTTCCGCCAACGAGGCCTGGGCCTGAACCTCACCCTGCCCCCAGGACTCGCGCTCCGTGGCCAGCGCCTCGCAGGCCTCCGCCAGGGCTGCGTCAGTCCTCGCGCGGTGCTCCGATTCCGACTGGAGTCGAAGCTGGGTCTCCGACAGTGCCTCATCGGCGAGTGTCCGCAGCGCCTCGATTTCCGCGAGGCGTGCTCGAGCCTCGCTCAGTGCGGCTTCGACACGCGCCTTCGCCTCGGTCTCCGCCAACAGGCGTGCCTCGGCCTCGGCCACTGCCGCGTCGGCGACAGACCGCTGTTCGGCCTCACGCTGAAGCTGGGTCCGGGCCTCGGCCAGCGCCGTCTCGACGCGAGCCTTCTCCTCGCCGTCCTCGTGACCACGGCTCCGAGCCTCGGTCAGCGCCGTCTCGACGCGCGCCCGTGCCTGGGTCTCTTCCTGGAGGAGTCCCTGGGCCTCGACCAGCGCCGTCTCGAGACGCGCCCTCGCTTCGGTCTCCGACTCGCTCCGGGCTTGCGCCTCGGCCAGCGCAGACTCGACACGCTCCCTCGCCTCGGCTTCCGACTCGTTCCGAGCCTGGGCCTCGGCCCATGCCGACTCGACACGCGCCTTCACCTCGGCTTCAGACTCGCTCCGAGCCTGGGCCTCGGCCAGCGCCGACTCGAGACGCGCCCTCGCCTCGGCCTCAGACGCGCTCCGAGCCTGGACCTCCGCCAATGCCTTCTCGACGCGAGCCTTCGCCTCGGCCTCTTGCTGGATGCGAGCCTCGGCTTCAGCCAGCGTCGCTTCGACGCGCGCCTTCGCCTCGGTCTCTTCCTGGATACGGGCCTGGGCAGTGGCCAGTGCAACCTCGAAGCGCTCCTGCGCCTCCGTCAGCGTCGCTTCTGCGCGGCCCCGCCGCTCGGCCTCGGCCTGGAGGCGAGCCTGGGCTTCAGCCAGGGTGCCTTCGACATGGGTCCGCTGCTGACCTTCGCCATGAAGCTGTCCTCGCGCCTCCGCCAGCGCCTCCTCGGCGCGCGTGCGTCGCTGGAGTTCCTCCTGGAGCTGGACCTGCACGTCCGCGAGCACCGCTTCCCAGCGAGCACGTCGCTCCGTCTCCGCGTCCAGTGCCTCCTTCGACTGGGTGAGCGCCTGTCGTGCCTCGGCCAGTCCCGACTGGGCCTCCGCGAGCGCCGACTCCGTGGACTCCCGACGCGCCTGCTCCGTCTCCAGCTCCGCGCGCAGGGTCTCCAGCGCGGAGCCCGACTTCACGCGACCATCGCGCTCGGCCTCCAGCGTGGCCTGGACCTCCGCCAGCGAAGTCTCCAGCGCGGCACGGCGCGCCACCTCCGCGTCCACCGCCTCGCGAGTCCGCGCCAGCATGGCCTCGGCATCGACGAGCCGCTGAGCCGCGCTCTCCAGCTTGCCCCGCGATATCCGCAGAGCATCCTCGACAGCGGCGCGCGACTCCCGCTCCTGGTCCAGCTCTCCGCCCACGCGAGAGGCCAGGGCCGCCGTGGAGTCCCGCTCCTGATGCGCCGTCTCCAGGTCCGACTGCACGGACTGGAGCGTGAGTTCCAGTTCCTCCGCGCGCGCCGACTCCTCTCGACGGGAGCGACTCAGCGTGGAGACCTCCGCCTCCAGCTCCACCACGCGCCGGACCAGCGCCTGACGCTCCTCCTCCAACTCGAGCTTGCGCGCCTCCGTCTCCGCGCGAATGGCGGCCTCGGTGCGAGCCTCCTCCGCGAGCGCCTCCGCCCGCACACGCTCCGACGCGAGCACGCCCTCGAGCGCCGTCAGCCGGGACTGGAGCCCGGAGCGCTCTGTCTCCAGAGCCCCCGTCAGCCCCGCTTCGACGCGAGCACGTTCCGCCTCCAGCTCCGTGATGCGCTGGCTGGCCTCGTGGAGTGACTCCTCCAGCTTCCGCGCGGTGGCGCGAGCGGACGCCTCACCTTCGGTGAGCGCCTCCAGTTCGCTCCGCAACCGAGCTTCACGCTCACGCGCGGCGACCAGCTCCGTCTCCTGACCGCGTCCCTCGGCCTGGAGCGCCGCCAGCTGTTCCTCCGCGTCGCGTCGAGCACCCTCGGCCGACGCCACTCGCAGGGACGCCTCCGTCAGCTCGCGAGCCGCGCGCGCCAGCTCCGCTTCCTTCAGGGACAGGGCCGCCGCGGCCTCACGCGCGAACTCCTCCGCGCGCGTCGTCCCGCCCTTCAGATGCTCCACCGCCGCCAGGGCCGCCGAGTACTGCTCGGCGATGCGCAGCTCCCGCTCGCGGGCCGCATCCGCCGCGCGACGCCGGTCCTCGGACTGCTCCCCGGCGCGCTCCGCCAACAACCGGTCCTTCTCCCGGTCGATGCGCAGCGTGGTCAACTCATCTTGCAGCTCGCGCACCTGGGTATAGGTTTGCGTCAGCCGTTCCCGGGCTTCCTCCAGGGACGTGGCCAGCTCCTCGCGGCGCGCACGCTCCAGCCGGAGCGTCTCCTGGCCCGCGAGCACCTGGACTCCGGCCTCCGCCTGCACGCGCTGCGCGGCCTCGACCTCCAGGCGCTGCGCCGTCAACCGGCGGTCCGCATCTCCCAGCCGCTCGTGCGCGACCTGGAGCTCCAGCTCACGCCGTCGCAGCCGTCCCGTCAGGTCGTCGCGCTCGCGCTGCGATTCCGGCGTGCCCCGCGCCTGCTCGAGCTGCGCGGTGAGCCGCGCCACCTCGTCCCGAGTCACCTCCAACACGGGCTTGAGCGCGGCGACCTCCGCCTCCCGGTCCGTCAGCTCCGTGCGCAGCCGCGTCAGCGATTCCTTCAGCCGCGTGCTGCGCTCCTCCCAGGACTTCGCGCGCGCCACGACTTCGTCCAGCTTGCCCCGGGTGAAGGCGAGCGGCTCCGGCGGCAGCTGCACCCACGTGGGGTCCACCGAACGCGAGGGCTCCTGTCCGGCGACGACCAGGAAGTACGCCGCCTCGCCGTTCTGCACGAGCGAGCCGTCCACCTGGAGCCCCTCGCCACGCTCGAAGGCGAGCTGGTAGCCCAGCACCGGCGACTGCGTGGCCACCTCCACGTGCGGGAAGTGCACGTTGAGCGCATCCAGCAGCAGCCCATACGTGGGCGGCGCGCCACCCTCCTCCGCCTCCATGAGCTGCGGCAGCGCGAGCCCCGCGACGTTGCGCAGCCCTCCCACCAGGAAGCCCTGCTTCGCGACCAGCCGCGCCAGCTCCGCCAGCAGCTCCGGGGCCCGGACGTACGGCGCCAGGTCCGCCACGAGCACGACATCGAAGCTTCCCGGCTCGAAGTCGTCGTAGATGTTGGCGCGGAAACGCAGCGTGGGCCCACCGTGCGCCTTCTGCGCGGCCTGGACCGCCTTGAGGTCCTCGTCACAGGCGACGACAGCCCGCGCTCCCCGCTCCAGCAGGAAACGCGCGCTCTCTCCACCGGTGGAGGCCACCGCGTCGACCTCCAGAACGCGGCGGCGCGCGAAGAGGCTCTCGGCGAAAATGTAGCGGGGCAGCAGTTCACTGGGCCCCATGCGACGGAATGTGTGATGCATGGGTGTGTTCGGGGGTGGGAGTATAGCCGTGGGCCTCCGCGCCCCAAGGAAAGCGCCAGGGACCGAAATCAGCCCGGCGCCCGGACGTCAGGAGAGCAGGCGACATGAACGGATCGGCACAGCAGGGCTTTGGCTATCGGGCACGGCGGACCTTCATCAGGCTGCTCGTCTTCTTCCTCATTCTCGGACTGGGCGGCGGAGTCGTCTTCCTCCTGTCCCAGCTCAACTCGCGCACCTTCACCCTGGCCCCCGTGGACGGCCAGCTCGTGGTGATGAAGGGCCGCATGGCCCCCATGGGCGCCGTCCCCTACCGGCCCGGAGACCCCCGGCTGGCGGACGCCTACGCCCCCATCCCCCTGGAGGGCCAGGACGTCGGCTCCCTCATCCTGCGCAGCTTCACCGAGCGTGACGAGCTGGACCGGGCCCTGTTCCCCCTCCTGGAGTCCATGGCCCGTCCCCGCATCGCCTCCGAGGAGCCCCCCAAGGTGGAGCAGGGCCTGTACTACCTGCGCCGCGCGGAGAAGCTCGCCGGAGTCACCGAGGAGCAGCGCCTCACCCTCCAGAAGCTCATGACCGAGGTGGCCTACTTCCAGGCCCGCCAGAAGCTCGAGGATGCCCGGAGGCTGGTCAGCGACGCCCTGGTCCAGCTCAAGCTCGCCGCGGAGAGCCAGAGCCGCCACGCGCGCAGCGCTAACCAGATGCTCTCCACCGTCTCGCCCCCCGCCCGCGAGCTCGAGGAGGCCCTCCGCCGCGCCGTCCACACCTTGAGTGGACCTCAGGAGACGCCTCCCGCGCCCCCCGTCCAGTCGCCCCCACCTGCCCCTACACCGACCTCACCGGAGGCCCCCACGGAGGGTGCCACGCCGACGCCCCCGGTGGATTCGGGGATGGATTCGGGCACGACTCCCTGAGCAGGGTCCGGCTCGTCCATCCTCCCAGGTTCGATTCCAGCCCCCACGTACGGAGTGTCGTCCATTCTGTCACGCAGTGTTGTGAGCAGAACGTGACGTGGGGCGTTGGAGATCGATCATAGATTGCAAAGGACGGACCTACTCAGGCACTAGATCTCGCGTTGACACCAACGGGAGCCCCCAATACCTTGTGCCCGGTCGACGACGCCCCACCGTCCGGTGAGGCGCCATCCAGAGGTGCAGGAGGGGTTGTGGCAGACATACGTACATTGTTAAGCCACGCTTGCCCCCTGTGCCTCGGGCTCTCCTTGAGACCCACCTCGCGCGTATCCGCGAGAGCCTGATACCTGCCCAAAAGTTCAGTATTCTTGTGGCCCGGGAACCCATCCCAGGGCAAGCTCTCCGCTTGCCCTCGTGGCCACGCCATTGCCCTCGTTTGGAGTGAGCCGCTCGTGAACTTCGAAACGCCCGTGAAGCCCGCCCCCGCGCCCATGCATGTCCCGCCCGCCACCCACGCCCAACCCGGGCCGACGACAGCGAGCGTGACGCCCGTGGCCGAGCCCACGCAGAGCGAGTTCGCCCCCACCACCATGCGCGTGCGCAAGCGCAACGGCACGGCCGAGCCGGTGGACCTGAACAAGATTGTCCGCGCGGTGGGTAAGAGCTGCATGGGCCTGTCCCGCGTGGACGTCATGCGCGTGGCCACGAAGACCATCTCCGGCCTCTACGACGGCGCGACGACGCGCGAGTTGGACAGCCTCTCCATCCAGACCGCCGCCGCCCTCATTGTCGAGGAGCCCGAGTACGCCCGCCTGTCCGCGCGCCTCCTTGCCACCTTCATCCAGAAGGAGGTCAGCAACCAGGACATCCACTCCTTCAGCCAGTCGGTCGCCGCCGGCCATAAACACGGCCTCATCGCGGACCGGCTGCTCCAGTTCGTCCAGGCCAACGCGCGCAAGCTCAACGCGGCCATCGACCCGTCGCGCAATGACCTGTTCGAGTACTTCGGCCTGCGCACCGTCTATGACCGCTATCTGCTGAAGAACCCGCAGACGCGCGAAGTGCTGGAGACGCCGCAGGAGTTCTTCCTCCGCGTCGCGTGCGCCCTGAGCGGCGACAACGCGAAGGAGGCCATCGAGCTGTACCGGCTGTTCAGCTCCCTGGAGTACCTGCCCAGCTCCCCCACCCTCTTCAACTCGGGCACCCGCCACGAGCAGCTCTCCAGCTGCTTCCTGCTGGACTCGCCGACGGACGAGCTGGACGCCATCTACCGGAAGTATTCGGACATCGCGATGCTGTCCAAGTTCTCCGGTGGCATCGGCGTGGGCTACCACCGCGTTCGTGCGCGCGGCTCGCTCATCCGCTCCACCAACGGCCACTCCAACGGCATCGTCCCCTGGCTGAAGACGCTGGACGCGTCCGTCGCCGCGGTGAACCAGGGCGGCAAGCGCAAGGGCGCGTGCTGCGTGTACCTGGAGACGTGGCACGCGGACATCGAGGACTTCCTCGAGCTGCGCGAGAACACCGGTGACGATGCGCGCCGCACCCACAACCTGAACCTGGCCAACTGGGTGCCGGACCTGTTCATGAAGCGCGTGGAGTCGGAGGGCGACTGGAGCCTGTTCGACCCGAAGACGGTGCCGCACCTGACCGACTTGTTCGGCGACGCGTTCGAGAAGGCCTACGTCGAGGCGGAAGGCGCCGGCCTGGCCATGCGCAAGGTGAAGGCGCGTGACCTCTACGCCAAGATGATGAAGACGCTGGCGCAGACGGGCAACGGCTGGATGACCTTCAAGGACATCAGCAACCGCAAGAGCAACCAGACGGGCCTGCCCGGCAACGTCATCCACCTGTCCAACCTGTGCACCGAAATCCTGGAGGTGACGAGCCAGGGTGAGACGGCGGTGTGCAACCTGGGCTCGCTGAACCTGGGCCGCATGGTGGCGGACGGGAAGTTCGACTTCGACCGCCTGCGCGCCAACGCCCAGCTCGCGATGAAGCAGTTGGACCGGGTCATCGACCTCAACTTCTACCCCATCCCCACGGCGGCGGACTCCAACCGCCGCTGGCGTCCGGTGGGCCTGGGCCTGATGGGCCTGCAGGATGTCTTCTTCCAGCTCCGGCTGCCGTTCGACGCGCCCGAGGCCCGCGCGCTGTCGCGGAAGATTTCGGAGGAGATCTACTTCGCGGCGCTGACCACGTCGTGCGAGATGGCCGAGCAGTTCGGCGCGCATCCCTCCTTCCCGGAGACGCGGGCGGCGAAGGGCGAGCTCCAGTTCGAAAGCTGGGGCGTGACGCCGGAGGACACGGCGCGTTGGGACGCGCTGCGCGCTCGCATCGTGAAGCACGGCCTGCGCAACTCGCTGATGATTGCGATTGCGCCCACCGCGACGATTGCGTCCATCGCCGGCTGCTACGAGTGCATCGAGCCGCAGGTGTCCAACCTGTTCAAGCGCGAGACGCTGTCGGGTGACTTCCTCCAGGTGAACCGCTACCTGGTGAGAGACCTCCAGGCGATTGGCATCTGGAACGAGGGCGTGCGCAATCGCATCAAGATGGCGGAAGGCAGCATCCAGGACCTGACCGAGCTGCCGGAGAACCTGCGCGCCATCTACCGGACCGCGTGGGAGCTGCCCATGCGTTCGCTCATCGACATGGCGGCCGACCGCGGCGCCTTCATCGACCAGAGCCAGTCGCTCAACCTCTTCGTGGAGACGCCGAACATCGGCAAGCTCTCCTCAATGTACTTCTACGCATGGCAGAAGGGGCTGAAGACGACGTATTACATGCGCTCACGTCCGGCCACGCGCATCGCCAAGGCGACGGTGGGCAACAGCACCGCGACGGCCCCCGCGCAGTCCGCTCCCGCCCCCGTCGCGTCCGCCTCCGCGGTGACGGACGCCGAGGCCGTGGCGTGCTCGCTGGAAAACCCGGAAGCGTGCGAGGCCTGTCAGTAAAGAACTCCTGTTTCACTGATTTTTTCGTCCTGGCGAGCACGCGTGAAAACGCGTGCTCGCTTTGCTTTTTTTCCGGGCTGTTGAGACGTGAGCGAACGTAAAAGCGTATCGCCGCGCGAGTCACCTTGACGGGTTCGCGAGCGTGGTATGGATCGCGCCCATGCTGCTGGAACCCGGACTGAACCTGACGCTGCGCCCGATGGCATACCCGGTCTTCTTCGAGATGTATCGGAACGCCATCAAGAACACCTGGACTGTCGAAGAGGTCGACTTCTCCACGGACCTCGTGGACCTCCGCTCGAAGATGACGGATGCGGAAAGACATCTCATCCACCGCCTGGTGGCCTTCTTCGCGACGGGCGACAGCATCGTCGGCAACAACCTGGTGCTGAACCTCTACAAGCACATCAACGCCCCCGAGGCGCGGATGTACCTGTCGCGGCAGCTCTACGAGGAGGCGCTGCACGTCCAGTTCTACCTGACGCTGCTGGACACGTACGTGCCGGACCAGGCCGAGCGCGCCAAGGCGTTCGCCGCCATCGACAACATCCCCTCCATCCAGCGCAAGGCGCGCTTCTGCATGAAGTGGATGGACAGCGTCAACGGGCTGAACGAGCTGAAGACGAAGGAGGACCGTCGCGCCTTCCTGCTCAACCTCATCTGCTTCGCGGGCTGCATCGAGGGCCTCTTCTTCTTCGCGGCCTTCGCCTACGTCTACTTCCTGCGCAGCAAGGGCCTGCTCAACGGGCTCGCCGCCGGGACGAACTGGGTGTTCCGCGACGAGAGCGCGCACATGGCCTTCGCCTACGAGTGCATCCAGGTGGCTCGAAAGGAAGAGCCGGACCTCTTCGACGCGAAGATGGAGCGCGACGTGGAGGCGATGCTGCGCGAGGCGGTGGAGTGCGAGACGCAGTTCGCCCAGGACCTTCTGAGCGGCGGTGTCGCGGGCCTGTCGGTGCAGGAGATGCGCGGCTACCTGGAGTACACAGCGGACCAGCGGCTCCAGATGCTGGGGTTGACGCCGGTGTTCCGCACGAAGAACCCGCTGTCCTTCATGGACCTGCAGGACGTGCAGGAGCTCACCAACTTCTTCGAGCGTCGCGTGTCCGCCTACCAAGTCGCCGTGGGCGTGGGCGCCGCCAACGACGTGGTGCTCGACGCCACGTTCTGATGCTCCCGGGCGGGCCCCTTCCCGGGCCCGCCTCCCGTGTCACGCGGACAAATCGTACCGGTAGACGTGGCGGCGACTTCCCTCTCGCCCCACGCCCTGGAAGCCGAGCTGTTCGAACGTCTCCACGAAACCCATGAAACGGTAGCTCGGTGAGTCGGGGTCCACGGGGTATGCCTCCAGGACCTTGCCGCCCCGCTTGCGAGCATGGGTGATGGCGGCCTTGATGAGTCGCCGCGACACTCCCTGCCCTCGCGCTTCACGGGTGACGAAGAAACACGCCAGGGACCACACGCTGCCCGGCGCTTCATCCGGAGCCTCCAGCCCCCCGAGCCCCTTCCGGTACGTCTCCCGAGGCGCGATGGAGCACCAGGCCACGGGCTCGTCCCCGAGATAGCCCAGGAGCCCCACCGGAGTCCCCTGCTTCACCCGCCGATGCATCGCCGCCTTGCGGTGTGCGTTGTCCGCGAGCCGGGCTTCCGCGCCCTCCGCCCGCCACACCATGCACCAGCAGTACTTGGGCCCGCCCTGGCTCTCGAACAGCCGCGCGAAGTCGCGCCAGCGCTCCGCATCCACCTCGTGCGTGGTGAACCGTCCCGAGGGCGCCACGGACGAGCGAGGCTTCGCCGTCGAACGCCGAGTCACACTCCGCTCTGAAGCAGCACTCCCGCGTGAAGTCCTGCGAGTGGGCATGCGTCTCTCCTCCTTCTCAAGCTAGGGCCTTCCCCCGAGGGCGGCACCTCCCGCGCGCATCCCTGGCCTGCCCCTCCTCCACTCCCCAAACCAGACACCACCCCACTCCGGGCTCGTCACCTCCGACGGACGAACCCCGTGCACTCATGTCTGGGAAAAGACCGGCCTCGTCGAGAGTCCTGGCCCCACTCAATCCCAGCACGCGCCGCTACCGTGTCGGTTTCAGCCACGCGGCACAGGAAGCAGACAATGGCAGACAGCACGGGACGATTGATGGTCGATGCGGGGAGCGCCCTTCGGTTCCACGCGAAGGTGTCCCGGTGGCCCGCCTTCGTCGCGGCGGTGACTCCACCGTCGCGCCGGGCCTTTCGGACGTGGGCAAGGCCGACCTGAGCCACGTGGACGGCTCTGGCGCGGCCCATCTGCTCGCGGCCTTCGCCAACCCCACCGGGACGGGCAACGGGCACCATCAAATCTCGTGGTTCAACCTGGGGCCCGGCTCCAAGTCCATCACCCTGGACGTGCCTCGCGGGACGGAGGACGTCACCAGACCGTGCCCTTGAGCGGGGCCCGGTGAAGGCCGACGGTTCCGCGTGATAAACAGGGGGCACACCCATGGAACGTGCTGCCCTGCTCTTCTGGCTCTGGATGCTCGCCTTCGCCGTCACCGCCCTCTGGGCGTTGAGTCAGGCGGCCGTGGCCAGCTCGTTCGGCGTCAGACCCACCCTCGTGAAGCTGGGCTACGGCCCCAACCTCGTCACGCTGTCTCTGGGCGGCATCCAGTGGGCCTTGCACCCACTCATCCCCCTGGGCAGCACGGTGCGCTTCAACGGGCCTCCGGAAGACGCACCCACGGAAGCCCCCGCCGACAACCGCCTCCACCAGCTCCCGCTGGTCCTGCACGCGGCCACCATCATCCTGCCCTGGGCGCTGCTCGTCGTCGTCGCCATGGCATGCCTCGGCGCCGGCGAGGGACTGAGCCAGTTCCTCACCGGCTTCACCGTCCCATTCCAGTACTCACGGCTGCCGGACCGCATCGAGCGCTTCGTCGCCCTGCTGCGCCACGGCGAGCTGTTGCAGGCCTGGGGGCTGGCGAGCGCCAAGGTGGCCGCCATCAACCTGCTGCCCATGCCCATCCTCGCGGGTGGCTCGCTGCTGGCGCTCCCCTGGCGTAAGCAGCGCGAGCGGCTCCCGGTGTGGGCGGCGGGCCTGAATCTCGTGACGCTGCTCATCCTCCTGCCCTGGGCCGGCTACGCCCTGTACCTTTTCGGCGCGGCCATCTTCCGCTGAAGGCGGGGACATCGCGACGGCTAGGAGCGCTCCTGGAGCGCCAGCCGCGCGCCCAGCGCGACGAAGACGCCTCCCGTCACCCGCTGCTGCCACGCCGCGAAGCGCGGGTTGCGCCGCAGCCAGCCGCCGAACGCGCCCGCCACGCCCGCGAGGAACGCGAGCCACAGAGTCCCCGTCACGTCGAACAAGAGCCCGAGCAGGACGAACTGCAGGCCCGGGGAGCCTCGCGACGGGTCCACGAACTGCGGCAGGAAGGCCAGGAAGAACAAGGCCACCTTCGGGTTCAGCACGTTGGTGACGACACCGTCGCGGAAGATTCGCCACAGGCTCGCGGGCTGGAGTTCCCGCACCGCCTCGGGCCCCTGCTTGCTGCGCAGCATCCGCACGCCCATCCACACGAGGTAGAGCGCGCCCACCCACTTCACCACCAGGAAGGCCATGGCGGAGGTCGCCAG
Source organism: Myxococcus sp. CA051A (assembly GCF_013336705.1). Lineage (NCBI taxonomy): Bacteria > Pseudomonadati > Myxococcota > Myxococcia > Myxococcales > Myxococcaceae > Myxococcus > Myxococcus sp. CA051A. Next base: position 1,035,035 of record NZ_JABUMS010000001.1, on the reverse strand, counting down.
CAGCGCCGACAGTCCCAGGGCCGCAGCCGCGATGTGGAACAGGCACCCGACGCAGATGCCCAGCGCGGAGACGAAGCCCGCGGCGCGGCCCTGTCCCATGCTCCGGGCCAGCACATACATCGTGTCCGGCCCTGGCGTGAGGTTGAGGACCAGTCCCGCGAGGATGAAGGCCACCAGGCGCGTCGGCTCGAAGAGCATGTCGAAGGGCTTTCGCTCCGTCATCCCGGAGCAGGGAACGGGAAGGCACGGCCCCCTCCCATCCCTCGTATACGCCCGGAAGCACCGCCAGGAAAGCCACGGGCAGGGGCCCCGCGCGCGACGGGCCCTGCTCGGAGGAGCAAGGCCCGTCCACGCAATGCGGCCTTCTTCGCCCCTACACCGGCGAGCGCGTGTGGCTGCGGTCCTGGGCGACGCGCTCCGCACGCTCGGCATCCAGCGAGCGTTCGGCCGTGCGCGCGGTGATGGCCCCCGCCGGGCTGAACACGGAGCGGTACACGGCGGCGGCCAGGCCCGCGCCCAGCATCGGCGCGATGATGAACATCCACAGCTGGGTGAGCGCCTGCCCGCCCGCGAACACCGCCGGCCCCAGGCTGCGCGCGGGATTCACGGACGTGTTCGTCACGGGGATGCCCACCAGGTGGATGAGCGTCAGCACCAGACCAATGGCGATGCCGGCGAAGCCCACCGGCGCCTTCGCGTCCGTCGCCCCCAGCACCGTCAGCACGAGCAGGAAGGTGAGCGCCACCTCCGCCAGGAACGCCGCCCCCGCGCCATAGCCCTCGGGCGAGGCGAGGCCGTATCCGTTCGAGCCCAGCCCCGCCACCGAGGCCTGGTAGCCCCCGGGGACGCCCTTCGCGATGAGCAGCACCACGCCCGCAGCCAGCACGGCCCCCAGACACTGCGCCACGATGTAGCCGAGGATGTGCTTGTTCTCGAACTTGCCCGCCAATGACAACCCCACCGTCACCGCGGGATTCACGTGGCAGCCGGAGATGGGGCCAATCGCATACACCATGGCCAGCAGCGACAGGCCGAAGGCGAAGGACACGCCCAGGAAACCGATGCGGTCCCCTGCCAGCACGGCCGCACCCACGCCGCCGAGCACCAGGACGAACGTCCCGATGAACTCCGCCAGGTACCTCCTCATCGAATCATTGCCCCCGGCCGCTGTAGCAGCCGGGATTCTCTTGTCTGTCGCTGAACGCATGCGCACCCTCTCCGGCCGCACGCACCAGGACACGAGCACTCGCGTCCGGCGCCTCGCGGCGCAAACAGTCCCACCCGGGACGCTGCGCACGCTCTTCCTTTCGACAACAGTCCACTGCCCTCCACGCCAGGAGAGCGGCATCCACGCGAGGCGCTCGATGCTCCGCCACCCCTGACGCGGGACTTCAAGCCGGCGGGAAGGCGACCCACTCCCCGCGCGGCTGGAGGAAACCGGAGGGCTACTTGCCCTTCATCACGCCAATGAATGGCACGTTCCGGTACTTCTCCGCGTAGTCCAGGCCGTAGCCGACGACGAAGAGGTCTTCGATGACGAAGCCCTTGTAGTCGATGTCGATCTTCGTCCGCGCGCGCGCCGGCTTCTCCAGGAGCGAGCAGAGCTTCAGCGACGCCGGGTGCCGGGCCCGCAGGTTCTCCAGCAGGAAGCTCATGGTGAGCCCCGTGTCGATGATGTCTTCGATGATGAGCAGGTGCTTGCCCGCCATCGGCTTGCTGACGTCGGTGGTGATGCGCACCTCGCCCGTCGTCTCCGTGCCGCCCTGGTAGCTGGACACGCCCAGGAACTCCAACGTCAGCGGCAGGTCCACCGCCCGCGCCAGGTCCATGGCGAAGAACGTGGAGCCCTTCAACACGCAGACGAGCGTCAGCTCCTTGCCCGCGTAGTCCCGGGTGATTTGCGCGCCCAGCTCCCGCACGCGCGCCTGCAGCTTGTCCTCCGAAATATGGACGCCAACTTCCTGCTCGTAGAACGCCAAGGCTTCCTCCGCGCTACACGTAGGCGTTGTTCATGATCTCCCCGAAGCCGCCGCCACCGGGGACGATGTACTGCCGGTCATCCAGGCCTCGCTCCTTCTCCCAGAGCTCTCCCGGCGCCGTGCCGAAGACCTCCGGAGGAGACAGACCCCGGTCCAACCGGAGCGCGTAGATGATCACGTCCGGATGGTCCGTCGTCATCTTCCGCAAGTACTCCGGCGTGACGATGAGGTTGAGGGTGATGATGCGCCGGGGGGTGCCGGGCACCTTCTCCTTGTAGAGCTTGATGGCCGTGGAGAGGCTGCCGCCCGTGGCCCCCATGGGGTCCGGGAAGAGGACGAGCGCGTCGTCCACATCCCCACCAATCTTCGCGCCGCCAATCTGCGAGCCCACCACCGTCTCGGCCGCGTCGATCATCCGGCTCATGATGATGTGGTCCTGGCGCACCACCGACGGGTCCACCGTGGCGTTGAGCAGGTCATACGTCACCTGCGACGGCAGCGTGCCCGCCCGCGCGATGTTCACCGTCACCACCCGGACGTGCGGGTCGATGACCTCACCCTGGTAGAGCCCCTGCGGGGTGGAGTCGATCATCCGTGTCGGAAGGCTGACCATCTTCCGCGGGAACTCCGCGTTCACCACCGTCTTCACCAGGTCGCTGTAGAGCGTCTCCACCAGCCGGTTGATCTGGGGTTGGATGACGCCCTTGGCGCACAAGGTGGCCAGTTGGGAGAGCAGGAACGGATTGCCCACCAGGTGGACGTTGGGTCCATAGTGGTGGGTCATCTCGTTCAGCCGGAAGGGCACGTTCGCGTACAGGGTGTCACGCATTCGGTCGGTTCCTCTCGTGCCCTGATGCCCGCGGGCGAAGCGGGGTCAGTCGAACAGTTCGAGCGTCTGCGGCGGCGTGCCCTCGGTGGGCTCCGGAACATGACACTTGCGGCACCGCGGCTCGTACGCGCCCGCCGCGCCCACCACCACGCGCTCTCCACTGGAGACGAGGCGCTGGGAGCGATTGGCCGGATTGCCGCAAACCACGCAGATGGCCAGCTCCTTCGTCACGTACTCCGCCACCGCCATCAGCTGCGGCATCGGCTCGAAGGGACGGCCCTGGTAGTCCTGGTCCAGTCCCGCGCAGATGACGCGCAGCCCCTTGTTGGCCAGCGCCTCCACCACCGCGACGACCTCCGCGCCGAAGAACTGCACCTCGTCGATGCCCACCACCTGCGTGTCGGGCTCCAACCGGTAAAAAATCTCTTCAGCCCGCTCCAACGGCGTGGACGTCACCTTCAGCTTCGAGTGACTCACCACCTGCGTTTCGTCGTACCGGTTGTCGATGCGAGGTTTGAACACCTGCACCTTCTGCTTGCCGTACACGGCGCGCTGGACGCGGCGGATCAACTCCTCCGTCTTACCGGAGAACATCGAACCGCAAATGACCTCTATCCACCCGATATCTTTGGGGAATTGGTGCAAGGGACGCTCGCCTGGCCTGGGGGCGGAGGGGCGCGGATACTCTGTCACCCCCCCGCGGGAGTCAACCGCCAACCGCGTCCTCGTGACAGCTCGCCCGGGCGTGCCGGGGCCCGCCTGCCAGCCCGCCCCTCCAAGTTCCATCCGGGCGCTGGCAAGCCGCTTGAATGGAACCGCCTCCGGAAGGTCGGGACTGGGAGGCAGGGCGTGGCGACGACGACGATGGAGCAGGTTCGGGGCGCGGTCCGCGGTGGAATGGCTTCCTTCTATGCGTCACCCGCCTCGGTGGCGTTGCTGATGCTCAACCTCATGGACGGGCTGTTCACGCTGCTCTTCCTCCAGCTGGGCGTGGCGGAGGAACTCAACCCTCTCATGCGGCTGGCCTACGAGCAGTCACCGCTCTTCTTCATGTTCGCCAAGCTGCTCATCGTGAACGCCGGCCTGTGGCTGTTGTGCTTGCACAGGCGTCTGCGCGCCAGCCGCCTCGCCATCCGAGCAGGCGCCGTCGTCTACGGAATCATCGTCGTCTACCATCTGGCTTTTCTGACCCACCTGGTCCTGCACTGGCCAGGAGCCCTTGGGTAGTCCCTTTCACGCTCTGGACTGTGCGCGAGTGGAACAATGGTGAGGGAACTCCTTCACCATACCCTTGCATTTTGCACCCGGTATGTCCCAGGCTTCCCGCCAGCTCCGACCTTTCGGGTTCGGGGGGGGACCATGAACATCACCGACGTCCGGGTGTTTCCGGTCGAAGAGGACAAGCTCAAGGCGTACGTCACCATCACCCTGGATCACTGCTTCGTCATACGCGACTTGAAGGTCATCCACGGCTCCTCGGGGCTGTTCATCGCGATGCCGGCGAAGAAGCGCAAGGATGGAACGTACAAGGATATAGCCCACCCGCTCAACGCGGACACACGCAGCCAGATGGAGCGTGTCATTCTCATGGAGTACGAGCGGCACCTCCATCAGGCGCAAGCCGGGATGCTCGGTCCGATGCCAGCAGATCTCGACTAACGCCTTCACATCCGCGCGTGTCCAGGTTAGTCAGCGGGCCCATCATGCAGCCGCGCGACTTCAAGATCTTCGCCGGGAGCTCGAATCCCGGCCTGGCTCACCGAATCTGTGAGTACCTCAAGCGTCCGCTCGGCAAGGCGGAGGTGGGTCGCTTCTCCGACGGAGAAATCCACGTCGAGATTGGCGAGAACGTCCGCGGTCACGACGTCTTCATCCTCCAGTCGACGAGCCCGCCGACCAACGACCATCTGATGGAGATGCTCATCATCTGCGACGCCCTGAAGCGGGCGAGCGCGAGCTCCATCACCGCCGTCATCCCGTATTACGGGTATGCCAGGCAGGACCGGAAGGTCGCCCCGCGCACGCCGATCACCGCGAAGCTCGTCGCGGACCTGCTGGAAGTGGCCGGCGCCGAGCGCGTCGTCTCCATGGACATGCACGCCGGGCAGATCCAGGGCTTCTTCAACATCCCCTCGGACCACCTGTACGGCTCGCCGGTGTTCCTGGAGGACCTGCGCAAGCGCTTCCCGGAGTCGCAGGAGCTGGTCATCGTGTCGCCGGACGCTGGTGGCGTCGAACGCGCGCGCGCCTACTCCAAGCGCCTCAACACGGGGCTGGCCATCATCGACAAGCGCCGCCCGCGCCCCAACGCCTCCGAGGTGATGAACCTCATCGGCGACGTGTCCGGCAAGGACGCCGTCCTCGTGGACGACATGGTGGACACCGCCGGCACGCTCGCCCAGGCCGCCGCGGCGCTCAAGGCCAAGGGCGCCCGCCGCGTGGTCGCCTACGCGGTGCACCCCATCCTCTCCGGCCCCGCCATCCAGCGCATCCAGGACTCCGTGCTGGAAGAGGTCGTCTTCACGGACACCGTGCCGCTGTCGCCCGCGGCGCAGGCGTGCTCGAAGATTCGCGTGCTCACCACCGAGCGGCTCTTCGGCGAGGCCATCGCCCGCATCCACCGGGCCGACTCGCTCAGCTCGCTGTTCGTCTGAGGCTCGGGTCGCCCGTCCGCCGGGCGACTTGACTCCATGTTCGGGGGCTGGCATGTCCGGCCTCCTCCAACGGTCCCCTTCGCGGCGCCGTCTTCGGGGCCCGCCACTGGGGCGGGATGCCGAGGGCGCCAGGGTGGCCGGTGGTCACCGCGGTACCCATTCCCAAGGTATTTCCATGTCCGAAAACAAGAACACCCTCGAGGCGAAGTCGCGTGAAGGCTCTGGCAAGGGCTTTGCCCGCAAGCTGCGCGCCCAGGGTGTGGTGCCCGCCGTGGTGTACGGCAAGCACCTGAAGACGCCCGTGCACATCTCGGTGGACCCGAAGGCCGTGCGCGCGGCCATCAACACCCCGCACAAGTTCAACACCGTCATCCAGCTGAAGCTGGCCAGCGGTGACCAGCAGGTCCTCCTGAAGGACTACCAGATGGACCCCGTCACCCGGGACATCCTGCACGTGGACTTCATCGGCGTGCGCGCGGACGAGCAGGTCAAGGTGGACGTGCCGCTCGTGCTCGTCGGCAAGTCGGTGGGCGTGGCCGAGGGTGGTCTGCTCAGCCAGATTCGCCGTGAAATCACGGTCTGGGCGCTGCCGAACGCCATTCCCGAGCGCATCGAGGTGGACGTGACGGCGCTGAAGATCGCCGAGGCGCTGCACATCAACGACGTGAAGTTCCCGGCCGGCGTGTCGGTGAAGTCGAACGTCAACTACACCGTGGCGGTCGTCGCCGCGCCCGAGGCGGCCGAAGTGGCCCCCGTGGCGGCTGCGGCGGCTCCCGCCGCCGCGGCTCCCGCGGCGAAGGCTGGCGACAAGGCGGCGGCCCCCGCGGCCGCGGCCAAGGCCCCCGCGAAGAAGTAGTCGTCTTCCGGTGTACCCTGGACACGGGGCTGGCCTCCCTGAGGCTGGCCCCGTTTCTTTTTGGAGCCTCCCATGAAGCTCATCTGCGGGCTGGGCAACCCGGGGCGCGAGTACGAGCGGCACCGGCACAACATCGGATTCATGGTGGTGGAGGCGCTGCTGTCGCGAGCGCGCGCGGAGCTGAATCAGGAGAAGTTCGCCGCGAAAGTGGGCCAGGGGACCCTGGCGGGCGAGCGCATCCTCTTCGTCGAGCCGCAGACCTTCATGAACCTGTCGGGCCGCTCGGTGGCCGAGGCGGCGCGCTTCTACAAGATTGCTCCCGAGGACGTGCTCGTCATCCACGATGAACTGGACCTGCCCCTGGGCCGGCTGCAGCTCAAGGCGGGCGGCGGCAGCGGGGGCCACAACGGCCTGAAGAGCATCGTCGCGAGCCTGGGCTCGGAGGCGTTCATCCGCCTGCGCTTCGGCATCGACAAGCCGGAGGGGCCCAATGCCCGCGAGCGCGTCGCCGACTACGTCCTGTCCAACTTCGACGACGGGGAGCGCCGCCAGCTGGACGAACTGAAGGACCGCGCCATGGACATGACCGAGTGCTGGGTGCGCGAGGGGCTGTCGGTGGCGATGAACCGCTTCAACCGGAAGGCCTGAGGCCCCTCGGAGCGCCCGGGACGGGGGGAGCGGACAGGCGAGCTTTCCGGGAGCTTGACTTGCCCGGGGGGCCCTCCTAGAAGGCCCGTTCGCTCGCTGGGTGGTTGATCCAGTGGGATGTTCTTTTTCAGCTTCCCGTGTTGGTGCACGGGACGTAGCGCGAGGGTGACGGGCGCGCGGTTTCCCGTTCCCGGTGGTGGCCATGGGGCCAATCGCCGTTTCCCCGCTCCTCGGATTGTCCGGGGGGCACTCGACCCCAAGGGGAGAGAAAACATGGCAGAGACGCAGGCCGCCAAGCGGCTTCGTGAGTACGAGACCATCTTCCTGGTCAAGCCGGACCTGACTGACGACAACGTGGACAAGCTCAAGGAGCGCGTCCGTGGCATCGTCTCCCGCGAGGGTGGCAAGGTCCTCCGCTTCACGGTGTGGGGCAAGAAGAAGACCCTGTTCCCCGTGGCGAAGCAGCCCCGCGCCATCTACGTGCACGCCAGCTACCTGGGCGGTTCGGGTCTGGTGGCGGAGATTGAGCGCAACCTGAAGAACCTCGATGAGGTCACCCGCTACATCTCCGTGAAGCTGGCGGATGAGGTGGACCCCGAGACGCGTCCGGTCCTCGAGGACCTGAAGCTCGCCGGCGATGTGGAGGAGACCCGTCCGGGCGCTCCCGAGCCGCGCGAGGGTGGCGGGTTCCGCGGCGACGTGGCCGAGGAGTCCGTGGGCGAGGCGGAGGAGGAGTCGTCCGAGGAGGCCTGAGCGCCACCTGGGACATTCTCTAGGGACCTTTTCAGGAAACGAGAAAGTTCATGAGCAACGGAACGGACAGCAAGACGGGCGGCTCGTCGTCGGGCGGCCGCAGTGGCGGCTTCGGCGGCGGCGGTGGGCCTCGCGGTGATCGCGGTGGAGACCGTGGCGGAGACCGTGGTGGTGATCGCGGAGACCGCGGTGGCATGGGCGGCGATGACGAGAAGCGCGGCGGTGGCCGTGGCTTCGGCCGCAAGAAGGTCTGCCGGTTCTGCGCGGAGAAGAACGCGTCGGTGGATTTCAAGGACCAGGCGACGCTGAAGTACTTCGTCACCGAGCGCGGCAAGATCATTCCCCGCCGCATCTCTGGCAACTGCGCGAAGCACCAGCGTGAGGTGGCCACGGCCATCAAGCGCGCGCGCGGCATCGCCCTGCTCCCCTACAACGCGGTGGTCGGCTAACCGCCGGGTCCGCTCAGGAGACTGAACATGAAGGTCATTCTGCGAGAGGACATCGAGAACCTCGGCAAGTCCGGGGAGCTCGTCACCGTGAAGGACGGCTTCGGCCGTAACTACCTGCTGCCGCGCAAGAAGGCGGTTCTGGCGAGCGAGCAGAACCTCCGTCAGCTCGAGCACGAGAAGGCGGTCATCACCGCCCGCAATGCCAAGCTGAAGGGCGCCGCGGAGGAGCAGGCGAAGAAGGTCGGCTCCATCAAGGTCGTCATCAAGCGCAAGGTCGGCGATCAGGACAAGCTGTTCGGGTCCGTCACCGCGCTGGATATCGCCGAGGCCGTGGCGGCCCAGGGTCAGACGGTGGACCGTCGCGCCCTGCACCTGCCCGAGCCCATCAAGGCGATTGGCAGCTACGAAGTCGAGCTGCGCCTGCACCGCGACGTGACGGCGAAGATCAAGGTCGAAGTCGCCGCCGAGTAACGGCTCGACTCCGCCTCAAGCGGGTTCGAGAAGGCCGCCCGGGGCAACCCGGGCGGCCTTTTCATTTGGGGATGGCCGCCGTGTCTCGCGTCCGGCTCGCGCCGTGGCCGGTCCGTCCTACGACAGGCGCGTGGAGCCTTCCGAGGCGGGTGGGTATCCAGGAGGCACAGGAGGCTCGCCCATGAGCACGCCCGACCCCGCCCCGACATCTCCCGCCGACGCCCATCGCCCCGACCTGGACTGGCTCCGCGTCGTCGCCATCCTCGTGCTGCACCTGTTCCACACGGGGATGATGTTCAACCGGTGGGACTGGCACATCAAGGCGCCCACGCTGCTGCCGGTGCTGGAGCTGCCCATGGACATCCTGCACCACGTGCGCATGCCGCTGCTGATGGTCATCTCCGGCGTGGGGACGGCCCTCGCGCTGCGGCGGCGCTCGCTGCGTGACTTCGCGGGGGACCGGACGCGCCGGCTGCTGCTGCCGGTGGTCTTCGGCATGTTCGTCATCGTGCCGCCGCAAATCTACGTGGAGCGCGTGTTCACGGGGCGGTTCCAGGGCAGCTACGCGGACTTCTATCCCTCTGTCTTCGGCCTCGTCCCCTACCCCGCGGGCAGCCTGAGCTGGCACCACCTCTGGTTCGTCGTCTACCTCTTCGCCTTCTGCCTCCTGGCGCTGCCGCTGTTCTGGGCGCTGGGGACAGCGCGCGGGAAGGCCTGGCTCGCGAAGGCCGAGGCCTGGCTGTGCCGGGGTCCGAATCTCCTGTGGCTGTTCATCCCGCTCTTCGTCAACGACCTGCTGCTGCACCGCTTCCCGCAGACGCACGCGCTGTTCGACGACCCGAGGACCTTTGGCCACTACGGCCTGCTGTTCCTCATGGGGCACCTGCTCGGCCGCGCGCCCAGGGTCTGGGACGTCCTGGTGGAGCGCCGGTGGTGGCTGCTGGGCGTGTCAGCGGTCCTCTTCGCCATCATGGCGCCAGAGAGCGAGTTCGACCTGGTGCCCGAGGTGCTCGGGGGCACGTCGGCCCAGTGGCTGTTCATCCTGACCGCGCTGGGCTGGGCGCGCCGGTGCGTGCGGACGGAAAGCCGGTGGGTCCGGCACGCGCAGGAGCTGTCGTATCCGTTCTACATCTTCCACCAGACGGTCATCATCGTCGTCGGCTTCGCGATGCTGCGGCTGCCCGTGGGGCCGTGGAGCCTCTTCGGCTGCGTGCTCGTCACGACCTTCCTGGTCAGCTGGGGCTTGAGCGAGCTGGTGGCCCGCCTGCCCTGGTTGAGGCCGTTCTTCGGGTTGAAGGCCCGTGTGGTGTCCCGTCCCGAAGCGACGCTCCAGGGCGCGCCCACGGGGCATACTGCGTGACGGAGAGCCATGGCCGACACCCTCCCGACGTCCGCCCTCGAGGTGCCGCAGTCCCGGTCCTGGCGGTGGCCCCGCTTCCGGTTGCGCCCGGTGCTCGGGGTGCTTGCATTCTGCCTCGTCGTGGGCGTGTCGTATGGCGCCGCGGTGAGGTTGGATCAGCTCGCCAACGGACACACCTCCCTCCCCGCATCGCGGGCCTTCTTCTGGGAAATCACGGGTGCGCTCTCGGCCTGGGTGACGCTGCCCCTCATCCAGACCGCGACGCTGAACGCCCCGTCACCGCGCGCCTCGGGGTGGGCGCGCTTCCTGGGGCTGCACGTGGTGGGATTCGCGCTCTACACCTCCGTGCACATCCTGGTCATGCTGGGCATTCGCTACCTGCTCTACCCGCTGCTGGGCTGGGGTGAGTACGAGTACGGGCCCATGGCCTTCCGACTGCCCATGGAGGTGTCGAAGGACCTGATTGCCTACGGGCTCGCCGTCACCTTCATCAGCCTCTTCACGGCCTGGCGGAATCAACATGCGCGAGCGCTGCGCGAAGCGGAGCTGGAGGGTGAGCTTCGCAGCGCGCAGCTCCAGTCCCTCACCGGCCAGCTCCACCCGCACTTCCTCTTCAACTCGCTGCACACCATCAGCTCGGTCATGTACGAGGACCTGGCGCGAACGGACCGGCTGCTCAGCGACCTGGGACATGTGCTGCGCGCCAGCCTGGAGCGCGCGGAGCCCACGTGGACACTGGCCGAGGAGCGCGCGCATACCGCGCGCTTCGTGGGGCTCCTGTCCGCGCGCTTCGGGGACCGGCTCGCGGTGCACTGGAGCGTGGAGCCGGGCCTGGACTCGGCGCGCGTGCCCTGCTTCGCGTTGCAGACCCTGGTGGAGAACGCGGTGAAGCACAACCAGGACCGCGTGCAGCCGCTGGAGGTGCGCATCCGCGCCAGCGAGACGGCGGGCACATGGCGGCTGGAGGTCGAGGACACGGGCCGAGGCTTCGGCGGTGAATCGCCCGCCTCGGGGACGGGCGTGGGACTGGCGCACCTGGAGCAGATCCTCGCGCTCCTGCACGACGGGCGGGCCCGGCTGGAGAGAGGCCAGGGGCCCGAGGGCGGAGCGCGCGTGTCGCTGACGCTGCCCCTGGGAGCGAAGCCATGACGACCTTCCGCGTGCTGGCGGTGGACGACGAGACACCCGCCCGGGCCAAGGTGCGGCGCTTTCTGGAAGGCGAGTCACGCTTCACGCTGGTGGGCGAGGCCGCGGATGGAACGGAAGCGCTCGCGAGCATCGAGTCGCTGAAGCCAGACCTCGTCATCCTCGACGTGCAGATGCCAGGACTGACGGGCTTCGAGGTGCTGGAGGCGCTCGGGCCGGGAACGGGCCCCGCGGTCATCTTCTCCACCGCGTATGATGGCTTCGCGCTCCGGGCCTTCGAGGCGCACGCGGTGGACTACCTGCTCAAGCCCTACGACGGCGAGCGCTTCGCCCGCGCGCTGGACAAGGCCCATGCGCTGCTGCTCGGTGGAGGCTCGGAGGCCGCGAGGCTCCAGGCGCTCCTGCGAGAAGTGGCCTCGGCGACGCCACGACGCGCGCTGGAGCGGCTGGTGGTGAAGTCGGGTGAGGCGTGGGTGCCGCTGCGCCTGGAGGACGTGTGGCGCCTGTCGTCCGAGGACAAGTACGTGCGCGTGTACACCGCCCAGGGTGAGCATCTGGTGCGCCAGAGCCTGCGCGCGCTGGAGGAGCGGTTGGACCCGGAGCGCTTCGTGCGCATCCACCGCGGAGACATCATCAACCTGGACGCGGTGGCGAAGCTGGAGCCCTGGAGCCACGGAGACGGAATCCTCGTGCTGAGGAACGGCACGACGGTGGTGCTCAGCCGCACGTGGCGTGAAGCATTCCTCCAGCGTTGGGGAATGGAAGGCTGATTGCGGGTAGGTCCACCTTCCTCCGCCCACCCGCCGCTACAGGTCTGTGGCGGAATATTTCTGCCATGTCAGAGCCGCCTGTAGAGTGGGCGGGCAGCCATGGAGAACTCCCTAGACCTCAGAGATGGGCGAAAGGTCCACGAGGACCTGGCCGCCGAGCGTGCAGTGCTCGGCGCCGTACTCGCGGACAACACGCTCATCGCTGCCGTAGGCGAAGTGGTCCACGCGGACGACTTCTCCAGCCCCGCGCACGCGCAGATTTTCGCGGCGATGATTCGCCTGGACGGAAAGCAGCAACAGGTCGACCACCTGACGCTGGCTGAAGAACTCAAGGTCCTGGGACACCTCGTCGCCGTGGGCGGCCCCGCGTACCTGATGCGGTTGGACCAGGTGGTTCCGCTGGCCTCCAACGCCGTCCAGTACGCGAACATCGTCAAGGACCAGGCGCTGCGACGCCGGCTGGCGAACGTCGGCCGCGAAATCCAGGACCTCGCCAGCCAGGAGACGGGCGAGCTGGAGGTGTTGCTCGACGAGGCCGAGCGCAAGGTGTTCCTCCTCGCGGAGAAGAAGCGCGAGGGAGACCTGCGGCCCGTCAGCGAGCTGATGGAGCACACGCTCGATCTGCTCGACAAGATGAAGGCGGCGTCGACGGGCATCACGGGCCTGTCCACCGGCTACATCGACCTGGACAACCAGCTCACGGGGCTGCACGCCGGTGAGCTCATCATCCTCGCGGCGCGTCCCGGCGTCGGCAAGACGTCCTTCGCGATGAACATCGCGGTGAACGCGGCGCTGAAGGAGAACAAGGCCGTTGGCATCTTCAGCCTGGAAATGCCCGCCGACCAGCTCCTGATGCGTCTGCTCGCGTCCACCGCGCGCGTGGACATGAAGAAGCTGCGTGGCGGCCGGCTCTCTCCGCACGACGAGGAGAAGTTCCAGGAGATGGCGGGTGCCCTCTACAACGCGCCCATCTACATCGACGACTCGGGTGGCCTGTCTCCGTTCGACCTGCGCGCCAAGGCGCGCCGCGTGAAGCAGAAGGACCCGCGCCTGTCGCTCCTCATCATCGACTACCTCCAGTTGATGCATCAGAAGGGCAAGGTGGAGAGCCGCCAGTTGGAAGTCGCCGAAATCTCCCGCGCGCTCAAGCAGTTGGCCAAGGAGCTGGAGGTCCCCATCATCGCGCTCAGTCAGCTCAGCCGTAAGGTCGAGGAGCGCAAGGGCGGCAAGCCCATGCTGTCGGACCTGCGTGAGTCCGGCTCCATCGAACAGGACGCCGACGTGGTGATGTTCATCCACCGCGAGGAGACGGAAGAAGGGGGCGAGGCGCCGCCTCAGTCGCAGTCAAACACCGTCATCCCCGTCGAGCTCATCATCGCCAAGCAGCGCAACGGGCCCATCGGCGAAATCTCCCTGGTGTTCCTCGCCGAGTACACCCGCTTCGAAAGCCGCAGCCGGGCCGAGTAACACCAGCGCGCGACGTGCCCGGCCCGCCCTGCTCCGCGCCCGTGCGCAGGTAGCGCACCACCTACCTCCGGGCCGCGCGAGTACGGTGCGACGTGCCCGGCCCGCCCTACTCCGCGCCCGTGCGCAGGTAGCGCACCACCAGGGCCCGAGCCACGCGCGTGGCGGCCTCCAGCGTGCGGCCCCGCCCCAGCTCCGTCGCCAGCGCGGAGGCCAGCCGACACCCCGTGCCACGACGCTCGGGCGCGCGCGCCAGTCGCTGGCCCTTCAACACACGGACGCCTTCGGGCGTGGCCAGCACATCCGCCAACCCCCGCGCATCCGGCAGGTGCCCGCCCTTCACCAGCACCGCGCCGAAGCCGTGCTCCACCAGCGCGACAGCGGCCTCACGCGCCGCCCCCACCGTGTCCGGTACGGGCCTGCCCAGCAGCCACCCGGCTTCGTCCAGGTTCGGGGTGAGCACGACACGCGGGCCCGCGAGCGACAGGTAGCGCCGGGCAGACAAACGGGACAACAGCTGCCCCCGAGACGTCCGCACCACCGGGTCCACCACCCACCAGGCCCGCGTCCCGGCCAGCGCGGCGCTCGCGGCCTCGAGTTGCGCGAGGCCCGGCACCATGCCCCACTTCACCGCGTGCACCTCACCCAGCTCGCGCGCGGCGATCAGCTGCGCACGCACCACGCGGGGCGGAGACGCCACCCAGGAGAAGGTGACACGGCCCTGCGCCGTCTGCGCCAGGGGCACCGCCACCGGCTGCCCTTCCAGCGCACGCACCGCCGCCACATCCGCCAGCAGCCCCGCTCTTCCCGTGGGCTCGAGTCCCGCCAACAGGACGACGCGCGGAATCACCGCCGATGCTCTCGCGCTTTCTGGATGAAGGACTTGTACAGCCCCACGTGCACGGGAATCGTCGTCGCCATGTACTCGGGATGCCACTGCACGCCCACCGCGAAGGCGTGGGTGGTGGACTCGATGGCCTCCACCACGCCGTCGGGCGCCATCGCGCAGATGCTCACGTCGCGCCCGGGGCTGCGCACCGACTGGTGATGCGTGGAGTTCACCATGAGCTGGCCGTGCCCCACCGCCTCCGCGAGCAGCGAGCCGCTGCGCACGTCCACCGGATGCTGAGGCTGCGTGCGGTCATGCTTCTGCTCGTGCTCACGAGCGCCCTGCACCTCACGGCCGATGTCCTGGAACAGCGTGCCACCCAACACCACGTTGAGCAGCTGCATGCCGCCACAGACGCCCAGCACCGGCATGTTGCGCTTGAGCGCCCCGCGCATCAGCGCCGCCTCGAACGCGGTGCGCCCTTCCTTCAGCGCGCCCAGTCCCTCGCGCGCCGTTTCCCCATACGCCTCTGGAGGAATGTCGAAGGCGCCGCCAGTGACGAGCAGTCCGGACACGCGGTCCAGATACGCGTCCACACACGTGGGGTCGTCCGCGTACGGCAGGACGAACGGAAGGCCCCCGGCGCGCAGCACCGCGTCGGCGTAGGGCACCTTCAGCTCGTACCGCGCGAAGGGCTGATCCTCGGGCTGGCTCCAGTCCGGGGTAATGCCGATGTTGGGCCGCCGGGGCGGCTGGCCATGGTGACGCGGATGATTGTTCATGGGGGGGTCCGTCGGTCGAACCTACCCCCCCACACGTCCCCGTTCAAACGCAGCCGTCAGCAGGCGCACCCGCTCGGCGATATCCTGGGCGAGCAGGACGTCCGAAACCACCGCCGCGCCATGCGCGCCCGACGCGGCCACCCGCCCCACGTTCTCCAGCCCCACGCCACCAATGCCCACCACCGGCAGCGGACTGTCAGTCACGACCCGCGCCAGCCCCTCCAGCCCCAGCACCGGTGCGGGCACCTGCTTCGTCGTCGTGCCGAAGACGGGCCCCACGCCCACGTAGTCCGCGCCCGCCTCTCGCGCCGCCCTCGCGCGCTCGGCGTCTCGCACCGTGACGCCCACCAGGCGACCAGGCCCCAGGAGCGCGCGCGCCGCCTCCGCGGGCAGGTCCTCATCGCCCACGTGCACGCCATCCGCGTCCGCCAGCAGCGCCAGGTCCACCCTGTCGTTGAGCAGGCACACCGCGCCCGCGCGCCGACACAACCGGACGACCTCCCGAGCCACGGACAGCGCCTCGCGCACCGGCGTTCGCTTCATGCGCAGTTGCACCACCCGCGCTCCACCCGCGAGCATCCGCTCCGCCTTGAGAACCAGGGGCATGTCCACCCGCACGGTGTCGTCGCACAGCAGATACAGTCCCGGGGGAAGCAGCGGACGGGGCGGGGCGTTCATCGGCACCAGGAAGGCGGGACGGCGGCGTTGACAGTCGCCCCCTCTGCTATAAGGTAGCGCGCTATTTTCCAAGCAATTCCGAGGATTTGAAACATGGCGGACACGGTGGACCCCAAGTATCTCGATAAGCGCACCGCGGAGCGGTACCTGCGCTCGGGCCAGTTGGACGAGAAAGCGCACGAGCGCCACCTCAAGGGCCTGCCGGATGTGGCGGACAAGGCCACGCCGGTGGAGACCTTCATGGATGACGACGTCGACGACGACTACGACGACGAAGAGGATGACCTCGACGAAGAGGACGAGGCGGACGACGAGGATGAGTCCTCCGACGCGGCCGATGAGACGGCCTCTTCCTCCGATGAGGCCGAGGGCAAGGATGAGCCCGAGGGCGAGGAGCCTGGCACCCCATGAGCCCCGTGGACGAGAAGCGCGGCGAGACCTTCGTGATGCGGGGGGAAGCGCGCTCCGCGTCCGAGGAGGCCATCTCCTTCAGCACGTTCATCGTGGGGTTGGGCACCGCGGTGCTCATCCACCTCGGTGACGCGCCGAACCCGGAGACGGGCCAGACGTCGAAGGACTTGCCGTTGGCCCGGCAGAACCTGGACCTGTTGTCGATGTTGCGGCAGAAAACGCGGGGCAACCTGACGCCGGACGAGGAGAAGCTCTTCGACGGATTGCTCGCGGATCTGCGCCTGCGCTTCGTGGAGGCAAGCAAGCGGTGATGGCGTCGGCTCCCCGCTCGGGCAGGCTTCCCGGGCGCATTCGTTTCGCGGCCCTCGCGTGTGTCGTGCTCGCCATCTTCACGGGCTGGGGCGCGCTGAACGAGGCCATGGAGATGGCCCACTTCTACGAGGTCCGCTCCCGGCACATGGAGGCCAGCCCTCCGTTCCTCCTGGGCAGCGACCCCGCCGTCCTCCAGAAGCTGCTGGAGGTGCAGTACCAGGCCCTGGAGCCCATGCGAGAGCCGCGCGCCGTACTGATGGGCGTGCTCGCCGTGGCGTGCGCCTTCGTCTTCGTCTCCGCGTCCAACATTCTGCGCTCGGGCGGACTGCCTCGGGACGCCTTGCGCAAGATGCTCGGCCGCGCCGCGCTCACGGTGGCGGTGCTGCGCACCATCGACGGCGCCCAGTGGGCCGTGGTGTCCCGCCGCGTGGGCGTCACGCTCGCCCAGACACTCACCCAGCGCCCCGAGTACCAGGACCCCACGACAGCCGAGGTCGTCACCAGCGTGGCGCCCTGGATGGCCCTGGGACTGACGGTGCTGGGGACGGCCGTCATCGCGGGCACCTTCGCCCTGCTCGGCCAGTACTTCCGCAGTGACACCGTGAGAGACGCGCTCGTCGCCCAGGACAGCCCGGCGGACGGCTAGCAGCCTCCCGGAATGTCAGTGGGCGTGGGGTGCCACGCCGCCCGGCAACAGGGCCTCCAGCGCGGACTCCACGTCCGCCGAGGAGTCCTCCTCCAGCGACAGCACCCGCCCCAGCCCCGCCCGAGGCAGCCTCAGCAGCTCCTTGCGCGACAGCCCGAAGACGTGCGCCAGGTGCCCCATGGGCCAGCGCGACTGCATGTGCGTGAAGGCCGCTTCGTCCAGGTCCTCGGGACGGCCCTCGGGCAGCTCCACGTTGTCGTAGACCACCCGCTCGCCACCCACGCGTCGACCGTTGCCGTAGGCGAGGACTTCCTCACCCTCGTCCGGGTCATAGACGTAGGCATGCACCGTGGCGTTGGCCGCCCGGGACAGCAGCCGGGGCAGCGCATGGTGCGCGGCATACCAGTGCGCGCCCGGCCGGCCCTGCGTGAAGGGGCCCACGTAGGCCAGCCGCACCACCTTGCGGCGCCGATTGACCGACACCTGCAGGCCCGTGGCGCCCGATGCGCCGTCCAGCCGCAGCGCTTCACGGGCCTGCCGGAGCAAATCCAGCCCGCCGAAGCTTTCGAGTCGAATGAGATAGCCGCCGTGCGCTTCCAGAGTCAGCCCCCCGAGGGTGGGCGCCGCCTATAACCGAGCCTTGCCCCTGATGGCAACTCAAGCACCTCGAAAATCCAGCCGCTACCAGGAGTCCAAAGTATTCCGCTTCTGGCGCAGTCGTGACACCGCGCGTTAACTTCCTGAGGTCGATTGCCAAGGTCGAGCCGACTCTTACGTTGAGTGTATGCGACTCGATAAGTTCACGGTGAAGGCGCAGGAAGCCATCCAGGAAGGCCAGACGCTGGCCCGCCGCGCCGACAATCCCCAGTACGAGCCTGAGCACCTGGCCGCGGCGCTGTTGGGACAGAAGGACGGAATCGTCGACCCCCTGCTGCGCAAGCTTGGCGCCGACGTGAAGCTGTTCTCGTCCCGCCTGGGTGAAGCCCTGGGCAAGCTGCCCAAGATGCAGGGCGGCGAGAGCGCCATGCTGGGCCAGCGCCTGCTCAAGACGTTCGACAAGGCGGAGGACGAGGCCAAGGCGCTCAAGGACGAGTTCATCTCGTCCGAGCATCTGCTGCTCGCGTTGACCCAGGACAAGGGCACGACGGGCGAGGTCATGAAGGCGTCCGGCATCACCCGCGAGCGGGTGGTGGCCGCCCTCAAGGAGGTCCGCGGCTCCGGGCGCGTGACGAGCCAGGACGCGGAGTCCACCTATCAGGCGCTGGAGAAGTACGGGCGGGACCTCACGGAGGCGGCGCGCGCGGGGAAGCTGGACCCCGTCATCGGTCGCGACGAGGAGATTCGCCGCTGCATCCAGGTGCTCAGCCGGCGCACGAAGAACAACCCGGTGCTCATCGGCGAGCCGGGCGTGGGCAAGACGGCCATCGCCGAGGGGCTGGCGCGGCGCATCGTCGACGGCGACGTGCCGGAGGGCCTGAAGAACAAGCAGCTCATCACGCTGGACATGGGCGCCCTGGTGGCCGGCGCCAAGTTCCGCGGTGAGTTCGAGGAGCGGCTCAAGGCGGTGCTCAAGGAGGTCGCCGACGCGTCCGGGCAGGTCATCCTCTTCATCGACGAAATCCACACGATTGTGGGCGCGGGCAAGGCAGAGGGGGCCATGGACGCGGGCAACATGCTCAAGCCGGCGCTGGCGCGCGGCGAGCTGCACTGCATTGGCGCGACGACGCTGGACGAGTACCGCAAGCACATTGAAAAGGACGCGGCCCTGGAGCGCCGGTTCCAGCCCGTCTTCGTGGGCGAGCCCAGCGTGCACGACACCATCAGCATCCTTCGCGGGCTGAAGGAGCGCTACGAGGTGCACCACGGCGTGCGCATCCAGGACACCGCGCTGGTGGCCGCCGCCACGCTCAGCCACCGCTACATCGCGGACCGCTTCCTGCCGGACAAGGCCATCGACCTCATCGACGAGGCCGCCAGCCGCCTGCGCATCGAAATCGACTCCATGCCCACCGAGCTGGACGACATGCGCCGGAAGATGACGCAGCTCCAGATTGAGAAGGAGGGCCTGCGCAAGGAGACGGACCCGCACTCGCAAGAGCGCCTGGCGGCCATCGAGAAGGAGCTGGCCAACCTGCGCGAGCGCTTCGACGCGCTCAAGGTCCACTGGGACGCGGAGAAGACGGCCATCGGCGCCATCCGGACGCTGAAGGAGAAGCTGGAGAAGGTGAAGAACGACCAGGTCGCCGCCGAGCGACAGGGCGACCTCAACCGCGCCGCGGAGCTGAAGTTCGGCGTCCTGCCCTCCCTGGAGAAGGAGGTCCAGACGCAGAACAGCAAGCTCCTGGAGCTGCAGAAGAAACAGAAGTTCCTCAAGGAGGAGGTGGACTCCGAGGACATCGCCGCCGTGGTGGCCAAGTGGACGGGCATCCCCGTCTCGCGGCTGATGGAGGGCGAGGTCCACAAGCTGGTCCACATGGAGGACCGGCTGGCCCAGCGGGTGATTGGTCAGCGAAGCCCGATTGAGGCGGTGTCCAACGCCGTGCGCCGCGCGCGCAGCGGATTGCAGGACCCGAACCGGCCCATCGGCTCGTTCATCTTCCTGGGCCCCACGGGCGTGGGAAAGACGGAGACGGCGAAGGCGCTGGCGGAGTTCCTCTTCGATGACGACACGGCCATGGTCCGCATCGACATGTCCGAGTTCATGGAGAAGCACGCCGTGGCCCGACTGGTGGGCGCGCCTCCGGGCTACGTCGGCTACGAGGAGGGCGGCCAGCTCACGGAGGCGGTGCGCCGCCGTCCCTACACGGTGGTGCTCTTCGACGAAATCGAGAAGGCGCACCCGGACGTCTTCAACATCCTGCTCCAGATTCTGGATGAGGGCCGGCTGACGGACAGCCAGGGTCGCACCGTGGACTTCAAGAACACGGTGCTCATCATGACGTCCAACCTGGGCTCCGCCGATATCCAGGCGGGCATGGCGGGCAAGGAGGAACTGGACGACAAGACGCGCGAGGACGTCATGGACGCGCTGCGCGGCCACTTCCGCCCGGAGTTCCTCAACCGCGTGGACGAAATCGTCATCTTCGAGCCGCTGCGCAAGAAGGACATCTACCGCATCGTCGACATCCAGCTCGCGAAGCTGGACAAGCTGCTCGCCGACAAGCGGCTGTCGCTGGAGTTGACCGACGCGGCCCGCGAGATGCTGGCGGAACGCGGGTACGACCCGACGTACGGCGCGCGGCCCCTGAAGCGCGCGGTGCAGAAGAACCTGTTGGATCCGCTGGCGCTCAAGGTGCTCAGCGGCGAGTTCCTCCCGGGTGACACCATCCAGGCGGACGCCGGCCCCACCGGGCTCACCTTCGCCAAGGTGCTGGTGGACAACTCGAAGAAGGTGAAGCGCGCGGAGTAGCGCGGACCGTGCCGGCCCCCTGCCCCGTCATCCTGGACGGGCGGGGGCGCCCCACGGCCCTCCTGCCTCAGTCGGATTCCGAGCCGGACGCGTCCGTGATTTCGGCATCCGAGTCGTCGGGGTCGCCACGCCCCCAATGTGCCTCCATGTTGGCCACCATCGACGGGATGTCCGGGTAGAGCCTCGCGAAGGCCCGGGGATAGGCCAGCCGGATGGAGCGGGCATGCTGCTCGAAGATGAGCGCCCGGAGTTCATCCAGGTCCTGGGTCGTGTCGTCCGGACTCAAGCCGAAGGCCCGGTACTCCGCGGTGGCGCTGTTCCCGTCTTCGTCCGTCTGGACGTCCGTCACGGTGTCGAAGTCGAAGAGTCCGAGCAGGGCGCCCCGCAGCTCGGCGTTGGTGACGCCTCCACCACCGACCTGGTTGCCCGCCCGGGCCATCGCGGCGTCGCCCGCCACCGCCCCCGCGCCACCTCCGAAGTTCGCCTGGGACAGCGGCAGCTTGCTGCGCACGACAATCCACTGCTGGGCGTAGGCCTGTATCGCGAAGGCCTGCGCGGGTGTGCCCGCGGCCGCGGCGTTGGCCGCCGCGCGTCGGGCCGCCAGTTCGGCAATCTCCGCCTCGGCCTCTTCCTGCTTGCCAGCCTCCAGGCTGTCGACCAGGTCCCATCCCGGCAGATTCCGCAGGTGGCCATCCAGGGTGTTCATGTTGTTGAGGGCCTGGGCGAAGTTCCGGTTGAGCAACGCCCGGTCGAGCGTGTCCAGGTACGTCTGCCAGGGCGTGGTGTGGTGACGCTCCTGGGGCCACAGGGAGCCCGCGCGTCCGCCCACGTTCACGTTGTTGATGTTCCCCGCCCCGTTGATCCCCAGTTGAACCGCCACGCGCTGGATGGGCTCGAGCGACGTGTCGCCCGAGACGGGAGCGACCTTGCGCTGAAAGGGCTCGGAGTCGATGGTGGGCCCGGTCAGCTTCAGGCCCGAGGCGCGCGAACCCATCAGGTCGGCCTCAGACTCCAGGCCCGGCGCATCGTTGAGGGACTCGCCCTGTAGCTGCGTCGTGGGACGCACGCGCCCCTGCTTCTGCTGCACGACGTGCCAGGCCTCGTGGGCCAGGTGCTTCTCCTGCCCCGGCGCGACGTGGATGTCCGAGCCCTGCGTGTACGCCAGGGCCTGGAGCTGCGCGGGCGCTGACGAGTTGTAGTGGACGCGCACGTCGTCCATTGCCATTCCAGAGAGCGCCTCCACTCCAGACTTCAAGCCGTCGGGCAGTCCGGTGTCGTTGCTCGGAGCGGCACGGCGCTGGAGCGTCTGGGCCTGCTTCGCCTGGGCGACCACCCGGGGCGATGCGTCGAAGGTCTGCTGGAGTTGGCCCAGCGCGCGCGTCCGGGAGTTTCCTCCCTCGGTGGCTCCGGAGGAGGAGGCGGCGTGTGACTCGTCCCGCGTGGACAGCGACTCCTGCACGAACACGCCCATGCGATGTCTCTCCTGGAGACACGCAATGTAGCGTGCACGCTTCAGGGGCTGACAGGATGCCCCGGGTGTCGCGCGCGTCAGCCGGCGTCACACCGGGGGACGTCTCCTCCCTGCATGGGACGTGGAGGGTGGAGTCCCCACGTCCCGGCGCGTCCACTCACGACGGAGAGGGCGGCGCCTGCGACGCATCCGCGCCGTCCGCGCGAATCTTGCGCGAGTTGTCCAGCAGCTCCTTCCAGGAGTCCTCGTACTCCCCGCGCAGCCTGGACCACTCACCGCCCTTGGCCGACATCAGACGGCGCAGGGCATCCCCCGTGCTCTTGAAGGAGCCGCGCAGGAACTGGAGTTCCTGCTTCGTGAGCAGCGAGTCCTCCGCCCGCGACTGGGCGATGCTCGCCTCCCAACCGTCGAACTGGGCGCCAAGTTCACGCAGCTCGGCTTCGCGCTTGCGCTCGTACGTCGCGCGCCTCACGCCCGCCTTCTCCTCCGCGTCGACGAGAGACTTGTTCGTGTCATCACAGGCCCGGAGCAGCTCCTTCTTGCCCCGCTCGAAGTCCTCCGTGCCGCGCTGGCGCCACTCCTCCAGCTTGCCGCGGAAGGCCTCGCGCCGCTGCTTCACGCCATGCAGCTCCTTCACCTCCTCGTCCGCCTTGCGGATGTCGGACTGCGCCTCGACTTCGGCGATTCGCGCATCGATTCGCTTCTTCTCGGCGTCCATCTTCTGCAGGTAAGCCTCGCGCTCGTTCATGGTCTGGGTTCCTCCTGGGCCGCGCCGCTCGGTGGCGGCGGCTCGCGAGGGTATGGATGCGGATGACCCCTGGCGTCGGGCACAGGCGACGGCACGAGGGCACGAGGTGTCGTGCGGAGTGCTTGACCCCGGGCCGGCTCCGGGCGAAGAGCCGTGCCCATGAAGCCCTGGGAGACACTCGAGAGCGCGAACCTTCCGGACGTGGGGGAGCTGACCCTGGTCCGCAGAGGGGACGAGTACGTCCTGCGCGTGCGCGGACAGACGCTGATGTCCAGCCGGATGCACGGCTCGGAGGAAGCGCTCGCGAAGGCAGGCTGCGCTGGCGTGGTGACCTCCGGAACCGGGCGGGTGCTCGTCGGAGGGCTTGGCTTCGGCTACACCGCGCGCGCCGTGCTGGACACCGTGGGCCCGGGCGTCCGCGTCTCCGTGGTGGAGCTGCTGCCCACCGTCGTCGCCTGGAACCGGGGACCCCACCTCGCGCCTCTCGCCGGCGCCCCCCTCGAGGACAAGCGCGTCACCGTCATCGAGGGAGATGTCGGCGACGTGATGGCCCACCACTCCGCCACCTTCGACGCCATCCTCCTCGACGTGGACAACGGGCCCAGCGCCCTCACCCACCCGGACAACCAAGGCCTCTACGGCCTGCCTGGGCTCTCCAACGCCGCCAGGGCGCTGCGCTCCGGAGGCACGCTCGCCGTCTGGAGCGCGGGCCCCGCCCCCGCCTTCGAGCGCCGCATGGAGAAGTGCGGCTTCACCGTCGAGGTCCTCCACCCCCACGCCCACGGCACCAAGGGCCCTCGCCACGTCCTCTTCATCGGCAAGCTGGGCAGGAGTCGCCGCTGAAGTCCGGCCCCAGAAGGGCTCGACAGAATATGACGAGCGGTATATTCATCTCCTCGTGAGCAAGGGAGAAGACACACGCCGGCGGATGATCGCCGCGGCGGCGGAGATGCTGGAGCGCTCGGGCTATGCGGGCGCGGGCATCCAGGAGCTGCTGGAGGCTGGCAAGGCGCCTCGGGGCTCGCTCTACTTCCACTTCCCTGGCGGCAAGGAGCAGCTCGCGGTGGAGGCGCTCCAGGTCTCCGCCTCGGAAGTCACCCGGCTGCTCGACGCGCACCTCGCCACGGAGCGGGGACTCGTCGCCGGGCTGCGTCGCGCGCTGGCGACGCTGGCGGACCGGGCGGAGGCGTCCGGCTTCGAGAAGGGCTGCCCTGTCTCGGCCGTGGTCCTCTCGTCGGGCGCCACCCCTGAACCCGTGCGCGCCGCGGCAGCCGAGGCCCTGCGCACCTGGCAACAGCTCCTCACCGAGCGACTCCGCGCGGAGGGCCTCACGCCCACCGAGTCGCGGCGACGCGCGGCCCTGCTGCTCTCCTCCATCGAAGGCGCCCTGTTGCTGATGCGCGCCCACCGAAGTCGAGCTCCCGTCGAGGAGCTCTCGAAGGAACTGGAGCGCCTGCTCTCACTGGACTGACAGCGGCCCCGAGCCGACGCGGATGGGCCGCGTGGGATCCACTCCAGAATATGTAGACTGGTCTAGATATATCGAGGTCATCATGAACGCGACATCACCAGATGCACTTGTCATCGGCTCTACGGGATTGATAGGGCGTTGGCTCGTGCCGGAGCTCACGCGGCGGGGCCAGCGGGTGGCCCTGCTGTCACGCAACGCGCGGGCTCGGGCCCAGGAGTACCGGGACTGGGTGGCCGGGCTGGGAGGCGCACCCGAGCAGCTCGTGTTCCTGGAGGGCGACCTGGATGCGCCACGACTGGGACTGAGCGCCGAGGATGAGGCTGTGCTTCAGGGCGCGCGCGACGTGTTCCATCTGGGCGCTCGCTTCGCCTGGAACCTGTCCGCCGATGCGGCTCGGCGCACCAACGTCGAGGGCACCCGCGCCGTGGTGGAGCTGGCCTCCCGACTGCCCGCGCTGCGACGACTCGTCCTCGTGGGCGGATATCGCATCGGCCCTCGACTCGATGCCTCGGGCGAAGTCGTCCCCGCGCCCACGTTGGGCTTCACGGGCTCGGGCGCCTATGAGGCCTCGAAGGCGCTCGCGCATCGGGTGGCACTGGAGACCGCCGCGCGACTCGGTGTTCCCGTCACCACCGTGCATCCGTCCACTGTCATCGGCGACAGTCGCACCGGAGCGACGGTGCAGAGCCTGGGCCTCGGAGACACCTTGCAGCGCGTCCACGCGGGGACGATGCCCGTGCTGCTGGGCACGCCGGAGACCTTCGTTCCCGTGGTGGCCGTGGACACCCTGGCGCGCTTCCTCGCCGGCGTGGCGGAGCTGCCGGAGACGCAGGGCCAGGAGTACACGCTGCTGGACCCGAGCACTCCTCCACTCCACCAGCTCGTGCGCTGGGCGGCGGAGCGCTCCGGTCGACGAGCACCGCGCTTCGCACTGCCCGTCTCGTGGGTGCGTTGGTTGCCGGAGCGCCTGCTCGGCGCGGCCACGGAGTCGCTCGACTTCCTCGACACGGCCCGCTACCCGGTGGAACCGGCGCTCGCGCTGGCCCGGCGCATGGGCGTGGAGCTTCCTCCGGTCGCCACGGTGCTCGACCGCTGGTTCGACTTCCTGCGCGCCACGGACTTCGCCCCCGATGTCGCGCGGGCCCGCACCGCATCGGTGCGTCCAGCCTGACCCCAGCCGAGCGGAGCCAGGAGCGCCGCGCGCTCCTCCCACCGAAAGCCTCGTCCTGTGGTGTAGTGGCGCGGCTCTCGACACGGACCGGAGACCTCCTGGTGAACCGCCCTTCCCTGCTGGCCTTGCTCGTCGTCCTCCTGACCGCGCCCGTGGGGCGTGCACTCGCGGCGCAGCCCTCCACCGTGCTGGGGGGCCTGGATGGCCTCTATCCGGAGCTGGACATCTTCTACCGGGACCTGCACCAGAACCCGGAGCTGTCGTTCCAGGAGGAGAAGACCGCCGCGAAGCTCGCCGAGCGCCTGCGCAAGCTGGGCTTCGACGTCACCACCGGCGTCGGCGGCACGGGTGTCGTCGCGCTGCTGCGCAACGGGCCGGGCCCCACCGTCATGCTGCGCACGGACCTGGACGGGCTGCCCATGGAGGAGAAGACGGGCCTGCCCTACGCGAGCAAGGTGACGGTGAAGAACGGCGAGGGCCAGACGGTGTCGGTGATGCACGCGTGCGGACATGACGTGCACATGACGGTGTGGCTGGGCACCGCCACGCTGCTGTCCAAGAAGAAGGACCAGTGGCGCGGCACGCTGATGCTGGTGGGCCAGCCCGCGGAGGAGATTGGCGCGGGCGCGCGGAAGATGCTGGCCGACGGCCTCTTCAAGCGCTTCCCCAAGCCCGACTTCGCGGTGGCCCTCCACAACACCACCGCCGCTCCCGCGGGACGCGTGGAGTACGTGTCCGGCTACGCGATGGCGCATGTGGACTCGGTGGACATCACCCTCTACGGCAAGGGCGGCCACGGCGCGTATCCGCACACCACGGTGGACCCCATCGTCATGGCGGCGCGCACCGTGCTCGCGCTCCAGTCGGTGGTCAGCCGGGAGAAGCATCCCCTGGAGCCCGGCGTCATCACCGTGGGCTCCATCCAGGGCGGCACCAAGCACAACATCATCCCGGACGAGGTGCGCCTCCAGCTCACCGTGCGCTCGTACAAGCCGGAGGTGCGCAAGGCGCTGCTCGACGGAATCGACCGCGTCGCGAAGGCGGAGGCCCTCGCCTCCGGCGCCCCCCGTCCTCCCAAGGTCGAAGTCACGGAGGGCACGCCCGCCACGTACAACGACCCTGCGCTCACCCGCCGACTCACCGACGCCGTGGTGCGCGTGCTGGGCGAGAAGAACGTGGGCGAGGCCCAGCCCGTCATGGGCGGCGAGGACTTCTCCGAGTACGGCCGCGCGGGAGTCCCCGCGGTCATGCTCTGGCTCGGCGCCGTGGAGCCCCTGCGCTTCACCCAGTCCCGCTCGGGGGGCGAGCCGCTCCCCTCTCTCCACTCTTCCGGCTTCATCCCGGACCGCGAGCGCACGCTGCGCACGGGTGTCACCGCACTGACAACGTCGGCGCTGGAGCTGTTGGGCAAGCCCTGAATCGCCTTGTTAGAACGGCGGAATGCTCAAAGCCGTTCCCGCTCGCGCGTTGCTTCTCACCGCCTGCTGGCTCTTCTGCGCCTGCGCGCGGCAGGTGCCCTCCACCACCCCTGAGTCACCCTCGGGGAGTGCCCATCCACCCGAGAGCTTCGCGAGGCTGGTGGACACCATCTTCGAGGCCTCGTTCGACTTCTCTCCGTCGAACGGCACGGCGGTGGGGCTGCATGCCTATGACAGCAAGCTGGAGGACCTGAGCCGGCCTCGCGTCGAGGCCCGCGTCCGCGAGCTGGAAACGCTCCTCGCCCGACTGCGCGCCGTGGACCGGGCCTCGCTCTCCTTCGACGACACCATCGACGCGGAGGCACTGGAGAGCCAGCTGCTCGCGGAGCACTTCGAGCTGAGCGTCCTGCGGAGCTGGGAGCACAACCCCATGCTGTACGCGGGGCTGCCCGGTGGCGCCATCGACGGGCTGATGAAGCGCGACTTCGCGCCGAAGGCCGAGCGGCTGCGCTCGGTCATCGCGCGCCTGAAGGCCGTGCCCGCCGTCTTCGCCGCTGGCAAGGCCAACGTCCAGACGCCGCCGCGTGAGTTCACCGACCTGGCCCTCCGCATGGCGAAGGGCTCCGTGGGCTTCTTCGAGGGCTCCGTGGCGACGTGGGCCAAGGACGCCGCGGACAACGACGCCGTGCTCCAGTCCTCGTTCCTCGCGGCCAACCGCGCCGCCGTGGCCGCGGTGAAGGACTACGCGCGCTGGCTGGAGACGGACCTGCTGCCGCGCTCCACGGGCAAGTACGCGCTGGGCGAGGAGCGCTTCCTGACCAAGCTGCGCTACGAGGAGATGATTGACCTGCCCCTGCCTGAGCTGCTCGCGCGCGGAGAGGCCAATCTGGAGAAGGACTACCGCGACTTCGTGGCCACCGCGAAGCGCATCGACGCGCGCCTCACGCCGGCCCAGGTGATGGCCCGAATGGAAGAGGACCACCCCACGGCCCAGGACCTCATCCCGTCGGTGCGCCACTCGGTGGAAGGCGTGCGCGAGTTCCTCGTCGCCAAGGACCTGGTCACCATCCCCTCCGAGGTGCGCCCCCGCGTGGAGGAGACGCCGCCCTACGCACGCTCGGGCTCGTTCGCCTCCATGGACACGCCCGGGCCCTACGAGACGAAGGCCACCGAGGCATTCTACTACGTCACGCCCGTGGAGCCTGACTGGGACGCGAAGCACCAGGAGGAACACCTGAGCCTCTACAACGCGCCCGTCGTGTCGGTCATCAACATCCACGAGGTGTGGCCCGGCCACTACCTCCAGTTCCTCTACGCGCCCCGCTTCCCCACGAAGGTCCGCAAGCTGGTCTCCGTGGGCAGCAACGCGGAGGGCTGGGCGCACTACGCCGAGCAGATGATGCTGGACCAGGGCTTCGGAAACGGAGACCCGAAGCCGCGTCTGGCGCAGCTGTCCGAGGCCCTGCTGCGCGACTGCCGCTACGTGGCCGGCATCAAGCTGCACACCGCCGGGTGGACCGTGGAGGACGCCGCGCGCCTGTTCCGCGAGAAGTGCTTCCAGCAGCCGGCCAATGCCTACGAAGAGGCCCGGCGCGGCGCCTACAACCCGACGTACCTCTACTACACGTTCGGCAAGCTGGAGGTGCAGCGGCTGGCCCAGGACTACCAGGCCGCGAAGGGTCCGGGCCTCAAGCAGTTCCATGACGCCTTCGTCGCCCAGGGCAGCCTCCCCTTGCCGCTGGTGCGGCGGCTGCTCCTGCGCTGAAGACCGCATGCCGCGACGAGGGCCTCGGGCCGGAAGACCCTCGCCGCGACGCGCGGGAGCGCGAGCGTCCCCCAAGACGCCCGCGTTCCTCACTCCCCTCGGGCTACGTGCACATGCCCGGACGGACGCTGACGCAGCCCGCGGCTCCGCAGCGGGTGAAGAGCGTGCAGCGCCGGGCCTCGAAGTCGCCGAAGGCCCTCACGGAGGTGGAGCGGCGCCCCTCCGATTCCGTCTCCACGCACATGTCGAAGTCGACAATGGGCGTGTTCGGAACCTCGAAGAACGACTCGCCCGGATTGAGCATGCCGCTGGTGGTCGCGCACGTCATCGCGTTCGCGGCCGTCGTCGCGCGGACCTCCACGACGCGCACCGCGCACAGGTTCATGTCCTGGATGCCCACGGTGAAAATCGAGCCCCCCGGGTCACACGCCCCGCCCGTCACGGACTGGCAAGCGCCGCCCACGCAGTTGCCCCCCGCGTTGCACACCTGACCGCCTGACGAGTTGCAGCACGCCTCACCCAGGTCACCGCAGTTGCGGCACACCTCGCCGGCCGACTCCATCACGCACATCAGCGAGCCGCTGCAGACCCCGGAGGCGCCGCTGACGCAGCACTCCTGGCCCTCGGCGCCACACGGGACGCACGCCCCGCTGTTGCACACCAGCCCCGCGTTGCAGCTCGCGGAGTCGGTGCGGCACGCGCAGCCCTGGGTCCCCGCCTGGCTGGGGTCGCAGCTCGGGGTGCTCCCCTGGCAGCTTCCACAGCCCGCCATGACGACCATGCACAGCATCAACAGCCCCCGCAGGGGTGAATTCAGGTTCACGATGGGATTCCTCATTCGCAGAGTCGATGGGAGAACGGTGTCGGTGGGGCTCATGGGCGCAGCACCAGATGCACGGTCTGCCCCTGGCCATCGATGGCGCGGACCAGGACCTCGAAGTCGTCAGAGACGGCCAGCGCCTCCACGAAGCGATAGCCCGCCTTGGTCAGCTCCTCGGGTGCCACCTGCGACAGCGGGACGCTCTTCTTGCCGTCCGGCGTGGAGATGAAGGCCGCCTGCGTCTTGCCATCCTCGGAGGTGGCGGTGCCCACGGCCCAGCCGCTGGTGTTGAGGGACACGGCCTTCCCCGACACGAAGCCCTCGGGCAGGGGCAGCCACTGCACGCCCTCCTTCGAGGACCAGCGGAAGGGCCTCAGCTTCTTGTCGGAGCCGCGCACCGTTCCCAGCACCTGGCCCACGTCGTTGAGCGCGGTGACTTCCGACTCCTCGTCCACCAGGACCTGCTGCTCCTTGCGGACGATTCGCACCGCGCGAGCGCCCTTGCTGGTCGCCACGGTCGACGCGGACTCGCCCAGGGCGTTGAAGAAGATGCGGCCCGACGCGAGCCCCGCCAGCCCCTCGTGCTTCATGGGGCCCACCTCGTCCACCAGGTACACGGTGTCCTTGTCATCCGGCCAGCGCACCAGCGGCGTGCCATGGGCATTGCCCAGGAGCGCCTCGTAGCCGTCGACCCACAGCTCCGCGCCTGACTTCACCGTGCTGGACTTCAGGCGGAACGCGCTGGGGCCCTTGGACGTGTACGCGGTGCCGAAGACATCGCCACTGCCATTGACGCCCTTCACCTCCACGCGGTCCGCCTTGAGCACCTCCTGGAGCGGATATGCGACCGACTTC
Organism: Myxococcus sp. CA051A; assembly: GCF_013336705.1. Classification (NCBI taxonomy): domain Bacteria; kingdom Pseudomonadati; phylum Myxococcota; class Myxococcia; order Myxococcales; family Myxococcaceae; genus Myxococcus; species Myxococcus sp. CA051A. The sequence continues at coordinate 1,004,870 of NZ_JABUMS010000001.1, read as the reverse complement.
GCGGTGATCAGCGTGTCCGACTCCTGGTTCGCCAGCCGCGCCACCAACGCACCCCCATTCAGCAGGAAGCGCGGAATGGAGGACGCTGGCAGAAACTGCCAGTACTTGAAGGGGAACACTTCGACGATGCACTTGAAGACCGCGACCTTGAGCGTCTGGCGGATTCCTCCCGACGAGGCCTGGATGACGGTGGGACCGGACCAGTCCGAGGGCAGCCGCATGGTGAAACGCGCGGTGCGCTGGGCCTCGGGGACACGCACATTGAGCACGCCCACGCTCGCGTCCACGCTCAGCAACTCCACCAGCGCCCCTCCCGTGGGCGCGGGGCTGCTCAGCGTCACCTCGCCAATCAACTCCGTCGGGTCCGGCGACTGGCAGCGGTTGGTGGACGTCAGCACGCGAACCGAGGCCAGGCGCGGCCGGGGCACCCCCGCGTAGGCCACGAACTGGCGGACCGTCACCGGCTCCGTCCAACCGACCTTGATGATGATGTCCGTGTAGCCGTCCACCCAGACCTGGCTGCCGGAGGTCAGCACCAGCTCCACGTTGTGCGGACACGAGGAGTGGGCACAGAACGGGTCATCCGCGCCGCGCACCTGCCGGGCAAAGGCCTTCAGCGTGCCGCGCACTCGCGTGACGCTGTTGGCGCCTCCCAGGTAATAGGGGCTCGGGAGCGTGTCATCGAAGGTCCAGGTCAGCACGTTGCCGGAGCGCGAACCGTACAGGTGCAGCACCAGGTCCGAGTTGATGCCGAAGTCGCGCGCGGGGACGTTGAGGTTCAGCGATCCGGGCGCCTTGGGCAGCAGCCAGTAGCCCGTGGCGTAGTCATTGCCCTTCACATGGATGCGAGCCGCGTTGAGGCGCACGTTCGTCCCGCGCCGCACGTCATCCAGGACGTCCGCCTGGGCCACCGGAGTCAACCAGAGGCCGAGCAAGGCCAGCAGGCCCAGCCTGTTCAGAATGCGTTTCATGAAGACCTCGAATACGTGGAGTGATTGAGACAGGGAGAGAGAGGCCGTGGCTCAGCCGTCACGCTGCGCGGAGGACTGGGCCATGAGGGACATGATGCGAGCGCGAAGTGAGGACTGCTGCCCCGGGCGCAGCGCGAGGGCCTGGAGCATCTGGTAGATGGGCGCGCTGCCGTCGAGCCGGTGGGTGATGACGTTCAGCAACGTGGACTCCGCGCCGGAGGCGAGCTGGCCGGAGACGACCCAGCCTCGCAGCCGCTCCAGGTCCGCCGCGTCCAGCGCGCGCGCGTCCAGGGCGTCGAGCAGCGCGGACTGCACCGCGCGGTCCTTCTCGAAGCCGAGCGAGTCCAGCAACATGCGAGTGGCCACTTCCTGCGGCGCGCGGCGCAGCGACTCCGCAGCGGCGGCGCGCACCTCCGCCGATTCCGCGCGCAGGTGGGGCCCCGCCTGGTCCAGCACGGACTCCAGGCCGGTGTTGCCCAGCGCGCGCAGCGCATGCGTGCGGTCCTCGTCGCTGCGTGCATCGCGCAGCGCGGCCTCCAGCGGACGCGCGTACGTCGCCACCTCCGGGTCACCCGGAGACAGGTGCGAGATGACGCCTCCCAACGCGTACGCGGACGCCCGCTCCGCTCCCACGTCGTTCGCCGCACGCGCCTGGGCGTTCATCGCGGTGAGCATCCGCCCCGTCTCCGGCTCGGGCTCGCGGAGGAAGCCGGCGCGCTGCACCATCAGTCCGAAGGAAGCCTCGTGCTCACGGGCCGCCGGCGACTGGAGCAGCGCGCGCATCGTGGCCTGGGCCTCCGCGTGGCCCGCCCCCGCCAGCAGGTCCATGGTGAGCTCGCGCAGTCCTGGCGACACCCCCTTGCGCTGGAAGCTCACCGCCAGCTCCCGCACACGCTCGGGCTCCAGCTTGAGCGCGGCGATGGCGCGGCGCACGAAGCCGTCCAGGCCCGCGATGGCCTCGGCGCTCGTCGCGGAGGAGAGCACCTGGAGCACCCGGTCCATCGTCATGCCATCGGCCTGGCTGCGCAGCAGGGCGACCTCCGGGTCTCCCTCGAACGCAATCTGCGCGGGCTGGCGGATGATGGTCTTCTCCCCTCCGGTCGCCAGCAGCGGCTTGAGCTGACGGGAGGCGAACTCCACGCGCAGCCGCATCCGGCGCGACATCAGCGCGCCGCCGTCGGTCCGCGAGGCATCCAGGGACTCGTCATGGAACACGCCGGCCATGCGGCCCTCCGGGGTGCGCTCGAAACGCGTGAGCGAGCGGAGGTCCTGCTGGAAGGGGGCGTTGCCACCCGCGGCCCGCAGCTTGTGGTAGCGCGAGCGACGGCGCGTCAGTCGCGCGTCACCGTCACCCTCGAAGCGGAAGTGGGCCTCCACGTCGCCCGTCTGGGTGGACTCGACGGCGCTCCACTCGGAGGCGTCGCGCAGCTCGGTGGGGAACAGCTCGGCGGCGAGCGTCTGCGTGAGCTGACGGAACATGGGCGGCTCGGCCTCCGAGAAGCGCACGGCCAGCAGCGCGCCCCGCGCATCCAGCTCCACCCACGCGGAGGCAGTCTGGGGAAGGTGCGCCGCCACGGCGGCCGCGTCGGGCAGGAGGACCTGGCCGGACAGCACGGCCTCGTGTCGCTCCAGGGACTTCAGCGCCAGGTGCAGGCGCGTGCCGGTGGGGCGCACCTCGAGCGCCTGGAGCGTCAGCGAGCCTTCCAGGTGCAGCGTGCCATCGAGCGTCGAGGACTCGCCGGCGGAGGGCAGTGGCAGCGACACGCGCTGGAGGTCGTCCCAGACGAAGCGGTAGACGCGCTCCTCGCCCTGGGTCCACTGGTAGAGGGGCAGCCGAGAGTCGCTCACCACGGACGCGGTGTCGGCGCCGGGCGTGGTGGGGCGCGTGAAGTACCAGGCGGACAGCGAGCCGGTGAGCAGCAGGGTGGACAGCACGGCCGTGCGGACGGCGAGCCTCGGGCGACGCATGAAGGACTCCAGGAATCAGACTGAAGAGGACTGGGAAGGAGCCACCCCGGCATGCCCGCACCGGGGTGGATGGAAGGGGGTCCGGCCCCTTCTCGAAGGGAGGGACCGGACCCGGACCCGCACGTGTGGCTAGAAGAGCTGCGCCACCGGCACGGTCACTTGCTGGGTGTAGATGTTGTGCTTCATGCCGAACCCGCTCCAGCTGAAGATGGGGAACTCCGCGTGGGCCGGTCCCAGCTCGGCGTAGAGCATGATGCGGCCGTCGAGGAAGCGCGCCTCGATGTCGAGCTTCGACGTGAGCCGCAGGAACAGCGTGTTCGGGTTCGTCGGGTGCGAGGGCGAGCTCAGGTAGATGCCAATGTCGCTGTAGAGCGGCAGGTTCACACGGGTGAGGACCACCTCTCCGCGCACGGCCACCTGGAACTGGGGAATGCCGATGCCCACGGAGGCGAAGCCGTTGACCGTGAGGTAGGGGGTGACGGTGCCGAACAGGTCCACGCCCAGCAGGTCCGCGGCGCAGTCGCGGGTGACGGCCCCGCCGAGGGAGATCTTGATGCCCGTCTCCGCGGAGACGCCGCCCTTGACCGTGACGGGGATGAACCACACCAGGAAGGTGGTGGACGCCTGGGCGGCGTCGCTCTTGAAGAAGGGCTTGTCCTCCGCGAAGGTGATGCGCAGCGGGTAGTGCATGTCGTGGTTGTAGACACTGAGGCCCAGCACGCGAGCGCCCAGCTGGAGCCGGATGCCGTTGCCCTCGGTGCCCGCGCCGCCGTGGACGTGGACGACCTCGAACGGCGTGGGGCTGAACACGTTCACATATGCGTTGAACTCCGCGTAGAGCCGCGCGTTGTAGTCACACCACGGGCCCTCGAACCCGAACCCCTTCGCCTTCAGGTCCGCGCCCGGCGCGGTGATTTCCCAGCCCGCCTTGTAGTCGTAGCCACCGCCGAACATGCTGTCGCCGGAGTAGCCGCTGTCGCCGTGCTCACCGCCGTGGCGCACCAGGCCCGAGGACGGGTCCACCGGCACATCCAGCGCCGCGATGTGCGCGCCGTAGATGTTCAGGTACTGGGTGAGCAGCGAGGAGCTGAGCGTGTAGTCCTTCTGCTTCAGCGTGGAGAGCTTGAGCAGGTCCGCGTTGCGAACGAAGCTCTGCTCGCTGAAGTCGTTGCCCGTCAGGTTCAGACAGGCCTGCAGGTCCGCGGCGCGGCGCGGCGCCATGGCGGCCTCGAGCTGCCCCTTGTAGCGGCGCGGGCTCCAGTCGCAGGACGTCACGTTCGAAGTGTCCAGGCAGCCCTGCTCCTGGGCCTTCACCAGCCGCTCCTCGATGGCCTTGTCGAGCATGTAGAGGTGCTCGCCCACCTGATTGTTCAGCTCCTTCGGGTCCTGGTCCTGCTTCTTGAAGATGAGGACGGCCTGCTGCCACTCGGCGTAGACGGCCTCGCGCCGGCGCAGCAGGGCGGTGAAGACCTCCTGCTCCTCCTGACGCACGGTGAGCACGTCATCGGGGGTCTTGCTGAGCTGCTTGCTCATCGACTCGTGCCAGGCATCCGTCGGCGTGGCCCACTTGCGGGCCTCCTCGTTGTTGGCCAGGGACGCGGCCTCGCTGGTGAACTCGTAGCCATTGATGCCGTCCGGGTACGGGCCCGGAGCGAACTCGAAGTACGCGTTCTTGGCCACCGCCTGGTCCGCCCAGATGGGCGCCAGCTTCTTCTGGTCGCGGCTGTAGAGCGTGCGGTTGGCGATTCCGTTCGCGCCGTACGCCGCGTTGAAGAGCGCGCGGTAGTCATCACCGTACTGGCCCGCCAGCCGCTCGAAGCGGCTGTAGCCCAGGTACTTCTCGTCCACGAACTCCTGGCACGACGTGATTTGCGTTCCGTTCTTGTCCCAGGCCTCCAACTGGATGAGGTACGCCTTCTCCGCCTTGGTCAGGTTCTCCAGCCGCTTGCGGTAGAGCACCTGGCCCTTGAGCACCTGGCCCGCGAGCCCCTGGTCCATGCCGGTGAAGCGGGTGGTGCCCAGCTTGACGGGCTGAGTCGCCACCGTCGCCGTCTTGCCACCGAGTTCCTCCGGCAACAGCACTACCTTCTTGGCCGCCAGTTCCCAGCGCGCCTTCCACTCCGACTCCGTGAGGTCCTGGCAATACGCGTCGTGGGCCTGGCCGCAACTGCTCGAGCGGTAGTCCACGTTCGCGCACTGCTCGAGCACCGGCGTCGGGCAGTCGGCCGCGAGACTCGCGGGCGCCGCCAGAATCGTCGCCGACAATCCGGCCCAACGCAGCGGGCTCCCCAACAGACCCACCTTCATCCCCTTGGTCATATGCAGCTTCGTCCTTGGTGTGGGGCCGGCTTCGGGCTCGGCCCGCGCAGCCAGAGAGCACACGCTGTGCCGCGCGCTTCTCACTCGGGGACACGAGGAGACACGCGGGCCAGACGAGGACCCCGGGACAACAAGGCGATGGGGGCCGTTGCCTGCGAGGCAACACCCCACGCGTGACGAGGCACCAGGCCTCTTGGTTCGAGGGCCCGGGCTCCGCCAGCCACGCATGGGCTCAGGGAATCAGTGGCCTACGCGCTCGCACAGGCCCAGGCGCGCGTAGGTCCAGTCGCGTCGGACGGTGGCGGGAACCACGCCGAGCACCGCCGCGGTCTCCTGGATGCCCAGGCCCGCGAAGTAGCGCAGCTCCACCACCCGGGCCAGCCGGGGCTTGAACGCCTCCAGCTCCACCAGCACCCGCTCCAGGTCCAGCACGTCGATGTCGACGCCGACCGGAACCTCGAAGACCTCGTCGCGAAGGAACAGCGGCTCGCGCCGCGCATCGCTCCGCCGGGCATTGCGCACCCGCACGCCCTCCACCAGCACCCGGCGCATCGCCTGGGCTCCCGCGCCCAGGAAGTGCCTCCGCCGGTCCGCATCCGCCACGTCCCCCGCGAGACGCAGCCAGATGTCTCGCAGGAGCATCATCGGACGCATTGAAAGGCGGGGTGACTCACCATTCATGTCCGAGTGCGTCATCTCTCGGAGTTCCTGGTACGCCACCCACCGCAGTGCGTCCCGAGCCTCCGCGTTCCCGTTGCGAGCGCCGTCCAGCAGCGATGTCATCTCCGACATGCCCATGGTGTCCTCCTGGGTCTCACATCCCATCGAGTCGCTTCGCCACGTCTGCCTACGATTTCGAACGAGGACGCCCGCAAATCTTGAGAACAAAGAATTGTTTTTCGCGGATGCCGACAATTCCCTGCCCGGTGGGATGACCCAACCTGTGCTCTCAAGGTGGGTCGGCGCAATGCGCGCTCGCAAGTATTTCTTATTTTTCTTGTTTATCTACATTTCCAAGGATGACTGGGATACGTTCGCGGCGCGGGCGCCCATGCGGGCTCCTCTGCGGGCGTGAGGACGACGTCGACCGCCTGACAGGCGAACGCCTCCCGCACCGGGCAGGCGCCCGCGGCCACCCGGGAGTCGCGGCGGACGTCAGGCGGCGGGAAGCCAGAGCACGAAGCGCGCGCCGCGCCCGCGCACCCGCTCATGGCGAAGGTCTGCGCGCATGCTCCGCGCGAGCCGCCGGCAGAGCGCAAGCCCCAGCCCCACGCCGGGTGCGGACTTCGCCGCCGTCTGCACGGATTTGGAGAACGGCTCGAAGAGCTTGCGCGCCGTGGCCACGTCCACACCCGGCCCGTGGTCCCTCACCACCAGCCCCACCGTCGCGCCACGCTGCTCCAGTTGCACGAGGATGCGCTTGTCCGCCGCGCCCGCCGCGTACTTGGAAGCGTTGTCCACCAGGTTGAAGAGCACCTGCTCCACCGCCGACGGGTCCGTCAGCACCACCACGTCGGAAGGCACCTCCACGCACAGCGACATGCCCGCCTGGAGCGCGCGCTGAGAGAGCCGCTCCTCCATCCGGGACAGCAGCGTGCCCACCGCCACCCGCTCCAGCCTCGCGGGGGTGCGTCCCCGTTCGATGCGGGCATAGGCCAGCACGTTCTCCACCAGGTGGCTCAGCCGCTCCGCCTCGCGGTGGAGGATGTCGAAGTATTCCTGGCGGCGCTCCGCGTCGGGGACCATCCCCGCCGACAGCATCTCCGTGTACATCCGGAACGTCGTCAGCGGCGTGCGCAGTTCGTGCGTCACCGCCGAGACGAACGCGCCCCGCCGCTCGCTCAGCGACATCACCCCGCCCAGCAGCGACACCACGGCCACGCCCGCGAGCACCACGCCACTCCACGCCACCATCAACACCAGGGGCAGTGAGGACAGCGCGCCGGATGAGCCCTCCTCGCCTGGTGCCGCGCCCGGCACCAGCCGCACCGGCAGCGACGCCAGCAGCCGCCCCTCCCCCTTCGCTGTCTCGGCGCCCTTCACCGGCTCCAGCGTCGCGCCCGGCAGCAGGTCCTCCACCTTCCCCTGCAGCCAGCGCTGAAGCGCGGGCCAGTCCAGCCAGCAGCCCTGGAGATATTCCTGGCCGTCGACCTGGACACGCCGGCCGAGCAGCAGGGCATCCCCCACCCAGATGGCCCGCATCTCCTCGACGACTTCGCGTGCGGCGACGTTCTCCGCCGGCGCCATGTTGCCGTAGCCCACCATGTTCTGGCTCGCGGCCTGGCGCGCGCTGCGGGAGCGCGCATCGAACTCGCTCGCGTTCTTCGTCCACTGGAGCGCGTCCCCCAGCTTGTTCCCACTCGCCCGCCGCGCCACGGGCTCCCCATCCGAGGGCGCACGCATCGCCAGCGCCTCCCGCACGTTGGCGCTCCGCAGCAGCAGCGACACGCGCTCCAGCCGCTCGCGCAGGACGTCCGCGTCGACACCCAGGTGCGCCAGGCTTCGCAGCTCGGGCTCCATCACCTGGGGCGAGGACACCTCGCCATCAGGCCCCATCTGGAAGTGAAGCAGGACGTGCTCCGGCGGGCCCGAGAGCAGGGGCGAGGCCACCCAGGCCTGTCCCCTGGCAAGGGGCCGCCGCTGTCCGTCCAGGATGCCGCGCGCGGGAGCCACGGCCGCATACGACTCCACCGCCACCGCGCTCTCCCGGGCCACCAGCGGCAGCAGCTCCGAGTCGAGCCGCCACAGCGCCAGCCGCACGTTCTCCTCTCGCGCCGCGCTCTCACGTGCCTGACGGTCCGTGCGGTCCAACCGCAAGGCGAAGACGGACAGCCACACCACACCGGCCAGGGCGAGCAGCAGACAGGCGCTCACCGCGAGCCAGACACGCCAGGAGCGAATCATCCCGGGCCGCCCGGCGCGGAGAACATGTAGCCCTTGCCTCGCACCGTGAGGATGACGCGGGGCTCGGCCGAGTCGTCGCGCAATTTCTCCCGGAGGCGCGCCATCGTCATGTCCACCGTGCGCGTCTGCACGCTCCTCGCGGGCAGGTGCCAGACGCGCTCCAGCAGCTCTTCCCGGGAGATGGCCCGGTTGGCGTTGTCGCCCAGGTAGCGCAGCGCCTCGGCCTCGCGCTCGGAGAGGTCCGTCCGGGAGCCGTCGTCGAAGCTCAGCTCCCGGCGCTCCACCACGAAGTGGCCTCCGGGGAAGTCCACGCGGGAGGCGCCCTGGGGCCGCTCCGCCGAGCGTCGGAGCACCGCGCCCGCGCGTGCCAGGAGCTCACGCACCGAGAAGGGCTTCACCACGTAGTCGTCCGCGCCGAGCTTCAACCCCATCACCCGGTCCTCCTCCTGGCCCCGGGCGGTGAGGATGATGACGGGCAGCGTCGGCCGGCTCTTTCGCACGGCCCGGAGCAGGTCCAGCCCGTCACCGTCCGGGAGCACCAGGTCCAGCAGCACCAGGTCCACCGGAGTGCGTTCGGCCAGCCGCTGGCCTTCCTCCCGCACGCCCGCTTCGAGGACCTCGTAGCCCTCGAAGCGAAGCGCATCCACGATTCCGCGCCGGATGGCGGGGTCATCCTCGACGACGAGTACTCGGCGCGCGGCCATGACGGCATCCTACTCCAAGGTGAACTGACGCTTCGTCGCCTCGCGACGCACCACCTGACCGATGACCCCGTCCAGCGTGGACTCCTCCTCCGTGGGATTCTTCTTGCGAGCCTCCGCGAGGAACTCCTGACGCTGCCGGCCCAGCTCCTGGATGCGCTGCTGCAGCGCCGCCCGCTCCTTCTCCCGGGCCTCCAGCCACGCCTTGCGCCCGTCGCCGTCCAGGTTGCGCATCGGCTCGGGCAGGTCATCGGCGGCGACCGCGCCCAGGTCCACCTTGTTCTTCTTCACCGCGTCCACCAGGTCCCAGCTCTCGTTGGAGTAGTTCCCGGAGGACTTCGCCACCGAGCGCGCCGCCATGTTCTGCACCGACACGCCGCGCGAGAGGCTGTCCTGCTCCTGCTGCCGCATCTGGCTCGCCTTGCCGGAGGCGCCGCCATAGACGACGTACGTCTTGTTCAGCTCGGTGCCGAGCCGGGCAATCTCCTCGTCCTGCGGCGCGGGCAGCTCCACCACCTTCTGGTTCTGGTCGATGTTCATGTAGCTGCCATCGGCGAGCGTGGCGGCCGCCTTCCACTGGTCCGAGATGCCCTGCTCGTAGCCACCGCAGTGGATGGTGTTCACGGTGATGCCCCGCTTGCTGGCGGCGGACACGGCCTCGCGGAAGTCGACGGGGCCCTGGGTGAAGGTCTCGTTGCCGGCGATGAAGATGAGCCGCATCGCGTCCGGGTTCGTGCTCCACGCGAGCTTCTGGCTGGCCTCCTGGATGACCTCGCCGCAGTGCTCGGAGCCACCAGAGGTCCTCAGGGCGAAGAGGCGCTCGGAGATGGCGTCCAGGTCCGTGGTGAAGGGCGTCAGCAGGCGAATCTCATTCGAGCCCGCGCCCTCCCCGGCGTAGCCGTAGGCGTAGAGGGCCAGTTCGAGCCTCGGAGCGGCGCCCCCACGTCGGGCCTGAGAGAAACGGTTCACGATGTTCCACAGCTGCGTGCGGGCCTGGTCCAACAGGCCGTCCATGCTGCCGCTGGTGTCCAGCAGCAGGGCAATCTGGATGACGGGGGCCGAGGCATCGGCCGGCGCGGGCTTCGTCGGGGTGGGGACCTCCACGCGAGGAGGAGGGACCACCGCCACGGGGGCGGGACGCGGCACCTCGGGAGGAGGCGGGGTGGACGCGGGCTTGCCCAGCAGGAGCGCGGAGAGCGCGAGCACCGTGGCCGAGCCAAGGATGACAGGGAGCTTGAGGGCCGGTTTCATCGTGAGTCCTTTCGTACGGCGGTGCCCTGAAGAGCACGCTGGGACAGTAACGATGGAGACCGTCCGAAAGGTGTAACCGCCGTGTAACCGGGTGCGCGGCTACCGCGCGTCCCAGAGGAAACCCAGCTCCAGCTCGAAGGCCTCGAAGGGCTCCGCGCGAACCCTCGCGTTCGCCTCATGGATGACGGGTGGGGCGTAGCTTCGTCCATCGAGGCGATGGACCTCCAACGTCCTGGCTATCGGATCGATGATCCAGACATGGCGCACGCCTTCGCGGGCATACAGGGGCAGCTTCAACGAGCGGTCCAGTCGCGACGTGGAGGGGGACAGCACCTCGCAGACCCAGTCCGGGACGACCGTGAAGCCGACCGTCTGCGGAAGCTCTGTCATCCGCTCACGTCGCCAGCCCGCGACATCCGGGACGAGGACATTTCCCCCGAACAGATGAAGCTCCGGCTCGTCCAAGATGAACCAGCCTCCAGGCCCGCCCCGTCCCCGGTCGAACGGTCCGCTCAACTCACCTCCCAGCCGGGACGACGCCAGCGCGTGCCGCGGTGCTGGCCGAGGGCTGACGTGCAGTTCCCCATCGATGAGCTCCCCGACCACCGTCTCGGGAAGCGCCTCCAGGTCCGCATAGGTGGCCGGTTTCTTGTCCATGACGTCCCCATATCCATAAGCCTCGCCGCCCAACCCCAGTTCCATGGTCATGCGAGGGGAATAACATCGGGGTCTGACGCGTGAGGGTGTCCATGTCGCTACCGCCCTCCCAGGTTGTATCGGCTGGACGGCGGACGCAAGGGGGGCGCTACACCGCCACCCGGCTCGGGCCACGCGCGTGCACGTCGTGCAATCACGCGGCCAGTGAGCGCCACGAACCAGGCACCGCCGACTCAGGCGCTCCGGAGCATCAGCCGCTCCACGACGGAGCGCACCTCGCGCAGCCTCGCGGGGTCCGTCACTGCGACGAAGATGGTGTCGTCACCGGCCACCGTGCCGGCGAGCCCCGGCACCTCCGGCTCTCGGTCCAACGCCAACGCCAGGGCGGGCGCATAGCCAGGCCCCGTCTTCACCACGAGCATGTTCGGCGGAGCCTCGATGATGCTGACGCGCTGCCGCTCGGTGGCCACCACCGGCTCCATCGACGCGCGCTGATAGCGCCCGCCGACCTTCTGCACGCCCAGCTTCTTCAGCCGCCGCGACAGCGTGGACTGGCTCGGGGCCTGCCCTTCCGCCTCCAGCAGCTCCTGCAAGACCGCCTGATCGCTGATCTCCCGCTCCGAGATGAGCCGAAGGATTTCGTCGTCCAGGTTCATTCCCACCACCATGCATGCGCGTGAATTTCCATGCAAGGAACCCGCATGAAAGATTGCGGGAACATTACCCTTGCGCGTCGCGTCTTTCTGCATAATATCCGCGCCCCATTCGCGGAAATGCACGCATGCTGGTGCATATTCATCCACCTATGCATCCGGTCCAGGCCGGGGAGCGCAGGCCCATGAAGCACGTCACGCACATCAAGGATCTCGGCCCCGCGGGTGTAGAGGCCATCCTCGCGCAGGCCGCGGCCTGGAAGAAGACGCCTCCGGGTCGTCATCTGGAGGGGAGCATCCTCGGGATGGTGTTCTTCAACCCGTCGCTGCGCACGCGCACCTCGTTCGAGGCGGTGATGCTGCGCGGGGGTGGCAACGCCATCATCCTGGATGTCGGCTCGGGCGTGTGGAAGCTGGAGCACCGCGAGGGCGCGGTGATGAACCTGGACCGGGCCGAGCACCTCAAGGAGGCCGCGCCCGTCCTCTCGCGCTTCGTGGACATGCTGGGCGTGCGGACCTTCTCGCAGGGTGGCGGCGACGAGGAGGACGAGGTCGACCCCATCATCAACGCGTTCCGCAAGTGGGCCACCGTTCCCGTGGTCAGCATGGAGTCCGCGCGCGAGCACCCCTGCCAGGGTCTGGCGGACATGCTGACCTTGCGCGAGACGTTCGGCACCACGAAGAAGCTGCCCGTGACGCTGACGTGGGCGCCGCACATCAAGCCGCTGCCCAAGGCGGTTCCGAACTCGTTCCTCCTGAGCGCGGCGGCGGCCGGCTGTGAGGTGCGCGTGGCGCATCCTCCTGGCTTCGAGCTGCACCCCGCGGTGCGCGCGGAGGCGGAGGCGTACGCCAAGGCCACCGGCGGCAGCATCACCTACACCCACGACCAGGACGAGGCGCTCGCCGGCAGCCGCGCCGTCTACGCCAAGTCGTGGGGCCCGACGGCCGCCGCGGCCTTCTCCCCCAACGACGTCACCGCGCTGCTCGCGTCGTATTCCGGGTGGATGCCCACGCTGCGCACCATGGCGAGCGCGGCGAAGGATGCCGCTTTCCTGCACTGCCTCCCCGTGCGTCGCAACGTGGAGGTCGCCGATGAGGTCCTGGACCACTCCAGCAGTCGCGTGGTGGACGAGGCGGGCAACCGCTTCCACGTCCAGCGCGCCCTGCTCCACTGGATGCGCTCGCAGTCCCGCTGAGCGGCGCCACCCAGGCGCGCCTCTCCCCTTCTCTTCATTTCGAGGTCTCCCGTGCCCTTGTCACCCGACCCGTACTCCGCGCTTCGCAACGCCGCGCGCTATGTGCAGCAGTTCCGCCGCAAGACGTTCGTCGTGAAGCTCGGCGGCGCCATGCTGAGCGACCCGCGTCTGCGCCGCTCCGCGTGCGAGCAGATTGCCCTGCTGTGGACGTTCTCCATCCGCCCCGTCGTCGTGCACGGCGGCGGGCCCGAACTGGACACGCTGTGTGACGCCCTCCACCTGCCGGTGGAGAAGGTGGCGGGCCGTCGCGTGACGTCCGCGCCCGTGCTGGACGCGGCGAAGATGGTGCTCGCCGGCAAGCTGCACACGGACCTGCTCGCGGACCTGCAGGCGGCGGGCGTGCCCTCCGTGGGCCTGAGCGGCGTGGACGCCGGTCTCATCAAGGCGCGCAAGCGTCCTCCCGTCATGGTGACGGAGCCGGGGGCCACCGAGGGCCGGCTGGTGGACTACGGCCTCGTCGGCGACATCGAGGCGGTGGACACGCGCGTGGTGGAGCACCTGCGCTCGGCCGACTACGTGCCCGTCATCGCGCCCCTCTCCGGCGGCGCGGACGGCGCCGTCTACAACACCAACGCGGACACCGTGGCGGCGGCGCTGTCGGTGGCCCTGTCGGCGGAGAAGCTCTTCTTCCTCGTCCAGGTGCCGGGCCTGCTGCGCGACTTGAATGACCCGACGTCGCTGGTGACGCTGGCGAACCTGACGGACCTGGCGACCATGGAGAACACGGGCGCCATCTCCGGCGGCATGCGTCCCAAGGCGCACGCCATCCGCCACGCGCTGGTGGGCGGCGTGGGCAGCGTGCATCTGGTGAGCGGCGTGGCACCCAACGCGCTGTTGGAGGAGGTCTTCACCAACGAGGGCAGCGGGACGATGGTGGTGCGCGAGAAGGCGCCGAAGAACGCGGGGAACGGGGGATGAAGGCGGCGGAGCTGCTCCAGGCGCTGGTGGCCATCCCCAGCGTTTCGGGTGACGAGCGACTCATCGCGGACACGGTGTCCGGGTGGGCGGAGGGCTGGGGTGCGCGCGTCCAGCGGAAGGGCCACAACGTGTGGTTCTCCGTGGGAAGCGGGCCACGCCGGCTGCTCGTCAACTCGCACCTGGACACGGTGAAGCCGTGCGCCGGGTGGACGTACGCGCCCCACGCGCCCGAGTGGCGCGAGGACCGCCTGTACGGCCTGGGCAGCAACGACGCCAAGGGCTGCGTGACGGGGATGCTCGTCGCGGCCCGGACGCTCCTGAAGGAAGGCCCGCCCGCGGGTGGAGAAATCGTCTTCGCCTTCACCGCCGAGGAGGAGACCGGAGGCCAGGGCCTGGGCACGCTGCTGCCGGACCTGGGGCCGCTGGACGCCGCGGTGGTGGGCGAGCCCACGAGCCTCAAGCCCTGCACCGCCCAGCGGGGCATGCTCCTCTTGCGCTGCACCGCGCACGGCCGCAGCTCGCATGTCGCGCACGCGCACAACGCGCAGGCGGTGAACGCCATCCACGTCGCGGCCGGAGACATCTCCACGCTGGCGGAGCTGCGCTTCCCGTCCCACCCGCTGCTGGGTGAGGCGCGGGCCCAGGTGACGCAGATTTCCGGAGGGCTGGCGCGCAACCAGGTGCCGGACGCCTGCGAGTTCTTCGTGGACCTGCGCACCACGCCGAGCATGGACCACGCGCAGGTGGCGACCCAGCTCGGTGGCGTGTTGAAGAGCGAGGTGAAGGTGCACTCGGCGCGGTATCTGCCGAAGGCGACGCTGTCGCATCAGCCCATCGTCCGGGCGGCCATCGCCGCGTCGGGCGAGGAGCCCGTGGGCTCCAGCACCACGTCCGACTGGGCCTTCCTGGGCGAGCTGCCCACGGTGAAGGTGGGTCCCGGCGACACCCTGCGCAGCCATCTGGCGGACGAGTTCATCACCCTGGCGGAGCTGGAAGCCGGCGCCGCCTTCTACACGCGCCTTCTGCGCGGCTACTTCGAGGAGGTGGCCCGTGGCTGAGACTCTGTGGGGCAAGGGCGCCGCGCTGGACGCGGTCATCCACCGGTTCACCGTGGGCGACGACCCCGTCGTCGACCTGGCGCTGACGCCGCACGACGCGCTGGGCAGCGCCGCGCACGCGCGCATGCTGGGCAAGGTGGGCCTGCTCAAGCCCGAGGAGTCCCGGGCGCTCGTCGGCGCTCTGAAGACGCTGCACGACGAGGCGCGCGCGGGCCACTTCACCATCCGCCCCGAGCAGGAGGACGGCCACACTGCGCTGGAGGCCGCGCTGGTGGAGCGCGTGGGCGAGCCGGGCAAGCGCATCCACCTGGCGCGCTCGCGCAATGACCAGGTGCTGCTCGCGGTGCGCCTGCTCCTGCGTGAAGAGGTCCTCGCGCTCGGCGCGGGCGCGGTGAAGCTGGCGGAGGCCTTCCTGGACTTCGCGCAGGCGCACGCCCACGTGGCGATGCCGGGCTACACCCATCTGCGGCGCGCCATGCCGTCGACGTTCGGCATGTGGGGCATGGCCTTCGCGGAGGGTCTGCTGGAGGAGCTGGAGGCGCTGCGCGGCGTGTGGGGACGGCTGGACCGCTGCCCGCTCGGCGCCGCCGCGGGCTTCGGCGTGCCGCTGCCCATCGACCGCGAATACGTCGCTCAGCTGCTCGGTTTCAGTCGGGTGCAGAGAAGCCCCATCGACGCGCAGAACGGACGCGGCCGTCACGAGTCCGCGGTGCTGGCCTGGGCCTGCAGCGTCGCGGGCACGCTGGAGAAGTGGCTGTGGGACGTGCAGCTCTACAGCACGGACGAGTTCGGCTTCCTCGGGCTGCCGGATGCGTTCACCACGGGCTCGTCCATCATGCCGCAGAAGAAGAACCCGGACGTGGTCGAGCTGGCGCGCGGGCGATGCCGCGAGCTGCGAGGACTGGCGCACCAGGTGGAAGCGGTGGCGGGCGGCCTGCCCTCCAGCTACCACCGCGACTTCCAGTTGCTCAAGCGCCCCACCTTCGCGGCGCTGGCGTCCAGCCGTGCGCTCCTGGACGTGCTCTCCCGTCTGGTGCCGGTGCTCCAGGTGAAGGCGGACGCCGCCGCGCGCGCTTGCGACGACACGCTCTACGCGGCCCACCACGCCTACACGCTGGTGGCCGGAGGACAGGCCTTCCGCGACGCCTACCGGCAGGTGGGCCGGGAGCTTTCGGACGGCACGTTCCACCCGGACCGCGAGGCCCTGACGGCCACCCACCTGGGTGGCGCCGGAAACCTGGGGCTGCCCCAGGCCCGTGAGGAGCTGGCCGCCGCGCGCGCCTGGCTCGACGACACCCACCGCGCCCTGGCCACGGCCACCTCGCGAGTGTGGGACGTATGAACGCCTTCCCCGTGAGGAGTGACGACATGAGCAAGAAGAACGTGGTGCTGGCCTTCTCCGGCGGACTCGATACCGCTTTCTGCACGGTGTACCTGCGCGAGCAGGGCTACGCCGTCACCACCGTCACGGTGGACACGGGCGGCTTCCCGCCCGAGCAGCTCGCGAGCATCGCGGCCCTGTCCGCGAAGCTGGGCGCCGTGGAGCACATCAAGGTGGACGCGCGCGGCACCCTCTTCCAGGGCTACCTGCGCTACCTCATCGCCGGCAACGTGCTCCGCGGGCAGCTCTACCCCCTGAGCGTGTCCGCGGAGCGGGCGTGCCAGGCCGTGGAGGTCGTCCGCGTGGCGCGCGAGAAGGGCGTGCAGTCGCTGGCGCACGGCAGCACCGGCGCGGGCAATGACCAGGTGCGCTTCGACGTCGCCTTCCGCTCGCTGGCCGGTGACTTGGAGCTGCTCACCCCCATCCGCACGCTGGGCCTGAGCCGCAAGGAAGAGCTGTCCTTCCTGGCCGAGCGCGGCGTCCACATGCCGCCGAAGCTGGGCTCCTACTCCGTCAATGAGGGCATGTGGGGCACGTCCGTGGGCGGCAGCGAGACGCTCAACTCGTGGAGCGCGCTGCCCGAGGCGGCGTTCCCCTCCGGGGAGATTCCCACCGACTTGAAGCCTCGTCCCCTGACGGTGGGCTTCGAGCAGGGCATCCCCGCGTCGCTGGACGGCAAGGCGCTGGGGCCGGTGGAGCTGGTGGAGGCGCTCAACGTGCTGGGGCGCCAGTACGGCATCGGCCGGGGCATCCACCTGGGCGACACCATCCTCGGCATCAAGGGCCGCGTGGGCTTCGAGGCGCCGGCCGCGCACCTGCTCATCACCTCGCACCGCGAGCTGGAGAAGCTGGTGCTGTCCGGCAAGCAGCTCTTCTGGAAGGAGACCGTGGGCAACCTCTACGGCTCGCTGCTGCACGAGGGGCACTTCTTCGACCCGCTCGTGAAGGACCTGGAGGCGTTCCTCACCTCCTCGCAGGACCGGGTGACGGGCGAGGTGCGGCTCGTGTTGCACCCTCGCTCCATCGTGGTGGAAGGCGTGCGCTCGCCCTATTCGTTGATGGACGCGAAGGTGGCGACGTACGGGGAAGCGAACGTGTTGTGGACGGGCTCGGAGGCCGCTGGCTTCGCCAAGCTGTACGGCGTCGCGCAGATGCTCTCGCACCGGGCGAAGGGAGGCTGACATGAAGGTCTTCGTCGACAAGGTGGGAAGCGTCACCCGCAACCTGGGCCTGGGGCGCACCGTGCACCTCACGCCCGAGGTCAAGGCCGAGGAAGGCGCCGTCATCGCCATCCGCATCCACGGTGAGAAGACGGTCTACAACCAGCTCGAGGACGTCCACGGGCGCCTCGTCACGCTGCACGCGGGCGACATCATGGTGGGCGCCCTGGGGCACCGCAACGCGCTGCACGGCTACGAGGGCGTGGTGCCGGAGTCCGTCACCGTGGGTCAGCGGCTGCACGTGCTGAACATGGGCGGCGTCATCGGCAAGTGCACGTCGCACAACCCCGGCGTGGGCATGCCCTTCGAGGCGGAAGTGCTGGGCCAGGTGCTGGAGTTCCCGGAGCTGATGTCGCGCAATGGGCAGCCTGCGCACGTGATGTCCGGCGCGCTCAAGGGAACGAACGTGGCGGTGAAGTGCCCAGTGGTCTACGTGGTGGGCACGTGCATGAACGCGGGCAAGACGTTCGCCGCCAGCGCCATGGTGCGCAGGCTTGCGCAGGCGGGCTACCGCGTGGGCGGCGCGAAGCTCACGGGCGTGTCGCTGATGCGGGACACGCTGAGCATGCAGGACTCCGGCGCGGACGTGGTGATGGACTTCACCGACGCGGGCATCGTCTGCACGGGGCCGCGCACGGCGGCGCGCGTGGCCAGGGTGCTGTTCTCCGAGCTGGCGGTGTCCGACGTGGACGTCATCGTCGCGGAGACGGGCGACGGCATCATGGGTGAGTACGGCGTCCAGGCGATTCTGGCGGACCCGGAGCTCAAGGCCCTCGCGGGCGCGTGGGTGATGTGCGCCAACGACCCGGTGGGCGCGGCCGGCGGCGTGCGGCACCTGAAGGAGACGTACGGCATCGACGTGGACGTGCTGGCCGGTCCGGCCACGGACAACGCGGTGGGCGTGCGCTTCGTGGAGCAGGTCGTGGGCGTGCCGGCGCGAAACGCTCGCGCGGACCCGGCGGCGCTGGGTGGTCTCATCCTGGAGAAGCTCTCGCCGAAGCTGGGCGCGGGGAGGAAGTCATGACGCGGGCGCATATCTACATCCTGGGGGCCTCCGGTTTCGGCGGAGGCGAGCTGTTGCGGATTCTCTCCGGGCACCCGGCCGTGGCCGGCATCCGCGTCGTGTCCCGGCACCACGCGGGCGAGCCCGTCCACAAGGTGCATCCGCATCTGCGCGGCCTGGTCGACGCGAAGTTCGAGGCGGAGCCGGACTGGCGCTGGCTCGCGGACTCGCAGCAGCCCGTGCTGTTCAGCGCGCTGGGTCACGGTGAGCTGGCCACGCAGTTCCTCGGCCTGGAGAAGAAGTGGGCCGAGGTGGGGCTCGCCGACCGCCTCCTGCTCGTGGACCTGTCCTCCGACTTCCGGTTGGACCACCCGGGACGGTACGCGGGCGCCTATGGCAAGCCGCACCCCGCGCCGGACCTGCTGGGCACCTTCACGTACGGCCTCACCGAGTGGAAGCGCGAGGAGATCAAGGGCGCCCGGCGCATCGCCAACCCCGGCTGCTTCGCCACCGCGGTGCAGTTGGCGCTCTTGCCCATCGCGTCCACGCCGGGCCTGGGCCTGCTGGCCGTCTCGGGGGTGACGGGCTCCTCCGGCTCCGGCTCGCTGCCGGGCGAGGGCACGCACCACCCGACGCGCGCGCACGACTTCCGCGCGTACAAGCCGCTGGAGCACCAGCACGAGGCCGAAGTCGAGGTCATGTTGGTGGCCCACGGCGCGCAGCGCCACCGGCTGGCCTTCGTGCCGCACTCGGCGCCCATGGTGCGCGGCATCTTCGCCACCGTGCAGTTCGAGTGGCCCGAGCACGGCGGCGCGGTGGTGACGCAGTCGCTGACGGACAAGTTCCGCCGCTATTACGAGGGCTCCAAGTTCGTCCGCATCGTCGAGGGCACGCCGCGCGTCGCCGCCGTCACCGGCAGCAACTTCTGCGACATCTCCGTGGCGACGAAGGGCCGCTCCGTGGCCGTCATGGCCGCGCTGGACAACCTGGTGAAGGGCATGGCCGGCCAGGCCGTGCAGAACTTCAACGTGTCCCTCGGCTTTCCCGAGGACACCGGGCTGCGTCAGGCCGCCTGCTACCCGTGAACAACGCCGCACCCGCTCCGGTGGCCTCGGAGCGGGCGCGGTGGCCCACGGCCTGCTTCGCCGCGAGGGCTAGAGGACGCGGGTGATGGTGAGCTGAGCGATGCCCCCCAGCGAGGACACACCCGCGGGGTTCAGGCAGGCCAGGTTCAACAGCGCCGTCGTGTAGACAATCGACCAGGTCGCGGTGGAGCCGTAGTACTTCCCGTGCAGCACCGTGCCCGCGTAGGTCACCACCGTCGTCAGGCCCACGACGCCGACCTCGACCGAGGTGTAGTCGAACCGGGACGTCTCTCCGGTGTTCCAGGTGATGGTGGCCTCGCCGGCCCCCGTCGTCAGCGGGCTCGAACACGTCAGCCCCGTCTGGAGGTTGGGGCCCGTCGATACGCTGCCGTTGAGGACCACCTGTCCGAGCACCGTCAGGCAGTTGCTGAAGGCCGAGGCCGTCGACACGTTGATGTTCTGCGGATTCATCGTCGCCGCTGGCG
Organism: Myxococcus sp. CA051A; assembly: GCF_013336705.1. Taxonomy (NCBI): domain Bacteria; kingdom Pseudomonadati; phylum Myxococcota; class Myxococcia; order Myxococcales; family Myxococcaceae; genus Myxococcus; species Myxococcus sp. CA051A. Next base: position 985,040 of record NZ_JABUMS010000001.1, on the reverse strand, counting down.
AGAAGGTCCGGGTGGACGTCCCCAACTCACAGATGACACTCACCGGCTCGACAGCGAGGGCCGAGCCCACCGGAGAGGCCAGCACCGCCAGGAACGCACCTCTCAGCAGCACGCTCCCGAGACGACGCACGTTTCCACCGGCAACCATATCGTCCATTTTCATGATGTCTCCAATGACTGGGTTCAGGCCGGCCAAGACACCCACGCGAAGGCAGACGCCCTCCCAATGACTGTCATCCAGCCCGGCGCCACTCTGGCGACTGGGAATGACGTCAGCAATTGAACCTGAGGGTACGGGTACACCAACGCCGTGCCGGGAGTGCGGGCGATGACGTTGCCCGCAATCAGCGCTGTCAGGCTTCACCGGGGGCTCGCGTCTGTTTCACTCAACGCCCCCACTTCCTTCCAGGCACCGCCCATTCTCGGGCGAGCGTCCCGCCGGGAGCACGTCAGGCCGCGCTCGAGTTCGCGTCGGAGGAGGCCCGCCCGGCAATCCCCGCCGTGCGCCCTCCACGAAAGCGGTGCCCATGCCTCGACGCTCCCGTCCTGCAAGTGCCCTCGTCTTCGGTCGCAATCCCTCTCAGTACGACACATTCGACGTGGAGGCCGAAGCCGCGGAGTCCCTGGGCCTCGACACGTATCAGGTGGACCTGGCCGCCCTCCTCCATGGCAACCTGGAGCGCGCGCTCGACGCGGTACCGGAACATGGAACACTCCGGCTGCTCTACCGGGGGTGGATGCTCACAGAAGAGGAGTACGGCGCGCTCGACGAGGCCCTCTCCGAGCGCGGCCACCGGCTGCTGACCACCCCCACGCAGTACGCCGCCGCAATGTACCTGCCGAACTGGTACCCCCGCCTCGCCCGCTACACCGCGCGCTCCATCTGGACCGAAGGCACGGACGCCCAGGAGGCCTGGCGAGCCGCCCAGGAGCTCGGGCCTGCTCCGTACATCCTCAAGGACCATGTGAAGTCCGCCAAGGAGCGCTGGGAGGAGGCCTGCTTCGTCCCGGCTGGCGCCACGCGCGAGGACTTCGAGCGAACGTGCGCCAACCTCGTGGAGGAGCGTGGTGAACGCTTCGAGCGGGGACTCGTCGTCCGGAAGTACCTGCCCCTCAAGGTCTACGGCAGGATGCCCACCGGCCCCGCGCACCTGGAGTTCCGCCTCTTCTTCGGACACGGCCGCCTGCTCGCGGCCGAGCCGTACCACGAGTTCGACGTCGAGGTTCCGGACTTCACCGCCTTCGAGCCCCTGGGCCGCCGCATCGACTCGCCCTTCTTCTCCCTCGACGTCGCCATGCTGGAGGACGGCGGCTGGGCCGTCGTCGAGGTGAATGACGGCGGCGTCTCCGGCCTGCCTCCGGGGTTGGACCCTCGTGCCCTCTTCGAGCCCCTGCTGGGGGCCGGGTAGCCAGGCACCCGCCACGCCGGCCCCGCCCAGGAGCAACCTTCGCGACGCGCTCCTGGGTTATGGTGCGCAAAGGTTTGACGTCAAAACAGGCAAGGAACGATGCACTTCGAATTGGCCTTCGTCCTCATCTTCGCAGTCGCGACCGCGGTGGCCATCGCGGCGCGGTACTTCAAGATTCCCTACACGGTGGCCCTGGTGGTGGCGGGGCTGACGTTGGGTGCGGTGCATCTCTTCGAGCCGCCGCATCTCACCAAGGAACTGCTCTTCGCCATCATCCTGCCAGGCCTCTTGTTCGAGGCGGCGTTCCACGTCGAGTTCCGCAAGTTCTGGAAGAACAAGCTGACCATCCACGCCATGGCGATTCCGGGCGTGGCGGCCTCGGCGGGCCTGACGGCGCTCATCCTCTCGGAGTGGGTCGAGGGAATGAACGTGGTGAGCGGCTTCGGGATGATTCCGGCGATGGTGTTCGCGGCGGTCATCGTATCGACGGACCCGATTGCCGTGGTGGGGTTGTTCAAGACGCTGGGCGCACCCAAGCGCCTGCTCATCCTGGTGGAGGGAGAGAGCCTGCTCAACGACGGCACCGCCGTGGTGCTCTTCACGCTGGTGGTGGGCGTGGCGATGGGAGGCCAGTTCACCGTGGGCGGCGCGGTGATGGACTTCATCAAGGTCGCGGGCATGGGCGTGCTGGTGGGCAGCGCGGTGGGGTATGCGGCGGCGCGGGTCATCAAGCGTGTGGATGACGCGATGGTGGAAATCACCTGCACGGTCATCGCGGCGTACGGCTCATTCGTCATCGCGGAGAACTTCCACTACTCGGGCGTCATCGCGACGGTGGTGGCCGGCATGCTCTGTGGCAACTGGGCCACGCACGAGGGCATGAGCCCCACCACGCGCGTCGCGGTGGAGAGCTTCTGGGAGTACTGGTCCTTCGCGCTCAACTCGGTGGTGTTCCTCCTCATCGGCCTGGAGGTGAACCTGTCGTCGCTGCTGGCGTCGTGGAAGCCGATTCTGGCGGCCTACGTGGCGGTCATCGTTGGACGGGCGGTGGTGGTGTACGGCGTGTCCGCGCTGCTGAGGCTCACGTCGGAGCGCATGCCCTGGTCCTGGAGCGCGGTGCTCACCTGGAGCGGCCTGCGTGGCGCCATCTCCATGGTGCTGGTGCTCAGTCTTCCGGCGGACTTCGACCACCGCGAGCTCCTGGTGAACATGACGTTCGGCGTGGTGGTGCTGTCCATCGTCTTCCAGGGCCTCTCCATGGCGCCGCTCCTGCGCAAGCTGGGCATCACCGGCCTGAAGGACGCGTACCAGGAGCAGTACGAACTGGCGCGCGGCCGGCTGGGCGCCATCCACGCCGCGATGGCCGCGCTCGAGGCCCTGCGTCGCACGCGTGAGATTCCCGCCGACGTGCTGACCCAGTTGGAGAAGGACTACCAGGAGAAGGAGCGCGTGACGGAGACGGAGCTGGCGCAGCTCAAGCAGCAGTCGATGCGCTTCCACGAGGAGGAGCACCAGGAGGCCGTCCGCCGCATGCTCATCGTGGAGAAGGAGTCGCTGCTCAAGGCGTACCAGTCCGCCGCCATTGGCAAGGAGGCCTTCGAGCGACTCACCGCGGAGCTGGATGAGCGCATCGCCCATGCCGACGCCGCGGAGATCCACACGTCGGTGCCCGCCACGCCCGCCGGGGCCGTCGGGACCTGACGTCAGGCGGTCCTCGCGTCACGGGTGGCCTTCACGGGCTCCCGTGACGCGGGCGCTACGGGCCTTCAGACCGCTGGCGTCTTGGAGGTATCCGAAGTCGCGGGCGGCGCCTCGGAGAGCGACTGCTCGGGCAGGCGAATCACCGGGTCCGGGCGCTCCACCTCCGAGGGAACCGCTTGCACCGCGCTCGCGGTCGCGGCTCCGAGGGACTCCACCGCGGACACGGACGTGTCCACACGTCCCTCGGCGCTCGATGACGAACCATCGACCGATGTGTCCACCCGTGCTTCGGCCCCTGATGCGGACGACACCGGGCTTTGAATCGACGTGTCCACGCGTCCCTCGGCGCTCGCAGCGGATTCGCCCGGACCGGGACTCGACGTCTCGACATGTCCCGCGACGCTCGCGGATGCTCCAGGCGCCTCGGCGGATGTATCGACTCGAGCCCCGGCGGCTGACTCGGCCTCGCGCTGCTCCAGCCTCGCGCCGCCCTGCTCCGCCGCGCGGAGGAACTCGTCGTACTCGGACTTGCGCTCCTCGGCCTTGGATTGGGTCTTCTCGGATTGTTGCGCGGCGGCGGCCCTTCCGGCCTTCAGCGCGCGCGCACTGACGACGATGCCCGCCCCGAACACCGCGACGTTCAGCACCGAGCCCAGCCCACCCAGCCACAATGAGTCCACGCCGCCCTGGACGTAGCCCAGCGCGAGCACGAAGACCGCGCCGGACACGGCCGCGCCAGCCGCCGTCTGCCAGGGCTTCAGCTCCATCACCCGGCCCGCGCCGTAGCAGAGCACCGGCAGCACGCCGACCAACCACACGTTCTCCAGCAGCACCGCCACCAGCACCTTCAACGAGTGGAAGGGCAGCGCCTGCACGCGCAGATTCAGCCGCAGCGTCAACGACACGCTGAGGGCCGAGCCCAGGACAAGCGAGATGAAACCCAGTCCAACGATGAACTGGAAACGGCGGATTCGAACACGCAGCGGCTCGAGGACACTCGGCTTGGGGCTCACGGGCAGGCAGCCTACCCCAGTTCAGCCCTCGTCCTCGTCAACGTCCGCTTCCCCCCCCGGAGTCCGAGGAGGCGGGCCATCCGCGTAGAAGACCTGCTCCAGCACCAGCCCCTGGGGCGGCGCCGTCTGTCCCGCGAGCTTCCGGTTGCGCGAGGCCAGCACCTCCGCCACCCACGCCTCGGGCCGCTTCCCCTTGCCCACGTCCACCAGCGTCCCCACGAGGTTGCGCACCATGTGCTTCAGGAAGGCCGTGCCCTCCACCACGATGGAGATGGCGCCCCCGGCCTCCCCCTCCACCGTGATTTTCCGCACCTCGCGAACCGCGTGCTTCGCCTGACAGTCCGCGGCCCGGAACGCGGAGAAGTCATGCCGGCCGAGCAGGTGCGCTGACGCCCTGCGCATCGCCTCGACATCCAGCGGCGCGAAGACCTCCCAGTGCGTCGTGCGGTGCAGCGGGGAGCGCGTGCGGCGATTGTTCAGACGGTAACGGTAGCGTTTGCCTCGGGACCAGCGGCGCGGGTCGAACCCCTCGGGTGCCTCCACCGCGTCCACCACCGCCACGTCGTGCGGCAGCAGGCCGTTGAGCCCCATGACGTACGCCTTCATGGGAAGCACCCGCTCCGTGTCGAAGCAGATCACCTGCCCCGTGGCGTGGACGCCAGAGTCCGTGCGCCCGGCGGACCGTACGGACACGGGCTCGCTCAAGAGCCGCGACAGCGCCTCCTCCATCACCGCCTGGAGCGAGCGCCCATTGGGCTGCACCTGCCAGCCCACGTAGCGAGTGCCCTCGTATTCGAGCGTCAGCTTCAGCCGAGGCATGTCAGCGGTACTTGAGCCAGGACTCGAGGAGCTCCGCCACCATGCGCCCCGCGGGGACACCGTTGCGCCGGGCCACCGCCTCCACCGCCTCCAGCACCTCCATGGAGAGGGGCACGACCAGCATGCGCGGCTCGGTGCGCTCGTCGGGCCCCCCCGGCGCCAGGGCGGCAATGCCCGGGGGGATGGTGAGCGGCGCGGTGACGGCGGGAGGTGGCTCGGACACCGGGGCCGGAGGAATCCCGGGGTCCAGGGATGCCACGACCTCCGACAGCTCCAGCGCCTCCTCGGCGGTGGGCGCGGTGGCGTTGCGGCTGCGCAGCCGGCGCTGCTCCTCCTGGAGCTCCTCCTCGAAGAGCTGCTTGATGAAGTTGGCCAGGTGCAGCGGCGTGGGCGTGAAGTCGTACGCGTCCAAGAACGCGTCCAGGTCCTTCTGCATCTCCGCCGCCGTCTGGTAGCGCCTGTCGCGGTCTCGCTCCAGCGCCTTCATCAGGATGACTTCCACGCGCTCGGGCAGGTCCTCGCGGAAGTACGAGGGCGCGTAGATCTTCCCCTCGGTGATGCTGCGCATCACGGCGACCTCGGACTCGCCCGTGAAGAGCTTGAAGCCCGTGAGCCACTCGTAGAGCACCACGCCGAGCGAGAACACGTCGCTGCGGCAGTCCAGCGCCTTGCCCAGACACTGCTCCGGGCTCATGTAGCTGAGCTTGCCCTTGATTTCGCCCGTGCGCGTCTGGCCCACCTGGTTGGCGGCCTTGGCGATGCCGAAGTCGAGAATCTTCACCGAGCCGTCGAAGGCGACGACGATGTTCTCCGGCGACACATCCCGGTGGACGATGTTGAGCGGGCTGTCGTACAGGTCCGCCTTCGTGTGCGCGTGGTGCAGGCCCGCGCAGACACACGAAGCAATCTTCACCGCGTACACCAGCGGGAAGGGAATCCCGAGCGCCTCCGCCTTGGGGACGACGCGGCGCATGTCCCGGCCGGCCACGTACTCCATCGCGATGAAGTAGCTCTCCGCGATCTTCCCCAGGTCGTGAATCTGCACCACGTTGGGGTGGTTGAGCTGGGAGGCGAGCCGGGCTTCGTTGAGGAACATCTTCACGAAGGCCGCGTGCTTGGAGAGGTGCGGGCGGATGCGCTTGATGACGACGGGCGACTCGCGGCCGTCCTCGCCTTCCTGGTGCGCGAGGAAGATCTCCGCCATCCCTCCGACGGCGATGCGGTCGATGAGCCGGTACTTGCCGAAGCGACCGGTTTCGCGCTGCTGCGGTGCGGCGGGAGACATGGCGTCCTGACCTTACCCGCGCCAGGGGCCCTGGTGCTAACGAAGTTGGACGACGTGGACCTTCAAGGCCGGCTCCTGGCCAGGAGGGCTCGGAAAGTCGAGGGAAGAAGGACCCGAGGAATCCACCGCCCTGCCCTGCCGCCCCGCGAGGGAGAGGCCCTCGGACACCATGGCCTCGAAGCGCCGGGCGGGCAGGCCCGCGTGGTTGCAGCAGGCGACCAGCCGTCCCCCGGGGGCGACGACGCGCGCGGTGGCCTCGGCCAGCCGGGCATAGTCACGGGCGGCGGAGAAGCGGGCCTCCTTCGTGTTGGAGAACGACGGAGGGTCCGCGATGACGAGGTCGAACGTCTCGCCCTTCTTCGCCAGACGCTTGAGCCAGTCGAAGACATCACCGGCCACGTAGTCATAGCGGTCCACGGGCTGGCCATTGAGCTGGGCGTTCTCCTCACCCCACTCCAGTACGCGGCGACTCGCGTCCAGGTTGAGCGCCCGCTTCGCGCCGCCCGCTTTCGCCACCACTCCGAATGCACAGGTGTAGGCGAAGAGGTTGAGCACGGTGAGGCCGCGAGCCTCTTTCAAGAGCCACGCGCGAGTGTCGCGCATGTCCAGATACAGCCCCACCGAGAGGCCCTGTCCGGGGCGGATGAGGAAGGACAGGCCGTTCTCCAGGGCCGTGAGGGACTCCACCGGCTCGCCCCGGGCGGAGGTCTCCGGGGCCAGCGTCTCCTTCGCCACGTTGGCGAGGACCCGCGCCTCGCGGGGACGGCGCTTGAGATACAGGCTCGTCGGCGCCCACGCCGTCATCGCGGCGTCGAGCAGCGCTTCTTCCTCCGTGGGAGAGAAGTCGCGGTAGAGGCTGAGGACATACAGGCCACCGAAGCGGTCCGCCGTCACGTCGGGGACGCCATCGGCCTCGCCGTGGAGGACGCGAAAGGCGGTGGTGCGAGCGTCGGTCAACAGGGGGCCGCGCCGGGCGTGCGCGGTCCGAAGCGTGTCCACGAGGGTGGGCATGGGCCCTCCCTGTATCAGCTTCCCAGTCGGGCGCGAGACCAGACGCGCTCGAGCGCCTCGGTGGCGGCGCGGGAGAGGTCCACGTAGTCGGAGCCCAACAGCTGGCCTTCGCGCACGCGGACGCGTCCATCGACGATGGTCCAGGCCGCGGGCGAGCGGGCGAGCTGGCCGATGAGATACGGCGAGTAGCCCGTCTCGGGGTCGGCCGCGGGCACGGAGTCGTAGACGACGAGGTCCGCGAGGCTGCCCTCCTCCACGGTGCCCGAGGGCAGGCCGAACAGGCGGGTACACAGCTCCGCGGGGCCGCTGACGAGCAGGTGCGCGAGGGTGCTGTCCACGTCCGGCAGGTGCCCGGCGCGGGAGATGCGCAGCACGCCCACGAGGGCCGCGAGCAGTTCGTCCTGAAGGGTGCCGTGGCCGCCCGTGCCCAGTCCAAGCAGGTGCAGCCGCAGGAGGATGGCCTCCATCGGGTCCGTGCCGCGCTCCAGGGTCCGCACGCCACGGGCCGCGAGCGAGACGAAGGTTTCAGTCTGCTCCAGGCGCGCGGCCTCGGAGCTGTCCAGCGCGCGCGCATAGCCGGCGATGGCGCGAGGACCCAGCAGGCCCAGCGCGTCGAGCCGGGGCACCACCCGCTGACCGTGACGAGCGTAGGTGGTGCTGAGGTCGTCCTCGTTCTCCGCGAGGTGGAAGACGGTGGGGACTTCGAGCTCCGCGCTGAGGCGGGAGATGCGCGAGAGGAGCGAGTCCTCGCAGGTATACGAGGCGTGGAAGCCCAGCGCGCCGCGCACCAGGGGGTGCTTCGCGTAGCGGCGGGCGAAGTCCGCATTGGCGTCGAGCCATGCGTCAGCCTGAGCGGCGCCATCCATGCTGTGGGTGGCGTGGCTCGTCACCAGTCGGAGGCCGACGCTCTCGGCCGCGCGGGCCTGGGCGGTGAGCCCTCCGGCCACGTCGGCGCAGGCGAGGTGCTCCACGACGAGGGTGACACCATCTCGAAGCGCGCGGGCGGCGGCGAAGCGCGTGAGGGCCTCGATGTCCTCGGAGGAGACGAGGCGGGCCACGCGGCGCATGCGCTCCAGTCGCTCGCGAGGCGGCAGGAGGAGGAACTGGCCATTGGGCGGCAGGAGCTGGCCGTTGACGAGGTGCGAGTGGCTGTCCACGAGCCCGGGGGCGACGAGGCGGCCTCGACAGGCCACTTCCCAGTCACCTGGAAGGACAGGCACCTGCGCGTCCGGAGCGACGCGGCGGATGACACCACCCTCGACGACCACGGCCATACCGCGCCTGACCCGGCCATCCGCCCGGAACACAGCGCAGTTTTTCAACAGCAGGCGACCTTCCATGTCCGGCAACTGTCATAGCACGGGTCCCGGAAGGCGGGCGCGGGGTAAGTCCCGGAATCCGGGGTCGGCAACGAAGACTTGCCATCGCCTGCACCACTTATCGAACTACAGCATGCATACTTCGGCTATCATGTCCAGTTGATGCTACCATTTCTTGTCGATCAACCGGTCAAGCACATGATCCTTGTCGATGTGCCCAACACCCCGATCCGTCGTCCCCTCGTTCACTAGCCGTACCTTCTCGATAAACGAGTCCATCTCAGGTTGGGTGAGCCCCCGCAGCTCTCCCAGCCTGCGCAAGTAACTCTCCACTTCGCGAGAACAAACAGCACGATGGGCCGAACTGAGCTTTTCATCATTTGGGAAACGCCTGAGTAAAACTGCTTGCGTTGCTACATCAACGAGAGCGACGGCTACCGCGACAGGATGGCAGTGGTCGCGCCGATTCAGATAGAGCATCCGCTCCGCTGGGATAAACACCGTCCCTTTGGGGGCCCACAAAACAGACAGCGCTGCTCTTTGTGCTCTCCTGAATCGAGATAGGTCAGCCTCTCGAAGGACACGAATTCCATCAAGCACCAAGGCGAAGTCGCTCTCATCCCCTCCGTAGATCGTGAATCCCTCCCACTCTTTTCGCTCATGAACAGAAAGCATGAGTCGATAAGTGTAGCCACTAAGCCAGGACCGGATCTTTCCTAGAAAACTCACAAGCAAAATCTTCATCTATACCTCCCAGCGAAAGCAACCCTCTCTGCCAAGGAGAGGGAGACAGTCCGTACCCTGCAGTTTAGGGTCGTGTCCTATTACTACTTGATCAGATGCGGGACGGCCCGAGAGGAGGAGCGCGAGCTCCGAGTCTGCGGAGGCACAGCGGGCAATGGCCGATGCGGCGCAGCAGCAGGTGCTGAAGGCGACGTCGAACCTGAGGAAGCGTCCACGGCGTCTTGCTCCGGGGGGAAAAGCCGCAGTGGTCACCGAAAACCGGCCAATGAAGGTCCCCTGAAAAGCGGCCAATGGGGAGGGCCGAGACGTTGACGCCCGGGTAGGACGTGGAGTCCGCCCGGGGAATGGGCAACGTCTTGAGCGACGAGAAGCAGCAGCAGGTCATCGGCCTGACAGGTTGAACCGAAGAATCCTCATGCCCGCAACCACCGTCATCCCCCTGCTCATGACCTTCAAGGAATGACCTCCGCCTCCACGGAGTAAGGCTGAGTCTCCAGCCATCGCGCATGGTGGCGAGTCCGCAGTTCGACCTGGAGCGTGACGACGGCACGATTGCCGGCGCCGGCCCTCCGCTCGCAGCAAACGCTCAATCTGTCTCCAGCCACAGCACCGTCATGGCACTCCCGCCAGGAGAAGTTGGGCCAGTTACCCCAATGCTCGATGCGGGGGCCCTTCAGGACAACACCCGTCTCACGGCGCAGATGAGCAAGCACCTCGGACCGCGATTCGCACGAAGCGCTGGACTCAGCACGACCCCAGAACATCAGAGCGAGTTGCCCGACCGAGAGAAACTCGAGCCAGACACTCCCTGACCGCCCCGCCAGCACCGCCGTTCCCGTGGGGGGAATCCCGACCGCGCCTCCCCATGGTTCCGAGCAGACTTCGGTCAGGACACGACCCGCCACGTGGACGGGCACGCAACTCTTTCCCGAAGGCTCCGCAGCCAGGGAGAAGCCCGAGATGAGCATCACCGCCCACGCGCCGTGAATGAAGTCTCTTCGGAACAACACTTTCGCTCCATTCCCTGGGGCTTCTCGCGAGTGGCCAGACTAACCCATGACCTCCACCGCACCGCGAGACAGCCCACTCCAAGCAAGCAACGTCGAACCATGACGTCGCCATGATTTAGACCGTGCGTCCATTCGATATGCTCCGTCGGCCTCCATCTGAACGCCGAGCCTGGGCTCACGTCTCCGAAAGCTGCCTCGAAGCGAATTTCATTCGAGGAACAGGAGAGTGCTGGAGTGGAGCGGACGCGGCGGACGGTCCCTGCTTCGCCAGGGGGTGGCGGAACGGCTTCTCGTAGCGGGGCGAGGTCGGCGGCGGGAAGGAGTCCAGGACGCTGCACGAGACAAGAAGACAACGGGCTGGTTTGTGTTCCTGGAGCCCTATCCGAGCGGCGGCGGGGCTGCCTATAGTTGTCGCATGAGCCATGCGTCGTGGAACGCGGATCTTCAAGGTCGCGCACCAGCGAGGTCATCTTGCTCATCCGACATCCCGCCGGTCCCGCGGTGCAGCAGACAGGAGATTGAGCATGACGAAGAGAGCACTCTTGTTGGCGGCGGTCCTGGCCGCGGGTTGCGGCAGTGAGGCCAAAAAGGCCATCGAGCAGCGCCGCATGGCCGTGGCCCCAAAGCTCGCCAAGGTGACATCCATCGCGGACCAGGCGCGGGCGCTGCCGCCGGTGAAGGCGGGCTCGCTCACGCTCGGCGCGGCGCCCCTCGTCATGGCCTTCCTCACGACCACGCCGCTGCGCACCGGCACCGTGGTCTACGCCGAGGACCTCGACGACCTCTCGGTTTTCAAGGACGAGCCTCCGCACTACAAGATGCGCGTGAGACAGGCGGGGCTGGTTCAGGCCTGCGGCCAGCTCCTCGCCAAGGGCACCTACGGCATGCAGACCGCCGCCAACGTGCACGCCAACGTCGCCATCGAGTACCTCGATGCCTGCGCCAACCTCGCCTACGTCTTCGTGCTGCGCACCCGCGAGGTGAAGGGGCGCTCCTTCGAGGGCGACGTCGTCGCCTTCGACCTCGCCGACGGAAAGCCCATCGGAGGCTTCCCGATCTCGTTCACCAGCGAAGGCCGCCGCGACCAGGTGAGCAACACCACGAAGAGCGTGAGCACGCGACGGGTGGGTAACCGCAACCGCACCACTGTCACCGAGACGACCACGACCGCCACGGTGGATGCTGATCGCGAACAACTGCGCAGCGACCTGGATGGCGAGATCGAGGCCGCGATCGTGAAGCTCGCTCCCTCGAGCAAGTGGCTCAACTGACCGAGGTACCCCGAAGACGGTAGCGGGCCTGGAGCGTAATGGTGAAACCTTCACAGGGCCTGCAAGACCTCGTGGGTCTTGCGCCCTGTGAAGCGCCTCGCGAGCGCGCGACTTCACAGAATCGCCGAGTCAATGTGACGACACGCGAGGCTTCCTCGTCCTGCTTGATGCGAGCCACCGTCACCGCCTCCGCGGAGGCCAACTCGACGGGCCTTTCACATACGGCCGTGCCCGTTGCTTCGCGAGGTGAGTGCATCGAAGCGCGTACCCTTCGACCCCTCAGGCATTTCAGCGATGGGCCGAGGATGCTCGATCCGGGCATGCGCGCGTTATCCACCATCGCCTTGGGCTCACGTCGGTTCGTTGTGCCGCCCGTCCCGTCTTGCCCCGCTCTCGTCCCCGTTTGCGGGGCTCACTGGGGGGACATGCGGCCCCGCAGGTCAGCCCGCTCACGCCGGCCGGGAGCATCACTCAGGGGACTTCCTCAACCCCGCTCCACCTTCCCCCTTCAACAGGGCGTCTATCCCGCATATCCGCTGTCTTCGTGACCATGAGGCCCATTGTCCGGAGGGACAGTGTCGATGTCTTTTTTGTGCGAGAGGAGCGGGTGATAACTCGCGGATTCGCGGAGGACGATGTTAGGGGTTGAGCCGAGATGGACGGTGGGTAGGTTCTGGGTATCGCGGGGATATTCAACATCGCCCTCGTGCGGGCCTGACTCTATCGGCCGTCTAGAAACCTAGGGAATCCCGAATGAAACTCCGCATTGCATTGATTGCTCACGACACGAAAAAAGACGACATGCTCGCCCTGGCCGCTGAATACAAAGCCTTCCTCTCAACCTGCACGCTGACCGCCACCGGCACCACCGGCGGCCGCCTGACCAACGAACTGGGGCTGGAAGTGGACCGCAAGCACTCCGGCCCCTTTGGCGGCGACTTGCAGATCGGCTCGCTGTTGGTGGAGGGTGAGATCGACTGCTTGATCTTCCTGCGCGACCCGATGACACCGCAGTCGCACGAACCGGACATCAACGCCCTGGTCCGCGCCTGCGAAGTGCACAATACGCCGTGCGCGACCAACGTGGCGTCAGCACATCTGGTGTTGACTCAACTCGAGCAACGCGCGGCACAAATGAGCAACGGAGGAAGGGAATCCGCATGAACCGCGGCGGCGGTCCTGTATCCATGGACCTGGTGAAGGTGGACCTGCCGCCGCGCGGCGCGCTGGGCCGTGGGGGCGGGGCGCCACCTGAACCTTCTCACGCGACAGTGACCTCCGCGACTACCGGAACCGTACGACGCGTGGGGGCTTGTCACCGGCGTGCGGGCTCGGGAAGGTAGGGGGATGCTCGTTTCGGTCCATCTCTATGCATGGCAGGCCGTCATCGTCGGCAACGCGCGGCTCGGAGGGCGCGACCTGCGAGCGGCGGTGCTCGACGACCCGTGGGTGGGCGTGACGAAGAGGGAGGGGGACGTCTTTCGCGGCTTCGCCTGCGATGGGGATTTCGAGCCCTCGTTCTATGCATGGCTGGATCTCCAGCGGGTGCGGGGCCTGCAAGCGATCCGGACGCTGTGCACCGTCGATCCCGGTGACTGGGCGCTCCACACGCCGCCACCACGGCAGCCCCGGTTGCCGGAGTTCGCCCTCGTCTTCCCGGATCGCGTCGCCTGGTACCGCTACAAGCATTCGAGCCTCGACCCGCGAGGACTGAGCGGACCCTATGAGGAGTGCTTCGTCGAGGTGCCTGAGGAGTCGCGGCCGGCGACGATCACCCCTCTGGAAGAGGCGGAGCGGGAGCTGCTTGTGGCCACCCGGGACTATGTCGCGTTCGTGGAAGCCAGGGCCCGAGCGGATGACGCGACGGACATGTTCTACGCGAAGCAAGGGCGCACCACGTTGGAGCTCCTGGAGGACACGGAGGACTCCTTTCGGGAGAGGCTCATCGCGCTGCGCCAGGAGGAGTTGAAGGAATATCGCCGGCGGGCCAAGCAGTGGCACCCCGTCCAACCGGCGACGAGGGCGATGCGGCCCGTCATCCTGGAGAATGCCGCACGCTGGCTGGTGCGGGACGATTATCTGAGTGTCCTGGAGGCCGCGGGCGCGTCGTGGCGGGCGGTGCGACTGGCGAGAGCCTCGCAGGACGCCTGGCCCCTGAACATGGACGTCGACCGCAGGTCCCAGGAGGATCTTCCGCCCTTCATCCACGCGCCAGGCTATGTCGCCATCGGCCGGCGCTGGGCCTGCGCGGCGGCGGCGGCCCTGAACGCCGCGTTGAACATGCGCTAGGGGAGTGTCCGCAAACTAGAGCCAAAGGCTTGCGACAAGCCCCAGTCCTCGCTCCAATGCCCTTTCCCTATCTCGAAGCACCTGACGATCATGACCCCACGAACCCTCGGTGATTGGCTCGCGACCCGTTGGCGATATGCCACCATGGCTGTGCTCCTGGGGCTGACTGTGTCGCTCGGAGTGCCATATTGCGGGCGGTGGTGGCGCATCGACACGTGCCTCGACTCGGGTGGCGCCTGGAACCATGAACAGAGCACCTGCGAGCACTGACCCCGCTGCCCCACCAGGCCTCGGGACCGGCGATGCCTCAGTCTCCTCCTGCGCCCCAGCAACCATCCTTCTTCGCAGGCGTCCCAGGGGCAAAGTAGCCTGGAGCCCTCCCATAGGATTGAGCGACCCATGACCCTGGACGTTCGTGAACTGATTCATCAAGCGATGGTCGAGCCTCGCCAAGGAGTGCAGTCGCTCGCCCGTGAGATCCGAATCGCCCTTGGCCAGGGTGACCCCGACGCCGCACGAACCTTGGCTTATGCACTGCTGGCACTGGCCGTCGAGAATGACCTCGCACATGAGTCGCTGACGGACGCTGTTGATTGGTTGATTCGTGATGAACGAACCAACATTGCAATCATGCAGCGCCTTCACCGGTACGCACAACTGGCTGGCGACACCCTCCTGGAACAACGACTCACTGGACGCGTGGACTGAACCCACCCCAGACCTCGCGAATCGAGTCCCTCCCATGTGCAACTTCACGGACGAATATCGCGGCAATGTCCTGGAAGAGTGGAGCCAGGGCCATCGCTGGAGATGACGCAGCTCCATCCTTCAGGACACGAGTCATTTCCTCTCGGGTTGCAGGCAAGCTCACAGGTCGAGCCCCCATCCGTGTGAGCGAAGTTCGTCCCGCCGGCGCACACCAGGCCTGGGCCACAATCGCTCGGAGCCGCGCAACGAGTGCCGATGACCTCGAGCATCTTCGCGGCGGGGTCGCTCGCATTCGCCTCACGCTTGCAGCCTGCCAACCCCCAGGTCAGCAAGAGAACCATCACCGCACTCCACGACAACCGATAGGCACGACGCATGTGATCTCCATCTCGGACCGATCCTTGAAAGAGCCCCGGGGGCTTCCTCCTGCCGCATCCCGACGGCTCCCGAGGCACAGGCAGTACCCTGCCATGCCCAGGACCCTACTCGCCCCCTGTCCTTCCCTGCAGGCATGCCTTCGCAGGGCCCCGGGAGCGAAGTAGCCTGCGACCCACATGAGAACGCGGTCCCTCCTCCTCCCCGGTCCAGCGGCCCTGGCGGCACTGGTGCTCACCGTGCGGCTCGGGATGTCGCCGCTCAAGAACTTCGACCTGTTCTTCCACCTCGCCGGTGGACAGTTCGTCTTGAAGAACGGCTTCACTCGCATCGACCCCTTCAGCGTCACCGGCACCGCCGGCTGGGTCCCTCATGAGTGGGGCTTCGGCGTCCTCTGCGTCGCCCTCGTCCGCTGGCTCGGCGCCGCTGGGCCCGCTCTCCTCGTCGCCGGCCTCGTCGCCCTCAACCTCATGCTCCTGTGGACCGTCCTGGAGCGCGCGGCCTCGGGGCGACGTGGGTTGCTCGCCGTGGCGACGCTCGCGGCCCTCCTCGTCGTCTACGCGCCCACGTGGCCTCAAGAGCGCCCCTACCATCTGGGCCACCTGCTCTTCACCCTCGCGGTGCTCGCCATCCAGTCCTGGCGCGCGGGCAATGACCGCATCCTCTGGGTGTTCCCCTTCCTCGGCGCCGTCTGGGCCAACGTCCACGGGAGCTGGCTGCTCGGCCCGGCGCTGCTCGGCGCCACCGCTGTCGGACAGGCCCTGGACGAGGGCACCCCGGAGTCGCGCCGGCGCTCGCTGCGCGCCATCGGCTTCAGCGTCGCCGCGTTCCTCATGGCGGGACTGGGGCCGGACGGGCTCAACATCTACCTGTACCCGCTCCATCACTCGCTGCTGCCGTCCACGCAGACCATCGTCGAGTGGCGCCCGCTCAACCTGGACCTCGCCTCGAGCTGGGCCTACCTCGCGCTCGGCGGCGCGGCCTGCTTCGCCGTGGGACAGGCCCGCGTGCGCAAAGTGGCCATCCTCCTCCCCACCTTCGTGCTCGGCCTCGCCGCCATCAAGGTGCAGCGCCATGCCCCCTTCGCCGCCGTGCTGCTGGCGCTCGCCCTCCTGGAGCATGTCGCGTTGAGCCGGGACACCGCCGTGGCAACGGACGCGCCGGTTGGAGCGTGGAAGCGCTTCTGGTCACGGTTCGATGGACTGACGGCGGGTTGGAACGACAAGGCCAGCGGCGGGCTCTGGCCCACGCTGGCGCTGCTGGGACTCGTCCTGATTCATGCGCAGAGCCCACTGCCGTTCGAGCAGGGCGTGAAGCGCTCCGTCATCCCCATCCCGGTCTTCGAGGCGCTGCGCAAACACCCTCCGGGCAAGGTGCTCAACCCCTTCGTCATCGGCGGCCCCATCTCGTTCTTCGCGGGCGCCGACTACAAGGTGTTCATCGACAGCCGGAACGACCCGTTCCCCATGTCGGTCCACGAGGACTACGACAAGCTCGTCTGGGGCGAGCCCGGCTGGGAAGAAGCCCTGACGCGCTATGACCCGGACTACCTGCTCTGGGACATCGAGAACCCCGGCAACATCCTGCTCGACAACCTGAAGGTGCTCGGCGGCTGGCGCGAGGAGGCTCGTGACGGCAACTACGTGCTGTGGATTCGTGAGCGCACCACCGCGACGGGCCATCCATGACCGCGCGGCGGACGGAAGCGCGGAAGGCGGGGCTCGCCATCGTGGGGCTCGTGGCGATGCTCGCCTTCGCCTACAGCCCGGTGCTGCGCGGAGAGCTGCTCGCCGGTCGAGACGTGTTCCGCGTCTTCTTCCCCGACTCCGCCTTCCTGTTGGAGTCCCTGCGCGCGGGCGAACTGCCGCTGTGGACACCGTACCTGCGACTGGGACAACCGTTCGCGGCCACGCTCTACTCGCAGGTGTTCTATCCACCGCGATGGGTGGCGGTGCTCGTCTCCGGCCCCATCGTCTCGATGACGGTGTTGCACATCGCGCACGCGGCGCTCGCCTCGGTGGGAGTGTTCCTGCTCGCCAGGAAGCTGCGAGCCTCGTGGCCCGCGTCACTCGTCGCGGGGGCGATGTTCGGCCTGTCACCGATGATGACGGACCTGGGCATCCAGCAGAACGTCGTGGACGCGGCAGCATGGAGCGGGTTCATCCTCCTCGCGGCGCATGACCTCGCGCACCGGCCCGGACCCGGTCCGCTCGCTCGCCTCTCCATCTTCTCTGCCCTGTCTCTCTTCGCGGGCTCGCCCGAGACCACGCTGTGGCAGGGAATCGTCGCGGTGCTGGTGGCATTCCTCACGGATTCGTCGAGGCGTCGGGCGCATGAAGGGCCCTCGGCGACACGTGGGTTGCCCACGCCCGAGGCGCATGCAGCCGCTCAGCCGCTACCCATTGGCACGCCTCCCCCTGTTTCGGTCGCGACGTTGGCGGGGCCACACGCCGACACATCGACCGCGAGCGAGCAAGGGACCCAGGTCCGCTCCGATTCTGAAGCAGCGAGCCGAGCACTTCAGCCCCACGCGGTACTGACCGCGGCAGCGTCGCATCACTCCGAAGTCGCGCGGTCGAGCCAGCCTCCGTTCGGCGCCACCTCGGAACTGACGGAGGAGGGCCATCGACCACTCCGTGCGGAACAGTTGATTGCCGCCAGAGCCGCGAGGCCCTCGGACGCGGGACTCGAACAACCTCACCTCCTCGCGCATGAGCACATCGCCGAGCACGGTACGGCCGCGCGGAATCCATCGATGGGTCGCGAAGCGGTCCCCCGTTCTCAGCTCCACGGCGTTCCTTCGTCGGAAGCGCCTTCGAGCACGCGCGACGCACGGACCCGCCTCCAGGCCCGGGGACTCGCGGTGGCGCGTATCACCGGGGGCTTCATCCTGTCCGCCGTGCTCGCGTCGGTGGCGCTGTTCCCTGCGGCGGAGTTCGCTCGGAACTCCCTGCGCTCCCAGCGCGGCTGGGCCGAGCAGCTCGCCTGGTCCGTATCCTGGCCGCAAGTGCTGTCTTCTGTGTGGCCGCTCGCGGACTGGCCTCGTGACAGGTACTGGGGCGAGGACCAGTGGTTCATCCTCAACCTGTTTCTCGGCACCCTGCCCTGTGCGCTCGCCATCGTCGGCGGACTCCATGGCCCGCGTCGCGCACGGCCCTTCATCGTAGGGGCCCTCACGCTGGTGATGCTGAGTCTGGGGCGGCACTTTCCTCCCTCGGCCTGGGTCCTCCAGTCCGTGCCGCCGTTCTCGCTCTTCCGCTACCCCGCGAAGTACTTCGTGGGCGCGGCCTTCTGCCTCGCGGTGCTCTCGGCCTTCGGGCTGGATGCGCTGGGCCGGCTCGCACGAAAGCTGCCTCCCTCCCGACTGAAGGCCGCCATCGCCTTCGTCGCCATGGGCGCAGCCATCGCAGCCATCGGCCCCGTGGTGCGCATGCTCCCCATGCGCGCCTCCGCCGAGGCCGGTGCACCCTGGGTGCCCTTCGCGCTCGGGCTCGCCACCCTCATCCTCTTCCTCCTGCCGTGGTCCTTCGCGCGCCCGCGCCGCGTTCGCCATGGACTCGCGGCTCTCGCCGTCCTCGAACTCGCGGCGGCACACTCGCTGCTGGGGATTCCCAAGTACACGCCCTGGGACTCGCTGCGACAGCCCTTCTCCCTACGCACGCTGTTGCCCCAGCCGTTTCAGGGACGCATCAGCGCGGACATCGAAGGCCCCGAGGACCCCACTCGCGCCGTGGTGACGAACACCATCGAGCGCAGCCTCGACCGCCTCATGCCGAACAGGTTCGTCGAGGAGCGACTGCCCGCGCTCGAAGGCTACGGCGCCCCCGAGCCCGTGCGCTCGGACCGCTTCCACCTCGCCGGAGAGCGCAGCGTCTATGACCTGGCCGGCGTCACGCACTATCTCCGCCAGGGCCCGCCCCCGTTCGACGACCTGGAGTTGCTCCACCGCGCCGAGGACGGCACCACGCTCTCCCGCTCGCGCACCGCCCTGCCCCGAGCCTTCCTCGTCCAGCGCGCCCGCGTCGTCACGGATGACGAAGCCCTGGAGGCGGTGCTGGATGCCGACCAGCCCTTCCGGGAGATTGCCTTCCTCGCCTCGGGCGAGCCACTCGAACGTCCCGATTGCGAAGGCTCCGTGCGGCCCTCCAGCAGCGGAGCCCAGCACCTGGCACTGGACGTGAGGGCTTGCGACGACAGCTACCTCATCGTCTCGGACAGCTACTACCCGGGATGGCGCGCGACAGTGGACGGCAAGGACGCCCCCATCCACCGCGCGGACCACTCGCTGCGAGCCGTGCGCCTTTCACGCGGTGAGCACCACGTCCGCTTCGACTACACCCCGCTCAGCTTCCGCGCGGGACTCCTGCTGTCCCTGCTCGGCTGGGCGGGGCTCGGCTTCGTGTGGCTCAGGGCGGGACGACGTCCAGTCGCCCCGGCGTGACGGACGTCACGACTCCACGCCGTTGCGTTCCGCGTTGGCCACGAAGGCGTCTCGCAGGTACCGCGAGAGCCCGGGCTTCACGCTGTCGATGTTCTCCGTGAAGCGGGAGTCACTCACGTACATCTCCCCGAGCCCTCGGTGGATGACGTATGAGCACGGGTAGAACCACTTCGAGATGTACTGACGATGCGCCTCCGCGAGCGCCAGCACCTCGGGCTCCGTCGGCGCGCGTCCTGCAGCGAGGTGCTCCGCGAGCGCCTTCATGAGCTGGTCCCCTTCCGCCTTGATGGCGCTCCAGTCCTCTTTCTTGTAGCGCGAGGTCCGCCGAGCCGATTCCTTGTAGGCCTCCGTGTCGCCCCAGCGCTCCTTCACCTCGGCCTCGTACTTCGAGGGGTCGAAGTCCCCAAACGCCTCGAACATCTTCTCGCTGTCCATCGTCTTCCCCTGGTCCAGTGCGTCCAACGCCGCGTCCACGGCGTGGCGGAGTGCGTCCAGCCGCGAGGCCCGCTCGGTCAGCAACTGCCGTTGCATGAGCAAGGCCGCGCGAAGGTCGAAGCGAGGGTCACCCAGGATGCGGCGGATCTCCTCCAGCGGGAAGGCGAGCTCCCGGAAGAAGAGCACCTGCTGCAACCGCTCCAGGTCCGCCTGCGTGTACAGCCGATACCCCGCCTCGCTGCGCCCCGAAGGACACAGCAGGCCAAGCTCGTCGTAGTGATGCAGCGCCCGAACGCTGACCTTCGCCAATCGGGCCACCTGGCTGACCGTCAGAGCCATCTCTTCACCTCGGATGAGATGTCTAAGGCCTCACGTCGCGTAAGGGTCAACCCCTCTGGAGGGAAGACAGCGGGCAACCCGGCACGGGCTCCGCCCGACGGCGGCTCAGGGTCCTCGCGCCACGTCTGGCGGAGCGTCCACGGGAGGACGAAAGACATACATCATCAGCGAGGCCCCCTCCGCCACGCGCACCGTCGCATCACGGCGTAGCACCCAGAGCTGGCCCGGCTTCACCGGCCGCTCGTCCGCCGCATTCAGGGAGCCCGCACCCTCCGCCACGTAGACGATGGCGGGCTCTGCGCGCGTGGCCGTCAGGGCATGCTCCCCCTTGGCGAGCACCACGCTGGACATCTTCCCCTCCAGCGCCGGCAACGTCTCCACCGTCACGCCCCCTGCCTGTTCCGCCAGCATGACGAGCGCGCGGGTCGGCGCGTAGGTGAAGGGTTCGGGCCCCTGCGCCAGTCGCGCATCCGTCGGCTCGACGTACAGGTTTCCGTCGAAGCGCGGCGTGGCGAACACGAGGTTGCCCAGCATCTGGTCCTCCGCGCGGTTGAACCACGCGTGGCCGGTGAAGGGCTCGGAGGCAATCAACGCACCGGGATGATGCGTCCCCCGCCGCTCCGCCAGCACCCCCTCCCGCCCCCAGATTTGATGCACCTCCGCCTGCCCCGCGACGATGACGGTGGCCTCATGCGTCCGGCGGTGGATGTGCAGCGGACACGCCTGCCCGCGCCCCATGACGTGCAGATGCACCGTGGCGCTGTCCGAGAAGAAGAAGGTGTCGGAGATGTCCGCCGCGTCGGGGTTCTTCTTCGCCAGCGACTCGAAGACGGCGGGCACGTCGAAGACCTCGACCTCCGGGTCCTCGGGCACCGTCATCGCCCGCTTCACGGCGAACAACACGCCCAGCAAGGACACCGTCAGCACCAGCGACAGCACCCGGTACAGCACCACCCGGCGACGCAGCAGCAAGAGGTCCGCGGAGGTGGGCTCGGTCACGGGGGCATCCTGGACTTCGCGCCGCGCCCCGGCCACCTGCCCTGCCGCCGAGCACGAGCGCACAAAGAAACATGGCGGGGCCCTCGATGAAGAGGACACCCGCCACGTGAGTAGAGGCACCGCCGTGAGGCGACGCATCCAAGACATGAAAGCTTAGTAGGCGTTGTTCTCGCCGAAGCTCTTCATGGTCTTCTTGTTCAGGGCGACGTTGGAGCTCTGGCCGTCGTTGGCGACGTTGGAGTTACCCGCCAGGGCCGCCGCGGAGGCGCCGAACAGCTTGCGAATGTTGTCGCCGAACAGCGTCACAACGCCGATGGCGGCGATCGCGATGAGGGCAACGATGATGATGTACTCGGTCATGCCCTGACCACGAGCCTTGCGGAGCTGGTTCTTCTTCGAGATCGCCTTCATGGGAAGTCTCCTGGGGTTCAGAACGGGAAAGACACCCTGTTACTCGGGGTTGAAAAGCACAGTACGGGAGATCCCACCTGCACCTCCATCCGTCATCGGGAGGATGGGGCCAATCCCCTGTAATTCCCGGCGGATAGCTCTTTTTCTCAGAGACTGGAAGGCCGCTCAGGGGCCAACCGGGGCTGCGACGGGCGTCTTCGAGGGGGCGCACGCCGAGGCGGGGAGAGCATCGCACAGGTTTCGCACGGCGCGTGCGAGCTCCGCGTCAGCGGGGAACTCGGAGGCCACCTGCCGGCCCAGCGCCAGCGCGGGGGCCGCGTCCACGGGGGTCCACACCGTCCGGGTCGCCCAGGCCCGCTCGGCGACGAGCTTCAGGTAGGCGGCGACCAGCTCCGGCTCGCGCCCGCCCTTCGCCACCTCCGGCTCCAGGAGGGAAGCGGCCAGCGTCAAATCCTTCTGGGCCAGGGCGGCCTTGCCCAGCGCCACCGTCGCCTCGCGGCTGTCGGGGGCCACCGAGCGCCACAGCGTGGCCACGCCGCGCACCAGTGGATCATTCGCCGCGTGGTAGCGCTCCATGTTGCGGTACAGCCGCGCGGCCTCCTCGGCCGTGGGCGGGTGCTGGCGCAGGTAGTCCTCCAGGAACAGCCGCGAGCCGCCTTCGGGAGAGCGGCGCTCGTCCTTCACGCGCACGTCGATGTTCGCGACGAAGAAGGCGATGGGCGAGGCGTACTCCAGCAGGTTGTGGTCATCCGTGTTGATGGGGCCCGGGCCCGCGAAGGCCAGCTGCCCGTCCTCGCTGTGCACCTGCTTGGACAGGAGCGCGAAGACGTCCGTCAGCCCCACGCGCCCCATGTCCGCGCGAACCTCCGGCACCGCCATCCGCTGGGCCAGGCGCTCCGCGTCGAAAGCCAGCGGCTTGCGGCTGGCCACGAGCACCAGGTCATGCGGCCCCAGCCACGTCGTGGCATGCGGGAAGGTGTCGCGCAGCGTGCGGACCACCAGCCGGATGAGTTCGTCGTTGCTCTCGTAGGTGTGGATCCACTGCACCAGCACGCCGTCATCCGCGAGGTGGCGATCCACCGTCTGGAAGAAGTCCCGCGTGAAGAGGCCAGACACGCCCGCCACCCACGGGTTGGAGGGCACGCTCACCACCAGGTCGTACTTGCGCTCGGCCAGCGCCATGAACGTCTTCGCGTCGTCGATGTGGACACGCGTGCGGGGGTCATCCACCGCGTTGCGGTTGTCCTCCTTGAACAGGCGCGCGGCGTCGATGACCGCCGGGGCGATCTCCACCATGTCCAGCCGCTCCACCGGATGCGCCAACACGCTGCCCGCGGTAATCGCCGCCCCCGCGCCCACGAGGAGCACGTTCTTGGGCTCGCGTGGGTGCAGCAGCGCGCCCAGGTGTCCGGCAATCACCTGCGTCTCCACGTCGCTGCCGTTGGAGGCGTCAATCTTGCCGTTGAGCTTCATGAAACGCAGGTGGTCCTGCGGGTAGTCGGCCACCATCACCGTGGCGAAGGTGTCGTCGCGGTAGAAGATGGGGTGGATGTTCTTCTCCGTCTCCTCCACCAGCTTCGCGTAGCTCTCGGGGGGCTTCTGGTGGGAGCGGATGGAGGCGATGCCCGACAGCCGGACGGACCAGCCGCTCATGCCGCCCAGCACCACCGCCGCCAGCAGGGCCACGGCGCCCACCGGCCACAGCGCGCGCACGGGGCTTGAGGGACGGCCCGGCAGCGCGTGGAAGGCCAGCGCGGCGGCGGCGAGGTTCGCCACCACGCCCGCCACGAAGTTGCCCTCCATGCCCCACCACGGCATCAGCACCAGGCCGCCCAGCGCGGAGCCCGTAATCGTGCCCACCGTGTTCCACAGGTACACGCCGCCCAGCTCACGGCCGACCTCGGACACCTTCGCCGTGGCCACGCGCGCCGCCGCCGGGAAGGCCGCGCCCATGAAGAAAGTGGGCACCAGCAGGACGAGGCAGCAGAAGCCAAACGTCAACAACTGGAACAATGGCCAGGTGTCCACCGAGCGCGTCATCATCCACTGCGCCGAGCGGAACAGGTGCGGCAGCCGCACGTACAGCGGCAGGGCCACGCAGAGGCTGGCCACCAGCGCCACCTGCATCTGCCCGTACAGCTTCAGCGGGTCCGACTTCTGAGCGCGCGTCATCAGCCAGAAGCTGCCCAGGCCGATGCCCAGGATGAACGCGGTGAGGATGAGCGTGAAGGCGTACGTGGACGCGCCCAGGACGATGGACAAGAGCCGGATCCACGTCACCTGGTACAGCATGGACGTGAAGCCCGACAGCGCCACGCCCACCAGCGCCGCTCGCACCGCCACGCGGGGATAGGCCAGGTTCGCCGTACTCTCGGACACCGGCGCGGCCTGTCCCGGCGCCAGGGCGGGAGGATGCCTGCGCGCGAGCAGCAGCGCCGCGACGGCCAGGAGCAGGTTGAGCCCCGCGGCCAGCTTCGCGGAAGCGGACAGGCCCAGCACCGGCACCAGCTTCGTTCCCGCGATGAAGACGCCCAGCGCCGCGCCCAGGCTGTTGACGGCGTACAGCCGCGCCAGCTCCCGCTGCACCCCGGAGAGGCTGTCCGCGAAGTGCCGCACCAGCGCCGGCAACGTGCCGCCCATCAGCAGCGTGGGCACCACCAGCGACACCGCCGCCACCAGCAGCCGGGGACCCACCCGCCACCCATCCGGCACGCCGGGCGCGACGGCCAGCCACAGGGCACCCAGGGCATCCAGCACGTACGGGAAGGCCAGCGCGTACAGCGCCACGCCCAACTCGAGCACTCCGTACAAGGCCAGCGGGCTCTTCACCCGGTCCGCTGTCCTCCCGAAGACAGATGCACCGAGCGCCAGGCCGCCCATGAAGGTGGCGAGCACCACCGCGTGCGCCTGCCCACTGTTGCCCAGGACGTTCCCGAGATACTTGGACCAGACCAACTCGTAGACCAGCGCCGTACCTCCTGAAAGGAAGAGGAGGGCCGACACAAGGTTCTTCGGGAAACGCGCGATGAGGGACATAAGGGGACAGCGCGGAACCTTACTCGTTATGTTCGGGACCCACCAATGAACGCCCACCTCCTGCAAGCCGCATTGCTCGCCTGGTCTCCAGGCCTGCGGGTGACCCGCGCGCAGGGTGACTGCGCCGCCGTGCTCCGCCGCCCCGTCGAGGAGCTGCTCGACCGTCCTCTCCACCAGGTCCTCGGTGTCTCCGCCGAGCGCGCCCGCGAGCTGGACGCACGGGCCCGCGAAGACCGCCGCGCCGTGGAGTTCATCTCCTCGGCGCTGGGGAACGAGGACGCCACGCCCCTGCGGCTGACGCTCGGCCTGGACGAGGGCGAGGCCGGAGCGTGCGCCCAGGACCTCAACGTCCTGTTGGAAGGCGCCCCGCCGGTGCAGATCTCCCGACTGTCGAGCTCCCTCAGCCACGAGATTCGCAACCCCCTGTCCTCCGTGAAGATGGCGGTGCAGACGCTGGCCCGGAACACGGGCCTGTCGGACCGGGACAGGCGGCGGCTGACCATCGCCAACCGCGAGATTCGCACCATGGAGCGCATGCTCTGGCTCCTGTCCGAGTATGGCCGCGACACCACGCCCAACCTGGACGCGCACGTGCTGCGCTCGGTGATTCAAGAGGCCACGGGCATGGTGGCGCCCGAACTGGCCGAGCGCCGCATCGAGGTGCGCGTGGACGAGGAGGCGGAGCTGCCTCGCGTGCGCGTGGACCCCAACCGCCTGCGGCCCGTGCTGGCCCAGGTGCTGCTCAACGTGGCCATGGGTCGACCCGAGGACAGTCCGGTGGAGGTGGCCCTTCGCCGGGGCCCGCCGGGCCGCGTGCTGATGGTACTCAAGGACCCCGCCGCCGCCCTTCCTCCGGAAGAGAACGGCACCCTCTTCGAGCCCTTCGGCTCGCGGCTGGCGCGCGGCGCGGGACTGTCACTCGCCGCGCTGCGCCGGGTGATGATGGGACAAGGAGGGGACGTCGCCGCCGAAGGCAGCGCCGAGCCCGGCATGGTCTTCACGCTCACATTCGCCACCTGAGAAGGAAGCCATGATGGAGACCCTTCTCATCGTCGATGACGACGTGTCGCTCCTCGAGACGTTGAAGATGCACTTCGAGGAGATCGAACACGACGGCCAGCCACGCTACCAGGTGGCCACCGCCACCAGCGCCGCGGCGGGGCTGCGCGCGGCGCAGGACTCCATGCCCAGCGTGGTCATCCTCGACATGATGCTGCCGGACCGCACCGGTCTGGAGATCATCGAGGAGATGAAGGGGCTGTGCGGCGACGCGCGCATCATCCTCGTCACCGCCTACCACGACATGGAGACCACCATCCGGGCGATGAAGGCGGGGGCCTTCGACTACATCCACAAGCCCTTCCCGGACCCGGCCGCGTTGGACCTCGTCGTCGAGCGCGCGCTGGAGTACCGCCAGCTGTCACGCCGCGCGGACGAGGTGAACCGGGAGAACGCCGCGGTGCGCCTGGGCGACATCGTCGGCACCAGCCCCTCCATGCAGCAGCTGGTGAAGGAGATTGGCAAGGTGACGGGCAGCCACGCCACCGTGCTGATTACGGGAGAGAGCGGCACCGGCAAGGAGCTCATCGCCCGCGTCATCCACAACTATTCGTACGACGAGCCCCGGCCCTTCATCGGCATCAACTGCTCGGCCATCGTCGACACGCTGCTGGAGAGCGAGCTGTTCGGCCACGAGAAGGGCGCCTTCACCGGCGCGACGGCGGGCAAGCCCGGCAAGTTCGAGCTGGCCGAGGAAGGCACCGTCTTCCTCGACGAGATTGGCGACATGTCGATGATGCTCCAGGCCAAGCTCTTGCGCGTGCTCCAGGAGCGCGAGTTCGAGCGCGTGGGCGGCGTCAAGCGCATCAAGCTGCGCGCCCGCGTCATCGCCGCCACCCACCGCAACCTCGCCGAGGAGGTGGAGAACCTCCGCTTCCGCGAGGACCTCTACCAGCGCCTCAAGGTGATTACCCTCCTGATTCCCCCGCTGCGCGAGCGGCGCGAGGACATCCAGTTGCTCGTCAAGCACCTGCTCGAGCGCATCAACGAGAAGGTGCACAAGCGCGTCACCCGCGTGCCCACCGAAGTCATGGAGCGCCTGACGCGCCTTCCCTGGCGGGGCAACGTGCGCGAGTTGGAGAACGTGCTCACCCGCGCCGTGGTGCTCGCGCCGGGCGATGTGTTGCGCGGGGATGACCTGCCCACGCTGGACATCCCGCCCTCCCCGGAGTCGGGCCGCGTCGCCAGCAATACCCTCATGTTCACCGCCCCCGCGGTGGATGACGCCAGCCTCATCCCCACGCTCGAGGAAGCTGAACGGATGCTCATCGCCCGTGCCATGGCCGTCACAAAGGGGCACAAGGGTCGCACCTGCCAGATTCTTAAAATCAGTCGCCCCACCCTCGAGCGCAAACTGCAGAAGTACAATCTTTCACAGGGACAGAACCCTCTAGGGCACGGGTTCACCGTGAAAGACGACCCCTGAACACTGTCCGGGCCACGACAAAGGGCCCCACCCTTTGAACGTTTCGTTCAACATGATCAGACTGTTTGAACGTTCTGTTTCAGGTTTCGGACACAGACAGGTGGGTGCTACGGACCTCTAGCGCTAAGTACCCGGCATTCCTGGATGTGTTCCTTCCGGAGCACTTCATTCCCCAGTGGCACGTTCCTTGGAAAAGGTAAGCCCCGTTGCCGCTGAAGCAGGCGGCCGGTCCTACCCCCGATTGCTTTCCACGGAGTGAATGCCATGCACGGTTTCAATCGCCCCCTCGGCCCTATCGGTTCCAACGTCGTGGCGCCGCTCCAGGCAACCAGCTCCGGGATGATGGTCACCGCGAACAAGCTCGTTCCGGGGCAGGAGGCCATCGACTTCAAGGGCTACTTCAAGGTCGAGTCCTTCCCGCACAACTCGACCATCTACCGTCCTGGCGACAACACGGACCGCGTCTATCTGCTCAAGTCCGGCCGCGTCCGGCTGATGCGCATCGGGAAGAATGGCACCCGCTCGGTGGTGTCCATCCTCCGCCCCGGCGACTTGTTCGGCGAGCTGTTCCGCCCCGAGGGGACGCCGATTGAAGAGATGGCCATCGCCGCGGGCGAGGCCGAGGTGTGGAGCATCGAGGGCCGCGACTTCCGCGCGCAGCTCGAGGCCCGGCCGGCGCTGGCGGTGGACGTGGTGCGCGCCTACGCCGAGCGCGTGCGTGCCCTGCGCAAGCGCGTGCTGGGGCTGACCTTCAAGGAAGTTCCCGCGCGGCTGGCGGACACCCTGCTGACGCTGGTGGAGGCGCACGGTGAGCGCTGCCCCCATGGCGGTGAGACGGACCTGCGCGGAATCACGCAGCAGGACCTGGCGGACCTGGTGGGCGCGTCGCGCTCGTTCGTGTCCACGCTCATCAACGAGATGAAGCGCGAGGGCGTGCTCGGCAATGTCGGCCGCATCCTCTGCGTGAGGGACCAGAAGGCGCTGCGGAAGATTGCCTCCAAGGAGAAGTGAGCG
This sequence comes from Myxococcus sp. CA051A, assembly GCF_013336705.1. Taxonomy (NCBI): domain Bacteria; kingdom Pseudomonadati; phylum Myxococcota; class Myxococcia; order Myxococcales; family Myxococcaceae; genus Myxococcus; species Myxococcus sp. CA051A. The sequence continues at coordinate 956,926 of NZ_JABUMS010000001.1, read as the reverse complement.
CGGCGGTCCCCCGCGCATGACGCGGGAGCACTGACGTCAACGACGGGCCTGACCACGTGACTTCTACGTGGCCGGGCCCTCGTCGTTTTCATGGGTGACGGCAAGCGAGGAGCCGCCGCGCGGGGAGGCGCGGCACTCGACGGGACGTTTCACTCCCCGGGATGCGACCTCAGGCCCGGGCCTTCAGCTCGTCGACCTCGGCTCGCAGCAGCCAGTCGTCCTGGAAGTCCGTCGCGGCGGCGGCGATCTGCGCCAGACGCTCCGGCTTCGACTTCCCCGAGTCGCGCAGACCGCGAACCTCCCGGTAGAGCGCCGCGAGCGACGGGTGCAGGGCCAGCGCCTTGCGCTCGCGCGCCTTCGACTCGCCGTCACCTTCCGCGAACGCTCCCAGCTCGCCGAACCACCGGTCCCACGTCTCCGGGTCCGCCGGCCCACCCGCCACCGAGGGCAGGTGCGTGGTGACGAAGAGCTTCGTCACCGCGGGCACGTCCAGCGCGCGGCCCGCGAGCCGAGCCCGCAGCGCCAGCACCTCGCCTCCGCCCGCCGCGAAGCCCTCCAACTCCAGCCCGCTGGCCAGTGACAACTTGAACGTTCCACGCTCCGGGAGGCTGCCCGCACCGAAGGCCACCAGCACCGGACCGTTCCACGGCCGACTCCCATCCCCCTTGCCACCGCGCGAGGTGAGGACCGGACCCTCCATCCGCACCAGCGCGGTGGTGAGCCCCGGGGCCACCTCGGCGGGCGCGGCCACCGTTTCCAGGACGCGCCCCGTCACCTCGCGGCCATCCGCCAGCACCAGGTGATTCACCGTGCGCGCCTGCCGGGCCACCTCCAGCCCGAAGTCGCCGCCGCGCTTCCACGCCAGCGTGGACTCGAACTCCGACAGCACCTCGAACAGGTGCTCGAAGTCCCGCGCCACGAAGAGCTGCGGCTGCATCCGGGTGATATCGAAGTCCATGTCCGCGCACGCCACGCCGAGCGGCAGCTTCCGCACGGCCGGCGTCAGACAGAGTGCCGCCTCGCCGATGCTCGACAGCAGCCCCGCGCCGTAGATGCGCGGCGACTCCAGGCCCCCGACGAGGCCGTACTCCGCAGTCCACCAGTACAGCCGCGTCGCCCGCGTGCTCTCGCTCACGTACCGACGGCTGGCGCTCGCCGCATCCAGTCGCGCCTCTGAGTGAGCGACCTCTTCCGGGCTCGCGTCCGGGTCTTCCTTCACCACCGACAGGTTGCGGATGGCCTCGAAGACGGCCTGGTCCTCCACGCTCGCGATGGACTTGAAGCCCACGAGGCCGCACGCCTTCAGGTACTCCGCGTACCGCCGGTTGGCGATGATGGGCGCGTGCCCCGCGCTCTCATGGACGATGTCCGGCGCGGGCGTGTACTCGATGTGCTCGTGCGTGCGGATGTCCGAGGCGATGGCCAAAACTCCCATCGACTGGAGTTCGGTGAAGACCGCCGGCGGAATGAAGCCGCGCACGCCCACGCACGCCCAGCCCAGCCGCGACAGCCGCTCGTTCATCTCGTCCAGGCTGGGGATGGACTCCAGGTTGATGCCCGTCGCCGACAACCCCTCCAGATAGACGGAGTGCGCCCGCTCCCCGAGGTGCCCGCGCAGCTTGCCCAGGATGTGCCGCCAGACGGCGTGGTCTCTCGGCGTATACGCGTCGTAGTCCTGGCTCACCACGTAGCGCCGCAGATGCGCGGGCAGGCGGGATATCGTCAGTTCCGTTGGCGTCATATCCGGGCACTCCTGGTGAAAACTTTCAGCCCAGAGAAGATACAGGCGCAGGAGGCTCCGGAAAACCGGCAGAATTCGACGTCTTCGTCGATTTAACGACGAGTATTCATACGCGCTGACGCAGTCCGTCGAGGACGGTGGAGGCACCGGGACTGAGCGCGCCGGAGGGCCAGAGGGCCACGACTTCCACGGCCTGGGGCTCATCCTCCTTGAGGGGCCAGGCGTGCATGTCGGGGGGAAAGGGGTGCATCGGCCGCAGGTCGGGCGTAATCGCGCAGGCGCTGAAGGCGCGCAGCAGTTCGTAGAGCAGCAGGAAGCTTTCGACTCGGGCCACCTCGGCCACCTTGACCCCATGGGCGGCGAAGCGCGCGCTGTTGGCGCCGCCGTAGGGGTCGTCTCGCAGCCAGTCCACGAAGGGCTGACCGTCCAGGTCCTTCACGTGCAGCGTCCGCCGGGACGAGGCCATGCTCGCCAGCGCGTTCCCCGGGCCGGCGAGCACGACGAAGGACATGCGCAGCAGGGACTCGGACTCCACGCCTTCGTGGGGCGGCAGCGGGGTGAAGTCCAGCGCCAGGTCGAGCTGTCGCGTCTGCACCTGCCGCGTCAATTCGTGCGGTCCGCCGAAGCTGAGCACCAGCTTGAGTCCGGTGGCGGCGGCGTCGCGGGCGACCTTCCCGAGCAAGGAGATGGACAGGGTGGGATTGAGGCCCAGGCGCACCACGGGCTCCGCGCTGGCCAGGTCGCGCAGCCGCTTCATGTCGAGTTGGTGCAGGGGCGTCTGGGTGCCAGCGAAAAGACGCTCTCCCCGAGCGGTGAGCTGGAGGCGTCGGCCGGGTCCGCGCTCCAGCAGCGTGGCGCCCTCCGCCAGCGCCATCTCCAGCGCGCGGATGTGCTCGCTCACCACGGAGCGGGCCACACCCAGGTGCTCGGCGGCGGATTCAATGCTGCCCGCCTCCACCGCCGCGGTGAAGGACTCCAGCCAGACGAGGTGTCGCACGAGCTTGCGTGGCGGCATGCTCCCATCCTGGCACCGCCGAGCCATCGGACACGAGACATGAGGTGCGGCTCCATCCGGCACCTCGTGCACGTGGCGCTTCACCTCCGCTCCCGGCACCGCTAAGCCGCCGGACACGAGACATGTGAGGCTCTATCCGACGCGTCGCGTGAGTGGGCGTGCATCCACTGCGAGGGGGCGGCCGGGCGTTCCTGTCTTCCTTGAACATCAGCCTGCGGCGGGCTAGCAGGAGGCGCGATGTCTCGGATGCCTCCCGCCACCGTCACTCCCGCCGAGAGGCTCCGCCCGCGCTTGGCCGACGCCCTGCCTTTGCTCGGCCCCGCGCTGCTCTGGTGCACGCTGCATGGGCTGCTCGCGCTGCTCTTCTTCGGTGCCCCCCTGCTCGACTCCGTGGGGAGGCTGGCCAGCTCCTTGCGCCCCGTGCTCCTGGTGGGCGGCATCGTCCAGGCGCTCTTCCTGGGGCTGCTCACCTTCGTGGCCACCCTGCCCCTGATACTGCTCGGGCGGCGCTATGCGCTGGCCCTGCCGGTGATGGTGGCGCTGGGCGTGGCCATGCTCGGCGTGGACGCGCTCGTCCTGTCCTCCCTGGGCTTCCACATCAACGGGCTGGTGCTCGCGGTGGCCATGCAGCCGCGCGCGCTCGCGGAGACAGGGCTTGCTCCCCATGAGCTGGCGCTCCTGGGCGCGGCGACGCTGGGCGTCCTCGCGCTCGATGTCTGGGCGGGCGTCCACTTCCTGCGGCGAGTCCCCCGTCCGCGCCATGTGGCCCGGCTCATCGCCATCCTCGTCCTCGTCACCGCGGTGGAGCGACTGACGAGCGCGTGGCTCGTCTTCGCCCATGGTGGCGCCGTGCTGCACGCGGCCACCACCCTGCCCCTGCAACCCCCCGTGCGCATGAACACCCTGCTCACGCGGCTGACGGACAGGCCCCCCGCGTCTGGACTGCGGCTGGGCGTGAGCCCCGAGGCCGGCGTCCCCGCGTCGACCATCGACCCCGCCTCGGTGCGCTTCACGCGCCGGCCCGACATCGTCCTCATCCTCGTGGAGAGTCTGCGCGACGACTTCTTCCGCCCGGACGTCATGCCCCACCTCTGGCGCAGGGCGGAGCACGGCACACGCTTCCTCCATCACCACAGCGCGGCGAGCTCCACGGACTACTCGCTCTTCAGCCTCTTCTTCGGACTGGAAGCACAGCGCCGCGACGCGGTGGTCGGCGCCGGGCGCTCGCCCCTGCTCTTCCCGGCGCTCCGGGAGAATGGCTATCGCCAGGCCTTCTTCGCCGCGTCCTCCGTGGACTGGATGGGCCTCAAGGACACCGTGTTCCGCGACGTGCACGGCGGCCTGCGCACGGACTACGAGGGCCGCAGCCACCTGCGAGACACCGCCATGGTGAAGGACGCGCTGGACATGGCGCGCACGACACCCAAGGACACGCCGCTCTTCACCTTCGTGTTCTTCGCGGGCACGCACTTCGACTACGACTACCCGCCGCGCTCGGCGGTGTTCACGCCCGCCTGGGACGGCAAGGGAGGCCTGGCCACCGCGCGAGTCCCCGCCGAGCACCTCAAGGCCCGCGCCTGGAACTCCGCCTACGAGGTGGACACCAAGGTGGAAGAGCTCTTGAGCCAGTGGGAGGCCACACGCGGAACGCGTCCCCTGGTCATCTTCACTGGCGACCATGGCGAGGAGTTCCGGGAGCACGGCCGGGTCGGCCACGCCAGCGACGTCACCGAGCTGCAGCTCCATGTCCCCATGCTCGTCTTCGACGAGAAGCTTCCAACTGGGCAGGTCGAGGCCGTCACCGGCCACATCGACCTGGTGCCCACCCTGTTCGACCTGCTGGGTGACACCCACTCACCGGAGCAACTCGGTGACGGGATTCCCATGAGCCGCCCAGACCCTCGGCGCTACCTGCTCACCACCATTGGCTGGGAGGCGCGCTATGCGCTCATCGGCAGGGACTTGAAGGTGCGCTTCGGCGCGGGACTCCCCGGCACGGAGCTCAGCGACCTGTGGGACCGCCCCCTTCCGGACGCCCAGGAGCGCTTCGCCGCCGAGGCCCCGCGCATCCTGCGTCGGCTCCGGGGCGGTGGCGCGCAGACCGAGGCCGAGCCGCCCTCACCTCCCGCCACGGCGACGCAGCCTCCACGCTGAAGGCCGCATCCACGCTGAAGGCCGCATCCACGCGGCCGCCACTTCACACCGCGCGCTTCAGAAGCGGACCCGCGCACCGAGCGCGAGCGTGAACAGGCCCGTCTTCACGGTGCTCGGGTTCTGGAGGAACTGGACGATGCGGTAGTCCGTGGCCACCAACTCGTAGTACCCCTCCAGGTGCCTCAGTCCCAGCGACGGCACGGGCCGGCCCGCGCTCCCGCCCAGCAACAGCGCGGGCCTCAGCGCCGTCTTGAACCAGTAGTAGCCGGAGACATAGCGGTCCGGCAGCGTGAGGAAGTAGTCGTCGCCAAAGGTGTAGCTGAAGGCCGCTCCCACGGTGAACGGACGAAAGCTCCACTCGCGGTGGGTAACGTGGAACGGATGCCACTGGCCCTTGAGCGTCAGGGTGACGAAGTCCGCCCCCGCCACCGCCCGAGGCGCCCAGCCCACCAGCACCTCCAGCTCCAACTGCTCGTCCAGGAAGGCCCACCCTGGCCCCGCGGCCAACATGCCAATGGAGCCGGCGAACTGGAGCGCCGCGTGGTCCGGCACGTACCACGGCGCCCCCGCCTCCCTCGGCGCCGCGCGCACGGGATGCGCCGCGAGCAGCATCGACGCCAGCAGTCCACCCACGAGCCAGGAGCGCGCCATCAGAAGAAGACCTGCTCGACAGCCACGGACTCGCCCTCGACGGTGACGAGCAGGTAGCTGTGAAGCTCTATGGAGTCCGCGATGAAGTAGCGCACGCCCCGCCGCGCGTCGGTGCTGAAGCGGTGGGTGTGGCCGTGAAACGAAACCGTGACTCCGTGCTCCGCCTGGAGCTGCTCCAGCGGTTCCGTCAGCGACCCATCGAAGTCCGGGTGTCCGGGTGGCACATGCGAGAAGGTGAACAGGTGCCCGCCACCCGGCGCTTCGCCCAGTGCCGAGCGCAGTTGCTCCAGGTCCGGCACGTTGCCCGGGAACCCGTACTCACGGGAGTTGGAGTCGAAGAGGACGAACCGGCTCCCCCCATGCTCGAAGGCCAGGAACGTCGGCCCGAAGCGGTGGAGGTAGAGTTCCCGCCCCTTGCCGAGCAGGTCATGGTTGCCGATGACCGCCAGCGCGGGCACTGACGCATCCTCGAGCAGCCCCGCCACCCAGTCGTACTCCTGGGCGGAGCTGAACTCCGTCAGGTCCCCCATCTGCACGACGAAGTCGACATCGCGCCGCGCCAGGTCCTTCACGGCGTCGACGGAATCGTCCTGGTAGACGCCAATGTCTCCCAGCACCGCGAAGCGGAAGGACCCGCCGCTGACGTTCCGCTGAAGCCGCTCGAGCGCCCGGGCATTCGTGTCGCGCACGCCCCCTCGAATCTCATAGGGGTGCAGCTCGAAGACGTCGCAGCTGACGCAAAGCAACAGCAGCAGACATGGGACCCAGGACCTCACGGTCGTCCGAGGTAACGACGTGGTGCCACCTCTTCAACCCTTGGGTCGGGCGCTCCATGGCGCATGAAACATCCGCTCATGGAGTTCATCACGTGACCAACAGTCGACACGCACGCAACGAGAACCCCAGGCCGTTGACGCTGTTGTCTCCTTCGCCCTCGGCCCGTTTCGCCGGAGCACTCAGGCCGCGAGGGACTTGGCCCCGTCCCAGTCCTCCACCTCGTAGAGGAACTTCGAGCCCTTCACGAGCTTGCGATTCGCCGAGGTGCTCTGCACGAAGACGACGTACTTCTCCAGGCTGGCGGGACGGATGCGCACCGTCTCCCCCGGCGGCAGCCCGAGCATCTCCCGCGCCCGCTCGCCGCTGTAGAAGTCGCCCGTCTTGCGGTCCATCAGCACCACTTCCTTGTGCCCCTGGATGGTCTCCGTCTTGGTGAACTCGTAGAAGCCCCGTCCCGTCTTGAAGCCCAGCCCGTTCTCCTGGACGAAGGCCTTGATGGGCATGTCATCGTCCACCTCCAGCGACTGGAACCGGCCGGGAGCAACGGCGCGCAGGTCCGTCTCCGCGTAATCCGACGACGTCTTTCGCTGGAGCATGGTGCTGAACATGGCGTTCAGCCCGCGGCTCATCCGCCCCTCCTTCGCGACCTCCGTCTCGTAGGCCTGGAGCCGCGCGTCGGACGACTGCTTGTAACAGACGGCCAGCAGCATGTCGGTGACGTGCGCGAACTGGTCCAGGCTCAGATGGAAGCCGCCCGACTTCTCCGCCAGCTCCTTGTAGAACGGCGTCGCATGGCGCCGCGCCAGCGCCTGCACCCCGTACACCGGGACGCCCATCCTACCCAGCGCGTCCACTTCCTTGCGCCAGTCCAGGCGCTTCGGGTTGTCCGACGGCGCATGCGGCACGTCATCACCAATCAGCACGAAGGCCCGCGTGTAGCCCACCGTCCATGACAGGGATTGCGCTTCGCGCAGCACCAGCTCATAGCACTCCGGCGCGTCACCGCCGCCCGTCTGACCCACCTTGTCCACGAACCGCACCACGGCCTTCGCATCGTCCGTGAGGTCCAGAATCTTCGTCACGTACGTCGAGCGCGCGTCGCAGTAGTCGCCGTGCGCGATGACGCCGATGCGGATGCCCGGAATCTCCTTCATCAATCGGGACACGGTGCCATGCAGCTTCTTTCGCACCTGCGCGAGACACGGATACATGCTGCCGGTGGTGTCGAAGCTGAAGACAATCTCGACGCGATTATCAATCACTGACGCGGCCATTTTTCGTTCCCCTCGTGTGCGGCGACGGAGAGAAGAATACGGGGCGGGTCTGACATTTTCGGGCCTCCCGGAGGGCCTACGCGTGGGGTGGTTCCAAGGGGTTGGAAGAAACCCTCCCAGCAGGCTTCAGCGATGTCCTTGCGGGCCTGTCGGGGGCGTGCTGAAAAGCCTCGCCACAGCCCCAGACCGGGGCGCGGGGAGGACCTTGGTGGAGATCCAGAAGCCCTACCTGTTGTTCCTGGGGGATGTACCCGACCAGCTCGCGGCGAAGACGGCCCACGGCATCGTCGACTGGCGGCCCGAGTGGTGCGTGGGCCAACTCCGACTGCCGGGCTGCGGGGCGGACTGCGGCCTGACGGACCTGGACATCGCCCAGGCCAGGGCCCGGGGCGCCCAGACGCTCATCGTCGGCGTGGCCAACGCGGGCGGAGTGCTCCCCGAGCACTGGGTGAGCAAGCTGGTGGAGGCGCTGGACGCGGGAATGGACGTCGCCACGGGGTTGCACAAGCGCCTGGCCTCCTTCCCCGCCATCGCCGAGGCCGCCGCGCGCAATGGCCGCAAGCTGCACGACGTGCGCATCCCCGACATGGACTTCGCCACCGGCAAGGGCACGAAGCGCCAGGGATTGCGCCTGCTGACGGTGGGCACGGATTGCTCGGTGGGCAAGAAGTACACGGCGCTCGCGCTGGAGAAGGAGATGCGCGAGCGGGGACTCAAGGCGGACTTCCGCGCCACGGGACAGACGGGCATCTTCATCTCCGGCCGGGGTGTGGCCATCGACGCGGTGGTGTCTGACTTCGTCGCGGGCGCGGCGGAATGGCTGTCACCCGCCAATGACGCGGACCATTGGGACCTGGTGGAAGGCCAGGGCTCGCTGTTCCATCCCTCGTTCGCGGGCGTGACGCTCGGTCTGCTGCACGGTGCGCAGCCCGACTCCTTCATCGTCTGCCACGAGCCCACCCGTACGAAGATGCGCGGCGTCCAGCACGCCCTGCCCTCCATCCAGGCCGTCATCGACCGCACGGTGCTGGAGGGGCAGCTCACGAACCCGGGCATCCAATGCACCGGGCTCGCCATCAACACCGAGCACCTGGAGGAGAAGGACGCCCTCGCACTGCTGGAGCGGACCGGCCGCGAGTACGGCCTGCCCTGTGTCGACCCCATCCGCACCGGTGTCGGCCCGCTGGTCGACGAGCTGGTGCGCCGCTTCCCGGCGAAGGGCTGACCGCGCATGCGCAAGCTCACCGTCAAGCACGAGAGCTGGCCCATCGCGGGCAGCTTCACCATCTCCCGAGGCTCGAAGACCATCGCCGAAGTGGTGGTCGTCACGCTGGAGGAAGGCGGCGCCGTGGGGCGCGGCGAGTGTGTCCCCTATGGTCGCTATGGGGAGACGGTCGACGGCGTGCTGAGGGCACTGGAAGCCGCGCGTCCGCGCATCGAGGGCGGGCTGGGACGCGACGAGGTCCCGGAGGCGCTGGAGCCGAGGGCCGCGCGCAACGCGCTGGACTGTGCGCTGTGGGACCTGGAGGCGAAGAAGACCGGCAAGCCCATCTGGGAGCTGCTCGGCATGTCGGAGCCCCAGCCGCTGGTCACCGCATACACGCTGAGCCTGGACACCGCCGAGGCCATGGGCCGGGCCGCCGAGAAGTCCTCGCACCGGCCACTGCTCAAGGTGAAGCTGGGACGCGGGAGCGAGGGTGACATCGAGCGCCTGCGCGCCATCCGCCTCGGAGCGCCGGCCAGTCGCCTCATCGTGGACGCCAACGAGGGCTGGAAGCCCGACGAGCTCCCGTCACTGCTCGCGGCCTGCGCCGAGCTGGGCGTGGTGATGGTGGAGCAGCCGCTGCCCGCGTCGGATGACGAGGCCCTGCGAGGCCTGCGGCGCCCCGTGGCTGTCTGCGCCGACGAGTCCGCGCACGACAGGCACGGGCTGGCCACCCTCGTCGGCAAGTACGACGCCCTCAACATCAAGCTCGACAAGACAGGAGGGCTCACCGAGGCCCTGGCCCTGGCGCGCGATGCACGTGGGCACGGGCTTCAACTCATGGTCGGCTGCATGGTGGCGACCTCGCTGTCCATGGCCCCGGCCGCCCTGGTGGCCCAAGGCGCGGAGGTGGTGGACCTGGACGGCCCCCTGCTGCTCGCGAAGGACCGTGAGCCTGGCATCCACTTCGAGGGCAACACCCTCTTCTGGCCGCCTCGCGAACTCTGGGGCTGACCCGCCATCACGGGCCTCGTGGCGGTTACGCGTCGCGTGACATCGAGCCACAGCACACCGGTGGAGGAACCGACGTTTCCTCCACCAGTGCCGCCCACGCGAGGAACGACTCTTGGTCGCGAGTGTCCTCGCCGGGGCCGGGTTCGACATGGACGCGAAACTCTCGGGAACACCCTCCCGCCGGTTCAACTCAGGGGTGAACCACCGGGATGGCCTTGGGCCGTTCTACCTCGTTGGACCCCCACCCTCCGCTGACCCATGAAGCGCCCGCCCCGGAGGGCCTCGCCTCGGGCCTGCGCACCAGAGGCCACCGCCCCCTCGGGCAACGACTCCCAGCCCACCTCCGTCATCCCGACACCATCTGAAGACAGGCGGCCCTTGCCCTGAACGGGCCGGAAGCACAGCATGCGCGGCCACAGTGTCCGCGAACGCCCCGAGCCCGAATCCCCACCACACGTACACCGAGCGCCGTGCCGCCGCAGAGGCGGAGCTGGCCGCCCTGGACCGCGTCAGCGCCCGCTACGCCAACCTGCGCACCCTGGCCTTCCTCGTCGCGGCCGTCGTCTCGGGGCTCATCGTCACGGGCAGACTGCCCAAGACCTGGTGGTGGGGCACGGTGGCCGCCGTTGTCGTCTACGGCCTCCTCGCGGTCCTCCACCACCAGATCTTCCGCCGCGAGGCGCGTCAGCGGCTGTACGTCACGCTCAACGAGCGGGGCCTCGCGCGCCTGGGCCACGGCTGGCACGAGTTCACCGAGCGCGGCGAACGTTTCGCCTCCCCCGCCCACCTCTACACGCCGGACCTGGACGTCTTCGGACAGGGCAGCCTCTTCCAGCTCCTGAACGAGACGGCCACCCGCGCGGGCGAGGAGCGACTCGCGGCGTGGCTGTCAGCGCCTGCTCCGGTGGACGTGGTGCAAGCGCGTCAGGGCGCGGCGCGTGAGCTGGCACCGCTCGTGGACTTCCGACAGGACCTCTGCGTGGAAGCGCGCACGGTGGCGAAGGAGAAGGCCGACCCGAGCCTCTTCATCCAGTGGTCGGAAGCCGGGCCCGCGCTGGACTCCATTCGCTGGTCCCTCCCGCTCGCCATCATCCTGCCGCCGGTGACGCTGACGCTCTTCATCCTGGGCGAAGTCGGCGTGCTGCCCGGCTCCTCGGTGTGGGCGGGACTTGCCGCGCAGCTCGCGGTGGCCGTGGCCACCCGCCGCACGCTGCGGAAGATGGACGAGGGCGTGGAGAAGGGCGAGCAGGGCTTCGTCCGCTACGCGCCCATCTTCGAGCGCGTGGAGGGCCAGCGCTTCGAGCATCCCCTCCTGCGTCAGCTCCAGTCGGGCCTCCAGCAGCAGGGCGAGCCGCCCGTCTCGAAACACTTCCAGCGCTTCAGCCGACTGTTCTCGCTCATCGAGTTCAAGCGGCACCAGTTCCACCCGCTGGTGCACTGGCTCACGCTCTGGGACATCCATGCGCTGTTCGCACTGGAGCGCTGGCGCGCGAAGCATGGCACGCAGGTGCGGCACTGGTTCGAAGCGCTCGCGGAGATGGAGGCCCTCTCCTGCGTGGCGGGCCTCGCGCATGACCGACCCGCCTTCGCCTGGCCCACGCTGGAAGCGACGGGGCCCCTCGTCGAGGCGAAGGTCATGGGCCATCCGCTGCTGGATGCCCCCGTGCCCAATGACGTGTCCCTGCCGGGCCCTCGACAGGCACTGCTCATCACCGGCTCCAACATGAGCGGCAAGACGACCCTGATGCGAGCGCTGGGCACCAACGCGGTGCTGGCGCTCGCCGGAGCGCCGGTGTCCGCGGCGTCGTTCCGCCTGTCTCCGCTGCATGTGCTCACCAGCATGCGGGTGAAGGACTCACTGGAGCGCGGCGTGTCGTACTTCTACGCGGAGGTGCAGCGCATCAAGGCCGTGCTGGATGCGGCGCGCGCGGCGAACGGGCAGGCGCTGTTCCTGCTCGACGAAATCCTCCTCGGCACCAACACGCGAGAGCGGCAGCTCGCCTCGCGCGAGGTGCTCCGGCTGCTGCTGTCCACCGGGGCTTCGGGCGCGGTGACGACGCACGACTTGTCGCTGACGTCGCTGGCGGAAGAGACGCGTGACGCGCACGTCCGCAACGTCCACTTCAGGGACCACCTGGAGGCTGGGGAGATGGTGTTCGACTACAAGCTGCGCGAGGGCGTGGTGGACACGACCAACGCGCTGCGAGTCCTGCGCCTCGCCGGTGTCCCCGTGGACGACCCCGAAGCCCCCGTCTCCTGACGTCGAGCATGAAGGGCCGGCGCCTGGCCGAGCCCCGCAACGACACGGGCCCCGGGAAGCACTTCCCCGGGGCCCGCGAACTTTCAGTCGGTGAAGCGGGCGACTACTTCGCCAGCTCGATGAGCGCCGCGGCGCCCATGCCGCCACCGATGCACATGGTGACGACGCCGTAGCGGCCGTTGCGGCGCTTCAGCTCGCGCAGAATCGTCGCGACCAGACGCGCACCGGACACGCCCAGCGGGTGGCCCAGGGCGATGGCGCCGCCGTTCGGGTTCACCTTGTCCATGGGGATGCCCAGCTCACGGATGCAGTACAGCGCCTGCGGAGCGAAGGCCTCGTTGAGCTCGAAGACGTCGATGTCCTTCACCTCGAGCTTGTTCTTCGCCAGCAGCTTGCGCACCGCCGGAACCGGGCCGATGCCCATGACTTCCGGAGCCACACCCGCGACGGCGAAGTCCACGAAGTAGCCCAGTGGCTTGACGCCCAGCTCCTTCGCCTTCTCCTCGCTCATCACCACCGCCGCCGCCGCGCCGTCCGTCAGCGGCGACGCGTTGCCGGCCGTCACCACGCCCTTGGCGTTGAACGCCGGGCGCAGCTTGCCCAGGCCCTCGGCCGTCGTCTCCGGACGCAGGATGGTGTCCACGGACACCGTCACCGTCTGCACCTTGCCCTCCTCGTCGTAGACGGTGGTGGTGACGGGGACGATCTCCTCGGCGAACTTGCCCGTCTCCCGCGCGGACGCCGCGCGGCGCTGGCTCTCCGCGGCGAACTTGTCGGAGTCCTCACGCGACACGTTGTGACGGGAGGCGATGTTCTCCGCCGTCACACCCATGGACGAGTAGATCTCCGGGTGGTTCGCCATGATCTCCGGGTTGGCGCTGACCTTGTTGCCACCCATGGGCACCATCGTCATCGACTCGGTACCACCGCCGATGCCGACCTGGATGTGCCCCGCCTGGATGGCCGCGGCAATCTGGGCAATCGCCTGCGTCCCGGAGGAACAGAAGCGGTTGATGGTCATCGCCGGTACTTCCACCGGCAGCCCCGCCAGGAGCGTGGCCTGACGGGCCACGTTCATCCCCTGCTCGGCTTCCGGCATGGCACAGCCCAGGACGACGTCTTCCACGTCCGACGGCTTGAGGCCGGGGACCTGGGCAACGGCTTCCTTGATGGCGATGGCGGCCAGCGTATCCGGCCGCGTGTCCTTGAACTCTCCCTTGTGCGCGCGGGTGAACGGCGTGCGGACCGCGCTGGCAATCACGACTCGACCAGGCATCTTGATGTCTCCTTGCCCGGGGAGCACCCGGGCATGCAGCGAAATTTATGTCGTAGCCAATGGATACCGGCCGGCCGTCAATTCCGCAGCGGCTTGCCCTTCTCGATCATGAACGTCAGGCGGTCCTGGGTCTTCTCCTCGCCGCACAGGCTCAGGAAGGCCTCGGCCTCCAGCTCCAGCAGCTTCTCCTCGGTGACGAGCGCCGAGGTGCTGGTGTCGCCGCCAGTGAGCACGCGCGCGAGCTTCTGACCAATCTTGCGGTCGTGCGCGCTGACCTGCCCGTTCATCTCCATGTCGTACAGCATCATGTCGATGGTGGCGTAGCCGCTGGGGCCGCCCAGGCGGAAGCGCGTGGGACGCGGCGCGCGGAAGCCCGCGTCCGCCATGCCCAGCACCCGCGCCTTCGCGTCCGACAGCAGGAAGTCCCGGTTGGCGCTGATGCCGTCCGTCAGGGACAGGAAGCCCAGCTCCCGAGCCTCCTCGGCGCTGGTGGCGACCTTCGCCGTGCCGATGGCCAGGAACACCTTCTTGAGGAAGGGCAGCGGGTCGAAATCCTTGTCCGTGGAGTACGCGCCGTAGACGTTGCGGAGCAGCTGCATGTTGCCGCCGCCGCCGGGGATGAGGCCCACGCCGACCTCGACGAGGCCCATGTACAGCTCCGCGCTCGCCTGCACCGCGTTGCCGCCCATCGTCACCTCGGAGCCGCCGCCCAGGGTGAGGTTGAAGGGCGCCGTCACCACCGGCACCGGGCTGTAGCGCATGCGCTGATTCACCGCCTGGAAGCCGGTGACGAGCTTGCGGATATCCTCGTACTGGCCGCTCTTCGCCGCCCACACCAGCGCGACGATGTTGGCTCCCGCGGAGAAGTTGGAGCCGTCGTTGCCGATGACCAGGCCCTTGAAGTTCTTCTCCGTCTCGTCCAGCGCCGTGTTCATCATCTCGATGATCTGGTCATCGATGGAGTTCATCTTCGTGTGGAACTCCAGCAGCGTGGCGCCGTCGCCCAGGTCCCACAGGGTGGCGGAGTCGTTGCCGGCCACCTTCTTGTTGCCGCGCTTGAGGTACTCCACGCGCTGCGTGCGGGCGTTCTCCGGCACCACCTTCACGGACTTCGTGGGGATGTCCCAGTACGTGTCCTTGCCACCCTCCACGCCGTAGAAGGACTCGCGGCCCGCGGCCACCATGTCCTCCACCCACTTCGCCGGCTTGAGGCCCAGCTCCTTCATCCGCGCCAGGCCCTTCTTCACGCCGTACGCGTCCCAGACCTCGAAGGGACCCAGATCCCAACCGAAGCCCCAGCGCACGCCACGGTCCACGTTGACCACGTCGTCGGCAATCTCGGGGATGCGGCGGCTGGTGTACGCCAACACGTCCAGCGTCACCTGCTCGGCGAACTTCGCGGCCTTGTCCGTGCCGTTCAGCACGACGGCGACGCGCTCCTTGACGTTCTCGACTTCGCGGGCGGCGCCCAGCGACTCGAAGCGCACCTTGGCCTGCGCGCGGTACTCCAGCGTCTTCAGGTCCAGCGCGAGGATTTCCTTCCCGCCGCTGCTCTTGTCCTTCTTGTAGAAGCCGCCGCCGCTCTTGTCGCCGAGCATGCCCTTCTCCACCATCTTCTGGAGGAAGCCGGGGATGGCGAAGACCTCACGCTCCTCGTCCTGCGTCAGCGTGTCGTAACAGTTCTTCGACACGTGGACGAAGGTGTCCAGACCGACGATGTCCGCGGTGCGGAACACGGCCGACTTGGGGCGGCCCATGGCCGGACCGAAAATCTTGTCCACCTCTTCGATGGACAGCTCCGCGGGGCCCATGGCGGCGATGGTCCGCATCATCCCGTACACGCCGATGCGGTTCGCGATGAAGTTGGTGGTGTCCTTGCCGTAGACGATGCCCTTGCCGAGCACTTCCTCGCCAAAGCGGTGGATGGTCTTCATCACCGCCGGGTCCGTCTCCGTGCCGGCGACCAACTCCAACAGCTTCATGTAGCGGACGGGGTTGAAGAAGTGCGTGACGAGGAAGTTCTTCTTGAACGCCGCGCCCCGGCCCTGCGTCATCCCGACAATCGACATGCCGGAGGTGTTGGAGGAGATGATGGCGTCCTTGCGGGCGTGCTTCTCCACCTTCTCGAAGAGGGCCTGCTTGACGGTCAGGTCCTCCTTCACGACTTCGATGACCCAATCGCAGTCGGCGATCTTCGCCATGTCGTCATCGAAGTTGCCCACCTCGATGGCGGTGAACACCTGCTCGGACATGATGGGGCTGGGCTTCTGCTTGCGCATGTTGGCCAGCGCCCCGAGGGCGAACTTGTTGCGGAAGGCCTTGGTCGAAGTGTCTTCGCCTGGTGCGGCCTTCGGCGGAACGATGTCCAGGAGGAGCGCGCGCACGCCCGAGTTGGCCAGATGGGCGGCGATGCCGCTGCCCATCACTCCGGCGCCCAGCACAGCTACCTTGCGGATCCGCGTCGTCATTGGAAGAGGCTCCCTTGAGGGAAGAAGGGACTGCACAAATGTAGGCGATTGACCCGAAAGTCAATCTGTTCGGAAGGTGGGAGCACTCGCCATGGGTCGTCCCAAGGACTACAAACCGGACCTCCATGGCTCGCCCCGACCCGCACTCCTACAACGACAGCACGCAGCCTGAGACGGAAACCCTGGACTGGAAGGCTCGCGTCGACTTCCGGACCCACCGCCTGCACGCGGAGGCCACCCTGACGCTGAAGGAAGCGTCCGCGGGTCCGCTGGACCTGGACACGCGGGATTTGGAGATTCTCAGAGTCGTAGACGGCAATGGTCGCCCCTTGCCCTACATGCTCGCCCCACCGGAGCCGATTCTGGGCAGCCGGCTGAGGGTGGAGCTGCCCTCGGGGGTGAGACAGCTCACGGTGCACTACCGCACCTCGCCCACGGCGAGCGCGCTGCAGTGGCTGACGCCCTCGCAGACGGCGGGCGGGCAGCACCCATTCCTGTACAGCCAATGCCAGGCCATCCACGCGCGCAGCGTGGTGCCGCTGCAGGACACGCCTCGCATCCGCATCCGCTACCGCGCGTCGCTGCGAGTGCCCAAGGCGCTCAAGGCCGTCATGGCGGCCAGCTTCGTGCGCCGCGAGGAGCACGGCGTGGAGGCGGAGGAGCACTACGAGATGCCGCAGCCGGTGCCTCCATATCTCCTGGCCTTCGCGGTGGGCAGCCTGGCGCCCAAGGAGCTGGGCCCCCGCTCGCGCGTATGGGCGGAGCCGGAGCTGCTGGAGGACGCGGCCGAGGAGTTCTCCGGCGTGGACGACATGCTGCGCGCCGCCGAGTCGCTCTTCGGGCCGTACGACTGGGAGCGGTTCGATTTGCTCACCATGCCTCCGTCCTTTCCGTACGGCGGCATGGAGAACCCGAGGCTGACGTTCCTCACGCCCACGCTGATTGCCGGGGACAAGAGCCTGGTCAACGTGGTGGCGCACGAGCTGGCGCACTCGTGGACGGGCAACCTCGTGACGAATGCGTCCGCGGAGCACTTCTGGCTCAACGAGGGCTTCACCGTCTTCGCCGAGCGCCGCATCCTGGAGGCGCTGGCGGGGCCGGAGGTCGCCGCGCTGAACGCGGCCCTGGGGCGGCGGGCGCTGGACGAGGCGCTGCACCACTTCCGCGAGCACCCGCACCTGACGGCGCTGCGCACGCACCTGACGGGCGTGGACCCGGACGAGGCCTTCTCCCAGATTCCGTACGAGAAGGGCTACCTGTTCCTCCGGGCCATGGAGGACGCCGTGGGGCGCGAGGCCTTCGACGGCTTCCTGCGCCGCTATCTGGCCACGTACCGCTTCCGCGCCCTCACCACCGAGGAGTTCATCGCCTTCACCGAGCGGGAGCTGCCCGGGGTGCTGGCGAAGGTCGACGCGGAGGCCTATCTGCAGCGGCCCGGCGTGCCCGCGAGCGCGCCCTCGCCGCGCTCCAGCCGGCTGGAGGCCCTGCAACGCGCCCGGGGCACGGTGCCGTCGGTGGAGGCGGCCAAGGACTGGACGCCCGCGGAGTGGCAGCTCTTCCTGGAGTGGATGCCCTCGGACGCGCCCAAGGACTTGTTCCGTCAGCTCGACGAGCGCTTCGCCTTCACGCGCAGCCGCAACTCGGAGGTGCTGGTGGCGTGGCTGGTAGCGGCGCTGCGCGCGGGCTGGGAGCCGGCGGTGGGGCGCACCGAGGCGTTCCTGGGCGAGGTGGGGCGCATGAAGTACCTCAAGCCCCTGTACGGCGTGCTCGCCGCGTCCCGGGAGCACCGGGCCCTGGCGCGCTCGCTCTTCAAGCAGTACGGGGAGCGCTACCACCCCATCGCCCGTCAGGGCGTGGAGCTCATCTTGTCCCGCGCCTGAGAAGCGGCGCGGGGACTCGCGGCACGGGGACTACTTCGCCGACTGCGCCACGAGGCGCTTCTCGGCGAGGTCCAGGTACTTCTCATCCATGTCGATGCCCACGTAGCGGCGGCCCAGCTTGAGGGCCGCCACGCCCGTGGTGCCGCTGCCGTTGAAGGGGTCCAGAATCAGCGCGTCCTCGGGGGTGCTCGCCTCGATGATGCGCTCCAGCAGGGCCACGGGCTTCTGCGTGGGGTGGCTGCCGAAGGCCTTCTCCTCGCCGCCACGCGGGACGGTGAGCGTCCACAGGCGGCCCTCGCCGTCGGCGGTGACTTCCGCGTCGCCAGAGGGAGGAAGCGCCCAGGCGTCACGCATCTGCTTGCCGCCGTTGTCCGCCTTCATCTTCGAGTAGTTGAAGACGTGCTGGAGCTTGCCGCCCGACTTCGGGGAGGCCCAGATGAGCAACTCCGTCGAGTGGGTGAAGTAACGGCACGCCAGGTTGGGGCTCGCGTTGGGCTTGAACCAGGTGACGGTGTTGAGCAGCTTGTAGCCGAGCTTCTGCATGGCGAAGCCGGCGTTGAAGATGACGTGCTGCGTGCCGCTCACCCAGAGGGTGCCGGTGGGCTTGAGCAGCCGCTGGCAGGCGGCGAGCCACGCGGTGGTGAAGGCGTGGTCCTCTTCCACCCCGCGCGACACATCCCAGCCACCCTTCGCCACCGACACGCGCTTGCCACCCTTGCAGGTGGTGCCGCCGTTGGAGAGGAAGTACGGCGGGTCCGCGAAAATCATGTCGAACGTCTGGGGCTCGAACTGCTTCAGGAGCTCCAGGCTGTCCCCTCGCAGGAGCGTCCAGGCGTCGCCCTTCGCGTGCACGCTCTCGTTGAGGGAGCGCCGGACAACCTTCAGGTTTGGGGCAGCAGCTTCCGCGAACATCACGCCTCCGTCGGACTCTTCGTCGTGGGACGCGGCGGAATGTGCCTCAACAGGCTGCTACAGCAATTTTCTGACCTGTAGCACCCTGAAACTTGACGAGTGACTCAAGTCGTAGAAACACCGCGAGCAGGGCGGGAGCGCCTCTCATGGAGGCTCTCCGACACCCTGCTCGACGGTGCTGCTTCAGTGGCTACGAAGCGCGACGGCCCGACTCAGGCCTTGGCCTTCTTGGCCTTGGCGACGGGGACCGCGATGTTGCCCTCGACAGGAGCAGCGTCGGCGCCCTTCGTGGGGTTCGCGGCGTACTTCTTCTTGAAGCGGTCGATGCGACCGGCCGTGTCGATGAGCTTGTACTTGCCCGTGAAGAAGGGGTGGCAGTTCGAGCAGATTTCCACCGAGAACGAGCCGCGGGTGGAGTGGGTCTCGACGATGTTGCCACAGGCACAGGTGATGCGGGACGGCGGATAGACGGGGTGCAGTTCCGGCTTCATGACGCTCTCCAAGGTGCCTTGCCCCCAACCGCCAACGGCTGGGAGGTCCGACACTGTAATGGCCGGCGCTTATAACGGCGCGCCGACCGGGGCACAAGATCCGCCCGGGCTAGTGGGCCGCCGAGCCGGGAGGCTCGATGCGTTCCACCGCTTTCTGAACGGCCGGGTCCGCCGGCACGTCGCTCCCAAGCTGGATGTACGACAATAGATGCGTCCGGGCCGCGGGCGTTGCGCCCCCTGCCACCGTCTTCTCCAGCGCCGTGCGCCGGGCTTCCAGGCTGGCGACCGCTGACTCGAGCGAGCGCTTCTGAACCTCGTCGGTGGACTTCGCGAGCCGCTCCCTGGCCTTGCCCAGGTTGGTCTCGACGATTCGCAGGCCGTCCCGGGTGCGAGCCACCTCGGAGTTGTCCACGAACCGGCCGGGGCCGCTGATGGACAGCTCCAGCTTCGCCAGCTGCCGCCCCCGGTCTCCCGGCGGCACCACGGTGGTCATCGCCATGCGCTGGGGGATGCCGGAGCCCCGGCCTTCGTGGGACTGCATCACGAAGTCCACGCCCTCCACCTCGTTGGCCAGCTTGAGCACCTCGTCGTAGGGCACGGCGGCGAGCAGCACCACCAGGTCCACGCGCTCCTTCTGGCGCAGCCGCTTCGCCTCGGCGGCCACGGCGGGAGCCACCGGAAGGCCCTGCCGCATCACCCCTGCCGCCTTTCCCTGGGCCAACGGCTCCATGGGCTCGGGCTGGGTCGTCGCCGGGGAGGCGCCCACCACGCCGACCTTGAGCCCGCCGACGTCCACCACCGTGGAGGCGGGGAACAGAAGCGTGCCCTTCGCGTCCACGAGGTTCGCCGACAAGAGCTTCAGCTTCGACTTGCGCGTCTGCTTGCGCAGGAAGTCCACGCCGAGGTTGAGGTCTCGCGCGCCCACGGCCATGGCGGTGGTGCCCTGCGCGTCCATCTGCGCGAGCAACAGCTCCGCGCGTGCGCGTGCGTCCGGGGCGCCGCCGCTGTCCCGGCTCCTGAAGAGCGCGTTGCCCGCGTCCAACACGAGGACCGGTACGCCCTTGGCGCGCTCCTGCTCTATCGTGACTTTTCTTCTGGCCAGACCGCCAGACGGGTTGTGTCGTCAACCACAGGGGGCGATTTCGCCCCCATTGTCTCCGGTGAAGAGCAGCACCAACTGCTTGGGCGCCGCGCCCGCGACAAAGGGCACGAGCAGGAGCGCCAGCGCGGCGAGCCGCAGGGGACGGAAGCTCACTTCTTGCCGCCCTTCTTGGCGGGGGTCTTCGCCTTGTCCAGCTCGGCGATGCGCTCCTTGGCCGTCTTGGCCGCGGAGGCCTTGGGGTAGCTCTTCACCAGCTCCTCGAGCGCCATCCGCGACTCGTCCTTCATCTTGAGCTGGGCGAAACACTCGGAGGAGCGCAGGTAGGCGTCCGGCGCGGACGGCGTCTTCGGGTGGTCCTGCACCACCTTGCCGTACTCGAAGAGGGCCTCGCGGCACTTGGACTCGGTGAAGTACGTCTCACCCAGGCCGTAGTGTGCCTCGCCCACGAGCGGGTCCTTGGTCCACTTCTTCAGCAGCTCGGTGAAGAGCTGGCGCGCCACGAGGACTTCGCCGGCCTTCGCCCGCTCCTGCGCGAGCGCGAGGAAGTCCTTGGGGTTGGTGGGACGCTGGAGCTCCTCGGCCTTCTTCTTGGCCTCGGCCTCCTTCACGGCGGCCGTGCCCTGCAGGGCGAGCAGCTTCTGGTCCTGGGCGCCGAGGGCCGTCTCCAGCTCGGTGATTTTGTGGAGGTAGGTCTCCACCTGGCCTCGCAGCTGGGACAGGTCCTCCATCGTCTTCTGGAGCTGGACGCCGATGTCCGCGTCCTTGCGGCGCGCGGCGGTGTCCAGGCCATCCAGGGCCTTGGTGACCTCGGCGACCTTCTCGTCGATTTTCGGCAGGGTGGCGGCGAGTTGCTCGCGCGCCTCCTTTAGCTCCGCCTGCATCTGCGCGGAGTCCGTGCCGAGCCGGTCGACCTTCGCCTCGAGGGCGCGGCCACGGTCAGCGGGATAGAAGCAACCAGGGAGCGCCAGCAGCGCGAGCAGGACGAGCCTTCGCATGGGGCCGGCATCTTACGGCCAAATCGGCGCTTCGTCCGGACTTCTCGCAAGGCCCTGGCACCCCGGCCCGGCCGCCTGCCCTGTCAGCGACTGCCGCCGAGGGGAGACAGGCGTCCGGCGGCGTGTGCGCAGGCCACGCGGAGCCGGCCGGGGTTGAGGAAGAAGGGGACCGTGCGGGCCCTGCCTTCCTCCAGGGATTCGAGGGCCCGGCGGTACTCGACGGCGGCCTCGAGGGGGCGACGGCACTGCTCCAGGAGCAGCCCCAGCAGGTAGCGCGCGGCGGCGTGGTCCGGGTCCAGCGAGAGGCAACGGCGCAAGTCCCGCTCCGCCACCGCGTCGGAGACACCCGAGGCGGCTCCGTCGAGGACACAGGCGAAAAGCAGATCGGCTTCGACGGAGGCTGGCGAGGGCAGTGCGGTGACACGGCTGGCGTCGAGGGGATTCGAGGGCTCCCGACCCGCTCCCGACGCGGACGTCCGTCCCGAGTCGAGAGGGCTCGACGGCTCGCGGCCCGCTCCCGACGCCGACGAGCGCCCCGCGTCGCTGGGATTCGCAGGCTCCCGGCTTGCTCCCGACGCGGACGTCCGTCCCGAGTCAAGGGGGCTCGACGGCTCGCGGCCCACTCCCAACGCCGTAGCACGACCCAAGTCGAGGGGGCTCGACGGCTCGCGGCCCGCTCCCGACGCCGTAGCACAACCCAAGTCGAGGGGGCTCGACGGCTCGCGGCCCGCTCCCGAAGAGCGCCCCGCGTCGCTGGGATTCGCAGGCTCCCGGCCTGCTCCCGACGCCAAAGAGCGCCCCGCGTCGCCAGGATTCGCAGGCTCGCGGCCTGTTCCCGACACCAAAGTACGCCCCGCGTCGCCGGGATTCGCAGGCTCCCGGCCCACTCTCGACGCCGAGGCCCGACCCGCCTCGATGGGAATCAACGACGCTCGGCTCGCTCCCGACGCCGAGGTCCGGCCGGAATCCCGTGCGCCCGACCGCGCTGCGCCCTCGGCCGCCGATGACCGGCCTGGAACACCAGGGGCCGTGGCCTTTCCGAGGGAAGCCACCGGGACCTCGTTGCCAGGATGCGGCGCCCCCTGCCCTGCTCCGGATTCTTCGACGCGGACGTGAAAGAAGGCCGCCGCCGTGCGCTCCACCCGCAGCGTCGGAGGCACCTGGAGCAACGGCTCCGACGCGGACAGCACCAGCGTCCCCCCGGGCGCGAGGCTGTCAGCCAGCGTCGCCACCGTCCGGTGGAACGACTCCACCGTGAAGTAGATGAGGACATTGCGGCAGAAGATGACGTCGAAGCGCCCCTCGCCCACCGGCCGGGGATAGGGCATGTCCATCAGGTTGTGGACCTGGAAGCTGGCGCGCTCACGCAGCGCCGACACCAGCGCCAGCCTCGAGCCCATGGGCACGAAGTAGCGCTCACGCAGCCCCGCGGGCACCCGGCGCAGATGCTCCGGAGCGAACGAGAGCGCGCACGCCCTCCGCAGCGCCGCCTCGGAGATGTCCGTCCCCAACACCGTGCTGCCAGGGCTCGCGCCTGCCTCCGCCAGGAGGACGAGCAGCGTGGCCACTTCCTCGCCCGTGGAGCAGCCCGCGCTCCAGATTCGGAGCGGCCGTCCCCCCGCGCGCGCCACCAGCGGCGCCAGTACCCGCTCCCGGAAGTCGGTGAGCTGGACCTCGTCTCGGAAGAGGTCCGTCTTGTTCACCACCACCGCGGAGATGAGCCCCTCCAGCTCCGCCGCGCCCGACGGAGACTTGAGGAAGGCCAGGTACTGGTGCGGCGTCAGCCCACGACACCGCTCCACCAGCCGATCATCCAGGCGGCGAATCTGAGGTCCGCTCAAGGCCATGCCCGTACGCGCCGTGAGGAAGGCGCGCACGGAAGCCCATGGCGCGCCCGGAGCACGCACTGGCGGCTCAGCGCCCCACTGCGAGCGACTCACCCCGGGCCAGTCGCGCCAGCGTGGCGGCGACTTCGTCCCCATGGATGAGGTGGTCCACCGCCTTGCGCTCCACCGCCGCGCCGGGCATGCCGAACACCACGCAGGACTCCTCGTTCTGCGCGAGCGTCAACCCTCCCGCCTGACGGATGGCCAGGAGCCCCTCCGCGCCGTCCGCGCCCATGCCCGTCAGCACCAACCCCACCGCCCGGCGGCCGTAGGTCCTGGCCGCGCTCTCCAGCAGCGTCGTCCCGGACGGCATGTGCCCGTCCCGCTCCACGCCCGCCTTGAGCGCCACGCGCCCCCGGAAGGGAATCATGGTGTGCAACCCCGGCGGGGCGATGAGCACGTGCCCCGGCATCAGCGGCTCACCGTCCTGCGCCAGCCGCACCTTCAACCGGCTCGTGTTGCCCAGCCACCCCGCCAACGACTCCGCGAAGGCGGCGTTGATGTGCTGGACGATGACGATGGGCGCCGGGAAGTCCGGCGGCAACTCGGAGAGCATCCGGTACAGCACCTGCGGCCCGCCCGTGCTCGCGGCCACCACCACCACGCCCATGGACACCGCGGGCAACACCGACGTCGTCACCCGAGGAGGGGTGATGTTCCCCTTCTGGGAGCGGCGCAGGTGGCGGATGACGCGCACCGAGGAGAGCAGCTTGATTTCCCGCACCAGGTTCCACGCCTCGGGGCCGGCGTCGATGGCGGGCTTGATTTGCAACGCGAGCGCCCCCAGCTCCAGCGCGCGGTACGTCAGCTCCGGCGCCTGCGAGCGCGGGTCGGCCGTCAGCACCAGGATGGGAGTGGGGCACTCGGCCATGATGTGCTCGGTGGCCGTCAACCCGTCCATGACGGGCATGTCCACGTCCATGGTGATGACGTGAGGGCGCAGCTCCTTGGTCATCTCCACGGCCTGCTTGCCGTCCGCGCAGGAACCGACGACCTCGATGTCGGGGTCCTTGCTCAGCGCCTCGCAGATGAGCTGTCGGCAGATGAGTGAGTCATCGACCACCAGCACCGACACTTTCTTGCCCATGCCCTGTCCATACCCCGTACGCGAGGTGGCGAGTATAGCCAATGCTCGCCCTGTCCTCAGGAGGTTGAGAGGGGACCCTTCAGGACAAGAGCCGGCCCACCACATCCACCAGGTCCTGGCGCACCAGATCTCCCTTGGTGATGTAGCCGTCCGCCCCGGCCGCCAGCCCACGCCGCCGGTCCTCCTCGCCACCACGGGTGGTGAGGATGACGACGGGTAGCCGGGCCTGGGTGGGGTGCCCCTTCAGGCGCCGGGTCAGCTCCAGGCCGTCCATCCCCGGCATCTCCAGGTCCGTCACGACAAGGTCCACCGACGCCCCTTCCAGGGCGTCCAGCGCGTCCGCACCGTCGGCGGCCATCACCGTGTCGTACCCCACGGCCTCCAGGAGGTTGGAGATGAGCTCCCGGGTGAGCGGCGAATCGTCCACGACGAGGATGCGGCGTCGCCGGGACTCAGCCCCGGGCACGGCCGAGCGGGGCAGCTTCAGGGGGGAGGTCCCATGCGCGCTGGCGGTGAGCCAGGCGGCGGACAGGACCATCGCGAGCCTCCCGTCCGCCAGGGACGTGGCCCCCGCCAGGTGGCCGAACCGGGCCAGCACGCCACGCAGGGGGAGGATGGCCTGGACACGCTCCTCCAGGACCCGGTCCACCACGACGGCGGCGGCGCCGCTCTGGCTGCGCACCACCAGGACAAGCTCGCCCTCGCGCACCTCCCGCTCCGGAGCAAGACCCAGGAGCGAGCCCAGGGAGGCCAGCGGGAGCACCCTGCCCTCCACCAGCAGCGAGGGCCGGCCGGCCACCTCGCACAGGTGCACGGGCTCCACCTTGAGCGCTCGCGAGACGTGGGTGGCGCTCAGCGCGAGCGTCTCCTGGCCCACCTGGACGAAGAGCAGCGGAGCCACGGTAAGGGAGACAGGGACGCGCAGCTCGAAGATGGTGCCCCACCCGGGCGCGGACTCCACGCCCACGTCCCCGCCCAACCCCTGGATGGAGGCGCGCACGGCATCGAGCCCCACGCCCCGACCGGACACGTCGGTGACGACCTCGCGCGAGGTGAAGCCGGACAGGAAGATGAGCTCGCGGGCCGCGGCATCCGACAGGGCGTTGGCGGCGCTCTCGTCCAGAGTGCCCCGGCGCACGGCGACCCGGCGCAGCTCGGCGGGGTCCAGGCCCAGGCCGTCGTCCTCGACGCGGAGGATGATGCGACTGCCCTCTCGCGCGGCGCGCAGCGTGAGGCACCCCCGAGGGTGCTTGCCCGACGTCACCCGGTCCACCCGCGTCTCCAGACCGTGGTCCAGGGCGTTGCGCACCAGGTGCATCAGCGGCTCGCGCAGCGCCTCCACCACGGCCCGGTCCGCGCGCGTGTCCTCTCCGTCGACGACGAGTTCCACTTCCTTGCCCAGGGCGCGCGACAGGTCGCGGACCATGCGCGGGTAGGGCTCGAAGAGGACGGACAGCGGCAGCATCCGCAGGCCCTGCACCTCCTCCACCACGAGGCCCAGGTCTCGGAGTTCCTCGTTGGACAGGAGCTTGGACTCGCGATGAAGGTCGGCGGCCAGTTCCTTGGCCGTGCCCAGACGGGCCACCAGGGCCACCGCCGCCGGGCCCAGGTCCTCCGCCGCGCGGGCCAGTTGCCCGAGCTCCCGGGCCAGGGCCAGCCGCCGAGCGTTGGCGCGCTCACGTCGCCGCGCCACCTGGGCCAGGTTGGTCACCGCGCTCGTCAACAGGTCCAGGCTGGCCACATCGATGCGCACCGCGTCCATGCGCGTCTCGGGCTGACGGGACACCGCCGTGGCACCGCCTTGCTGCCCTCCAGCGGGAACAGGAGCGCGAGTTCCCGTGCTGGATGAAGTCGCCGGCGAGGCCGTGAGCAAGGCCCCCGCGCCGGGACCGGCCCGAGGAGGACTCGCGGAGGAAGCACCCTCCGGACGGGGCACGGAAGGCCAGTTCCGTGCGCGCGACGACGCAGACGTGCCGCCCGTCGGCAGCTGGGTTCCCGCCGTGGTCCGAGGCGGGCTCTCCATGGGCGCGCTACCACTGACCCGCCACATCCCCGTGCCCGAGCCACGCCGAGGAGTTCCCTCTCCGGAAGCGCCTCCTCCAACACGCTCCATTCCGCTGCCCGACTCGCCCCGCGCAGTCCCATCGACGGAAGCGCCGCCGCCCGCCCTTCCCATCCCGGTACTCGTCGACTCGCTCCGAGGAGTCCCATCGAAGGACGCTCCTCCGACACGCCCCATCCCAGCGCCCGTTCCACTCCGAACAGCCTCATCGACGGAAGCGAAGGCACCGCCGCCGGCCCTTCCCACCCCAGTGCCCATCGACTCGCTTCGAGGAGTCCCATCGAAGGGCGCTCCTCCGACACGCCCCATCCCAGTGCTCGGAGACGATGTGTCGCGAGGTGCCCCAGGAGTCGCGACGCCCTTGCCCTCCGCGCCCCCCAGAAATGACCCCGCGGAGTTCGACTCGGAAGCCACGGCGGCGGCTCGAGCCAGCGCGGCCAGCGACTCGCCCGCGTCGACTCGACGGGACACCGGGGACTCCTGCCTGGCGGCCTCCGTCGGGCTCCCCACGGCCGGCAGCCCTTCCGCCTCCGCGCGAGTACACGTCTGGAGCCAGACCACGAGCCGCCCTACCTCGGGCGACGCCTCGGCCGAGGGCTGGGCACCCGATAGCACCAGCACCACGTCCGCGGCGCTGAGCAACGCGTCCGTGGAGTCGGCCGACAACGCATACCGCCGAGGCTCCGTGCAGCGGACCAGTTCCTCCATCTCGTGCACCAGCACGTTGATGTCGTCGAAGCCCATCATCCGGGCCTCGCCCTTGAGCCCGTGCAACTCGCGCAGCGCGCCCCGCCCGGCCTCCACGCTCGCCCCCGCCTCCAGCTCCATGAGCGCCCGGTTGATGCGCTCCAGGCGCACCGTCACCAGGTCCCGGAACTGCCTGAGGAGGCGCTCGCTCGGGTTCACCCGCCCTCCTCCCGCAGCGTCTCCTGCCCAATCTGGAACCGCTCCACCACTTCCCGCAAGTCACGCGCCAGCACGAGCAGGTCCGTATTCGCGCTGCTCACCTGCTTGGTGGCATTGAGGCTCTGCTGGGTGATGCGCAGGATGTCCGCCATCGTCTCCGCGAGCTGGTCGGTGCCCGTCTGCTGCTGCTGCGTGGCCAGGGAGATGCTGCGCACCGCGTCCGACGTCTTCCCCGCGAGCTTCGTGATTTGCCGCAGCGACTCCGACACCTGCTGCGCCAGCGTCGTCCCCGTCTCCACCGCGCGCACGCCGCCCTCCGTGGCGGACACCGCCGCGGCCGAGGCCTCGCGGACCTCCTCGATGAGCCCCTCGATTTCCTTGGTCGACTCCAGCACGTTCTCCGCCAGCCGCCGCATCTCCGCGGCCACCAGCGAGAAGCCCCGGCCTACCTCCGCCGACTTGGTGCCCTCCAGCTCCGCGTTCAGCGCCAGCAGGTCCGACTTGTCGGCCACGCCGTTGATGAACTCGACAATCTTGCCAATCTGTTGGACGCGCTTGTTGAGCCGCACCACCGCGGAGGCGATGGCGCCGTTGTCCTGGCGCATCCGCTCCATCGACCCCAGGAACGACTCCGCGCTGCGCTGCCCCTGCTGCGCCGCCCCCAACGTGCGCTGGGCAATCTGCGCCACCGAGCCCGCGTTCTCGGCGATCTGCCGCGCCGACCGCGCCAGCTCCTCCGTCGTCGCGCTCGTCTGGTCCAGGGAGCTGGCCTGCTCCGCGGCCCCCATCTCGTAGCGCCCGGAGGTGGTGAGAATCTCCTCGGTGGTGGCGGAAATCTGCGCCCCGGCCCGCTGCAGCTGTGACATCACGTCCGCCAGGTGCGCGCGCATGGTCGTGAAGGCGGCGGACACGTCCCAGATTTCATCCTCCGCCGGCACCACGCGCGGGCTCGCCAGGTCACCCTCGGCGATGCGCCGCGCCTCGCTCGACAGCTCTCGCAAAGGCCGCCCCAGCAGCGTGCCTCCCAGGTACGCCGTGGTGAGCGCCAGTCCGAAGACGAGCAGCACCAGCGGCCCTCCCGAGGCCAGTGCCTCCAGACGCAGCGCCGAGGCCAGCGCCGCCGTGGGCTCGCCATACGCCACCAACTGGGCCAGGGCCCGCTCCCCCAGCGCCGAGGAGAGCTGCACCGACAACACCGCCGGAGTCACCACGGAGATGAAGGCGAAGGCCACCAGTCGCGCGCGAATCTCCGCCCGCCGGGGCATGGCCGCGATGAGCTGCGAGTGCGTCATGCCCAGCTCCGCCAGCCACAGCACCACCTTGCGCGAGCGCAGGATGACCAGGCAGTGGACGAGCAGCGCCGTCAGCGGGCCGAACAACAGCCCCAGCCCCGCGATACGTCGGGACATGTCCATGTCCGCGCCCGCCAGCCCCCACAGCGAGGCACCCAGGCCCACGGTGGTGAGCAGCCACAGCCCCAGCGAGCCCAGGAAGGCCTCGTCCGGCGCGCGCGTCACCTCCAGCACCGCCGCCTTCAGGGACTCCGGCGTCACGGGGACATCCCCGCGCTCCAACCCGCGCAGGGTGCGCAGCCGGCCCAGCGCCGCCGCCGCGCCCACCGCCATCGCCACCCCACACAGCAATCCGCCCAGTTGGAGCAGCCATGACAGCCGCCCCTCCTCCGCCAGCGCATCGGAGAGCGTGAGCCGGGCGTAGTGCAGCCCGAGCGCCGCGCCCATGAGGTTGGCCAGCGGCACGGGGAGCATCAGGTGCCGGCTGAACGAGGCCCGCCGGGAGCCACCGCGCGCGCTCATGCGTCCTCCCCGGCCACGACGTGGAAGCGCTCCACCACGCGCTTGAGGTCCCTCGACAGGGTGGACAGGTCCGCGTTGGCCACCGCCATCTGCTTGGTGGCCGCCGAGTTCTGCTCGGTGACGCGCAAGATGTCCCCCATGGCGGCGGCGAGCTGGTCGGTGCCCGTCTGCTGCTGCTGCGTGGCCAGGGAGATGCTGCGCACCGCATGGGACGTCTGCCTCGCCAGCTCCAGGATGAGGCTCAGACTCTCGTCCACCTCGGCCGCCAGCACCGTGCCCGCGTCCATCGCCTTCAGCCCCGCCTCGGTGGCCATCACCGCCGCATGGGTGGCGTCGCGAATCTCCGCGATGAGCTGCTCAATCGCCTTGGTGGACCGGATGACGTTCTCCGCCAGCCGCCGCATCTCCGCGGCCACCAGCGAGAAGCCCCTCCCCACCTCGCCCGCCTTGGTGCCCTCCAGCTCCGCGTTGAGCGCCAGCAGGTCCGACTTGTCGGCGATCTCGTTGATGAACTCCACCACCTTGCCAATCTGCTGCACGCGCTTGTTGAGCCGCACCACGGCGTCGGCGATGGCCTGGTTGTCCTGCTTCATGCGCTGCATGGCGCCCAGGAAGGCGGCGGCGCCCCGCTGGCCCGTCTGCGCGGCGGCGAACGTGGACTCGGCGATGGTGGACACCGACTCCGCGTTGCCGGCGATCTGCTGCGCCGAGCGCGCCAGCTCCTCCGTCGTCGCGCTCGTCACGTTGAGCGAGCTGGCCTGCTCGTCCGCGCCGGACTCCTGCTCTCCGGACGTGGCGACGAGCTGCTCCGTCGTGGTGGAAATCTGGAGGCCCGCGCGCCGCAGCTGGGTGAGCGCCTGCCCGAGCTGCGCCTGCATCTGCGCGAAGGCGGCGGACGTGGCCCACACCTCGTCCTCGGCGGCGATGACCCGAGGGGGGCGCAGGTCGCCCTGGGCGATACGGGTGGCGTCCTCGGTGATGGCGCGCAGGGGCGCCGCGATGACCGTGCCGCCCAGGTGCGCCGTCAGCAGCACGAGGATGGCGACGAGCCCCGCCACCGCCAGCCCCCGCCCGTCATCCGCCCGCCGCAGCGCCGCGTCCTGCTCCAGCGGCGAGCGGGCCAGCACCACGTCATCCATGGCGCGCAGGGTGCGGGTGACGGTGGCGTCGAGGATGAACAGCGACGGCGTGAGCACCGCGATGGCGGTGAAGAGCACCATGCGGCGGCGGATGTGCAACCGCCGGGGCGGCGCCGTGGCCACCACCTCCAGCGGGGACAGGCCACGGGCCGCGATGAGCTCCACCGCCTCCCGGCAGCGACGCACCACCAGCAGGTAGATGAGCAGCGCCGTCAGCGAGCCCAGCGACGCACCGACGAGCAGGATGCGCGGCCCCAGCGACAGCGGCGCATCCGCCCAGGGAATGAAGACGAAGGCCACGACGACGGCGCCCACGAGCCAGCTCTGGAGGGCGAAGGAGAAGCACCGCTCGGGAAAACCCCGGGCCTCCAACAGCGCCGACTTCAGATGCTCCGGCGTGGCCTGCAGTTGCCCGGCCCCCACGGCATACAGCACCCGCAGCGAGCGCCTCGCGTGCTGCTGGATGAGCCACAGCGACAGCGCGGTGACGACGACGACGAGCACCAGGAAGCGCATCCAGGAAGCGACGGGAAGCGCATCCGTGAGCAGGCCGTGCAGCAGCGCCAGGGAGATGCCCAGGGTGCTGGCCGGCGCCACCGGACGCGCCAGCCACCGGGCCAGGCCCCGTAAGTCCGTGGGCGCCGTCATGCCGCCCCCCGGGCCACGCCCCGCAGGAAGCGCTCGAAGTCCGCCAGCCCCAACAACGGCCACAACACCCCACGCGCCAGCACGAAGCCCCGCAGACTGCCGCCCGAGGCATGCACCGTCACACAGGGCGCGGGCAGCACCGGATGCGACTCCGCGTCGATTTCGAGCGTGTCCACCCCTACCGCGCCGCCCGAAATCGCCACCAACACCCGGGTGGCACCGGCCGGCGCGTGGAAGGCCAGCCCGGCGGAGGCCGCGTCCGCCTCCTCGCCCGGCGAGGTGATGGACAGCACCTCATGCGCGGCGAAGGCGAGCCGATGCGGGCCCGCATGGCAGAACAACATGCCCCGGACGGGACTGGCTGGAGCCATGGGTCAAGCCCCCTGGCTGAGATGGTCGAAGAGCCCTTCGGGGTCGATGACGGCCACATCCCGGGGACCACTCTTGGCGGGGCCCTTCAGGTGGACCTGGACGCCAGCGGAGCCCAGCGGCTCCAGCGCGCCCGTCACCGGGGAGACCCCCGCAACCGTGCTCGCCGTGAGGCCCAGGGTGCCGCGCGGCAGCCGCACCAGCACGGCCCGCCGCGAGGATTGGCTCACCCCCGCCACCAGCAGGCCCATGTCCACCACCGGGATGACCTCTCCTCGGTGAGCGAACACGCCCAGCAGATGGGCAGGGGAGCCCGGTACCCGCGTGAGCTCGGGGAAGGTAACGACCTCCGCCGCGCTCTCCGCGGGCACCGCGTACCAGCTGCTACCGCAGGCAAAAACCAGATAGGACTGCCGCGCTTCCGGCTCGTGGACGGCCATGTGGCGCACAGCCTACCCCAGCCTCAACTAGCGCTGGAACTCGACGCGGCGGTTCTCGGACCAGGCGTCCTCGGACGAGGTGTTGTTCGCCGGCCGGGTCTCACCGTAACCCACCGTCGTCACCGCGTTGGACTTCACGCCCAGGTCCGTCAGGTAGCGCTTGACGGCCTGCGCACGGCGGTTGGACAGCTGGAGGTTGAACTCCTCGGTGCCGCGCTCGTCGGCGTGGCCCGCGAGGGTCAGCTTGCCCTGCTGGCCCGTCTTCAGGCACGTGGCCAGGTCGGACAGGCGCTGCTGGGCCTCGGAGGTCAGCGAGGACTCGTTGAAGCCGAAGCGCACCGGGCTCCAGTCGCACTTGTCCGCGGAGGCCGTCACGCAACGGCCGGCGCTGCACTCCTGCCCCTCACCGCAGTCGGAGTTGGACGCGCAGGTGTCCGTGGGGGCCTGGCAACGGCCCGCCTGGCACTTGCCGCCGGAGGGGCAGCTGGAGTCGTCCTTGCACTGGGCCTCGGCGCACTTGCCGGCCTCGCAGATGCGGCCATCACCGCACTGGTTGTCCACCGTGCACTCGGGGGGCTTGGGCGCGCACTTGTTGCCCTGGCACGTGAAGCCCTCCTTGCAGTTCGCGTCGGTGGCGCACTCCTGGCACTGGCCCTGGACACAGACCTCGCCCTTCTCGGAGCAGGTCGAGTCATCGTTGCAGTTGGGGTAGCTGGGGGGGCAGCCGGTCAGCACGGCCATGGCGAGGCCGAGGCCCGCCCAAAGAGAAATCCGACGCATCATTCCTCCCGAAAATCTTGAAGACGAAATAAGCACCCGCAGGGGGCGGGTATTCGGGTCGCGTGTAGTCGCAGTCGCCAGGGTGAGTCAAAGCATTTGTCCCTTTCGAGACACGCCTCGGCGCGCCGAAACCCTTGAATGTCCAAATAATTTCCATGAGATTGTGGCCCTTGCCCGTGAGTGGCCGCGTGACGTGGCCCCAGGCCGGGAGCGCCCCACATGCCCGCATCCGTCCTCATCGTCGATGACGAGAAGAACATTCTGCTGACACTGAGCCAGTCGTTGCAGCTGGCGGGGTATCAGACACATCTGGCGGCCAGCGGTCAGGTGGCGCTCGACGTGGTGAGCGCGCGTCCGGTGGACGCGGTGTTGATGGACGTGAAGATGCCGGACATGGATGGGTTGACGGCGCTGGCCCGGCTCACGGAGCTCAAGCCGGAGCTGCCCGTCATCATGATGTCGGGACACGGCACCATCGACACGGCGGTGAAGGCGACGCAGCTGGGGGCGCGCGACTTCCTGGAGAAGCCCATCGCCCGGGAGCGGTTGCTCGTCGCGCTGCGCAACGTGCTCAAGCACCAGGCGGCGATGGAGGAACTGCGGGAGCTGCGAGAGCAGCTGGGACGCTACGACATGGTGGGCAGCGGCCCGGCCATGCAGCGCATCTTCTCGCTCATCCAACGCACGGCGCCCTCGGAGGGGCGGGTGTTGATTACCGGTGAGAACGGCACGGGCAAGGAGCTCATCGCCCGCGCGCTGCACCAGCACTCCCGGCGCAAGGCCAACCCCTTCGTGAAGCTCAACTGCGCGGCGGTGCCGCACGAGTTGATTGAAAGCGAACTATTCGGCCACGAGAAGGGCGCCTTCACCGGCGCGGTGAGCGTGCGGCGCGGAAAGTTCGAGCTGGCGCACGAAGGCACGCTGTTCCTCGATGAGATTGGGGACATGCCGCCGGCCATGCAGGCCAAGCTCCTGCGCGTGTTGCAGGAAGGCGAGCTGGAGCGGGTGGGCGGCGCGGAGACGCTCAAGGTGGACGTGCGGGTCATCGCGGCCACGAACAAGAATCTGGAGAAGGAGATCTCCGCCGGGCGCTTCCGCGAGGATTTGTATTACCGCATCAACGTCGTACAGATTCACTCGCCGCCCCTGCGCGAGCGGCGCGAGGACCTGCCGGACCTCATCGGGACCTTCCTGCGCGAGGCCTGCGCGAAGAACGGGCGCCGCCCGCTGACGCTGTCGCCGGATGCGCTGTCGGTGATGAGCGCCTATGACTACCCGGGCAACGTGCGCGAGCTGCGCAACCTGGTCGAACGCCTGGCCATCCTCTGCGAGGGCCCCATCGTCACGCGGACGGACGCGCTGGAGCTGTTGCCTCGGGGGCGCGGTGGCGTGCCTCCTCCGGTGGTGGAGACGTCAACAGCGTGGACTCCGCCTCCGCCCACCCTGGACTCTGCCGTGGTGGCGGCGGCCAGCACTCCGGCTCCGGCCCTGGTGGCGCCCCCTCCCCCGCTGTCGGCCCCGGTGCAGGCGGGCTTCCATCCGCGCGCGGACAAGACCTTCCGCGAGCAGGTGGAGGACGCCGAGCGGGAGATCATCCTGTACGTGCTCGCGCATACGCACGACAACGTGACGGAGGCGGCCCGGCTGCTGGACCTCGAGCGGGGTCACTTCTACAAGAAGATGAAGGCCCTGGGCCTGCGGCGCGGCCAATCCGAGACATAGCGTCTGCTCCGTGACGGAGGCGGGCTCGAAATCCTCACACGGAAGCCACACGGGACACGGCGCGCTTCATGCTCCTCGCGCCGTGACACCCGCCGGAGCCTGGCCCGCAGAGGTGCCCACGAGCCGGGCGATGAACTCACGACGGCTGCGCACCCCCGCCTTGGTGAAGATGGACTTCAGGTGGTCCTGCACCGTCGCGGGGGTGATGAACAGACTCTGAGCGATGGTGCTGGTGTTGTTCCCTCGGGCAACGAGGATGGCGACGTCCTGCTCACGGGCGGTGAGCCCCAGGCTCATCAACGCCATGGGCAGCACCTCCGCCGGCGTGGCGGGCGTCACCACGATGGCGACCTGACCATCGGGGCGTCCCTCCAGCAACGAGGCATGCAGCGTGAGCCACTGCCCCGTGCTCGTGCGCACCCGGGAGCGCGACGGCACGTCCCTGCGCCCCGCGGCGCCCAGCCCTCGCGCATGTTCGGCGACGGTGATGAGTCCGGACGGCACGCCCGTGGACGAGGGTGACGTCTCGGCGAGCTCCGCCAGCACGGCCTCGGCCCGAGGGTCCGCGGACATCAATTGCCCTCGCGGCCCCAGCACCGCGATGCCCGGGAGCGGCTGCCCTTCGCCCTGGGGCACGGTGCCCCGGTAGGACCGCCACAACATCTGACCGATGTGCGAGGAGAACCGGTCCATCATCCCGACCTCTGCCTCGGTGTAGGCACCCCGGTCCTTCGCGCGCAGGAACGTCGCCGCGCCCCAGCACCCCGACGGAAGGTCGAAGTTGACGCGCATCTCGTCGCCAAAGCCAAACGGGGCGATCAGCTCCCGGTAGCGAGCGCTGTCGTCGAGCTTCCCCTTCGCCGCGTGACTCAGCGAGTCCACCCGCTTCCCCAGCGCCCGCAGGCCGGCGAACGTCAGCGGCTCCGGCGCCCACAGCTCCAGATAGGCCGCGCGCTCGAAGCCTCGCGGGTCCAGGTTCTCCATCACCGTGGACGTCACCATCCCCGACGCGGGGTCCGTCCCATGCCAACAACTCGCATCGACGCCCAGCGGCTCCTTCAGCAACAGGTTGAGCTGGGTGAACAGCTTGCCCAACGGCAGCTCCGCCGCCGCCAGGTCCCGCAGCACACCCAGCAACTCACGCTCCATCCGCGAACGGGTCACCATGCCTGGAGCCAATCACACCCATCGGCCACTTATTCCAGAGAATCCCACTTTTCTGGGATGGACCTGCCCGGCTCGCCCCGCCCACCCTGTCCGCGTTTGGCACTGTCCTGACGCGTGGGGAGGGGCCCCTTGGAGACACGAACCCGTGGTCGCCTGACTGTCCGCGTCATCGCCCTCGGGGTGCTGCTTGCCGAGGCCCGGACCGCGCGTGCGGGCGAAGGCCCGCTGACAGTCCTCCATCATCAAAAACAGCAGTACTGCTTGATGCCCTCCAAGCAGCGCCCCGGCGGGGTGGGCCCGGCGCCCTGCCATGCCCCCGCGCTCGACTGGGAGTTCGCGCCCGTGTCTGGCGCTCCCGCGCGCTGGGAGGTCATCCGGGAGGGTGGGTTGTGCCTGAGCGCACAAGGCGGACGTCTGGCCGCCGTGAGCTGCAATGGCGGGCTGGAGCAGCAGTGGGTCCTCACACCCTTCGAGGCCGAGGGGGCCGCGCCTCCGCCGGGCTTTCGAGGGGTCCAATTGAAGAACGCGGCGACAGGCGCGTGCGTGGAGGGTGCTCCGGAGCCTGTCGCTGACGGCGCGCGCATCACCCTCCGGGCGGACTGCCAGCCCAGTCCCTTTCAGCAGTGGAACATCCATCGCTCCGCCTTTGAGCGCCTGCTGGCGAGCGACCTACAGGGGCCACACCGGGAAACACACTGGAACCGTCATCAACGCCCTGAACGCGAACCTCGGGACTCAACCCCCGGGAGGAAGAAGCACGATGACGTTCGACAGGAAGCGCCGCGCCCTGCCCCTGGTTTTCGTGTCCGGACTCCTGCTGAGCGCGTGCACCAGCGCCCCCATCGAGGAGGGAGCCGGAGCCCTTGAAGTCAGACAGGAGCGGCCGACGGCAGGGGGCGCCCGAAAAGAGGAGCGCTATCAATACTTCGCGGACCAGGGCCACACCGTCCTGGTCGGCTGGCGCAGCCAGAACTGCCAGGGCCAACATGCCTCCTGGGGTGTCCGCTCACGACATGAGACGTACACCACCTCCGACTGCCGCGATGGAGCACCGGAGACGCGGCTGAGAGAGTAGCGGCGTCCGCGAGAACTCGAGCACCCCAAGGCCAATGATGCCTTCGGACTCGTCTGGGGACGTCACGCCGGACGTCGCACCCTCCGGTACGCCGGTGGGGACTGGGGCTTCAGCAGCGACATGATGCGCTTCCCCGACGACGGGCTCACCGTCGTGTGCCTGTCCAACCGGGGCAACGGCCACGCCGACAACTTCGCCATGAAGGTCGCCGACGTGCTGCTGCCCGCCCCCGCTGAGGCCCGTGACGGACGTTCGTCACGGGGCCTCGAAGGACAGGCTCAGAGCGGCTCGGCCGTCGCGCAGCTCGGAGAGGCGCTCTCCGCCACCCCGCGCGTCAGGGACTTCCGGCTCGCGTCGGTGAAGGGGGAGACGCCCAGCACCAGACACGTCCGGTAGAGCAGCGTCTTGCCCACGGGGAAGGCGTTGATGGACGTGCTGAAGTCGGGGTTGAAGTACACGGTGGAGAGCGCCGAGCCGTAGAACGGGCTGGAGCCCCACGCGAACTTCTTTCCCGTCACGCCCGTGTTCGCGTTGAGCCCGCTGTACTGCGCGGACTGGAAGGGCCACTCGCCCGCGGAGAAGTCCCCGCTCAACAGCGCCCGTCCCGTGGCCGCCTTCGTCGTTCCGTTGTTGGTGCTGTAGCCGCCGTAGACGAGTCCCGGGTCCTGCCCCAGCTTCAGCTCGACGAGGCCCAGCTCGTACAACACGCCCGTGCTCGAGTGCCGCGCGAGCAGGCTGTGATACTTGCGCGTGGTGCCGATGGGCTCGTTCCACGTCCAGCCCGCCTGCGTCGTCAGCGGGTTCGCCACGGGCGCCTGCGTGGTGAAGTGGTTGCGCGTGTCACCCCACTGCACGTTGCTGAGCGCGGCCTGGGTGTCCGAGTCCGCGAACTCCACGACACCGTAGGGGCCGCGCATGTCGAACGAGAGCTGCCCCGCCACCGCCTCGCCCAAGTCCATCCGGGTGTCGATGCGCGGGAAGTCCATGCCCTTCTGGAAGACCCACCGGAGGGTGAGCGGCACCATGAACTTCTGATGGGCCGCCGACGCCGCGGGAGTGCTCGCCGTCACATCCGCCATGGCGACCCGGGTGCCCCACTTCGGATAGGCCGTGGTGAAGGTGTGGCTCGCGAACGTGGAGCCCGGGAGGATGGCCGAGTGCGTGCCCTGCACCGCGAAGCCATACCCCAGCGGGGAGTCATCCTCTCCATGCAGGCCCGCGATGGTGCCGGACGAGCCGTTGTCGAACTGCCGGTACAGCTCGTGCCCGACGAAGTAGCCGAAGCCACTCTCACCGCCGGCCGTGCCATCCACCGTCACGGTGCGCCAGTCTCCGCCGGCCCGCACCTGATAGGTCAACTGGACGGCATAGCCGCCATTGCCCGCGGACGTCTGCCGCTTCAGCGACACCGTGCGCGGACGGCCCTGCGAGTCCGTCCATGTGTAGCGGTCCACCGCGATTCCGCCCACCGTGGTGGACTCGCGAGAGACGCCGTCACCTTGCTCGAAGCCGGGGTCCGTGGGGCCGCCGTCAGGGCCCGCGTCGCTGACGCCCGCATCCGAGCCACCCGCATCCGCCGTGCCGGCGTCACTCACGCCCGCATCATCCGGACCCGGGTTGTCGTCATCCGAGTCACAGGCCGCCAGGCAGAGGGCTGTCGTCAGCAACGTCAATTCGAGCCATCGTCCGTTGGTTCGCATGTGTCGCAGCTATCACGACCCACGGTGTCTGGCTCCACGACGGTGGCCCGATTCGTCAATCACGAACCGTTCCCACTCGAAGCACGCGCACAAACTCGTGAGGACTTCGCCCTCGGACCGTACTCAGGGCGGGGAGTTATCGGGACGCTGTCGTCTAGACAGGCTGAATGTTTCGTCCACGGTTGTCTGAAAGCCCGGGCGCGCGCTGCGTCATCGGAGGCGTGGTTTCAGCGATGAGTTCAATGACCTAGTCTCGAAGTGCAACACGCACCTGAGACCCGTTCCTGGAGGACGCATGCGAAGCATTCTCGGAGGACTGCTGGCGGCGGCGCTGTTGGTGGGCTGCGGTGGTGGCAACGAAGGCGGAGACGAAGTCCCCTCGCCCGAGGGTGAGGTGTCCGCACAGGCCATCTGCGAGAGCCAGTACGTCATCAAGTACTACGACAAGACCTATACGACGGTGCTCGGCACGATGCAGTGCGCCTGTGGCGCGGATCCAGTCTTCACGGGCACCCTGACGCCCTATCCGAAGCGGTACAACCAGGGCGCCTGTCCCTGAGTGGCTCACGGCCCGCTCCGTGTCCTGGAGCGGGCCGTCTTCCCCTCGGAGTTACCGCACTCCGAGCAGGCGCAGCCCCGCCGCGGTGACGGCCGCCGCGACCACCACCGCGATGAAGGGCAGCCTCCGCCAGGCCAGGAGCGCGCCGACGAACACCCCCGCCGGCCGCGACCACCCCACGAAGCCTCCCTGCGCCACCAATGTCGACGTGGCCACGAGCGCCGCCAGCATCGCGATGGTCGCCATGGACATCAGCTCCTGCACCCTCGCGGACAACTGGAGCCGCTCGCTCAACAGCGGCCCGGCGATGCGAAAACCAAACGTCCCCAGGGCCAGGACCAAAATGGGCAACAGCGTCATCGCAGGGCCACTCCCACGGCGAGAATCGACAACAACACCGGCACACCCGCGGGCAACAGCGGCGTCGCCACCAGCGCGATGAGCGCCCCCACCAGCGCCACCCGACGCGCCTTCGTGGCCCTGCTCTTCGCCGCATCGGGCGCGTCCGCCTCCTTGGGAGGAAGCAGCGACGGGAGCAGCAGCGCGAGCATGCTCGCGGGGAACGCCGCGTCGAGCCCCAGCAGTTCGGGATTGCCCACCGCGCGTCCCGCCCACCCGCCCACCACGACGCCCAGGTTCCACGCCACGAACAACATGCCGCCGCACAACCAGTAGGCCGCGCGCTTGCGCGAGGGCTCACGCTGCGCCAGGGCGAACGCCACCGACTCATCCACCATCAGGTGCGCGCCCAACAGCCGCATGGGCCACCGCTTCCCCAACACGTCCGCCACCGCCATTCCAAACGGCAGATGCCTCGCGTTGAGCAACAGCCCCGCGAACACCGCCGCCACCGGCGTGGCTCCCGCCGCCACCATGCCCACCGCGACGAACTGCGCGCCTCCCGCGAACACCACCACCGACATGAAGAGGGCCATCCACACCGACAGCCCCGCCGCCACCGCGAGCGCGCCAAACGACACGCCCACCACTCCGGACGCCAGCGCCACGGCGCCCACATCCCGGACGAGGGCGCGATCCACATTTCCCATGCGCATCAATGTGGACAGAAGCCTGTCGTTCGTCAATAAGAACGACCATGCCGGTAAAACGAACGCCCAAGCCACCCCGTCCCCTGGACGCCATCGCCATCGCGCTGCGCCGGGAGCGTGAGCGCGCGGACGTGTCGCTGTCGGAGCTGGCCCGGCGCGCCAACCTCTCCAAGTCCACGCTGTCCCAACTGGAGGCCGGCACCGGCAACCCCAGCATCGAGACGCTCTGGGCGCTGGCCGTGGCCCTGGGTGTGCCGTTCAGCCGCCTCGTCGACCCGCCCACCCGCGAGGTGCGCATCATCCGAGCAGGCGAGGGCGCGGCCATCCGCTCCGAGCAGGCCCACTTCACCGGCATCATGCTGTCCGCCTGCCCCCCAGGCGCGCGCAGGGACCTCTACGTCATCAACCTGGAGCCCGGCGCCGCCCGCCACGCCCAGCCCCACATTCCGGGCAGCGTCGAACACCTGGTCGTCAGCAAGGGCCGCCTGCGCGCGGGCCCCAGCGACGCACCCGTCGAGCTGAACCCCGGCGACTACGCGACCTTCTCCGGCGACGTGCCCCACATCTACGAGGCGCTCGCACCCCACACCGTCGCTGTCATGGTGATGGAGCACGTGTAGGGACACCCACCCCGGGTGTGGTGGAACGGACAGCTCGTGGGCGCAATAATCCGCGAGCCTGGAGAGCATGGAATCTCCGGAGCTGAACCGTTGCTCAGGACGTGGGAGAGTCGGGGGCGAATGAGCACGGCCCCCATCCTCGGAATCGACTTCGGGACCACCAACACGTCGGCGGCGTTCTTCGACAAGACGGGCAAGCTGCGGCTGGTGCCCGTGACGGACAAGAGCTTCACGCTGCCTTCAGTGGTGTGGTTCCACGCGGCGGACAAGGCCATCGTCGGCTACGCGGCGCGGCGGCAAATCATCGACGACCCTCGGCACACCGTCTTCGGCGCCAAGCGCTTCCTCGGACGCCGCTACCAGTCCGAGTACGTGACGCAGCACAAGGACAAGTACGCCTTCGAGCTCGTCGAGGCACCCGACGGCTACACCGCG
Source organism: Myxococcus sp. CA051A (assembly GCF_013336705.1). NCBI lineage: Bacteria > Pseudomonadati > Myxococcota > Myxococcia > Myxococcales > Myxococcaceae > Myxococcus > Myxococcus sp. CA051A. The sequence continues at coordinate 916,254 of NZ_JABUMS010000001.1, read as the reverse complement.
GTGAAGATGTACGGGAAGGTGACGTCGCTGACGGACGTCACCCAGCTGGTCATCCGGCAGATTCTCACGCTGGCGACCCACGCGGCCGGAGAGCCCTTCCGCGAGTGCGTGCTGACCGTGCCCGCGCACGCCAGCATCCGCCAGCGCGAGGCGGTGCGACAGGCCGCCGAGCAGTGCGGGCTCCAGGTGCGCGCCATCATCAACGAGCCGACCGCGGCGGCGCTCTACTACGCCAACCTGCGAAACCCCGAGCAGACGGTGATGGTGTTCGACCTGGGCGGTGGCACGTTCGACGCCACGCTGCTCGCGGTGCAGAACCGCATCGTGAAAGTGCTGGCCACCGGCGGCGACGCGTTCCTGGGTGGCGCCAACTTCGACGAGCGCATCGTCGAGATGCTGGTGGCGGACTTCCAGCGTCAGCACGGCATCGACCTGCGCGGCAACCAGGTGGTGATGCAGCGGCTGGTGTTCGCCGCCGAGTCCGCGAAGATGACGCTCAGCTCGCGTGACTCCACCGTGCTGCGCGTGCCCTGCATCGCCCAGAAGGACGGCGGCTTCGTCGACTTCGACTACACGCTCACGCGCAAACAACTGGAGTCAATGGTGTTCCAGCTCATCGAGCGCGCCGCGTCCGCGTGCGACGACGTGCTGGAGCGCGCGAAGCTGAAGGCCGAGCACGTCGACGAGTTGGTGCTGGTGGGCGGCCAGACGCGCATGCCGGTCATCCGCGAGCGCTTCTCCCACTTCAAGCGCCTGTCGTCGGACAAGGAGGTCAACCCGGAACTGGGTGTCGCCGTCGGCGCGGCCATCCTCGGGCGCAACCTGGCGCGAGGCATCAACGGGCTGGCGGACGTGGTGCCCATGCCCATTGGCATCATGGTGCCCGGCGGCGCGCAGCACGAGGTCATCCCGGCCAACACGCCGGTGCCCGCGACGAAGTCCGTGACGCTGGAGCTGCCGCTCATCCCCGGCCCCATCTCCGTCGCCCTCTTCGAGTCGCTCGACACCACCACCGTGGAGCGCGAGCTGTTGGGCACCGTGCGCATCGAGCTGGACTGGCGCACCACGCACAAGGGGCCCACCACCCTGGAGCTGCGCATGGGCCAGGACTTCATCCTCAACGCGGCCCTCGTCTCGCCCCAGGGCGCGCGCCACCCCCTGGCCATCACCGACCTGCGCGCCCCCAAGCGCGCCTCGTAGCGCCAGGGTCTACTGGAGGCGGCGTTATGCCCCTTCCGGTGCGTGCTCACTGGTACTGGCTGGGCAGGACCTCCGCCGCGATGGACTCGCCCTGCCCCGGGTCCATCACGATGATCTCCGCGGCCGTGTGCACGCCTCCGGCGATATAGAAGCCCACCCGGACCTGGGCCGCGTCGGTCAACTGCCCCCGGTAGCGCGAATCCGTCCAGCCGTAGGTGGTGCGGTCGTCGATGCGCAGCGTGAGGTCCTCGCCCGCGCCGATGTCGTGCACCGTGAGGTGGTCCGGCCCCGCGTCGACGATGTTCCCACTCACCGCCTCGTCCACCTTGTCCAAGTCCAGGGTTGGGTTCTCGGTCTGCATGGCGCTCCCGTTCCGGAGGCTCCCCGCTCGGCTCCACCCTGACCACCGGGCGAGCCCGAGCCCCTTTGCCCGGCCGACACGGTGAGAGGAGGCCCCCATCCAGCCTTCAACCTGACCTCGACGCGTGTCCTGGGCCAGCCATGGCCCGCGCCCCTGCCCCGACACCCTCCGACAGAGCACCCCGATGGGGAACGGGCCCGCCTTGCGCCCGCTCCCCGCCCCCGTCACGCGGGGCGACTACATGCAGTTGGCGTTGTAGCCCGGACCACCGAAGTAGAAGTACCGGCCCCAGCCACCGGGGTTGTTGTACTGGATGATGTCGTAACAGTTGCTGTCATTGCGCCAGGCGCCCAGCGAGGTCGGCTCCCGATAGACGTTGGTGGTGTCCACGTAGAGCAGGTTGCGCGTGTAGGCGGCATTGGCCCAGCCCACGCCCGGGTAGGCGCCGCCGCCCATGTCCGTGGACGTGTGGAGGTTGCCATTGCGGTTGTCGATGATTTCGCCGCCGTAGTCGATGACGTCGGCCCGGTCCATCAACCCCGCGGCGTCGAAGCGCGTGCGCGGGTAGTAGCCCACCCAGATGTCCTGGAACTTCAGCCACCATGCGCCCGTGGTGCCATCCTTGAACCACATCAACTTGAACTCGTACTGCGCGCCGTTGGTGACGCTGTAGTTGTTGAAGCCTCCGCCGATGCTGACGGTGTTGTTGACCTGGACGAACGCGCCGCAGCTCAAGTTGTAGCAGCCGCCGCTGCCGTAGTTGTCGGGTGTGAAGTAGATGAAGAGGCGCGCCCGGTCATCGCCGTAGAGGTCGCGGTACTTCTGCCAGCCCGCCTCCACCGTCTCCAGGTTCGAGCCCGAGCCACGGACGACCCACATCTGCGACAGGCTGAACTCGCTGGACAGCTCCGTGTACGGGCTCCAGATGTTGAAGATGGCCTCCGCGCCCCAATTGCTCACCCCTTGCGCGGTGTGCGCGTACTGGTGCAGGTCCGTGGGGCCCGAGCGCGCGGACGGCGTGGCGCTCGCCAGCGAGCGGAGCTTGTCGGTCTCCACCGAGACGTTGCCCCGCAGGTGACCGGGCACCTTCTGACGGAAGTCCTCCAGCGACTCGAAGCGCTTGAGCGTGTCGAGCGTCAGCCGGACAATGGGCACGGAGCCCACGGGGCAGCGGCGCAGCGCGCCGGTGGCGTCCAGGTCGTCTGGAGCCGTCTCGAGGCCCTCCAGCGCCGCGGGCTGAGCCCGCCACTTCTCAGAGGGCGCGGTGGGGGACGGAGCGAGGCGCTCGGGCGGGAGCACGGCCTCGGTTCCCGGAGCGAGCTGGATGCGGTGATTCTCCATGCCAGGCTGCCGCAGCGCGGGCTGTGCGTACAACGGCACGCAGTCGATGCCATCTCCTCCCTTGCTGGTGAAGCGGTGCACCACGGACTTCGCGTCGTAGAGCGAATCGACGTAGTCCCGCATCTTCGCGAGCTCCGCCGAATCGCGCACGCGCTCCACCTGCATCGCGGACGCGGAAGACGACTGCTCGGGCCCCGCGACTTCGGGCTCGGCGACACCGCCACAGCCCACCGCGCTCAGACACAGCCATGACATGAGCCCCAGTCGCATCCCCTTGCGCTGGACACACGACGACCTTCGCTGCTCGCTCATAGGGCGCCCCTTTTCCTTCTGGAATGTCCGCCGCGATTCGCGACGCGACAGGGAATGAACGCCTCGCCGGGAATCCTTCGGTTCGAGGCACGACGACGTCATGCGAGGATGCGGCAACGCTTTGGAGGACTACGACATGGTGGGAAGAATGGCGTTGGGCTGGACGCTGGTGCGGGCTGTATTTGGGCTCGCGCTGGGACTGGGGCATGGGTTGCCGAAAGTCACCGGAGACATGTCCCGATTCGCCGCGGGCGTGGCGGAGCTGGGGTTCCCCTTTCCGCTCTTCTTCGCGTGGTGCGCGTCGTTGGCGGAGCTGGTGGGCGGGGTGCTCGTGGCGGTGGGGCTCTTCACACGGCCGGCCGCGGCGATGGCGGGCTTCACCATGCTGGTGGCGTTGTTCCGCCACCGCGCGGACCCGTTCGGGCGCATGGAGCTGGCGCTGATCTATCTCACGGTGATGGTGGCGGTGGCCCTCATCGGCGGAGGGCCCTGGAGCCTGGACTCACGCGTGCGGCGCAAGGCGTAGCGGCACTCGCGCTATGCGGCCACGCGCTCCACACACGCGGGCACGTCGTTCGTGGGGATGTTGACCACGCGCGAGACCTCGTAGGCCTCCATCCCTCCGTCGACGGCGGGCACCAGCAGCGGCAACAACACCGCCGCCTCCTGGGGCTCCGGACGCAGCCACACCTCCTGCGCCTGCGGAGAGAGGATGACGGGCATCCGGTCGTGAATCGGCGCCATCAGCGCGTTGGGGCCCGTGGTGATGATGGTGCACGTGCGCAGCACCTCACCCGTGTCCGGCGCCGTCCACTCCTCCCACAACCCGGCGAGCGCCAGGGGCTTGTCGTCCTCACGGTGGAAGAGGAAGGGCGTCTTCGGCTTCGTGGACTGCTTCCACTCATACCAACCGTCCACCACCACCAGACACCGCCGCCGCTTGAGCGCGCTGCGGAAGCTGGGCTTCTCCGCCACCGTCTCACCGCGTGCGTTGATGAGCTTGTTGCCGATGCTCGCGTCCTTCGCCCACGAGGGGATGAGCCCCCAACGAAACGCATCCAACATCCGCGCGCCGTCATTGGGCACCACGGGCATCAACTGCGTGGGCGCCAGGTTGAAGCGCGGGCGATCCACCGCCGCGCGAATGCCAGCAAGCCCCAGCTCCACCACGAGCTGGTCTGGAGAAGTCCGAACGGTGACACGGCCACACATGGGGCGGGAGTATCGCCCTGTCCACGGTGAGACCCAAGCAGTCCGTGCAGGGCCGGCCCGAAAGCAACCAGCCGGCCGACGCGGTAGACTGCGGGAATGAGCGAAGACAACCGTTCGAACTTTGGCGGGCCGTCGGAGCCGAAGAAGAATCCGAAGGTGTTCGGCGTCCCCGTGAAAATCGACCCGTACACCTCCGTGCGACCGGAGCACCCCACCGGCGAGTACGGCATGCCCAACACGTCCACGAAGAAGAAGAGCGACAAGCCCTTCGACCCCTTCGCGGTCGTCATCGAGTCACCAGAAGGCGGCACTTGAACGACACGGCGCACTGAAACCGGACCTTCGCCCGCCGCCCCTGGTCTAGATAGGCGGGCCATGAACCGGTTCACGCTCCTGTCCGTCTGCGCCGCGGCCTCGCTCCTCGCCTGCACCCCGCGCGCCTCCACTCCGCCGTTGGGGGAGGATGCCAGCACACCTCCTCCGTCCACGGAGACTCAGCCCCCCGCCGCGCCCATGAGTCCTCGAGCCGAGGGTGATGGGACTGTCGCAAGCTCCGACTCTGGCTCGCGCGTGGAGGACGCGGGCACCACGGACGCGGGCCTCCTGGCTGGGAGCCCTGGCGACGCGGGCGCCGTGAAGTGCTCCGCGATGGACCTGCCTCTCCCGGAGCCGCGTACTGGCCCGCCGCCGCCGCCGAAGGCCGTGGAGGACATGCGCCGCCGCATCATCGCCGCCGCCAGGGCCTGTGACTACGCGCAGCTCTCCAAGCTGGCGGACGAAAAGGGCAAGAGCGTGCGCTTCACCTTCGGCGATGGCGACGACGTCGCGGCGTACTGGAAGGAACGAGAGGCCGACGGCGAGCCCATCCTCGCGCGCCTCGTCAACGTGCTGGACCTTCCCTACGCACTGCAAGGCGGCATCTATTACTGGCCCTGGCTTCACGTGACCGGCGTCAAGAACCCGGAGGACTGGAAGGCGCTTTCCGACGTCTATTCGGAGGCGGAGTTGAAGGGCATGCGCGAGACGCGCGACAGTTACTACGGCCTGCGCGTGGGCATCAGCAAGACGGGTGACTGGCAGCTCGCCGTCTCCGGAGACTGAAGCCCGCGACGCCGTTCGCCGCACCGGGCTCACCACTCGCCGCGCGTTTCAGGCCATTCCCTGCACGCCCCGGAAGGGTGATGCGCGCGGCGACATCCTGGCGGGCATGAGAAGACTTCCACTGTCACTCGTGCTCGCCACACTGCTGTTCGCCTCCACCGCGCGCTCCGCCGAAGACACCGCCCGGCCCCGCGTCCAGGCCGCCCTGGAGGCCATGGGCGGTGAAACACGGCTGCGGGCCCTCTCCAGCCTGCGCATTCACGGCATCGGCCACTGGAACCTGCTGGAGCAGTCCGAGCGCCCCGCCGCGCCCTGGCTCGTCATGTACGAGCAACTCGAGGAGGTTCGGGACCTGCGCCACCGGCGCCTGCGTCAGAAGACGGAGAGCCGAGGGGCCGCGGGCCTCGACTCCTGGCAGGCCGTGACGATGATGCTGTCCGACGGCGTCGTGGCGATGGAGCGCGGTGGAAAGGTGTTCCCCGCCGGCGCCGCGCAGCTCCAGGACATGGAGGAGCGCCTGGACTTCGCTCCCGAGCGGGTCCTCTTCACCGCGCTGGAAGCCGCCGACCTGCGCGCTCTTCCCGACACCGTATTGCAGGACGTGCCCCACCATGTGGTGACGTTCCACCATGGGAGCGCGACGGCGAAGCTGTTCCTCAATGCCCGGACCGGGCTGCCCACTCAGGTGGAGACCGTGGACGCGCACCCTGGTGACTTCTTCTGGAGCGTCTGGGGTGACGTGCGCACCCGGCTGTCGTTCCAGTCCTGGTCCCTGGAGTCAGGGGGCCTGCGTTACCCCCGACACTGGGAATGGGAGCGCAATGGCAACGCCTATCACTCCTTCACGGTGACGCGGCTGGAGCTGGAGCCGAAGTTGTCCGAGTCCGACTTCTCCATTCCCGAGGACGTGCGCAAGGGCTTCGCGGCGCGGAGCAAGACCACGGCGGAGACCGCTCCACTGGGCCGGCCCGACCGGCCCGCCGTCGAGCTGGTGCCTGGCGTGGTGCACCTGCCCGGCGCCTGGGACGTCGTCCTCGTGAAGCAGGACGACGGTCTGGTCATCATCGAGGCACCCTTGTCCTCGGGTTACTCGGCGCGAGTGATGGATGAGGCCCAGCGGCGCTTCCCGGGCGTGAAGGTGAAGGCCGTGGTGACCACCAGCGATGCGTGGCCCCACATCGGCGGACTGCGGGAGTACGTCGCTCGCGGGGTGCCCCTCCATGTGCTGGACCTCAACCGTCCACTGGTGGAGCGCCTCTTGAAGTCGCCCCGCACCCTCACGCCGGATGCGCTCGCGAAGTCGCCTCGCTCCAGTGCGATTCGTCCCGTCGGCACGCGCACCACGCTGGGCTCCGGGAAGAACCGCCTGGAACTGGTGCCTGTGCGCACCGAGACGGGCGAGCGCATGCTCTTCGTCGGACTCCCCGAGCACCGCCTCCTGTACACCAGCGACCTGGTGCAGCCGATGCCGGACGGCTCGTTCTTCAACGTGCAACAGCTCGCCGAGACGGTGGAGGTCGTCGCGCGCGAGAAGCTGGAGGTGACCCGCGTCTTTGGCATGCACCTGAGCGCCAGGGAGTGGTCCGACGTGACCACCGCCGTGGAGAAGGTGCGCGTACCGGCCCCGTGACATTCCGTCCGCCATCACGGGTGTGCGAGGACTGACGCCACATGGAAGGACTCGGGAGGCCGCGCAGCCCATCCCTTCGTGGATGGGAGCGCTGGCGCCAGGGTCGAGACCTTCCTTCGTGAGCGCGGCGTCTTCCAGGAGCGGACCGTAGATGACGTCGCGGCGCGGGTGGAGCTCTACGGCCTGGGGCTCCGATTCAGTAGACGACCGGTCTAATGCGCCGTTATGTTCGACGCATGACCGCGCCCGCCGCCGCGACCGACGTCCGCCAGCACATCCTCGATGTGGCCAAGCCACTGTTGCTGCGCAAGGGCTTCACCGGAGTCGGCCTGACCGAGGTGCTCACGGCGGCGCAGGTGCCAAAGGGCTCGTTTTATCACTACTTCGGATCCAAGGAGTCGTTCGGGCAGGCGGTCATCGAGGCGTACTTCACCGACTACCTGGGGCGAATGGACGCACTGCTGTCGCAGCGGGGCACGGCCGCGCGGCGGTTGACCGCCTACTTCCGCGATTGGCTCGACTCGCAGACCGGCGACGACGCGAAGAGCCGGTGCCTCGTGGTCAAGCTCGGCGCGGAGGTCAGCGATTTGTCCGAGAGCATGCGCGCGGAACTGGAACAGGGGACGCGTGGAGTCGTCGAACGCCTGGCTCGCTGCATCGAAGCGGGCAGGACGGACGGCTCTCTGTCTGCCCCACTGGACTCGCACGCTGTCGCGGCCTCTCTCTACCAGAGCTGGCTTGGCGCCAGCCTGCTCGCCAAGATTTCTCGCGACCGCGCGCCACTGGACGCGGTCATGGCCGCCACACGGAAGCAGCTGGGTCTCACGAAAGCCCGCTGAACGGGAACGGGGCACGGGTGTGCCCCCTTTTTTTGCCAGTCCACTAGACGACCGGTCTATTCCGGTCCGCACACCGCTCTCGCGACGTCCGTGCATGTGCATGCGGCGGCGCCAGAGCGCTCCAGCAGAACGTCTCCCCACACCCCAGGAGCAAGCCCATGAAGCCAGATGCCGCCGTCAATCGCCGTGTCGTCCTCGCCGCGCGTCCACGCGGGTCGCCGACGCCCCGGGACTTCCGTCTCGACGAAGTCGCCGTACCGACGCCCGCCGAAGGACAGGTGCTGCTGCGCACGCTGTACCTGTCGCTCGACCCGTACATGCGCCAGGTGATGGACGAAATCCCTCCGGTCTACGCGCCCTCGGTGCCGCTGGGTGACCCCATGGCGGGCGGCACGGTCAACCGCGTCGTCGCGTCCAGGCATCCGCGATTCCGCGCCGGTGACCTGGTGCTCGGCAGAGCGGGCTGGCAGGACTACGCGCTGTCGGACGGGCAAGACCTGGTCCCGCTCGGCGCGCTGACGCAGCCGTCACTGGCGCTGGGCGTGCTCGGCATGCCCGCGTTCACCGCCTACGTGGGCCTGCTCGACATCGGCCGCCCCCAGCGGGGCGAAACCGTGGTCGTGGCCGCCGCATCCGGCGGGGTCGGCGCGGTGGTCGGGCAGCTCGCCCGGCTCAAGGGCGCGCGCGTGGTCGGCATCGCCGGCGGCGCGGACAAGTGCCGCTACGCGGTCGAGGAGCTCGGCTTCGACGTCTGCCTCGACCGCAGAGACCCTCGGCTGGCCGAACACCTCGCGGCCGCCTGCCCGAACGGCATCGACATCTATTTCGAGAACGTCGGCGGCGCGGTGTTCGAGGCGGTGCTGCCACTGCTCAACGTCGGCGCGCGCGTGCCGGTGTGCGGTTTGATTTCGCACTACAACGAAGAGACGCCGCCGGCGGGGCCGAACCTGCTGCCTGGGGTGATGAAGGCCGTGTTGCAGAAGCGCATCACCGTGCAGGGCCTGGTCATCCTCGACCACTACGCCGACCGCTTCGACGCCTTCTTCCGCGACATGGGCGAGTGGGTCGCCGCCGGACAGGTGAAGCTGCGTGAGGACGTGGTCGACGGCCTGGAGAACGCGCCGACGGCGCTCATCGGCCTGCTCCAGGGACGCAACTTCGGCAAGCTCGTGGTGCGTGTCGCCGACGTTTGACGTCGCCCCAGGCAGGTCACCGGGGTGCCATCGCGGCGGACAGGTCGATGGGTTCACCTGTCGCCGCGCCCGCTTCGGAGACTGAATGGCCACCCTCCCCTGTTACCCTGGAAGAATGCCGCCAGCGTTCGCGTGAAGGGTCCGCTCAGCGGGCCCGGCCGAGCCTGCGCTCCAGCACGTCCTTGCGAGTGCGGCTCACCCGCAGCCTCTGGCCAGTGCTCAGCACCACCACCGTCTCCGTGGGCGAGTCGTGGTGCAGCTCACGGATGCGCCCCACGTTGACGATGACCGAGCGATGGATGCGCACGAAACGCTCCGCGTCCAGCCTGGACTCCAGGGCCGCGAGGCTCTCTCGCAGCACATGCTCCCGGTCCCCGACGTGCAACGTGACGCAGTAGTCGTCGGCCCCAATCCAGTCGATGTCCGCCACCGGCACCAGCACCGAGCGCGTGCCCACCTTCACCAGCAACCGCTCCATGGGCTCGCCCGGACGCGCGGGCTCCGAAGGGGGTGGCCCGGCAGCCCCTGTCCCCTGCGCGGGAACAGCGGGGCCCGCCGCGTCCGCCAGCAGGGCCGCGAGCTTCCGCCCCAGCTCCACCGCTTCGCCCTGCCGCAGTCGCTGCCGGGCCCGGTGCAGCGCCTCGTCGAAGCGCTCGTCCGCGAAGGGCTTCACCAGGTAGTCCACCGCGTGCATGTCGAACGCGCGGACGGCGAAGGTGTCGTATGCGGTGACGAAGATGACCGCGGGCATCCGCGCCGCGCCCACTTCCCGGATGACGCCGAAGCCATCCAGCTCCGGCATCTGCACGTCGAGCAACACCAGGTGAGGCCGCAGCGAGTGGATGGCGGCCACCGCCTCGCGTCCGTCACGACACTCGCCACACACCGTCACGTCCGCGTGTCGGCTCAGCGCCTGTCGCAGTCCCCGCCGGGCCAGCGGCTCATCGTCCACCAGCAGGACGCTCAGCTCAGCCACGCGCGGCTCCCGCCTCGGACGCCGTGACGACAGCGTGGAAGGGCAGCGTGACGGTGGCCACCATGCCCACGCCCTCCCTCGGTGGAGCCACGACGACACGCCCCGCGTCGCCATAGAGCTGCGACAAGCGTGCCCGCGTGTTGGACAGGCCGATGCCCGGGCTGCGCTCCAGGTCGAAGCCAGCCGGGAGCCCCGGCCCGTCGTCCTCCACCTCGAGCGACAACGCGTCTCCCTGGCGACGCGCACGGATGCGCAGCACGCCCGCCGCCGTGCGCGCGGAGACCCCGTGGCGGATGGCGTTCTCCACCAGCGGCTGGAGCACCAGGTGCGGCACCCGCGCGTCCAGGAGGGCATCGTCCACGTCCCAGTCGACGCGCAAGCGGTCCTGGAAGCGAAGCTGCTGGATTTCCAGATAGCGCGACAGCACCGCCACCTCTTCTCGCAGCGAGACCTCTTGCGTGGCGCCCTGCTTCAACAACCCGCGCAGGATGTCACCGAGCAGCACGAGCATCCTCGCGGCCGTGTCCGTCTCCTGCGCGCGCACCAGGACGACGATGGCGTTGAGGGTGTTGAACAGGAAGTGCGGATGGAGCTGGACCTGGAGGGCCTGGAGCCGGGCTTCGGCGAGCTCGATGGCCAGCGCCGCGGCCTGACGCTCCTTCTCCCGAGCCCTCTGCTGGGAGGCAAGCGACTGCGCTACACCGACCACCGCCGCGTAGGTCATCGCCATCATCGGCAGCCAGCCCAGCGAGTAGCGCAGCAGCATCATCGCGAAGGAAGGCCCACCCGCGCCCATCGCTGGCACGAAGGCGCGCTGAAAGGCGGTGTACACGAGCGCGAAGAGACACCCCACGCCCAGGCAGGCCAACAGGTGGCTCGCCCAGGCTCGCGCACGAAAGGGCCGCCCCAGCCGCCACCTGCGCGCGAGGTGGAAGACGATGGGCGTGGCGGGCACCCACACGTACCAGGCTGGCAGCTGTGACACGAAGGCGCGCCAAGGCTCCAGCGGCTTGGGGCTCGACAGGCTGAAGAAGTACGTCTCCAGCGCGGAGAGCGTCCCGGGCACGGTCCACACCGCGACCTGACTCAGCCATCGCCGCCATGGGGAGGACGGCGTCTCTTCTTCCAGCGGTGTCACGATGCCGCCGAGTGTAGCGGAGCCCCCAGGAGGGGCCTACGTCGACGTCGCGCCAGGGGTACCCGAGAGACGCACCTCCCTCGCCACCTCGGAGAGCCGGGGCTCGGGCGGGGGTATCGCTTGCGAGCCTCGCGCCTGGTGCCCACCTGTCCCGGAAGGAGGCTCGAGGCCCATGGGACTTGGACGAACGAAGGCGGTGCCCACCCTGGCGGTGACGGACCTGAAGACAGCCCGGCGGTTCTACAGCGAGGTGCTGGGGTTGGAAGAAGTGTCGGAGCTGGGGGAGGAAGGCGCGGCCATGTTCCGCGCGGGCGGGGATTCCTACCTGCTGCTCTATGAGCGCTCGACGCCCTCCGGCTCCACCGCGACCGCGTGCTCATTCGCCGTGGAGGACGTGGAGGCGACGGTGGACAGCCTGCGGAGCGCCGGCGTGAAGCTCGAGGACTACGACATTCCGGAGATGGGCATCCAGACGCGCAATGGAATCGCCACCATGGGGGACATCAAGTCCGCGTGGTTCAAGGACCCGTCGGGCAACATCCTGGCCATCGACAACTCACTGTCCCAGTTGGACCAGCGCGGACGCGACCGCCGCACGGGGGCACCCGCGGAGGACTTGCACGCCTGAGGCACGGAGAGGGCGCCGCTAGGTCGGCAGCTTGATGCCGGACAACCGCTGGTACAGCTCCACCGCGAAGCCGTCCGTCATCCCGGAGATGTAGTCCGTGACGCACAGGAGCCGCTGGTACATGGACAACCTCGCGAGCGCCTCACCGATGTCCTCGCTCTTCAGCGGATTGTCTGGCCGCTGAAACAGCTCCAGGGGGAGAAGCTGTCGCAGCTTCTTCTCCTCGCGATTGGGCGTGTCCGTCACCACCGCCCCCGCGAACATGTCGAGCAGGCCACCCAGTGTCTTGAAGCCCGCGCTCTCGATTTGCAGCACGCGCTCGCTCTCGTAGCCCTGGCGCCGCGTCAGCTCCTTGATGACCTTCAGCGGCACGCGGACTTCGTCCCGCGCGGAGACAAGTGGCGTCTCCCACTCCCCCGCCTCCATCGCCTCCACGTGCTCCAGGAACACGCGCACACACGCCTGGATGAGCACGCCAATCGCCCGAGCCCGCGCCTGCGCCATCCGCGTCTCCGGGTGCGCCGGAGGCGGCCGGACCTCGCCCTTCACCGGTGACGGCAGCACCTTGTCCAGCAGCTCGCAGGCGTCCTTTGTCGGAATCAGGCCGAGCTTCGCGGAGTCCTCCAGGTCGATGACCGCGTAGCAGATGTCGTCCGCCGCCTCGACGAGGAAGGCCAACGGGTGCCGGGAGAAGACGCCCTCCTCGCGCTCTCGCAGGCCCGCGGCGCGATAGGCCTCCAGCGCCAGCACACGGTCGTCCTGGAAGTAACCGAACTTCTTCTCCGACACGCGCCCCTTCACCGGCTCGCGGCCGCCAGGGAGGACGGACGGGCGCGGGTACTTGCTCATCGCGCCCAGCGTCGCCGCCGTGTAGCGCAGCCCGCCCCGCCGCTCGCGCGACTGGAGCCGGTTGAGGATTCGGAAGCCCTGCGCGTTGCCCTCGAAGCTCTCCAGGTCCTTCCACTCCTCCCGAGAACCGAAGGGGCTCGGGCGGTTTGAAGGCGCGCTTCCCGGGGCCGTGAGCCGCTGCTCCACCCAGTGCTGGATGGCCGCCTCGCCGGAGTGGCCGAAGGGCGGATTGCCGATGTCGTGCGCCAGGCACGCCGCCGCGACGATGGTGCCCAGGTGCGAGGGCTCCACCTTCACGTCCTGCATCTTCAGTCCCCGGCCCGCGAGCTGGCCCAGCGAGCGCCCCACGCAGGACGCCTCGATGCTGTGGGTCAGCCGCGTGCGCGTGTAGTCGCTCGACGAGAGGGGGAAGACCTGCGTCTTGTCATGCAGGCAACGAAACTCGCTGGAGAAGACGATGCGGTCGTAGTCCACGTCGTACGGCGTGCGCTCGTCCAACGGGAGATGCTCGTAGCTGGTGGGCGCCTTCTCCACCAACGCCTCCACCGGCTTCACGTCCGAGCCCACCCGGTGCCCCGAGAGGAACTGCCGCCACCGCTCCGTCCGACTGCCGCTGCCCACGGATGCCTCACTGTCGCTGCGTGGAAGGACTCCGGGTGTCCATGCTGCTCCGCCCACACGCCGAGGCAAGTTTTCCCGGGACCTCCATCCCGAGGGTACTCCCTCCCACCTCGGCAGGCGGGCGGCGGCTCCATCGGCCGGGAGGCATCGTGGTGCTGGACGGGAGAGGACTCCCTGGGCAGCCTGTGTCCCCGGTTCCCTTCCCCATTGGAACCCAAGGAGTCCCACGTATGAAGCTCAAGGCGTTGTGCATCGCCGTGTCGCTGCTGGCCGTCCCGAGCGTGGCCGCCGCGCAGAGCCCCTTCGATTCCATCAAGAAGGCCGCGGGCGACGCGGGCAAGTCCACCGTCGAGAAGAAGGTCAACACCAAGCTGACGGACGAGGCGAAGAAGAACCAGTGCAGCTTCAAGACGGGCACCGCGGAGCTGGCCCCCGGCTGCGACGCGAAGCTCAAGAAGCTCGCCAACGCCCTCGTCGACGCCAAGAAGCAGCTCACCGCCGCGGGAGTGAAGACCTACAAGTTCGAGGTCTCTGGCCATACCGACTCGACGGGTGACGCCGCGAAGAACAAGCAGCTCAGCGAGCAGCGCGCGGAGGCCATCGTCAAGGAGCTGGTCGCCCGAGGCATCTCCCGGAGCGAAATCACCGCCGTGGGGCTGGGCGCGGATCGCCCCCTGGTGAAGCCGGACAACACCGAGGCGAAGAAGGCGAAGAACCGCCGCTACGAGCTCCAGGTCCGCCTGTAGCCGTCGTCAGCGCATCAGTTGCGGGAGGGCGGCGCCGTCACTCCATCGACGGCGCTGTCGCCCGCGTGTACTGCCGGGATTGAACCCAAACTCAGCGCGTGAGCTGCGGCGCCGTCTCCGACACACCCGGCGACACGGTCCTCTTCACTTCGTCGCCTGCGTGCGCGGCTGGGATGAACGTCATCGCGCGCTCGGCGAGCGCGGTGATGGTGAGCGAAGGGTTGACGCCCGGATTGGCGGAGATGGCCGAGCCATCCACCACGTACAGGCCCTCGTAGCCGAAGACGCGGTGGCGATGGTCGATGACGCCCGTCTCCGCCGAGTCTCCCATGCAGCAGCCACCCAGGATGTGCGCGGTGGTGGGGATGCCCAGCACCGTCTCGCTCACCATCGTCATGGGATACCCGTCGAGCTTGTCGGACACGCGCTTCGCCAGGTCGAACGCCTCCGGCATGTTGGAGGTCGGCGCGGGGCCGGACTGGAGGCCCGTGGTGAGGCCCCTGCGCAGGCCGGTGGTCAGCCCTCTCGCGCGCCGCATGCGCAGGTGCCCTTCCAGCGTGCGCATGTAGAGGAGAATCATCGTCCGCCGCGCGAAGTCCGGAACAAACCAGGCCTTGAGGAAGCGCAATGGATGCCGCGCGAGCAGCGCGAAGAGCCGCGCCACCCGCGTGAGCATCGTCGTCCCGCGCACCTGCGGCGCCATCAGCAGACGGAAGAATCCCGAGCCCGCCGAGTAGCGCACCGGCTCCAGGTGCGAGCGCTCGTCGGTGTGCAGGATGGAGCCGATGGCGATGCCCTTCGAGAGGTCTTGGTCCTTGTGCCCACTCACGATGCCCACCAGGGCCTCGGAGTTGGTGCGCACGCTGTCACCCAGTCGCTCCGACAGCCGGGGCAGTCCGTCCGGACGCTCCTTCAAGCGCAGCAGCAGGTCCACGGTGCCCAGCACGCCCCCAGCGAAGACGACGTTGCGCGCGGTGAAGCGCAGCGTCTTCCGGGAGAACAGGCCGGTGCCCTGGCGCGCCTCCACTTCGTAACCACCCTCCGGCAGCGGGCGCACCCACGTCGCCTCGGTATCAGCGTGCAGCGTGAGGCCGCGCTTCTCCGCGAGGTGGAGGTAGTTCCGGTCCAGCGTGTTCTTCGCGCCGTGGCGACAGCCAAGCATGCAGCCGCCGCAGGCGATGCAGCCGGTTCGCTCCGGGCCCTCGCCTCCGAAGTAGGGGTCCTTCACGGTGACGCCCGGCTCGCCGAAGTAGACCGCCACGGTGGCGGGCTCGAAGCCCTGACGGCCGATGTCCTTGCCCACCTCCGCGAGCACCCGGTCCGGCACCGTGGTGAGCGGATTGAGCGTGGCGCCAAGCATCCGTCGCGCGGTGCGGTAGTGCCCGGACAGCTCTTCCTTCCAGTTCGCGAGGTGCCCCCACGAGGTGGCCTCGAAGAAGTCATCCTTCGGAACGGGCAGCGTGTTCGCGTAGACGAGCGAGCCTCCGCCCACCCCCACGCCGGACAGCACGGTGACGTGGCGGAAGAATGTCATCTTGAACAGGCCGCGCCAGCCGAGCTGTGGCATCCACAACCAGCGCTTCAGGTCCCAGTTCGTCTTCGGGAAGTCGGCGGCGAGCAGACGCTGGCCCTTCTCCAGCATCACCACGCGGTAGCCCTTCTCGGTCAACCGCAGCGCGCTGACACTGCCGCCGAAGCCCGAGCCGATGATGAGCCAGTCGCAGTCCATGCGTCTCCCGTCCTCATGTTCCGATGCGCCACCATCCCGAACCGTCGCAACCGGGGCGACCTGCTCGGGCGGCAGCACTCTATGCGAAACACCTCCACCACCAGGGCCCCGAGAAGCAGGCGTACCGCTCCGCGCTGCCCGCCTGTCTGGCAGGTAGGAGACATAAATCGGGATTTCTCGGTGCGCTTTTCGTGGGAACCGGCGGCGCCTGGCGCGCCGCTCGTCGCCTGCCAGCACCGTCCAGCGGTGTCTGACGCCGTTGGAAGAAGCGCGCTGTGCGGACAGGCGAGTCTCCGTTACCCCTGTCGCCGACACCTCGACGCAAACAGGAGACACCCCATGAAGCAGCACCTCAGGAACGCGGTCGCCGTGGGCTCGGTCATCGTGGGAGCGGTACTCGCCTCGGGCAGCGCGCTCGGCACGCCCGCCCCTTCGGAAGACGAGGCTGGCGCGCGACGCGCCGTGGAGCTCTATCTGAAAGGCCACGCCACCGGACAGGTGGCCCCCTTCCGGGAGGCCATGCACGACGAGATGAAGATGTTCCTCAACCGGGATGGAGCGCTCGTGAGGAAGACCACCGCCGAGTACCTCGCGGGTGTGAACGGGAAGCCCGCCGCGGACGAAGCGAAGCGCAAGCGCCGATTGGTCAGCCTGGACGTCACCGGTGACGTGGGCGTCGCCAAGGTCGAGCTCGACCACCCCGACGCGTTCATGACGGACTACCTCACCGTCATCAAGACCGACGGCGCCTGGAAGATCATCAACAAGGTGGTTCACATCCAGAAGCGCTAGAACCCCGAGCATGCGGCTTGGTGCTCGGTTCTGGAAGGTCCAGCTCTGGGGCTGGGGGGCGTACGCGCTCGCCGGCTATGTCCTGTCCATCCCCAACCTGGAGCATGGCGGCACGAAGGAGCACCTCTTCGTCATCGGACTGAAGCTGGTGCGCTCCCTGCTGGGCCTGGGCATCAGCTTGACGATGGCGAGGGTGCTCTCACGGCTGTGGGCGCGGCGCGCACCGGCCTGGGTGCTGGGCACGGTGGGCCTGACGCTCTCTTCGCTGCTGGCCGTGGTGTGGCTGGGGCTGTTGCGCTGGAGCTTCGGGCTGGTCCCCGTGTTCCATCCGGCCTTCACTCACGATGCGCTCAACTGCACCATCGTCCTCCTGGCGTGGAGCGCGCTGTTCCTGGGCAATGCCTACCGGCTCGACCTGGAGGCGGAGCGGGAGCGCGCGCTGCGAGCCCTGTCGCTCGCCACCGAGGCACGCTGGCAGATGCTTCGCTATCAGGTGAACCCCCACTTCCTCTTCAACGCGCTCAACTCCATCCGCGCGCTCGTGGACGAGGAGCCCGGACGCGCGAGGCAGATGATCACGGAGCTGGCCGACTTCTTCCGCTACTCACTGTTGGAGACGCGAGAGCGGGAGGTGCCGCTCGGAGAGGAGCTGCGCGCGATTCGCAGCTACCTGGAGATTCAGCGCATCCGCTTCGAGGAACGGCTGCGCGTCACGTTCGACGTGGGGCCCGGCGCGGAAGAGGCACGGCTGCCGGGCTTCCTGATTCACCCCCTGGTGGAGAACGCGGTGAAGCACGGACTCGACAGTCAGAAGGGACCGCTGGAGCTGCGCATTCGAGCTTCGCGACAGGGCGACACGCTGGAGGTCGAGGTGGCCAACACTGGCTCATGGCGCGAGCCGACGTCTCGGCCCGAGAGCACCGGCACTGGCCTTGCCAATGTCCGCGAGCGACTGGAGCACGCGTACCCGGGCCGGCATCGCTTCACCGTGGGCGCGGATGGCGGCTGGGTGAAGGCCTCCCTTCATGTGGAGCTGGCACGGCGGGAGGCGGCATGAGCGCGAAGCTCGGAGTGCTGCTGGTGGATGACGAGCGACTGGCGCGCAACGAACTGCGCAAGCTGCTCAAGCCCCACCCGGAGCTGGAGGTGGTGGGCGAAGCGGCGGACGCGGACGAGGCCGCGCAGCGCATCGCGGAGCTGGACCCCGACGTGCTCTTCCTCGACGTGCAGATGCCGGGCGCCTCGGGCTTCGACCTGCTGTCGCGCGTGGAGGTCCGGGCCCAGGTCGTCTTTGTCACCGCCTACGACGCGCACGCGCTGCGAGCCTTCGAGGTCAACGCCCTGGACTACCTGCTCAAGCCCGTGCACCCGCAGCGCCTGCGCGCCACGGTGGACCGGGTGCTCCAACGCGCGATGCCCGCGACACCGGTGGAAGCGCCTCGGCCGCTGGCGCTCGATGACCACCTCTTCCTGTCCGGGGAGCGCCGGGTGCGCTTCATTCAAGTCTCGGACCTCTCGGCCGTGTGCAGCGCCGGGGACTACTCGGAGCTGGTGACGCGTGACGGCCAGCGCCATCTGCTCCCCCGCCCGCTCTCGGAGTGGGAAGCGCGGCTGCCGGAGAAGCACTTCGTCCGCATCCACCGGGGCACCATCATCAACCTGGGCTGCGTGGAGCGCGTGGAGAGCGAAGGCGACGAGGGATTTCGCGTCCACGTCCGGGGCGCGGGGGCGCCGCTCTCCATGAGCCGTCGGTATGCGGCGCGACTCAAGTCCCGGCTGACCTGAAGCGCCACCTCCCCGGCACAGGAGCCCCAGGGACTCCCGTGGCATGACGACATATGGTCCGGCCATGCCCCACGACGCCTTCATCACGAGCCTCGGGAAGTTCCTGCCGGGCGAGCCCATCTCCAACGAGCAGATGGAGGACTATCTCGGCAAGGTTCGAGGACGTCCCTCCCGGGCCCGGGCCCGCGTCCTGTCGCAGAACGGCATCACCCAGCGCCACTACGCCATCGACCGTGAGCAGCGCAGCCTGTTCAGGAACTGGGACCTGGCGGTCCACGCAATCCATGATGCGCTGTCGCGCTCGCCCATTTCCCTGGGGGAGATGGACCTGCTGGTCACCGCGACCACGCAGGCGGACCTGGTGCTGCCCGGCTTCGCCAGCCAGGTGCACCGTGCGCTGGGCGGGCCCGCGTGCGAGGTGGCCTCGCTTCAGGGCATCTGCTCCAGCGGGATGCAGGCGCTACGGGCGGCCACCCTCCAGGTCGCCAGCGGAGAGGCTCGACGCGCCGTCGTCTGCGCCAGCGAGTTGGTGAGCCGGCTGCTGAAGGCCAGCCACTACGAGGAAGTCACGGGTGAGGACACCGTGCCGTTCGAGGCGGAGTTCCTGCGCTGGATGCTCTCCGACGGCGCGGGCGCCGCGGTGGTGCAGGACCGACCGCACCCCACCCGGCCCAGCCTCAAGGTGGAGTGGATGGACATCCGTTCCCATGCGAACCGGCACGAACTGGGCATGTACGTGGGAGCGAACCGAGGTGCCGATGGAGGCTTCGGGCCGGGGTGGATTGACTCGCCCACGTTCGCCGAGGCCGCCGCGTCGGGGGCCTTCAACATCAAGCAGGACATCCGCCGGCTGGAGTCGCTGGTAGGGCTGGGCGTGGATGGGTTCTTCGCGTTGATGGACCAGGGCCGGCTCAAGCCGGACGAGGTGGACTGGTTCTGCATCCACTACTCCTCGCACTTCTTCAAGCAGCCCATCGTCAAGCTGCTGGAGCGGGGCGGCGTGCGCATCCCCGAGGAGCGGTGGTTCACCAACCTCTCCACGCGCGGAAACACCGGCTGCGCGTCCATTTTCCTCATGCTGGAGGAGCTGGTGAACGAGGGCCGCGTGCGCCCGGGTCAGCGCATCTTCTGCATGGTCCCGGAGAGCGGCGGCTTCATCGCCTGCTATGCGATGCTCACTGTCGTTGCTCCGGGCCGGGCCGTCGTCCCCGACGTGGGCGTCACAACTCCGGCGGCCAACACGCAGAACATCGTGTCGGGCCCCGAGACACCGGCGAACGGAGCCACCGAGGAGCTGGGGCCGTTGCCCCTGAGCCCCAAGGAGGGCGGAGACCCGGTCCGAGAGAAGCTGGTGCGCGAGCTGACGCGTGTCTGGGTGGACTTCGAGGCGAAGCTCCAGCGTGTGCCGGTGCTCGACAAGCTGTCACGTGGCGTCTTCACGGTGGAGGACTACCGCGAGCTGCTCATCAACATGCGGCAGCAGGTGGTGGAGGGCTCGCGCTGGATTGCCCGCGCGGCGTCGAGCATCACCGCCGAGCATCTGGCGCTGCGCTCGTCCTTCATCCGCCACGCGCGGGATGAGCATCGGGACTACGAGATGCTGGAGCGGCACTATGTGTCGGTCGGTGGTACGCACGAGGCCATCACCCGCGCGCCTAAGAACATCGGCAGTGAGGCCTTGTCGGCGTGGATGTTCCACCGCGCCAGCCAGGAGAATCCGTTCGACCTGCTGGGCGCGATGTTCATCATCGAGGGCCTGGGCAGTCGCGTGGCGCGGCGCTGGGGCATGGCCATCCGGGAGCAGCTCTCGCTGGAGGACGAGCAGGTGCGCTTCTTCCTGTACCACGGCGACAACGACGCCACGCACCTGGACAGACTGGACGGAGCGCTCGGCTCGGGCATCCTCACCCCGGAGCTGGCCGCGCGCATCGTGAAGACGGCGAAGGTGACAGCACGCCTGTACCTGCTTCAGTTGGAGGAGCTGGGGAATGTCTGAGGCGTGGAGGGGGCGCGTGGAACGATGCGTGGCGTGACTTCAAGGAGCAGAACCCACGAGCCGCTCCTCCGGAGATCTTCAAGCACGCGGGGGAGCTCATTCATCGGTTCGACCTCGTCGGCGGCCCCATCCAGCCCTACTATTCCCGCCCGGGAGCGTGAAGACGGATGAGGCGTTTCTTCTGGGTGCGCGAGGACAAAGCGCTGAGGGCGAAGTACAGCGGAGACGTGGACGGCTGGCACAAGTGGGCCCTGCCCGGTGTGAGCTGCCACGACTGCGGCGCCAACTGGAGTGACGTGGGATACGAGTACCCCGCCGTTGACCTCTCGCGACTGCCAGAGCATCGGGAGTTCGAGAGGGCCAGGCCCGAGCCAATCCCCGAGTTCGCTCGACTGCGAGAATTGGTGCGCCCCCTTGCGCCGCCGCATGCATTGCTGCCCCCTGGAACAGGCTTCGGACCGCTGACGGGCAGGGCCAGCGGCCAGTTCGCTCGCATCTCCTGGGTGGCGGGGCTCAAGCCTCTCGTGCAGCGCGATGTCCTTGATGCGCTGGTCGCGGAACGGGTGCGTGGCTTGCTCGGTTGCCCCACCGAACTGCGCTTCCGAAGCAAGAACGGACCGGACCTCCTCGAGCTACAGGTCGAACCACACGGTCGACTTCATCCTGACTGCATTCCCCCAGAGGTACCTCCACCCTGCCCCACCTGCGGGCGACATGGATTCAGTCGCCCCGAGGACCCCATCCTCGACGCGGCTTCACTCCCGTCCGAGCTGGACCTGTTTCGCGTGGGGAACTTCGCCTCCATGGTCATCGGCACTGAGCATTTCAGGGAGACAGTCAGCAGGCTGGGTCTCGACGGTCTCATCTTCCGCGAGCTGCCCAGCCGCTAAGCTCCTTGCGAGAGGCACACCATGGACCCCATCGAGCTGCTGAACAATCAACCGCATGACCCGAGGGACCCGGACCCCTGGGTGGCGCTGTTCCTGGACCGCAGCCTGCCCATGCATGAGCGCACCAAGGCGGCCCTGCTCGTGGACCAGCGCTCGCGCTCGCGACAGTTCCTGCTGCCCGTCGTCCGGCCACTCGCCCGGATGTACATCGTCCTCTTCCAGGTGATGAAGATCTTCATCCCCAACCGCTTCACCTCGTCGAAGTGGCTGCACCGGCTGCTCGCCTGGGGCCTGCGCGTCTGGGTCAGCCCCGAGGCGAACTTCCTCATCCTGCGTCACTTCCACGTGGGCTCGGAGATTCTCGACTTCATCGCCCGGAACACGAAGGAGCTGAACGTCCCCACCAGCCCCATCCGTCCGACGAACCTGGAGCACGTCAAGGATGAGATCTTCCTCAACCACGACCTCAACCTCTTCAACTTCGTCATCCGCCTGAACCGCGCGCTCAGAGACCAGGGCAAGACGCTCACCCCTCCCACGCGGCTGGACTTCAGCGGCGTGTCGGACGAGTTCCCCCTGGAGGAGCTGCCCGACCGGTGGACGAACTTCCTCGACCTCCAGTCAGCGATTGAGGTCTTCACCCCCGTCTACCAACTGTTCCTCACCGACCGGGACTTCTGGCGCGCGAGCAACTCCCTGCAACTGGACGAGACCATCGCCATCTACGTGGCCACGCTGCTCCAGGCACCGGGACTCGTCGCGCTGGTGAACAACCGCCACCCCATGGTGCCCCTGACGACGCTGCGCGCGGGCTTCCGCCTCATGCTGCACGGCCTCTCCGCGGAGTCGCTCCACGCGTTCCTCGTGGAGTGCAAGCACGGCCGGATGCCCCAGCTCGCCCGAATCGTCGCGCCGAACTTCCAGCCCTCCTCACCCGAGGCGGCCTGAGGCCCCACGTCCGCGAACAACACGGCCGCTCGGAGGACAAGTGGAGAGAAGCCAACACGCCTCCTCCCCAAGTGGCACCGCGCCCGTCGCCTCGAGTGGCGTTTCCAGGGAACCTCGTGGCGGTGCCACTGAACCGGGAGCCCGCCGTGCATCACCCCACGGCGGGACTCCTGGGCGTCATCGCCGTGACGCCATCTTGCGAGCGCGACGCGCGGCAGGCGTGTTCGCCACGTACTGTTGCCCGCGACGCGACGCCATCCGCTTGCGGCGGTCCGTTGCCTGCTTCTGCCGCGCGCTGAGCCGGCCCCACGCCTCCTTCGGCAGGTAGCGAGCAGTGGTGGCCCCGCGACGCGCACGTGTGCCGCCGGTCCGAGTCCCCCACGCCTCGCGGGTCCACGCCACCATCGACTTCTGGGTGCCCGTCTTCCGGCCGCGATAGCCGCCCCCGGCCTTCTCGTACTCCGTCGCCAGAAGCTGCGCCTTGCGAGCGCTCCATTGGCCCGCGCGTCCGCCTCGGGTGCCCGCCATGAGGCGCTTCTTGATGCGCTCCCTCAGCGCGGGCCGCGTGTACCTGCTGCTGGCCGTGGTGACTCGGGCCCCCACGCGGCGCCGACTCGTCGCATTGACACGACGCGGCTTGGCGCGGCTCGTGCGGGAAACGGTCCGCTTCTTCCGGGGCGTCATCGTACGGGTGCGCGTCGAGGCGCGCGTGCTCTTCCTGGCGACCATCAAGTCCCTCCTCCCAGTGACTGGACTGCGCGCCACAGTTGGGGACGGCCGGAAGCACTCGCAATTACCCTCCTCGCCCACCTGCCCGCGACAACGAGGGCTTGCTCCCTCCGTTGCCCTCATCCATTTCAACTGGGATTGGATTCCGCGGGGCGGAAGAGCGCGCAAGCCCGCACCGGCTGCGGCGGATACTTCCCGGGCAACAGCGGGCACATGATGAAGACGGAGGTCCGCGTCTGGACATAGCGCGGGGGCGCCGCGCAGCGATGGCAGAGACTCTCCGGAAAAGGGAGGGACTCGGGCGGTGGCGTCGTCATGGACTCACACATCTCACAATTTGAGGAAACAAAGCGGAGGCAACTTCAGACAATTCAAATGACTCAGCCCCCCTCCCCAAGAGGAGTCACGCAATGGCCCCTGTTCGTATCGAGAAGCGTCAGCCTGTCTACCGCCGGCCCGAGGAAGAAGTAGCGCCCAAGCCGCAGGCGAAGCCGGTGGCGCAGGCGGTGACCCGGAACATCGTGGATGACTTCATTCCCTCCGTGCCCATCCCCGGCAAGGCGCTCCTCAAGAAGGTCCAGGATGCGGCCGACAAGGTCGAGGGTCAGGCGCTGACGGACGCGCAGAAGAAGGACTTGAAGGGCGTCTTCGGCGACAGCGTGGACCTGGACAAGGTCAGCGTGGTCAACGGCCCGGCAGCGCTCTTCGACAACCTCACGCGCTACACGCCCGCCTTTACGGTGGGGAACAAGATTCTCGTCAACCCGACGAAGCAGGACGGCTCGTCCAACTTCCCGCCCTCCAAGGACCTCCTCACCCACGAGGCCACCCACGTCTGGCAATACCAGAACCATGGCGCGGACTACGCGGCCAAGGCCCTGGTCGCCCAGAGCGCGGGGCAGGGCTACAACTGGGAAGAGGGCATCAAGTCCGGCAAGAAGTGGGGAGACCTCAACCCCGAGCAGCAGGGCGAGCTCATCCAGGACGCCGTCAAACAGGGCTACTTCGACGGCAAGCGCCCGTTCGTCGGCGAAGGCGGCAAGGACCACACCGCCTACCTCGACGACGCGGTGAAGCAACTGCGCGAGGGCAAGGGCGACCCGAACTGGGACTTCTCCAAGGCCACGGGGGAGTTGAAGGAGCTCAAGGACAAGGTTGTCGACGGCGTGAAGGACGCGGGCAAGGAGGTCTGGGACAACGTGACGGAGCCCTTCAAGCGCGCCAAGGATGGCCTCCTGGACTGGGTTCGTCCGAAGTGGCTGTGAGCTGAACGGAAGCCCCGCCCGTGAGTCACTCCGCGCTCACGGGCGCGGTCGTCTCGCGAAGCCATTGCGCGGCGACGCGGAGGACGTCGGCGGGAAGGGAGTGGCCGCCCGCGAACTCGTGGTAGCGCACGTCGAAGCCCGCGGCGCCCAGCTCGGCGACGATGCGCCGGCCCGCCTGCTCGACGGGGAGCACCGCGTCCTTGTCCCCGTGGGAGATGAAGACGCGCGGCACACCCCGAGGCTCCGCCGCGTGAACGAACCCGGGTGAGAAGGCGAGGATGCGCGGGAACAGGTCTCCGTTGAGGATGCCGAGCGCCAGCGCATACGACGCCCCATCCGAGAAGCCCGCGACGGAGAGATGTTCCTTCGCCACGGCATAGCGCGCGAAGACATGGGCCAGGGCCCGGTCGAGGAATGCCAGGTCCGCGCCCGGGGTGGCCAGCTTGTGGTCCCACGTCACGCCTCGCGACTCCGGTATCAACAGGATGAGGCCTTCGGCCTCCGCGAACGCCTGCATCGCCTCCAGCATCTGTCCCGCGTTTCCCCTCGCGCCGTGCAACACCAGCATCAGCGCCGCGGGCTGCTCCGGACGATAGGAGCGAGGCACGTAGAGCAGTCCGTCCCGCGCGCCACCGAGGCCCAGCGGATGCAGCCCCAGCGGCCCTGGCTCGGTGGTCGCCGCATGGGGTCGGGCGTGCACGCGGCCATCCGAGGCCACGGTGGGCGTTTCAGGGGCCTGTGGCGGTGGGGCCGTGCGCGAGGCCGTGGGTGAGGTCGCGCAGTGGGTGAGGCACAGGGCCAGTACTCCACCCACGAAGACACGCACCCGCCGCCCCGAGTCCCCCCGAACCTCCCGGCGCACCTTCGCGCGGCCGGTGCCCTCACACAGGAGGGCGGGCTCTCCGGGCGAGGGACTGCTCGCGCTGGAGGAAACATCGCGGGGTGCGGCTCTCAGCGGGCGGCGCGGGACATGATTCAAGGGAGACTCCTCACCGTTCGAGGCGCACCCGTGGCGCGTCACGAGTCGAGCGTGGCTTCTATTGAGCGCACTCCCCATCTTGGGCCACCCGCGGCGCTTCCTGCACGGGTGCTCGCCGTTCGAGTGGCGCATCGAGCGCGTCGCTCATCATGGGCGCCACACCGCGATTCAGGTGCGACTTGTTGCCTCTTGAGGGACTCGGCCAGGCTTGACGCACCGCACCTTGTCGCGAGGCCCGCTTGGGAATCGCGGCGCACCTCGACGAAGGAGGCGACACCGCTGTCGACGGGGCTCGTGGCCGCGCTCACCAGAGCGGGGCCATGTTCTCCACGTACTTGAAGCCCGTGCCCGTGTTGAAGACCACCACGGATTCGTCCGGCGCCACCTGGCCCGCGGACTGGAGCTTGCGCAGCGCGGCCACGCAGGCCCCGCCCTCGGGCGCCGCGAAGAGTCCCTCGGAGGCCGCGAGCTCCTTCGTGCCCTGCACGATTTCCTCCTCGGTGACGGAGATGGCCGTCCCTCCGCTGGCCTTCACGGCGCGGAGGATGAGGAAGTCGCCCAGCGCCTTCGGCACGCGAAGGCCGTGCGCGTGCGTCGTCGCCCCGGGCCACATGGGCGCATCCGGCTGACCTTCCGCATGCGCCTTCACGATGGGCGCGCAGCCCTCCGCCTGCACCGCGACCATCCGGGGACGCTTCGAGCCGATGAGCCCCATGGTCTCCATCTCCTCGAACGCCTTCCACATGCCGATGAGTCCGGTGCCTCCGCCCGTCGGGTAGAGGATGACGTCCGGCAGCGTCCAATCCAGTTGCTCCGCCAGCTCGTAGCCCATCGTCTTCTTGCCCTCCACGCGGTAGGGCTCCTTCAGCGTGGCGCACTCGTACCAGCCATGCTCACGCGCGAGGCTGGCGCACACCCTGCCCGCGTCGGTGATGAGGCCGTCCACCGTCTCGACGTGCGCGCCGTAGGCACGGGTCTCCATGAGGAAGAGGCTCGCGATGTCCTTGGGCACGAAGACGTGCGCCTCCAGGCCACCCCGCGCCGCATAGGCCGCCAGCGCGCTCCCGGCGTTGCCCGCGGAGGGCAGGCACACCGCCTTCGCCCCCAGCACCTTCGCCATGGACACCGCCGCCGACAGGCCGCGCGCCTTGAACGAGCCGGTGGGATTTCCGCCCTCGTCCTTCACCATGACGCGCTTCAGCCCCAGCCACTCCGACAGGCGCGGCGCATGGAGCAGCGGCGTGTAGCCTTCGCCCAGGCTGAGCCGCTGCGCGGGGTCCTCCACGGGCATCACCTCGTGATAGCGCCACATGGAGCGCTCCCGCGTCGCCAGGGCCTCGGGCCGAAGCGTCTTCGCCGCGCGCTCCAGGTCGTAGCGCGCGAAGAGGGGAGCACTGCAGGACGTGCACAGGTTCAGCACGGAGCCCGGCGCAAACGTCCGGTCGCACTTCGTACAGTCGAGTCGGATGACGGGCATGGGGCTCCGACTCTAATCCAGGCCGGGTGTGAAGGCTGGGCGCTCTCTGCTGTCCCCCGCGACGACGGCCCTACCGCGCGGTCTCGGCGGCCACGGGAGGCAGCCACTTGCGCAGCAAAGCCGGCGCGGTGGACCGGTAGATGTTGTCGTGGCGGAGGTCCGGCCGAGGCTCGACCTCCCACTTCAAGCCCGTGGGCGCGCTCACCCGGAGGACCTCGCGCAGCCGCTCGACGGCGGGGACGATGTCATCCACCTCGTTCGCGGAGGACACGTACAGCGCGGCCTTCAGGTCCGAGCGCGCCGTGAGTCGCTCACCCGCCTGACGCACCAGCGACTCCGCGTTCCACCAGATGCTGGGGCTCAGCGCGAGGTACGTGCCGAACAGCTCCGGCTCCAGGAAGAACGTCTCCACGATGAACAGTCCCGCGAGCGATTCCCCGATGATGGCCCGCTCCTCCGTCACGCGATAGCGCTGGCGGACCTCCGGCATCAGCTCGTCGCGAAAGAACGCCCGGAACGCGTCCGAGCCTCCCGAGATGGGCGCGGCCTCCTTGTCGGTGGCCACCGTGGTGGGCCCCGTCATGTCGCGCCGCCGCACCGTGTTCTCGACGCCCACCACGAGCAGCGGCCGCAGCTCGCCCGCGCGAATGGCCGCGTCCACGGCGGAGGCGACGTGCGGGAAGTCCTCCTTGAGCCCACCGTCGGGCATGTAGAGCACCGGGAAGCGCGTGTCCTTCGCCGCGTCGTAGCCAGGAGGCGTGTAGACGGCGATGTGGCGGACCTCCTTCAGCTTCGCGGACTCCAGCGTGAAGGTCTGGTGCGCGGGCACGGGCTCGGGCGCCTCCGCGGCCTCGGGCGGCTTGCCCGCGGACGCACAGCCCACGAGGAACATCCCCAGCCCCACGCACACCATCGGCCATCGCAGCTGAATCACGGCTGTCCTCCCCACTTCAGTCCCGCAGTTCCAACCACACCGGCGCATGGTCCGAGGGCTGCTTGCCCTTGCGCGCCTCGCGGTCCGTGTCCGAGCCCGTCAGCCTGGGCACCAGCGGCGCCGACACGTAGAGGTGGTCGATGCGCAGCCCCAGGTTCTTCGGGAAGCCGAGCATCCGGTAGTCCCACCACGAGAAGCGCTGCGTGTCCGGGTACAGCTTCCGGTACGCATCCGTCAGTCCGAACGCGCGCAGCCGCTGGAGCGCATCCCGCTCCTTCAGCGTGAAGAGCGTCTGGCCCTCCCACAGCTTCGGGTCGTAGGTGTCGATGTCCTCGGGCGCCACGTTCCAGTCGCCGCCGAGCACCAGCGCCTCGTCGGGCTTGTGCCGCGTGTCCAGGTAGCGCCGCAGGCGTCCGTACCACTCGAGCTTGTACTCGTACTGGGGCGAGTCCACCGTCTGGCCATTGGGCGCGTACGCGCTCACCACGCGGATGCCGGCCACCGTCGCGGCGATGAGGCGCGCATGCGTGTCATCCACGCCGTCCGACAGCCCCTTCACCACGTCGCGTGGCTCCTCCTTCGCGAGGATGGCCACGCCGTTGTAGGTCTTCTGCCCGTGGACCGCCGCGTGGTAGCCGGCGTCGCGCACGGCCTCCATCGGGAAGTCGTCCTCCGTGCACTTCAGCTCCTGAAGGCAGAGGATGTCCGGCTGCGCGCTCTTCAGCCACTCGAGCAGCCGCTCCTGACGGGCCCTCACCGAGTTCACGTTCCAGGTGGCGATTTTCATCGCGGGCACCGTCGCACGACACCCACGCCCCCGCCACGGTTTTCCCCTCGCGTGCGGCCCCAGGGACACACCCTGTCTCATGCCCTCGGGGCAGGCCCCTGGCACGGCCATCGCAATAGCCCCGGGTGGGAGGACGCCCACAGGTGTCCGCCCGGAGCGTCCTTCTCGGACGCCCCGCCTGGAGTCGAGGTCGCCATGAGCCCGAGGACGAGGAAGGCCACCCGCCGCACCCTGGGTTTCACCCTGCCCCCCGCGCTGAAGAAGTCCCTGCTGCCCACCTGCCTCGCCGCGCTCGGCCTGGCCGCGTGGAGCGACGTGCCTCTGCCGGCCACGTGGCGCCCGTGGCTCGCCCTCGCCGACCAGCACGCGGCGCGCACCCGCGACACGGGCACGGGCCCTGAGGCGGTCCAGGGCTTCACCGAGGCTCCCCTCCCCATTCCCCTCGCCCCGCCGGAAGGCCCGAGCCCCACCGTCGGGCAGCCTCCCCGCCCGGCGCCCGAGGATGTCCTGGCGCTCACCCACGAGCACGGTCGACGCGTGGACCACCTGGGCCGCGCGCGCTCCCTGCGCGAGCTGGGCGACGTGTCCGGCGCCCTCACCGAGGTGCGTCGCGCGCTGCATGACGACCCGGCCGACACGGACGCGCTGACGCTGGCCGCCCGGCTCGCCCGCCTCCAGGGCCAGTCCGACGTCGCGCTGCTGGCGTACGCGCGGCTGGGAAGCCTGGTGCCCGAGGACGCGGGGGCCCTCATCCAGCAGGCCCGACTGCTCGTGTCCCTGGGGCGCCACGGGGAGGCGGTGCGCGTGGGCGAGGAGGCGGTGCTGCGCGCTCCGGAGGACGCGGAGGCATACCAGGTGCTCGGCCGCGCGCACCTGGTGGGCGGGGAGCTGGCGTCGGCCATCCTCCGCTTCCAGCAGGCCGTGCACCTGGACCCCGAGCATGGCTACGCGCTCAACAACCTGGGCTTCGCGTACCTGCGCGCGGGAGAGAACGCGAAGGCCGCCGAGGTGCTCACGCAAGCCGCGGAGCTGCTGCCGAACGTGGCCTACGTGCACAACAACCTCGGCGTGGCGTGGGAGCGACTGGGCCGCAAGGAAGAGGCCCGCGCCGCGTACGGCACCGCCACCCGGCTGTCCCCGCGCTACGTCCAGGCCCGCGTCAACGCGGACCGCCTGAGCCGCGTGGCCCAGGTGGACCTGGACTCGCCCGAGCCTCGGGCACGGGAGGTGCTCTCCCCGATGCCCGAAACGCCGTAGCGCTCCCCTGCCTGGAGGCCAGCCTCCGGGTGCGGCCCGGTCCGATTCCCGAATTCAAAATCCGACTTGGTCTAACGTGCAGCCCCCGTCGAGAAGCACATGACCCTGGCCCCTGTGATGCCCACTCCGCCCGAAGCTCCCCCGCCTCCCGTCCCGGCGCCCGCGCCCCTTCCGCCCCGCCCCGGGTTTGGCGCGCGCCTCTGGAAGTGGACCCGGCGGCTGCTCATCACCGGCGCCGTGGGCCTGCTGCTCGTCGTGCTGGTCGGCGTGGGGGCGTACGTCTACTACAGCCGGGATTTGCCCTCGGTGGACGCGCTCCAGCACTACGAGCTGCCCCAGGTCACCAAGGTGACGTGCGCGGACGGGAGCATCTGCGCCGAGTACGCGCATGAGAAGCGCACCGTGGTGCGCGTCGCGGACCTGCCGCCCCATGTCCGCGATGCCTTCCTGGCCGCCGAGGACGCGGACTTCTACAAGCACGTGGGCCTGGACCCGTTCGGCATCGCCCGCGCCGCCATCAAGAACCTCATCCCCGGCAGCCGCAAGTCCGGCGCGTCCACGATTACGCAGCAGGTGGTGAAGAACCTGCTGCTCACGCCCGAGCGCAGCCTGTCGCGCAAGATTCGCGAGTGGATCCTCACCCCGCGCGTCGAGGAGGCGCTCACCAAGGACCAGATTCTCGGCCTCTACATCAACCAGTCCTATTACGGGAAGCGCCGCTACGGCGTGGAGGAGGCCGCGCTCTATTACTTTGGCAAGCACGCCAAGGAGTTGAACGTGGGCGAGGCCGCGGTGCTGGCGGGCACGGTGCAGATTCCCCACCGCATCAACCCGGAGACGAACATGACGCGGGCGAAGTCGCGTCAGCGGTACGTGCTCGGGCAGATGGCCAACCACGGCTTCGTGCCGCGCGACGTGGCGGAAGCGGAGCTGGACAAGCCCATCGTCCTGGCCCCGCGCCCCGAGCGGGGCGTGGGCCCGTACTACGCGGAGGAAATTCGTCGCACGCTCATCGAGCGCTATGGCGAGCACGCGGTGATGAATGGTGGCCTGCGGGTGGACATCGCCATGGTGCCCAAGCTCCAGGTCGCCGCCGAGCAGGCCGTGCGTGAAGGCCTGGAGGCCGTGGACAGGCGCCAGGGCTACCGGGGTCCGCGAGGCACGCTGGAGGATGAGAAGTGGGCTCGCCTGCGCGGCATGGTCGCCACGCGCATCGAGGAGGCGGGCCGCCGACTGAAGGACCAGGGCTACGTGGCGGACCTGGCGCCTCTCGCGCAGGAGGAGAAGGCGGCGACGCCGGAGCCGAAGGTGGAGACCGAGGAGGATGGCGCGGAGGAGCAGCGCCCGGACCTCACGCCCGAGGACGAGGCCCCTCCCTCCGAGGAGGAGCTGATGGTGCGCGCCGTGCTGCTGAAGCCCCTGTCGGAAGGGCTGCGGTTGACGGGCTACGTGACCGAGCTGGACGAGAAGCGGAACGTGGCGCGCGTGGACCTGGTGGGCCGCACCGCGGAGATTGCGTACTCCACCGTCACCTGGGCCCGACAGAAGGGCAAGGGCGCCCCCAAGAACATCTCGGACGTGTTCGCCAAGGGGCAGCTCGTCTACGTGCGCATCCTGAAGGCGCCTCCCGCGCCGGCGTTCGTGGAGGCCACGCTGGACCAGGTGCCGCTCGTGCAAGGTGGCCTCGTGGTCATCCGCCCGGAGAACCGCAACGTGGTGGCGCTGGTGGGCGGGTATGACGCCGCGCGCTCGTCGTTCAACCGCGCGACGCAGGCCAGGCGTCAGCCGGGCTCGTCCTTCAAGCCCTTCCTCTACGCCGCGGCGCTGGGCAGCGGACGCTACACGCCGCTGTCTCAAGTGAACGACGCGCCGGAGTCCATCCGGGACCCGTACACGGGCAAGGCGTGGAAGCCGCAGAACTACGACCGGCGGTTCGAAGGGCCGATGACGCTGCGCACGGCCCTCACCAAGTCGAAGAACACGGTGTCCGTGCGCCTCATCGAGGCGCTCACGCCCCCCACCGTCATCGACTTCGCGCGACGGGCGGGCATCCACTCGCCGATGCCGGAGAACCTGACGCTGGCGCTGGGCACCGGCGAGGTGACGATGCTGGAGGCGGTGAACGCCTACTCCACGCTCCAGGCGAATGGCCGCTACGCGGAGCCGCTCATGCTGCTGCGCGTGCGCGACTCGCGCGGCAAGGTGTTGGAGGAGCATCAGCCAGCCTTCGAGGAGACGCTTTCTCCCGCCGTCGCGTACCTCACCACGTCCCTGATGCGCAGCGTGGTGGAGGAAGGCACGGCCAAGGCCGTGCGCGAGCTGAATCGCCCCGCCGCTGGCAAGACGGGCACCACGCAGGAGTCCAAGGACACGTGGTTCTCCGGCTACACGGTGGACTGGGTGGCCAGCGCGTGGGTGGGCTTCGACAACAATTCGCCGCTGGGGAGCAGCGAGACGGGTGGTCGCGCCGCGCTGCCCATCTGGCTCCAGTTCATGCGCGTGGCCCACGAGGGCCTGCCCGCGCGCGACTTCGAGGTGCCCGCCGGCATCCTCCAGGTTCGCATCGACCCCGCCACCGGGCTGCTGGCTGGCGCCTCCGTCCCAGGCCGGTTGGAGCCGTTCCTCGAGGGCACCCAGCCCACCGCCGAGGCCCCGCCTCCGGGCCAGGTGACGACCGACGAGTTCTTCCTCAACGAAGGCAACAGGAAGGGTCTGTGAGCCGAGCCCGGGTCCTCGCACCGCTGCTTTTCGCCTTCGCGGCCAGTGCCGCATCGCAGACTTCCCCCGACGAAACCGCCTCGGCCGTCCAGCGACTCGCGCGGGAGCTGTCCGCCTCCGTGCGCGCCCTGCCCGCCGAGGCGCCCGTGGCGCTGTACTTCTCGGGAGGCTCGGCCGAGCTGCGACGCGCCGTCGGCAGCGTGCTCGCGGCGCGACTGTCGGCGGAGGGATTGGCGCCCACCGTGGTGGACGCCGCGAGCGCCGAGGCCGCCGAGGGCGTGGCGCGCGCGCAGGGGGCGCGCACGCTGGTGAGGCTGACGCTGGATGTGGAGGCAGGCGCCTTGCGGGCCCGTGGGGACGCGCTGGGCACGTGGGTCAACTTCTGGTCGGGCCGCGCGCCGACACGCCCCGCTCGGCCGGCGGGCGCGCTCGTCGAGTCGGTGGACGCGGACGCGGAGGTGCTCGCCCTGGCCTCGGTGGCCCCCTCGACGACGTCGCCTCCCACGAGTGGTCCTCGGGGCATCCGACTTCTGGGTGCGACGCTGGTCCGGCTGGAGCAGCCCGTGGCGGCGCTCGCGGCGGGAGACCTGGACGGGGATGGCCGCGACGAAATCGCGGTGCTGACGGAGGCGGACGTGTCCGTCTTCGCGGCGGATGGACGGCTGCTGGCCCGCAGGGAGCTGGGCGCACTGCCCTTCGGCAACGCCGCCACGCGGGAGCCCTTTGGCGCGCTGGCCGTGCTGTCGGGGCCACCCCGGCTGGCCGCGTGGAGTACGCGTCGCGCGCACGGAGAAGTGCTCGTGCTGGAGAAGGGTCGAAGCACGCTGCGGCCCGTGGGCACGCTGGACAGCGCGCCGCTGGGGCCCGTGGAGCGAGGAAGCTTCGTCCCCGGGCAGACCGCGTTCCAGGCCGAGGTGCGGCTCGCGGACGGCAAGCCCGTGACACCCTCCGCGCCCTTCACCACCGCGAGCCTCGCGCCGCCGAGGATGCTCTTCGTGCACGCGGATGGAACCGGCTCACTCTATCCGCGCGCGGGTGCGGCGCCGACGCGGCTGAGCGCGCTGGGCGCGGGCAGTGCCCTGGGCGACCTGGACGGAGACGGCACGCCGGAGCTGATCACCACGTCCACCCTGCTCCAGCCTTCACCGGACGTGCTCCGCGTCCACTCCCTCAACGGAGGAGACCCCACGGTGCACGAGCCGCTGTGGCAGGGCGCGCTGCCCGCGGGGCGCGCGTTGTTCGTGGTGACGGCCAACCTGGATGGCGACGAGCGCCGTGAAGTGGTCGTGGGCCTGTGGAAGCCGGATGGCACCGGTGAGCTGTTCCTCCTTCGCCAGGGTGCTCCATGAAGTCCCGTCGCATCGCCCTCGCCAGTCTCGTGCTCCTGGGCTCCGCGTCCGCGCTCGCGGCCGGACGGCCCCGTTATGGCGGAGAGCTGCGCGTGGCCCATGCCGGGCCGCCCGAGATTGGAGAGCCCGCGCTCGCCGACACTCCTCTCGAAGCCACGCTGCTGGGGCTGTTGTCCCGGCCTGTCTGCGCTGTGACACCGGAAGGCGAGGCGCGCCCCACGCTGGCCCGTGAGTTGTCGCGCCCTACTCCGCAATCCGCGCGGGTGATGCTCCCCAATGCCGCCACGGCGGGTGCCCTGGCGCGTGCGTGGATGCGACTGTCCAGCACCGAAGGGGCTTCGCCCTACCGCGCCCTGCTCTATCCGCTGCGCGGCGAGGGACGGCAGGTCAACGCGAGCGGTGCCTCGCTGGAGCTCGCGCTCTCGTTTCCGTGGCCCGATTTGGAGCGCGCGCTGTGCCACCCGGCCCTGGCCGCGCCCGTGGCCTCGTCGACTCCGGGCCCGTTCTCCTCGGCGGGGCGCGGGACGCTGGATGCGCAGCTCGGCTGGCCACGTGGGCGCCCGTACCTGGACCGGCTGCTGCTCACCTCCACGGATGAGCGGGGACTGGCCCGGCTCTGGTCCACCCGGCAGGCACAGTTGGAGCTGGGGGTCGCCTCGGAGACGGACAACGCGTCGGGCGCACTGCTCTACGCCACTTATCTCGCCTTCTCGCCCCGGCGCGTTCCGGCGGACTTCCGGCAGGCAGTGGAGAGCTCCATCGACCGCGAGGACCTCACGCGCCTCTTCGTGCGCGGCCCGGCGGTGCCCATGCCGCACCTGCTGCCACCCGCGCTGATGCAACAGGGGCCCAAGCCTCGCCCGGCGGCGCCCGCATCGGGTCCGGCGCGCACGGTGACGCTCGTCTACGACGCGGCGCTGGAGGACCAGCGCGCGGTGGCCGAGCGCATCCAGGTGAAGCTGCACGAGCGGGGCTACACCGTGGCCCTGGAGCCCCTCACGCGCTCCGCGCTGCGCGCCCGTTGGGCCAAGGGCGACTTCGAGCTGATGCTGCACGCGCTGCTCCTTCCGCCTGTTCCTGGCCCCGCCCTGGCGGTGGTGCTGGACGCGGGGGGGCGCAAGGACCTGCTGGGCGTGGAGCTGCCCGCAATCGGCGCGCTGTCGGACGCGGCGGCGCGGGATGCTCGGGTTCGCGAGCGGGCCCTGGCGCTCGCCGCATCGCTGCCCTTGCTCCCGCTGTACGCGCAAGGGCTCGGGCTGCGCGTGGTGCCGGAAGTGGGCGGACTGGTGATGGATGCGCAGGGCCTGCCCATGCTGGACGGCGCCTTCATTCTTCCACCCGAGGGAGCGGGGACCGGGGGGCGTCCATGACGCGCGCGAGGGAGGGCGTCGAGGACCGCTTGAGTTGCTGGCCACGAGGCGCGGTCTGGAGGATGGCCCCTTGCGCCTGAGGACCCGGCTGGCCCTCGCCTTCGCCCTGCTCGCGTTGGTGCCGCTCGCGGTGGTGGTGCTGCCCACCCTCTCGCGCCTGCGCGACACGTTGTCCCGTGAACTGGACGCACGGATGCAGGCCGCCACCACCAGCGCCCAGGAGTCGCTGGAGCGCTCGGCCACCACCGCCCGACGCGCGGTGGAGGAGCTGGTGGACAGCGCCGCCATGGAGGACCTCGCCCGCGAGGCCCGAGAGCGCCCCACCCGAGCCATTCAAGCAGGCACGGCGGAAGCGCTGATGAAGACGCGGGGGCTGACGGTGCTCGCCCTCTTCGACCGGGGCGGCACGGTGCTGTCCTCCGGACACCTGCCCGCGCGGCGCGGAGACCCGGACCCGGCCCTCTTCGCCGTCACGAAAGTGGCCTCGTCGAAGCCCGTCCCGGTGCGAGTGGAGGTGCGCACCTCCTCGGGCCTGCGACAGATGCCGGCGCTCGTCACCGCGCGCCCGGTGGACTACGGGGACCTGCGCCTGTGGGCGGTGGGCGGGGTGCTGCTCGACGACAGTCTGGCCCAGCACCTCGCGCGGCTGACCCAGGCGCAAGTCTCGCTCGTCTCTGGTGACACCGAGCTGGCCCGGGCCGGCACGGCGCTGCCTCCCACGGTGGCGCGCGAGCTGCCCCTGGGCGACGCCGCCACGGTGCGACTCGTCTTCAGCCGTGCCGCCGCGCGCGAGGCCGAGGAAGGCGTCATGCGCGCCTTCCTCCTGTTGGCCGGACTGGGTGGCGCCTTCGCCATGCTGCTCGGGTTGCTGGTGTCGCGGTGGATGACCCGGCCGGTGGAGGCGCTCACCGAGGGTGCCCGGCGCGTGGCGGAAGGCGCGCTGGATGTCCAGGTGACGGCCGCCGCCACGGGCGAGGTGGGCGAGCTGGTCCGGACGTTCAACCACATGACGTCCGAGCTGAAGGCGACGACGGAACGACTGGTGGCCAGTGAGCGCATCGCCGCGTGGCAGGAAGTGGCGCGGCGACTGGCCCACGAAATCAAGAACCCGCTGACGCCCATCCGCATGTCGCTGGAGACGCTGCTGGCGGCGCAGGAGGCCGGGCACCCTCGCTTCCCGGAGTTCTTCAAGGAGAGCGCGGGCGTGGTGCTGGAAGAGGTGGACCGGCTGCGGCGCATCGTCGACGAGTTCAGCCGCTTCGCGAGGATGCCCAAGCCGCAACTGGCGCCCGTGGACCTGTCCGAGCTGACGCAGAGCGTGCTGGCCCTCTACGCGACACCTCCCGAGGGCATCCAGATACTCCCGGCGCTCCAGACGGGCGTGGTGGCGCGCGTGGACCGGGACATGCTGACGCAGGTGCTGGTCAACCTGGTGAAGAACGCCGAGGAGGCCATGACCGGCAAGGGTGGCCACCTGCGCGTGCGAGTGAAGGGCACCGACGCGGACGCCATCATCGAAGTCGAGGACAGCGGCCCGGGCATCCCCGCCGAGCACCGCGCCCGCATCTTCGAGCCCTACTTCACCACCAAGGACGGCGGAACGGGCCTGGGGCTGGCCATCGCCGCGCGCATCCTCCAGGAGCATGGCGGCAAGCTCGAGGTCGGCGGAGAGCCGGGCCAGGGCGCGCGCTTCAGCGTGGTGCTCCCACGCGCGGACCTCATGGCGACCGGCGCCGCGAGCGCCCCGTAGGCAGCCTCGCCAGGAGCCATCGCCCGGGCCCGGTTCAGCACCAGCACCTGAAAAGCACAGAGCCCGAGGCGATGTGTCGCCCCGGGCTCCGATGTCGTCACGCGGTGGAAGCCGCGCTCAGTCCTTGACGGGCGTGGCCTTGAGAGCGGCCTTGCCTTCCTTCACGTAGACCTGGAAGCGCACCGTCTTGCAGGCGTACTTCTGGACGAGCTGCTCCTTGTTCTTGCGCAGCTTCTGCACGAACTTGTCGTACGTCAGGCCGTCGGCCGGCTCGCCACACCGCTCACGGGTGGTGACGAACTCGCGGAAGACCTCCTGGAAGTGCTGCTCCTCGGAGAGCGCCACCGCGGAGTTGCCCGACGGGCCCGCGCCCGGGAGAGGAATGGCGGCGGGCCCCCCCGCGCGAGGCGGCAACGGAATGGGGACCTCGGCCGGCCGGGCGCTGGCCTGGAGCAGCTCGCGCGGAATGGCCGCGACGCGCGTCGTCTCCGGGTTGTCCGGCGACTGAGCAGCCGCCAGGGCGAACGGGTTCGCCGCCTGCTGGAGCGTGTACGCCGCCGTGGGCTGGTCCTCGAAGGCGAAAGCGCCGCGCCGAGGCGACGCCGTCGACAGGGGCTCACCCGAGGCGGAGAAGCCACCCGGCTCGGGCTCGAAGGGCATGGACGCGCCCGACGAACCGAACGGACTGGCCGCGGGAGGCGGCGGAATCGCGGGAGGCGGCGCGGGGAACGGAAACGCATCCGCCTGCGCGAACGGATCCGCCGAAGCGAACGGGTTCGACACCGGCGCGGGGGCCGGAGGCGGCAGCGCGAAGGGGTCCCCCGAGCCGAACGGATGGGCCGCCGGAGGCGGAGGCGCCATGGAGAACGGGTCCGCCGAGCCGAAGGGCTGGGCCACCGGAGGCGGGGGCGCCATGGAGAACGGATCCGACAGGGGAGCCACCGCCGGAGGAGGAGCCCCACGCGCGAACGGGTCCGGCAACGGGCCCGGCGTCGGCGGGGCGGCGAACGGAGCCGAGGCGAACGGGTCTGGCAGCGGACCTGGCGTCGGCGTGGGCGCCACCGGCTGCGGCGCGTGAGGAACCTGCGCGTGCATCTGCGCATTCGCCGCCATCGCGGCCGACAGGCTGAGCGTGTCGGAGGTGCCCTGCACGTCGTCGCCAGAGCCCGAGCGGGAGCCACCCATCAGCACCGTCCACACCAGCGTCAGGCCCAGGAGCCCCGCCAGCGCGACGAGCGCGTTCTGCTGGTAGTCCGCCAGCGCACCCAGCACCGGCTGCGTCCCGGCCACCGCGAGCACTTCCAGCGGCGTGCCTTCCAGCGCGCGGCGAGAGCCCACCGACAGGGGCGCCTTGCCTCCCATGGCATCGCCCTCCGTCATGAGAGGCAGGCCCAGCGGGCCCAGGTTCTGGAGGCTGCCGCGGCGCAGCACCACTCCGCTCGCGTTGGCCAACTGCGCCAGCGAGCCCTCCGCGAGCAACTTGTCCGGCCCCACGGCCGTCACCGAGTCCCCCTTCACCAACCCGAGCGCGGAGACGCCGGTGGCCTGCACCGCGGCCTCCAGCGCGCCCTCGTCGAGCAGCGGCGCGCCCACCACCAGCGTCACCGCCGGCTGCATGCCGAAGTCCCCGCCCCACAGCACGGGCACCGAGGCGAAAACGTGCGCCGCACCGAGCGCGTCCACCACCGAGGTGCCGGCCTTCGCCAGCGCGGCGACGTCCAGCTTCGTGGCATCCGAGGACGGCTCCGCGCCCGCGACGGCATGGAACGCGGCGTCCGGCGCGGCCAGCGCCACCACCGCGCCCTTGAGCTCCTTGGGCAGCACGGCCTCGACGGCCGTCCGCACAGCGGTGAAGCGCTCCGCCGTCAGCGGCTGGAGGGCGTCCTTGTCGTCGGCCTTGTCCTTGTCCCGCGACGGGGGACGCACGGAGGCGACGGGCTTGGGGGGAAGCAGCGCGTGGACAGCGGAGGCGACGTCCGGCGTGGCGGCCAGCTTCAGCGCCAGCGCCTGCACCTCCGCGCGACGCGCGTCCACGCGACGCGCCACCTCGGCAACACCCGAGGCGGACTGGGCCGTGGCTCCGTCCACCGCGCGCGCGCGAAGCGGTCCCGACAGCATCGGGAGATGAGCAAGCCCCAGTCCAATGACCAGGAACGCGAAGAGGAGGAACTTGAGGCGGACCATCGCCGTCCTTTAGCCCATGGGTGAAGGGTTCCGCTTATAGCGTTCACCATTCGGACCCAGCAAGATTCGGGCAGCGGACAACGCGGGCCCGGCCGCCCGGTGGACGACCGGGAAGACCGGGCCCTACACCGAGGCAGGCCCCCGGCTAATAGCTCGGAACGTTCGCCGCCACGTCGTCGGGCAGCCCGTCCGTGTGCACGTCACGGCGCTTGTCCACGGCCTTGCGCAGGGTGCGCTCCAGCCGGTCACGCGCCGCGTCGATGGCGGGAAACAGCGTCTCCGCCCGCTCGGTGACATGCACGGAAGCGAAGTTTGGCATGCGCACCGTCACCCGGCACTCCTTGTCCACCCCACCCTTCGGACCGTTGATGTCCACCAGCGAGATGTCGATTTCCGCCGCCTCGTCGTCCGCATACCGTTCGATGTGGCGCACCAGATGCTCCTGCAGGTAGTCCCTCAGCGACTCCGTCAGGGTCAGATGCACGCCCCGCATCAACACCTTCATGGCATCACCTCCAAGGCTCGAAGATGGACAGCCTCCCGCCCGCCGGTGAGGGGGGCTCTTCCACCCGCCTGCCCTCCAGGCGACGAGGCACCTGGCCCCGCGTCCTCGCGGCGGACGAATCCGACAAGGGCCAGAGTTACCCAGACGCATGGGTGCCGAGCGAATCAAGGTCCTCCTCGTAGAGGACGATGGTGACAGCCGGGAGCTCCTCGCGGAGCTGCTCGAGTTCGAGTTCGACGTGGTCACCGCCCACGACGGGCTCGCGGGCCTGCGGGCCTTCGAGAGCACGCTCCCGGACGTGGTGGTGACGGACGAGTCGCTGCCGGGGCTGTGTGGCACGGAGCTCGCCCGGCGGGTGAAGGCTCGCGCGCCACGCACCCGCGTCATCCTCGTCTCCGGCTACACCCAGGTGGACGGCGCCGAGCACTGTGACCTGGTGCTGCGCAAGCCCATCGACGTGGAGCGGTTGAGCAGCGCCGTCGGCAGCCTGGGAGACGAGGCCCGCCGCTGGCAGGGCGACGACGACGCCCGGCAGTGAACGGAAGGACTGGCCCCCGGTGCCGCGGCAGGACACCAGACCTACTATGTCCCTCCAGGACATCCACGGGCAGGAGGGACAGACATGAAGTACTGCGCCAGGTGCGGATCGGAATACCGGGACGACATCGAGCAATGCTCGGACTGTCCAGGCAACCCACGGTTGGTGGACGTAGGAGAGATGCGCAGCCGGGGGCTCCCGCTCCCGCATGAACTGGACAAGCGCGTCTTCGTGCGCGCGGGCACCACGGACAACCCGCTGATGGTGGAGGTCTTCGTGGAGCTGCTCCAGGAGACGGACATCCCGGTGCTGGTGCGCGCGGGTCGCTCGGGCGTGGTGGACAAGCTGACCACGGGCACCCTGCTTCCCTGGTGGGAAATCCTGGTGCCCGAGGAGCAGCAGGAGCGCGCCGCCGCCCTCATCGAGCGGGAGCGGGCCCAGGAAGCGGCCACCAACGACGAGGCCGTCAGGGCCGCCGAGGACGAGGAGCGGGAGACCGAGCAGTCGGCCGCCCCCCCATCCGCCCTCTGAACATCAGGGTGAGCGGACGACGGCGCCGGGCGCGGAGGACTCCGGACGGCGGGCCTCGAAGAGGCTCACCCCGGTGACCTTCCACTTCGCATAGCGGGAGTTGCGGCCGAGGAAGGTCTCCAAGTCTTCGTCCACGACGCGGTTGTAGCCCCCGCGCGAGGCATGGCGCAGGTAGGTGCGGCCCTTGCGCTGCACCACGAAGCCCAGGTGCGTCACGCGGGTGGCCTTCAGCGGAAGGTCCTCGCGCAGCACCACGAGGATGGTGCCGGAGGGGATGGAGCGCGCATGCTCCATCACCCGCTCCAGCGGAATCATGTTCATCGCGAAGGTGCCCACCGGCTGACGCGCCTTGGGGAGCTGGAGCGCCTGGGACGAGCGGGACTGCCAGGTCACGGGCGTCAGCGTCTTCGTGACGGCCACCGCGTCCTCGCCCCCGAAGCGCCGCGTCACGTCGCGCAGGAAGCCCTTGCGGATGTTGTTGGGCAGCCACTGCGCTTCCATGATGTGGTTGCGGTCCTCATAGGCCGGGGCCTGGGCGTAGCGGATGTGCTCGAGCAGCGGCGCGACCTCCGGCTCCGTGCGCGCGAGCCCCAGCGCCAGGGACTGCTCGACGAAGGTGAGGCAGTCCACCGCGTCCAGGCGGAACGTTGGATCAGGATCGACGCCCGCGCCTTCTCCCAGAGGAGACAGGACGTAGGGCGTGTTGACGAAGCGCTGGCTCATGGACAGCAGCCGCTCGGTCAACGGCGCGTTGGACGCCTCCGACACCAGGGCGGCGAAGGCGCTCGCGTCCATGCCCGTCCAGCCGTTGGGGCGCGCGGGGGTGGCCGTGGCCGCCTGGGCCGCCGCCGAGCCGGAGTCGAGAATCCGCGCCGCGCCGGGCGTGGCGGAGGCCTTCGTCGAGGAGGCCGGGGTCGCCTGGGTGGCGAGCGCCGCGGCCAGCACCACCGCCCACGTCATTGCGCCACGCCCGCCCTTCGGAGGATGGCCTTGCGCCGGTCATCCTGGAGCTGGAGCGTCTCCAGTTCCTTCTCGTACGACAGCTTCTCTTCGCCCTTGGCGTTCCACGAGGCCAGCACCAGCCAGTCCAGCATGGCGCTGTCTCCGCCCTGGTAGAGGATGCGCGCGGCGCCGGCGGCCAGGCCCCGGTCCTTGTCCTCCAGCAGCGGCTTGAGCGCGGGGGTGGCCTTCTTGGCGGCGACTCCCTCGAACAGCTCCAGCCCCTGCCGGCGCACGAAGCGGTCCTGCGCGCCGAGCAGCTTGTTGGCGAAGGCGAAGCCCTCGGGCGAACCCAGGCGGCACAGGCCGCGCGCCGCCGCGAAGCGGGTGCTCTCCGAGTCGTTGGTCAGGTACTCCTTGAGGGGCTTCACCTGCTTGGCGTCGCCCGTCTCACCCGCGGCGGCCAGCATGATGGCGCGCACCTCCAGCTCCTGCTCCTGCTTGGCGGCCGCCATCAGCGCCTTGCCCATCTTCGGGTTGCGCGAGGCGCCCAGGGCCCGGGCCGCGTCCCGGCGAACGCCACTGCTCTTGTCATCCAGCAGCGGCAGCAGCACCTGGACGTTGCGGCTCTTCAGCCGGGCCAGGCCCTGCGCGGCGTACATACGCACCGTGCTGTCGCCGTCGCCGGCGAAGCGGACCAGGGCCGGCTCCGCGGAACGCGTGTCCAGTCCCGCCAGCACCGCGACGAGGTTGCGGCGGACCCGCTCCTCCAGCACCCGGCGCATGGATTCGTTGATGAGGTCGGCGGCATAGGGCTCCTCGCGCAGGTAGCGCAGCCGGGAGACGGCGGCGGGGACGGCTCCTCCCTGGATGACGGTCTGGATGACCTTTTCCGTCTCGGCACGGCGCTCGCCGCGCTTGGCGGCGGAGGCCTGGGCGGACAGGGCCAGGGGGGGTAGGAGCAGCGCGAGCAACACCAGGAAGCGGGCGGAGAGGACGGACGGGCGCACGGGAGGGGGACGATGGCAAGGGTGGCGCCGGTCGTCAAAGTCCCAGGCGCCGGCCGGCCCCCCTCCTCAACGGGGTATGCCCGATTCTTGACCCCCCAAGAGGCGATTGATACGACCGATGCCTCTTTCCCTCCTCTAGAGGCGCCACCCTATGAAGAACCTGACGGTGCTGGTGGCGGTGGCGGGGGCGCTCACCGCGTGCGGCCCCGTGAAGTCCACCGCGAACATCCTCGACGCCGAAGTCCAGATTCAGGCAGCGCGCACGGCCGGGGCCGACAAGTTGGCCCCGTACGAGTGGACCGCCGCCAACCTGTATCTGGAGAAGGCTCGCGAGGAGGTTGGCTACTCCGACTATCAAGCCGGTGTGGATTTCGCGGTGAAGGCCTCCCGCTTCGCCAATGAAGCCCGCGAGAAGGCGATGTCCGTGGCTGGCAGCGATTCCGACACTGGCACTGGCGAACGGACCCCGAACCCGTGACGCACCGAGCGCTCCCGATGACGCGTCCCTCCCTTGCAGCGCTGCTGTCCCTCCTCCTGGTCGCCGGCTGTGTGAGCGGCAGCAAGATTCGCGCGGACACCCAGGTGCTCGCCGCGGATGTCGAGCGGGCCCGCCGCAGCGGCGCCTTGCGCTGCGCCCCAGTGGAATTGGCCACCGCCGAGGCCTACCTCGACTTCGCCAAGGGTGAGCTGAGCCAGGGCAACAGCGGCCGCGCCGCCTCGCACGTCCGCGTCGCCGACACGGCGGTGGACCGGGCGTTGGAGCTGTCGAAGAACTGCGGTCCGCGCCAGGTGCTGGTGCGTGAGCGCCCGGAGGCGCCGCAACAGCCGCAGCAGCCCACGGAGACCAAGCCGCAGCAGCCCCAGGTGGTGGTCCGCATCGAGGAGACGGACAGCGACGGGGACGGCGTGCTGGACAAGGACGACCCCTGCCCCGACCAGGCCGAGGACACGGACGGCTTCCAGGACGAGGACGGCTGCCCCGACGCGGACAACGACAACGACGGCGTGCTCGACGCCAACGACAAGTGCCCGGTGCTGGCGGGAGTCGCCGACAACCAGGGCTGCCCGGCCGAGGCGCCGAAGGACCGCGACGGCGACGGCATCGTCGACCCGCTGGACAAGTGCGTGGACCAGGCCGAGGACAAGGACGGGTTCCAGGACGAGGACGGCTGCCCGGACCTGGACAACGACAACGACGGCATCGTCGACGCCCAGGACAAGTGCCCCAACGAGACGGGCTCCATGCAGAACATGGGCTGCCCGGACAAGGACGGCGACGGCGTCAACGACGGGCAGGACAAGTGCCCCGACGAGCCCGAGGACAAGGACGGCTTCCAGGATGAGGACGGCTGCCCGGACCTGGACAACGACGCGGACGGCCTGGCGGATGCGCAGGACAAGTGCCCGACCGAGGCGGGTCCGCCGGAGAACAGCGGCTGCGCGGACAAGGACACGGACAATGACGGCGTGGTGGACCGACTCGATGCGTGCGTGGATGCGCCTGGCACGAAGGAAGAGCGCGGCTGCCCGAAGCAGTACAAGAACGTCGTCATCAAGAAGGACCGGATTGAAATCAAGAAGCAGATCCTCTTCGGGTCCGGCTCCGCGAAGATCATCGGCAAGCAGAGCACCGCCATCCTCGAGGACGTGGCATCGGCCTTGAGGGATGCGCCCTGGATCCAGAAGGTCCGCATCGAGGGCCACACGGACTCGCTCGGCAAGGATGAGTCGAACCTGAAGCTGTCGCAGAAGCGCGCCGACGCGGTGATGGCGCAGCTGCTGCGCAAGGGCATCGACCCGGGCCGCATGGAGGCGGTGGGCTTCGGCGAGACGCGTCCCATCGGGCCGAACACCACCAAGGCGGGCCGTGCGCAGAACCGCCGCACGGAGTTCAACATCGTCACGCAGTAGGCAGCCCCGCCCCGGCCACCTCAAGGCCGGGGCAAGCAGGACCAGCGCCTCCCGGGCTTTCGTCCCGAGGAGGCGCTTCGCTTTTCAGCGCGTGGGGTGTCCTCGACAGCACGCACGGGCGAGCGGCCCGCCAGGGCTTCACGCCGGGCCTCTCTCCGCCCGGCCGAAGTCACGCAGCAGGCGGTCCCCCACCCCAAGGCCGGGGCATGCACGCTCGCCGCACACGGTGCACGCGACAGGTGTCCCGCGTACGCAGCCCCCAAGGCCGGGGCATTCACGCTCGCCGCACACGGTGTACGCGACGGGTGTCCCGCGTACGCAGCCCCCAAGGCCGGGGCATGCACGGTCAGCGCCTCCGGGAACAGAGCCCGAGGGCGCGTTGCTTTTCAGCGCATCCGCTGCCCTGGAAGTCACGCACGCGAGCGCAACATCCCAGA
The DNA here is from genome assembly GCF_013336705.1 of Myxococcus sp. CA051A. Classification (NCBI taxonomy): domain Bacteria; kingdom Pseudomonadati; phylum Myxococcota; class Myxococcia; order Myxococcales; family Myxococcaceae; genus Myxococcus; species Myxococcus sp. CA051A. The sequence continues at coordinate 871,297 of NZ_JABUMS010000001.1, read as the reverse complement.
GGAGTCGCGGACGAAAGGGCCCGCGCGGGCGCGCCCCATCAGGCCTCGCGCCAGGGCATCACCCCAGCGAGAGGACGTCAGTCGTCCTTCAGCAGCTCGTGGAGGACCTCGGTGGCGTACGCGCCCCGGGGCAGTTCGAACGCGAGCCACAGGTCTTCGCCCTCCGGCGTCAGCTCGGGCGAGCCCAGGCGGACGCGATATGGCCTGCGCCCTCCTTCCGTCTCGCCCCCACCCCGCTTGAAGTCATCCGGCGTGACGCCCTCTCCCACCAGCAGGCTCGCCTCGAACTCGCCCACCGCTCCGGTGGCGGCCGTCATCTTCGGGCCGAACAACGGCCCGGCGGGGCTCACCTCGAACGACGCGACGCGCGGACCATCCACATCCGGCGCCTCGCACACGAAGAGGCCGCCCGTCTCTTCCTTCCGCAGCACGTCACCGAGCAGCGCTGTGGACAGCGTGCCGGAACGCACGCGCTCGGCGAGCGCCCGGTTGAAGATGCGCGACTGGAAGGCGGAGAGGTACAGCTTGCGCTGGAAGCGCTCGGGCCGCTTCGGAAGCCGCTGCCCCAGCACCAGCAACCGGCCCAGGTCCGCGTTGTCTCCCGCACGGCCGAAGCGCTGCTCGCCGAAGTAGTTGGGAACACCGCCCGCGGACAGTCGCGAGAAGCACTCTCGCGCGGCCTCCACGTCACGCACGCCCCGCAGGCGCAGCTTGAAGCGATTCCCCCGCAGGTGGCCGGTGCGCAGCTTGTTGCCGTGCCGCTTCGACCACAGCACCTGCACGCCCTCCAGCGCGAACTCCCCCAGTCGCGCTTCCGCGCGCGCGGGCACCGAGAGCAACTGCCGCGTGACGGCCTGCCGGTCCTTCATCCCCGCCACGCCGATGTCGTCCTCGGACACGCCCAGCGACGAGGCCAGCGCCCGCACCACCTCGCGCGTGTCCCGGCCGCGCTTCTCCAGCCACAGGTAGAGGTGCTCTCCCTCGCCCGACGGTTGGTAGGCGGGAAGCTCCTCGACCTCGAAGTCTTCGGGAACCAGCTTGAAGGCACCACCACAACCAGGCACATCCGCCGTCAACCGCGGCCAATCCGAATCCGTCGTCACGGCCCCTCGAGCGTCGCCAGCAGCTCCTTCACGCGACGGGCGAGGTCCTCGTCCGCGCGCGACTCCAGAAGCTCACCGGCCTGGAACAGCAAAAAGAACATCACGTCACTGAGCGCCTGTTTGAAGGACGCCAGCGGCTCGCTGCCCAGTTGGGCGCGGTGCCGCTCGAAGGCATCCATCAACCGGGGCTCGGCCAGGCTCCCATCCGACTGGAAGGCCAGGCCCTCCAGCACGGGAGAGGACGACAAGGCCTGTCCGGAGAGCGCGGCGTTGGCGGCGGCGATGAACTCGCGGTCCATGCCCTGCTTGGCCACCTCGTCGCGAATCTCCCGGAAGATGAAGTTGAACACGCGCGCCACGGGGCGAGGATCCACCGCCGGAGCGGCGCTCGCGACCGGACGCCCTGGGCCCGCGGGCACGGGCGTGGCCGGAGTCTGGGCCCCGGTGGGCCCCACCGTCGGCACGGGGCCGGCGGGCACGAGCAGCGGCTTGTCCGTCAGCGACGCGAAGCCGCCTTCCAGCAACCGGAAGACGACCTTGGTGATGTCGAACTCGGACAGGCGGGCGGCGTGGCCCAGCTCCAGGATGGTGCGCCGGCCGTCGAGCAGCCCCAGCACCCGGTCCTCATCCTCCTCCAGCTTCCCATCCGAGGCACGCTTGCGCGCCACATACAGCCGGCCATGGGGGATGCGCTTCCGGAAGTGCGCCATCTCGTCGATCTTCCGGATGCTGTCCATCAACAGGCTCTGGGTGGAGAGCTGGATGGAGTGGCTCGCCTTCTCATCCACCGGCTGGTCGATGAGGAAGAAGCTCCCCTCCCGACACAGGACGATGGCGTGGAAGATCTCGCTCACCTGATGCGTGACGCACTTGAAGAGGTCGTGCGCCTGCAGGAAGCCCTTCTCCACCAGGGCGCGGCCCACCTTGGACGGGGGCTGGCCCTTGAGCGCGGCTTCCACCTGCGTGCGGTCCACGTAGCCCAGACGCACCAGCACCTCGCCCAGCCGGTCCGCGGGGTCGTCCGACGAGGCGCCGCGCACCTCGCCGTCCCGGAAGGTGACGGAGCGCTCGCCGCCAGGGGAGTGGACGCGGATGATGCCGCTCCACCGCGACTGGCTGAGGAAGGCCATCAGGTCCGACAGCGGGAAGCCGCCCGCGTCACCGGAGAGCACCACGCGCGGCGCGGCGATGGTGCCACCCTCGCTCGGGCCCCGGGAGAAGACGAGCAGGTCCGGGGACGTGGGCATCAGCGCGTACGTCCCCGAGCGCCCCGTCAATGGAGAGGGGCTCTGGCGATCCTCGGGGACGAGTTGCCCCGCGTCGATGCGGAACCTTTGCGTCATCTCCGTGTCAGTCGGCTGCCCAGGCGTTCTTGTTGTTCACCCACTCCAGCTCATCCTCCAGGCTGTGGTTGAGCAGGTCCTCCTGGATGAAGCTCAGGTCGAGCGCGCGCCCGTTGAAGTACACGGTCGGCGTGCCGGACAGGCCCGCCGCGCGGCCCTGGTTGCGGAAGCCCTCCAGCTCCTGCTTGTAGGCGTCCGACTTGAGCACCGCCGTAAGCTTCGCGCCGTCCAGCCCCAGCCCCTTCGCCAGCGCGGGCAGCGCCTCCGGCTTGAGGTTCTCCTGGTGGGTGAAGAGGGCGTCGTGCATCTGCCAGAACTTGCCCTGATCCCTCGCCCACAGGGCCGCCTGCGCCGCGGGCACCGCGTTGACATGGTTGGACAGGGGGAACGGCAGGTAGCAGAAGCGCACCTGGGCCGGATTCTTCTTCGCGAAGGCCTCCAGGACGGGACGGGCCTTGGCGCAGTAGGGGCACTCGAAGTCGGAGAACTCCACGACCGTCACCGGGGCGGACACAGCGCCCATGCACATCCGGTCGTCCACCTTGAACTGGGCGCGCTGCTCACGGAAGGCGCCGTAGTACTGGGACAGCTGGACGATGACCTCGGTGGCGGGGCTGCCCTCGGACACCATGCGCGCGGCTACGCGGGCCATGCGCTTGGCGTGGCGGCAGGTGTTGTGCGACTTCAGGCAGGCGCCCAGGGTGTGCGGGCAGCCGCAGTAGCAGAACTCGTCGCTCAGGACGGTGGCCAGCTCCCGCTTGGAGGCCGCGGAGAGCGAGGAGAAGTCCATGCCCGGGATGCCGGAGAGGGCCGCGGCGGGGTCCGTCGGGGCGGCGGCCGGAGGGGCCGGGGGCGGCGGCGGAGTCGCGGCGGGAGCCGGAGCGGCGGCCGGGGCCGGGTTCGAGGCGGGCGCGGAGCCCTCCGGGTTCTTGCAGCCCGAGCTGGTCAGCGCCACGGCGGCCAGCAGGGGAATGACACGCTTCCAGCAGGAGAGGAGCACGCGGCGGGTCTTAGCCACGCTCGCGGGGCTTGTAAAGCAACGCAAGCCTTGGCAGGGAAGCACCCTTGCCCATCATGCCCAGAGTCCTGCTCCTGCATACCGGTGGCACGCTGGGGATGGCCGGAGGTCGGCCATCCGCCCTGCGCCCCGCTGCCTTCTTCAAGACGCTCAAGGCCCGCGTCCCGGAGCTCTTCCAGCTCGCGGACATCGAGCTGCAGCTGATCAGCAACGTGGACAGCTCGGAGATGCAGCCGGAGCTGTGGCAGCGCATGGCCACCCACCTGCACCAGCAGCTCAAGGACTTCGACGGGGCCGTGGTGACCCATGGGACGGACACGCTCGCCTACACGGCCAGCGCGCTGTCCTTCATGTTGCGCAACCCGCCCTGCCCCGTGGTGCTGACGGGCTCCCAGCGGCCGTTGGGGGAGGTCCGCTCGGATGCGCGGCTCAACCTCATCGACGCGGTGCTGTCCGCGCTGCAGGGGCCGCGCGAGGTCACCATCTGCTTCGACTCGCACCTCTACCGGGGCAACCGCACGCGCAAGGTGAAGGTCTCCGAGTACGACGCCTTCGAGAGCCCGAACTGCCCCGTGCTGGGCACCCTGGGCGTGGACGCGACATTCGAGCCGGGACTGCGGTCGAAGGGCCCTTTCCGCCTGTACGAGAAGCTGGATCCGCGCGTCTTCCTCTTGAAGGTCTACCCCGGGCTGGACCCCGCCCTGCCCCTGCAGTTGCTTCCGCATGTCCGGGGACTCGTCCTGGAGGCATACGGGGCCGGCAACTTCCCCATCGACCCGGCCCTCGGGCGCTCGCTCCTGCCCCTGTTCACCCAGGCCCGGGAGCGCGGCGTGCCCGTCGTCGTGGTGAGTCAGGCCCACCGCAACGGCGTGGATCTCAGTCTCTACGAATCTGGAGCGGCGGCCCTGGCCCAGGGGGCCGTGGGCGGCGCGGACCTGACGCCCTCGGCGGCGCTGGTGAAGCTGATGCAGGGACTGGCCTATCACCCCCGCTCTCCGGAGGCGCTCGCGCGCTTCATCCAGACACCGGTGGCCGGGGAGCTGACCGTCGGACGCAAGACAGTGGAACCCCCGGGTCGCCGGAGCCACAAACCAACGCGGTGAGTCCAATCCAGGCGAGGGTTGCCGGCAAGGAAGCCGGCAGCATGCTTGCCGCCATGAAAAAACGGCCCGTAAGATGGGTGGCGCGATGTCCGAGGAGAAAACTTCCGTCCATTCCATTTCGGACCTGCTGGGCAACGGCCAGCGGCAGAGCGCTTATCTGATCGTCATCAGCGCCAAGTCCGCGGCGGGCATCGGCCGGATGTTCAAGCTGGACCGCTCCGAGGTCGTGCTGGGGCGCAGCTCCGAGGCGCAGTTCCAGGTGGAGGACGACGGAATCTCGCGCAAGCACGCCAAGGTGGTGGCGCTGGGCGACGGGCGCTTCCAGGTGGTGGACCTGGCGAGCACCAACGGCACGTACCTCAACGGCCTGAAGGTCAACGCCGCGCCGCTCTACGACGGCGACAAGATCCAGATTGGCTCCAACACCGTCCTCAAGTTCTCCATCCAGGACGAGCTGGAGGAGCAGTACCAGCGCAGCATCTACGAGTCGGCGACGCGCGACGGCCTCACCCGCGTCTACAACAAGAAGTACTTCCTGGAGACGGTGCGCAAGGAGTTCAGCTACTGCCTGCGCCACCGGGTGAACCTGTCGCTGGTGCTGTTCGACGTGGACCACTTCAAGAAGATCAACGACGCGTACGGGCACCCGGCGGGTGACTACGTGCTGACGCGCATCGCCCAGCGGGTCAGCGACACCGTGCGCACCGAGGACCTGCTGGCGCGCTACGGAGGCGAGGAGTTCGCGCTGATGCTGCGCGAGTCCGCCGAGGACCAGGCCCTCGCCTGCGCCGAGCGTTGCCGGTACGCGGTGGACAAGGCGGACTTCGTCTTCGGCGGCACGCCCATCAAGGTGACCATCAGCCTGGGCGTGGCGACGTTGCTGGACTCGGACTTCTCCCAGCCCGAGGACCTCATCGCCGCGGCGGACAAGTACCTCTACCGGGCCAAGCGCGCGGGTCGGAACCGCTCGGACGCCAAGGCCATCAGCGGCCCCTGAGTTCGGCTCAGGGCCCGAAGCCCAGCCGCCGCAATCCCTCGCGCGACACGTGCTGGACGTGGGTGTCCCCGTCCCGGGCCACGGCGTCGGACAGCGCGGCGGCGGCATGCGGCCCGCCCAGTCGGCCCAGCGCGAGCGCGGCGGCCACCCGGACATCCGGCACCGGGTCCTCGCGCAGGCAGGACGCCAGCACCTTCACGTGGACGGCGCGGCCAATGGCCTCCAGCGCCCGGGCGGCGGCGGCGCGCACCACCGGGTGCTCCGAGCCCAGCAGCTCCGCGGCCGCGTCCCCCCGGGTCGACTGGCGCTGCCCCGCGACCACCGCCAGCGCGGCGGCCACCACCTCCGGCGCGTCGTCCTCCAGCGCACGCGTGGTGGCATCCATCACCTCGGGTCTCCGGACGGACATCGAGCCCAGCACGCGCACCGCCCCGGCCCGAATCACGGGCTGCGAGTCGCGCAGATAGGGCGAAAGCGTCTCCACCCGCTCGTTCTCGCTCTCGCGACAGTCCGCCAGTGACGCCAGCGCCTGGCCTCTCAGCTCCGCGGGCATCCTCGGGTTGCCCGCCACATCCAGGAAGAAGCCCGCGCAGCCCTTCTCCCGCACCATGGCCTCCAGCCACGGCCGGGACACGGCGGCGTCGCGCCCCTCCACCCGGCGCTCGGCGGCCACGCGCAGCGACGTGCCCTCCGCTTCCGCCATCCTCCGCGCCGCGGAGCCACGCACCTTGGGGTCCGCATCCTCCAGCGCGCGCTCCATCTCCCTGCGGGCCAGCGGTCCATAGACGCCCAACGACAGCACCGCCGAATCCCGGCGACGGGGCTCGGGCGCCGTCAGCTCCGGCTGAAGCTCCTCCAATTCCCGCGAGTACACGGCGAAGAGTCGGTTCACGAGCACCGCGTCCGCGGGCTTCGCCTCCTCCAGCAACAGGCGCCCCACCGAGGTGCGCTGTCGCAGCGCCACGGACTTCAACGCGCTGGCGCCAATGACATCCGTGCTCTCCGGCCTGGACGCCGTGGCATCGAGCAACAGCCGCGCCGGCTTGCGCCCCATGAACGTCCCCAGGTGGGCGAGCGCCGACCCTCGCGCGCGCGGGTCCTCCGAGTACAACTCCACCTCCAGCGCCTGCCGGATGGCCTCACGGCGAGCCCATACCCGAGCCGCCGCCTCGGGCCCCCGCGCTCCGGCCTCTCGAAGGAAGGTCGCCGAGGATTGATCCGCCTCCGCGGCCGCGCGTGCCGCCGTGAGACACGCCTGCAGATCCGCCGACGTGGGCGTGCTGGCCACCCACTCCGCGAGCACGCGGCGCTCGGCAATCCCCTTCCCCTTCGCCTCGGCCCGCACCGAGGCCCACCGCACCCGCCAGTCCTCGTCCTTGCGGGAAGACGCGAGCGCGTCGCGGGGAGTCGGCCGGACCGTGCCCAGGGACGCCACCCAGGAGTCGACCCGTCCCCCGGACAGGCAGGAGCCACACACGCGGCCCCGGAGGGCCCGGTCCGCCACGTGCCGTTGGCAGGAGTTCCAGCAGTCGGTCGTCCCGGTGCCGCCACGCTGACCGGTCGCCAGCAGTAACATCAGGAGGAGGGCAGGGCTCACGCAGCGGACATTCTAGTGCATCCGCCCCGGGCTTTTCCCTCCTGCGTCCTTGCGTTTTGCCTCTCGCTGGGACATACCCGCTCCCCTTTTGAAGTACACACACATTGACGCATGGCGGAAGGAGGTGAACTCATGCCCGGTATCCGAGTGAAAGAGGGAGAATCCATTGAAAGCGCTCTCAAGCGCTTCAAGAAGGCCACTGAAAAGGCCGGAATCCTTTCCGAGATCCGCAAGCGCGAGCACTACGAGAAGCCTTCCGTGAAGCGGAAGAAGAAGGCCCTCGCCGCCAAGAAGCGCGCGGTGAAGAAGGCCCGCAAGTCGTTCTAGTTGCGAGGCCGGCGTGAGAGCCGGGGCGCCCTCGAGCAGTCAGGTGCCCTGGCTCCCGTCGTCCAGTCCCCCCGAACCACCACCCCAGCGGAGTCGCATATATGGCAACCCTCAAGGAACGGCTCGACGCGGACCTGAAGGACTCGATGCGGGCCAAGACCGAGACGCGCACCACCGTCATTCGGGCCATCAAGAGCGCCATCAAATACAAGGAAGTGGAGCCCGGTGCCTCCGCCCTCGATGACGCGGGTGTGCTGACAGTCGTCGCCGGCCTCATCAAGAAGGGTCGCGACTCCGTGGAGCAGTTCAAGGCCGGCAACCGGCCGGAGATGGCGGAGAAGGAAGAGGCCGAAATCGCCATCCTCCAGAGCTACCTCCCCCAGCAGCTCACCCCCGACGAGCTGGCCGCCGCCGTCCAGGCCTCCATCGCCGAGGTGGGTGCCACGAGCTCCAAGGACATGGGCCTGGTGATGAAGAACCTCACCCCCAAGATTCAGGGCAAGGCCGAGGGCCGAGCCATCTCCGAGGCCGTGAAGGCCCAGCTGGCGAAGCTTTCCTGAAGCCGTCTCCCACCCGTTCGGGGTCGCTCGCTTGCTCCCGCGGCCCCTCGGGTGGATGGGATTGGGGTGAGCGGAAACTTGCTCCCCCGTCTCCCCGTCATTAAGTGCCAGGGCCAGTCCGTCGCGCGCCCCACCCCTTCCAGGGAGGCGCCGTCCGGGCCGTAGGAGCCCCAACGTGTCCCCAGCCATCCTTCCCGCCCCCTGTCGCCGGTCCTTCGCCCTCGTGGGCGGGGTGATCCAGCGGGTTGGCGACCAGACGGGCGACGTCAGGCCCGGCTGCCAGGATGTCGGGAGTGCGCCCGCCCAGGTGCGGGACGAGGGGTGGCCGACGTGATCCCGGAACACAAGATCCAGGAAGTCCTCGAGCGTGTAGACCTCGTGGGCCTCATCTCCCGACATGTGGAGCTGAAGAAGGCGGGCCGCGAGTGGAAGGGGCGCTGTCCCTTCCATCAGGAGAAGACCCCCTCCTTCTACGTGGTGCCGGAGAAGCACTTCTATTTCTGCCACGGCTGCCGGGCCAGCGGGGACGCGGTGTCCTTCGTCCAGCGCTACCTGGGCAAGACGTTCCTCGACGCGGTGAGGGACCTGGCGCGCGAGCTGGGCATCGACCTGGAGGCGCAGCAGGACCCGGGCATGCGCGAGCGCCAGCAGCTCAAGGAGGCCACGGACCTGGCCGCCGAGCACTTCCGCTCCACCCTCTGGCAGGACGAGGGCCGCTCCGCGCGGGCCTACATCGCCAGTCGTGGCGTGTCGGAAGAGACGGCGCAGTCCTTCGGCCTGGGCTGGGCGCCCAACGCCTGGAGCACGCTCGCGGAGCGCTTTCAAAAGACAGGCATGCTGGACTGGGCCATGAAGGCCGGGCTGGTGCTCAAGCGAAACACGGGAGACGGCTGCTACGACTTCTTCCGCAGCCGGCTGATGGTGCCCATCCGCGCGCCGGAGGGCCGCCCCATCGCCTTCGGTGGCCGCCTCGTCGGCGCCGAGGAAGGGCCCAAGTACCTCAACTCGCGCGAGTCCCGGCTCTTCAACAAGAGCGACACGCTCTTCGGCATGGACCAGGCGCGCGACGAGGTCCGCAAGCGCAAGGCCGCCGTCCTCGTGGAGGGCTACTTCGACTGCATCGGCCTGCATCAGGTGGGCGTGCGCCATGCCGTCGCGCTGTGCTCCACCAACCTCACCCCCGGCCACATGCAGGTGCTCAAGCGCGGCGAGGCTCGGGAGCTGGTGCTGCTCCTGGACGGGGACTCGGCGGGAATCGCGGCGGTGGAGCGACTCGCCGGTCCGCTGCTCGCCGCCGGGGCGACCGCCCGGGTGGCGCTGCTGCCCCAGGGGGATGATCCAGACGTCTTCGCGCGTCGAGAGGGAGCGGAGGGTGTGGAGCGGCTGCTGGAAAGCGCTCAACCGCTCACCGCCTACCTGTTCGCCTCCTTGCTGCCCCAGGGCAAGGGGGCGTCTTTCGAGGAGAAGATGGCGGCACTCGAGCGGCTCAAGCCCGTGGCGGCGCAGGTGCCCGTGGGACTGGTGCGCTCGTCGCTCTTCTCCGCCCTCGCGGAGCACTTCGGTTGGCGCTCCGCGGACGTGGAGGCCGCGCTGCGCAGCAAGGTGCCCCCCAAGCCCGCCGCTTCGGCCTCGCATGATGGCGGTTCTGCCGCGCCCGCTCGCCCGCTGCCCGAGAAGCCGCCCCCGCCCATGGAGGCACTCTACGTGGCCTCCGTGCTGAGGGAGCCTCGCCTGCTCGGCAGGGATGTCTTTCGTGTCTGTGACGAGCTGTCCCACATGGGACTGCGCATGGCGCTCGCGCATGCCACGTCGGGCCAGGGCACCCAGGATGCGCTCTTCGAAGCAGGCGAGTCCGTGAAGCGCGCCATCGAAACGTCCTGGCGCCAGCTCCCCTCGGAAGGCCAGGAGCTCGAGCATGCGTTCTTCGCCATCTGCCGGGAAATCATGGTGCGGCGCATCGACGAGCGGCTCACTTATATAAAGCGCGCGACAGAGCAGACGCCGGGAGCGTTCGACCTCACGGAAGAGACGCGGCAACTGTTGTCGGAGCGCGTGGAACTGCTGGCCCTCAAGAAGCGTGTCCTGGAGGAGCTCAAGCCCGCTTCCCCGGGAACAAAGGCGCCCATGCAACCGGTTTGACTTCGCGTTTGTAAGAAACCCTGACTTTGCGGTAGATCGGCCGGCTCGCCCCAGGCCTCAAGCCCCTGAATTTCTTAAGGAGAAGTACCCGAATGCCGACGCAGAAGCCCTCGAAGGCGTCCGTGAAGCCCACCAAGAAGAAGGTGGATCCGGTGATCCGCAAGAAGAAGGCACCGGACAGTCCCGCGGCGAAGGGTGCTGGGGTGAAGGCTGGGACCGAGGAGCAGGAGCCCCTGGAGGCCAAGGAGGCGCCCGCCGAGGTCGAGACGAAGAAGAAGAAGAAGGGCGTCGTCTCCGCGGACGTGGACCCCGAGGAGGCCGCTGAAGAAGCCGCCGCCGCCGTCGAGGTGGACCCGGACGCCGTCGAGGACGACGTCGAGGAGGACCCCGTCGCCGAGCGCAAGGAAGTGAAGGACCTGCTCGCCCAGGGGCGAGAGAAGGGCTTCCTCACCTACGACGAGGTGAATGACGCGCTGCCCGCCGACATCGTGTCGTCCGATCAAATCGACGACGTGATGAGCATGTTCGGCGACAACGACATCGAGATTGTCGATGCGCAGAAGGCTGCTCAGAACAACGAGATCAAGCCCACCGTCACCGTCGAGGAGGAGAAGGAAGACGTCGACGAGGACGAGAAGGACGAAGACGACGAGCCGGGTGGCAAGTCGAACGACCCGGTGCGCCTGTACCTGCGCAAGATGGGCAGCGTCAGCCTGCTCACGCGCGAGGGCGAGGTCGAAATCGCCAAGCGCATCGAAGAGGGCGAGAAGGAAGTGCTGCGCGCCCTGCTCGCCTGCAAGGTCGCCGTCGAGGAGATCCTCGACATCGGCAACAAGCTGAAGACGGCCAAGCTGCGCGTGCGCGACGTCATCAAGGACGCGCCCGAGGAGGCCCAGGCCGAGGGCGCCGAGGAGGCTCCCGAGGAGGTCGGCGAGGGTGACGCCCCGGCGCAGCTTGCGCAGAGCGAGCTCAACAAGATTGAGCAGATCTGCAAGCAGATCGAGCGCTTCCGCAAGTTCGCCAAGGACTGCGACGTCTTGGAAGAGGAGCTCATCTCCAAGAAGAAGCTGACCGAGGTGCGCAAGAAGGAGCTCAAGCAGGAGATGAAGGACCTCCGGACCAAGATGATGGAGGTCTTGGAGGAGATGCGGCTGAACAAGAAGCAGGTCGACCGCATCGTCGTGAATCTCAAGGGGCTCATCGAGCGCGTTGAGAAGGCCGAGGACGAGCTTCGTGATTTGGAGCGCCGCTACGGCATCTCCATGAAGGAGCTGCGCCCGCAGCTGAAGGAGTCGCGGGAGAATCCGAACATCGGCAAGAAGCTGCAGAAGCAGCTCAACCTCACGCCCGAGCAGCTCGAGGTCCTGGACCGCGACGTGCGCACGGCGGTTCGGAAGATCAAGAAGGTGGAGGAGGAGGCCAACCTCCCCGTGGATGCGCTGCGCCGCAACTACGACGCCATCCGCCTGGGCGAGAAGCGGGCCGAGCGCGCCAAGAGCGAGCTGGTGGAGGCGAACCTGCGCCTCGTGGTGTCCATCGCGAAGAAGTACACGAACCGCGGCCTCCAGTTCCTGGACCTCATCCAGGAGGGCAACATTGGCCTGATGAAGGCCGTGGACAAGTTCGAGTACAAGCGCGGCTACAAGTTCTCGACCTACGCCACCTGGTGGATTCGTCAGGCCATTACGCGCGCGATCGCCGACCAGGCCCGCACCATCCGCATCCCGGTGCACATGATCGAGACCATCAACAAGCTCATCCGCACCAGCCGCTACCTGGTGCAGGAGATTGGCCGCGAGCCGACGCCGGAGGAAATCGCGGAGAAGATGGAGCTGCCGCTCGACAAGGTGCGCAAGGTCCTGAAGATCGCCAAGGAGCCCATCTCCCTGGAGACGCCCATTGGCGAGGAAGAGGACAGCCACCTGGGTGACTTCATCGAGGACAAGAGCCTCGTGTCGCCGGCGGACGCGGTCATCAACATGAACCTGGCGGAGCAGACCCGCAAGGTGCTGGCCACGCTGACGCCGCGCGAGGAGAAGGTGCTCCGCATGCGCTTCGGCATTGGCGAGAAGAGCGACCACACGCTGGAAGAGGTGGGCCAGGACTTCGAGGTGACGCGCGAGCGCATCCGTCAGATCGAGGCCAAGGCGCTGCGCAAGCTGCGTCACCCCAGCCGCTCCAAGCGCCTGCGCTCCTTCGTGGAGAGCTGACGCCTTCCTGACGGCTCCATCGTGAGCCGTCACGGGAAGTCCCGAGGCCCCCGCTCCTTCATGGACCGGGGGCCTTCGTGTTTCTAGAGTCGGGCGCCGTGGCGCTCTCCAAGTCCAGGACGACGACGAAGACGAAGTCCCGAGCGGAACCCGAGGCGTCGGCTCCGCCGAAGCGTCCGCCCTTCTCCGAGGCGGTATGGCGCGCGGTGCGCTCGATTCCGCGAGGCCAGGTGCGCTCGTATTCGCAGGTGGCGTTGTACGCGGGACGTCCCGGGGCGGCGCGCGGCGTGGGGCGCGAGATGACGAAGCTGCCTCCGGGACAGGAGCTGCCGTGGTGGCGTGTGACGAAGGCGGGAGGGACGCTGGCGTCCACGGTGGCGAATGAGCAGGCGAAGCGCCTGCGCGCCGAGGGCGTCACGGTGGAGCAGCGTGGGCAGGTGTTCCGGGTGAAGGTGGCCCAGGAGCCCGCGACGCCCGCGAAGCAGCAGGCCTCACGCAAGACGGGCGCTCCCACGTCGAAGCGGAAGCGCTGACGCAAGGCGCGCACAAAGCCTCACGCCGACGCGAGAGGCAGCGTCAAATCAGGGGGCCGAGTGGCGCTTGCCAGCAACGCATGCGCGGGGATATGCCACCGGACACGCGGGTTGTTCACGCATGGGGGCCCTTAGCTCAGCGGTTAGAGCTGTCGGCTCATAACCGATTGGTCCCTGGTTCGAATCCAGGAGGGCCCACTCCCCTTCCCCCGTCAGACGCCTCGGTCAAGCCACCGAGGCTTCGTCTTCTGACAATGGCAGTCATCGGGAAGAAGAGGCCTTGCTTGCGCAAGGCCCCACGGACTCGCCGCGGCTACCTCCACCACAGGAGGGCCAGGCCCGACGCTCCCGGAGTCGATTGCTCCGTCTGCCAATTCGTCAGGGGCTCTCCCCCACGGCCGGCGATGCCCAGGTATCCCGTCACAATCCGTCCACCCGGCTGCTGACCGTTGCCGCCTTCAGTCGCCAGGAGCGTGACGCTGGGATGCGCATATGACGAGCCGCCGCCACCGCCTCCGCCTGAGTAGGTGTACCGGCTGCCGCCACTTCCTCCGCCATACCAACCCGAGCCACCTCCCCCTCCAGAGCCATTCCCCATCCCGCGTCCTCCCAGGTGGCCGGTGGCGACGGGCTGGGCACTGGACTGGCAGGCACGAGACGCCCCTCCTTGCAAAGCGTCTCCCGGAAGCCCCGGCGCCGCACAGGTCACCGGCTCCGGCGGCTGCCGGTTGTTGCTCGGCCCCGCCACACCTCCCGCGTTCTGCATTCCTCCGCCGCCGCCTCCCGCTCCGGACAGGTAGTAGTCATTGAGCCGGCCGTCCTGTCCATTCCCGCCCACGGGGCCTCCACCGCCCCCTGCTCCGCCCAGGGGGTCTTCATCCCTGGAGCAACCACTGCATCCGTCATGTCCTCCGCCGCCGCCTCCCGCCGCCACCAGCATGACCTGCCCGGCACGGAGGACCTGCGAGGCACCACCACCGCCCCCTTGCGAGTCGCCACCGCTCGCGATGCGCAGCTCGAGAGACTCCCCTGGGGTGACCGGGACGCGCGCGTGGAGCCATGCGCCTCCGCCTCCAGGCCCCGGGGCACCGCCTCCGCCCCCCGCCCCCCAGAGCATCAGCTCCGCGACGTGCTTGCCCGGCGGCACCACCACCATCACCGGTTCCCCAGCGGCTCCCCAGATCTGGGCATCCGCGACAACCACGGGTGAAGGGGCGGGCCCCACGCAGATGGAGAGCCGACCCGAGGTCCACGCCCCCCGCGAGTCACGAATGCCCACCGTGATGCGGCAGTTGTTGCAGCCCCTGCTTGGACGCACGGAGGGAGTGAATTGCGCCGTGGCGCGTTCGGCGTCCGTCCAGGTGCCCTCACAGCTCGCGCTCCACTCGTACCGAATCGAGTCTCCATCCGTGTCCGTCACGGCCACCGTCAGCACGGTGGTCTCCGCCACATCCACCCGGCCGCTCGAAGCGGAGATCCGCTGGAGGACAGGCACGTGGTTGAAGCTCGTCTCGACGATGGCGCCAGTCGCACCGGAGAGGACGCTCAAGGACAGCTTCGTGCCGGAAGCCCCGCCTCGCCCGTCGCTGACGGTGAGCGTGAGCTCCGCGGACCCGGCTTGCGAGGGGGCCGTCCAGCGGACCACCCGGCCGGTGGAGCTCGACAGCCCGCCCACGCTGGCCGTCCACGTGTACGTGAGGCTGTCCTCGGGATTGGGGTCACGGGCCACGGCAGTCAAGGTGACCTCGCTCCCCTGCGCCACCTCAGTGGAGGAGACCGCGAGCCCATCAATGACAGGCACCGCGTTTTCGAATGGGTTGGAGGGAAAGACAAACTCCTGCAAGACGATGGCGACCAGGGCCTGCTTTCCGGACTCGATGGTGACATCCGTCACGACACCCTGGTAGCGCCACCAGTGAGTGTTGTCATAGGCCAGGGCCTCAAAGCTGCGCCCGGTGCCCGCGGGGATGCCTTCCAACACTCCCTTCCAGACACCGTCCGTCAGGGTGAGCTCGGCCTCGATGGGCTCCATGTCCGACGCCGAGACGGTCACCGTCACCCGGGTGATTCCCTCGGGCGTCAGGCGCTGACCTTCGGAGACGAGCAACCGCACCGAGCCGGCTGGCTCCGGCTGCGTAGCACTACACCCGGCCGCGAACCCCAACATGAGGGCCAGGGCCGCGAGGACACTTCTTCTGTGCATGGAAGCCTCTTTCGCTTGCCACTCGAGGTGGACAGGCAGAGCGGGCAATCCTTACGCATCCAGCAACATCTGCACTGGCGTGGAGCGCGAATTCGAGGTCACTTTGACTGGCGCTTCACAGTACAAACAACCCGTGGCGGCTTGCTGGTGGAATAGTGACGCTCATCCCAGGACTCACCCTCGTTGCCTGTGCTCAGATTGAGTCACTTGGTCCTTGGATGAAGGTCGGCGGAACGGTCTTCGCAATGGTTGGCGGCATACGGTCGCGGGCATTGCCACGCAGGAAGACAATGGGGTCGAGGAGCACCGTCGCCGGAGGTAAGCACCAAGGAAAGCTGGGCGCGCTGAGGAGCGGGGATGGACGTGAGCTGCCTTGAAGGTCCTGAGCCCACCGCGAAAGCGCCAGCAGACCCCTCCGACCTCGTTCCGGCACCTGCCACGGACATGGCGACAGGTGCGAAAGCGGAGCCCCAGGCCCCAGGGCCTACCGCCGCCACTCCGGGGGAACGTTCTTCTCCACGGCGTAGCGCTCGAGTTCGGCGAGCTGCTGGCTCGCCAGCTTCAGCTCCGCCTCCACTTCCAACTGGCGCTTTGCCACCGGCTTGCCGGAGGACTCGTCCTTGCGCAGACGCGCGCGCTCCTCCTCGAAGCGGGCGACACGCGCGCGGGCCTTGCCGAAGGACGTGCGCCACCGCTCCTCCTCCTCCCGTGTGCGATTCCCCGCCAGCCTCTGCTTGAAGCGCTCCCGCTCCCAGCGCTGGATGCCCGCGGGGTTCCGGGTCCACGTCTCACGGGCTTCCCTGACGTCCTTGAGCGACACCTCGATGCGCTCCTCGTTCTCACCACTTCCCTGCCCTGACTTCAGCCAGGCCGTGCCGACCTCTGGGAGCGAGCAGGTCTCGACGGGCAGCCGCGCCCCACCGATGTGGATGCCCAGGGTGAGGCCTCGCGAGAGGAACCAGCGCAGCCGCCGCGAGTCCTCCTGCGCCGCCAGCGACTGGCTCAGCGGCCGCCAGTCCTCGAACTCCAAATCCAGCGTGCACGTCTTCCCCTCCGCCTCCAGCTCCATGCGGCGCTTCACGGCCGTGGGTGGCGAGTCGAACCGCTCGACGACCAGCACGATGAGCCCCAGCCCGTCGACCCGCTGCACCGAGAGGACCACCTGCTGCTCGGTGTCCACCTGGAAGCGCCGCACCTCGCGCTCCTCGTCGCGCGCCACGCGCTTGAGCAACTGACTCCAGCGCTCCGTGGACTCGGGCGTGGTGGGCACGGAGACGAGCTTGCTCGCATAGGCGATGGGCAGCGCCAGCCCCAGCCCATCCGCGTTCTCGATTTTCATCGAGACGACGCCGACCACCTCGCCGCGTCCGTTCAACAGCGGTCCGCCACTGTTGCCCGGATTCACCGAGGCATTGAACTGCACATAGCCAGTGCCCAGGTACTGCCGGCCCACGAAGCCCACCTTCCCTTCGTGCACGGTGAAGTCCAGGCCCTTGGGGCTGCCGATGAAGACCAGCGGGTCCCCGGGCTCCAGGCGCGTGACGTCCCCCAGTGGCAACGGGACTGCCTTCGCGCCCACGACGCGGACGGTGGCGAGGTCCAGGTCCACGTCACTGGCGACCGTCTCACCGAGCAGCTCCCGCCCGTCCGCGAGCACCGCCGTCATCATCTTGCCCGGCGGACACACCACGTGCTGGTTGGTCAGCACCAGCTCGGAGTCCACGAAGAAGCCAGAGCCCGTCTTGCTCCCACACCGCAGCGTCAACGTGCTCGGGCCGGCGCGGCGTGAAATCTCCGCGGTGGAGAGAGCCGAGGGCACGGGGGCCGCCTCGCCCGGAGTGTCTTCACCCGTGGCGAGGGCCAGGACATTCGAGCGCGTGCGCTCGAAACGCGGAGAGCGAGCCATCCAGATGCCGCCCACCAACCCGACCAGGACGCAGGCACCCACGAGCGCCCTCAGGAGTCCACGCGAGGACTCCTGGACGGGCACCACCGACTCCACGAACGGCCGCAAATCCGCGCGGGCGCCCTGGGCGCGCAGCACCTCCAGGAGCTTCTCCGCGAAGGCGCGAAAGACGCCACGCGCCAGGGGAGCCCCCGCCGTCGCGAGCAGGGTTCGCGCCTCGGAGAACGAGGGCGCGGGAGGGCCCAGCAGCGAGATGGCCCGGGCCAACGCGAAGCGCGTCCGCTCGTCAGCCACCGCGTCCCGCAACACGACGTCCACCCGGAGGCTGGCGCCGCACACACAGCGCGCCACGCTCCCCGCATCCGGAGCACCACACCGGAGGCACCTCTGCTCGACCGACTCCGACATTCCCGCGCTCCCCCTGCAACGACCCTGGTTCCTGGCACCCGTGCGTCACCCGCGAGGACCGGGTCACCCCTCGGCTGCTCCCATCATCATGCCTCCGAACGCGCGTGGAGTCCCAGCCCACCCACATCAGCCCCCGCGCCAGGGCCCGAACCCCAACCCGACAACCTCGCCCGAGCAAGCCTTCAAGCCCGGGCATCGAAATCCGAGGAACGGGTCCGGCGGCCTCCTGTCAGACGTTGCTCTCGACGAAGCCCTTTTTACGCAGCTTCGCGATGAGCGCGTCCGCCGCGGCGCGGGCCTGCTTCGCGTCCTTGAACGCAGTGCGCTTGCCGCGCCCCGGCTCGCCCAGGCTGCCCGCACGCACCCAGAGCTCGCTGCCCACCAGCGCCACGCCTCGAAAGTCCGTCTCCGTGTCCACGAAGAGCCGCTCCTTGTCGGGGCGCGCGGCCCGCGTCGCCTTCGCGCGCGACAGTGGCCGGATGGACGAGACAGGCTTGACGGCCCACACCTGGTAGCGAACGCGAATCTCCGGCTTCGGGCCATACCGGAACAGCACGCGCCAGCGGCCCCCTCCTGTGGATTCAAAGACAGCCTCGCCCCAGGACTTGAGGCCAGTGGTGGGTGACTTCGGCAGGAACGACTCCAGCGTCTTCAAGAAGACCAGATAGTCTTTCTCCTGCTTCACATAGCCAATCAGCCGCGTCCCCTCCGGCAGCGACAAGTCGAGGTCTCCCCAGGCCGTGCGCCTCACCAGGGCGAGGTCGAGGAACACGTTATTGCCCAGCAGGGGCGCGCACTTCTTCCAGAAGTCCGCGCTGATGCGCACGTTGCGGGCCCCCAGAAGCGTGGTCGAATCACTCATGTCTCTTCCATAGCATGGCCGAGCACCGACACATTCGTCTCCACGAGGTGTTTCGCTCCCTGGAGAGGGTTCGCGGGAAAGGCAGGAGCCGCATCCCCATGGACAGCTGAGCCATCCCTCACTTGAAGCCAGGCACTTCTTGGAAGCCACTCGGGCCGAGGGACCTCCGGCGCCGCCAGTTCCCACACATCCACTGACGTGGGGTGGACAATGGGCGCAACGCGTCAGAAGGGTGGCGCTTGACCCAAGCCCAGGGCCCGCAGTTGGATTCGAGGGCTACAACTGCAACGGGGTTTCCAACATGATTCTTCGTGTACTGGCACTCGCAGCGCTCGTTTCCATCGTTGGCTGTGGCGGAGCAGAAGTCCCGGAGGGCACTGAGACTGGCGCCCTTCCCGAGCAGGAAGTGTCCGCGCAGGCCGCCACCTGCGAGTCCCTCCAGGGCAAGGTCTGCAGCCCGGACCGGGAGATTGGCTGTACCTTCGCCAACGGCACCCCGGGTTATTGTCTCTGCCAGGCCATTCCGCACAACAGGTGGGTCTGTCTGACCGACTGAGAATTTACGGCCGGGCCTGGAAAAAACTCTCCGGGCCCGGCCGCCTGCCTGGGGTTCAGGACACCTAATGACAATTCAGGACGACGTCCTGCGTCGAGGCGGTGTCCACATAGCAGATGCGGCTGAGCGAAGACTCGTTGCCCCAGGTGTCTCGCGCCGAGATAGAGAATGGGAGGTCACTCTGGACCGGGGCTGTGCCAGCGATGTTCCACACGTATGCGTAGGGGGCTACAGGCAGCGTCACGGTGAAGCCTCCAATCAGGCCTCCGCTCAGGGTCACCGACTGCACACCGTGCGAGTCGCTCACCGCACCCGCCGACACCAGATACGCGCGACGTGAGCCCTGGACGCTGAAGTTGAACGTCGGGCCCGTGTTGTCCGCGATCACCGTCCGGGTCTCCGGGCTGCTGGCGAAGCCCGCGTTGTCCGAGCACTGAAACAGCACGATGTAATCGCCGTCCGTGCGCGAGGTGGTGTCGACGACGAACTCGTACGGCGCGGTGGTGTCGGACTGGAGGATGACGCCATTCTCGCGCATCTCCACGTGGTGGACTCCCTCCGGGTCGTTGCACGCCACGGTGAACTTCGGCTTCTTGGGTTGGGTGTCGTTGCGCGTGATGGAGACAATCACCGGCACGGAGTTCGACTTGACGAACGAGGCCACGAAGTTGGCCGTGTTGCTGCAACGGTCCTGCGCCAGCGCCTGGAACACGTGCGTTCCAGACGCCATCTCCGAGCCGAACGTCAGCACGTAGCCCGGCGTGGTGGGCTGGGCGACCAGGGTGCCGTCCACGAAGAGCGAGTATGGGTACTGGATGCCACACGTATCAGTGACGTTCGCGCTGAGCGTCATCGTGGTGCCCAACTGGGACGCGCTGAACGTCACGGCGGGCGGAGTGCTGTCGAGCGGCGCGGCCCGGGTCGCGACACCCTTGTTCCCGAACGCGTCAGTGACCTCGACAATCAGGTTGTGCGCCAGCCCGTCGGTCGGTGAGTAGCTGGCGGAGTAGGTCGTCGCGGAGTTCGTCCTCGTGGCGAACACCACTCCGTCCACCTTGAAGTCCACCCGGGTAATCACGGATGCATCACTCACGGAAGCGTTGACGGTGAACGGCGGCCCGGAGGAGCTCACGGCCATCGACACCGACGGCGGTGTGTTGTCGACCCTCAGCGTGTGCGTGAGCGTCGTCACGTTACCGGCCGGGTCGGAGACCTTGATGCTCAGCGGGTAGGTACCATCGGCCCAGGTGGTGGTGTCGAACTGGTGCTCGAACGGCGGCGCCATGAGCGAGACAATCAACTGTCCGTTCCGGATGAAGTCGACCGAGTCAATTCCCGAAGCATCGTTCGCGGTGATCAAGAACCACGGCTGCTTCAGCGAGCCCGTGACGGTGAGCGACGCGGTGGGCGGCGTCCGGTCCAGCGTCACTGTCACGCTTTTGGTCACCTGATTGTTCCAGAGGTCCCATGCTTCGAGAACAATCGTATGGGGCCCCGTGGAGAGCGCGCCCGCGGGGATGAGCTGGGTGAACTGAAAGCTTGGGAGCACGACCGTTTGCACGCCGCCGTCGACCACGAGGCGCGGAGCCTGGCGGGCCTGATTGGGAGCCTCCGCGTCGGTGATCGTCCCAGTGCACTCGATGTCCGAGCCGCGCTGCCGGCAGGACAGCGTCGCCTGCGGCGGCTGGTTGTCCGGCACCGCGCCGACGTTGATCGCCGCGAAGGCAGAGGCGACCGCGCGCATCTTCGTCGAGGAGGAGGCGCCGTCAATCACCCCGGCCGCCATGAGCGCGGCGTCTCGGGCCTGGGCGTAGTCCGCCCCGACCGGGAGCGCCTCCACCGTGCGGGTCCAGATGACCGCCGCGGTGGACGGCCCGATGCCCGTGAAGCCCTCGGAGACCCTCGGGCAGTTCCAGGGCCCCGGAGACTGGCCCTGCGCCAGCGGCTGACAGCCATAGGCCAGGAGCAGGAACATCCGGTCGATGGGCCCACAGCTCTCGTGCTCATCCCAGTTGACGAGGTCCGGGGTCCACTCCGGATTGGAGGGCGTCAGGAGGCTGCGTCCTGCAACTCCGGTGTCCTCGCCTATCGTCAGATTGGCGGGGCGCAGGAGCACCTGGTCAATCTCATTCAGGGGGCGCCGTTTGAGGGTGTCGCGCCCCAACTCGGTGAAGAAGCCCATGATGTCGCCGGTGCCCTCATTGAGGGCAGCAATCTCCCCGGACGCCCCGGAGCCCAGGCTCGGATCCCCCCACACCTCACGCATGAAGAAATCGTGGGTGATTTCGTGGGCGACGATGTCGGTGGTCGCGAGGTGGACGAGCGTCGTCACCCCCGTCGGCGCCGGATAGGTCTCATAGCCAATCAAGACCCTTGGGTCATTGCTGCTCGCGATGTAGCCCGCGTTGTCCCATGGATAGTGCATCTTGAATTCCATCGGGGGGAGCGCCTTGGACCCCGTCCGGCCGAGGAAGTACTCGAACATCGTCGACGTCATGTTCGAGGCGAAGAAGGCGTCGACCGCGGCGGTCTCTCCGTTCGTGCTCCGAGCCTCGGAGGTGACGTTGAACAGCGCGCCATCTCCGAAGGACGCATCGGGGCTCGAGTAGTCGAGATAGGAAATGGTGCCGTCGCCGTTCGGGCGCGTGGCGAGGAATGTGTTGCCCCGCTTGTCCTCGAGCTTGTACAGCGCCTTCGCCGTGTTGACGACGACCGAGAAGGTGTTGGTGCCGGAGTAGCGCCCCTTCAAGGACGCGTTGGCGTAGGTGACGTGTACCTCCGCCGGAGCCACCCGCAGGACCTTGCCCGAAAGCGCGTCTACCTCGCCCACCCACTCACGCGGAAAGGCCCAGAGAGAGCCCGGGCCACCGGTGGAGAGCGTCAGTCGGTAGATGGGCGTCAGCTCGGTGATGACACGCTCATACTGCGTCGCATCGTGAGAGCCCACCACCGGCACACCCGGCTTGAGCCGCCGCTCCTCGTGCGGACGCAGCATCAGCTCTCCGCCGCGCAACACCGTCCCAGTGGGGTCGCCCAGCGCCGAGAGGGCCGCCGCCTCGGCCTCGCCCCGGGTGACGCGCGCCTGGGTTTCGACCTTCGCCGTGGGCTCGACGCGAACCGGGGTGACGCGGGTCTTCCCGTTCGCGGTCTTCGCGCCCACGCCCCACACGGGCAGCTCGTCGACACGAAGCTGGTGGTACGTGTCGTCCCCTTCCTTCCGGGGCACCACGGACATCTCGCGCAAATCAAAGCCGCGTGCCGTCAACTCGCGCTCGACCTCGAGACGCACCGGAGTCTTCACTGATTCGCTCGCGGACTCTCCGCACGAAACAAGTAACACCGCGCCAGCCAGCACTCTCAAGAACCGCTGCATGGACATCCCCCTCTGTCTTGGTTTGCTTACATGAAAACAGTGCCCCCGCAAATCGTGAACATGTGTTCTCGTTAGCCGCCCTCCTCGTCCCGTCAACTCCACTCCCGCCCGAGCGGATGGATGAACTCATCTGGGATTGAAAGCTCACGTCGGATGACTTCGGGATACATCGTCAGCCTGGACACAGGTTCCGATACCGCGCGCCGTCAGCCCCAGCATCAGCGTCTGGCGGCCCATTCCGATTCTCGTGGATTTCCAGGTAAACCTGTTCAGGCCCCGCTGTTTGTCCTATGCTCGCGGGGAGGGCTCGCAACTCCTTCTCAATCCAGGACATCCCATGCTGGTTTCCCAGCCACCGCCACCCCCGACCACCAGTCCCCTCGCTGCCCGCGCGCTCTTCCTGGCGATGCTCGTGCTTGCCGTCGGCATGTCGGCCTGCCTCTCGGAGGACAAGGGCACAGGGAGCACGGAGCAGTGGCGCGAAGGGATGTCGACCGAAGACGAGGAGGAGCCCGAGGTCTGCGACGAGTGTGACGGAGGCGCTGACGCCGGGGACGCTGGAGATGCGGGTGACGCCGGAGACGCCGGCTGTCCTCCTCCTGAGCAGGAGTTCACTGAGACAGCCACCTGTGACGACGACGCAGGCACCGATGCGGGTTCCAACACAGGTTCGGACGGCGGTGGCGGTGGTGGTTCAGACGCGGGTTCGGACGGAGGCGCCGACGCGGGCTCGGACGCAGGGCGGGATGCGGGGACGGGGCCTGTCGTGGACGCGGGCGCCGACGCAGGGACCGACGCGGGCGCCACCCTGGCCGAGGGGCCGCCAGTGCAAGCCTCCTTCGCGCCCCAGGCCGCGCCTGCTCCAACCCCCGTCTTGAATCCCACGCCGACCACGGCGGGTGACCGGACGAATGGCGCGGAGCGGTCACGGATGCGCGCGCGCTGTGGCATGTGCGAGCTGCGACCCAGAGGGCCCATCGATCCGAACAAGGTGCCCTACATCTCCGTGCATGGCATCGGTGCCGGGCCCGAGGTGATGGACCCGGCCATCAACAACTTCCCGTCCAATGCGCAGGTCTACGACTTCTTCTACCCGGACAACCGGCACCCCATGGAGACGGCGGACTGTCTGCGCAACGCCATCGTTCAGGCGCGGGGAGCGCACTCGGGGACGACCGTGCAGGTGGTGGCGCATTCACTCGGCGCAATCATCGCGACGGGCGCGGACCACTCGCTCGCGGACGAAGAATGGATGCCGACGGAGGTCCCCACCACCTGCGGGTTCATGAAGAAGGTGCGCGGCCGGCATCGCAAGGGCTTCGTGCTCGAACCGGCGCCCAGCCCGAGTCAGCTCGACCTCCGGATGACGCTGATCGACCCCGTCTTCCAGGGGTTCACGGATGCTCCGCTGATTGTCTCCGACTGCGTGCCCGGGCCGGGAGACCTCACCGCGGGCAGCGCGCTCATGCAGACGCTGAACACCCGGCCCACGTTCTCCAGGCAACGCAGGGTGTTCTATGCCAACCACCCGAATGATGACAAAGCCCGTGACCTCACCGAGTTCGATGACGCGGACCTCGAGCTGATCTGCAAGGCGATCCGAGGGGAGACCGTGCGCACCCGGAAGTTCGGCCTCATCAACGCGTGGAACGCCGTCAAGAACCTGCGGGCCGGTCCAGGAGGGAAGAAGCTCAAGGACGCCCTGGGCTGCGGCGGCTGCTCCGCGGCGCGCATCAAGGAGCTCGCCGGGCAGGTGGCACCCCGGTTGCCAGGCGACCACACAAAAGTCATCGAAGAAGTCACCTTCTGACCCCACCTGGGACACATCAAGAGCGCGCCGCGCCATCCACCTCGCCCTGCGTGCGCGCGCCAGTTCCCACCTCATCCCACGCTCGAACGCGAACAGGCGGTGAGGAAGAAATCCCCCTTCGCACGTTATCTCGCGAGGAAAGGCAGAGACGCTTTCCGGAGCCCCACACCCAGCCTGGGTGCGGAGGCCTCAATCCACAGCACAAGGGGACAACACCATGAAGCGAGCGTCCATCGTTGTTTCGGCGGTGATGATGTCGGTCGGGTTTTCCAGCACGGCCCTGGCGGCCCCCATCACCGTGAATGGCTACGTCTGCGCGGCGAAGTACACCCGGCAACCCAATGTCGTCTACGGCCAGGGCTACGTGGTCGTGCAGGTGAACACCGGGGCGAACTGCACGGGGAGCTTCGTCGGCAGCTATTACTATCTGGGCTCGGGTGCCTCGTCCGCCGGCTACCAGTACAGCGAGGCCGAGCGCCTGGGCCTGTTCGAGCGCGCCACCCAGGCCGCCACCCAGGGCACGCAGGTCACCCTGTACGTGGAAGGCGCGGGCATCGGCATCCTCGACACCACCTACCGCGGCGACTGACGGCGGCCGGGCTTTCGCGCTCGCCTCCGACGAGGAACAACGCCTGGGGGCGAGCGTGCGCCCATGCGTTGCCGAGCACGGCTGCCGAGGGAGGGCCCTCGTCATCACCCACGGGCGGAGCAGCGGCGCATAGGATGCGCCGCCATGGACTTCCAGGCGCGACTCGAGGCGCTCACGCACCTGCTCAGGCCCTGGTCCCCACTCTGGTCCCGCTCCATCCTCCAGGGCTGGCCCGAGTCCGGCGCCGCCTATCCCGAGGACTGGCTTGCCTATGCCCGGTCGCTCGATGAAGCGGGCGAGCGGCGGCTGGACCAGGGGGTGCTCGTGGGCGTCCCTCCTCCGTCCCTGGGCGCGCTCCTCGGCGCACTCCAGGAACTGACGGCGCTGCCCTGGCACGAGGGCATTCATCCGCTGACAGTCGCGCAGACGCAGGGACTCAGCGCCAAGAAGACCCACGAACTCGAGCGGGTGCTCGCCCTGCTCGCGCCGAGAACGCGCTTCATCCACCATGCGGTCGATATCGGCGGCGGCATGGGACATCTCGCCCGCCTCTGTGCGCGGACGTTCGGGTGGACCTTCCACAGCATCGACCGGGACGCCGCGCTGCAGGACAAGGGCCGGCGGTGGTTGACGAGAACCAATACCCCGGTCCGGGACACCCTGTCTTTCATCCAGGCCTCCGTCGAGGACGGACTCCAACCGCGAATCGACCCGCTCTTCTCCGGCCTGGACCGGGCTTCTATCGGCCTGCACACCTGCGGGCCGCTCGCCCTCACGCAGCTCCGCAAGAGCCAGGGGGCGGGCTTCGTCCTGAACATCGGCTGCTGCTACGACAAGCTGGAGGTCCCTCGGGACTACCCCGTGTCCGGCTTCGGGGGCGCGCACCCACTGCCCTTCACCTCGCACGCCCTGGCGCTGACGACGCGGGGACGGCATCACAAGACCGAGGTGGAGTTCGCGCGGATGAAGCGGGTCTACGCGTGGCGCTTCGCGTTCGATCTCCTAGCGAAGCGGCACTTCCCCGAGCGCGGCTTCGTGAGGGCCGGGGACGCGCCCCGAGCGCTCTATGACGGCCCCTTCGCCGTCTACGCACTCGACCGTCTGGAGCGCCTGGGCCTCGACCCCCGCATGACGGACGCCGAGCTGAATGCCTTCGAGGTGTCCGTTCGCGCCGAGACGCGGGAGCTTTTGCTCTGCCATCTGCTGAGGGACCGCTTCGCGAGGGCGTTGGAAGTCGTGCTCCTGCTTGATCGCGCAATCCTCCTGGAGGAGCTGGGCTTCCAGGTCGAACTCCTCCAGCTCTTCGATCGGCGCCTGTCTCCGCGCAACCTCGCGCTCATCGCGTCGCGGAGCGCTTGAGCACGGGCCGGGCCCCGTGGGAAACGCCTGTCCAGGCCGCCCTCCCACGAGGGGCACCGCGGGGGCCTGGACAAGCTCACCTCGAGCCGCTCACAGTCCGTCGTGGTAGCAGAAGCCGTAGGTGCGGTCGGTCGGTCCACCCATGCACGGGACTCAACGGCAGACGCGCGGACTTGTCGCGAGCGTATTTACCAATCTGTCAACTTTGTCCTATTTTCCCCGCATGACATGACTGCACGTATGATTGGCGTCACGCGCGGCGTGGGCCGCGCGAATCCCTCGCGCGACCCCGCTTTAGCCAGACACGGACTAGCAGTTCTGCCTGCAGGGCGGCGGGGGGCCGACAGGCGGAGGGCTCCCGGCAGGAGGCGTGTTGATGCTGCTGTGGCAGGTGTAGAGCTGCAGGTCAAAGCAGTACTGGCGGTAGTACTGGGCTGACGCTCCGGAGCCATACATATACTGGGAGCAGTTCCAGAAGCTCCACTTGTACGGCGTCCCGCTCGGACAGCTCGAGTCCAGCCACCCACCGCTGCCGTAGTCGCGACAAGCACCCTGGTACGTCCCGGGCTGACACACGTTCTGCTCCACCTCGCCCACTTCCACCGTCTCGGCGGACGCCTCGTCCATCGGCGCTCCACCACAGGCAGAGGCGCCCAACCACATCGCCCCCAGGAACAACGGCCGCATGACTTGCTTCAACATGGATTGACCTCTTGGATTGTCAGCCCTGCCGTGACCCTTTCGGCGGCAGGTAGAGGCCACTCTGCTTGTCGTGCTGATTAACCGGGATTAATCACAATTAAATGTGACGATTGCCAGGCCGGTCCGGCGGGCGAAGACCGCGCCACCCTCGCGCCTGAATGAAGGCAGGCGCGGCCTCGGGCCATCCCCGTGGGAACGGGAGGTGGGGCGAAGGTCTGCCGGCCCCACCTCCTCGCGACGTCCCGGCTCAGCGCGCCTGGGCGATGCGGTTGTTGGTTCCGGTGTTGCTGACGCGCGGCTTCTTGCCCTTCTCCGCGCCCTGCTTCCAGGAGACCTTGTTGCCGCTGCCCGTCGTCTCGATGCGGTGCGCGGTGTGGACCACGACCTGATTGTCGCTGCCCGTCACCTCGACGAGCTCGCAGGTCCCCGTCAGGGTGACCTTGTTGTCGGAGCCGACAATCTCCACCTTGCCCCCGTCGGCACAGTCGTGCGTCACAGTGCGCTCGGAGTCCACCAGTTCGAGCGAGCCGCTGCGCCGCGACGACGTGTCAGCTTCGTCGTCATCGTCATGCGCCATGGCGCCATCGACCTGGACGTCGACGCCTCCGCCCGAGCGGACCCGTGTCGTTCCGCCGCGCGTCTCGACGGTATTCCCCTGCGCCTTCACCTTCACGCTTCCGTCCTTGCCGACCTTGACCGACGCGGCCTCGTCCTCATCCTGGGCACTGGCCGTCATGGACCCCAGGACACATGCGATGACGATGAAGGCCTTCGATTTGAATGGGTTGTGCATTGCGGTGGACCCCTTGAGTGGCTGGATGCGCAATGTACGCAACGGCGTCGCGGAGATTCAAAATCCCCGCGACATATCGCGCGACAGTCCAGTGGATTGCAGTGGTCCTTCATCTCGGCACATGCAGCGGAGGGGCATGGCGAACCTGGCGGACCTCGACCCGGAGTGGCGGGCGTGATGCCCCGTGTCCCTAGGCCTTCGCGAGGACGGGGCCGAGCACCTTCAGCAGCTCCTCGGGCGCCTCGGACACCCAAGCGGGCGGAATCTCCACGTATTCGTCACGCAGCACCTTCACGAGGCGGTCCGCCAGCGCGCGGTCCTCCGGCCATGCGGGGACGAGGTACTCACGGACCAGCAGCTCCACCGTGGCCGTCTGCCGCCAGATGACCTGGGACAGCCGCTCGAGCACCCCGGGCGGCTCCACCTTCATGCCTCGCGCCAGGGCGTGGTACGCGGCCGGGTCCTCCACCCTCGACAGGCAGGCGTAGAGCCGCCCGCGCACCGCGTCGTCCTGCTCCGCTTCCAGCCCGGAGAAGAGCAGCGGCCGAGTCTTCTCCGGCCAGTGATTGAAGAGCACCTGGTACAGCGCGCTCCGCACCGGGGCGAACCGGGGTCCCCCATTCTCCGGGGCCCGCAGCGCGGCCACGAGCTGCTCGAAGGCCTCGGGAGTATCCACGAAGGTCTCGCTGCCATACGCGGCGCGGACCATGACGGGGGCGTCCTGGACGCTGTCCATGCGCGCCTTCAGCGAGCCCGTGGTGAAGGGCTGCTGGGGGTCCCGCTTCGAGCCGCCCCGGGTCCGCACCTTCTTCGGACAGGGCTCGAAGGTCTCCGACGCCGGAGTGCCCACCGCCGAGCGCATGAGCTTCCGCACCTCGCCGTCCTCCACCCAGGGGTAGAGCGGCGCCAGGACGACCCCTTTCTTCCGCTCCAGCGTGGCCACGTAGTAGTGCCCGGCGATGTCCACGAGGACCTGGAACCGGTCGGGTTCGAGCACCGCGGCGATATGCGCCAGCATCCGCAGTGCCTTCGGGAGTTCGAAAAAGCGCTCGGGCAGGCGCAGCAGGTGCTCCTCGGCGGAAGCATCCTTCGTCGTGCCGTCGAAGAGGTCGAGCAGGCTGTCCGCGCCGACGGAGAGCGGAACCTGGGCCTCCTCCCCTTCAGGCACCGAGAACCCGACCCGCTCATCCTCCTTCAAGGACCAGCAGACCTCCGCCTCGTCGAGTTCATCATCAGATGCCAGGAGCACGCCGTGCTCGAACTCCCAGAACGTGTCCTGGAGCACCACGCAGATGAGCGCCTCCGGAAAGTCATCCAGGGCGGCCAGCAACACCTGCTCCACCTTCTCCTTCTCGTGAAGGTCCGGGCCCGCGGTGATGCCGTGCCTCTGGAGCGTTGGCCGCACCTCTTCCGAGGCCTCGCAGCCACGAATCTTCACGTAGTCGACGTGGGACATGCCGGGAGGATAGCCCCGGCGCCATCACGGTGACACGGGGCACGGCACCTGCGTGGGATTGAGCCATTCCTCCGCTACTCGGTGGCCGCCTCGGGCCACCACGATGCCGGGTAGGGACGCCTGGGGACCTGCGCTCCGTTCGTCGGTCGGAGGCTCGCGAGCTGGCAGCTTCCGTCCGGCGCGCGACCCACCGCCCAGCGCAGGTCCGGACTGAAGGATTCGAGCGTCACGAGCGTCCGCAGGGCCATCGGATAGAAGAGCTTCAGCGTCCGGGTATCGAGGATGACAAGCGGGTCGAGGCTCAGGGCCACCCAGCTCTCGCCGAGCCACCGCGAACCACCCGACCAGGAGGCCGGAATGCCTCCAGATGCCCCCAGGACCGCATCCCGCACGCGCTCGGGCAACTTCGGCCGACGGATGGCCCCGGAGGACACCTCCTCGAGCACCGGCGCCCGCCCATCCCTCGGGTCGAGGTCCAGGGCATACCGACGGCTGGGTGAAAAGGAGCGACTCTCGCCATCGTCCGGCCACACCTGCGTCGCGCCCACCACGCCGGTGCTCGGATCCCACAGCGCGCTGAGGAGCTCCCTCTCGGCGGGTGGATTGTAGTCACCGGCGAAATACTGCACGCCAGGGAGCGTGGAGACCCCGAATCGAAGCAGGTAGCGCGCTCCTTGTTTCTCCCAGCCCATGGGCGTCACCCACCGCAGCTCGGGTATCCGAAGGGATGGGGACACTCCTCCATCACGCTCGATGACACGGATTGCATTGTCGGAGCTCCGCAACGCGACCGAGTGCCACTCCGGATGGACCTCGAAGGAGTACGGTCCCTCCAGTCCCTGGGCCCAGTCACCCTGGAACCGGACCTCGTCCGAGCCTCCGTCACCCCGGTACCATCGGCACGCGACGCCGAGGGTCCGAGCGCTCCCGCCATCCGGAGTCAGACCCCGGCAGCCGACACAGGTGCTCAACGCATCACCGCCGCAGGCGAGATGCTCGTTGGAGACCGCGGCGCCCGTCAGGAGTACCGGGAGAGTCCGGGTGCCCGGCTCGACGGCCCAGATACGCCTCGTTCCAGCATCCTCCGGTTCTTCGAGCAGCATGTGTCGCCCACCCGGGGTGAAGGCCAGGTAGTTGGCTCCGGAAGGCGCGCAGGGTTGGAAGGGCTCGAGGACGAAGCCTTCCGGATTCTCTGAGCGAGGAGACGCCGCCAGCGTCACTCCCGCGAGCACGAGCCCCAACACCACGGTCCCCAGTCGTTTCACCAGACCCTCCCGTCGCCGTTACAGCATGAAGACTTCACGTCGCAAACCGCTTCCGGTAGTCGCTTGGCGAGATGGAAAGATTGCGCTGGAAGGTCACCCGCATCCTTTCCTCGTTCCCGAAGCCGCACACGCGGGCGATCTGGTCGACGTTGCGCTTCGAATCCTCCAGCATCCGCCGGGCGGCCTCCAGCCGCAGGACCTCGATGGCCTTCGCCGGAGTACGGCCGGTCTTCTGCTTGTAGACACGCGCGAAGTTGCGCGGGCTCATGCGGGCTCTTTCGGCCAGCGCTTCGACGGTGAGGTTGTCGCTGCCCAGGTTGTCGGAGATCCACAGGTGCAGTTCATCGAAGGCGGCGCCGTCCTTCGTCTGCGACTTCAGCAGCTCACTGAACTGCGACTGCCCACCCGGCCGCTTCAGGAAGACGACCAACTCCCTTGCCACCTTCATGGCCAGGTCATGTCCATGGTCCGCCTCCACCAGCGCGAGGGCCAGATCGATTCCCGCACTGACGCCGGCCGAGGTCCACACAGGGCCTTCACGGACGAAGAGCGCGTCGTGGTCGATCTTGATTGAAGGGAAGCGCTCGCGCAGCAGGTCGCACATGGCCCAGTGTGTCGCCGCGCGCTTGTCCTGAAGGAGCCCGGCCTGGGCCAGCAGGAAGGTGCCGCTGCAGACCGATGCGGTGCGGCGGGTCGCTGCCGCCTTCAGCCGAAGCCATTCAATCAGCGGCTCGGAGCGGGCCAGCACCTGCTCGATGTTCGGCGAGCCAGGAACGACAACAGTGTCGACAGGGACTCTCGCGAACGCGGCGAGCGGCACCGTCTGCAACGCAACGCCTTCCGCCGACTGCACCAGCCCACCATCAAGGCTCGCCGTGTGGCGGAGGTACCCCGGCAATCCGCACTCCGCCAGGGCCTTTGAGGCGGCCCAGAACACTGTCTGGGGCCCCGTCAGGTCCAGCAACCCCATGTCGGGAAAGGCGACGAAGAGCACGGTGCGCTGCCCGCCCGAAACTGGCAGAAATTCCGGGGTATCTGTCATGGCTGCCATACCCTTTCATGCCTACATTCTCGTCGTCAACGGAGAGGCAAACATGAAGATCGTGGTCATCGGTGGCACCGGCCTCATCGGAACGAAGGTGGTGACGAGGCTTCGCGGGCAGGGCCACGAGGTGGTGGCGGCCGCGCCCAGTTCGGGCATCAACGCCCTCACGGGTGAAGGCCTGGAGGAGGCGCTCGCGGGCGCGCGGGTGGTCGTCGATGTGGCGAACTCGCCGTCGTTCGAGGACAAGGCCGTGCTGGAGTTCTTCGAGACCTCGGGGCGCAATCTCCTCGCGGCGGAAGAGAAGGCCGGCGTGAAGCACCACGTCGCGCTGTCGGTGGTCGGCACCGAGCGGCTTCTGGGCAGCGGCTACTTTCGCGGCAAGATGGCGCAGGAAAAGCTCATCACTGCCGGCAGGATTCCGTACACCCTCGTGCGCTCGACGCAGTTCTTCGAGTTCATGGGCGGCATCGCCAAGGCGGGAACGGAAGGCGAGACGGTGCGCGTTTCCACGGCGCTCATACAGCCCATCTCGTCGGACGACGTGGCGGATGCGGTGGCCGAAGCGGCGCTGGGCGCGCCGGTCAATGGCATCGTCGAAGTGGCCGGGCCGGAGCGAGTGCGACTCGTCGACGTGGTCCAACGCTTCATGACCGCGAAGCAGGACGGGCGCAAGGTCATCGCCGATGCTCACGCGCCCTACTTTGGCGTGGAGCTGGACGACCAATCGCTCACGCCGGGCGACGGAGTTCGTGTCGGGCCGACGCGGTTCGAGGAGTGGCTCCGCCGTTCCGCGACATAGTCCGCGCGCATGAGCATCGGCGATGACCAGGTGCCCGCGAAAGGCACCTGCTCGCGAACGTCAGTTCATGCGCTTGCCGTGCTCACGCCATTCACCTCGGCGCAGCAGCTCCTCGCGCAGTTGGGTCCGCGCACGGTGCAGCCGCGTCTTCATGGCGGCCAGCTCAAGCCCCAGGGCTCTACAAACCTCCTCGCCGGAGAGCCCCTCGAGGTCTCGCATGATGAGCACCTCGCGATAGATGGGCTCCAAGGCCGCGATGGCCGCATGGACGGACTGGATAAGCTCCCATCGCTCCAGCGCCTTCTGCGGGTCGAGCGCGTCGGACACAAGGGCGGCGTCCTCCCTCAGTTGCTCGCCCAGGGACTGCCGCTCGCGGACGAAGGGACGGAGCATGCGCAGGCACGTGTTGCGCACCACGCTCATCAACCACGAGAGGACGCTGGCGTCCCGCTGCACCTCGGGGCGCTTCGCGAGCTTCGTGAAGGCCTCCTGCACCGCATCGTCCGCGTCGTAGCCGTCCCGGCACACGCGCAGGCCGAACCGGTACACCCGGTCGTGGTAGGTGCGCACCAGCGCGGCGAGGGCCTCGTCATCTCCCCGGGCCGCCGCGGCAAGCAACCCTCCGTGCCCCGCGCCCATCAGCGCCCCGGCCCCAGGGGGCACGTCGAGCGGCCCATCAGGGCATAGCCGAGGCAGCTCCCCGCCAGGGCCGAGAAGAGCAGATACGCCCCCAGCACTCCGAAGGTCGCGACCCGGATGGCCAGCGACAGCGGCGCCAGGGCCGCACACGTGACCAGCACCAACCCGCCCAGGGCCCTGAACAGCCGCTCCACCTTCCCGACATTTCGCTTCATGACGCCCTCCATTCACCAGGAGAAGTCACGTCGCGCCAGAAAGGATTCAGGGCCCCGGATTTTTTCGCCGCCCCGCGTGCCAGATTCGCGGGGAGTCCACGGGAGCCAACACGCGCCCCCGCGGACACCGGTGGCGCTGATCCTCCGTGCTGGGTGGCTCCCGGACACTTCCGCCCCACGGGAAGCCGTGAATCAGGCGGTGCTTCGCACTGGCGCGGAACGCTCCTCCGTCGCGGATGCGTCGCCGGGCACCGAGGGCATCAGGCTGACCTTCAATTTCGCCACGTTGGGTGTCACCCCGAAGAAGGAATCATAGGCGTTGAGGTGCTGCTGCCCCACCGTCGTCATGAAATCATTGAAGCTACCCGGATGGGGAGGCAGCGGCGACGGCGTGAACTTCTGCGAAGGCAGTCTGACGTAGGGATTCGGGCTCGGCAGCAATTGGTACATCTGGTTGATCGCGCCATAAACAAGGTTGGCATCGAGCCCCAGGAAGCCGCTGAGCGGGCCGTAGAGCGTCTGGCACGACTTGTTCTCGACGTAATCCCACACCACGTCGTTCTGCACATTGTACGGCTGGACGTTCATCAAGTTGGTCCAGCCGTGCGGCACCACATCGTACTGGTTCCAGATGACCTGGTTCCAGTAGCCATAATTCGCGATGCCGGAGATCGCCGTCGGCGGAAAGAGCGCAGTAAAGGCGTTGACGAATCCTTGATCTCCGGTCGAGGGGGCGGCCGTCGGCAGCACATAGAGCGCGGCCCACCGCTTCACATCGAAGACGTTCTGATAGAGCCAGCGGGCCAAGGTCGGGCAGAGCGAGCCACCCAGGCTGTGCCCAGCGAAGATCAGCGTCGCCTGATAGGACGCTTTCTCCCCCAGGAAGGTCTGAAGCGATTGATTCGTCTGCGAATCCAGCATGTTCAGCAGATTCGTGGTCCCCCGTGCCGCCCCCTGCGAAACGTTCCCCACGTTGAATTGACTGGGACTGGTGCTGTTCGTCGGGGTGATTCCCACCGGGAAGGCCACCGTGTTCGTGACGCTATTGTCCAGACAGTCCGTGTCGTACCAATTGTGCGCGGTGTCGCTGTTCCCGTTGGTACCAGCAATCGCCACGACATAGCAGTCCGCTTGCGCATTGTGGACCGCGTACATGACATTGTCGGCCACCTTGGACACCCTGCCCTTGCCGCTGCAGTCTGTGTCGGTTTGATAGACGCAAGGTCCCCACACTCGCGTCCACACACCCAATTGTTGACTATTGCTCGTCAACGCAGCATCGATGATAGGCCCAAGCTGCTGAGCGATGTTGGAGGCCGTGTCTTCCAGGCTGTCGCCCAGACCAGAGAACCTCGAAAGCTGGTATACCGTCTGGATGATATTGTAGCTTCCGCCGGTATAGATTGGCTGTACGATGCTCATACGAATGAGCCTCCCCTTGTGTGGTGATGATTCGCTCGGAAACCCAAGCAGAAGGCATGCCAGCACGCCCTGCCGCGATTCCCCAAGGCAATCACACGCATCTCAGGACTCACACCAGGCGGTTGACGCGTCAGCAGGGGTCCTGACGCGTCAGGAGGGTGCTTGACGCGTCAGCGGCGACTCGATGGCCGCGAGCCGGAGGGCTACGAAGCCCCCCCAACCTCGAGGACGACGACCCCGGGGCCGGCCCTGGAACCGGTTCACCCCGCACATCCCGCCCCGTTCCGAGCACCGCGAGTCACCGGCCGCCCTGTTCCGCTTTTTGTACGAGGTCGAGAATAAACCGAAGCCCGGGCACGTCAGGGGCCGCGCGCTCGTGTCCCCCTGGGAGCGCGCGGTGGATGACCGCGGAGGGTCCGGCGCGCCCGATGCGGGTGCGGCGGGTGCCGTCATCGCGGCAGACCCGATGTCTCATCATGACAAACAGAGCCATGCCAGTGCAGCCGGCCAGGCAATTACATCAGGAGCGATACATGCAACGGAGCGAAGGTCAGCGGATGAGCCGATGGCTGGGAGTCTGCCTCGGACTGTGGTTCGCGGTGGGCTGTGGCCAACCCCCGACGGGGGAGTCTGTCGAGGAAGCATCGGTGGGCTCGCCCATCACGCGCACGAAGCCGCGCGCCCGCATCGCCGCGGGAAGGGACCATTCCCTGTCAGTGCGTCCGAACGGCACCGTGTGGGCGGCGGGCTCGAACGAATACGGGCAATTGGGCAATGGCTCCACCACGAACAGCGCCGTGCCCCTCCAGGTGCAGGGCCTGACAGGGGCGACGGCGGTCGCCGCGGGCTCGATTCACTCGCTGGCGCTCCGCTCTGGCGGCACCGTGTGGGCCTGGGGATACAATGGCAGCGGTCAGTTGGGAAATGGCTCCACGACATCCAGCCCTGTGCCCGTGCAGGTGCAAGGGGTGACGGGGGCGACGGCGGTGGCCGCGGGCACGGATCACTCCCTGGCGGTGATGGCGGATGGCACCGTGCGGGCCTGGGGTTACAACGGCTCTGGCCAACTGGGCAATGGCACCACCACCTCCTCTTCCACGCCCGTCCAGGTGCAGGGGCTGACCGGGGCCGTGGCCGTGGTCGCGGGCAGGAATATGTCCCTGGCCCTGCGCTTCGACGGCACGGCGTGGGCCTGGGGCTACAACGGCTCTGGCCAACTGGGCAATGGCACCACCACCTCCTCTTCCACGCCCGTCCAGGTGCAGGGGCTGACCGGCATCACGGCTGTCGCCGCGAGCGAGGATTACGCGCTGGCGGTGAAGTCCGACGGCACCGTGTGGGCCTGGGGCAACGCGTACCTGCCCATGACTCCGTGGCCGCTCTCCACGCCCGTGCAGGTGCAGGGGCTGACCGGAGCCGTGGACGTGGCCGCGGGCAATCTGTTCTCCCTGGTGGCGCGCTCCGATGGCACCGTCTGGGCCTGGGGCTACAACGCCGATAGCGGTCAACTGGGCGACGCCACCAAGACTGGCCGCACCACGCCCGCGGTGGTGCAAGGGCTGACCGGGGTCACCGCCATCGCCACGGGGCGGGACCACGCCATGGCCCTGCGCTCCGATGGTTCCGTGTGGACCTGGGGCAACAACGACGTGGGGCAGCGTGGAGATGGGACACCCGCGGGGAGGTTCCTGCCGGTGGCGGTGCAGGGGATGAGCGAGGCGTCCTCCGTGGCGGCGGCCCTGTCCCACTCCCTGGTGCTGCGGTACGACGGCACCGTGTGGGCCTGGGGCGCCAACTACGCCGGCCAGCTCGGGGATGGGACGACGACGCGCCGGCCCGCGCCCGTGCAGGTGCCGGGGCTTGTTGGCGTCATGGCTGTCGCCGCGGGTGGCGACCGCTCGCTGGCGTTGCTCTTCGACGGCACCGTGTGGGAGTGGGGCAACGGCGGCGCCGTGCCGGTGCAGGTGCAGGGGCTGAGCGGAGTCGTGTCCATCGCCGCGGGCTGGGTCCACGCCCTGGCGGTGCGCTCCGACGGCACCGTGTGGGCCTGGGGCAACAACTCCAACGGGCAGTTGGGGAATCCCGCTGCCGGCTACGAGAGCGCCACGCCGGTGCAGGTGGCGGGACTCGGTGACGTCGTGAAGGTGGCGGCGGGTGGCGCACACTCGCTGGCGGTGCGCTCCGACGGAACCCTGTGGGCCTGGGGCGAAAACAACGAAGGCCAGTTGGGGGATGGCTCCAAGAACCGTCGCTTGACGCCCGTGCAGGTGCAGGGACTGACCGGGGTCGTGAGTGTGGCGGGAGGCAGTGCGCACTCGCTGGCGGTGCGCTTCGATGGCACCGGGTGGGCCTGGGGCGACGGCGGGCGGGGCACGCTGCTGCTCGCCGCTGGCTGGTACAGCCGCACCCGACCTGCACAGGTGGGGATGACGGGCCTGGTGGAGCTGGCCGGTGGCGGGGACACCTCGCTGGCCTTGAGCGCCACCGGCGCCTTGTGGGCCGGCGGCACCAACGAATCGGGGCAATTGGGCAATGGCACCACGTCCAATCCGCTCGCGCCGGGGCAGGTGCAGGGGCTGGGCGGCGCGGTCGTCACGGCCGCCGCGGGAGGCGACCACATGCTGGCCGTACGTGATGACGGCACCGTGTGGGCCTGGGGCCACAACGCCGATGGCCAGTTGGGCCATGGCTCCCCCTCCGACGGCATCACTCCCAGCATCTCCCTGCTGTAACCCCTGGGACCACCGCGGGCCCGGAGCAAGCATGGCTCCGGGCCCGCCCGTTGGCGCGTGGCTCGACTCCAGCTCGGAGCCCTTGCGAGCCCGTGGGGCATGCCTCCATTCTCGCCCTCCTCGCATGCGCTCCGTTCATTTCCTCGCGCCCCTCACCGCCCTGTTGCTCGGCCTCACCCTCCCCTCCAGCGCGGCCCCCAAGGACGCAGAGCGCTCCTTCCGGGTCCAACCTCCCGCAGGCTGGGTGCGCCCGGTCGCACTGGAGACGAGGGACTCGCGGCCCCTGGGCGAAACCGGGGGCGTTCACTACGCGCTCGCCGATATCCAGGTGCGCGCGGAGCGCCCGAGGGTGGAGCGTTATGCCCACTACGCGCGACGCGTCCTCACCGAGGGCGGCATCGAGGAAGCCGCCGAAATCAACGTGACGTTCGACCCATCCTTCGAGCGTCTCACCCTGCACGGCGTCTGGTTGCACCGCGGCGGGCAACGCAAGGATGTGCTGGAGCCCCAGGCCGTGAAGGTCATCCAGCAGGAGCGCGAGCTGGAGCAGCGGCTCTACAACGGCACCCTCTCCGCGCTCATCTTCGTGCGCGACGTGCGCGTGGGTGACGTCATCGAGTACGACTTCACCGTCGAGGGCGACAACCCTGTCTTCGACGGCCGCTTCCTCGCCTCCGTGGAAACGCGCTACGGCACGCCGCTGGGCCACTGGCGCTACCGGTTGCTATGGCCCTCCGCGCGCGGGCTGCATGTGAAGCAACACGGCACGGACGTGTCCCCCTCCGTGAAGGAGGTGGGCGGTGTGCGCGAGTACGTCTGGGAGCAGCACGACGTGCCGGCGCTCAGCATCGATGACTCGCTTCCCTCCTGGTACCAGCCCTGGCCCTGGCTGCAGCTCAGCGAGTTCGATAGCTGGGCCGCGGTGGCGCGCTGGGCCGTGCCCCTCTACCAGGCGCCCGCGCGGTTGCCCCCGACGCTCCAGGAAGAGGTGAAGCGACTGCGCGCGGCGCACGCATCCCCCTCCGCGCGCCTGCTCGGGGCGCTGCGCTTCGTGCAGGACGAGGTGCGCTACCTGGGGATGGAGCTGGGTCCCAACTCGCACCGCCCCCATGCACCGGAGGAAGTGCTCGCGCGGCGCTTTGGTGACTGCAAGGACAAGACGCTGCTGCTCGTCACGCTGCTGCGGGCGCTCGGCATCGAGGCCCGGTCGGCGCTCGTCCACTCCGCCTGGAAGCAGACGGTGGAGTCGATGTATCCGTCTCCCGTCGTGTTCGACCACGTCATCGTCCAGGCGCGCCTGGAGGGGCGTGACTATTGGCTGGACCCCACGGCCTCACACGAGCGAGGTCCGTTGGAGTCCTTCGAGCCGCCGCCGTTCCGCCGCGCCCTGCCGATTGACGAAGCCACCACGGGACTGGTGGAGATTCCGGAGCCTCGGAGTCAGGAGCCCGTGATGGAACTGGAGGAGTCCTACGTGGAGAGCGCCGCCGGCCAACCCGTGGCCCTCACCGTGACGACGCACTGGAAGGGCCCGAGTGCCAATCAAATGCGCCGAAACCTCTCCACCGCGTCACTGAAGGACGTGGAGC
This sequence comes from Myxococcus sp. CA051A, assembly GCF_013336705.1. Lineage (NCBI taxonomy): Bacteria > Pseudomonadati > Myxococcota > Myxococcia > Myxococcales > Myxococcaceae > Myxococcus > Myxococcus sp. CA051A. Next base: position 832,644 of record NZ_JABUMS010000001.1, on the reverse strand, counting down.
GTGAGTACCTCAACTTCTATGCGCGCAATGACCCGACGATTCGCTCGACCGCGCCGCTCTCCGTGCAGGACGACCCGGAGCACAACGTCATCACGCTGGTGGAGCGCTACGTCATCGAGTCCTTCTGGTTGGAGCAGCAGCGCGAATTCACCGCATCCACCATCACCCGCTACCTCACCCGGCCGCGCATCGGTCAGCGCACCATGCCCCTGGCCATCATCCACCCGGTGAACGTGCGGCAGCGCATCCGCTTCGAGTCGCTCCACTCCATGCGCATCAGGCACCAACGGGACACCGTCCAAGGACCCGCCAGCGCGCTCGACTACAGGTTCTGGACGGAGGACGGCGACAAGGTGCTCTTCCTCGAATACCGCTACCACAGCCTCGCGGACGCGGTGGAGCCCGCCCAGCTCATGGCGCACCTGGAGGCCCTGAAGCGGATGGACGTCCACACCGGCTACCAGGTGACGCTCGGCACGACTCACGGCAACGGAGGCCGAGGCAATTCAGGGTTCACCTGGGTCGGCGTGGCCATGGGGCTGGGGGGCCTCGCGCTGGGCGGGCTCCTCATGTTCATGGGTGATGGGCCGCGTGCGTTCCTCCGGGACGTGCAGGCGCGGCGGCGCAAGCGGGCGTTCTCGCGCAAGTTCGCCTCCGTCGAAGGGGACAGCCCCGCTCAGGCCATTTCGCTCGCCACCGTGGGCGAGCTGCACGCGCGGCTGTCCGGAGTGCGCTGCGCGTGCGGCGTGGCCGGTGCCGGGGCACCGAAGCTGGAGGAAGTCGTCCTCGGAGAGCAGCACCTCGTCCTGGCGAAGTGGACATGCTCCGGCTGTGGCCGCGGACGCCATGCCTACTTCACGGTGCGCGAGGAGCGCGCGGCCTGAGTCCATACAGGCCGACGCGCACCTGCGCGGGTGTTCTTCCGGGGACAGGGGGCCGTGCCCGCCATGCGCCGTGAGTCCGTGCTCCGGAGGGCGGGACGGTTGCGATGCAAATCGGCGACCAGGGTGACCGGAAACCCGGGATTGGACGGCCACCAGTCCTGAGTTCCCCTCGTGGAGCAAGGACCCGCACGCCCCGGAAGTACGACGACCCGAGCCTCCCGTTGGCAGGCAGACTCCACACACCACGTGGAGTCCCCCCTACCTCCGAGGTCCCTCCTTGACACGCTCCCTTCGTACCCTAGGGCTCATTCTTTCGACCTTGTGTCTCTCGCCGCTGATGGGTTGCGACGAGGACCCACCCTCCCCATCCACCCCCGACGCGGGCCGGGACGCGGGCAGCGATGCAGGCCCCAATGAGACCCCGGACGCTGGACCGGACGCGGGCCCCAATGAGAACCCCGACGCGGGACCGGATGCGGGCGTGGATGCCGGTCCCTATGTCTGGGATGGCACCTACGTACCGCTCGAGGAGCATGGGGACGTCGAGGACAAGGGCATCCTGGCCGACTGCAAGTTCGACCCCCGGAACGTCTCTCCCACCATCTGCAACGAACTCGACCGCGCCGACCTTTTCGACCTGTCCCAGTGTGAGACGCAGTCGCTCGGCGCGCTGGCCCAGGAGGGTATCTACCAGGTCGAGCTCCGGGGAGAGCGCGCGCTGCCGGATGGCGGCACCCGCATCGTCCCTTCCTCGACGGGGTTCCTGCTTCGCGACGACGGCGGCACCAGCACTCTGTATGACCAGCCCATTCTCAAGCTCGACATGGAGGGAGACCGCTTTGTGCTGCAGGGCCAGGTGCCGCGAACCGGCACCGTCATGAACCTGACGGGCTGCGAGACGAAGGCCCCCAACATCCTCACCGGCTGCTTCGCATCTTGCCGCCGAGGCCAGTTCACCCAGGGCGGCACCTTCGAGGCCCACCGCGTCGTCAAACAGGAGGCCGAGCCCGAGTCCTCGGGCGGGCTCGCGCTGTTGTCCGAGCACCGCGTCTCCACGGGCCTGGCCGTGGACATCTACGTCACCAAGGGGCACGCCTACGTCGTCTCCATGCCCCACCAGGACCAATTGGGTGGACTCACCGTTTTCGACGTGAGCAACCCGCGCAACCCCGTGCGCACCGCATCCATCAGCCTGCCTGGGGACAACTTCTGGAATGGCGTGTGGGCCAAGGACAACGCGCTCTACGTCGCGAGCAATGACTCGGGCGTCGTCGTCTATGACATCTCCCAGCCCGCCGAGCCCCTCTTCGTGCGCAGCCTGTCCACGGGCGGAGACGGAGGCGCGCACACGGTGCTCGTCGACGGCAACTTCCTCTACGCCATGGTCCCCATCTCTGGCACCTTCATCTACGACCTCACCCACCCACTTGACCCGGTGCTGCGCACCGTCATCCCAGGGGGTCCCCACGACTCCTTCGTCTACGAGGGGCGCCTGTACATCAGCGACTCCAGCGACGGCTATGCCCTCTTCGACCTCGCCAACCTCGACGACATCCGCGAGGTGGGCCGCTACATCATTCCCAATGGCTTCTCCCACCACAACGCGGTAGGCACCTTCGGGGGGAAGACCATCGCCTTCGAGGGCGGTGAGTTCAATGCCTCTCACGTGCGCGCGCTCGACGTCACCGACCCGGCGAACATCGTGAAGATTGGCACCTTCAAGATGCGACGTGTCACCTCCATGCACAACCTCATCCTGCGCGGCAACCTGCTCTACGTCGCGTGGTACCAGGAGGGCTTGCGCGTGCTGGACGTCTCCAACCCCACCCAGCTTCGCCAGGTGGCACACCACCACGTCTTCCGCGAGACGGACCCGCTCCGGGGTGACAGCCTCTTCGAGGGCCTCTTCGGCGTGCGCGTCCCGGGCGACGGCTACGTCTACACCGCCGAATCCTCCCGAGGGCTCATGATCTTCAACGAGCTGTGAGCTTCCTCGGCGCTTCGTAGGAATGAGGCATCCCCAGGTGAGGTCGGCGCCTGGGGATGCACGCATCCCCCTTCACTAGCCGTTCGCCTTCCTCGAGGTTCTCCACCTTGAGGAGCGGCTCGACGATCTCCACGACGCCGGGCGCCATGCTGACGTGCGTACCCATCCGGTCATGCATGCGCGCGAGCACGCGATACTGGCCCAACGGCACGTCGGCGGTCCGCCAGTCGAAGACCGTCAGCGCCGTGGCCGCCGCGGTGCCGAGCACGAGCGGAATCTGATCCGAAGTCGTCTCCGGATCGCCATCCGCGTCGGCGAGCAGGTCCACCGTGGTCGCCCCCGCGACGGTCGACACCCACTCGATGGACACCGGCACGCCGGGAGCGAGGGTCAAGCGCTCAGCGGGACGGACAACCGTGATGTGTCCGACGGCGTCGCCGCCAGGAGGGCGGGCATATTCCTGAGAGCCACAGCCCACGCTCATTGCAGTCACAAGGCCGAGCCGCGAGAGGTGAAGGCGCGTGGGCATGCCGGCACGCTAACACCCGGTGCGCGAGGTCAGCCCACGACTCAGGGCAGGTTGTCCGCGATGACCGCCCGGAGCGGCGTCTCGTGGAATCCCAGGGTGCGAACTCGCTCACCGAGGATGTCCTGCTTGGAGTCCACCTTCGGTGACCTGTCTCGCATCACGATGACCTTCACGCGAGCGTTCGGTCTCTCCACGCATCTGCCGGATGCACGCGCCTGGATTGGGATGACGACCTGACGACTTCGCCAGGAAATTCAAGAAAAAGCCGCAATACGACTTCAAGTCCTCCGCATGAAGTGATGGAGTGCCAGTCCGCAGGGCCCGGCATGTGTCCGCCGTGACTGGCCGGGAATCACTCGATGTCATGGGGGGCGAACGTCATGCGCCAGCAAGCGATTCTTCGTGTCGTGGTGGGGAGTGCCTCGCTGTGTCTGGGAGGCTGGAGTGAAGCAGTGTGGGCCGGAGGGCCCGCGCAAGGCCCCGTGGGAGTGCTCGCGGAGCCCGCCAGTGGAGCCGCGCGTCCCCGGACGCTGGATGAAGCGCTGCTTGAGGTGGAGCGCGAGGTGCCGGGCTTCGGCGGCATGTATCACGATGAGAAGGGGCGGCTCGTGGTGCGCCTGGTGAATGCCACCGCGGCGCCGGCCGCGCGCCGGGCCATCGCCTCCGTGTTCGGCGCGGAGAGGATTCCCCAGGCGGGCGTCGTCACACAGCCCGCCACGCGGACGTTCTCCCAGCTCAAGGCCCTGCAGGAGCGACTCACACCGGACGTCCTCGCGCTGCCGGGCACCGTCTTCACGGACGTGGACGAGAAGTCGAACCGGGTGGCCATTGGCGTCGAGAAGGCCGAGGCGCGGGCCATCGTCGAGCGGGCCATCGCGCGCCTGGCGGTGGCTCGGGACGCGGTGGACATCGTCGAGTGGGGGCCCATCAACCCCACCAACGTGCAGAGCGGATGGACACCGGTGGGGGGCGGACTGCAGATAGAGACGCCGGGCAAGTACTGCACGCTCGGCTTCCCCGCGCTCCAGGGCGGAACGCTGGGCTTCGTGAGCAACTCGCACTGCACCCAGGTCCAGGGCGGGGTGGAGTCAACGCCCGCGTACCAGGCGGTGGCGCCGTGGCTGGTGGGGACGGAGACGACGGACCCCGGCTACGCCAGCGGAGGAAGCTGCCCGGCGGGGCGCATCTGCCGCTCGAGCGACAGCGCCTTCTTCCGCGGGGAAGCGGCCATCGCCACCTACGTCGTGCAGACGCCGGGCGCGTTCGACCTGAACATCTCCGCCTGGCCGGAAGTGACGGGGAAGGTGCTGTACCCCTCCCAGGGACAGACGGTGTTCAAGACGGGCCGCACCACGGGCACCACCAGCGGCACCATCCAGTGGGCGTGCGCCACGGTGAACTCGGGAGGTACGCCACACACGTTCTACTGCAACTACATCGCGACCAGCGCCACGCAGAACGGCGCTGGCGGTGACAGCGGCTCCCCCGTGTTCTTCCTCAACGGCAACGGGGTGACGCTGACGGGCCTGATGTGGGGCGCGGGCGCCAGCCCGTGGAACTTCGGCTTCTCGCCCCTGGGCGGCGTGCAGGCCGAGCTGGGTGTCGTCCCGTACTGCCAGGGCGGCGTGGGCTGCTGAGCGCCGCACACCCCGGGAAACGACCTGGGAGGAGGAGGGCACACTCCTCTTCCTCCCAGAACAGGGCCGCGCTTCACGGGGGATGAAACCGCCGCGTGGGACACCGCGGGGCCCGCTCCCTCAACAGGGGAAGCAGTACACCAGCCGGGAGTACGAGGTCCGGACGCCCGAGAGGTACCGCCGCCCGCTGCATGTCTGGGTCTCGTTGCCCACCATCTCCGAATAGGTGTCATCCGAGAAGTAATCCCACTCACAGCTCTGGGCTGGAGCCGCCTCGGCCTTCGGGGCATAGGTGGACGTTCCGAGGCCCACGAACGCGGGAACCGCAAGCACAACGCCCAAGAGCAGCCTTTTCATTGAATGCCTCCAAGGGGAAGAACCGCGACCTCGAACCTAGGTTGCCTTGGATTGCAATGGCAAGGGGGCCCCATGCGGGGCCGCCAGGGAAGACCTTGGGCGCGTCCCGGAAAGGAGCGCGGCATGTTATGAGTTGCATGCACCCACCACTCTACGAGGGCACTCCCATGAAGAGCACCTTGCGCAGCATTTCGCTGATGGCCACGAGCCTGCTGATGGCCTGTGGTGAGGGCGCCCCCCAACAGGAAGGGGCTGGACTGCCCACACTCGAAGACAGTCACGCCGCTCTGGTCGCTCCCACCGCCTCCATCTCCTGCTCGAGCACCTCCACTGACATCACGTGCATTGGCGGCGCAACGGGTGGCAGCCCGCTTTACCGGAGCCAGTGGTCGCGGACGATGTACTTCGACGGCGAGGTCCTCAACTCCCCCTGGGGAGATGGCAGCGCCACGTATAGTGAGTCTTGCGTCACGCCGACGTCTGGGAACCCGCCGGGCTATTCCATCCGGTTCCGCTACCGCGTGGTGACGGCCGCACAGGAAGTCTCCAACGTCGCCACCGGCCCTCTCTATGCTTGCGAGTGATTGCGCGCGGAAGCCCCGCCCTCCTCCGACGAACAAGCCCGGCCGCTGACGTTCCAGTGGAATGCGAATGACCCACGGTGGACCGTGCCCCCAAGAGAGCGGCACGGCCCACGCATGGCACGAGAACGGAAAGACTCGCGCTACTCGCCGATGATGTCCGAGCCCAGGCTCACGCCGTCACTGTACACCGTGGCCTGGAAGGGATTGCCGGCGCCGCTCATATCGAAAGCCATCACAACGGACGCGGCTTCCCCGAGCTGAGCCAGCCACGCATCCACCGCTTCCGGATCCCTGAACGCGTACGTGCCCGCCTCGGTCTGAACCACTTCGAACGGGTCCGCGCCCAGCTGTTCGCCGCGCGAGCCGAGCACCGCCACGTTCATGAAAGGACTCGTGAGCGTCGGAGCCGCCCCGTCAATGCCGACGAGGGCCATCTCCAGGCCCGAGGCGCCTCCAGCAACGGCGCCCGCCCTGAGGGACTTCTTCTTGATGGTCACCGTGACTGTCGCCGTGCCCTCGAACTTCCCAGTGCTCGGATTGTACGTCATGGTCGTCGAGCCCGAGACAGTCGTCTCGCACGCCGGCAACAGGGCCAGCGCGAGGACCATCGGGACAATGCTCAGGATTCTCATCAACTTCGTCATGGCTGACACTCCAGATCGAGAGGAATGCGCTGCCATCCCTCCCCGGAACAGTCCAGGCAAGGCGGCAGGCCCGCGATACTCCATCAATACGACACACCACCCCGACCGCCCCCCCTTCGGGGACGCCATGGCGAATCAAAGGCAATCACCCACCACATCAGGATGGCGACGACAAAGTACGATCCGAATCGTACATTGTCAAATGAGGGCGCTCGCGGGCCCGCGCGCGGCGGCCACGGCGACAGAGAATCCTCGGCCGGGGACCCTCCAGCGACGAGGGCCACCCCGGACGAAGGCTGTCACCACGGACGTCAGCAGTCCCGGGCGTAGTCCTGCTCGAACACCAGGACGCCGCGCGACTCCGGGAAGTAGATGACATACAGCTCCCAGATCATGCAGGCGTCCGGCCACATCTCCCGGCTGTAGTGCCAGCCCGTCACCTGCACCGCCTCGGAGCCGTTGCTGTACTCCTGGCCCAGGGCCGGATGCAGGGAAGACAGCCTGGAGAGCAGCCGCGACTGCGCGAACTGCGCGTAGGTCGTATTCGCCAGGCGCGCGCCGAACAGCGCATTGCTCTGCTCCGTCAGGGAAACGGCCTCGGCGACCTTGTCCAGGCTCGCGGGAGTCGAGTGGCTCCAGGGGAAGGAGTAGCCACGCAGTTCGCCGTAGCACGCGGAGGAGGTGCCACAGGCCGCGTTGGCCGCCGACAGCTTGGACTGCAGGCCCGTGCTCACCGGCCGTGAGCCCAGCGACACGGAATACAGCCCATAGGCGACCGTGTAGTCGGACACGCAGACCGGCCACATCCGCTGCGTCCACGTGGCCTCGCCGCCCGCGCACCAGACGGGTTTGGAGGAGGCCGACGGAGCACATGCGCCCTCGTAGAGCGCGTGCGCGTCATCCGCGCCGAAGCACAGGGCGAAGGCCTCGTTGACGGGCAGGCCCTCCGCGTCCCAGTGGGCCATGCAGTCCTCGACGCGGGGACCCACCCGGGACTGGTCACACGTGGCGTAGACGGACGGGTCCACCGGCTCGCAGTTGCCGCTGAGACAGTCGAGCTGGAGGCGGAAGCGCTTGCCCGCGCCCTCACCGCTGCTGACCACGACGAGATACTCGCCGCCCTGGGCGAAGGTGACGGAGGCCACCTTGCTGAGCTGGCCATAACCCGCGTCATCGTCCTGGGCCCGCACGGTGGTGCCGTAGCTGCCGCTGGCATCCCTGGGGCCGTAAACGAAGAGCCCCGTGTCCAGGGACATGCTGCTGCCCAGGTGCGTCACCTCCAGCTTCGCGCTCGAGCCGGCCGCGACGTTGATGGCGAAGGAGTAGTACTGGAGGGGCGTGGTGAAGGACGTCTGCACCGCGCCGGGGAGCGCCACGCTGCCCAGGAACGTGGTGCTGTCCAGGACGTTGCCACTCGACGGCGTGGGCGGAGGGAAGAGCACCCCCTGCTCCACGGTGTCGATGGCGGGCGGCGCCTCACCCGCGGGCAGGTCGGAGGAACCACAGGCGGCCAGCAGAAAGACAGACACCCATCGGAGCGACTTGAGGGAACGGAGCATTGGCGATGGCCTCGTGGAACGGGGAATGGCACACCCCTGTTCGCCGCCGCCGCCCTGCCCTCCCAGGTGAGCCGCGCGGAGCATAGGCACGCGCGGCTCGGCCACCCCAGGACCTCACACGTCTGTCACCTGATGCACCGGCGCGTCAGGGGGCGGGCTGCAGCGCTTTGCGTTCCTTCGCGCAGACCTGAATCAGCTCGAGCATGCTCATGCTGGCGCCGCCGATGTCGAACTTCTGCTCCTTGAAGTCGGGGTATCGGTTCTCCAGGATTCGCCCCTCCGCGATGCAGTCATTGAGCTGCGAGAGCGCCTCGCTCTTGCGTCCCTTGGAGAGCAGCGACTTCGCCGAGTCGTAGGCCTTCCTCTGGCCATCCTGGAACCGAAGCTCCACGTCCGCCCTCTTCTGGGGCGCCTGCAGCGCCTCCGCCTTCTGGGCGCACTGAGCCATCACCTCCTGGGGCTGGGTGGGCGTGCCGCCCACGAGCACGTCGACCGTGGCGAGGCTGGCGTTCTCCTTCACCATCCTGGCCCCCTCGTCCTGGCAGGCCGTGAGCTTCTCCAGCGCGCTCGCGTACAGCTCCTTCTTCTTGCGCAGGTCCGTGGAGGACGCGGCCGCTTCCGACGCCTTGCTGGCGACGCCCAGGGCCTCACCCGTCAACCGACGCAGCGCCCGCGCCTGCTTCGCGAACTCGAGGGCCTCGACCAGCTTCAGCCACTCGGCGCGAGCCCGCTCCGCGGACGCCGCGTAGCCCGCGTCCTGCCGCTCCAACGCCGCATTCGCCTCGAACATCTGCATGACCTCATCCACGCTCTTCGAGGCGGTCTCCACGTCGCCGTCGGTCGATGAGATGCCCTTCGCGGCTTCGAGCTTCTCCTTCGTCGTGGTCAGCCGGGAAGCAAGCTGGACGCGAGCATCCGCCGCGGCCAGGACGATCTTCCGCCGGTTGATGCGCTCGCCCAGGTCCGCCATGCGCTCCTTGGTCTCCTTCGCGTACAGCGCGTAGTCGCGGTCCTTCTTGACGAACGGGGCACCGACCTCCAGCACCGCGCCAATCTGCTTGACCGCGTTCTCCGCCTCCTGGAGCTGCGCCGGCGACGGCGTCTCCTTCTGAATCTGGATGACCAGCGCCGCCGCGTTCTTCCGCGCCTCGTCGACCTTCACGCGCTGCTGCTGCAGGTCGACCTCGTACCGGCGCCGCTCCATCGTCGCCCGCCCATCCCTGAGCAGCTGGCGCGCGTCGGCGGCGGCTGGGCTGATGGCGGGGTTCTTCACGTGGACCGTCTCCAGCGTCTTCTCCAGGACGACCAGCGCCGTCTTCGCCTCCTCGAACTGCTCGGCGGTCGCGGCCCGCTTCTCGATGTTGCGCAGGGCCTGCATGACTTCGGCGCGAGCCGCATCGAGGGTGCGGACCTGGAGCACCACCTCCACCTCGACGAGCGTGTTCTTCACCTCGGCGAGGTACTGACCGATGGCCTGACTCCTCGCCGCCTGGGGCTCGTACTTGTCCACCAGCTTCCGGCCGACGAACGCCGCCGTCTTGGCCTCGGCGAGCTGCTCGGGCGTGGGCCGCTTCACCCGGAGCGCCTTGGCGGACGCGCGGAGCTCTTCATGGGCGGGCTCCAGCTCCACCTTCACCCGCGAGACACCCGCCTGCACCACGGACTCATCCATCTGGCGCCGGGCCTGGGTGACCTCGGCGCGTGCCTTGTCCGCGTCCGCGCGGTACGCCTTGTCTTGCACCTCGAGCGGCTTGCCCTCCTCGAGCTGCTTCTGCAGCGCGGCCGTCGCCTTGTCGGCGGCCGTGAACTTCTCGTCCGACCAGGCCTTTCCCAGGTCGGCGAGCGCGCTCGCCAGTGACTTGCGGCTCGCATCCAGGAGGCCGCGCTGTTTCTGAGCCGACAGTTGCAGCCACCGCTCATCGAGCGTCTTCCTGTGACGGGCGACGGTCGCTTCGACGTCGGTGAGGTACGAGGAGAACTTCGGGTCCTGGCTCTTCAGGGGCCGGCCCTCCTCCGTCAGCTTCTCGAGCGCGTCCACCGCGGCACGCGCCTCGTCCATCGCCTTGGAGCCCGGGTCGCCCTGACCGAGCTTCGACATGCGCTCGTTCAGGGGCGCGAGCGCGCTGTCGATGCGCCGGCGGTAATCGTGGATGTGGACCTTCGCCCGCCGCTCATCGACGTACTCGCGGTCGGTCCGGAGCTGCTTCCGCGCGGCCAGGACGCTCTTGGCGTATTCGAGGTCTTCCGTCTCGAAGCTCGCTCCCGCATTGAGCGCCTCTTTCAGCGCTTCCACCGCCGCGAGGGCGGCGTCGAGGTCGGCGCCACGCGGCGGCTCCTGCTCGATACGCTGAACGGCCGCCGTCAGGGCCGAGCGCGCATTCTCCAAACGCTTCGAGGCGTCCTCGATGGACTTCGCGGCGCCAGCGGCAGGAGGCGCGGCCGGGGCATCGGTGGAGGCGAAGACAAGGAACCCGATAAGCATCAGCACTGAAGTACGTACCATTCAGGGAAACCTACTACAGCGAGGCGGTAGGAGCCTCGGCATAGTGTCCGCGTCCCCCGCCTGGAGATGCGGTCAGGCTGCATCAAGGTGGCCCAGATGAAGCGCCAACTCGCCTGGGCGCACGCGGGGCGAAAAGGCACCTCCCAGCATCTCCGTGGAGAGAGGGGCCCGCGCGGGTCCCCTTCGCGCGGGCGTCAGGGCCGCAGACGGAAAGGCACCTTCACCACGCGGTAGACGGCGACAGGCCGACCCTCGATCAACGCGGGCTGGTAGCGCCAGGTGCTCACCGCGCGCATCGCGGCGGACACGAAGGGCTCTTCACCTCGCATCACGGAGACGTCGCGCACCTCGCCGCGCTCCGTGACGACCAGCTTGAGGACGACCAGTCCCTCGCGCCCCGCGGCACGCGCATGTTGGGGGAACTCCGGCTGGAGGTTGCCCGCACGTTCCACGGGGGGCTTCGCGTTCTCCGGCAGTTGGATGGGCCCCGTGGGAGCCGAAACCTGGAGCGTGCCTTCGGCCACCGCGCCTGGCTGCTCCGCCATGGGCTTCGCGGCCCCGGGGACATCCAGGGGCATGGGCGCGCTCAGGGACGCTCCCGACATCCACTCGGAGCTCCCCGAGCCCTCCGCGCTGGCAGAGGACGTACCCGGGGACGACGAGCGTCCGCCGCGCTCACGCTGCAGCCGCTGACTCAAGAGCACCTCACCCGAGCCCCCCGCGAGCACGCGGTCCGAGCGATACCCCTCCCGCACGAACGTCACCTCCGCGGTGGCCATGCCGCCCGCGTCGGGTGGCACCTCCAACACGAACGGCGTGGTGCCCCGCTCCACTCCCTTCCAGAAGACACGCGCCCCCTCCGGCTGACTGGAGATGTGGAAGCGCACGGGCCGAGGCGCAACTGGCGCCGCCACGGAGTGAGGCTCCTGCCGTACCGATTCGGAAGGCGAGGCCACCGCGACCAACGGCGGCGACTGCACGGGCGCTCGCGGACGGCGGGCCCCGAGCAGATAGGCGCCAGCTCCGCAGACGAGCAACACGCCCAGGCCCGCTCCCATTCTGAGCGCCCTTCGGCGGAAGTCCGGACGCGGAGAGTCCGGACGGAGCACGGAGGACTCGTCCAGGCTGATGTCCAGGACCAGGGTGCCCTGGACACCGCTCGTGGTGGACCGCATCGATGGCGCGAGGGACATGCCGACAGGCCCGGTCACCGCCTCTCCAGGGCCGGTATCCAGCGAGATGGCCGTGCCCGGACCCGCCGCTCCGCGCAATGCCTCCAGGAGCGCCTCCATCGACTCGTAGCGGTGCGCGGGCTGTTTCTCCAGACAGCGGCGCACGACGGTCTCCACGGGCGCGGGAATGGCCACGTCCGGGCGCACCGCCTGGAAGCGCGGTGGGACCTCCTTGTGGTGCGCGAAGATGAGCTCCAGCGGGTCCTGCATCAGGAAGGGCGGCCGCCCCATGAGCATCTGGTACAGCACCACCCCGAGCGCGTAGACGTCGCTGCGCGCGTCCGCCAGGTTGCGCGCCTGCTCCGGGGCCATGTACGTGGGCGAGCCCAGGAAGGTTCCCACCTGGGTGATGTCCGGCACCGACAGGTGGCTGGCACCCTCCACGACGAAGGGCTTCACCAGTCCGAAGTCGAGCACCTTCACGTGGTCGCGCTCCGCGCTCCCCTCCTCCGCCAACAGCATCACATTGGCGGGCTTCAGGTCGCGGTGCACCACTCCCAGACGGTGTGCCTCGCGCAGGGACCGACACACCTGCTGGGCGATGTCCACCGCGCGCGGCCAGGGCAGCGGCCCGGCGGTGAGGTGCTCCGCCAGCGTGCGCCCCTCCAGGTACTCCATGGCGATGTAGAAGGTCCCGTCATCCGTCTTCCCGTAGTCGATGAGGGTGACGGTGTTCGGGTGGCGAAGCTTCGCCGTGACGCTGGCCTCCAGGAAGAAGCGCCGCTGGAACTCCGGGTCGTTCGCGGAGGGGAACGTGGGGCTCAGCACCTTGAGCGCCACCATCCGTTCGAGCGGGAGCTGGAGGGCGCGATACACCCGGCCCATTCCCCCGGCCCCCAGCGGCGCCAGCACCCGGAAGCGCTCGTGGAGCACCTGGCCGAGGAGTGGGTCCACCGGCGAAAGAGGCGAAGTCGAGGGGTGCGATTCGGTCTGCATGGCGATCACCTGAGCAGGAACCGTCGCATGCACCCGTCACGGCGGCGTGCCGTGCACATCACGTCATGGCCAACACCCCGTCACGGCCCTCCGGACGGTGAGCGGACCGGCACCGACGTCCATCGGCTCACGACGCGGCCTACGCGCTGAAGCGCTGAAGCCGCCCCGAACACCACCTCCAGCGCCGCGAGGCTTCGCGCGGCGGGCTGGAGGCGGGAGCGCGCCTACTGGATGGTGATAGGGATGTTGTAGAGGAAGCACACCGGGACCTTCTGGGGCTTGTACTCCCAGCCCGCCTTGAGTCCCTGGATGATGTCCTCGTCCGCGCCAGGCACGGACTTCACCGGCGTCACTTCGTACACGCTGCCGCTGGTGGAGACGCACACCTTGTAGATGCCCTGCAGCGTCTGACCGCGGTGGGACTGCTTGAACACCTCCGACAGGCGCGGCGACGTCTGGCGCACCACGTCACGCTGGATGACGAAGGGCGGCACGTTCTTGGGCTTCACCGGCTCGGCGGGGCCCGTTCCACCCACCACCCCGCCCACGACGCCTCCCACCACTCCTCCAACAACCCCACCCGCTACCCCGCCGGCCACACCTCCCTCGACACCGCCCTCTTCGGGGGGCGCCTCGGGCTCCGGCTCCGCGGGCTCCGGCTCAACGGGCGCCTCCACGGGGACGGGTTTGACCTCCACGGGCGTGCGGAGCTCCGTCCGGGGCTTCTTCTCCACCTGACGGGGCGTCGTCCTGCTCGGCGCGGGTGGGGGCGGCGGAGGCGGCGGAGGCGGGGCCTTGACGAGGTTGAGCACCACCTCGATGGGCTGCTCCGCCTCGAGGGCGATGGGCTTCACCAGCAACATCAGCACCGCCACGATGCCGACGTGCACGGCAATCGAGAAGGCGGCAAAGCCGAGGATGCGCGAGGGAGGGTCGGTCTGCTGCGCGAACATGCCGGGGCAGGGCATACCACAAGCTGGGGAAGAGTCCTCGGGATGTAATCGTGCTGCGCCAGCAGAACGGGGGGTCTGTCACGAGGACGCCACTCAACTGATACCTGAGGACCTGAGACTCGTGCTAGAGGGCCGCCACCTCGTCCCATCCCCAGAGGTTTTTTCCGTGCAGACAAAAATGAAGTGCGTACTCGGGCTCGCGGCAGCCCTGAGTGCGGTGGCGTGTGGTGAGTCGAACGAGGAGGTCGGTGACAAGTACCAAGGAGTCATCGACGCCACGAACCTCGACTCCAAGTTCAGGCCCACCAGCGGCATCTACCGGCCGGCGGCGGCCCGGGTGAGGGGCACCAACGTGCCCTTCTACAACCTGGGACAGGTCGCGACCGAGCGCAAGGATGACCGCGGCGTGCTCACCAACTCGGGCGTCCCCGTGGACGAGACCGGACGTCCGTTCCTGCCCGCGAGCAGGGTGGTCGCCACCTCGTACGACTTCGCGGACGGCTGCAAGACGGGCAAGGCGGACTTTGACTTCCGCCTCGACAGCTACCCGGAGACGGTGCAGTGGCCCCTCTTCGCGGCGCTACCGCTGACCGTCACCGGCAACACCACGCCCCCCGTGCTGCCCCTGATGAAGGTGGCGCGCTGGACGGGCACGGGCGCCGAGCAGTGCAACTCCATCAAGGACGTGGCCTCGCTCACCAAGGGTGCCTTCGGTGGCGCCGCCGAGGAAGAGACGACGCTCGCCCTGCGCGCCATCATCGACGTGTCCGCGCAGCTCAACCCCCTGCGCACGGGCTCCGAGTTCACCGCCCAGGGCGGCTGGTACCGCGGCCTGCAGCTGGCCTACCTGGACGGCGGTCCCGTGCAGGTGGATGAGACCGGCAACGTGCGGGTGATGGACGGCGTCCTGGTGAGCCCGCCGACGGGCGCGCCCACCACGGAGACGCCCGTGTACCTGTTCTCGGCCCTCCCCGGCGAGGAAGGCTGGTCGCCGGTGGTGCGCCTGCGCACCTTCACCGCGACCGCGGCGAAGCCTGCCTCCAGCTACACCGGTCTGTGCGTCGACACCTGCGCGGAGACCGAGCTCAACCTCTCCACCGTCACCCGGTACGCCGGCGTGCTCTTCGTCGTGGGGAGCACCCTGTGAGCGCCACCCTTTCTTCCCAGAGCCCTTCCATGAAGACGCCTTTCTTCCGGGGCGGCGGCGCGCTCGCGCTGCTGCTCGCGCTCGTCGCGGCCCTCCCCGTGCCCGCCCTCGCCGCGGGCCAGAACTACGGCCGCATGGCCGGCTACGTCTATGACCCGACGGGCGCCCCGCTCGCCGAGGTGCCCCTCACCGTGACGGGCCCGGCGCTGCTGCAGCCCCAGTCGCGCACCAGCGGCGAGGACGGCCGCTTCGAGTTCGACACCCTGCCCCCGGGCGAGAACTACACCCTGGAGGTCAACGTCCCGGGCTTCGCCCCCATCAAGAAGACGGGCATCACCGTCCTGCTCGGCCAGGCCTCGCAGGTGGACGTGAAGCTGGAGGTGTTCACCGAGCAGACGGCGGTGGCCACCTACGAAATCGTCGAGAAGGTCAACCCCATCATCAACCCGGACTCCGCGCAGATGGGCGCGGTGATGAACGCGGAGAAGGCGGCCACCTCGCCCGTCTTCACGCAGGTGCAGGCCATGCCCCAGCTGGTGGCGGGCGTGGGCAACGGCAACGCGCCCAGCCTGCGCGCCGGCCTGTCGCGCTACGGCAAGTTCTTCATCGACGGCATGGACACGTCCGACGTGGTGGACGGCAGCATCAGCTCGCCGATGAGCTTCTACGCGGTGGAGAACTTCGAGGTCATGACCGGCGGTCTGGACGCCCAGTACAACTCGCTGGGCCTCATCCAGAACGTCGTCAGCAAGAGCGGCTCCAACAAGTTCACCTACGACGTGACGATGATTCTCTCGCCGGCGTGGGCCAACGCGAAGTACCGGGGCGCGGCCAACCAGAACCCCAACGTGGCCAACTACACGCAGAACGAGGTGCCGCTGTCCGAGACGGCCTTCTACAGCCCCCTGGTGGGCGTGGGCGGCCCCATCATCAAGGACAAGCTGTGGTTCTACGTCTCCGGCCAGTGGAACTTCTCCCAGCGCGACACGCCGCTGGGTGAGGAGAGCCGCACGACGGACACGCAGACGCGCCTGGCCCGCCTGAAGCTCACCTGGCAGCCCACGCCGAAGGACCGCCTGTCCCTGGCGTTCAACTACGACAACAACACCATCACCAACCAGGTCGCCTCGACGTTCGCCGCCCCGGAGGCGGAGACGCAGATCGACCGCGGCGGCTTCTTCGCCATCGTCAACTACGACCGCAGCATCTCCGACAACGTCCTCTTCCAGCTCCAGACGGGCACCACCTTCAAGGACATCTGGCAGGGCCCCATCGACGAGGACTCGCAGGAGATTTCCCACACCTACAACAGCGTCACGTACCGGAACGCCGGCGCGCTGCGCAACGAAGTGGGCAACCTGGTCACTGAGAAGCGCATGCGCTACCAGTTCGACCCGACGCTGCTCTTCAAGCTCAAGAACCACCAGATGAAGGCGGGTCTGCAGTTCAGCTACCTGAGCGGCGACAAGACCACGCAGGTGATTGGCAACCAGCGCTTCAATGACCGCAACGGCGAGTGCAACCCCGAGGACCCGTCGACCTTCCAGTTCTGCAACGAGCGCCTGGACTTCTACAACACCGACGGCGCGCAGGCCCCGCTGACCACCGAGGCGGGCACCCTCATCTCCAGCGCCTTCCTCCAGGACCGCTGGAACGTCAACCGCTACCTCACGCTGGTCGCGGGCCTCCGCGCGGACGTGGGCCGCCTGTATGGCGACGACAACCAGTTCATCACCAACCTGGTGGGCGTGGGCCCGCGTCTGTCGGCCACCTACGACTTGTTCGGCAACCGCAGCACGCTGGTCAAGGTGCACTACGGCCGCTCCAACGAAGTGGGCGACGTCTTCATCGCGCAGCACGCCAACCCGGAGCTGACCACGGTGCGGTCCACCTTCGCCGGTGGCGCCTTCGCGGACTGTGCGCCGGACACCGTCGGCAACCCCCAGTGCAGCGTGTCCGGTGGCGCTTCTGGCCGCTACTTCGACAAGACGAGCCACACGCCGCCGCACGTGGACGAGCTCGCGCTCGGCCTGCACCACGCCATCACCGAGGGCTCCGTCATCGGCGTCGACCTCACCTACCGCAAGTACGCCAACATGTGGGTGGACGAGGAGATGAACCGCGTCTGGGATCCGTCCGGCACGCGCGTGGTGGACTACGTGGACGGCGTGAACCACACCATCGTGAAGATCCACAACCCGGATGACGCCTGGCGCGACTACAAGGGCATGGACCTGTGGGCGCAGGGCAAGACGGGCCCGTGGGATCTGCTCGCCAGCTACACCCTCGCCTACAGCAACGGCACGGTGGGCGACTACTTCGACGGCTACGGGGTGAACCCGCGCTTCAAGCGCTTCTTCGAGGGTCCGTCCCCCGAGGACATCCGCCACACCATCAAGGGCGCCATCGGGTACACCACGCGGTTCGGTCTCGATTTCGGCGTGCGGTTCAACTACCGCACCGGCGCGCCCATGTGGATGTTCACCGAGGGCACGGTCGACCGGCAGCGCGTGTCTCGTTCGGAGCGCGGGACCGGCCACTCCTACAACACCAACACCGGCCTGCCGGACTTCAATGACCCGGCGGCCATCTCCGAGCTGCGCCAGCCGAGCCAGTTCATGTTCGATGTCCAGGCCCGCTACGACCTGAACCGCATCGTGAAGACGCAGGAGACCAAGATGGAGCTCACGCTCATCATGTTCAACGTCCTGAACAACAGCGACGTCACCTTCGTTCAGGAGCAGTACCGCCCCACGAACAACCGCTTCGGCACGGCGACCAGCCGCCGCAGCCCGATGCAGGCCGAGCTGCTGCTGCGCGTGCGCAACTAGCCACACCCGCGCACTTGGGGCCCTCGCTTCCGGAAGTCCTGCTTCGGAAGCGAGGGCCCTTGAATCCGGCGGGGACACCGTTCTAGACGGGCGTGTGACTTCCGCCATCCGTCCCTTCCGCCTCGGGCTGCTGTCCGCCCTCCTCGCCGCCTGCGCCTCGTCCACTCCGCCCGTGCCGGAGGCCGCTCCGGTGGCGCCCGCGCCCCCGAGCGAGGTGAAAGCCGCGCCGGCCCCCCTGCGCATCACCGTGGTGGGGACCAACGACTTGCACGGCTGGGTGATGCCCTCCCGCGCCACGCTGCCGGATGGCACCGGGGTGGAACAGGGCGGCCTGGCGACGCTCGCGGGCTACGTGTCCATCCTTCGGGCGGAGAATCCGGACGGCGTGCTGCTGCTGGACGGAGGCGACCTCTTCCAGGGCACCCTCGCCTCCAACCTCACCGAGGGCGAGGTGGTCATCAGCGCGATGAACACGCTCGCGTATGACGCCTCGGCGCTCGGCAACCACGAGTTCGACTACGGGCCCGTGGGGCCCCGCTCGGTGGCGCTCGACGGGGATGACCCGTTCGGCGCGCTCAAGGCGCGAATCGCCCAGGCGCGCTTCCCGGTGCTCGGGGTCAACGTCACCGACAGCCAGACGGGCGCGATTCCCACCTGGCTCGGCAACGAGGGCATGCGGCTGGTGGAGCGGCGCGGGGTGCGCATCGGCATCCTCGGCCTGGCCACGCCCCACACGCCGCAGGTGACCAACCCCGTGAATGTGGCGAGCCTGCGCTTCGCGCCCCTGGCTCAGTCAGCGCTCGCCGCGGCCCAGGCCCTGCGCGCGCGGGGGGCCGAAGTAGTGGTGGCGGTGGCGCACGCGGGGGCGGTGTGCAAGCGCCAGGACGACCCTCGCGACGCCTCCTCGTGCGACCGCGGAGACAGCGAGATTGTGGAGCTGCTGGAGAACCTGCCCGAGGGGACGTTGGACGCGGTGGTGGCCGGGCACACGCACCAGCCCGTGGGCCACTTCATTCGCGGCACGCCGGTCATCGAGACGTCGGGCCGGGGCCGCGCGTTCGGGCTCGTGGAGCTCTTCGTGGACCCGGTGACGCGCAAGGTGCTCCCCGAGCAGACCGTGCTTCAGGGCTCCATCCCCGTGTGCGCGCGCATGGACGCGACGCTGGGCACGTGTGACGAGCGGAAGCTGAAGGCGGCGAAGAGCCTGGAGCTGGTCCCCGCCACCTTCCGGGGGCGCCCGGTGGTGGCCGACGCGGCGATGGAGTCACAGCTCACCGCGGCGTTCGCCCGCGTGGAGCAGGAGCAGAAGCGCTCGCTGGGCGTGCGTGTTCCCACCGCGCTCACGCGCAACTATGACGCGGAGAGCACGCTCGGCAACGTGCTGGCGGACGCGCTGCGCGAGGTCTCCGCGACGGACGTGGCGGTAATCAACAGCGGTGGACTGCGCGCGGACCTGCCGGCGGGCGAGCTCACCTACGGCGCGTTCTACGAGGTGCTTCCCTTCGACAACACCCTCGCCGTCATCACCGTCTCGGCGGCGGAGCTGCGCAAGCTGCTGGAGGCCGGCTTTGGGCGCAAGGGCGTCCTCCAGGTGTCGGGGCTGAAGGTGCGGGTGGAGCTGTGCAACGGGGCCTCGCGGCTCACCTCCGTCACCCTGCCGAACGGGAAGGCGCTCCCGGCCAACAAGCGATTCCGCGTGGCCATGCCGGACTTCCTGGCGCGCGGCGGTGGGGGGCTGGAGGACGTGCTCAAGACGCTGGCGCCCGGGAGCATCGACCTGGGTGAGCGTCAGGCGCTGACGCTGCGCGACGCGCTCGTGGAGCACTGGAAGACCCGGGGCAAGCCGCTGGCGGCTCCCGCGCTCGGACGCATCCAGCGCGTCACCGCGACGGCCGGCTGCCCCGCCGAGGCCGCCGGGAAGCCCTGACGGAGCAAGTCCCAAGGGAGACGCCCGCGCGCAAGGGTTTGCTTGCGCGCGGCGCGAAGGTCAGACGGCCCCCTTGGAGACCACCGCGTTGAGCAGCACGAACACCTCTCGCATGAACCCGTAGTCGAGGGTGTCCGGCGTATCCGTCGAGCAGTGGTAGTGCGGGTTGCGAAAGTTCCCGGTATCGGTCCAGAGCACAGCGGGCTTCCCGGCGGTCCAGAACGGGAAATGGTCACTGCGCATCAGGTCGGGCAGCAGGACGTGGAGCGGTCCCCACGTCTTCGCCGTCATCAACCGCAGCCCTGGCGACTCGGTCGAGTTGATGGCGCGGTCCATGATGGCGTTGGAGCGGCCCTTCCCCACGAGCCCGAGGAAGTCGGGCGCCCTGAGACTCTGGGGGACCCACGGAAACGGCAGCGCCTGGACCGGGCCTGAGCGTTTGCGAAAGCCGACCATCTCGAGCACGTGCGCCATACCTAGCTGGCAGGGAAGCGCCGGCAGTCCATGGGCGACGAAGTCACGGCTGCCCAACAGTCCATCCTCCTCCGCGTTGAACCCGATGAAGCCCACGTGCGGGCCCGCGTCGGATTGCGCGAGGACCCGCGCACACTCCAGCATCACCGCCAGGCCGCTCGCATTGTCATCGGCACCGGGGCAATCCGGAACGCTGTCGTAGTGGGCCGCCACGAACGTCACCGGCCTGCCCTTCGCGTGTCGAGGCAGCGCCACGACGTTCCGATATCGACCCTGGATTCGCACCGACAGGCCGTAGCGCTCGAAGGCCGCCCCGAGCTCGTCACGCACCCAGGCATTGTTCCGGGCGTTCGCGAAGAGGTGCCGGGGAACCGCGAGATGTTCAACCCACTGGCGCAGGCGAACCTCATCCGACTGCGTGGCGCCGTGGGGTAACGGAGTGGCTTCCTCGACCGCTCGCTCTCGAATCCACATGATTGACTTACAACGTAAGCTTATGGCGTAAGTCTGTCAAGGAAGCCATGAGACAGTCCACCAAACGCGAACCCCTTTCGAGAGAGCGCATCCTGCGGGCGGCACTGGGCGTCGTTGATAGCGAAGGGCTCGAGGCGATCTCCATGCGGCGTGTCGGGCAGGAGCTGGGCGTGGAGGCGATGTCCCTCTACAACCACGTCGCCAACAAGGCGGCCATCCTCGACGGCCTGTTCGAAATCGTCCTCGCCGAGATGCCCGCGGCGACGAAGGCGGCGACCTGGCAAGTCGCCCTTCGAGACAACGCGCGGGCCTTGAGGCTCGTGCTCCGCGCCCATCCGCACACGCTGCCGCTCTTCGCGACGCGCCCCGCCGTCACGCCTGCGTCCATCATCCACGTCGAAGCGGCGCTCGAACTGCTCCGGAAGGCGGGCTTCAGTGCCGATGAGGCCCTCTGCACCTTGCAGGTGATGGTGGCCTTCGTCGTCGGCCACACTGTCGCGGGCTACTCGCCGACCCGGCCCGAGGAGGAGTCCCGGCCCGCCTACGAGCAGCTCAGCAAGCAGGACTTCCCCCGCGTCCATGAGCTCGTGGCCGTCCTCGCCCGACACGACATCGAGAAGGAATTCGAGTTCGGGCTCGAGGCCATGCTCGCCGGGCTCGAGGCGCGGCTCACGCGGCGCAAGACGTCCCGGAAGGAGTAAGTCAGGGCCTGTCCGAATCAGGGCGGGGTTCGCCCTATATGCTCTCTACCGTGCGCGTTCAGTGGCCCCGAGGTGGGGCCTCGATATCCTGAACGGAGCGGCGCGCGTGCGGACACAGGGACAGAACGACGGGGCGGGAGACTTCGACTTCCTCATGGGGACCTGGCGGGTGCACAACCGTCGGATCAAGGAGCGGTTGAAGGGATGCACGGAGTGGTTCGCGTTCGAGGCCACCGCCGAGGAGCATCCCCTTCCTGGCGGACTCGGCAATCAGGAGACCTATCGCAGCGAGTTCTGGCCCGGCTTCGTGGGCCTGGCGCTCCGGGTCTACAACCCCGCTGCGAAGCAGTGGTCCATCACCTGGGTGGACAACCGGAACCACACCATCGACCCACCCGTGCTGGGCTGCTTCTCGGGTGACGTGGGCGTGTTCGAGACGAACGACACGTTCGAGGGCCGCGCCATCCGTGTGCGCTTCACCTGGACCCGACTGGGCCAGGACACCGCTCGCTGGGAGCAGGCCTTCTCTCCCGACGAAGGCCAGAGCTGGGAGACCAACTGGGTGATGGAGTTCACCCGCGTGAAGGCGTGAACGCCCCCAGGCCTCGGGAGCCGAGCTGTCGAGCCAGGCTCTCTTCACGCGGGATGAACCGCGCCTCCTCGCGAGAACCGACATGGCGTTGGGCGACCTGAATCCGGCGTACCTGCCCGTGGGGGCACGCGTGGGGCCCTGGCTTGCCCGCTCTCAGCCCGCTTCGACGCGGTCGCAGTAGGCGTCGAACGCCTTCTTCCAGGCCGGGCGCGCGATGCAGCGCCGCTGGAAGGCGAGCACATTGGGATGGTCCTTGACGACACTCTCGTCGATGCCGGCGCCCAGCACATGCGTCATCAAGAGGTCCGCGACGGTGAACTCGTCGGTCGCGACGAACTCCCTGCCCTCGAGCCAGCCGTCGAGCTGCTTCAGGCGCATGGCCCCCCACTGGTGAAGCGCATTGCTTCCCTGGGTGCCCTTACCGCCGTTCAAGTCGACGAACCACGCGGTCAGGAGCGGGACTTCAATCGTGTTCAACGCCGCGACGCACCAGCGCAGCACCTGCGCTTCGCCGGCGAGGTCGCGCGGCATCAGCTTGCCGCTCTTGCGCGCGAGGTAGAGCAGGATTGCGCCCGACTCGGTGACGACCACGCCGTCGTCGTCGATGACCGGAATCTGTCCGAACGGATTGAGCGCGCGATACGCGGGCGCATCGAGGTCGTGCCTCGGATGATCCATCCCCACGACCTCGTATGGCAGCCCCATCTCCTCCAGCGCCCACAGCACGCGCAGGTCGCGGGTCTTGCCGCGGGCCATCTTGTTCACTCGGGCGAAGCCGTAGACCTTGAGCATGCGCGAATCCTACTTCGCGCGGATGGAGCGTCCAGGCCTCGTTGGGCTTCACCATCGCATCCATGCGCCTCTGGCTGCGATAGACAGGGACAGCCCCGAGTCCGACGTTCCGCGCTCCGAGTCCGGATGACCCGCGTCAGGGCGGAGAGGCATTCGCCTCGCGATCCATCCAGACATCAACAGTTAGTCAGGCTTTTACGACATTGCCGGCCTTGAACAGGGAAATGCTTGGTGGGCCGTGTCGCCTGGCCTGTCAGGCGGACGGCGCATCCCCCGCTGTCCGCGAAACGAGCCCCCATGTTCAAGAAAGCGGCAGTCCTCGTGGTGAGCTGTGGCGCGTTGCTGGTCGGCTGCGGCCCGGACCCGCAGGCAGAGAACGAGGAGATCATCTCCAACCTGCTGGAGGCCGGCTTTCCGGCCGACGACATCCTGGTCGCCGACGACGCCGTGTATGTGGGCCGTGACGCGCATGTGACGCTCGAGGCGTCCCGGGAGATGCTTCAGGTCCCCCTGGAGAGCGCGGAGCAGTACCGCACGACCAACCTCGTCGGTTCGAGCGTGACCAGGATTTGCGTCAACTCCACCGCCACCTTCGACAGCTACCCCATGCTGAGCCAGGGGCTCGACCTGGCCATCGCCAACTACAATGAACGGGGTCTGCGAATCACTTTCGCGCGCGGTCCGGCCACCGGCTGCACCGCGAACATCACCGCGCAGACCACGTCTGGGACCGGAGGCTCCGCCGGCTTCCCCTCGGGCGGGCTGCCCTACGGCATCATCAACATCGGCACCGGCCTGAACGACTACAGCGCCGACGTGAACGAGCACGTCATCACCCACGAACTGGGCCACGCGGTCGGCTTCCGCCACTCGGACTACTACAATCGCAGCATCAGCTGCGGCGCTGGCGGGGACGAGGGAGACGCGGGCGTGGGCGCCATCCACATCCCCGGGACTCCGACCACGGCCGTCGTCGGCGGCTCCGTCATGAACTCCTGCTTCCGTTCCACCGAGACTGGCGAGTGGACCAGCTCCGACAACACCGCGCTGGACGCCCTCTACGGAGGCACGGTCCCGAGCTGCTCCAGCTACAACTTCATGTCCTACCGTGGGCAGAACGGGACGCAGATTCGATGCAGCTGCCCTGCCGTGAGCGGGGGCGTCGTGTGGGGCACGGACCTCTATACCGACGACTCGAATGCCTGCGCGGCCGCGGTGCATGCGGGCGCGATTCCCTCCACCGGAGGCACGGTGGTCGTCGTCATCCAACCGGGACAGAGCAGCTACACGGGCACCACTCGCAACGGCATCACCACGCTCTCCTATGGCGCCTGGGGTGGGAGCTTCTCTTTCCAGCTTCCACCGGCGCAGAGCTGCTCCAGCTACAACTTCACGTCCTACCGTGGGCAGAACGGGACGCAGATCCGGTGCGGTTGCCCGGCCGTGAGTGGAGGAGTCGTGTGGGGCACGGACCTCTATACCGATGACTCGGATGCCTGCGCGGCCGGGGTGCATGCGGGAGTGATTCCCGCCACGGGAGGCACGGTGGTCGTCACCATCCAACCGGGACAGAGCAGTTACACCGGCACCACTCGCAACGGCATCACCACGCTCTCCTACGGCGCCTGGGGAGGGAGCTTCTCCCTGGGCAGATAATCGCCACGTTGGCTGACGGCATGGAGGCGGGTCGGGAGGGGAAGCGCCACCGGCTCTTCATCGCGGACATGGACCTCCCGGGGGTGCGGCAACTCCCGGGGGGCGTGTAGACGACTCAAGGGTCTTCGGAACCGAGCGAGTCGACGATGCGCCGCACCTGCTTCGTGCGGCCCGTCTCCGTGCGCGTCGTCACGATCTCCAGGATGAGGGCATACCGCCGGGTCTTCCCGAGCGCCTCGAAGGCTCGCGCGGCCTGGGGGTTCGCGGACAACGCGGCCGTCAGGTCGCTGGGGACGGTGGCGTTCCGCTGCGACTCGTAGGCAGCGGCCCAGCGCCCATCGGCCTGGGCGGCTTCGACTTCGGCGAGCCCCGCCGGTCGCATCCGGCCCTCGGCGAGCAACGCCTCCACCTTCCGCACATTCACGCGGGACCAACGGCTGCGCGGCCGGCGCGGCACGTACTTCTGGAGATAGAAGCGGTCATCGAGGGACTTCCTCAGGCCCGATATCCAGCCGAAGCAGAGCCCCACGTCGACCGCCTCGTCGTCCGTCAGCGAGGTGATGCCCGTCCCCTTCTTGGCCAGCTTCAACCAGACCCCCTCGGGCGCGCCGCCGTTCTCCTCCAGCCACGCCTCGAACTCCGCCACGCCGCGAAACGCCCTCACCGGGGCCTCGGCGACGACACCCCGCTCAGCGCGCGGCATCGCGGGCTCCGAGGACGTCCAGGTAGTGCCGATTGAACATGACACCCAGCACGTTGCCGAAGGGGTCGATGACCGACGCCGTGACGAAGCCTGGGCCCCGCTCGGTGACGCCCTCGAGGAGCTCGGCCCCCTGCGCGAGCAGTCGTGAGAGCGCTCCAGCGACGTCATCGACGTGCCAGTAGACGACCGCCCCACCCCGGCTCGTGGCGATTCCCGGGGGCGCGAACCGTCGGTCGATGATGCCCAGCTCGTGCTGATAGTCGCCGATGCGGTACTCGACGTAACCGGGGCCGCGCCCGGCGGCCTCGCTGCTGAAGTAGGGCTCCACGCCCAGCAACTCCGAGTACCAGCGGGTCGCCGCCCGGAGGTCGTCCGCCCAGAGGTTGATGGTGCTCATTCCGCGCATGAAGGTCATGGGTCTCTCGTGTCCGGGGCCGCGTTCGTTCGCGACACAGTGACCATCCCCTCTAAAGGTGACAGAATGAGTCACGTTTGAAACGCGAACCCGTCATCGACCGCCTGGACCGCGTCCTCGGCCTCCTCGCCTCACGCCCATCGTGGACCGCACCAGAACTGGCGGAGGAATTGGGCGTCTGCGTGCGGACCATCCGCAGAGACCTGTCCCGGCTCGCGGCCCGGGGTGTCCCCATCGAGTCCGACGCGGGGCGAGGCGGCGGCGTACGCGTGCCGCCACGAACGGGGCTGGGGCGCGTTCAGCTCGACACCCGGGAGGTCCTCGACCTCATGCTCGCGCTGGCGCTCGCGGAGCAACTGGGCTCACCCCTGCTGCTCTCCACGCTCAAGGGCTTGCGGCAGAAGCTCTCCGCCTCGTTTCCACCGGAGGAGCGCACCCGGGTGAGCGGGCTGCGCCGGAGGATTCTGGTCGGCCCCAGCTCGCGGAACGTCGCCGCGACGTGGAAGGCCCCCAGCCTCGCGGTGCTCCGTCCCATCCATGAGTCGTTCTTCGAGCAACGCGCGCTGGAGCTGACCTACCGCTCGAACGACGCGAGCACGGTGCGCGTCGTGGAGCCGCACTACCTGCTGCTCAGTTGGCCCGCCTGGTTCCTCCTCGTCTGGGACCACCTGCGAGGCGCGGTGCGCATGCTCCGCGTCGACCGCATCGAGGCGGCGCGCGTCACCGAGTCGACGTTCCGCGTGAGGAGCTCGGAATCGATGCTCGCCACGCTCGGCGATGTCTTCGCCGCGCTCTGAGCGACAGGGCCGCGAGGCAAGACGAATCGAGTCAGCGGCGGGCGCACCGTGCGGGATAGCGACCGCCAGCGGGCGCACCGAAGCACGCTTCGCCAGATTCCTCGTCCACTTCCCGCCGCCGAAGCGCGCTTCGCTCGCGTCACCACTCGCTCCGAGGAGCGCGGCCCTCGAATGGGTTGGCACAGCCGCTGCTAGGTCCCGCTCAACCGGTGGCCACACAGCCGGGCCCATCACACGAGGACCAGACCCATGCATGACGTGGATCGTACGTACCAGGAGCTGGAAGGTGAGTCGTTCGAGTTCGAGTTCAATGCCGAGGGTCCATGGGGCGAGGTCTTCAACGAGACTGAGCTGAATGAGCTCGCCGCGGAGTTGTTGGAGGTCAGCAACGACCAGGAGCTGGAGCAGTTCCTCGGCAACCTCATCAAGCGGGCGGGCAGCGCCCTTCGCAAGGCCGTGGACAGCCCGCTGGGCCAGAAGCTCGGAGGTCTGCTCAAGCACGCGGCCCGACAGGGCCTGCCGATGGTGGGCCGCGCGCTCGGCAACCTGGTGGCCCCGGGCATCGGTGGCGTCGTGGGCGGCAAGCTGGCCCAGCGGGCCGGGCAGGCCTTCGGGCTGGAGCTGGAGGGGCTGAGCCAGGAGGACAGCGAGTTCGAGGTGGCCAAGCAGTTCGTCCGGCTCGCCGCGGATGCCTCCAAGGCGGCGCTCTCCGCGGCGCCGGGTGGCTCGCCCCAGCAGGTGGCGGGCGCGGCCGTCCAGCAGGCCCTGCAACGCTTCGCCCCTGGCCTCGTCCCGGCGCGCGCCGCGAGCAGCGCCGGCACCACCGGCCGCTGGGTGCGCAAGGGCAACACCATCGTCCTGTACGGGGCCTGAGCCATCATGTCCGCCAGCTCCTTCGCCTCCTGGATGCTGTCGCAGGAGGCCCGCGCGCTGCTCACCCGGCTCGAGCGCATCAAGTCCTTCGCCATGTCGGAGACGATGGTTCCCGCCGCCACGCTCTCGATGGAGGCGCAGGCCGCGGTGGAGCGCTACCTCATCCAGGGGCGCCGTGAGCTGCGGACCCAGCTTCACCGATACATCGCCTGGATGGAGGGCCCCGAAGGTCGAAGGGCCACCCCCGCCGAGGCACAGCGGCGCTTCACCTTCCTGCGGCTGCGGTTCAACGTGGTGCTGTCGCACTTCGACATCTTCAGCGAGGCGTTGAGCCAGCGCAGCGAGGCGGAGAACGGCGTCTGGCTGGCGGGGCTGGACGTGCTCTCCCGGGACGCGCTGGCGCTGCCCGGCTACTACGAAGTTCCCCCCGTCATCTGCTACCTCGCCCGAGGCCCGGGAGCCGCCATCCGGCGCGCCCGCACACGGCTGCCCGGCGGCGGACCGAACCCGGCCGCCATCATCCGCATCCCTCGCGAACGGATGATTGGCAGCAGCCTCGCCTCCTCGCTCTTCCACGAGGTGGGCCACCAGGGCGCCGCGCTGCTGGACCTGGTGGCGTCATTGCGCGGGGCCCTCCAGGACATCGCGCGGGAAGGCTCCGGCGACGCGCTGGCCTGGAGCCTGTGGGAGCGGTGGATGTCGGAGGTCGTCGCCGACGCCTGGTCGGTGGCTCGCCTGGGCGTCACGTCCACGATGGGGCTGATGGGGGTGGTGAGCCTGCCCAGGCCGTTCGTGTTCCGGCTCGACGTGGACGACCCACACCCCGTCCCATGGATTCGCGTGAAGCTGAGCTGCGCGCTGGGAGCGCACCTGTTCCCCCATCCGCAGTGGGCGCGGCTCTCCCACCTGTGGGAGGAGTTCTATCCCGTGAGGGGGCTGTCCAGGCAGTACCGCCAGGTGCTCGATGCGCTCGAGGCCAGCCTGCCGCGCTTCGCACGGTTCCTCATGGAGCACCGTCCCGCCTCCCTGCGCGGCCACTCGCTGGCGGAGGTCCTGAAGACGCAAGAGCGGCAGCCGGCGCGGCTCGGCGCGCTCTACCGGACGTGGCGCGAGCGACGCTCGGGCATCCGGGAGGCGTCACCCTCACTGGTGTTCGCCGTCATCGGACAGGCCAGGGCCGATGGCGTCATCTCTCCCGAGGAGGAGAGCCAGGTCCTGGCCGAGCTTCTCAAGTACTGGGCACTGCGCGGCACGCTCGACGCATCGGAGACGTGCGCCTCTCGCTCCAAGTCACGGGCCCTGGCCTCCGCGCTCAGGGTCCCCACGTTGCCGCGGAACTCCGTCACCTAGCTTTGGAGGAAGAATCATGGCTCGCGTCACCCTCGTCGCCTCACGCACCACCGTCACGCCCGGCCCCTCGGGTGCCCAGGTGACGTTGACGGCATCCGCCGACTCACCCAATCCCGAGGTCGCCCACCGCGTCTACGAATGGAGCGTGGACGAAGGCACCGTCACGCCCCGGCAGATGCGGACCACCGGCCAGGACGTCGAAGCCTCGACGACCTGGACGATTCCTCCGACGACCCAGGAGCGCGAGCTCACGGTCCGCGTCACGCTGCGGGAGTACACGCGGGACACGAACGAGGACCCCGTGTCCATCCATGACGCCCGCCAGCGCGTCCTCGCTCATGCGGGGGGAGCCCCGGATGTCCGGCAGGTGGTGCGCGACACCCTCAACGAACTCAAACCGTTCGCGACGCACCACCCCCACGACGGCGTCGTCCCGGTGGGGCTGCAACGCACCCAGCATCCGTTCACGAGCGACGCCATCCTCTGGATGGTGATTCGCAAGAGCACCAACGGAATCTCCTTCAACGAGTACAGCCAGTTCGTCGAGGACCACCTCTACGGGACGGGCTCGCCCCAGTCCCACGAGTCGCTCCAGTCCCAGTCTCCCATGCCCCGCCCCCGAATCTCGGGGGTGGATGCCTATCGGAAGCTGCGCTCCCTGACGGAGTGCTTCTTGATGCTGCGCACGGGCGTGCTGGCGGACTTCTCGAAGCTGCTCGACGGCCTGAAGGCAGATGAGGAGAGCGGCCGGCTGGGGCGTGCCCTTCCCAAGGACTTCAACACGCTGTGGACCGACTACCTGGTGGACGTGAACGGGAGCGAGGATGTGGCGCTCCCGTATCTGGCCATCATCCGCAACAAGTTCCCCGAAGTGCCGGTCATCGTGCCCCCGGGGCTCACGGAGGCGGAGCTCGCGGACTCCTACGGCGTCCTCCAGAAGAAGCTGAGCCAGCCGCCGCTGCTGGAGCTCATCTGGAACTACTGGCACGAGGAGGGAATGCTGGTCCAGGCGGTGAATCACATCAGCCAGCGCTTCCAGAACGTGCGCGGCCCCGGAGAGCGGGACCCGCTGGCGAACCTGGAGATCGACCCGCTGCGCCCCCTCAACAACATGCTGTGGGGCTACTTCCAGGACGAGCAGCGGCGGCTGAGCGTCGTGCGTCGCGCGTGCGAGTATGCGCACGAATATGGCTTCACGCTGCACGGCAGGGCGGTGGCTGGGATTCGCACCGCGGACCGGCGCTCGAAGTTCCTCGAGTCCTTCCACAACCTGCTTCACCTGTGCGTGCAGTTCTTCCGCAAGGACGACGACACCACCGTGGTGTCGGATGGCTTCCCGATTCTCAACGCGCTCAAGGAGACGCACTACGTGCTGGCGCAGGGCGCCCACAACCAGTTCGGAGACCTGCCCGCCACCTCGCGCCAGGAGATGCTCATCCAGCAGTGGATGCTGTCGCGCCCGGAGATGCGTGAGTTCCTCGGCGGGCGGGTGATGGTGCCCTATCCGGAGCCGTGGATGGACCGGGTGGACGCGATGAAGTCGCTCCAGGGCTGGACGGACGTCAGCTCCGTGCACTTCCACGACCTGGGAGTCTTCGGAGAGCAAATCCTGCTCTCCGTGCGCTACGGCGGCTGGAGCGTGTCCAACGACCCGAGCCAGGCAGCCAACTGGGCGCGCTACTGGCGGCCGGAGATTCAGGGCTACATCCACGCGTACCGGGCCGTGACGGGCGTGGACCTGACGGTGGTGCACACCGACCCGCAGCGCATGTCCGAACGAGACGTGCCGCCCTCGGTCCACCTGCGCAACCGGCTGGCCCTCCAGAAGAGGCGGTGACGGGGTTCACCGCCGTGCCCGACGTCACCGCGTCGCTCCAGGCACGGCGCACACCGGAGAGGAATCGCGCGGTGGAGAGGCTGACGGAGGCCCTCCACCGGAGACCACGGAGGAGAGGAGGACACGTCATGAATGAGTGGTACGAAGGCGAGGACGAGCAGGAGTCCGAGGGGATGGGCGAAGACGAGGCTCACGTCCGGCGCTCCTCCCGTCAGCACCCAAGGCGCCAGACGCGGGCGGTTCGCGCCAGCACGAATGTGAGAGGCACCGCGCGGCGGACGGGTCCAAGGCCCGCCCCTCCGAGGCAGGGGCGTGGCGTGAGGACGTGGAAGCCCGCCGGGACGAGGCGATGGCCCCGCATTCGCCCCTGGCGGCTGCTGGGACGGCCCGCCACATACGCCGTGCTCACGCCGCGCGCGGTCGAACCTCCACCCGCGACACCGGGGAACACCCCACCACCGCCGAGGGACGCCGCGTCCTCCGGTGCCGCCGCGCCACCCCCGCCGCCGTGGGACACCGAGCCCGGCGACGACACACCGCCCCCTTCCACGCCAGTGCCCTTCGATGAACCTTCGCCGGAGGACCTGCCCGTTCCCGCTGAGCCCGACGACGAGCCCCCAGCGCCCGACGCACAGGAGGTCCTCGTCTCCACGCCGCGCATCGCGTGGTCCAGGTCGAGGATGGAGCGCTACCCTTTCACCCAGCTTCCCGCTGGAGGCGGGGTGTACGTCGTGGAGGAGGACGGGCACCCGCTCCATGTGGGGGAGACAGACAATTTCCAGACGCACTGGCGCCAGCGCCTGACCGCCCTCTACGAACTGGGCTTCACGCGCCGGGGTGGGCGGCTCTCCAAGCCCATCACCGTCTGGTTCGGCCCCCTCATGCCCAACAGCCCGGCCGCGCGCGCGAGGGCGAAACGAGCCCTTCGCCGCGCGCTCACACGCTCGGGGGTCGTGCCCGCGGGCCGGCTGCGTGACACGGGGGCCGACCCGGAGGCCATCGAGGAGTCCGACGGGCGCGGCCCGCCCTCCCTCCAGGGGCTGCTCCCCCCAAGCGACTGGGGAGTCCAGGCCGCCAGGGCCTTGGGGCTCGCCCCTCCACGGCGCTCCGACGCGCGGTTCGGGACTTGAGGCATGCTCATCATCGACTGTCATTGTCACGCGGGGCAGGGAGACGGGCTCACCGGTCCCTGGGACACGGCCGCGCCGCTCCACCATTACCTGCGGCGCGCATCCGCCGCGGGCATCTCCCGCACGGTGCTGCTGGCCGCCTTCCATTCCGACTACGAGACCGCGAACCGGCAGGTGGCGCGCCTGGTGAAGCACCACCCGGAGCGTTTCTACGGCTTCGTCTTCGTCCATGCCGCCAGAGAGCGCGGACAGGTCTTCGAGCGCGTCCAGGAGGCCGTGCGGCGCCACGGCTTCCGCGGCATCAAGGTCCACCGACATGACGCGCGCATCACCCGCGAGGTATGTGAAGTGGCCCGGGCCTTCGGCCTGCCCGTCCTCTACGACGTGATGGGAGAAGTCTCCGGAGTGGAGCTGATTGCCACCGAGTACCCCGAGGTGAGCTTCATCATCCCGCACCTGGGCAGCTTCGCCGACGACTGGCGGGCCCAGCGCGCGCTGCTGGACCTCCTGGTGAGGCTGCCCAATGTCCACGCCGACACCGCGGGAGTGCGCCGCTTCGACCTCCTGGTGGAGGCGGTGGCGCGGGCCGGCGCGCACAAGCTGCTCTTCGGCTCGGACGGCCCCTGGCTGCATCCGGGCGTGGAGCTGGCCAAGGTGCGCGCGCTGGAGCTGTCGGCGCGAGACGAACAGCTCGTGCTGGGCGGCAACCTGCTGCGCTTGATGGGCCGGCGCCGTTCACGTCCGGTGGGGCGGGTGTCTCGCTGGGCGACGGCGGCTCCCACCATGGAGGACGAGGCCCAGGACCCCTGGAAGCCCGCGGACCTCCGGCAGCGGTGCTGCTGAGCCCCAGGCGTCGGTGCTCGGGGCGGGCTACGACGGCTCGCGCTGCGCCCGTCGGAGCTGGAGCGCGCGGTCCGTGACGCCCAGCCGCCGGGCCGCGCGCTGGACGTTGCCCTGCTCCTCCTCGAGCACCAGGCGAACCGCCGTGTCGGAGGCGCTCCGGCCAATCTCCTTGAGTCCCATCCCCAGCATCAACGCGCGCTGGATGGCCTGCGCGAACGAGGCATCGCACCACGCCCCAAGTCCCTCGACGGAGGGCAGCTCGTCGGGAGGGATGTCCCCCACGGTGATGGGCCCGGAGCCGACGTGCCTCTTGCAGATGCGGCCGATGAGCTGGCGCAGCTCACGGATGTTCCCCGGGTAGTCGCGCTTGAGGAGGAACTCACGCACATGCGGGTCCAGCTCCAGCTCGACATCGGGCCGCATCGCCCGGAGGAAGTGCTGGGCCAGCGGGAGGATGTCCTCGGGGCGCTCGCGCAGGGGCGGAAGCCGGCACACCCAGCTCTGGATGCGGTGGAAGAAGTCGCGGCGGAAGGCGCCCTGGGTGACCTCCTCGGACAGGTCGCGATTGGTGGCGCAGACCAGCCGGAAGTCCGTGTGCTGCCAGGTGTTGGAGCCCACGCGCTTGTACAGGCGCTCCTGCACCACACGCAGCAACTGGGCCTGGAGGGCCAGGGGTAGCTCCCCCACCTCGTCCAGGAACAATGTCCCCCCATGGGCCAGGGCGAAGGCTCCGTCCCGGAGGTTCGCCGCGCCCGTGAAGGCGCCACGCTCGTGACCGAAGAACTCGCTGCCCGACAGCTCCGGCACCACCGTCGTGCAGTCCAGCGTCACCAGCTCCCCCTTGTCCGGACGCCGGTCCAGTTCATGGATGAGGCGCGCCACCTCTTCCTTGCCCGTCCCGCTCTCCCCGAGCAGCAGCACCGAGGCATCCGTGAAGGTGGCCACCTCGACGAGCTGCCGCAGCACCGGCAGCCATGCGGGGGAACGCCCCACCAGCCGCCGCTGCACCTCGGGTGACTTGATGAGGCGCTCCACCTCGTGCCAGCGCTCCAGTCGGGCGGAAATCTCCGCCACCGCGTCGTGCGAGCCCTCCCAGGAGAGCACGTCCGAGGCCCCTTCTTGAAGCAGGCGCCAGCAAGCCCCACCCGCGAGTCCTTGGGCCGTCGTGGCCACCGCCAGCACCCGCGTCGACAGGCTCAGCCGACTGGCCCGCACAGCGTCCAGCGTCAGCGCGTCCACCTCATCGAAGACGAGCACCCCCAGTCCCGAAGGAGCTGCGTCCCCGCACACCAGGTCGATGCCCGCCGCGCCCAGGGCCTCCAGCATCCTCGGACGCAGCAAGCCCGCCCCACTCCCCACGAAGCGAATCCAGGCCCTCATGCGCGAGTCGCACGCCACATCCCACCCCCGGGTGATGAAGAGAGCCCACCTCATGGAGTGAGCCGGTGTTGCTGTCCTGCCATTAACGCACTCAAAGCCAAATCCCTCGAAACTACTTTCATCCCGCATCACAGGGCGCCCCCAAACGTCGTGCGCACCCCTGGCCCGACCCCATGACTTACAATCTCGCGACAAAGACTTTCATGAGGGCGCCACTCGAATAAGGCCTGCCCTTCCGGCACCCCACCCCTCCACACCTCCATGACGGGCTCCCGACGCGCGGCGCCACCGGGACGACCGGGGTCACCTTGACAATCCATGCCTTCACATCTAAATATCTTTTAGATTCGTCGTTCCAGGAGAACAGCCATGCCGCGGATCGCGACACCTGCCGTCACCCTGCTGTCCCTTGCCTGTGGTGTGTTCCTGAGCGCGTGCGCGACGCCCATCGGCTATGCGTCGGGGACTTCCGTCACGGAGCGGGACACGCTGCACCGCTCGACGCCGGCCCCCACCGTGGAGCCGGAGGCGCCGTTCATCGCGCACACGGTCGAGACCGACATCGCCGCGCCTCCAGAGGTGCTGTTGCCCTGGCTGGTGAATGTCCCGCTGGAGCGCATCCTGCTGGGAACCGAGAAGCTCGCCGGCATCGAGCGGACCGATGTCCTCTCCGCCTCCTGGGGCAGCCCTGGAGCGCGCCGGCGTGTGGTGCTGCGCGATGGGAACACCTCCCTCGAGGAGCTGCTCGTCGTCGAGGAAGGCCGTCGGTTCCAGTACGTCGTCTGGAACTTCACCAACGAGGCACGGCGCGCCGTCCAGTACGCGGTGGGCGAGTTCCGCTTCGCGCCGACAGCGACGGGGACTCACTTGACCTGGACCTATCGCTTCCGGGGCAATGGGTGGCCCACCGAGGGCATCCTCAAGGACTTCGTCGAGGAGGACTTCGCCGCCTATATGAAGGTCGGCATCGGGCACATCCAGAAGGAGTCGACGCTCGACCTGACGGCACGGCGGGACTGACGACTCGTATTGTCGCGGCCTATGCTCCCCACGAAGAAGATGGGAGTCACGTGGTGAGCACACCGAAGACGCGTCAGCCGGCAGCCAAGACGGCCAAGAAAGCCGCGAAGCCTCGCGGCTATCACCACCTGGATCTGCGCCGGGCGCTGTTGGACGCGGCCATCCAGTTCCTGCGGGAAGGCGACGTCACGGGGCTGACCATCCAGGTCCTCGCGCGGGCCGCAGGCGTGTCTCCCGGAGCACCCTACCACCACTTCCCGGACAAGCAGTCCCTCCTGGCGGCGCTGGCCACCGAGGGCTACGACCTGCTCGCGGAGCGCGTCGCACGGGCCGTGGCGAGTGAGCCCACCGTGGCGGGCAAGCTGACGGGAATCGCCACCGCGTATCTCTCCTTCGCGAAGGAGCACGCTTCGCACTACCGCATCATGTTCCTCCCCGAAATCGAGGACCGGGTGCGCTTCGCGTCCGTCCACGAGGCGTCCGACCGCTCCCTGCTGACGCTGTTCGAGGTGGTGGCCGAGGGCAACCCGGGGCTGCCGCCCGACGCCATCGTCGCCCGGGCCATCGCCGCCTTGTCCCTGTGCCATGGGTTCGCGTCGCTCCGGGCCGCGAGGGTGCTGGGAAACATCCCCGGCATTCCAAAGGTCGAGCTGCTCGAGAAGGTCGCCATCGCCGAGGTGGTGACCCTCGCGCTGGGAGCCGGACTGGGGCCTGCCCCGCGATGACCTGCTCAGAGCACGGCCATGGCCGCCCTGAACGTCAGTCCGACCAACGCCAGTGACGACAGCACGAAGAGCAAGAAGCGCAGCTCGATCTTGTTGATGAGCGCCTGCAACAGGCTGTGCACCACGCGCAGGCCCACGTAGCTCCAGGCCAGTATCAGGTTGAGGCCTGTTCCTTCGCCCAGCAGCGCCAGGGCCAGGGTGATGGCGTAGAAGAGGGTCGGCTGCTCCATCAGGTGGTTGTAGTTGTCGGCCTTCCAGCGCACCTGGGCCGGCAGCTGACTCATCTGCTCGCCGCGCGGTGCATACGGGTCGGGTTTCATGCTGACCTTGAACATGGCCGGCAAGCGCGTGGCGTACATCCAGGCCCACATGACCATGGACCAGGACACGAGCGCGACGACGGGAGCGAGAATGGGACTGTGCATGGTTCCTTCCCTGCCCCATGCCGCGGCACGGCGCAACCCGTGGCGGAAGTGACGAAGGCCTGGCCCCGTCGACCCGTGGGCCAGATTCGACGCTGAGCCCGGGAGCACCGGGAGCGGAATAATCCCCGGGAATATCCAGCGCGGGCTCCGTTCCCATCGCTGACAGCCTTCACGACCCCGCCGAGGGCCCTCGCTCCCGTCAGAGCCTGGGCCCGCGCGGTTCCCATCGCAGTCCCTGACAGAGGGCGCCCTGGAAGCGCCCGGAGACCCGGGAGCCGCGCACACGCGGGTGCTCCACGGGAGGAGTGTGTTTCATGCGTCCGTCGAGCCCGTGGTGTCTCGCAGTCCTCTGTGCGCTGGTGGCCTGCGGCGAGGCCACCGAGGAGGAGTTGAACGGCGTGGAGGCGCTGTCGGAGGCCTCGCAGTCCCTCAATGGCGCGTGTGATGACACGCGGCTGGCCTGGGCCTCCGCCGGAGACCCGTCCAACATCTGCGCGGTGCCGTGGCAGTACGGGCTGGACTGCAACAAGTCCGGAACCAACGTCACCTGTGGCCCGTCCACCGGCTTCGAGACGATGACCTGCTACGACTACCCGACGTGCCGGCTGCCCCAGTTCGGCGTCCAGGGCCGCGCGACGACGAACTTCAGCCAGACAGTCACTTCCTGCACCGCGTACACGGAACAGGAGTGCAGACCTAAGCCGCACACGCCCGATGTGGAGCTCTGCACGGACGTCACCCGCTTCAACTGCGCCACCCAGTGCCTGGCCGCGGCGAACGCGAAGCGCAACAGCCTGCCGCTCGCGGACCGCAACCTCGTCGTCATCCAGTCAGTCCAGGGGGCCACCGAGCGGGAGGTCAACTCCGGCTCGTGCACCTTCACGCTGACCCTGTGGCCCACGTACATCGCCAAGGCGGACCCGGCCTGTGGTGCGTCCACGGGCAACCACCCGTGCCCGGACCCGTCCAAGCCCATCTACCCCACGTGCCGTCACAACAACTTCGGCAATGACGTGGCCACCGCCTGCAACGCGAACCCGCTGTTCCACCCCGCGGACACGTCACTGAACTCCGTGAAGCTCGCGGCGGCGGCGAAGTGGGCGGCGATGACGCCGAAGAACTACGAGCCCTCGCCGCTCTATGTGCAGCAGCCGCTCTGCCGCACGTGTGACCACCTGACGCTCACCGCCGCCTCCACCGCCGTGCAGGTCACCGCCAAGTACGACTGTCTGGTGCAGCAGGGGCTCGCCTCGGGTCTCCCGGCCGGAGCCGGTGGCGCGCAGCTCCGCACGGAGGTCGTCTCCCGGCTGAAGCTGCTCTTCGAACTCCATGGACACCAACTGACGCCCGCGCAGGTGCAGTTCATCCGCGGCCTGTACCTGTCCGACCCGGCCGCCAACACGAACTGCAGCGCGGGCTTCATCCCGCCGTCCACGCCCGGTTGCGGCACGAGCCTGACGGCGCTCAACGCGTCGATGGACCTCTGCACCCGACTGTCCTCGTCCCACGTCCCCGGTATCTCCGCGCGCTCGCAGGCGGCCTATTGCGTGGGCCTGGCTTCGCAGGTCGCGGCGGTGCCCGCGGGCGTCTGCCAGGGTGACGTGTACCGCGAGAAGTACCACGCCATGTGGCTGAAGCTGTACGAGCGGACCCTCTCCGACATCCGCCGCGATGACGTCCCGAACGACACGCTCCAGCGCAAGGTCCCCAACGCGGACGACGTGCGCACCCACCTGAAGTCCATCAGCGACTGGTACGCGGTGCAGCAGGCGCAGATGTTCCCCGGGGCCCTCAACAGCCCGACGCTGATGAAGCAGCTCAGCGAGACGTTCGGCATGTTCTGGAAGGTCGCCTACGAGAACGCCCTCTTGAACGTGAACGGGCTGCCCCTGCACGCCCAGCCGCTCAATGCGGGGCTGCTCGTGGACCAGGCGGTGCTCAAGGCCACCCTGACGGGGACACCGGCGATGAGCGGCCCTCCCCTGCTGATGCTTTTGGGTGATGGCTTCAGCGGTCTGTTCCAGCGCATGGAGGACTTCAGCTACCTGCATGACCTGGGCTGCCGCTTCAAGGGCTGCGCGGCGGGCACCGTGGACACCGAGACGGGGGAGCTGTGGGCCCTCTTCGGCGCCGTGCCGGAGGCCACCACCCTCCAGGCGGCGATTTCAGCGGCCAACAAGCTGAACACGGCCGGCGAAGACCACGCGGGCTGGGTCTCGGTGTTCGGTCTGCTGCACTCGAACCACGTCACCTTCACCCAGGCGGTCCTCTCCGCCACGGGCGAGACGACGTACAGCCCCGCCCTGCTCAAGAGCGGCGCCGCTGGCGCGCCTCCTCCGCTGGCCCGCTGGGCACAACTGGTGGAGAAGGCGGATGCGTATTCCAGCAGCTACGCCAAGTCCGGCTTCTTCGTCAGCACCACGCGCGACACGCTGAAGACGGGCATCGAGGAGTACAAGTCCAACTTCATCAACGACGTGGTGGCCACGCGCAAGAGCGCGCTCACGACGGCGCTGAACGAGTTCACCCAGCATCGCGCCGCGCTCATCAACGAGGTGCTCGGCGAGGTGGCCAACGCCGCCAACCAGAAGACGGTGCGGACCACGCTGGCGCGCAAGCTCAACGAGTTCTATTCGCTCAACGCGGACCTCGTCGGGCTCCAGGACAACCTGGAGATACAGCGGATGCAGTTCAGCGACTTCGCGGCGGCGTTCAACACCACGCTGGAGAACGAGTCGCCGAACCTGGGCACGGACATCCAGCGCGGCCCGGTGCAGGTGCTCAGCATCGGCGCGGATGAGGCCCGTTGGTCGCCGGGTGGGACGTTCAACATCCTCTCGCTCGCGGTGCGTCAGCCGGGGCCGGGCGGCGTCGGCGGTCCCCAGGCCTTCGGCATCCCCGCGCTGCGCGGCGAGCTGCTGAACTTCGAGGTGTCTGGAGAGTACACGCCGAGCTGCGCCATCTCCGGAGCGATGCTGCCCCATCCCTCGAGCGGCACGCCGTCCGCCATCAACCTGGGCAACGGCCAGGCCCTCACGGGACCCGGGGGCTACACCGTCACCTTCTCCGGCAGTGGCTACGAAGCGGAGAGCGCGAACCTGTCCATGTTCTCGAAGAGCTCCGTGGAGACCCGGCTGTGCGCGGGCGTCAAGACAGAGGCCGGCGCGGAGTTCTTCGGCAACGGGACGACGGCGTACGTGTCGGCCGAGGCCTGCGTGAACAACTCCACGGGCATCGAAGGGACGTTCGACCAGCAGTCCGGCAGCGAGCAGCGCAGCACCGCCAGCTTCTCCATGGGCCTGCGCCTGCCGAACACGCCCTTCCCGAGCGCGCCGGTGGGCAGCCTGCTGCTGGTGGCGATGACGCCGGGAGGCACCGGCCGCAACCACATCCGCGACGTGCAGGTGCTCCAGTCGCCCCACACGGGCGTCGTCGTGGAGGCGGACACCGACTACTTCCTGGTGGTGAACGACGTGGGCTCCTGCGCGGACGACCTGTCGCACCGGCTCACGGTGAAGAGCGTGCGCCTCATGCCCACCGGCGAAGCCGCCCGGGCGCTGGGCAAGGCCATGGCCACGGTGATGACCGAGCTGCGCGGGGCGACGCCCGCCTACGTGGAACAGGGGCGCGTGACGAGCAGCGAGCTGGAGGCCCTGCGCGTCACCGCCGAGTCCCGGTTGCTCCAGCAGTACAGCGTGGAGTGTCCGGGCTGCCAGATGAGCGGCATGCCGGACATCTTCAGCGCGCTCTTCGTCTCCTTCGCCACCCAGGAGCTCGCCCGGCTGGAGCGACTGGTGCAACTGCGCACCGTGGAGCGCGCCATCGAACTCCAACTGCTCGACATCCAGTCCCTGGCGGATGACCTGACGATGGGCGCCAACCAGGCACGGCTGCTGCGCCTCCTGCCGCTGTGGCGCCTGCGCAACCTGGATGGCGAGGAGCTGCGTGACAAGTCGCGCGCGCTGACGGGGCTCGTCACCGAGTACCTCTACCCGACGCTGGACCTGCGCCACCCCAGCTCGCTCGTGGGCTTGAAGACGAACGCGGACATCAACGCGCTGTTGCAGGCGAACTGGTCCGACGACTTCACGGTGCTCGCCGACAAGGCGCTCGCGGCCGTCACCGCTGTCGAGGGAGCCCTGGCCCAGGCACGCATCACCGACAAGCTGCCCAAGGACGTGGCGCTCGCCTTCGCCTTCCCCAACCCCGCGTTCAACATGCCCACCCAGTGGCACGCGGCGAACCCGGAGCGCTCGGAGACGCTGTGGAACACGCTCCTCTTGGGCACGGGCGAGGTGAGCATCACCCTCACGCCGGATGACCTGTACAGCGTGGGAGGCCAGGGTGGCGCGCTGCTCTGCCAGCACCACATGCCCATCATCAAGAACCTGGGCGTCCAGGTGGTCCGTCCCTTCAGCAGCACCAACGCGTCCGACTCCCAGGCGGGCCTGACGGTGCCCGTGCGGTGGGGCGACGTGCTGTCGTATCCCTCCACGGCGGGCATCAAGAACTACGTGATGCTCAACCAGGACTTCCTCGTGGGGGCTCCGCACCTGTTGTTCGGCAATGACATCGAGGTGCTGACCCTCTTCGCGCAGGACCTCCAGCAGCCGTTCGCGACCATCGCCGGCAATGGCCTGTCGCCCTTCGGCACCTTCAACATCCGACTGGGCAACGTGCCTCCCGCGCTGTTCGCCGAGGCCTCCGCGCTGGTCATCACGATGAAGGTGGACGTGCTGGAGCTCGCGACGCCGGTCTCCGGCGTCACCGTCTGCCAGTAGTCAGCTCCCATTCGACGGGGAGGGTGGAGCGACGTGGGGAACGCCCCGCGCTCCGCCCTCCCCAGCCATCTCGCAGCGCCTCTCTCTTTCGTACTTCACCCATCAGGTAGGAACATGAAACCGCTATCCCTCTTCCGAAGGATGCTGGGCGGCACCGCCCTGCTCGTCTCCCCTCTCGCGCTCGCGCAGCCCGCCGGCTTCACGGACGCCAAGATTCAACCGCCCCAGCTCGCCGCTCCGCAGCGGGGCTCCCTCATCGGCACCTATGCGCAGACGGCCTTCGGCGCGGCGGATGTGGCGCGCGGTGGCTTCGCGCTCGCCTCCCCCTTCGCAGTTCCGAAGGACAGGGGCGAGGTGCTCGGCTCACCCTTCCCCACCTACTCCTCCGATGCCGGCCAGTCGGAGTGGGGACATGGCTGGCAGACGCGGCTGGAGATTCGCCGGTGGCGTGTTCGTGGCGACCTGGACTACGCGACGGACGAGCTCACCAGCCCCTGGGGACGGCTCGTCCTCGGCGCCGATGGTGCCTGGTATCCCGCCGACATGAACCCCGCCGTGCGCGTGGAGCAGTCCGCCACGGGCCTCACCGCCTATCACCCCGACGGCAGCGTCTGGAGCTTCGGTGATGGCGCGGGTGGAGTCGCGGGCTCGGCGCAGGTGAACACCGTGAAGGGTACCTACTCCTGGTCCCTGCGCGAGGTGGTGAGCGCAACGGGCCGCAAGACGCACTTCACCTACGAGGCCAATGCGACGGGCCGCCTCTTCCTGAAGACGGTGCGGTACGGCGGCACCGGCACGGACTTCCAGTACCAGGTGGACCTGGGCTACGCGACGCTCGCGAAGCCAGTGGACGACTTCCGCTCGAGCAAGAAGCTGCGGTTGGACCGCCGCGTGTCCACCCTGTCGGTGAAGGCGAAGAGCGCGAGCACGGGCCTCTTCGAAGCGCGGTGGCAGTACCAGCTCGCCTACACGGAGCCCGTGGACGGCGTGGCCTTCTACCTGTCCCAGGTGGACCAGACCTACGGCACCGCGCCCGACGTGACGGTGGCGCCCACGGCCCGCTACACCTACCACACGTCCGCGGACGCGCTCGCCACCGCCACCTTCAGCCGGGTGACGAAGCTGGACGCGACGCTCGCCACCGCGGGCCAGGACGCCATCCAGCCCTGGCGCGCCTCGCTGCTGGATGAGGACGAGGACGGACGGCTCGACTTCGAGCATGCCCAGGCCCAGATGCTCTACGTCCAGGAGGACTCCGGCTTCCGCGCCGAGGCCCTGCCTCCCGCCAACGCCGGCACGCAGTCCGTGTGCCGTCCCACGGCCCACGTGAGCAACGAGCCGCGTCTGCTGGCCCGCCTGCGGCCCAACCAGCTCAAGCCCGAAGTCGTGGCCATCACCAACACCAGCGGCTCCACCACGGACATCCGCGTGTGTGACCGCGCCGGCACGCTGCTGTCCCAGCAGTCCCTGACGGGCGCGTGGCAGTTGGGCCCGCACACCCGCTTCGTGGACCTGGACAGCGACCAGCAACCGGACTTCATCCGCGTCGTCCCGGGCGGCTTCCAGGTGCGTCCCAATACGAGCAGCGCGGCGCCCGGCACGCAGTTCGGTGCCACCCTCAACGGCACGTTGACGCCGAGCGTGTCGGCGACGGCGACGTGGGTGCACGACATGAACGGCGACAGCATCCCGGACATCGTCGCGCGCCTCTCCAACGGGCTGCACGTGTGGCCAGGAACCGGCAGGTACGCCTTCGACTCGGCGTCCAGCAAGCTGTTCCCCGTGCTGACGAAGAACGGCACCAGCCTGGCGCAGCTCGCGACGTACTCGGCCATGTTCGTCGACGTGAATCGCGACGGCATGTCGGACGTGCTGCTGTCGAAGGCGGGCCTCGCCCTGCTCTTCGTCAACAACGGCAGCGAGTTCCGCGAGGTCACCGTCCCCGCGCTCACCTTCTTCAACGGGACGACGAGCGCCCTGACTCAGGGCGACTTCGCGGGCAGCGGCAACACCAGCCTCACCGTGACGAAGGGCTCGGATGCCTACAGCACGTCGCTGGACGGCCCGGAGACGGGCCTGCTCAAGTCGGCGGACGACGGCAAGGGGACCCTGCTGGGCTTCACGTACACGCGACTGCCCGCCGCCCCCGGGGCCCGCTTCCGCCAGCCCGTGCTGGCGTCGCTGACATCGGCGTCCTCGGGCTACGACACCATCACCTACGCCTACCAGTACTTCGGCGCCAACTACCACTCGCAGGGTGGCTTCCTCGTCGGCTTCGACAGCGTCGTGCGCACCGCGCCGCAGGAGAGCCACGCGGTCAACTTCCTCAATGGAGATGACTTCGCCGGCCTGCTGCTCTCCGACACGCGTACGGACGCGCTCACGCCCCAGGTCCGCGAGGTCTCCTTCCGCGAGTACGAGGACGCCACGCACCAGGGCGTCACGTTCAAGCGCTTGAAGGAAGAGGGGCAGGGCTTCCGCGACGCGAGCCTGCCGGCGGTGACGCTCACCGAGTCCACGAAGACGGTCGCCTTCGACGGCCTGTGCCCGCAGCAGCAGGTGCGCGCCACCCCGTGGGGCACCCTCACCACCACGCTGGGACGCGCCAGCCTGCCGGCGCTCGTCAAGCACCTGCACTGCCTGCCCGCCACCTTGACGTATGCGGGCACGCATCCGCAGTCCTCGCTGAACTTCTCGTACCAGGGGGTCATCACCCGCAACACCGTGGGGCTCGTGCAGAGCGTCGTCGCCCAGGGGCCGCAGGGCGCCATGCCGCTCCAGACGGTGAGCTACTGGCCGGACTTCACCGTGAAGACGGTGAGCGAGCCGGGCCGGGGCAGCACGTCGTTCGAGTACACCCCGGGCCGCCTGCTGCTCTCCAAGGTGACCCAGCCGGACGGCGTGGCGCTGGAGGTCACCGAGCGTCACCCGCTGCATGACGGACTCCTGACGATGACCACCCGGCGCGGCGCGAGCACCCATGTGGAGCGCTTCCGCTACGACGGGATGGAGCGGCTGGCGAAGCGGTGGGACGCCCTGGGCGCCGCGAGCGAGGTGAATCCCAACGAGACGCTCAGCTACCGATTCGCCACCGC
This sequence comes from Myxococcus sp. CA051A, assembly GCF_013336705.1. Lineage (NCBI taxonomy): Bacteria > Pseudomonadati > Myxococcota > Myxococcia > Myxococcales > Myxococcaceae > Myxococcus > Myxococcus sp. CA051A. The sequence goes on along the minus strand of NZ_JABUMS010000001.1, from coordinate 788,871 downwards.
CACCCGCCCTGCCGGAATCGCCGCGACGGCGCTGGTGGACGCTGGCGGCAATGCCCGACGCTACACGGAGGAGTACTCCACCGCCGCCGGGGAAGACGTGGCCAGGACGCGCCTGGTTCCCGAGGGCTGGGTGGTGGACGGCCTGACGCTGCACAGCCGCCAGCAGCGGGAGAAGACGCGGTACGTGCGTCCCAACCTGCCGGCCAACGCCGACATGGCGGCCCTGGACTACGCCACGCTGCTGGGTGGCATCGAGCAGACGTCGAGCGTGCGCACCGCCGTCTTCGGCTACGACGTGGAGAAGGTGCTGCGCCACCACGTCGACGTCCAGCAGACCCTGGCCACGTCCTGGGCGCTGTCGGGGGGACGGCTCGTCGTGGAGACGCAGGAGAACAGCACGCAGACGCGTCGGCAGTTCCTGGACGCGGCGAAGCGGATGACGCGGTACGAGGATGAGCTCGGCTTCGCCTATTCGTACACCTACGACGCGCTGGGGCGCCTGCGGGGCGTGACGATGCCGGACAACCAGGGGCACCGGCTGTCCTACGACGCCTATGGTCGCGTCGACCGCGTGGAGCGCGATGGCGTGGCGAACGTGGACTTCGAGTACGCCCCCGGGACCTGGCTCGTGTCCGCGAAGCGCTTCCGCACGCCGAGCAACACGCTGATGCGCAGCGAGGGCTACCAGTACGACGGCATTGGCCGCCGCACCGGCATCACCCACACGAGCACAGGGGGCGTGAAGTCGTACCAGCTCTACTACGACGGTGCCTCGCCGGCGGCTCCCGCCAACACGAGCGTGCCGGGCCTGCTCACCGCGACGTCGGGTGACGGGTACACGAAGCGGATGGAGTACCGGACGGACGGCACGTTGACGAAGTCGACGCTCAGCCTCACCGGCTGGCGCACGGTGGAGAGCGAGCTGACGTACGCGGAGAGCGGAGAGGTGCGGCAGGAGGTCACGCGCGTGAAGGACGCGGGTGGCGGCGTCCTGTCCACCACGTCGCTCGGCTACGTCTGGGATGCCTGGGGCCGGATGAGCGCACTGACGCGCAACGGTCAGCCCTGGGCGAGCGTGCAGTACAACGCCCTGGGCAAGACGGCGATGGTGGACTTCGGTGGCGGCACGTCGGTGTCGCTGGGCTACGACGCCCTCACCCGGCAGCGCACCAGCCTCGCGCACACCACGCCGGCCTGGAGCTCCTCCATCGCCTGGAAGCTGAATGCTCGCGGGCTCACCGACAGCGAGGTGATGGGCTTCGGTGGCACGACGCTCGCGCGGCAGTACGGCTATTCACCCCAGGGCTTCCTGGCCTCGGCCCAGGACGCGCAGCATGCGTATGACTACGGCTTCGACGCGCTGGGCCTGTCCACGTTCATCTCCGATGCCTCGGGGACTCGCAACCTCGTCACGGGCGCGAACACGTGGGTGGTCGGTGGCGTGACGTACACGCGGGACGGTCTGGGCCGCACGGTGGCCCGGGACGACCTGAGCCTCACCTATGGGCCGGACGGCCAGGTGGCCTCCGCGCAGAAGGGCGCCCAGAGCTGGAGCTTCGTGTACGACGAGGACGGAGAGCGCCTGTTGAAGCGTGATGCGTCCGGGGCACCGCTCGCGGCATATCTGGAGGGCGGCGCGTATCTGGATGGCGCGGGACTCACCCAGCCGGTGCGCGTGGATGCGCAGTTGGTGGGCGCGTTGGAGAATGGCGCCTTCCGCCTGCTGTCCACCGACCGCCGTGGCACGGTGATGGCGGATGCGGACGGGACGCAGCGGGTGGCCTCGCCGTTCGGTGACCGGGCGACACACCCCACGGGCTCGGCGGCGCTGGACTACGTGGAGAAGGCCTACGACGCGGACCTGGGCTTCGTGCGCATGGGGGTCCGCGACTACGACGCCCGCATCAATCGCTTCACCACTCCGGACCCGCTGTTCCTCGAGGACCTGGAGAAGTGCCGCGCCAGTCCCGTCGAGTGCAACCTCTACAGCTACGTGAGCAACCGTCCGCTGGACCTGGTGGACCCGACGGGGACCGAGGAGAAGAACGTTCCCACGGGGGACGCGGTCGGCAACGCGGTCAGCGTGGGTGCGCCCATCGCCATCGCCGCGGGCGTGCAGGTCGGCGGTCCCAAGGTCGTCTCGGGCGTGAAGGCCGGGTACGACATGGGCAAGCGGTTCTTGAACAACCCGGTGGTCTCCGGGGTCCGCAAGGCCAACGCCGCAATCAAGGTCGTGAAGTTCATCGGCGGTTGCATCAACGGCACCAATCCCCTCTTCAGCGAGCCGGTGGCGCAGTCGCGGGCCCGCTTCATCCGCGAGGCCCTCCAGGAGATGGCGCAGCAGCAGGCCGCCCTCCACCAGGAGCTGGGCAGCTACCTCGAAGAGGCGAGCCAGTCCCTGCCGGATGAGGAGCGCATGGACTACGTCCACCAGCGCATCAACGAGCTGGCGGCCGAGGACCGCGCCCTCCAGAAGAAAATCGACAAGGCGACCGAGAACCTGGAGAGCGCGGAGCAGGAGCTGAAGGAGTTCTACGAGGACCACAGGTAGCGACACCTGTCGTGAGTCCATCGCGGAGGAGGGCCGGGTCGTCCACCGGCCCTCTTTCGCGTTCCAGCGATTCCCGCGCAGCGGCTTTGGGCAGGGCTCTCACGGGCCTGACGCTGGTCGGCGTCCGCCCTCGGACTATGCTCGGCGGCCATGAGCCCTCCTCTCGAGCATGAAGCTGGAGTTCCGTCAGGCACGTCGGGCGGAGGCTATTCGCGGCGGGTGGGCCTGTTCTCGGGGGTGATGCTCGTCATCGGCGGCATCATCGGCTCGGGCATCTTCCTCAACCCCTCCATCGTCGCCCAGCGCGTGCACACCCCCGCTCTCACACTGGGGGCCTGGCTGCTCGGCGGTGGCGTGGCCCTCATCGGCGCCTTCATCTACGGCGAGCTGGGACAGCGAATCCCCAAGGCGGGCGGCAGCTACGTCTACCTGCGCGATGCCTTTGGCGAACTGCCCGCCTTCCTCAATGCCTGGGGAATGCTGCTGATGATCGCCACCGGAGCCATCGCCGCGGTGGCGGTGACCTTCGCCAACTACACGCTGGCGCTGACGGGCCTCGCGGACGGCTACCGGTTTCCGCTCGCCGTCGGCGCCATCGTGCTGCTCTCCGGCATCAACTACTTCGGCGTGCGTCCCGGGGCGCTCACGCAGAACGTCTTCACGGTGCTCAAGCTGGTGGCGCTCGCGGTGCTCGTGGGCGCGGGCCTGCTGCTCGCGGGGGCCTCTCCCTCGGTGGGGACCACGACGCCTCCCGCGCCTCCGGACTCCATCGTGCTGGCTCTCGGCGCCGCGCTGGTCCCCGTCCTCTTCAGCTACGGCGGCTGGCAGCAGACCAACTTCGTGGCCGAGGAGCTGGTGAATCCGGAGCGCAACCTGCCCCGCGCGCTCCTCTGGGGCGTCATCGGCGTGGTGACGGTGTACCTGCTCGCGAACCTCACCTACCTGCGCACGCTCGGCGCGGAGGGACTGGCGGCGAGCAACGCTCCCGCGGCGGATGCGCTCGGGCTCCTGTTGGGGCCCACGGGCCGTACCTTCATCACGGCGGGCGTGGCGCTCTCCACCTTCGGGTTCCTCAACCTCGTCATCCTCGTGTCGCCCCGTGTCTACCAGGCGATGGCGGCGGATGGGCTGTTCTTCCCGTGGATGGCGCGGCTGCATCCGCGCTACCACACGCCCTCGGCGGCCATCGTCTTCCAGGCGGTCTGGGCCATCCTCCTCACGAGCACGGGGACCTACGGCGAGCTGCTCGACTACGTCGTCTTCGCGGACTGGCTTGTCTTCGGCGCCACGGCCGCCACGCTCTTCGTCTACCGGGCCCGGGAGCGACAGGGACAGGTGCCCCGCGTGACGTACCGGGTGCCTGGCCATCCCGTCACGCCCCTGCTCTTCATCGCGGCGGCGCTCTACGTCGTGGTGGGGTCCACGGCTTCCAATCCCCTCAACGCGCTCAAGGGCACGCTGCTGCTCGGCGCGGGCGTGCCTGTGTTCCTCTACTGGCGCAAGCGCAGGGAGGCGCCCGCCACGGCTCAGGTATCGGGAACAGACGTCGTGGAAGGCCCCTCGGTGCCGGAGCAGCCCGTGCGGAGCGCGGTGTCTGGCAAGCGCGGAGCGGACTGAAGGCCATCCCGGATGCTCCACGGCTCGGCGGGCCGCGGTGAACAGCGGCGCGCACGACGAGCCCGACCGGGAAGGGCGAGGTGCGTACCTCTCCACACAGATGCGCCGCCACCCCTGCGCGCAAGGCAGGGAATGGCGGCGCGCCCACCCTTCAGATGCATGCGTCAGTACACGATGGCGATGTCTCGCAGCTCCGGACCGGAAGCCCCACCGATGGCCGCCTGTTCCGCTGTCGTAGCGGTGCGCGGAAAGTACGTCGCGGCGCCCGTCAGCAGATTCACCTGATACAGCACATAGGGACCACTGGCCGCCGTGCGACCCGCCGCCAGCGGCAGCCCGTTGTCGCCGCCAGCGATATCAAACCCCGTCGCGCCGACAAACGTCACGCCCAGCGCCCCCACGTTCACCAGCGTGCCATCGTTGGGGGGCACCTGCTGAGTCAGCACGTTGCTGTTGCGCTCCAGGTCGAACAACGTCGTCGCCGTCGCACCCATGACGCTGTTCGTGTACGCCACACCGAAGACGACGGCATCCGGCGTCCGGTTGATAGCGCCGTCCGTGGTCGTCGCGCCCGTGTCGACGTTGATGCGCAGGTTCTGCCCCGTGTCGCTCACCACGCGCAAACGGTCCGCCACGGGATTGAAGTCGATGACGAACTGAGTCCCCGACAGCGCGGTGAAGGGTTCCGTGGTGTCGGCGGGGTCCGCGTTCAGGGTGGCCTTCGCGGTGACCGCGCCTGTCTGCGTGTCCACCGTGTAGAGCTTCCCGGCGGACGACAGGGCATACATCGTCCGGTCCGCCGGGCGCAGGTCGATGCCGAGCAACGTCTCCCCTGCTGGCACCCCCGTCAGCGCCACCGTCGCCGTCAGCGTGTTGGGCGCTGAGACGGCGGCACGCACGAGCTGGTTGTCGGTGGTGAGACCGTAGACCGTGGCGCCCGACTCCTGCTTCAGGGCCAGCCCCTTGAGGGGCTCCGTCGAGCCGATGGCCGCGACTTCCGTGGCGGGGGCCGAAGTATTCTCCGGAGTGATGCGATACAGGCGCTGCGTACCGCCCACCGTCAGCGCGGCATAACCGACGTTGGTCCGCGCATCGATGTCATAGCCATTCACCCCCGAGGCATCCACGCCCAATGCAACCGGCGCGGAGAGTGTGCCGTTGTTCGGCGGATCCTGGAGGTAGACAGTGTCGGTCGCCGCATCCAGCACGAAGAGGCGGGTGGTGGCGGTCTCCGCGAAGGAGTTGGTGTAGGCCGCACCGCTGACCTGCGCGCCGCCATTGCCGCCATTGATGGCGACATCCGTGATGGTGTCGCCGGTGTCGACATTGATGCGCAGGTTCTGCCCGCTGTCACTCACCACGCGCAGGCGGTCCGCCACCGGATTGAAGTCCACGGCGAAGTCGGTGCCGACGAGGCCCGTGAACGGATTGTCGTCCCCTGTCATGGCGGACAGCGTGGCCTTCACGGTGGCGATGCCGGTGTCCGGGGCGAGGGTGACGATTCGCGCCCCGCTGGTGAGGCCATACAGTTGCGAGTCGGCGGGACGGTAGTCGATGCCCAAGAGCGACTCCCCTGCGTCCAGGCCCGTTACTGCGATGGAGCCCACCAGGACATCGGGGGTCGCGCGATTGAAGGACACGAGCGTGTCCGATGCGGTCAGGGCGATGACCTCTCCCACCATGACCGGTTCCGGCGCGCCATCCAGCCCCGTGCCGGGAGTCGGATTCGGGTCGTCGTCGTCACCACAGGCCGTGAGGAAGAGCGCGGTAGCGAGCGCGGCGAGGAACGGGTGCGGCTTCCTGATAAGGGGCATGGGCTCTCCCGAAGGATGTACCGGATTGATTTCACGAGCCCTTACGATGGTCCTCTTGAGCTGGATTCCTCCCCGTGCCGCGGAGCACCTGGCTGTTCGTCATCCGACCCGCCGCGGAACAAGGCACCTTCCGAGGACGGACCGAAGCACCGCCGAGGCTTCTTGTTTCTCTGAAATCAAACACCGCGATCCGCCAGGCGAGGCAGGGAGCCCTGAGTCGCCGGAAGCCTTGACGGGAGTCCATCACCCGCCAGCATGCGAGTGATGGACTCGACCGCTCAGGATGAACCGGCGCTACAGCGTCACGGCCCGAGCAGCCAGCATCGGCGGCGCGCAGATGGGGGCCACGAGCGCGGCGTCATCACGCGACGACTCCGACGACGACAGCTCGTCCTCCTCGGTCCCCAGGGCCGCGCCGCCACAGGTGCCGTACTCCCACTCGGTCACCCACTCCTCACAGGTGACGACCTGCATGCTCCAGGGAATGGCACAGACCAGCCAGCACGGCGTGCTCTCATTGCAACGGTCCTGGGAGCAGTCCGGAGGCAGGGCCGACGCGGACAGCGGGGCCAACACGAGCGCCGCGACTCCTGCGAACAGGGACTTCGATAGCAGTTTCATGATGTCTCCACGATGACGGGATGACCGGGCCACCCACGCGTGAGCCGGCCCCTCGACTGTCTCAGGAAAACCGCGAATCTTCAAAAGTCGCGACTGGCGTACTTTTCTACTCCAGAAACACTTCAGCCCTGACCGAACGGGCCGCTTATGACCCTCCTGGGTCAGGACGTGATGCGGGTTCTCCGCCTGTGCCTCCCTCCGAAAGGGCGCGCCGGATAAATCCCCGGGAATCACACGCGAAAACCCTTCGCCGTCTCCAGCCCGGAGACGACGCACTCCACCCACGGAGTAACCCCCTCGAGCCTCCTCGCGGCCCCCACCGCGCGGCATCCTTCGAGGACCCCGCTCGTGGGCAGTCCTCATTCAAGAAGGGGTGACCACGACCTGCGTCCACCCCCGCCTTGAATCAAGCGAAGGGTTCACGACATGAGTCTGGGTGTTTCATTGAAATCCGCGGCATGGCGCGCAGTGCTCCTCGGGGGACTCCTCGCGCTCTCCACGGGTTGCCAGGGCGAAGGCATCGAGTCGGACGGGCACTCCGAATCCCTGCCCGGGGAGACAGAGGCCCTGCCCGTCCTCCAGCAACAGCTGGCCCCGCTGCGCGAGAAGTCCTGCCGGGAAATCAAGAACGCCAGGCCCCAGGCCGGAGATGGTGAGTACACCCTTCACCTCATGGGGGACGCCGCCCGGCCCTGGAAGGCCTGGTGCCACGACATGGCCGGCACTCCCACCGAGTATCTCCCGCTCCCCGAGCATGGCCTCCACTCCAACTTCTCTCAATACACCGCGGGTGGCGCGGCCCCCGGCAGCAACGTCCGCACCGTCTTCTCCAAGCTGCGCATCAACCCCGTCACGCTTGAGGTCGATACGTCCGACCGGCGGTTCGCGACGTCCACCGGCGCGCTCTCACACAATGGCCAGGCCAACATCTCCACCATGCCCTACGCCACCGCCATGTCCTGTGACTGGGGCGGCTCCGGCAGGGCCAACGTCGACTTGCGCGGCACCCCGTTCAAGCTGCCCGCCGACTACTTCGTGACGAGTGGCTTCAGCCAGCTGGGCGCCGCGTCCTACAGCTTCGTCGACCAGGTCGTCTCCATCACTGGCGGCGGCTACTGCGGCTGGACGGCTCCACTCGGCGCCGACCCCGCGCTCGGCGGCGCCCTCCCCCTCTTCTACGCCGCTCCACCTGTCGCCTGGACGCCTGTCGCACGCGTCTACCCCTCCGGTGGCGCCGAGCCCTCCGCCCAGGCGCTCCAGCCCGGCTGGTATGACCAGCACCAGCTCACCGTCGGCAACGACACCATCAGCTCCGTCCACGTCCCCAGGGGCTGGGCCGTCACCCTCTACGAGCACTCGCGCTTCTCCGGCAGCTCCATCACCTTCACCTCCGACACCCTCCTGACGGGCAATGGTTGGGACAAACGGGCCTCCAGCATCAAGGTGGAAGCCCCCGTGTCCGTCTATTCCCAGCACAACTTCGGAGGAGTCCGTCAATCCCTGCGCGCGGGCCGGTATGACATCAACCAGCTCACGCTGGGCAATGACACCCTCCGCTCCCTCAAGGTGCCCGATGGCTTCCAGGTCACCCTCTACGCGGACTCGGGTTTCTCCGGCCAGCGCATCGTCCTCACCCAGGACACGGACCTCACCGGCAGCCTCCTCAACGCCGTCACCTCCAGCCTCGTCGTCGAGTCCACCACCTCCCGCAACAACAACATCCTCCATGGCCAGTGGCTCTCTTCCGGAGGCCAGAGCCGAACCAGTCCCGCCAACCGTCAGTTCCTCGTCGAGCACTCCGGCCCGCCCGACATCGTCACCTTCGACCTCGAAGCCAACAACGCCGGCCCCTACCTCTACCTCCTCGACTCCAGCGGAAACGTGCTCGCCGAGGCGAACGACCCCCTTGGCGGCTCACGCGCGCGCATCGCCTATGACCTCCAGCCCGGCAGCTACAAGCTCGTCGCCGCGACGACCCAGGCCGGGCAGACGGCCGACTTCACCCTGCGCTCCGACAAGGCCCGGCTCCGCTACCCGCTGCGCCTCTCGGTCCAGGCAGAGACCCACTTCGATTGGGTCTACGACGACCACAACACCGGAGCGCACGACAACATCTCCGTCTGGCGTCCCAGGCTCGACCGGTTCCCGGGCCACTACTCCCTGGGCGACGTGGCCATGCCCTCCCATGGCTCACCGCCTCGGATGACCTTCGTGGTCTCCGGTGAGGGGGACGTGCTGGCGCCTCCCATCGACTATGACCTCGTCTGGGATGACAAACACACCCGCGGCTCTCACGATGCCAGCTTCTGGCACCCCAGGCCCGCTCCTGGCTATACCTGCCTCGGCTCGGTGGCCACCCTGGGCTATGACAAGCCGTCCACCCAGCTCATCCGGTGTGTCCGCAGTGAGTATGTCCTGCCCGCAAGCCCTGCCTGGCTGTGGGACGACAGGGGCTCGAGTGCCTATCGCGACGGCACTGTCTTCCAGGCCAATGCCACGGACCACCGGTCCCTGACCGCCTCATCCATGGTGGGCCAGGTCGGCTATGGCGCCGCCAATGCCAGTCTCTTCTGGGCCCTCAACAAGAGCGCCCTCGCCAACGCCGAACTCCAGGGTGCCCCGGTCGATGACCTCACCGTCCTCCAGTACGCGCCCCTGGTCTGGCTCCATCCAGACGAATACTACTGGCCGTCCTCCGCCGAGTTCTTCCTCGCGAACGTGACGCCTGTCGGGTACTTCATGGAGACCCGCGAGCCACTGGGCTGCGCCTCCTGTACGGACCCCGCGTTCCTGCACGGCCAGCGTCCGGACCCGACGACCCATGTGCCGATGTATGCGCAGATCATCCCTCGCACCCAGGCCGGAGCCCCAACCCAGACCACCGACGTCGTCTATTGGATGTTCTACCCCTACAACGGAGGCAAGCGCGTCTGCGTGGGCTTCTACAATGCCGTGCATTCCTGCCTCGGGAAGTTCTCGACCTTCGGCAACCACGTGGGCGACTGGGAGCACGTCACCGTGCGCTTCGTCGACGGGAGACCGACCCATGTCTTCATGGCCCAGCATGCCGAAGGGCAGCTCTTCGTCTATGGAGACAAAGCGCTGGGCCTCTTGAACTTCCATCCCGAGACCTATGTGGCCTTTGGTTCACACGGCGCCTATCCGGACACCGGCTCGCATGTGTACAAGACGCTCTTCAACGGCGAGCTCCTGAGCGACGAAACAGGAAGAGGCACGCCGTGGATTGGGTGGGACCGCCCCGTCATCATCCCCTGGCAGCCGCTGGGCACCTACACGTCGACGAACGGTCCGGCGTGGATGGACTCCATCCTCCAGTGGGGCAATCCGCCAGATGGCTGCCTCAACATCGTCACGCAATACTCGAATGAGTGCATCCGCAACGGCGGCCCCAGCGGGCCCATGCTGAAGACCATCGCCAATCCAGAGGCGATGGTCATGGAGTGAGCGGGCCCACGCTCCGCCAGACTCGAAGGGACACAGGCCCTGCCGGCATTCCGCCGCCGGCAGGGCCTGTGCGGTGGCACCCGCTCCACCCGGGGCACCACCCTCACGCAGTCCTGCTGTCTCAGCCTCCGCTCAGGAAATCGGCGGCGGCCTCGATGACATCATCCTCCGTCTTGAATCCTCGGAACGGCAGCTGCACCTCCTTGAAGATCAACTCATCGGCGAGGCCCAGCTTTCGCGCGGCTTGCAACCGGTTGTTTCCGAGCACGACGTAGTTCTCGTTCGCGATTTTGACGAAGTTGATGAGCTTGTCCTTGATGCCGTCCTTCTGGATGTCTTTGACCAGCTTCACGAACTGGTTTCCGGACATCCGGTCGGTGAGGTGCAGGCCCGCCTTGCGCAGCTCGCCGTAGGTGAAGGACACGGCTTCCTTCACGGCCAGCCCGCTCACCGAGTTGTTGTGGACCCACGAGAAGAACTCCCCGACGAAGTACGTGTGGGCGAACTCCACCTCGAAGTTGAAGACGACCTGCTGCTCGGCGGACGTCGCGACGGAGAGGACGCGCAGGAGCTGTCCCGTGGCGCTTTCGACCCCGTCCCCGGCGCGGAGGTCCTGTGCCTCCGTCCAGCCCTGGCCGGCGACGCCGAACGGATGCTCCGCCGTCACTCCGAGCTCTTCACGAGTGCCATCAGGCGCTTCGAGGACGACGCGGAGCACCACCCTCTCCGGCTTGATGAAGGTCCTCGTCACCCGGTGCCAGCCCGGCTCCTTCGTCTTCTCGTTCCAGGCCCACACCCAGTCTCCCGCCAGGACTTCCTCGATGGGCCTCAGTCCCTCCGCGGTGAGGACGGGAGTCCCCGCGACGAAGCAGCCTCCGAGCGGGAATCTCGGGGCGAGGGCGAGCCCCGCCCTGTTGATCAAACTGCGGGTCGCCGAGGTGACGATGGGTGCCGCGGTCTTGAACGCGAACCCCACCACCTTCGCGGAGGCAAGTGAGATGACCACCTGAGTCACATCACTGGCCAGCTCATCGTTGTCACCTCGCATCAACGACAGCATCAGGTTGAGCGACGTGGTGCCGAGCCCCACGAAGGGGACGTAGGACCACTTGGTCTCCCGCAGCCATCCCTGGAGCGAATCCATCTGCTGGTCGTTCATCGCGAACAGGCCGCGACCATCTCCCACGCAGTACTTGCACGAGGACTCGACGTAGCCCGTCTCCATGCTGCCGTTCTGGTCCGCCCCACCCGCGACGGCCGAAGGAGTGCTGTCACCCTGTCCGACTCCGTCACCAGTCCCCGTTCCCACGCTGGGAGCGCCGCAGTCACCGGGGTTCGCCGAGCCGCAGATCTCCATCAGTTCGCCGTCCGCCGTATGCCAGGTGCCCACGACACTCGAGGACTCGGTGGGCGTGAACCCGCTGAGGTCGACGTAGCGCAGGGGGTTGTTGAAGCCATAGCTGTAGCGGTTGAACGCCTGGCTGGAATAGGGCGCCTTGACCACCGGGTCGGGCGTCAGGAAGCGCCCCACCCTCGGGTCGTAGAGCCGCCCCTTCATGTTGACCAGCCCCGCCTCGTCGTCCCACTCGTGGCTGGTGAAGCCCACACGCACGTCGCTGGCGGTGGAGGCCGGCGCCAGCGTCGGGTCGTCCGCCCGGCCCTGCGCCCCGAAGGGTTGGTATTTGCGCTGCTCCAGCACGTTGCCTGCGTCGTTCGTCACCGTCTCCACCGAGCCCAGGTGGTCGTGCAGCAGGTACGTGGTGACAGGCGTGGCGCCGCCGCTCGCGGCCAGCGTCACCTGCGCCACCGCCTTCCCACTGGCCATCACCTGGAAGACGTGCGACTCGACGCCCGCCTTCTTGCGCTTCTCGTAGAGGCCTCCCGCCACATAGAGGGTGGAGTCCCCGTTGCTGTGCTGCTTGAGCGTGCGGCGCTGGAGCGCGTCGTAGGTGAACGTCAACGTTCCCTGCTGCGTCACCAGCGTCGAGGGCAGGTTGAAGGCGGTATAGGTGATGTTGCGGAAGCGCCCCGTCGCGGGCTCGTTCGCCTGGGTCTGGTTCCCCCCGGTGTCGTAGCTGAACGTCTCAGCCAGTGTGCCGAAGGCAGGGTCCGTGCTCACGCCGGTGATGGCGTGCCGTGACGCGGTGAGGGCCCCGTACTGGAAGTAGAGCTGCTCGGTCTGTGTGCCATTGCGGACCACCCGCCTGGCGTTGAGGTTGCCCAGGTCGTCGTAGCCGTAGTTGGTGACGGTGTTGTCGCAGCCCGCCTGCACCGTCCAACGCGTCAGGCGGTCCACGCCGTCGTACTGGAACGACTCCGTCACCTGGTTCAGGTTGTCGTGACGGCTGCGCAGGCTGTCATCCGCGTTGTAGCTGTACGCCAGCGACTGGACGAGCTGTCCGGCCGCCTTGCGGGATTCGATGAAGCGCAGACGCCCCTGGCCGTCGTAGCGGTTCCAGCTGGTGAGGACATTGCCTCCCCGCGCCTCGACGAGCAGGCGGCCGGCGGCATCCCGGTCCTTCACGCGCCAGTATTCGGCGCTGGTGGCGGCGTCTCGCACGGACTCGGGGTAACCCGTGGCCGTATACGTCTGCTGGACGGCCAGGCGGGTGCCACCGGGGCCCGTCGGATACCAGGTCTTGTCCAGACGCCCGTACCCGTCGTAGCTCTGGTCGACGGGGTACGTCGCGCCATTGAGCGACAGCGACTCCTGCGTGAAGCGCCCCAGCGTGTCGTAGGCATAGGTCGTGACGACGTCATCCGCGGTCGCGACGGTGTTCCGGTCGTTCTCCGCCTTGGCCAATACCCCCTTGCCCTGGGGAGCGGTGTCCCAGAACAGGTGCGTCTGGCCATCCGGGTTCCGGATGAACACCTCGCGCCCCAGGGTGTCGTGGGCATAGCGCGTCAGGACGCCCGCCGCGTCCGTCTCCTCACGGACATCGCTGTAGGCGTCGTAGAGGGTGATGAGCGCGCCCAGCTTGGGCTCCAGCAGCTTCGTGCGACGCCCCCGCACGTCGTACTCCATCACCGTGACGGCGCCGCTCGGGTCCTTCGTCGAGTCCAGCACGCCGAACGGCCCGTGGAGGTACTCGGTCACCAGCCAGGGAGCGGATGGCTCCCGCAGCTCGCTCACATGCACCACCTGCCCCAGCGGGTTGCGGTTGACGTAGGTCTTGTTCCGCTTCTCGTCATAGACAGTCGTGGTGCGCCACTCGTGGACCCACTCCCGGAAGGTGCCGTCCGGGTTCGTCTGCTTCAACTTCCGCCCCAGGTTGTCGTAGGTGAAGGTCGTGGCCTTCTCGGCTTCGCGGTCGTACCGAGGCTGCGTGATGCGCAAGGTGCGCCCGAAGAAGTCATAGGCCATCGTCGCGCGACTCCAGGAGCCGTCGGCGGCCTGGACGAGGGTGTAGATCTCCCGGTCCCAGCGGTCCAGCCTGTGAGTCAGGGAGGGACTGCCGTCCCGCTGGACCGTGATGCGGGTTCCCGGCGCCTCCCGGTGGTACTCCATCCAAACCGTGGCACCCCCAGAAGCTCCTCCCTCCCGGTAGGGAGCCGTCTCCATCCGAAGGCGACCGAAGCCGTCATACGCGTTGCGCACCCGCACCCCGTTGGGGTCCTCGGTGAGCGCCACCACTCCCAACCCCGGGTGATGGGCGACGTCGGTGCGGTGCCCGGCGGCGTTGATGATGACCGTGGGGAAGATCTTCTCGAGGCCCTCGTAGGAGATCTGCTCCAGACGCGGCAGCACCCCTTGCGTGTCCGAGGTCTCGATGGACGTCACCTGGCCGGTGAGGTCGCGTGAGTACGTGGTGAAGAGCTTCGTGTCCGCGGTGCCCTCCGGCGCCTGGGTGACGCGCCACAGGGCATTGGACTCCGGGCAGGAAGCTCCGGGGCAGTACTGGTACGTCGTGGCGCGGGTGGCTTGCTGTCCGCCGGGATGGCGGGTCGAGGCTGGAGTGTAGGACGTGTCCGTCTCCCGCCGGGTGAGGCCCAGTACCCAGGTGGATGGATGGTTCTCCACCTCCAGGACGCGCTCCGTCCAGGTGCCCTCGACGGCGTTCTCATCCGTGCGCACGACGGTGAAGAGCCGCGTGGCATTGCCGTAGCCGTCGCAGTCCTGGGACTGGAGCTTCCACGACACGGTGCCGAAGATTCCGTCCTTCTCGGAGAGGGTCGTCACCGAGGGACAGAGGAACCGGGTGCGCCCTTCCGGAGCGATGCGCGGCTCGCGGGTGAAGGTGCTGGTGACGGTATGGGTGCGTCCCGTCAGGGGCGTGGCGACCTCTTCCTGCTTGGGGAGGAACGCGTGCAGGTACAGCGTGCCAGTGCGAGTGGTGTTGTCATAGACCGTCGTCGTCACCTTGCTCGTTATCTGGTCGGTGACGGTGCGGCGGGAGAACCCCAGCCAGCCACGGCCGCGGAGGTCCGTGCGAGCCCCCTCGTAGGCGAGGATGGACCAGTGGAAGAAGGCATCCGGGCCGTCGAGCCCGTTGTCCGTCATGTACGCATTGACGGCCCACATGCCCCGCACCCCGCAGTACTGGGGATAGGTGCACCCGCCCGCCGTGAAGTGGCCCGGAGAGTTCCCCAGCGCGCGGTGCTCGAAGGAGGCCCACTTGCCATTGCCATCCGTGACCCGGCGGAGCAGGTCCGGCTTGAGGCCCTGGCGCAGGTGCACCACGAGCTGGCTCGTGAAGACGTTCCCGACGACCTGGATGATGTCCTGCAGGCCGTCACCGTTGATGTCGCCCACCCGCGTGAGCTTCTGCCCCCAGCCGGCCCCTTCCAGATCCGTGGTGGAGCCCAGGGGTGAGGTGAAGCCCTGCCCCGTGGACATCCCCACCGGCAGGCCGGTCAGCACCTTCGAGGTGAAGCCAGCGCCCGTCGACAACAGCACGGTGAGGTTCGTCCGGATGGTGCCCCGGTCATTGTAACTGTCCGTCAGCAGCAGGTCTTGACGCCCATCCATGTTGTAGTCGAGGAGGCGCACGCCGCTGTCGACGAAGCGCCCCACCGCTCCCCACTGCGAGGGGCCAGGCATGGCCCCCGCGGGAATGGAGAGCGTCTGCGGAGGCAGGAAGCCACTGCCGTTGTTGATGGCCAACCGGAGTTCGCGCGGGACGCCGTCATGCGGCTGACGTTCCTTGTGAAGCGTGAGTGCATCCGGCAGCCCATCGCCGGTCACGTCCACCATCCACATATCGCGGTAGTGGAAGGGCCCGCTGAACTCGTAGTCCCATGGCAGGGCCGTCAGCGTCGTCTCCGTCTCGCGCCGGCTGCCATCCGGGTTGATGCCCACCGCGGTGTAGTACCCGGCGAACCCATCCGGGCTGCGTGACTGGGTGGTGGGCAGGGTGTTCGGCTTGCGCAGCAGCACCTCGGCGGCGCCGTCGCCGTCCACGTCCGCCACGAAGCCGGAATGGTCCACGCCGGAGCGCGCGCCAATGGCGGTATAGCCAGGGAAGCCCAGGGTGCCGGTGGTGCCCAGTTGGTTGAGCCGCCAGGCCCACTCCGTGGGGACGCTCGTGCCCGCGTTGCTGGGGCGCCACGAGCGGAGCAGGTCCGGCAGGCCGTCGCCACTGAGGTCGGCCACCTGGAGGCCCGGGGGCTTCACCGTCGCGGTCGACGTGCCGCACACCGCATACGTCTCATGGCCGTCCAGGACGGCGGGAGTGAAGTTGGAGCCGTTGTAGCGGTAGACCTGGAAGTGGCCGCTGATGTTGTTGTCGCAGTCGGTCCGGTTGAGGGCGACGATGTCCGTCTTTCCGTCCATGTCCATGTCGACGGCCGACAGGTCATCCTGCGAGTCACCGACCTGCGAGGCAGGCAGACTGACGGTGGTATAGCCGCCGAACCCCGAGCCGTTGCTCAACCGCAGACGCCACTCCGCCGGGGAGTAGCCCGCGGTGGAGGAGAACCGCATGAAGCGGTAGAGCAGGTCGTCCTTACCGTCTCCGTTGACGTCCGCGACGTGCAGGTTCCAGAAGTCGCGGGCCTTGTAATGGAGGGTGCTGGACGTGTCGGGGACGTCGCTGTTGGCCGCGACGTCCGCGATGCCCGTGTTGAGGGTGAGGAACTGCTCCGAGCCCAGCTCCCAGTCGAACGTCGTCTTCTCCTTGCACGCGTTCCGGCCGTCACACTCCTGGACGGACTTGAGCAGGCTCCGTCCGGAGACACTGTCGTTCCGGTACTCGAGCGCGTACCTGCGCCAGAGGGTGCTCGGACCCGACTCCCACTGGGAGACAGGCACGTCCGGCGCGAACATGTCGATGTGGTCCAGGCGCGAGGCCGAGCGCATCTTGAAGCCCGCCACGTAGGACTCATCCAGGTCCCCCGGCTCGTAGTGGAACTCCACGCGACGCAGACGCGCGGCCACGGTCGCGTCCGTGTAGGAGCCCGTGTACTCGATGTGCTTCAGCCGCTGCTCGTAGCCCGTCTCCTGGTCGCCCAGCAGGTCGTAGCCGAGCCGCAGGTAGTTGCCTTGCCTGTCCTTCACCTCGGACAGGGCCCAGGCGTAGCGCACCGCCTGGAGGTTCGCCGTGCTCACGCCCGCGGGCAGCGCCTGGGTGGGGAGGACCCGCATCCCCGCCAGCACGGCGCCGTAGGTGAAGATGCGCCCGTCCTTTTGACGCACCTCGAAGTAATCCGGCGGACCATTCGGGGTGCTGGTGGAGAGCATCACCCGGGCGAAGGTGTCGACCTCGGTGCGGTACACGCTCCCGCTGGCGCCGTACTGCGTCGTCTCGGGGTTGAGGTGGATGAGCCGGGCGCCGTCCAGACACAGCGCATCCGTCGCGTCGAAGCGCACCTGCGCCACCGCGCTGTCCTGCGCCAGCGTCTTGCGACAACGGGTGATGCGGGAGAGCGTCCCTGTCAGCGTGAAGCCCATCCCAGCCAGCCCCATCCCGGAGCGGCTGTGGTAGCTGAGCGCGAGCTCCGGCTGCATCCCCGCGCGGCCCGGAGGCACCCACAAGGGCAGACGGTAGGTCGCCGCGCCATCCGGGGTGACCGAGAACGTTCCCTCGGTGGCACCCGCGGCGAGCCCGGCCAGGGCATTGGTGTCCACCACCGCTCCCACGGGCGGCAGCAGCCGCTCATCCCCGCTCAGGCGGTTCTCCGAGACCTCGGCCTCGGTCAGTCCCTCGCCGCTGCCCGGAATGGGGCCACACGACCCGAGAAGGCTCGCGCCATAGAGGCCCAGCATGCACAGCGAAAGGGCGCGCTTCGCCCGACCATCCTTCTTCTGAAGTGGCTCTGATGTCATGTCGATGTCCTGGAGGTCCCGAGAGACGACGTCCGAAGTGCGCCTCATCGCCGCTGCTCTGATTTCATGGGTTCGGAGCCGCCCGTGCAGACACCCGCTCGGCAGTAGGCACCTCCCGAGCAACTGCCGCAGTTCACCGTCCCACCGCAGCCATTGCTCGCGGTTCCGCACTCCCTGCCGTCGCAGGCATCCTCGTAGACAGCGCAACCGCAGACGTTGGGCGTACCGCCACCGCCACAGGTGTTGGCGCCCGAGCAGGAGCCGCCACAGGAGTAGGAGCCACCGCAGCCGTCGGACACCGTGCCGCAGTTCTTTCCGGCACAGACGGTGGACTGCGGGAGTGCGGTGCAGCCGCAGACGTTCGGCGTGCCACCTCCTCCACACGTTTGCGTGCCGGCGCAGCCGCCGCAATTCCACGAGCCGTTACACCCGTTGGGCACCAGGCCGCACTTGCCGTTGCACGCGGTAGCCTGCGGAATGGGGGTACACGCGCAGACGTTGGCCACCCCTCCAGCGCCACAGGACTGGCCGCTCGGGCAGGTCCCGCAGTTCAGCGTCCCACCACAGCCATCCGCGAGGGCGCCGCAGTTCTTGCCCTGGGCCTGGCAGGTCGTGGGCTCGCAGCAGGCCTGCACGACATCCACCTGGCACACATCCCCCTCGATGCCGCTGCTCCCCTCATCGATGGCACCGTCACAGTCGTCGTCCTGCCCGTTGCAGGACTCCGCGTTGCCCGTGGCCCCGTCGGGGATGCCGTCCTTGTTGTCGTCACAGCGGTTGCACTCGACCTCGCGAGAGGGAGACACGGGCTGACACGGTCCAACGGAGCCGTCCTGTCCACAGACGGAGCGGCCGCTCGGCCCGCACCAGTCACAGGCCTTCGTGCTGCCCGCGGTCCAGGCACAGGTGCTCGCCCCCGACGCGCACACGCTGACGCCACCACAGCCATTGGCCATGGTGCACGACAGCCCCGACAGGCCCTCGTCCACGGCGCCATCGCCGTCGTCGTCGCAGCTGTTGCAGAGTTCGTCCCGCAACGCGGTGCAGGAGCCGGGGATGGTGCTTCCCGTGGCGCTACATTGGAGCTTCCCGTTGCGCCCGCAGACAGAGCACGAGGTGGTGGACTCCAGTGAATAAGTGCAGGGCCCGTAGGCGGTTCCTTCACAGATTCGGGTTCCCTGACACGCGCCGGACGAACAGGAAACCGTCTCCCCGTCGATACAGGCGGCATGGGCTTCTTCGAGTGGCAGGAGGCCCAGACAAAACAAGAGAATGAGCGCGAGCCGCGCTTGTGATTGAGGCAAGAGCATGGAGTTCTGGCGAAGGAGGAGAAATGCGTGAAACGGCGACGGACCCGGAGCGAGCCGACGAGCTCTCGCGTCAGGGGCTGCCCAGGGGATGCGAACTACTCCGGGGAGTTCCGAGGAAGTCCGTGGGTCAAGGACAGACTCCTGGGCCACCCGCCACGAGGAGGTTCTTGGGGGGACTCAACACGTCTGACGGGGCACGCCCGGACGTCGTTGTTCCCCAGCCAGGCACATCGGAGTCAGCACGGGCAGGGCCGCCCCTCAGCAGGGCCGCCTTCACGACGCATCGCAACCACTCCACCTTGACCACGTCAGCGCTCTCTTCGGCCCCTGCGAGCGACACTTTAACGGCAGGTCACATGCGTCAGTCAACAGGAGCGTCTCATTATCAATCTGCTTCAGAGAGGTGCGCGAGCACCTGTTTCGCACGCGCTCTCGGAGAACCTTCGACCTCGAGCACCTCCACTTCGAAGCCGTGAGCATCCTCGAGGAGGAGGTCCTTCAACTTCTCGTCGACAGCCAGACGCAGCGCCTTGTCGTCCGAGGCGGAGAGCGAGACCCGGTCCGGGCGCTCGATGCCGACGAGGACGATCAAATCCAACTTCTGGAGCGCGCCGCGTACGCGCGGGAGCCACGCATCGAGGTCGAACGCGTCGCTGTCCTCGTGGGCCAACAGGTATCCGATGAAGTCCACCGGACATCGGTCGAACAACACGTCGCGGGTGCCCTCCTCCAGGTTGTCGATGGAGCGCGCGAGCTGCGCTTCGAAATCCTCGACCGACGGGGTCTCCGCGAACGCGTACCCCTCCTCCTCCATCTGGTGGTACGGCTCATCCACCGTCACGTAGGTGGGGAGGAGGTCGGACAACTCCTCGATAAGGGTGGACTTCCCCGCGCGATGAGTCCCGGAGATGGCGATTCGCATGCATCAGCGCTCTAACAGTCGGCCCCCCGCGACGTCAGCACGGAACGAACGGGTGGCCAGGCATGGGCAAAAACGGCAACTTTCGTTGCGCGGAAAATGGACCTCCGGGGTTCCCTGAACGCGGGGCAGCAAGGCCGGCAGTGATGTCTCGCGTTTCGTCCCCTTGAAAGGGAGCCCAGATGCTGCGTTCGCGCCTCTTGATGGCTGTTGCCCTGCTGGCACTCAGTGCGTGTGGTGAGAGTGATTCCAAGTCCCCGGAGGAGCCGGGGTACGTGGAACCTCCGGACGACAACCAGCCCGACCATCGTCCCAACGTCACGGGCACGTATGACGTCACGGGGACCCTGGGCACCGAGCTGAATGGCCGCACGGACTTCACCCCCATCCGGGATGTCGTCCGAATCGACGCCACCCACAGCGTCCGCAGCAGGGTGCATGTCCATCTCAACGACATGAACTGTGGCACCGGCATCCTCGCGACGATGACGGGCGAGACCACCTTCAACATCAACGAGGGCTCCTGCCCGCTTCCTCCTGAAAGCGGCTGCACGTCCACGGTGAGGTTCAACGGAGGCAGCGGCTCCCGGCCCGTGAATGGCGCCCTCCAGCTCGGACTCCAGGGACAACTCGAGGTGCGGTGCGGCTCCCAGTCCGCCAGCGCGCGCCTCTCCCTCGACGTCTCCGGTTCCCGCACGGGCCAGGACCTCCCGGACACACGGGCCCAGGTGCTCGCCCTGGGCGCGGACCTGGCCAGCGCCCTGCGTCGACTCGAGCAAGACGTACGGCCCTGAGCCGTCCGCCACCCACCCGAGGGGCTAGAAGGCGAGCATCGGAACAGGAGGCATGGCGCCTCCTTCCATCAAGCGCTCCATCGCCGCGCCATGGCGTCGGAGCTCCTGGAGGTCCGGCATGCCCACCTGGGCGCGCTCCGCCTCGGCCTGGATGAGGTGCAGGGCGTCCCGCACCGCCTGCCGCGTCTCCTCCGTCGTGGCGCGCTGGCCGACCTCTCCCGCCAGCCGCTGCAGGCGGAGCACCACCATGGGCTCGCCAGCGCCGTAGCGGAGGATCTGCCGGGTGGCGAGCGACAGGTAGTCGCGGAACGTGGCCGCGCGGAGGAACACCCGTGGGCGCCCCGAGGAATCCGCGAGCACGCGCGGCCCCAGTCGCATCGGCTCCAGCGCGCACAGCAGGAAGGTGAGCTGATCCACCACCTCCAGGGCCGTATAGGGGTCGTTGACGGCGGGTGAGAGAGCCTTGACGGCCATGTCCACGAGCTGCCGCATGCACAGCGCCACATCCGAGCCCTGCTCGCGCCAGCGGCCCAGCAGGATGGCCTTCTCCAGATGAGGGAAGACCTCGGGCCGTCCTGGCGCCACCCGCCCCAGCACCGCGCCCCGCGTCACGGGCTCGCCGATGGCCACGTCCACATGCACCTCGAGTCCCCGCGCCTCGGCCCACGACAAGAGCGAGGCCCCGTCCACGTCCACGACAAAGCCTTGTCCGTGAGCCCGGAACACGACGGTGTCTTGAGAGGACGTCCGCGCCGGCTGGGGCGGCTCCACGTCGTGCCTCCGGCGCCGCGCCAGCGCGCGGGCGCCGTCCAACGCATCCTGGCGGATCTGCCGGACGATGTTCTCCACGCGCATCAACTGGAAGGTGTTGAGGACATGGAACACCAGCGCCGCCTCACAGAGGATGAGCAGCACCATGGCCATGCCGAGCGCGGGCCGCGGATACCGTCCATCGGTGGGCGTGAACCCAAGCATCTCCGTCGCCACGAGGCAGAAGATGCTCGTGGAGATGAAGATGGGAATGATGAAGCGGATGCCCGGGCCCCGCAGGTACATGCGCAGCAAGCGTGGCGAGTACTGCGCGGCGGCGTTCTGGACCACGATCATGGACAGCGACAGCACGACACTCAGCGAGGTCAGGACGATGCCCAGCACCGTGGAGAGCATGGTCCGGGCTTCGACCACAGAGGCATCCCACGCCACGCCCCGCAAAACGGGCGAGAGCCCCGAAGGAGGCCGCACCAGCACCACGCCCATGAGGCCGCCCAGCAGCGCGCCCACGATGGGCATCCACCAGAGTGACTGGCGCAACCACCAGCGGCTCCGGTGGAAGTCGTGGGCCGCCACGAGCCTCGGGGCAGGCAGCCTTTCGAGCCCGTGTCCGAACGTCCGTGCGCCCGCCATGTGCCGCGCCTCCGCCCCGGGGCCTCGCGTCGCACGCCCTGGATGAAGGTGGAAGCACGGACAGGCCCCTGCAATGCACGGGAGCCCTGCGGCCCGGCGCGGCCTCGGACGGCCGTTCGCGGTGCTCGCATTCGGCCGAGGGGTTCTCGTGGCGGCATGGGATGATTCCATCTGGAATCAACGGCAAACGACCACTGGCCAACTCGGACCCCGCCCCAAGTACGACGGCGCTTAATTCACAGACACCGGGGCGTATTCCTATCTGCGTCTGAAATTCAGGCCCCTGCAGACGCGGAACGAAGTGGAGGAGGCCATGAGAGTCGTGGAGCCGCGTCGTCATGCCTTGTGGGTCGTGCGTGCGTTCCAGGATGGCGCACGTGCGAGGTCCGTTGTTGTGACGGCGACGTGGCCAGTTCCTACCAGGTATGCGGCAACGGCCGCGACGGGGCCCAGGGCAGGTGCTCGAACCACGGCGGCGTCAGGCGCATTCGCTGGTCGCCGTAGGGCCATCAGACGCACCCGCCAGGACACGCACGTCCGGGCGGGTTCCTGTTTGTCCTGGAGCATGCCTCGCGCCAGCCTGAGCGGCTCTCGCCTCCGCCTCACAAGAGGCATTGGAAGCGCGCTCTGCTAGGGTTCACGGCGCCAGCGCCGGAGGCACGAATTTCATCGGAGACGAGCGACACGCATGACTTCACTGGCATCCCTCTATCGTGATGTGCCGCTCACCGGGATCTTCCTCTTCGGGTTCTGCCCTTCCGGCTTCGCGGTGGGATACCTCATCCTGCTGACGTGGCTGCACGACCGAAAGCTGCGCGAGCTGCGCTTCGCGTGGGGACTCGTGGGACTCATCATCCTCGTCAACCCCTGGATGCAGGCAGCAGTGCTGGAGCCCATCAACTCGGCGCGGGTGGATGCACTGGTGGAGCGGGCACGGCAAGCGGCGCTGGAAGGGCGCACGCAGGCCGAAGTCGAGCGAGTCCTTGGACTCCCCTCCAGCATCAGTGTGCCCTCGTCGGGCCCCACCGTTACATGGGAGTACGAGCCCTTGCCGTTCTACCTTCTGGGGGGACGTCTCCAGGTCTTCTTCAACCGCGATGCCCATCCCCGCGTCGTAGGCTGGGAGCGCGATTGGTAGCACCAGAGCAGAACCCGAGGAATTCCATGACCACGGCGATCACCGGCAGCACGAGTCCATCCAAGACGCTCCCCGCCAGTCTGTGGCTCGTTCAGGCACTCCTGGGAATCCTCTTCGCCGGCACCGGCCTCTGGAAGCTCCTGACGCCAGTCGCAGCGCTCGCCGCGATGATTCCGTGGGCAGGTCAGGTTCCGGTGGCGTTCCTGTACACAACGGCGCTGTTCGACCTGCTCGGCGGGATTGGCGTCGTCCTGCCCTCGCTCACTCGAATCAAGCCGGGCCTGACAGTCCTCGCCGCACTGGGCTGCGCGGCGCTCCAGGTCTCCGCCATCCTCTTCCACCTCTCACGCGGAGAGGCCGCGAATACGCCCTTCAACTTCCTGCTCGTCGGCCTCTCTCTCTTCGTCGCCTGGGGGCGACGCTCCCGAGCCCCCATCCAGCCTCGGAGTTGACGGACCTTGAAGTGGCGCGGCCTTGCGTCGCATGCCGCTCTGGGACACGCTGTACTCCCCATACAGATGCCATCGGGTTGAAATACCCGCCATTGATGACTGAAAACGACGAGGCGAATGTCGGCGAGAGCCTCCTCGCATTGCACAGCCGAAAAGACCGACTCAGCGAGCTGTGGCGCGCGATGCGCCCGTCCCCGGTGGGCATCCTCGTTCACGGACCCGCGGGTATCGGCAAGACCACGCTGGTCCGCGCCTTCCTGCACGGGCTGTCGACGAAGGAGAAGCTCCGCGAGAAGGCGTTCTGGTTCGACTTCAGCGACATCCGCAGCGCCGAGCATGTCATCAACCCGTTCGTGGTGGAGTTCCAGGACCACGACGCACTGTCGCAACCGATGGGCGCCAAGGTCATCGTGTCGCGGCAGTTGAAGCGCAAGCCACACGTCGTGGTGTGGGACCAGTTCGAGTCCACGCGAGGGTTGCTTCCCGCCGAGGACCGGGCGTGGCTCAAGCGGTTCCTGGAGCAACTGCGGGGCGGCAAGACCCGGGTGCTCATCCTCAGCCACGACGAAGAGAAGTGGCTCGACGAGTCGCTCGTCACCCGAATCCGCCTGGATGGCCTGCCGGAAGAGGAGCGATGGCGCTTTCGAGCCACCCTTCTTCGCGCCCCCGTCGGGACACCGGACCAGAGGACCCCGGACGAGGCCGCACTGATGGAGGCGATGGAGGGCCACCCGTTGATGATGCGGATGGCCCTGCCCCACTTGGAGGACCCGGCAGCGGAAGTCCTCTTGAAGACCCTGCGTGAGGCGAGCGCCGGGCCGGGACTCGATGGGGACGCATCCTTCGCGAAGGTGGTGGCCACGCTGCGACTCTTCACCGCGAGGCTGCCCGAGGAGCTGCGCTCGCTGCTCGTGCCGCTCGGCGTGCATGAGCGCTTCGCCGAGTCCGCGGACATCGTCCGGATGGGGGCGTCGGTCCCCGGGGCCAGTGACTCCGAACAGGTCGAGCGGCTCTTCGGGCTCCTCACCATCGCGGGGCTGGTGTCCCCACACAAGCCGGGCGTCCATGCGCTCCAGCCCGTCCTCACCCGGTACTTGAGAACCCACGTCCGCGAGAACCGGGAGGACTGGGAGCGGGCGTTCGTCGAACGGATGGGTCAGGTCGCAAGCCAGCTCAAACCCTGGTCGCTCGACGAGCAACGCGACCCCTTCTTCGTCCACGGCGCCAACTTCCACCACGCCTTGGAGCTCGCCAAGGCGCACGGGTTGGCGGCGATGCGCTCGACGCTGACCCACGCGCTCACCCGCCATGCCCTGAACCTGGGCGACCTCGCCGAGGCGGAGCGTCTTTCCAAGGACCTGCTCGAATGGGCCGCCGAACGCGACGAGGCGGGGATGGCGGTGGCCCTCCATCTGCTCGGGAGGCTCGCCCACGTGCGCTGTCGGTTCGAGGAGGCCGAGACGTTGTTCCTCCAGGCGCTCATCCTCGAAGAAAAGCACGGCAACGAACTCAGCGTCGGCAACACCTGTCACCAGCTCGGAGAGATTGCCTGGGTGCGCCGGAACTTCGAGGCGTCCGAGCAATGGTTCCTCAAGTCGGTCGCCCTCCTGGAAAAGCAGGGCGACGCGTACGGCACCGCGAGAACCTGCCGTCAGCTCGGGAGGCTCGCTGAGAAGCGGAGTGACTTCGAGGCAGCCGAGACGTGGTTCCGCAAGGAGGTCTCCCTCGAGGGAAAGCCAGGCGGCGAAGTCCGTGCCGTGGCGACCTACCACCAGTTCGGAGATGCCGCCCTGGAGCAACGTGACCTCGACGCAGCCAAGGCCTGGTATCTCAAGGCGCTGGCGCTCGAAGAGCAGCACGGCCACGCGAACAACCGCCTCTACCACCTGCTCGCGGATATCTCGAAACAGAAGCAGGACTTCAAGGAGGCCGAGACCTGGCTCCTCAAGGCGTTCGCCATCGAGGAGCAGACACCCGACGCGGACGGCCTGGACCGGACCTGCTTCTGGCTCGGAGGCGGCGCCGAAAAGCTGTCCGATTTCGCGGCGGCCGAGGCGTGGTACCTCAAGTCGCTCGCCATCAGAGTGGCTCGCGGAGATACGCACGGAGAGGGCAGTCTTTATGGCTCCCTCACCAGGCTCGCGGAGAAGCGGCGGGACTTCGAAGCGGCCGAGATGTGGCACCGCAAGGAGCGCTCTTGCAAGGGAGCGCAGGACACGGCCAACCTCTACCAGTCGCTCGGGAGAGCCGCCGAGTACCACCATCGAGACTTCGAAGCGGCGGAGGTCTGGTACCTCAAGGCCCTCGCCGACGCGGAAGCGCGGGGCGACGAGTCCCTCGCGGAGAGCACCTGCGGTCTGCTCGGGGACCTGGCCCGGAAGCGCAAGGACCTCGACGCGGCCGAGGCGTGGTACCTCAAGCAGCTCGGCATCGTCGAGAAGACGGGCGAGCTGTACGGCACCGTCTACGCCTACCACCAGCTCGGGAAGGTGGCGCGGTCGAGGAAGGACCTCGACACGGCCGAGACCTGGTTCCGCAAGGCACTGGCCCTCGAGGAGAAAGAGGGCAACGCGTACGACGACGCCACCTACAAACTGCTCGCGGAGGTCGCCGAGGCACAGAAGGACTTCGAGGAGGCGGAGACGTGGTACCTCAAAGCGCTCGCCCTCGTGGAAGCGAAGGGCGACGAGGCCAGCACCGCCGCGTACTGCCACCAACTCGGGAGGGTGGTCTGGGCGCAGAGAGACCTCGAGGTCGCCGAGGCGTGGTTCCTCAAATCGCTCGCCCTGGATGAGCTGCGGGGCGAGGAGCGCACCCTCGCGGGCACCGCCTATCAACTGGGGAGGCTCGCCCACGAACAGCGGAACTTCGAAGCGGCCGAGGCGTGGTACCGCAAGTCGGTGGCCATCGAGGAGAGACTGGGCAACGAGCACGACGCGGCCATCAGCTATACCCAGCTCGGCATCGTCGCGAGCAAGCGGAGGAACTTCGAGGCCGCCCAGACGTGCTACCGCAAGGCACTCGCCCTCTACCAACGCCTGGGCGATGAGCGCGGCATGGCCGGCCTGTATTCGCGGCTCGCCACCCTGGCCCGTGCGCGGCGGAACTTCGCGGCGGCCGAGGCGTGGTACCTCCCGTTGCTCGCCATCCGGGAGAAGCAAGGCGACGAGGACGCGGTGCTCCACACCTGCGAGCAGCTCGCGACGGTGACGGAGGAACGGGAGGACTTCGCGGCGACCGAGACGTGGCTCCTCAAGGTGCTCGCCCTCGAAGAGAAACAGGAGTACGTGCACGACGCGGCCAACACCTGTTCCGACCTGGGAAGGGTCGCCCTCAACCGGGAGGACTTCGAGGCGGCTCAATCCTGGTACCTGAAGGCGCTCGCGAGCCAGGAGAAGCAGGGTGACGAGAACGCGGTGGCTCGAACATGCACCAAGCTCGGGAGAGTTGCTCGGGAGCGGCAGGACTTCGAGGAGACCGAGGCGTGGTACCGCAAGGCGCTCGCCATCGACGAGAAGCGGGGCCACCAGCGGGACGTGGCGAGCGGCTACTTCCGGCTCGGGGCGAATGCCCGGAGGCGGAAGGACTTCGCGGCGGCCCAGACGTGGTTCCTCCAGGCGCTCGTCCTCGA
The DNA here is from genome assembly GCF_013336705.1 of Myxococcus sp. CA051A. NCBI lineage: Bacteria > Pseudomonadati > Myxococcota > Myxococcia > Myxococcales > Myxococcaceae > Myxococcus > Myxococcus sp. CA051A. Next base: position 761,891 of record NZ_JABUMS010000001.1, on the reverse strand, counting down.
CGAGAAGCTGGGAAGCGAGGACCACGCGGCCATGGTCTGCCACCGGCTCGGGGGGCTCGCCCGGGAGCAGCGGGAGTTCGAGGCGGCACGGACGTGGTACCTCAAGGCGCTCGCCCTCCGGGAGAAGCTTGGCAAACGGCGCGTCTCCACTGAAACCCGCCTCCAGTTGGGCATCCTGGAGCTGGAGTGCGGGCAGAGGGAGGAGTCGGCCTCATGGCTCGTCCAGGCCGCCACGGGCTTCATGCGCGACCGGGAGCCCGAGCTGTTGGGGGATGCGACCGCGGACTTCGCGCGGCTGCTGACCGAAACACCCGAGGCGCTCCGCGCACGACTTCGCGAGATGTGGACCCGCGCCAGGCTTCCGCCCCTTCGCGACACCTGAGCTGGCATCGACGGGGTCACCGCCCGCCTCCATCGCGAGTGGCGACCCCGTCGACTCCCGACCTCGCGAAACCCCTCAGGCCTTCGCGGGCTTCTTCTCCTTCTCCGCGCCCTCGTCACGGCCATGCACCGCCGCGGGAGGACTGGTGGCCTCCACCGCGGAGAACGTCTCGAGAATCTTGTACGTGTGGCTGGAGCCTCGCGGCACGAGCCACGAGTCACCGGGGTTGAGCAGGATGACCTGCCCCTCCAGGTGCAGCTCCGCGCGGCCCTTCAGCACGAAGCCCACCGTCTCATAGTCGCGAGGGGACGCGGGCCGGGGCTCCCCGGGTGGCTCGTCCTCCCACAGCCGCATGGACACTCGTACGCCGGAGGCCAGGTACTTCTGCCCCATGTCTCCCCGGGGCGAGTGCCGGCTCTCCACCTTCTTCACGCTGGTATCCCCCATGCCTTGGTCTCCTTCGCCCTCGGGCGTCAGGCGGCGGGTGCGCCGCGCTCAGCCATGAAGGTAAGGAAGGGGGCGAGTCTCGACGTGGCCCGCACGGGCGCTCGCCTGCTCGACGGGCCTGTTCGCACCAAAGACGAAGGCCCAGCCTTCCCTGTGGGAAGACCGGGCCTCGGGCTCACTCAAGGGTGGCCAGGAATGACGCTAGCCGTTGTAAGCGCGAACGTTCTGGGCCTGCAGCCCCTTGGGGCCACGGGTCACCTCGAACTCCACCCGCTGACCCTCCTGGAGGGTGCGGAAGCCATCCATATTGATGGCCGTGTGGTGGCAGAACACGTCTTCGCCGCCCTCTTGAGCGATGAAGCCGAAACCCTTGGCGTCGTTGAACCACTTCACAGTACCGATTGCCATGTGACCTTCTTCTTTCTGCTAGACGGCGACCCGGGACCAGCCGGACCACCAGTGCGGGGCGGACATCGCTCCGACACTGCCGCGACAATCTACCTCCCGATTTCCTTTGTCCACCCGACCTCCGCCCAGCGGGCAGGCGGCCGTCGACCAGAGGACAATCCGAGAGGCTGAAAATCGCTCGGGAGATGAACAGGCCACATTCGCCTCTTCATCCCGAACGCGCCGAACCCGCACCGGGTCCTTCACGTTTCTTCATGCGGCTCCGGCGCGCCCTTCACACCCGTTCTCTACCTTCCTGCCCATCAAACCCGGTGCGCGCCCTACTTCGGGCCCGCACTCTTGAAGGAGCAGGACCCATGTTCGGATTCTTGTTGGGTACCGCGTGCCTCGCCGGCCTCGTCTACACGGTGAAGGGCGGACGTCGCTGGCATCACCACGCTCACAGGCGCGGCAGCCGGTTTGGCTGGCGGATGAGGCTGCGCTGGCTGTTCGAGCGGCTGGAGACGTCCCCCGGTCAGGAGAAGGTCATCATCCAGGCCACCGAGGAGGTGACGGAGGCCTTCGACAAGCTGCGCGATGAGGTGGGCCCCAGCCGCTCGGCCCTGGGCAACGCGCTGCGCGGAGAGCACTTCGATGGCGCCGCGCTGCGCGAGCTGTTCACGCGGCACGACGTGGCGCTGGAGAACGCCCGTCGCTCACTCCAGGGCGCGCTCTCGCAGGTGCATGAAGCGCTGGATGCGCGCCAGCGGCGCGAACTGGCGGACATGCTCGAGCACGGCTGGGGCCATGGCTGGCGCGGCGGCCCGGGCTGGCACGGGCGTCACTGCGGCGGGCGTGGCGGATGGCGCGGTGACGACCAGCGGATGGTGTGAGCCGCTCCCCTTCCCCGAACAAACGTCAGAGGAACTCCGCCATGCGCCGTCGCCTGCTCATCGTCCTGCTCGCCCTGGGAACCCTCGGAGGCTATGCCTCCGGCTTCGCCAGCATCGCCCGCCACCGCCGCCACTGCCATGCTGGCGGGTGGGCGGAGCGCTGGGATTCTCGAGGGCCCTGGGGCAACTCGCCCACGTTCCACTCGGCCGCCCCCGCGCAGCCCGAGTCGCCGTCTTCCTCAACGGCCCAGGCCCCCGCGCCGGGGCCGCGCTAGACTCCACTCCGTCCATGTCCACACGTGTCCTGCTCATCGACGATGATTCCCGCCTCTACGAGCTGCTCGCGCAGTACCTGGGGCAAAACGGCGTCAACGTCACCCATGCCGCCGACGGTGGCCGAGGGCTCGCGGCGCTGGAGGCCAGCGCCTACGACGCGGTGCTGCTCGACGTGATGATGCCGGGCATGGACGGCCTGGAGGTGTGCAAGCGCATCCGCGCCAAGAGCCGCATTCCCGTCGTCATGCTCACCGCGAAGGGCGATGAGACGGACCGCGTGGTGGGGCTGGAGCTGGGCGCGGACGACTACCTCCCCAAGCCCTTCAGTCCGCGTGAGCTGCTGGCCCGCCTGCGCGCGGTGCTGCGCCGCTCGCAGCCCTCGTCGGTGGCGGACCGACTGGAGGCGGGAGGGTTGTCCATCGACGTCGCCGGGCGCGAGGTGCGCGCGGAAGGAAAGCTGGTGGACCTCACGGGGCTGGAGTTCGACCTGCTGGTGGCGCTGGTGCGCCGGGCCGGGCGGGTCATCCCCCGCGACGCGCTGCTGGGTGAAGCGGGCCGCAGCGACACGGTGGTGGGCGAGCGCACGGTGGACGTGCACATCTCGCATCTGCGCCAGAAGCTGGGCGACGTGGGCTCCCGGCTCATCAAGACGGTGCGCGGCGTGGGCTACGTCTTCGCCAAAGAGGGACTCTGATGGGCCGCCGCGACGGCAAGCGAGGCCGAGGGCCCTGGAATCAGAAGGACCCGTGCGAACCCTCCTGGGGTCCGGAGTCGGACGACCCCGACGCCATCGCGCGGTGGCTGCAGGGGGAACGCGAAGGCGCGTGCCCGCCCCAGGGAGAGTGGACCCAGGCCGACAAGGACGATGGCAAGGAGGCGAAGGACCGCCGCCGAGGTCCGTTCTCCAACCCCCTGGAAGCGTGGGAGGCACATCACCGCCGCGCGCATCTCCACTGGAAGCGCCAGCAGCGCGCGCACTGGCGGCACCACTACTGGGGCATGAGCCGGCTCGGGCACTTCGTGCGCTCACGCCTGCATCGGCGGCTGTTCCTGTGGTTCGGCCTGAGCATCTTCATGACGGGCGTCGTGGTGGCCACGGTGTTCAGCCTGGTGGGTGGCAACACGTGGAAGCAGGAGATGATGCGGCTGAAGGACTTCGCGAGCCACCGCTTCGAGGAGGTGTGGAGCGAGCCCGCGCGGCGAGACGCCCTGGCGCAGTCCTTCGCGAAGGACCTGGACATCGAAGTGGAGGTGACGGACGCGAGCGGCAAGCTGCTCGTGCTGGCGGGTGGGTTGTGCAAACACGCTGAGTTCACCCTCCCCGTCGTGCGCGCGGGCACGACCCTGGGACAGGTGCGCGTCTGCAACGGGCTGGCGCGCGGCAAGACTCCGTTGAAGGTGATGCTGCCGTTGCTCGCGGCGTGTCTCATGCTTTGGATGGCGTCCGGGAAGATGGCGCGAAGGCTCGCCAAGCCCGTGGATGCGCTGGTGCAGGCCACCGAGGCGCTGGGCGCGGGACGGCTCAACGCGCGCGCGGAGGTCCTCCCGCATGCGACGGGGGAGTTCACCGTGCTCGCCGTCGCCTTCAACCACATGGCGGGGCGCATCGAGAAACAGGTGGCGGACCAGCGGGAGCTGCTCGCGGCGGTGTCCCATGAGCTGCGCACACCCCTGGCTCGGCTGCGCGTGCTGACGGAGCTGCTGCGCGACGGCGGTGGCAATCCCAAGACGCTGGACCAGGTGGACCGCGAGGTGGTGGAGCTGGACGCGTTGGTGGGCGAGCTGCTCGCAAGCTCACGGCTGGACTTCGGTCAGCTCACGCCTCGCGTTCTGGATGGGCGCACGCTCGCGACCCAGGCGATGGAGCGCGCGGGGCTCGCGCTGGAGATGCTCGACGTGGATGCGCCGGAGACGGGGCTGGTGGGAGACGCGACGCTGTTGGGGCGCGCGTTGGCCAACCTGCTCGACAACGCCCGGCGGCATGGGGGTGGCGTGGAGAAGCTGCGGGTACAGGAGCAGGGAGAGCACCTCGCGTTCTGCGTCGAGGACCGGGGTCCAGGACTCCAGCCGGGCGAGGAGACTCGCATCTTCCAGCCCTTCTACCGGAAGGACCGGGGTGGCGAAGCACGCGAGGCGGGCTCGCTGGGCCTGGGGCTCGCGCTGGTGCAGCGGATTGCCCGGGCGCACGGCGGTGAGACGTTCGCGGAGAATCGCGACGGCGGCGGCGCGCGCGTGGGCTTCACGGTGAAGAAGGCGGGGCCACCGGACGCCATCGAGCGGCCGGCGGCGTAGGCAGACCCGGGGGGAGTGGATCCCCGCTCAAAGGCACGGGGCTCTTTCTTCGCGGCTTCCTCGGCGGCACGCGACACGGGCCTGGATTCAGTCCCGCATCGCGGAGACAGGCGCGGGTCTACTTCTTCGCGGAGGCATCCCCGGCGGCACGCGACACGGGCCCGGATTCAGGCGCGCATCGCGAAGACAGGCGCGGGTCTACTTCTTCGCGGCTTCCTCGGCGGCACGCGACACGGGCCTGGATTCAGGCCCGCATCGCGGAGACAGGCGCGGGTCTACTTCTTCGCGGACGTGTCCTCGGAGGAGAACGCGAAGGAGACCTCGGCCGGAGCACCGTCCTTCACCGTGACTTCGGTCGTCTTCGTCCCGAGCGTCTCGTGCCACGCCTCCACGGTGTACGTGCCCGCGGGCAGCCCCTGAAGCGCGAAGGCGCCATCCGCGCCCGTCGTGGCGAAGTACGGGTTCGGGTTGCTCACCACGAACGCGGTCATCCACGGGTGCACGTCGCACTTGAGCTTCAACACGTCATCCGCCGGCGGCACGGGCTTCTGGACCGGCGCGCCCGAGGGCGGCTGCGCGACGTTGAAGGCCGCCTTCGTCCCCACCACGCCGCGCACGTTGTGCAGCGTGCCGTCGCTGTTCTTGAAGACGACCGATTGCCCCGCCACCGCGCCCTGGACGCGAGGCACATAGGTGCACTTCGTCTGGTCCACCACCACCGGAGCACTCGGCGCGGCCGGCGCCCCGGCCACGGTCCCCTTCACGCGCACCAGCACGTTCTGGAGCTTGCCGTCCTTCACCAGCACCGCCTCGTCCTTCGAGCCGCGCCCCTCGCAAGCCGAGTCGGTGTTCGGCGGCAGGTCGGCCGCGGCGGGAGGCGTGCCGGTGAACGTCACAGTCCCCTTCACCGCACCGTTGCCCGCGGGCACGGCGACCTTCCCCTGTTCGTTCCCCGGGTCCTTGTCCGCCTGAATCGGCGTCGCCGCGTGCTCGGCGCCAGGCTCCGTAGCGCGGGCCGCCGAGGGGGGCGGTGCCTGGGTGGTAGGTGGCGGAGTGGCGGGAGCCTCCTCCTTCTTGCAAGCGGGCAGGGCCAGCAGCCCCGCGGCTCCCAGCATCGACAGGCCGAGCGTGCGCAGCGTCATCGTGCAATCTCCTCGGTGAACCAGTTCATCGTCCGCGTCCCCTCGTAGTCAAAGGACGCCGACCTGTCCAACGGCGCGTCCGCGCTATTCGCGACGGCTGACGCTCACCGCGGCCAGTCCGACGAACACCGTCGCGAACGCGAGCAGCACCGGCACCTCCAGCCCCGTCCCCGACATGGGCGAGCCCACCACCACCGACGCCTCCGCGCCGTAGAGCGCCCGACGCACGCCCTCCACGGAGAAGCGCATGGGGTTGAGCACCATCACCCACGACAGCCACGTCCCCGCGCCCTTGAGCGGGAACATCGCCCCGGACAGCACCCACATGGGCAGCAGCACGATGCTCATCACCGCGTGGTAGCCCGCGCTGGAGCGCACCCACCACGCCAGCGACATGCCCATGCCCGTCAGCGCCAGCGCCGACAGCACCATCACCGAGAACAAGAGCGGCAGGTTGACGGTGGCCGCGCTCACGCCCGCCAGCGGCGCCAGCAGCAGGAACAGCGACGCCTGCATCAGCGCGATGGCCGACGAGCCCAGCGCCTTGCCCAGCACCACCGCCAGCCGCGAGCCCGGCCCGGCGAGCACCGCCTGGAGGAAGCCCTCCCGCCGGTCCTCGATGACGGTAATCGTCGCGAAGATGGCGCTGAACAGCAGCACCATGGTGACGACGCCCGGGAAGAAGAACTGCTGGTAGCCCAGCCCCTGCGCGCCCTCGACGCGGAACGAGCCGGCGAAGCCCGAGCCGATGACGAACCAGAACAGGATGGGCTGCGCCAACGCGCCCACGACGCGGCTGGGCTGACGGAAGAAGCGCACCACGTCGCGCGCCATCAGCACGCGCACCGTCGCCCACTGCAATGCAAGCGTCCCAGGAAGGGATGGCGCCGGAGCGACGGCTGTCACGGGGGGTTGCGCGGTGGAGATCTCGGCGGTCATCGGCGTTTCCTCGGCGCGGGCTCCGCGGCCGGCACATCGGCGCCCAGCGCGCGCCCGGTGAGCTGGAGGAACACGTCCGCCAGCGTGGGCCGGCGCAACGAGACGGACGACAACCTGCCTGCCGGAAAGGCCTCCACCAGCCGAGGCACCAGCGCATGCCCCTGCCGGGCCTCCACCTGCACCTTCCCCTCCACCACCTTCGCGTCCACACCCAGCTTCTCGCGCACCTCGCGCGCCAGCGTCTCGGGGTCGGCCGCCTCCACGGTGAGGATGTCCCCGCCCATGCGCGAGGCCAGCGCGGCCGGCGTGTCGCACGCCACCAGCCTGCCCGCATCGAGCACCGCCAGCCGGTCACACACCTCCGCCTCGTCGGCCCGGTGCGTGGTCAACAGCACGGTGATGCCCTCCGCGTCGCGCAGCCGCTTCAGGTGCGCCCAGAAGGTGCGGAAGGCCGCCTCGTCCAGGCCCTGCGTGGGCTCGTCCATCAGCACCACGCGCGGCTGATGCACCAGCGCTCGCGCCAGCTCCAGCCTGCGGCGCATGCCACCGGACCACGTGCCCACGCGCTCATCACCCCGGTCCGCGAGGCCGATGAGCGTGAGCATCGACTCCACCCGCTCGCGCGCCCGCTCCCCGGTCAGCCCGTACAGCCGGGCCCCGAGCATCAGGTTCTCCCGCGCGGTCAGCAGGTCATCCAGGCTGCCGCGCTGGAAGATGATGCCCATCTGCCGGCGCAGGGCCGGGTCGCTGAGCGACAGCTCCCGCCCCGCGAAGCGCACCTGCCCCGAGTCCGGGGCCAGCAGGCCCGCCAGAATCTGGAAGGTGGTGGACTTGCCCGCGCCATTGGGGCCCAGGAGGCCCAGGATTTCGCCGGGCCGCACGGACAGCGTCAAACCGTCCACGGCGACGCGGCCCTTGAAACGTCGGGTCAGCCCCTCGAGGTGGAGCAGCGGAACCGGAGGGGTGGAGACCGAGGTATCAGGCATGGGGCGGTGTGTCCCGCCGGCACCCGCGCGCTAGCCGCGCGGAACGCGGTCCAGGCTCAGCGCCGCGAACAGTCCGGTAAGGTAGATCAACGAGAAGAAGAACGCCTGCCGCGCCCAGGGCTTCCCGAGTCGGCGGAAGAACCCCCACGCTCCCAGGCCCAGGAAGCTCAGGCCCAGCGCCACCGCCGCCGCCAGGTACCAGGAGCCGGCGATGTGCAGTTGGAAGGGCAACAGCGTCATCGGCACCAGCGCCACCAGGTAGAGGACAATCTGTGCGCGGCTGGACTCGTCCCCGCGCTCCAGGGGCACCGACTTGAGGCCCGCCGCCGCGTACTCCTCCTTGCGGAACAGGGCGATGGCGATGAAGTGCGGCATCTGCCACAGGAAGAGGATGGCGAAGAGCGAGAAGCCGCCCGCGTCCAGCCGGTCCGTCACCGCCGTCCAGCCCATGAGCGGAGGCAGCGCGCCCGGCACCGCGCCCACCAGCATGGCCGCCGAGGTGCGCGCCTTGAGCGGCGTGTACGCCAGCACGTAGCTGAGCAGCGCCAGCAGGCCCAGGGCCGCCGTCAGCACATTGGCCCCCAGCGCGAGCGCAGGCAGGGACACCGCCGCCAGGGAGATGCCGAACCACAGCGCCACCGCCGGCTCCATCCGCCCGGAGGGCAGTGGCCGATTCTGCGTGCGGGCCATGAACCGGTCGCTGTGACGCTCCCAGTAGCAGTTGAGCGCGTTGGCCGCGCCCACCGTGCCGGCCGTGGCCAGCAACGTCACCAGGGCATTTCCCGTGGCCAGGGGCCCAGGCGCCAGCCACATGCCGCCCGCGGTGGTGATGAGGACGAGGCTCGACAGCCTCGGCTTCATCAGGGAGATCAGGTCGGACGCGGTCGTCGACATGGACTCTGCACGCGCGCTCAAGCGGACTCCAGGGGAGGGCGTGACAGGGGCACTGCCGACGCGTTGACGGCCCTCCCATACAAGCACCACCCGGGGGTGGGCAAGGACACGTCACCGCGACAGGGCGCCCGCGAACGGCCGCCCGCCCGGCACCCTTGGGTGGCCCGGGTCCGCGTCTTCGTGTCCTGACAATCGTGGGAAGGCAAACACCTGGGGCATAGCCTCGGGCCCGGGCCACATCAACCCAGGCCCGCGGGCACGATGCGCGCCGTGCTGCCCGCGCGCATCAGCCCCGCTTGTCCGACCCCGGCGACGGAGTCGGACCCCGCTCACCCTCCGGAGAGGGAGCGAGCGGCGTTGGCGTGCTCACCGCTCGGCTCGCGCTTGAGGTACTCCTGCGCCAGCATCTTCGCCTTCGGGGTCTGCTTGGCGTCCTTCGAGAGCAGCGTGGCGTAGTAGTAGTACGCCGGGGTGAAGCCCTCGTCGGCGTTGAGCGCGCGCTGGTACGTCTCGTCCGCCTTCGCCGCATCGCCCTTGCCCTGGAAGACGCGCGCCAGCTCGGTGAGCGCCACGGCCGACCGCTCGGGCTGACCGACGAACTCCTGGCTCGCCTTCTCCAACTGCTCCTGGGCCTTGGGCCAGTCGGAGCGCTCTCGGTAGATGGTGCCCATGGCCAGGCGGGCCTCGGGGTTCTTCGCCTTCGGGTCCTTCACGGCGCGCTGGTACTGCGTCAGGGCGTCATCCAGCTTGCCCTGGCGGCGCAGGGCGTTGCCCAGCATGACCACCAGCTTGGGGCTGTCGCCCATCGTCTTGAGGGCCGTCTGCAGCGCCTCGGCGGCTTCCTTCTCGCCGCCCTGCTTGCCCATGAGGGCCTTGGCCAGCTCGACGTGGAACTGGGCGCGAGAAGAGTCCACGCGGATGGCCTTGCGAATCTCCTCGGCGGCCTGCTCGAAGTTGCCTTCCGTCAGGAGCCGGCGGCCCTTGATGAGGTGCAGCTCCGGGTTCTGCTTGTCGAGCGAGAAGCCCGTCTCCTCGCTCTTGAGCATCTCCGCGCGCGCCTTGTCCTTCTCCAGCGGCACCGCGGTGGCCTCCACCAGCTTCTGCTGCACGTCCGGCTTCAGCTCCGGCAGTTCGGCGGACACGCGGCTGACCAGCAGCGAGCGCGCCAGATGCGCGGCGGCCAGCTGACGGGGCGACGGCGGCGGCTCCGCCTCCAGCAGCTTCTTGAGCATCGTCTGGACCAGGCCGAAGTTGGGCTCATCCTGCTCCAGCATCAGCAGGGAGCGGCCCAGGAGCGACTCGGGGTGGTCCTTCGCGTAGCGCAGCGCGAGGTCGTAGTTCTTCCAGGCGGTGTTGTCCTGGCCCAGCCGGCGGTAGACGGCGCCCAGGCCGGAGTAGACGCGCGGGTCGTCCGGAGCGAGCGTCTGCGCGCGCTCCAGGGTGTCCCGCGCGCGGTCCAGGTCGCCCGCGTTCATCTGGATGAGGCCCAGCGTCAGGTACAGGAGCGAGCTGGAGCGTCCCTGTGAGTCCAGGGCCCGCACCTTCTCCTCCAGCTTGCCCAGCGCGTCCTTGCCCTTGCCGCCGTACGTCTGGACGAGCGCCTCGGCCGCGATGAGGTGCGAGCTGACGTCGCCCGCCTTCATGCCCGCGGCCAGATGCTCCTCGGCGCGACGGCGTGCATCGTCACCACCGCCGTGCTCACCCCAGCGGATGGCGTAGGCGTACGCCAGGTAACCATGGGCCAGACCGGAGTCGGAGTTCACCTCCAGCGCCTTGTCGGCCTCCTCGCACGCCTTCTTGTAGCTGTCGAAGGAGTCGCGCTTGAGGAGCTCCGCGGAGCCTTCCAGGTGCTTCTTCAGCTCGCGGGAGATCTTCCGGGTGTGCGCCGTGTACCAGCCGTAGCCACCGGCGAACACCGGGATGGCCACCAGCAGCGCCAGCGTCACCAGCTTGCCGCGTCCACTGGAGGCACGCCCACCGCCGCGATGCCGGGGCGAGTCGTCATCCTCGTCGTCCACCTCTTCCACCACCACCTGCTGCGGGCGGCGTTGGGGGGTGGCGCGCTGGGGCGCCTCGTTGCGCACCGGGGCGGAAGGGCCCGCAGGAGGGCGCGGAGTCGACGGGGGCCTCGGCGTGGGCGCGACGGAAGCCTGCGCCTCCGCGCCCGCCGTGGCGGCGACGTTGGAGAGGGCCGACGCGGACTGCTGGGTGGCGGACGGAGTCAGCACCGGCGGCGCGACGACCGGCGTGGGCGCGGCGGGGCGCGGCGGCTCGATTTTGTGCTGCTGCAGCAGCGTGACGGTGTCCGGGTCTCCCGGATCCACGCTGTAGGCCTTGAGGAGGTTCGCCTTGCCGGGCTCGGCTTCACCCGTCTTGAGCTGGATGGCGCCAGCCAGCCGCAGCGCGGCCTTGTCCTCGGGTTGGACCTGGAGCGCGCCGAGCGCTTCTTCCAGGGCCTTCTTGTCCTTGCCCTGGTCGGCATAGACACGGGCCAAGAGGACGCGCGGGTCCGCGGCGTTGGGATGCGCCTTCACGCCCTTCTTGCAGACGACCATCGCCTCCATGAAGCGACCCATGCTCAGGTACGCTTCGGCCAAGGGCTTATAGGCGGCGGACGAAGGGTCTGAAGCGAACGCGTGTTCGAGCTTCGCGAGCTCGGCCGGGCTCAACGTCTTTGAAGGGGAGGTAGACATTACCGGGGGGAGGGACACCGGGCGGGAAGGGTACGCCTGAGAAGAAGGGTTTTTATGGCATCCGCTGCGCGGCACGTCAATCGCACGGATGCGTTGCGAAGGCTTGCGCTTGACAGCAAGAAAGGGGTCCGGTACTAGCCCGTTCACCTCGGCGGCCCAAACGCCGGGGCGCAGCGCGCAGGGCCCGTAATGGGGGTGTAGCTCAGTTGGGAGAGCGTCGCGTTCGCAATGCGAAGGTCGTCGGTTCGATCCCGTCCACCTCCACCATGTTGAAAACGAAGGGCCTCACGGGAAACCGTGAGGCCCTTTGCATTTGGGGGCATTTCGGGCAACTGCCGAATTGCAAAGCAGGCGGGCTTTGTTATCCGGAGTCGATGACTGACCCGTCTGCCTCGCTGTCGTTCTTCGCGCGCTTCTGGCTCGCCTGGCTCTGCTTCTGGCGCTGCCTCGTGTCCGGCGACTTCGCTCGCGCCGTGCTGCCCGCCAGCCGGGCCTACGACGCCGGGCAGCTGAACCTCCTGTCTTCCGAGACCCCGTCCCCCACCCCCACGGTGGAGAAGGCCCCCCCGCCCCCCCCTGCCCTGCCGCCCGAGCGGGAGCACGCCAGCGCCCTGGCGCTGCTGGCCATGCTCCAGCGGGAAGGTCGGCTGGTGGACTTCCTCCAGGAGAACGTGGCCGCCTTCTCGGACGCCGAGGTGGGCGCCGCCTGCCGCACCGTCCATGAGGGGTGCCGCAAGGTGATGGGCCAGTACTTCACGCTCCAGGCGGTGCTCCCCCAGTCGGAGGGGGACCAGGTCACCGTGCCCGTGTCCTTCGATGCCCAGCGCATCCGCCTCATCGGCAACGTGACGGGCCAGCCTCCGCACACCGGCACGCTGCGCCACCACGGGTGGGTGACGTCGGAGGTGAAGTTTCCGGTCGTGAGCCCCGCCATGGACCCGCGAGTGCTCGCTCCAGCGGAAGTCGAGCTCGCCTGAGCGTCGCTCAGCGGACGCGCAGACCGGACAAAAGGGAGCCCTCAAGGAGTTCAAGCCCGATATGGCCCGCTATTCCATCGGCATCGACCTTGGCACCACGCACTCCGCGGTGTCCTACTTCAACCTCGAGGACAGCAAGGCCCGGGGACGCGCGCAGTCGATGTTGCCAATCCCCCAGCTGACCGCGCCCGGCACGCTGGAAGCGCGCCCGCTGCTGCCCTCCTTCCTCTATCTGCCCTCCGCCCAGGAGTTTCCCCAGGGCAGCCTCGCCCTGCCGTGGAACAAGGACGCCACCTCCATCATCGGAGAGTTCGCCCGCTCCCACGGGGCCAAGGTCCCCACCCGGCTGGTCTCCTCCCCCAAGAGCTGGCTGTCCCATCCCGGCGTGGACCGGCGCTCGGCGCTGTTGCCGTGGCAGGCCCCGGAGGACGTGCAGCGCGTGTCCCCGCTGGACGCGTCCGCGCGCTTCCTGCGCCACCTCAAGGAGGCATGGGACACGACCTTCGCCCAGGGAGATGACGAGTCCGGCAACGCGCTGGCCTCCCAGGACGTCATCGTCACCGTCCCCGCGTCCTTCGACGCCGCGGCGCGCGAGCTGACGCTGGAGGCCGCGAAGGCGGCGGGAATCGAGCACCTCACCCTGCTCGAGGAGCCGCAGGCCGCGCTGTACGCGTGGCTGGAGGCGATGGGGGAGAACTTCCGGCAGCAGGTGAAGCCCGGCGAGGTCATCCTCGTGGTGGACGTGGGCGGCGGCACCTCCGACTTCTCCGTCATCACCGTGCGAGACAGCGGTGGCGAGGTGGAGCTGCTGCGCGTGGCGGTGGGCGACCACATCCTGTTGGGCGGCGACAACATGGACCTGGCGCTGGCGCACACGCTCAACCAGCGCCTGGCCGCCGACGGCAAGAAGCTGGACCCGTGGCAGTTCAACGCCCTCACCCACGGCTGCCGGCAGGCGAAGGAGACGCTGTACGGTGACACCTCGCTGGACAAGGTGCCCATCTCCATCCCCGGCCGGGGCTCGTCGCTCATCGGCGGCACGCTGCGCACGGAGCTGACGCGCGAGGAGCTGGACCGCGTCCTCACCGACGGCTTCTTCCCCGTGACACCCCTGGCGGAGCTGCCCCGCACCGCGCGGCGCATGGGCCTGGCGCAGATGGCGCTGCCCTACGCGCAGGACCCGGGCGTCTCGCGGCATCTGGCGGCCTTCCTCACGCGGCAGGCCCAGGCGCTGGCGGCCAGCCACGACGCGCCGGTGGAAGTGGGCGACAAGTCCTTCCTCCACCCGACGGCGGTGCTCTTCAACGGTGGCGTCTTCAAGGCGGGCCCTCTCAAGGAGCGCGTCATGGAGGTGCTCAACATGTGGCTGAAGGCGGACGGGGGGGAGCCCGCCAAGGAGCTGGAGGGCGCGGACCTGGACCTCGCGGTGGCGCGCGGCGCGGCGTATTACGGCTGGGTGCGCCAGGGCAACGGCCTGCGCATCCGCGGTGGCACGGCGCGCGCGTACTACGTGGGCGTGGAGTCGGCGATGCCCGCGGTGCCCGGCTTCGAGCCTCCGGTGAAGGCGCTGTGCGTGGCGCCCTTCGGCATGGAGGAAGGCACGCAGGCGGATGTGCCGCCGCAGGAGTTCGGCCTCGTCACCGGCGAGCCCACCAGCTTCCGCTTCTTCTCCTCCTCCATGCGGCGCGACGACAAGGTCGGCGTCATGGTGGATGACGTGGCGGACGAGCTGGCGAAGGGGGAGATGGAGGAGCTGGCCCCCATCGAGACCACCATGCCCGGACAGGCCTCGGCCTTTGGCGACCTGACCCCCGTCAACCTGCAGGCCGCGGTGACGGAGGTGGGGACGCTGGAGCTGCGGTGCCTGGAGAAAGGTGGCGCCGGACGCTGGAAGCTGGAGCTCAACGTCCGCATGAAGGAGTAGAACGCCGGCCGGCAAACGGAGGTGTATGCGAATCGTTGGCATCGACCTGGGCACCACCCACTGCGCGGTGGCGTCCGTGGACCCCGCCCGGGGCGCGAGCGCGCCCGTGGAGGACTTCCCCGTCCCTCAGCTGGTCCGTCAGGGGGAGGTGGCGCCGCGCGCGCTGCTTCCCTCCACCGTGTACGTGCCGGCGGGGCACGAGCTGAGCGCCGAGTCCCTCCGGCTTCCCTGGGGCGATGACGGCGGTCCGTGGGTGGTGGGGGAGCTTGCGCGCTGGCAGGGTGCTCGCGTGCCGGGGCGACTGGTGGCCAGCGCCAAGAGCTGGCTGTGTCACCCGGGCGTGGACCGCTCCGCGCCCATCCTCCCCTGGGGCGCTCCGGCCGACGTCCAGAAGCTGTCCCCCGTCGACGCCAGCGCCCTGCTCCTGACGCACCTGGCGCGCGCCTGGGACTTCACGCACCCGGATGAGCCCCTGTCGAAGCAGGAGGTGGTCATCACCGTCCCCGCCTCCTTCGACGAGGCCGCGCGCGCCCTCACGGTGAGCGCCGCGCGCAAGGCGGGGCTCGAGAAGTTCACCCTGCTCGAGGAGCCCCAGGCCGCCTTCTACGACTACACCGCGCGCCACCGCGCGGAGCTGGAGCAGACGCTCGCGCACGTCCGGCTGGTGCTGGTGGTGGACGTGGGTGGCGGCACCACGGACTTCACGCTGGTGCACGCGGGAGTATCGCCCGAAGGCCCCATGCTGCGGCGCCTCGCGGTGGGTGACCACCTGATGCTGGGGGGCGACAACATGGACGCCGCGCTGGCCCGGCGCGTCGAGGAGAAGCTCCTGACGGACGGACGCCGCCTGTCCGCTACGCAGTGGACGCAGGCGATTCAGGCCGCGCGCACCGCGAAGGAAGCGCTGCTGGGCAAGGCGCCACCGGAGAAGTACGGCGTGTCGCTCGCGGGCGAGGGCAGCCGACTGCTGGGAGGAACGCTGTCGTCCGAGCTGACGCGCGAGGAGGCCCACGCGCTGGTGCTGGACGGCTTCTTCCCGCGCACCCCACCCACGGAGCGGCCTCGCCGCGCCGCGCGCATGGCGCTCCAGGAGCTGGGCCTGCCGTACGTGCAGGACGCGGCGGTGACACGGCACCTGGCGGCCTTCCTCGCGCAGCACGCGGCGGCGGGCTTCGCGGCCCTGGGAGAGACGCCTGCCTTCGAGGGCGCCCTCCCCCGCCCCGACGCCATCCTCCTCAACGGCGGCGTCTTCAACTCGCCCTGGATTTCGCAGCGACTGGTGGAGGCCGTGTCCGCGTGGTGGCCGGACGCGCCGACCATCTCCCTCTTGCGCCACGAATCGCTGGAGCTGGCCGTGGCGCGGGGCGCGGCGTACTACGGGCTGGTGCGGCGTGGTCACGGCCTGCGCATCGGCGGTGGCGCGGCGCGCGCGTACTACGTGGGCCTGCAGCGCGCGGCGGACAGCGCGGAGCAGCCCGCCCTCTGCCTCATTCCCCGAGGCTTCGAGGAGGGCCAGAAGGTCGACCTGGGTGAGCGCCCCTTCACCCTCACGCTCGGCCGGCCCGTGCAGTTCCAGCTCTACTCGACGACGAGCGACCGCATCGACAAGCCTGGGGACCTGGTGCCGCTGGCGGAGGACTTGAAGCCCCTGCCGCCCATCCACACGCTGCTCAAGGGCGCGGCGGGAAAAGTCGCGGACGTGCCGGTGCACCTCCAGGCGGCGCTGACGGAGATTGGCACGCTGGAGCTGTACTGCGTCTCCGACGTCGCGGACGAGCGGTGGCGCCTGGAGTTCGAGCTGCGCGGCACCGGCGGCTCCCACGAGCTGACCGTCACCGAGTCCATGCCCGCGCGCTTCGCCGAGGCGAAGGACAACATCGAGCGCGTCTACGGCAACAAGCCGCTGCCGCTGGGCTCCAAGGACGTGAAGCAGCTCTCGCGCACGCTGGAGAAGGCACTGGGGCCTCGCGACACGTGGCGCGTGCCGGTGCTGCGCGAGATGTGGAGCACCCTGTACGCGGGCGCCAGCAAGCGCCGTCGCAGCGAGGACCACGAGCGCGTCTTCTACAGCCTCGCGGGCTTCACCCTGCGCCCGGGCTTCGGCTACCCGCTGGACGGATGGCGCGCGGAGCAGACCTTCAGCCTCTTCGACGCGCTGGTGCAGCACCACTCGGACAAGGCGGTGTGGACGGAGTTCTGGGTGATGTGGCGCCGCATCGCCGGCGGACTCAACGAGGCGCAGCAGCAGAAGCTCTACGTCTACCTCCAGCCGCACCTCGCGAGGAAGGTACCCCCTGGCGCGCCGCCTTCCGGCAAGCTCAAGGGAATCCAACCCGAGGGGTTGGAGGAGATGGTGCGCACGGCGGCCTCACTGGAGCACCTGTCGCCCTCGGACAAGGCGGAGGTGGGGCGGTGGATCGCCGAGCGGCTGAAGGCCGAGGCAAAATCTGGCGGGCCGTGGGCCTGGGCGCTGGGCCGCCTGGGCGCACGCGTGCCCCTCTACGGCAGCGGCCACAAGGTGGTGGACGTGGAGACCGCGGAGGCGTGGCTCACGCTGCTGCTGGAGCTCGACTTGCGGAAGATTGACGGCGCGCCGTTCGCCGCCGCGCAGCTCGCCCGCCTCACGGGAGACCGCACGCGAGACGTGGACCCGGCCCTGCGCGAGCGCGCGGCGCAGGCGCTCGTCGCCGCGCAGGCGTCGGAGACGTGGGTGCGCATGGTGCGCGAAGTGGTGGCGTTGGAAGCCGCGGATGAAGCACGCGCGCTCGGCGACACGCTGCCGGCGGGCCTGCGACTGTCGTGACGAGGGACTCGAAAACGTCCCTTCAGGTCGGCCAGGACATGGTCGACCCGGAGGGGTGACTTCGGAGCGAAGAGCCTTCAGCCCCGCGCGGGCGTTGCGGGCTCGGCGACCTCGGCGGTGGCCTTGGGAGCGGCGCGCTCGACGACCTGGAGCACCGGCGCGGCCTCGGTGGGCGCGGCGGTGGCCTCGCCCTTGCCAGCCTTGGGCTTCTTGGTGCCCGCGCCCGAGCGGCACGTCCGGCACCAGGGCTGGTTGCGGATGGCGCCGTCCGCCATCTTCCGCAGGCCGAACTGGGCCAGGGGCTTCAGGGTGCGACACTTGATGCACATCAACGAGATGAGCACCTCGTGGCCATCCGCGTCGTAGACGGCGGACTTGCGCCGCTTGCGCGGCTGGGCCTGCCCCGGCTCACGCGGCTTCGCCTTGTCCGGCGGCGGCGGCATCATCGGGGTCACTTTGTAGAGCATGTCAGTCCCTCCGCTCTCGGAGGCCCTCGCACGCAGTCCCTGATGACGGGGCCACCTCGGCACGGGCACTCGCGAGCCCTAGAGTAAGGACTCTTCCTTCCGTTGAAAACTGATCCCAGGCCGAAAAATCGGCCCGGGAGCGTTTCCGCTGATCTTTCCAAGGGTTGGCGGCCCCATTCACCGCCAGCGGATCAGCTCGCGGTCGAATTTTCAGCCCAGGTTCTCTCAGCGAGAGGCTGTGGGACACACCTGTGCGACACCGCTGTAGCGCACGCGTCCCAGCGCGGGCGTGGGCAGGACGCCCCCGTGGGAACGGCCGTAGGAGATCAGCGCCTGGCGCAGGTCCATTCCCCGGACCGGGGAGAGTTCGGTGCGCTCGGGGGGCAACGGCCGCGTCACGCCATCCACGCCGTCACCACCCCGGGCGAGGAAGTCCGGCACCGCCACGCGGTAGCGCTGCTCTGGCACGAGCGGCTTGCCGCCCTCCAGCGTGACCCCCTGTAGCCGGCCGGGCCCGGGGCAGCGGGCCAGCGTCAGCTCCAGGCCCGACACCGCGAACACGGCGCCGCGCTCCACCCCATGGGCCAGCTCCAGCAGGTGCCGCAGCTCGGCGCCGGTGAGCGTGAGCACGGCCACGGTGTTGTCGAACGGCAGCGCCTGGTAGACGTGGCCGAAGGACAGCGTCCCACCTGGCAGGTCGGCCCGGATGCCTCCGGGGTTCATCACCGCGGCGTCCGCGCCGGCCGCCTCGCGCAGCGCATCCGCGATGAGGTTGCCCAAGGCCCCCTCCTCCGTGAAGCCGCGCGCCAGGGGTGAGGCGCAGGAGACGCCCGACGCACGTCCCTGCGACGCATCGACCTCCGCCAGCGTGGGCGCGAGCAGCCGCGTCACTTCCGCATCCGGCTGCATCGGGGTGCCCAGGAAGACCGCGGGCGCGAGCTTCACCTCGGCGCGCTCGCGCAGGCGCCGTGCATCACAGCCGCCGTGAGTCGCTTCCACCTGGGTGCACAGGGGAATGGCGGCCTGGATGCGAGTGAGGGACGGGTCCACGCGGCGGCGCACGGGGTCCACGAAGAGTTCCACCACGCCCAGCGAGCGGGCCTGCCCTGTCGTCTCGATGATGGGCACCCCGTCGAAGAAGTGGCCCATCGTCTGGTGCGTGTGCCCCGCCACCACCGCGTCCAGCGTGCCCTGGGGAAGCGCGGCCAGCATGTCGAGAATCTCAGCGTCGCCCCTGTCGCAGCTCGACGTGTCCCGGGGGTTGCGCATGTCGGAGCACTGGCCGCCCGCGTGCGCCACCGCCACCACCACGTCCGCGCCGCGCTCACGCAGGGAGCGTGAGGCCTCGAGCGCCGAGGACGCCAGGGGCGCGAAGCGCAGCGAGGCGACGTTGGCCGGATTGGTGACGCTCGGGGTCGACTCGGTGGTGAGGCCCAGCACGCCGACGCGAAGGCCCTTCACCACGACGATGTGCGTGCCGTCGTTGCCCAGCCACGCGGGAGTCTTCCCCGTCGTCGCGTCGCGGAGGTTGGCGGACAGGAACGGAAAGCGCGCTTGCTTCACGCGCGCCTTGAGAGCGCCGAGCGGGTCCTCGCCAGAGCCCGAGGCCATGGGCGCGGGTCCCACGGGCCCGTAGTCGAACTCGTGGTTGCCGATGGCCGCCGCCGTGAACCCCAGGTGGTTGTACACGTCAACGACGATGGCCCCCTCGGTGAGGTTGGACGCCAGCGTGCCCTGGAAGAGGTCGCCACCATCCAGGAGCAGCACGCCTCCGGGGTTGTCCTCGCGCAACCGCGCGACATACGCGGCGAGGGTGGCGGCGCCGCCCTCCTCCACCGTCCGACCATCCGCGAGCCGCGCGCGGTGCGGCTCCACCTGCCCGTGGAAGTCGTTGAGGCCCACCAGGGTGATTCGCACTGGTGACGCGGGAGGCGAGGAGACAGGCGCGGAGGGCTGGGTGCCGGCGCAGGCGGCGGCACAAGTCACGAGCGCGAGGAGGAAGGGACGCGAGGAACGCATGAGCGGCCGCACTTCATCGTGCCCCGCGCCCCATGGCAACGCGCTTCAGCGCTCGCGGCGTCGGCGCACCGACAACCCCAGGGCCAGCAGGCCGAGGAGCACACTACCGGGCACGGAGGCGGCGGCACACGTGCAGCCAGACGTGTCGTTGTCCAGGTCGATACCGCCACCGCCCGGCGAGGGGCGCCCGCCGCCCCCTCCGATTCCGCCCCCATCCAAGCCGCCATCCGAGCCCGCGTCGGTGCCACCGTCGCCCGTCGACGGCCGGGTGTCCACGCGCAGCGGCGGCGTGAAGGCCGCGGCCACGGCCTCCCACCGCAGCAGCTTCAGGTTGTCCGTGCCGCCATTGTTGGAGTCCTGCGCGACGAAGAGTCCCTGGGGGAACTCCAGCCCCATCGGCAGCGCCGACACCGCCAGCGCGCGCGGCGCCTCCACCGCGTCGAGGCCTCCATCCCCCGCTGTCACACGGAACGAACCCAGGAAGGCATACGTGCGGCGATCCAACACGGCGAACGTGCCCGCGCCCGTGTCCGCCGCCAGCAGGTAACCCTCCGCGTTGGCCGCGCGGTACAGCGCCAGGCGGTTGACGGTGCTGGACAGGTTGCTGCCCGTCGCCGACAGGGACGCCACCAGGACGCGGCTGGTACCGCCGTTGGGCTCCGCGTTGTAGCGCCAGATGGCCTCGCCAGCCTGCACGACGTAGACGAAGCCCAGCTCCTCATCGGCGACCAGCCCGGTGATGGGGCCTCCCACGTCGATGGCCGGACGCACCAGCGTGGAGGACAACCCGCCATCCTCTCCGGACAACTCGAACTGCTGCAGGGAGCCGTCCGCGGTCCCCGCGAACACGAAGAAGCGACCGGTGCCGGGGCTGCGATAGAGCGCCACGGTGTTGAACGTCGTGCTGTTGGCGACGAACGGCCCCACGCCAATCCGCTGCACCCGATTCGTCGTCTGGAAACCATCCACGACGTAGGCCGACAACCCGACGACGGTGTTCGCCGTCACCGCCAGGGAACGCGTCGACGGCCCCAGCCGGAAGCCATCCCGGACCGCGACGCTCACCGTGGGTCCATCCTGCTCCTGCTCCAGTTGTTGACCATCCAACCCGAAGGTGGAGAGGCCGGAGTTCTGATTGTCATAGGCCGTGAGCAGCAGCCCGATGCCCGCATCCCCCTGCCCCGCGACGGGCGACCCTACCCAGACAGCGACGTCCTGGATGAGACCGCCTGTCGCGGCGGGCCCGGGCGTCGTCTCCCGGAAGGCGGGGACCTGCAAGGGTTGGGTGGATTGAGCGGAGGCAACGGAGCCGGCGACGACAGCCGCCAGGGCGAAGACGAGAGGGTGACGCATGACCAAGGCTCCAGGCAGGTGGGTCCTCCCTAACTTCGCACGAGGGGTGTGCCTTTCAAGTACGAAGCCAGAGGGAACGGTTGGCTCCGGGCAACCGCGTCAGGTACAAAGTGCGTCTTCCAGCCAACAGCGAAAAAGACCATGGCGACCAAGCGCGCACTCATTACTGGCATCACGGGGCAGGACGGCAGCTATCTGGCGGAGCTTCTTCTGTCGAAGGGCTACGAGGTGCACGGCATGGTGCGCCGCTCGTCGGAAGAGAAGTTCGAGCGCATCCAGCACCTGCACGGCAAGATTCAGCTCCACCAGGGAGACCTGCTGGACCAGTTCTCGCTCGCGGCGCTGCTCAATCTGGTCAAGCCGGACGAGGTCTACAACCTCGCGGCCCAGTCCTTCGTCCCCACCAGCTGGAACCAGCCGGTGCTCACCGGTGAGTTCACCGCGCTGGGCGTGACGAAGATGCTGGAGGCCATCCGCCACACGCGGCCCCAGGTGCGCTTCTACCAGGCGTCTTCGAGCGAGATGTTCGGCAAGGTGCTGGAGGTCCCCCAGACGGAGGACACGCCCTTCTATCCGCGCAGCCCGTACGGCGTGGCCAAGGCGTACGGCCACCACATCACCGTGAACTACCGGGAGTCCTTCGGCCTGTTCGCGGTGAGCGGCATCCTCTTCAACCACGAGTCTCCGCGCCGTGGCCTCGAGTTCGTCACGCGCAAAGTCACGTACAACGTGGCGCGCATCAAGCTGGGCCTCCAGGAGAAGCTGCCCATGGGCAACCTGGACGCCAAGCGCGACTGGGGCTTCGCGGGCGACTACGTGGAAGCCATGTGGCTGATGCTCCAGCAGGACCAGGCCGAGGACTACGTGGTGGCCACCAACGAGACGCACACGGTGCGCGAGCTGGTGGAGATCGCCTTCGGCCGCGTCGGTCTGGACTACCAGAAGTTCGTCTTCACCGACCCGGCCTTCGTGCGCCCGGCCGAGGTGGACCTGCTCATCGGCGACCCGGCGAAGGCCAAGGCCAAGCTGGGCTGGGAGCCGAAGGTGCGCTTCAAGCAGCTGGTGGAGATGATGGTCGACGCGGACCTGGAGCGCGTGAAGGCGGGGCAGCGGTAGATGCGGGTTCTCGTCACGGGAGCGGATGGGTTCGTCGGCAGGCATCTGTGCGCGCTTCTGCGCGCCGCCGGTGACGAGGTGGTTGAAGCGCACGGGCCGCGCGGTGAGGGCGTCAGCAGCAGCGCCCTGCACTTCGACGTGGCCAACGAGGCCGCGGTGAAGGCCGCCGTGGCCGAGGCGAAGCCGGACGGCGTCATCCACCTCGCGGGCTTCAGCTCGGTGGCCAAGAGCCACCACAACCCCTCGCGCGTGTTCGCGGTGAACACCATGGGGGTGGTGCATCTGTTGACGGCGCTGCGGGAGAACGCGCCGAAGACGCGCGTCGTCCTCGTGGGCTCGGGTGAGGTGTACGGCCCGGTGCCCGAAGGAACGCGCGCCACCGAAGACACCCCCGCGGTGCCCCTGAGTCCCTACGCGGCCTCCAAGTCCGCGGCGGAGCTGGCGGGTGTGCAGTTCCACCGCAGCTACGGGCTGGAAGTCATGATGGCGCGGCCCTTCAACCACCTGGGCGCAGGTCAGGACCCGACGTTCGTCGTGCCCTCCTTCGCCTCGCAGATTCGAGCGATTGGCCTGGGCACGGTGGACCCAGTGCTGCGCACCGGCAACCTGGACGCGGTGCGCGACTTCTCCCACGTGCGTGACGTGGTGGAGGCCTACCGGCTGCTGCTCGTGAAGGGCGAGCCCGGGCAGGCGTACAACATCTGCAGCGGCGAGGGGCGGACCATCCGCAGCCTGCTGGAGGAGATGCTGTCGCTCGCGGGCGTCAATGCGCGCATCGAGCTGGACCCCGCGCGCCTGCGTCCCTCCGACATCCCCAGCCTCATCGGGGCTCCGGACAAGCTGCGCGCGCTGGGATGGACGCCGAAGCTGACGGTGACGGACGCGCTGCGCGACGTGCTCGGCCCCAAGGTTCCGGGCGCCGCCCGAGCCCAGGGCTGAATCGCCCTGCACGGGAGGTGCCTCGCCTGGGGCGCCTCCCGTCCAGCGGCTGGCCGACCGCATGGCGCTTGTCAGGGCCTCGCGCCCCGAGCGTTGGTGTACAATCAACACCAACCAGGAGGCTCGCGATGGCTGGCACTCAGCGGCAGGGCAGGTTCACCTTTTTCTGGAAAGAGGAGTCGCCCTTCTCGCAGTGGCACCGCTCCGAGTTCGTGGTGGACGGGGTCCACTACGGCTGCACGGAGCAGTACATGATGGCGGGCAAGGCGCGCGTCTTCGGTGACATGGAGGTGCTCGCCAGCATCCTGAAGACCTCGGCGCCCAAGGCGCAGAAGGCGCTGGGTCGCAAGGTGCGGAACTTCGATGCCGCCACGTGGGAGCGTGAGCGGGAGCGCGTCGTCCATGAGGGCAATCGCGCGAAGTTCACCCAGAACGCCTCGCTGCTGGAGGCCCTGCTGGCCACGGCTGGCACGGAGCTGGTGGAAGCCAGTCCCATGGACCGCATCTGGGGTGTGGGGTTGAGCATGGACAATCCCAACATCCAGGACCCGTCTAAGTGGAGGGGACTGAATCTATTGGGCAAGGTGCTGACGCGCCTGCGTGAAGACCTCATCGCGGAGGGCATCACCGTGGCCTCCGTCAGCGCTTCACGTGCGTCCACGCATCCAGACGCCGCACCAGGGCGGTGAGCGTCCACAAGTCCGCGGGGTTGTCGGGGCGCACCGCGTCCAGGGCGCGCAGGAGAGGCGCCCTGGAGCGCTCCTCACCCCACTCGGACAACACGCGCAGCGCCATCAGCGAGGACTGACGCGAGAGCAGCTCCAGCAGCACCTCCACGACGCGAGGACTGCGCTCGTCAGCGAGGCGCTGCACCGCCTCGTGGCGCTCCTCCGGCGTCGAGGCCGGGTCCGCCAGGCGCTCCGCGAGCGCACGGAAGCGCGCCTCGGCCAGGACAGGGCGCGGGCCGGGCGTGTCCCAGTGCTCCACGGTGACGCTCGTGCGTCCGAAGGCGACCACCTCGCGGCGCACACCATCGTCACCGAACAGTCCCATCAGCCGCTCCGGCGCGGGGCGCCCTCCGACGAGCAGTTGCGCCGCGCGCTCCGACAGCTCCGACGAAGCGCCGAGCAGATGAACCCGCAGCACCGTGGCCTCCGCGTGGAAGCGGACTCCTGCGCGGACGCGCTCGGACTTGAGGAACACCTCCGCCATTCCGCCCGTGCGCACGTACCAGCGGTACTCCAGCCACACCGCGCTCGGCCGCAAGGCGAAGCGGTCATCCTCCGCCTCGACGAGCCGAGGGGCTCCTTCCTCCAGGCCGCTGAAGCTGCGCTCCAGTACGGCCAGGGCCTCCGATAGCTTCATGTCGCGTCCAGGTTCTCGATGGGGCTCAGAACGAGTAGCTCACCGGCGCGGACAGGCCGGGCAGGGCCAGCTCCACCGTGCCGGAGTCCTTGCCGGGCTGCGCGGCCCAGGTCTGGGAGACGGTGTTCAAGTCATACCGGAGCTCGGCGAACTTCATGGCCTTGCACCGGTCTCCGTTGGCGTCGTGAATCATCACCAAATTTGCCACGGGCGCAGCGCCAGACTTCTGCTGGAACGTGCCGTCCCAGGCCAGCGTGTACGAGTGCTCCGCGCAACCACCGCCGTGCGAGACGTTGAGCGTCAGGATGTTGCCGTCCACCCTCGCCCCCTCGATGTTGATGGGGTCCTTGGGTTGGGGGTTGGCCCTCACCAGGATGGGCAGCGCCTCGGCCGGCTTCGCCTCTTCACCGGGCGACGGGGCCCTGGCCTCCGCGTCGGGCGAGACCGCCACGTCCTGCTCCACCTGCGGCTCCGCGGGGTCCTGCTTCGCCGGAGCGCTGGCGCACCCGACCAGAAGACCGCTCAGCACGAGACCACTCCACACGAGCTTTCGCATCCGCATCCTCCACTCTCGATTCGCCGCCGAGGCTCCGACGGCGAGGCTCCAACCCTCAGCGTCGGAGCGCGGCCTCATACACCGCCAGCGTTCCTTCCGCCGTCCGTTCCCAGGTGAACTCCGCGGCCCGCGCCCGGCCCTTCTCGGCGAGGGCGCCGCGCTCTCCGGGTGAGCGCAGCAGCCGATGGATGGCCTCCGCGAGCCCCTCCGCGTCGTCCGGACTCACCGCCAGGGCCGCGCTGCCGCAGACCTCCGGGAGCGAGCCCGCCGTCGAGACGATGGCCGGAGTTCCCAGCCGCATCGCCTCCAGCGGGGGGAGTCCGAAGCCCTCGTAGCGCGAGGGGAACACGAACAAGGCCGCGCGCCGCATCAGCTCGTAGAACACCGGCTCGGACTGATAGCCCAGCGGGCGGATATCGAGCCCCTCCGAGCGCAGCCGCGCGATGCGCGACTCCACGCGCCCCGAGCCGAACCAGCTCTGTCCCGCCAGCACGAGCGACGCGGGCCGCCCCTGCGCCTTCAGTCGCTCCATCGCGTCCAGCACCAGGTCCACGTTCTTGCGCACGTCGAGCGAGCCCGCGTAGAGGACGAAGTCCTTGGGCAGGGCGAGGGCGCGCAGGAAGTCCACGCTCGTCGCGTCCAGCACGGGCGCGTGGACATGGTCCACGCCGATGGGCACCACCACGGCGCGCGACTCCACTTCCGGGAAGCGTTCCAGCAGGTCCTGCCGCGTGCGCTCGCTGATGCACACCACCCGGTCGGCCAGCATCAGGCTGCGTGACAGCCACAGCCGGAACTGCCAGCGGAACTTCGCCGAGACGGTGTCCGGCATGATGAGCGGAATCAGGTCCAGCACCGTGAGCACGTAGGCCGTGCCGGGTATCCGCGTCAGGGGGAGATTGAAGTTGCCCAGGGCGTGGTACAGCGCGGGCTTCGAGCGCTCCAGCACCCGAGGGAGTCGGGCGAGCGTCCAGGCGGTGCGGCCGCTGGCTCCCCTCGGATGGTCGCCCGAGCCGCGCGCGCCCAGCTTCTCCAACCGCACACCCTTGGCCTCCAGCGCGCCCGCGAGACAGCGGGTGTAGAGGCCGATTCCGGTGGTGGGCTCATCCCAGAGCGTCGCGTCGAAAGCGATGGGGCCGGTGGACACGGTGCGCCTCATACCACGCCCCTGTGATAGGCAGGGCGCGCATGGCGATTCACCAGCTGATAGCGAGCTTCGTGCCCGGCGACGCCACCGGGCAGGCCGCGTTGCACCTGCAGCTCCTCCTGCGCCGGCTGGGTGTGTGGGGCGGCCTGTACGCGGATGAAGTCGGCGCGGGGTTGGAGGGCCTGGCCAGTCCCGCCTCGACGTTGAAGCCGGAGCCGGGCGACCTGGTGCTCTATCACCACGGCATCGCCTCTCCGCTGAGCAGCCGGCTCATGCACCTGCCGTGTCGGCGCGGCCTCGTGTTCCACAACATCAGCCCCGCGCGCTTCTACTCGGGACTGTCGCTGGAGAACGCGCTGGTGGCCGGCCGCGCCCAGCTCGCGGCGATGGCGCCCTTCGTGGACGTGGCCATCGGCGTGTCGGACTACAACTCCGCCGAGCTGCGCGTCGCGGGCTACCGCAACGTCCATACGGTGCCGCTGCTCATCGAACCGGAGCGCTTCGGTCCCGAGCGCGCGGACGCGAAGCTGCTGAGCAAGCTGTCGGGCCCCGGTCCCGTGTTGCTCGGCGTCAGCCGGGTGATGCCGCACAAGCGCTTCGAGGACCTCATCGCCCTGCACCGAGAGGTGCTGCGACTGCGCCCCCAGGCGCGCTTGTTGATGGTGGGCGGGTACGAGCCGGGCAGTCGCTACTTCCGCTCGCTCAAGCGCGAGGCGCGGGGCTTGAGCGGCGTGAGCTTCCTGGGCCGGCTGAGCCACGCGGAGTTGGTTGCCGCGTACCGCTCCGCCTCCGTGTTCGTTTCGATGAGCGAGCACGAGGGCTTCGGCGTCCCGCTCATCGAGGCCATGGCGTCGGACGTGCCCGTGCTGGCGTACGCCGCCGCGGCGGTGCCGGAGACGCTGGGCGGCGCGGGCATCGCGTTCGACCAGAAACGCTTCGCGTTCCTCGCGGAGCTGGCGGTGGACCTGAGCGAGGACCTGTCGCTTCGCGAGCCCGTCATCGCCGGTCAGCGACG
The DNA here is from genome assembly GCF_013336705.1 of Myxococcus sp. CA051A. NCBI lineage: Bacteria > Pseudomonadati > Myxococcota > Myxococcia > Myxococcales > Myxococcaceae > Myxococcus > Myxococcus sp. CA051A. The sequence goes on along the minus strand of NZ_JABUMS010000001.1, from coordinate 734,879 downwards.
CAGGCTGGAGCACTTCTCCGCCGCGTCCGTGCAGCGGGCGCTGTCGGAAGCGCTGGGTTCGTCCCTGCCCGCGTCGCGTCCCCGTCGTGCGCCTCCGAAGCGGCCTCGCGTGGCGGTAGTCGTGCAGCGCTATGGCGAGGTGACAGGAGGCGCGGAGATGCTGGCCGCGCAGGTGGCCGAGCGCCTCACGCCGCACTGGGACCTGACGGTGCTGACCACGTGCGCGAAGAACCACCTCTCCTGGGAGAACGACTTCCCGGCGGGGCCGGACACGGTGCGCGGCGTGGACGTGCTGCGCTTCCCCGTGACGCGGGTGCGCAACATCCGAGGCTTCAACGGGCTGTCGCGAAAGCTCTTCGACAAGAGCAACGAGCGGCTGCGCGAAGAGCAGTGGATTGCCGAGCAGGGCCCGCTGGCTCCGGGGCTTCTGCGCCATCTGGCCGACACGCGAAACGCGTACGACGGCTACCTGTTCTTCACGTACCTCTACGCGCCGACGGTGTGGGGCATGCCCCTGGTGGCGGACCGCGCGCTGCTGGTTCCGACCACGCATGACGAAGCGCCCATCCGGTTCGATGCGTACCGTGACGTCTTCGAGCTCCCTCGCGCGCTGCTCTGCCTGACGCCGGAGGAGCTGACCATCATCGAGAAGTACTTCCCGGGCCATGCGAGGACTCGCGTGGTGGGCGTGGGCGTGGAGCGGCCGGCCGCCGATGGGGCTCGCTTCCGCGAGAAGCACGGCGTGCACCGCGACTACCTGCTCTACGTGGGCCGGCAAGAGCCGGGCAAGGGTGTGCCCGAGCTGCTCCAGTTCCACCAGGCCTTGAAGCAGCGGTACGCGGACGCGCCGGACCTGGTGCTCGCGGGTGACGCGCACATGCCGCTGGAGGGCGATGGCGTGCGCTACCTGGGACGCATCCCCGAGCAGGACAAGCACGACGCGTTGGCCGGTGCCCTGGCGGTGGTGGTGCCCTCTCGCTACGAGAGCCTGTCACTGCTCACGCTGGAGGCCTTCGCGCAGGGCACGCCGGTGTTGGTGAACGGGCGCTCGGACGTGCTGGTGGGACAGGTTCAACGCAGTGGCGCGGGCCGCGCGTATACGGACCTGGATTCGTTCATCCAGGGACTGCGCGAAGTGGGCGAGGCGCGAAGCGCGCTGGGCGCTAGCGGTCTGGCGTACGTGAAGAAACAAGGGTGGCCGCAGGTGGTGGCCGCCTATCGGGACGAGCTGCAACGCATCCTCGAGGAGAAGCATCGATGAAGCTGCTGGGACGCGACATTCCGGCGCGGGAGCTGCTGACCCGCATCGAAGAGCGCCTGCGAACGCGAGGCCTGCCCACTTCCGAAGCGGTGGAGGTGCCCGCCGAAGGCGTGGAGCCCCGAGTGGAGCCACTGACCTTCAACCTGCACGCGCTGGAAGAGAACGCCGACGCCACGCGCGCGCTGCCGCTGCAGACGCACCGGGGTGGCGTGGGTCAGCTCGTGGTGGTGGCCAAGTGGGCCTTCCGCAAGTCGTGCCAGGTGTTCATCAACGAGGCCCTGGGTCGACAGCGCGTCTTCAACGGACACGTGCGCGACTCGTACGCCCAGCTCTCCGCCGAGGTCGTCCGCCTGCGCCGCGAGGTGGAGCAACTGCGCGCCCGTCAGGCCAGTGATTCGTCGAGCACGATTCAGGTACGGGCCGCCGAGCCCTCGCTGGAAGCACAGCGCTCCCCTTCTCCGCAGGTGACGAAGGAACCGGCGCGCACCGAACAGCCCCCGGCCGCGCGGCATGCACCCCGGCCGCGCGCCGAGAGTTCAACCGGCCCTGCTCGCCCCCAGGCGGAGCAGTCGCGACCGACGCCCCCCGTGCCGAAGGCGAGCCCCGCTGCGCGGAGCCACGGTGCGCGAGGTGCAGCTCACGACGCCGCGTCTCCGTCAACAGGCGCCGCGGCCGTACTCCCCAAGCCCCGGTCTCCCAAGAACGAGACGGAGCCTCGGCAGGTGCAGTCGCCCCCCACTCCGGCTGGCGTCTCGGCGAAGAAGAAGCCGGCGTCCCCGCCCGAGAAGCACCCTCGCGGACCCAACACCTCCAAGCCGCGACGTCCGAAGCGAAGGTAGCGAGGGCGCCGACCCCTGCCGAGAACCCGGCGCGACGGAAGCCTCCGCCCGTCGCTCCGCCCGGCAGGTCGACGACACGGATGGACACCTGCATCCCCACCGCCGAAACGCAGGAGGCAGGCACGCCCTCTCGCCGCTCGTGCCGTCAGGCCACCCAGCCCCGGGGAATCACACCTGACGAGCACCCCTCGCGCCGAGGCAGTGAGGGCCTCGCGCGCTCGCATTGACGCCCCTCCCCCACCGTGCTCAAACCCGGCGCGTGGAAGCGCCCTCCATCAGCGTCGTCATCCCCGCCTACAACGAGGGGCAGCGACTGCCTCGCTTCGTGGAGTCCCTCACCCGCGTCGCCCTGCTCCAGCCGACGCCCCGGGTGGAGTTCATCGTCGCGGATGATGGCAGCGCGCCAGAGCACGCCACGCTGCACCAAGCCAGCATCGAGGCGGCCCAGGCCCGACTGTCGGCCGCGAGTTCGCCCCACCGGTTCACGTATGTCGCCGCGCCCCGCAATGGCGGCAAGGGCTCCGCCATCCGCCTCGGCTGGCGCCACGCTTCTCCTGGAGCCACCTGGCTCGCCTTCCTGGACGCGGACGGGGCCATCAACGCCGAGGAGCTCTTCCGACTGGTGCGGCTGACCGACACTCCCGACGCCGAGGGCGTGGACGTGCTGGCGGGCTCCCGCATCCTCATGGCTGGCCGCCGCGTGGTGCGCAATCTCCACCGCCACCTCCAGGGCCGCATCTTCGCCACCCTGACGGACCTGCACTTCGGCCTGCGCTTCTACGACACGCAATGCGGCGTGAAGCTCATGAGAGCCTCGGTGCTGCGCCCGCTGCTGGACGTGCTGCGCGAGGAGCGCTGGCTGCTCGACGTGGAGCTCCTGGCCCTGCTCCAGCGACAGGGGGCCCGCTGTCTCGAGGTCCCCATCGACTGGGAGGACTTCGGTGGCTCCAAGGTCATCCCCGGCCTGGACGCGGCCCGCATGTTCTGGGGGCTGTTCAAGCTCCGCCGCCGCCTGGAACACGTCACCCTGCCCGCCCCCGGGCAAGGAAGGGCGCTGCCTACCTCGCTGCCGGGTATCGAAACCCGGTGACAGCGGCAGCGCCGTGGACCGGCGTGCCACCCACGGGGCTCCCGCGACATGGCGAAGGGCCCCCTTCCTCGCCAGGAGAGTGGCCGACAGGGCGTCAGGGGCCGCCTCCGGGTGCTGCTCCAGAGGAAATCCAGCCGGGTCGGCACACAGCCGCCCCCCTGTGCGGGCACCTCAACACATGGCGCGGTGTGCCGTCGCACCCCGGGACGGAGCTCCTGCCCCCGGGGCCCGGGCCGACAGGGAGGCCGGCGTCGGGCTCCCGCGTTACAACTCCAGCAGAGCCACTCCCTCCCATCGCCTGCTTTCACGCGGCGTCGCGAGGCCGCTTGCTTTCCGGGCGGCTCACCGCGAAATAGGCCCCGCACGCGAGCCGTTGCTCCGGGTTCCTCCTACACCTTCAGTGATATGCGCGCCCTGACCGACCTGCCCTCCGACCCTGGCCCCTCCCTTCAACTGGGTCTGCCGGGCTTCACCTTCGAAGACCTCTACCGCCCGCGCGGACTGCGCCGGCTGGCCAAGAGCTTCGACGCGCAGCTCGCCGAGGACGAGCCCGAGCTCTTCAAGGCCTTCGACGCCTACCGCCAGTCCGGCGGTACCAGCCTCACCGGCCCCGCCGAGTCGGACCTGCTGGTGCGGGTGGCCCGGCACACGTCGCGCTTCATCTCCCGGCTCTTCCGAGTCGACCAGGAGCTGGAGCGGCAGATGGGCCAGTTGAAGGGAGAGCTGCCCCTCTTCGACTTCAAGCGCGAGTTCATCACCCGCCGCGTCTTCAAGAAGGGCGCGCCGGACCGTCCGGCGCTGGCCGAGTTCCCGTCGCTGGATGGGCGCATGCGGCTGCTGCTCCAGCTCGGCTTCCCGGAGGCGCTCTCCCTGGGCGACTTCGAGCGCGGCCTCGCCGAGTCCGTCCTCACGCTCATGGAGCTGGAGCGGCTGTTCTCCGGCAACCTGCCCGCGGAGGAGCAGGCGAAGGCGGAGGCCCTGCGCGCCCGCTGGTCGGCGCTGCGCACCTCGCTGACGGCCACGCCGGAGGGCCGAGAGGCCTTCGGCTCCAGCCTCGTCACCCAGGGCGATGACGCCGCGGAGCTGCAGGCCGTCCGCGCGCTGCTGTCGCTGGCGGACCGTTGGACGTACGCGCGCGCGCTGCACCCGGAGACCAAGGAGCAGTTCCACACCTGGCCCACCCACCGCGTGCCCAAGCCGCTGGTGTTCGACCAGCTCGTGCAGCTCCAGCGCCCGGACGCCGCTCTTCCCGAGGCCACCGAAGGACTCCCGCACCACCTTCGCCACCGCGACGGCTTCAAGCTCACCGACCGCCGCGGCACAGCGCGCGACGTGATGAACGAGGTGGACTACTGCGTGCTCTGCCACGAGCGCCAGAAGGACTCCTGCTCCACGGGCTTCCCCGCGAAGGACAAGGTGGCCGAGGGCCACAGCTACAAGAAGAACCCGCTGGGCATCCCCCTCACGGGCTGTCCGCTCGACGAGCGCATCTCCGAGGCGCACCTGCTCAAGCGCGAGGGCAACTCGCTCGCGGCGCTGGCGGTCATCACGCTCGACAACCCGATGTGCCCCGGCACCGGCCACCGCATCTGCAATGACTGCATGAAGGCGTGCATCTTCCAGAAGCAGGAGCCGGTGAACATCCCGCTGGCGGAGACGGCCGCGCTGACGGACGTGCTGGACCTGCCCTGGGGCTTTGAAATCTACGGACTGCTCACGCGCTGGAACCCGCTCAACATCCGCCGTCCGTACGCGCTGCCCTACGTGGGTCGCAACGTGCTGGTGGTGGGCCTGGGGCCCGCCGGCTACACGCTGTCGCACTACCTGCTCAACGAGGGCTTCGGCGTCACGGGCATGGACGGCCTGAAGATTGAGCCGTTCTCCGACGAGCTGGCCGGCCGCAATGGCCACGCCCTCAAGCCCATCCGCGACTGGCGTTCGCTCACGCGCGAATTGGATGAGCGCGTGCTGGAGGGCTTCGGCGGCGTGTCCGAGTACGGAATCACCGTGCGTTGGGACAAGAACTTCCTCACGCTCATCCACCTGACGCTGGCGCGGCGGGACGGCTTCCGCATCCACGGCGGCGTGCGCTTCGGTGGCACGCTCACCATCGAGGACGCGTGGGAGCTGGGCTTCGACCACATCGCCATCGCCGCGGGCGCCGGACGTCCCACCATCATCGGGATGAAGAACAACCTCATCCGGGGCATCCGCAAGGCGAGCGACTTCCTCATGGCGCTCCAGCTCACGGGCGCCTTCAAGAAGGACTCGCTGGCGAATCTCCAGGTGCAGCTGCCCGCCATCGTCATCGGCGGCGGCCTCACCGGTGTCGACACCGCCACGGAGCTGATGGCGTACTACCCGGTGCAGGTGGAGAAGGCGCTCGCCCGCCACGAGAAGCTCTCCGCGGAGCTGGGCGACGAGGCCATCCTCGCGAAGCTGGACGCCGAGGAGCGCGCCACCTACCAGACCTTCCTGGAGCACGGCCGCGCGGTGCGCGCCGAGCGCGAGCAGGCGAAGGCGGAGGGCCGCACGCCGGACTTCATCAAGCTGGTGCGAGCGTGGGGCGGCGTCAGCCTGGCCTACCGCCGCGGCCTCACCGAGTCCCCCGCCTACCGCCTCAACCACGAGGAAGTGTCCAAGGCGCTGGAGGAGGGCATCCGCTTCATCGAGCGCATGAGCCCGGTGGAGGCGCTGCAGGACGAGACGGGCGCGGTGCGAGCGCTGCGCTTCGAGCGCATGGTGACGGTGGACGGCAAGCTCAAGGGCAGCGGCCAGTTCTTCGAGCTGCCCGCGCGCACCGTGTGCGTGGCCGCCGGCACCTCGCCCAACGTCACGTACGAGCGCGAGTACCCGGGCACCTTCAAGCTCGACGAGGGCGGCGACTACTTCCAGGGCTACTCCCTGGTGGACGGTGAGCAGGGCTTCACGCTGGAGCCCGTGGAGGCCAGCGAGGACCTGGACTCCAAGGTGGGCTTCTTCACGTCGTATGCGAAGGACGGGCGCTTCATCTCCTTCTACGGAGACAACCACCCGACGTACGCGGGCAACGTGGTGAAGGCCATGGCCAGCGCGAAGGATGGCTACTCGGAAGTGGCGCGCCTGTACGCGAAGGAAGTGGCGTCGCTCGACTTCGACGACGAGGTCGCCCAGGCCCGTCGCGAGGAGCTGCGCGCCGCGCACTTCGCGAAGCTGGACGCCGCGTTCAACGCCACCGTGGTGTCCGTCACCCGCCTGACGCCGACGATTGTGGAGGTGGTGGTGAAGGCGCCCTTCGCGGCCAGCCACTTCCAGCCCGGCCAGTTCTACCGGCTCCAGAACTTCGAGCGGAACGCGCCCGTCGTCGACGGCATGCGACTCACCATGGAGGGCCTGGCCCTCACCGGCGCGTGGGTGGACAAGGAGAAGGGACTGATGGGCACCATCGTCCTGGAGATGGGCTCCTCGTCGCGCCTGTGCTCCGCGCTCACCCCGGGCGAGTCCGTGGTGCTGATGGGCCCCACCGGCGCGCCCACCGAGATTGCCCACAACGAGACGGTGGTGCTCGTGGGCGGTGGCCTGGGCAACGCGGTGCTCTTCTCCATCGCCCGCTCGCTCAAGGCGGCGGGTTGCCGCGTCGTCTACTTCGCCGCCTACCGCCTCAAGTCGGACTCCTTCAAGCACGACGAAATCGAGGCCGGCACGGACCAGATTGTGTGGTCCGTGGACAGCGGCGACTTGATTGAGCCGCGCCGTCCGCAGGACGCCGCCTTCCGAGGCAACGTGGTGCAGGCGATGGTGGCGTACGCCGAGGGCAAGCTCGCCACGCCCGGCCTCATCCCGTTGTCGGAAGTGGACCGCATCATCGCCATCGGATCGGACCGGATGATGCGCGCGGTGGCCGAGGCCCGGCACAAGGTGCTCCAGCCGTACCTGAAGCCGGACCACGAGGCCATCGGCTCGATCAACTCGCCGATGCAGTGCATGATGAAGGAGATCTGCGCCCAGTGCCTCCAGCGGCACGTGGACCCGCGCACCGGCAAGGAGACGTGGGTGTTCTCCTGCTACAACCAGGACCAGCGGCTGGACCAGGTGGACTTCGTCAACCTGAACCAGCGCCTGCGCGGCAACACGGTGATGGAGAAGGTCGCCGACCTCTACCTGGCGCAGCTGCTCAAGAAGGCACCGCACCTCAAGCGCGTCTGAGGTGCACGCCTTCCCGGGTCTTCATCGACGCGTGCCGGTGAAGACCCGCAGCATCTCCTGGTAGTTCTTCATCAGCTCGTCCTCGCGCGTGAGGACCACGTCCACGTTGGCGTCGCCGTACTCACGCCGCACATCCGTCAGCTTCTGGAACGACTCCACCTGGTGGCGCATGGAGGCCACCTGCGCCGCCAGCTCCTGACGCTGCTCGGGCGGCAGCTTCTCCTGGAGTTCCTCCAGTTTCCGAAGCTCCTCCTCGTACTGGAGCGTGCGCCCGAGCTGCCGTTGACTGATGACGGCCGTGACGACCTCGGCCAGGCCGTTGACGTCACTCACGCTCAGCCCCGCCTGCGTGCGCGCCTCCGACTCCGCCTTGGCCTTCGCCTCCACCACCTTGAGGCCCGCGCGGACTTCCGCCATCGCCTCCGGAGTGCCCGCATCCACCAGCGCGCCCAACCCCTGGAGTCCCTTCACCTGGGAGCCGTACACCTCCAGCATCCGCCGCTGGTAGGCCACGTAGGCGGTCAGCTTCTCGGGCGTCACCACATAGGGCCCCGCGCCGGTCGCCTCCTCGGCCACCAGGCCGGCGACACCACCACCATCCGCCACCCCGGGTGCATCGCTACCCGTGGCCCCATCCTTCTTACAGCCCGAGAAGGCCAACAGCCCTGCCAGGACCCACAGCGCCTTGCGCATCCAGACTCCTTCCAGAGAGACACGGCACGTCAGTCCCCGCGTGTATGCTGCGCGGACGCGTGCGGAGGAGGGCGGCCAACTCCTGTCTGTCATGCCGAGGTTGTTGCGGCCACTGAACAATCGCCGCATTACCTTTGACCAACCCGGCTGCGGTCATGTACGAACCGCGGTCCTGTCGTACCGGTGGAGGGACTTTGAGGATTTTCCTGGTTAGGCACGGCGATGCGGACGCTGAGATCCCCGAGGGTCTCGGTGACGAGGCGCGCGCGCTCACAGCGAAGGCTCGGGCGAACACCGCCGCGCACTTCGCATCGTTGTCCGAGCGCATGGGCCCCATCGGCCTCATCCTGACCAGCCCGCTGGTTCGCACGGTCCAGACGTCGCAGATTCTGTCCTTCGTGACGAAACACGAAGGGCTGCTGCGGGCGCATCGCTGCCTGTTGCCGGACATGCCGGTGGGCGCGGTGGAGCCGGTGCTGGCCGAGCACGCGGATGAGAACCTCGTCCTGGTCGGCCACCAGCCATCCATGGGCGCCCTGGCGGCGCACCTGACGGGGATGCAGTCCTTCCCCAAGTCCGTTCACCCGGGCACCGTCATCGCCCTGGAGCGCGTCGAGAGCGAGACGTCGCCGCACTTCAAGTTCCTGTTCTACGCGGCCCCTGGCCAGCAGGTGCTTGACGTCATTCAGTGAGGCCCGTGCGGCCATGATGGAAGAAGCCCGCTACAACCAGCTCGTGGCCATGGTCTTCAAGCGGATGCTTGCCGCCGCGGACGCCATTGATCCAGACCTCCTGGAGGCGGAGAGCACGGGTGACATGCTCACCCTCACCGCCCGCTCCCGGGAGAAGTGCATCGTCAACACCCAGCGCGCCGTGAAGCAGATCTGGGTGGCGGGGCGAGGCCAGGGCATCCACTTCAACTACGACGAAGCCAGCGGCACCTGGCAGGACGACAAGGCACGCGGCATGGAGTTGTTCCGCTTCGTCGCCGACGTCGTGCACGACATCAGCGACGTGGACTTCATCTACCCGTCCTGAGTGCGGCTGGCGGCATCGCTGGCCACTTCCACCCAGTCACCACCCGCCGCCTGCGCGCGTCGCAGCGCGTCTCCCGCGTCCTTCAGCAGACCGCCGAAGCTGACCTGCTGGCCCGTGGCGCCCGGCGGCGCGCTCTTGTTTCCGGCGGGAGGCTCCGACACCGCCACGCCCACGGATGCGGTGCCCGCGGGCAGGGATTGCACGGCCTTCAGCTTCTCTCTCAGGCGCTCGGCCACCACCCGTGCGCCCGAGCGAGGCGTGTGCGGGAGGAAGACGACGAAGCGGCTGTCCGCGAAGGGCACGGCCACGTCGATGTCTCGCACGCCCTCCACCAGCAGACCCAGCGTCTCCGCCAGCGCGCCCCGCCTCGCCGTGGGTGACAGCGCCGCGGACCGCTCCGTGAAGCGGTCCACCTCCACCATCAGCAGGGCGATGGGATAGCGGTAGCGCCGGCTGCGCTTCACCTCCATCAGCATCAGCCGCTTGAGGAACTCGAAGTCCGCCGACGTGCCGCCCGTGGATGGAGCCGGCTCCGGACGGGTGACGCGCCGGGCCTCGGGCTCCACCAACGGAGCTGGGGCAGGAGGCGGCACCGGAACGGAAGGCACCACGGCGGTGCGCCGGGCCTCCTCGCGCTGCAGCAGCAGCGAGACACACGTCAGGACGGTGCCGCGTTTGAGGGGGCCCACCAGACTGCCATCCGCACCGGCCTGGGCGGCACGCTCGTCGGCCTGCTCCTCGTCCGGCGGGTACACCAGTAGCACCGGCACGTGGAGCCCCTGGGCACGCAGGCTCCGGCACAGCGCCTCTCCATCCAGCGGCCCCAGCCCCGAAGCCAGGACCACCGAGGGCGGCCGCTCTCGCGAGGCGCGTTGAGCCTCGTCGGCGCTGGCCACCCAACTCACTTCGTGGCCGGCTCCCTCGAGGAACCGGCGCAAGACACCCGCCACCGGAGCGGCGGGCTCGGCCAGGAGCACGAAGGCCATCAGACCTCCATGACCTCCTTCTCCTTCTTCTTGATGATCTCATCCACCTGGGCCACGCCGCCGTCGGTCTCCTTCTGGACCTTCTCGGAGATGCGCTTGTGGTCGTCCTCGGTGATCTTCTTGTCCTTCAACTGCGTCTTGAGCGCCTCGTTGGCGTCACGGCGGATGTTGCGGATGGCGACCTTGTGGTCCTCACCCTTCGTCTTCACCTGCTTGGCGATGTCCTTGCGGCGCTCCTCGGTGAGCGGCGGGAAGGGCAGGCGAATCATCTCCCCGTCATTCATCGGGTTGATGCCGAGGTTGGCCTCGCGAAGGGCCTTCTCGATTTCCTTCAGGACAGTCTTTTCCCACGGCTTGATGATGATGAGCCGGGGCTCCGGGGCGCTGACGCTGGCCACGCCGGACAGCGGGGTGGGCGTGCCGTAGTAGTCCACCCGGATGTTGTCGAGGATGGCGGTGCTGGCGCGCCCGGTGCGCACCTTGGTCAGCTCCCGCTTGAGGTCCTCGAGGGACTTGTCGATACGGCCCTTCAATTCGACGACGATGTCACCGCTCATATGCGAGCTCTCCTTGAACACGAGTCGGGATGAATGCGAGCGGTCAGGCCCAGACCGTCTCGCTGCCGCCCACGACGGTACCAATCTCTCCGCCCCCCAGCACCGCGCGCTGGATGTTTCCCGGCACGGTGAGGTCGAAGACGATGATGGGCAGCTTGTTGTCCATGCACAGCGAGATGGCCGTGGAGTCCATCACGTTGAGGTTCTGCTTCAACACGTCCATGTACGTCAGCGAGCGGTAGCGGCGCGCCGTCGGGTCCTTCTTCGGATCCGCGTTGTAGATGCCGTCCACCTTCGTCGCCTTGAGGATGACCTGGGCGTTGATTTCCATGGCGCGCAGCGACGCGGCCGTGTCCGTCGTGAAGTACGGATTGCCCGTGCCCGCCGCGAAAATCACCACCCGCCCCTTCTCCAGGTGGCGCACCGCGCGCCGGCGGATGTAGGGCTCGGCGATCTGCTCCATCTTGATGGCCGACAGCACGCGCGTGTGCATGCCCTTCTTCTCCAGCGCGTCCTGCATGGCCATGGAGTTGATGCACGTGGCCAGCATCCCCATGTAGTCGGCGCTGGCCCGGTCCATCCCCTCCGTCGCGCCCGCCACCCCGCGGAAGATGTTGCCTCCGCCAATGACGAGGGCCACCTCCACGCCGGCCGCCGCCAGCTTGATGACCTCGTCCGCGATGCCACTGAGGGTGGGTGGGTGGATGCCGTACTTCCCTTCTCCCATCAGGGCCTCACCCGAGAGCTTGAGGAGGATGCGCTTGAAGCGGAGCGGTTGGGTCGTGTCGGAGGACATGCGCGTCCGCTTCTATCCCCCGTCTGGCGCCATATCAACGCCCGAGTCGGACACCCCTGCTCACACCGTCAGATGCCAATCGCCTGGAGGGGCTGGAAAGGCCCGCAAAGGCGAGGGCCGCGTCCCCCGCCCCCATCAGGGGTACGGAGCGCGCGGCCCTCAGGGCCCTGCTCGAACCATTTCACGGCCCCCGAAAGGGCCGCGAGGGGGCTCAGCCCTGCAGCGTCTTGGCGACTTCGGCGGCGAGGTCGTCCTTCTTCTTCTCGATGCCCTCACCCACCTCGAAGCGGACGAAGCGGCGCACGGAGACCTTCTCGCCAATCTTCGCGGCGCGCTCGGTGATCATGTCACCGACCTTCTTCTTGTCGTCCTTCACCCAGAGCTGGTCCACGAGGCAGACCTGCTCGTAGTACTTCTCCATCTTCCCGACGAGGATCTTGTCCAGCATCGCCTCGGGCTTACCCTGCTGCTTGAGCAGGTCGCGCTGAATCTCGCGCTCCTTCTCCATGTTGTCCGTGGGGACTTCCTCGCGACGGACGAACTTGGGGCCGGTCGCGGCGATCTGCATCGCCACTTCCTTCACCAGGTCCTGGAAGTCAGGGTTGCGGGCGACGAAGTCCGTCTCGCAGTTGACCTCCACCAGCACGCCGATACGGCCGCCGTGGACGTACGTGCCGACGAGGCCCTCGGCCGCGACGCGACCTTCCTTGCCCGCCGCCTTGGAGATGCCCTTCTTGCGCAGCCACTCCTCGGCCTTCGCGAAGTCGCCGCCCGTCTCCGTGAGCGCCTTCTTGCAGTCCATCATGGGCGCGCTGGTCCGCTCGCGCAGGTCCTTCACCATCTGGGCCGTGATTTCGGCCATGTTCGTCTCCTGTCTCCACCGTCACGAGGGCGCCAGGCGCCGGGCGGAGCATCCGGTTTCAAGGGATACGGCTACAGCGAAAAACAAGGACGGCCGGGTCGCAGGCATTCTGATGCGCCACCCGGCCGCCACGAACACTGGAGTACAGCGAGAGGCGACTACTCCTTCGCCGCCTCGCCACCCTCGGCCGCCGCGGGCTGCTCGGCCGCGGGCTGCTCGGCCACGGCCGGCGCGCCCTTCATCTCCACGAGAGGACCCCGGCGCTCGCCGCCACGGTCGCCACCACCGCGGTGGTCGCCACCCCGGCGATCCCGGTTGTCACGGCGCGGGCCACGGCGGTCGTCGCGGTCGCGGCGGTCATCACGGCCCTCGCGCTCCTCCTGCTCGTCGCGCTCCGCCGCGCCAGAGGCGCGGTAACGGGCGGCGCCCTCGATGCAGGCCTCGGCGATCTTCGACGTGAAGAGCTTGATGGAGCGGATGGCGTCGTCGTTGCCGGGAATCACGAAGTCGATGCCGTCCGGATCGCAGTTCGTGTCGACCAGGCCAATCACGGGGATGCCCAGGCGGGTCGACTCGTGGATGGCGATGTGCTCCTTCTTCGGGTCGATGATGAAGACGCAGCGGGGCAGCTTCGACATCTCCTTCACGCCGCCCAGGTTCTTCTCGAGCTTCTCGCGCTCGCGCTCCAGCGAGGCGACTTCCTTCTTGGGCAGGCGCTCGAACGTCCCATCCTCGGCCATCTTCTCCAGCGTCTTCAGCCGGTCGATGCCCTGCTTGATGGTCTTGAAGTTGGTCAGCGTGCCACCCAGCCAGCGGCTGGTGACGAAGTACTGACCGGCGCGCGCGGCCTCCTCGCGGATGACGTCCTGCGCCTGCTTCTTGGTGCCGACGAAGAGCACCGTGCCGCCACGGGCCGTCACGTCCGCCACGAAGCGGAACGCCGAGCGGGCCATGGAGACCGTCTTCTGCAGGTCGATGATGTAGATGCCGTTGCGGGCACCGAAGATGTAGGGCTTCATCTTCGGGTTCCAGCGCTTCGTCTGGTGGCCGAAGTGGACGCCGGCCTCCAGGAGCTGCCGCATCGTGATGCCGCCGGCGGCGGCCATGGCCTGCTGCTGCGTCTGCGTTTCCTGCGTGTCGATCGACATGTTGTTTCTCCGGTTATTCCGCCACACCCGGGTGTTGCTCCGGCCGTGACTGCCGGGAGCGAGGGCTCTCCTTTCGGAGAAGTCCTCCACTCACGGGAGCACCGGCGACCGGCACGGGCGTGTGTGAAGTGGGTACGACTCGGGGTCAACACCCCCGGCCCCAGACTACGAGGCGGGGGGTCCTTAACAGAACCCTTCCCGGCGGCGCAAGCTTCGCTTCACCGCCCGTGGCGGGAAGAAGGCTCGTGCTCGCTCCCCTACCCTCCGGGCCCCTTTCCAGGGCCCCGGGGACAGGACCGAGCGCCAGAAAGAGGACCGGCGCGGCCCGCCGTCCGACAACCCCGGACGGCGCCGCGCCGGCGCCCTACTTCCGACGTCCCGCGAAGAGGCGCCTAGACGCTGGCTTCCGCCGCGCCGTGGCACTTCTTGTACTTGCGACCGCTGCCGCAGGGGCAGGGGTCATTGCGGCCCACGCGGGGGCCCTGCTGGGCGGCCGGCGTACGGGCCGCCGCGGCCACGGAGGCCTCGTCCAGCTTGCCCTCCGCCGTGCCACGGCCTTCCACCGCCTTGCGCTGCTGCTGGGCCAGCTGGCGCTGGATGCGGACGGCCTCTTCCTCCGCGCTGGTGGCGGAGCGGGGCTGTACGCGCATGAGCTGCGAGACGAACTGCGCCTTGATGGCGGACAGGGTCTGGATGAAGCCCTGGTAGCCCTCGCGCTTGTACTCCTGCTTCGGGTCCTTCTGGCCGTAGCCACGCAGGCCGATGCCCTGGCGCAGATGGTCCATGCCCAGCAGGTGCTCCTTCCAGAGCCGGTCGATGGTCGCCAGGTAGTTGTACTGGAGGAAGCGCAGGAAGTTCTCGCCGAACTCCTCGTCGCGCGTGCGGAAGACCTTCTCCGCCGCCTTGTAGATGTGGTCCTGGAGTTCGTCGCGGTTGCCCACGCCCTCGAAGCCCATCTCCAGGTCGAACGTCTCCTTCACGTTCTTCGACAAGGCGTCCAGGTCCCACCCGTCCGAGCCCTTGGTGGGCGCGTACGTGTCCACGGTGGAGACGATGACGTCCTCCAGCGCGTCCAGGACCATCTCCTTGAAGTCCGCCCAGCTCACCATCCGCTCGGAGCGGCTCTTCACGCGCGTCTTCGGGTCCTCGGTGAACTCCACCAGGGGGACGCCCGCGCCCGCGGCCAGCACCTGACGACGCAGCTTGTAGATGGTGCGCCGCTGCTGGTTCATCACGTCGTCGTACTCGAGCAGGTTCTTGCGGATGTCGAAGTTGTGTCCCTCGACACGCTTCTGGGCCCCTTCAATCGCGCGGGACAGCCAGATGTGCTCGATGACCTCGCCCTCCTCCATGCCCAGCCGCTCCATGAGTCCCTGGATGCGCTCCGAGCCGAAGATGCGCATCAGGTCATCCTCGAGCGAGAGGAAGAACCGGCTGGCGCCCGGGTCACCCTGGCGACCGGCGCGGCCGCGCAGCTGGTTGTCCACGCGGCGCGACTCGTGGCGCTCGGTGCCGATGATGAACAGGCCGCCGGCCGCCATCACCTCCTCGCGCTCCTGCTTCGTCTCCGTCTCCAGCCGGGCCTGGGCGGCGACGAGCCGCTGCTCCCAGTCCGCCAGCTCCTGCTGGTAGGCGACCATCGGGTCCACCTGCGGCGCGGCGCCATCCACCGGGGGCGGCAGCGGCGCGGGGGCCTCCGGCGGGGGGCCCACGGAGGCCTTGGCGAGCACCTCCGCGTTGCCGCCCAGGAGGATGTCCGTTCCACGGCCGGCCATGTTGGTGGAGATGGTGACGGCGCCCTTGCGGCCCGCCTGCGCGACGATGTCCGCCTCGCGCTGGTGCTGCTTGGCGTTGAGGACGTTGTGGGGGACGCCACGCTTCTTCAGGAAGTTGGCGACCACCTCGCTCTTGGCGATGGACACCGTGCCCACCAGCACCGGCTGGCCATTCTTGTGCAGCTCTTCAATCTGCGCGGCCACCGCCTCGAACTTCTCGCGCTCCGTCTTGTAGACCACGTCCTGCTGGTCCTTGCGGACGTTGGTGCGGTTGGTCGGGATGACGCGGACGTCCAGGTTGTAGATCTTCGCGAACTCCTCCGCCTCCGTGTCCGCGGTGCCCGTCATGCCGGACAGCTTGGTGTACATGCGGAAGTAGTTCTGGAACGAGATGGTCGCCAGCGTCTGGTTCTCGTTCTCGATCTTCACGCCCTCCTTGGCCTCAATCGCCTGGTGGAGGCCGTCGGACCAGCGGCGGCCCGGCATCTGGCGGCCGGTGAACTCGTCGACGATGACGACCTCGCCGTCCTTCACCACGTAGTCCTTGTCGCGCTTGTAGAGCGTGTGCGCGCGCAGGCCCTGCTCCACGTGGTGGAGCGTCTCGATTTCGCCCGGGTCGTAGAGGTTGGACACGCTCAGCCGCTTCTGCAGCTTCTCGATGCCGTCATCCGTCAGGGACACCGAGCGGTGCTTCTCGTCCAGGGTGAAGTCCTGGTCCGGGACGAGGCCGGGGATGACCTGGTCCACCCGGTAGTACTTGTCCGTGCTGTCCTCGGTGGGACCGGAGATGATGAGCGGGGTGCGGGCCTCGTCGATGAGGATGGAGTCCACCTCGTCCACAATCGCGTAGTTCAGCTCGCGCTGGACGTAGTCCTGCAGGCGGAACTTCATGTTGTCGCGCAGGTAGTCGAAGCCGAACTCGTTGTTCTGCCCGTAGGTGATGTCCGAGCGATAGGCTTCCTGGCGCTGCTTGTCCGACAGCTCGTGGAGCACGCAGCCCGTCGTCATGCCCATGAACTTGTAGACGCGCCCCATCCACTCCGCGTCGCGGCGGGCGAGGTAGTCGTTCACCGTCACCACGTGCACCCCGCGCCCGGACAGGGCGTTGAGGTAGCAGGGCAAGGTGGCCGTCAGCGTCTTGCCTTCACCGGTGCGCATCTCCGCGATGCACCCCTCGTGCAGGAACATGCCGCCGATGAGCTGGACGTCATAGTGACGCTGGCCGATTTCGCGGCGCGCGCCTTCACGGATGAGCGCGAAGGCCTCGAAGAGCATGCTGTCGAGCGGCCTCCCGTTCTGAATCTCCTGCTTCAGCCGAGCCGTCTCGGCAGGAAAGTCCTCGTCCTTGAGGGCCCGCATCCGGCTCTCCAGCTCGTTGATGCGGATGACCTTCTCGCGGGCCTTCTTGAGCTCGCGCTCATTCTTGGTCCCGATGAGCTTCTTCAGCGTCCATTCGATCATTCGTTGACTCTCTCGCGGCCGGAGAATCCTCGAAGGACGGCGGCGAGTGAAGGGAAATCCCTGGAGATGTAAGGGAGGCTTGGTGGGAAACCACGCGCGCCTCTTGAAACTTCCTCTCGGCCGGTTGCCCAGCGCGCATCGGTTCAGAGTAAAGCGGAACGGAGCCCACGCAATGTCCCCTCCGCGAAATCCCCGCCGCCGGCCTGCCCGGGGCGCCCCCTCGAAGTCCCCTCGTCGCCCCGGCCGCCCGGCGCCGCCCGCCCACCGCAAGCCCGCCCCCACCCAGGGTGGGTCGGCCCCTGCACGCACCGCGCCGCCCCCTCCCCCCGCCCCCCCGAGGGCGCGCGTTCCCCCCATGCCCGCACAGACGCAGCCGCCCCAGGTGGGACGCTGGCTGTGGACCTGTCGGGCCGGGTTCGAGCCCCACCTCTTCGAGGAGCTGGCCTGGGCGGGCATGGCCCCTCGCCTGCTTGGAGAGGCCCTGGTGGAGAGCGACTCGCAGCCGGGCCTCGCTCCCGCCTTCGCCCGCGCAACCTGGCGGGTGGTCGCCTCGCTGCCTCCGGGAACGCCCGACGTCCAGGCGGACGCGGCGGCCCGGGCCATCATCTCCCTGCCGGGGACGGCCCCCTGGGTCCTCCAGTCCTTCACGCCCGACAGCCCTCGGGGCAACACGCTGGCGGCCGTGGCGGAGGCGCTGGAGGCGGCGGTGCGCACGCGGCTGCCCTCGGAGCGGCTGCTCGACGACGCGGCGCGGGCGCGGGAGTCCGGCGCCCGGCTGGTGACGCTGTGCGTGGCACCCGACGGCGTGACGGCCGTGGGCGCGGTCTCCGCGCGCGAAGCCCTGTCCCTGGCCCCCGGAGGGCGACGACGCATGCGCCGGGAGGTCGAGTCCCCCTCGCGCGCCGCCATGAAGCTGGAGGAAGCGCTGGACGGCCTGGCCTTCGAGCCAGGGCGCGGCGACGTCTGCGTGGACCTGGGCGCGGCGCCCGGGGGTTGGACGCAGCGGCTGGTGGCCCGGGGCGCGAAGGTGGTGGCGGTGGACCCGGCGAAGCTGATGCCCGAGCTGGCCTCGAATGGCCGGGTGAAGCACATCCAGGAGAGCGCCTTCTCCTATGCCCCCGAGGAGCCCGCCGACTGGCTCTTCTGCGACATGGCGTGGCGTCCGTTGGAGGTGGCCCAGCTGCTCGCCAAGTGGGGGCGCCGTGGCTGGGCAAGCCACCTGGTGGCCAACATCAAGCTGCCCATGAAGGACAAGAACCCGGTCCTCCTGCGCGTGCGCCACACGCTCGTCGAGGAGGGCGGCTGGGAGGGCCTCACCGTCCGCCAGCTCTACCATGACCGGGATGAAGTGACGGTGACGGCCCACCGGCTGCGCTGACGGGAAGCCCCTGCGCGCGTCCTCGCGACGCGCTAGAGAAGCCAGTCAGATGCCCTATCCGCTCGACGACGCCACCGCCACCGCCCTCATCGCCCTCCACCCCTGGGTGCTGACCCGCAGCCCCCAGGCGCCCGTGCAGGCCGCCGTCGAGGTGCTCCTCCAGGCCGAGCAGGCCCGTCGCGGCCACCCGGACCCGAAGACGGGCGCGCTCCAGGTCCCCGCTCTCACCCAGGGGAGTCTCCTGAAAGAGGAGTACGACCTGTCCACGCATGCGCACCATGACGGCTGGCGCGTGGGCGCCGTCATCGCGGATGTGAAGGAGATGATTTCCCTCAACGCCCGCTTCGGCTTCGCCATTGGCGACGCGATTCTGCGCGCCACCGTGGAGTCGCTCGCCGCGCAGTACCCGGGCGCCAAGGTGATTCGCCTGCACCCGGACGCCTTCGCCGCGCTGCTGGTGCCCACCTCACAGCTCACCGTGAGCGCGGACCTGGCCGGCCCCACCCACGAGCGCCTCTCACGCGACGTGCGCCGGGTGCTCCCCGAGGGCACGCCCGACACGGACGCCCCGAGCTGGACGGTGAGCCTGCTGGAGGTGACGGTGGACTCGCCCTCGCACTGGCAGGTGCTGGGCCCCCTGCTCTGGGCGGAGCTGGAGCGCGCCCACGTCATGCAGCGCAGCGGACGCGCCGATGGACTCCAGCAGCGACGGCTCCGGCTGGACGCATCCATCCCAGGGCCCGCCACGCTCTCTCGTTGAGGAAGGCCAGGGGGGCTTTGCGTCCCAGGGGCGAGCCGGAAGGCCCGACGTCCCTGGGGTTCAACACCCGCAACCACCCTCCCGAGCCAGGCCCGAGAGGCACCGCGCACTCCGAGGACTACTCCTCGAGGATGAACTTGCGCGGGTTCTGGGGGATGCCGTTGACGCGGACCTCGTAGTGCAGGTGCGGTCCGGTGGAGCGGCCCGTGTTGCCGACCGCGGCGATGAGCGAGCCGCGCTTCACGCGGTCTCCCGCCTTCACCAGCATCTTCGCCAGGTGGCCGTAGCGCGTCTTGATGCCGTAGCCGTGGTCCACGACGATGACGTTGCCGTAGCCGCCCTCCAGGCCCGCGAACACCACCGTGCCGTCCGACGGCGAGAAGACTTCCTTGCCATGGGGCGCGGCGATGTCGAGACCCGCGTGCATGACGCGGTCGGCGGTGTACGGGTCCACTCGCTGGCCAAAGTCGCTCGTCACCCAGCCGCGCGCGGGCCAGACGGACGGCGTGGAGGCGAGCAGCGACTTCTGGTCCTGGAAGTACGCCTGCAGCTCCTGGAGGCTCTGCTCCTGACGGGTGGCCTCCGCGCTCAGCTTGTCCAACCGGCCCATCAGCAGCTTGGGCGTCTCGGTGGTGGTCAGCTGGGTGAACTGGGTGTCCGTCGTCGGCACCTGGGTGCCCGCTTCCGGCTCCGTGGGGCCCATGGCCAGGTTGCGCTGCGGGTCCGACAGCAGCGTCATCGCCCGGAGCTTCTGGTCGAACCGCTCCACCCGGTCCAACGTGGAGCCGATGTGCTCGATTCGCTCCCGCACCGACTTGAGCTGCGAGCGCAGCGTCAGGTTCTCCTCGCGGAGGATGCGGTTCTCGGAGGCGTCCGCCGCCACCTGGAAGTAGTGGATGCTCGCACCCGCGCTCAGTCCCACCACCAGCATCAACCCCATCCCCACCTGCATCAGGAACGAGCGTTGGATGGTGTACCGCTTCACCGGCGCGTCATGGTCCGGGATCACCATCAACGTGAAGGACTTTTTCGCCACGGGACAGCTCCCTGCTTGCGTGGGACATCCGGCGCCAGAAGCTAAGTCGCTCCGTGTCGCCCAACACCTCCCCCCACCGCCACACCCCGCCTGCTTCGTCTCCCGGCGACGTCTGCCAGGGTTGGAAACGTTTGGGCAGCTACCATTCAGTTTCCAAGAGTGTCAAGGTCAACAGTGACCTGACGAGGTGTTTGTCGGCCACGGGGCCGGGTGCCTCAGGGGGCGACCCGCACCACGATGACGGTGATGTTGTCGTCGCCGCCGCGCTCGTTGGCGAAGTCGACGAGGCGCTTGGGCACGTCCTCGAAGCTCTGCGCCTGGGCCACGACCTCGTGGATTTCGCGGTCCTCGAGCATGTTGGCCAGGCCGTCCGAACACAGCAGGAACACGTCGCCGGGCTCGGAGACGAGCCCCATCACGTCCACCTGGACTTCCTCTTCGAAGCCCACGGAGCGGGTGATGATGTTCTTGTAGCGGGAGTGCTTGGCCTCCTCCGGCGTGATCATCCCCGCCTTGATCTGCTCGTTGACCAGCGAGTGGTCCTCGGAGATCTGCTGGATGAGGTCGCCCCGGATGAGGTACGCGCGGCTGTCACCCACGTGGGCGAAGAAGGCGTGCTCATCGCGCACCACGAGGGAAATCACCGTGGTGCCCATGCCGGACAGCCGCGGGTCTTCCTGCGCCGCCGTGTAGATGGCGAGACACGCCTTCTCCACGGCCGTGCGCAGGGCCTCCGGTATCGGTGAGTCCTGGAGGTTGGGCACGGACAGGAACGGATTGTCCTTTCCCTCCCGAGCCCGCCGGAGCTCCTTGTCGATGGTCTCGACGGCGATGCGCGACGCGGTACCGCCGCCGGCATGGCCGCCCATTCCATCCGCCACGACGTAGAGCTGCAGCTCATCGTCGATGAGGAAACTGTCCTCGTTGTGGTTGCGCTTCCGCCCGACGTCCGTCAGGCCAGCGGAAACGACTTTGAGGCGGGAGGCCGCGGTCAGCCCTGCGGTGTTGGACACACCAATGATGCTATGTGAGACCCACCGATGGGGCAAGGACACGGATGACCTTGCAGCGCGTCAAGCCAATCTTCGGAGGCGGCCACGGGGTCCTCCCTCGGGTCCGGACTCCCGCCGGGTCCTCGGTGCCCCCAGGGAACGGTGGGCCGAGCGCACCAGGGCCTCCGCCGCCCCCAGCGCCTCCCGCGTGACCTCCACGCCGGACATCATCCGGGCCAGCTCCCGCGTGCGGTCCGCGCCCGCCGCCAGAACAGTCACCTGGGAGACGGTTCGCTCCGCCTTCACCGCCTTGCGGATGAGCAGGTGGGCGTCCGCGTAGGCCGCCACCTGGGGCAGATGGGTGATGCAGAGCACCTGACGGTGACCGCTCACCTCCTTGATCATCCGCCCCACCACGTCCGCGATGGCGCCGCTGACGCCCGCGTCGGCCTCGTCCAGCACGTAGCAGCCACACGCGTCGCTGCCCGCCAGGGCCCGCTTCAGGGCCAACAGCAACCGGCTCGCCTCACCACCCGAGGCCACCTTCGCCAAGGGCCGCGCCGGCTCACCGGGGTTCGCGCTGAAGAAGAACTCCACCTCGTCCGCGCCATCCGGACGCAGCGTTTCCCCGGGCGTCACGCGCACCTCGAAGGCCGCCTTGCCCATGGCCAGGTGCCCCAGGCCCTCGCGCACCTGCGCGGAGAACTCCACCGCGCTCGTCGTCCGGGCCTTCGACAGCACCCGGGCCGCCTTGCGCGCGCGCTCCTCCACCTTGCGCCGCTCCGTGGCCAGCTCCTCGAGCACTTCCTGGCGGTTCTCCAGCGTGCCCAGCTCCGCCTCGATTTCGCCGCGCTTCTTCAGCACGCCGTCCAGCGTGGCGCCGTGCTTGCGGCACAGCCGCTTGAGGCCATCCAGCCGCTCGTCCACGTCCGCCAGCCGCGTCGGGTCCGACTCCAGCCCCTCCACGTACCGGTTGAGCCGCCGCTGCGCCTCCTCCAGCTCCGACAGGGCCGTGCTCAGCGACTGCGCCACCGGCGACAGCGTCGCGTCGAACTTCACCGCGTCGTGCACCAGCCCCAGGGCGCGGCCCACCGTCTCCAGCGCCGAGGCCTCTTCCCCCGCCACGAGGAGCTCCGCCTCCGCCCCCAGGCGCTTGAGCTTCTCCGCGCTCGACAGGCGCTTGCGCTCGACGTCCAGCTTCACGTCCTCGCCCGACTCCGGGTCGATGCGCGCGATTTCGTCGAGCTGGAAGCGCAGGAACTCCGCGCGCTCCCGCACCTTCGCCTCGTCCCCACCCAGGGCCTCCATGCGCGCGTCCACCTCCCGCAGCGCGGAGTACTCCCCGAAGTAGGACGCCAGCGCCACCTCCACCTCCCCGTACCTGTCGAGGAGCACCCGGTGCAGGCCCGAGTCGAAGAGGCTGACGTGCTCGTGCTGCCCCGCGAGGTCCACCGCCCCCCGCGTCAGCTTGGCCAGCACCCCCACCGTGACGAGGGCGCCGTTGACGTAGACCTTGCCCCTTCCGGTGCGCCCCAACACGCGACGCACCAGCACCTCCTCGCCCAAGTCTGGAAGGCCCAGCTCCTCCAGGCGCGCGCCCAGCACCGGCGTGCGTGCGAAGACGCCCTCCACGGACGCCTCCTCGCAGCCGGCGCGGATGACATCCGCGTCCGCCCTGCCTCCCAGCAGCAAGCCCAATGAATCCACGAGGATGGACTTGCCCGCACCTGTCTCACCCGTGAGGACGGTGAGGCCGGCTCCGAACGCCACCTCCACCTCCTCGATCACCGCCACGTTCGAAATCCGCAGACCCAGCAGCACGCGCGCCCTCCAATGTCCGTACGACGGCCCTGGCACTGAACACCCTAGCAGGTCCCACTGACACTGCACAGGCGTTCTGGTCAGCCGCACGGATGGCGGGCGGGGGGAGGGCGAAGTTCCGTTGGAACCCCAACCCTCCCCTCCGTCTCAGGACTGGCTCTCGGTGAAGAGCTCCTGGATGTCCTGCTCGGTGAGGGTCCTCGCCATCTCGTCACCCTCTCCACCGAGCACTCCGGCGGCGAGGTCTCGCTTGCGACGCTGGAGGGAGAGAATCTTCTCCTCCACCGTGCCGCGGGTAATCAGCTTGTAGCTGATGACGGCGCGCGTCTGACCGATGCGGTGCGTACGGTCCGTGGCCTGGTCTTCCACGGCCGGGTTCCACCACGGGTCGAAGTGGATGACGTAGTCGGCCGCGGTGAGGTTGAGGCCGGTGCCACCCGCCTTCAAGGAGATGAAGAACAGGGGCGGTCCGTCCGGGCGGTTGTACTCGTCCACCTTGCCCATGCGGTCCTTGGTGCGACCGTCCAGGTAGAGGTAGCGCAGGCCCTTCTTGTCCGCCTCCTGCTTGAGCAGCTCCAGCATCTCCGTGAACTGGCTGAACACCAGGGCCCGGTGGCCTTCCGCCACCAGGTCCTCCACCAGCTCCATGAAGCGCTCGACCTTCGCGCTGGGCGGCAACAACGTGCCCGGGGGCATCTTGAGCAGGCGCGGATCACAACACACCTGCCGCAGCCGCATGAGCGCGGCGAGAATCGACACGCGGCTGCGCTTGAAGCCGACCTTCTCGATGCTCTCGCTGACCTTGCGGCGGCTCTCCTCCATCACCTCGCGATAGAGGGCGGCCTGACCCGGCTCCATCTCGCACCAGGCGACGCTCTCCGTCTTCGGCGGCAGGTCCTTGGCCACCTCCGTCTTCAGGCGACGCAGGATGAAGGGCTGGATGCGCCGGCGCAGCCTGTCCCTCGCGGAGGCGTCGTTCGCCACCTGGATGGGCTGCTCGTACCTGTCGCTGAAGCTGTCCGCGCTGCCGAGGAAGCCCGGCATGAGGAAGTCGAAGATGCTCCACAGCTCCGACAGCCGGTTCTCCAGCGGCGTACCCGTGAGCGCCAGTCGCGTGTCGCTCGGAAGCGACTTGCACGCCTGCGCCGTGGCGCTGTCCGCGTTCTTGATGTTCTGCGCCTCGTCCAGAATCACGAAGCGGAAGCCCACCTGGGACAGCTGATCCAGGTCTCTTCGCACCAGCGCGTAGGACGTGAGCACCAGGTCCATGCCCTTCAGGTCCTCGGCGCGCTCCTTGCGGTCCTGCCCGTGCCACACCATGGCCTTGAGGCCCGGGGTGAAACGCTCCGCCTCGCGCTCCCAGTTGGCGAGCACGCTCGTGGGCGCCACGACGAGCGACGGCTTGCGCCCCTCTTCGTTCGCCATCTTCTGCAGGAGGCTGAGCGACTGCACCGTCTTGCCCAAGCCCATGTCGTCCGCGAGGATGCCGGACAGGCCATGGCGGCGCAGGAACCAGAGCCAGGACAGGCCCGCCTCCTGGTAGTGCCGGAGCGTGGCGTGGAGCCCGTCGGGCACCGCGACCTTCGGAACCCCCGCCGTCTCGCGCAGCTCCAGCATCGCCTGCCGGGCCTTCGCCTCCACCTCGGTGAACTCACCCAGGTCCGCGAGCAGGTCCAACGCCACCGCCTGGTGCAACGGCAGCCGCGTGCGGGACCGGCCCGGCAGCGCACCCGCCTCTTCCAGCAGGTCCGCCACGCGCTTGATTTCGACCGGGTCCGCTTCAGCGAACGAGCCGTCCTTCAGCGGCACGAACTTGCGGCCGGAGTCCAGCCACATGCGCACCGCGCCCAGGTCCACCGCCTGGTCGTCCGTGACGAACTCAGCGTCCAGGTCGAACCACTGCACGCCGCTCATGCCCACGCGGATGCGCGGCTTGAGCTTCGGGCGCAGCCGCACCTTGGGCGCCTGCACGCCGAAGCGCTCCCACTCCGCCGGCAGCGAGGCGAGCCCGCGCGCCCAGAACTCCAGCGCCACGTCGCCCGTCGCGTCGAACACCTGCGCCTGCGGCTCGAAGCGCAGGCCCTGGTCCAACAGCAGCTTGCCCGCGGCTCGCTCCAGGTCCTCACGACGACGGTACAACTTGCGGCTGTCCCCACCCACGCCACTGGCGTAGCCCAGGTGCGTGGCCGTGGGAGACACCGGCGCCGTCGTCTGCCCGTAACGCGCGGCCAGCTGCGCCTTCACGCGCTCCGGAGTGCCCTCGAGCGTCAGCACGAAGTGCGGCTCCACCGCCTCGTCCACCTCGATGTCGTCCGCCTTCAACGACATGCGGAAGCGCGGCAGGTGCGCGGCGAAGAACGTCAGCACCCGGTCCAACTGTCCCGAGGGGAAGGACATGCTGGGCTCCAGCAGCCACTTGCGCAGCAGCCGGGGCGGGAAGTCGGGCTCCACGGGGTGGAGGTTCTGCGCCTGGATGACCCAGGTGCGCCGGCCCGACAGGATGATGACGTCCTTGAGCGAGTAGCTCAGCCCGTCCGGGAAGAGCAGCTCGATGCGCGCCGTGGCGCCGTCCGGCCGGGACTCCAGGCGAATCTGCGGACGGATGGGCACTTCCGTGTTGATGAGCGCCGTGCCCCGGTAGATGACCCGCCGCTGGCGCAGCAGGTCCATCGCCTCGCTCAACTCCTCGTCCGACAGGACGATGCGCGAGTCGTAGCGATGCTCGTGGCGCGACAACGCCATGAAGACGCGCTCGTCGGCGGGGGAGATGCGCCCCCCCGTCTGGAGGGTCCGCTTGACGTGGATGGGCCCCTTGGTCTGCGCGTCCTGCCGACGCACGTCCACGACCCACTGGCGACTGCCCGAGTTCGTGTTCGCCGCCGTCAGCCGGTAGAAGAACTCATAGTCCGGCTGCGAGGACAGGCCCAGCCAGCTCTCCACCTTCGCGAGCGCGGGCAGGTTGACGGCGTCCACCACGGGGCCTTCCGGCTCCACGGGGACCTCGTTGTCCACCACCTCGTTGTTGCCGTTGGGCGCGGTGGGTTCGACAGGCGCGGCGACCACCGGCTGGGGCCGGGGAGGCGGCCGGAAACGCGCGGCATAGATGAGCGCGGCGGCCACCACATGCTTGCAGTGGGGACCATCGACGTTCCACGACTGACACGTGCAGGTGGACGTGGCTCGACCATCTCCGAGCGCGAGCACGACTTCATAGCGCTCGCCCGTGGAGGAGGCGACCTGCGCGCGGATGTGGTCCCCTTCACGTTGGAGCCCGAAGACGCGGCGGGACTCCGCCACCTCTCGGCCCTTCTTGAAGATGGTGGGTTGGACTTCAGCCTTCAGGGCCCTGAGCCACTGGGTGTCCTGAGGAGGGAGGGCGTCTCGGATGTCGGCGGTGGATTGCACGGCTGGCACAGGCCCCTGGCTCCTAAGCGCCGGGGAACCCCTGCCACTAGCACAGCAAGAGGGCTCCCGCTCGCGGGAAATGTGGATGAGTCGGCCAGCGGAAGCAGCCACCGACATCAGGCTATGAGACCATCAACGCTCGCCATGGCCCGGACCGTCCGCCCCCGTGTCTTCGTGACCCGCCAGCTCCCTGGAGAGGCCCTCGGCCGACTGAGCAGGCATGTGGACCTGTCCGTCTGGGAGGAGGAACTGCCACCTTCCCGTGACACCTTGATGGCCCAGGCGGCCCTCTGCGAGGGGCTCGTCACCTTGCTGACGGACCGGGTCGACGCTCGCCTGCTTGACTGCGCCCCGAACCTCCGGGCGGTCAGCAACGTGGCCGTGGGCTACGACAATATCGACGTTCCCGCCTGCACCGGGCGGCGCGTGGCGGTGGGAAATACCCCAGGCGCCCTCACGGAGACCTCCGCGGACTTCGCCTTCGCCCTGATTCTGGGGCTGGCCCGGCGCGTGGCGGAGGCGGACGCCTTCGTCCGGGCGGGCAAGTGGAAGACCTGGAGCCCCACCCTCCTCCTGGGGACGGATGTGTACGGCGCCACCCTGGGTATCGTCGGCCCGGGGGCCATCGGCTTGGCGGTGGCCCGGCGGGCCCGGGGCTTCGGGATGCGCATCCTGTACGTCAGCCGCGAGCCGAAACCGGCGCTGGAGGCCCAGACGGGCGCCCGCCAGGTGGACAAGGCCACGCTCCTGGCCGAAGCGGACATCCTCACCCTGCATGTCCCGTTGACGCCCGCGACGAAGCACTGGGTGGGACGCGCGGAGCTGGCGGCGATGAAGCCGGGGGCGCTGCTCGTCAATACGGCGCGAGGCGGAGTCATCGACCAGGACGCCCTCGTCGAGGCCCTTCGCGAGGGAAAGCTGGGCGGCGCGGCCCTGGACGTGACGCAGCCCGAGCCCCTTTCCCCGGACAGCCCGCTGATGACCCTGCCCAACGTCCTGCTGGCGCCGCACATCGCCAGCGCGTCACATGCCACGCGGGGGCGCATGGCCTCCATGGCGGTGGACAACCTGCTGGCCGCGCTGGGGGGACGGCGGCCACCCCACTGCGTCAACCCGGAGGTCTTCGAATGAGCCTGCCCGCCGCGAGCATCACCGACACCACCCTCGTCGCCGACCTGAATGCCCGCCTGCGCGACGTGCCGGACTTCCCCAAGCCGGGCATCGTCTTCAAGGACATCACCCCCGTGCTCGCGGACCCGCGCCTGTTCGGCCGGGTCATCAACGCCATGGCCGCGCCGTTCCGGGGCCAGCACATCACCAAGGTCGTCGGCGTGGAGGCCCGCGGCTTCCTCCTCGGAGCGCCCATCGCCCTCGCGCTGGGCTCGGGCTTCGTCCCGGCGCGCAAGCCGGGCAAGCTGCCCCACCGCTCCATCGTGGAGCGCTACTCGTTGGAGTACGGCGCGGATGGCGTGGAGATGCACGAGGACGCCATCCTCCAGGGCGAGCGCGTGCTGGTGGTGGATGACGTGCTCGCCACCGGAGGCACGGCGGAGGCCACCGCGAAGCTGGTGAAGCGACTGGGCGGAGAGCTGGTGGGCTTCAGCTTCCTCATCAGCCTCGACTTCCTCGAGGGGCCCCAGCGACTGGGGCGCGACAAGGTGACGACGCTGCTGACGTTCTGACGGGACGCCCCGGCAAGTCCGAGCGGCCCGGGCCTCCATCCCTTCCCCGCCCGCCTGCTGCCACGCTTCCGGCGCATGTCCACCTGAGGAAAGAAGCCTCGTTCGACAGGGGGAGACATGCCCGAGGTGCGCTCCACCGGTGGTGCCCGCATTCGCTACGACGACGTCGGCCAGGGAGCGCTCACGCTGCTCTTCATTCCCGGCTGGTGCACCCGCCGCGACATCTTCAGTCCTCTCGTCACCCTCTGTGCCGAGCGACACCGGGTGCTCTGCGTGGACCTGCGCGGCCACGGAGAATCCGAACACGGTGACGAAGACTTCGACAGCGACACCGTGCTCGAGGACCTGCTCGCCGTGATTGACGCCAGCGGCGCGCGACAGGTGGTGCCGGTGGCCATCTCCCATGCGGGTTTCCTGGCGCTGGAGCTGCGGCGCGAGCTGGGCGCGGAGCGAATCCCCCAGCTCGTGGTGCTGGACTGGATTGTCACCGAGCCGCCCCCGCCCTTCCTGGCGACGCTTCGGGGCCTGATGTCGGAGCGCTGGGGACGCACGCGCGACGAGCTGTTCCAGCAGTGGACCCGGGGCGTGGAGAACAAGGACGTCCTGCGCGCCGTCCATGAGGACATGCTCGAGTTCTCCGAGGAGATGTGGGCCCGGGCCGCGCGCGAAATCGCCGCCGCCTACTCGCGGGAGGGCTCACCGCTTCGCGCACTCGCCGGACTGAGCCCCGCGACGCCGACGCTGCACCTGTACTCGCAGCCGGACACGCACGACTACCTGGAGACCCAGGTGGCCTTCGCCGCCACCCATCCGTGGTTCCACGTCATGAGGCTGCCCGCCGTCAGCCACCTGCCCACGCTGGAGGTACCGGGGCTCGTCGCCGTCGGAATCGAGGCCCTCGTCTCGGGACGGAGGACCGCCGTCAGCACGACCCACCCGGACCTCGGCCCCCAGGGCTGACCTCCCCCCGCCGCCCCAGGAGCGATTGACACCACGACTCCGCCTGTTTATAAGTTGGTCACACAACCAATAAACAAGGCCATCATGCCCCGTCCGTCCAACACCGAGGAGCGCCGACAGCAAATCGTCTCGGGCCTGCTGCGGGTCATGTCGGAGCGCGGCTATGAGCGGGCCTCCGTCAACGAAATCGCGAAGGCGGCGGGCCTGAGTCCGGGGCTGGTGCACTACCACTTCAGCGACAAGCAGGAGATTCTGCTCGTGCTGGTGCAGCAGCTCGCGGCGCGCGCGCGGGAGCGGGTGGCGAAGCGCTTCGAGCGGCTTGGAGCCGACGATGCGCGCGGCCGTATCGACGCCTTCCTGGACGCCTTCCTCGCGACGGGCGCGGACGCGGACACGAGCGCGGTGGCGGGCTGGGTCACCATCAGCGCGGAGGCGATTCGTCAGCCGGAGGTCCGCGCCGCCTACGAGCAGGTGGTGCGCGCGGACCTGGAGCAGCTCGAGGCGCTGGTGGCGATGCTGGTGGGAAAGCGCAAGGCGCGGGCGCTGGCGGCGGGACTCTTCGCGGCGGTGCAGGGCTACTTCGTCCTCTCGGCCAGCTCGCCCGGACTGGTGCCGGCAGGCTCCGCCGCGAACACCGTGAAGCACATGGCCGCGGGCCTCCTGGACACCTCGGCGGCGAGGGAGGGCGCATGAAGACCTCCACGAAGCTGGGCCTCCTCTCGAGCCTCTATCTCTCGCAGGGCCTGCCGTTCGGCTTCTTCACACAGGCGCTCCCGGTGCTGCTGCGCCACCAGGGCCTGTCGCTTCCGGCCATCGGACTGGCCCATCTGCTCGCGCTGCCATGGGCCCTGAAGTTCCTCTGGGCCCCCTTCATGGACCGGCATGGCTCCGCGCGCTGGGGGCTGCGTCGCGGCTACATCCTCCCGTTGCAGTGCCTCAGCGCGGGCCTGTTGCTGTCGCTCGCGCTGCCCGACTCCACGGTGGACACGCGCCTGCTGCTCGCGGCGGTGCTCGGCGTCAACCTGCTGGCGGCGACACAGGACGTGGCGACCGACGGGCTCGCGGTGACACTGCTTTCGCCCTCCGAGCGCGGCTGGGGCAACGGCATCCAGGTGGCCGCCTATCGCGTGGGCATGATTCTGGGCGGCGGCGTCATGCTCGCCGTGTTCGACAAGGCGGGCTGGCGCCCCACGCTCCTGGCCCTCGGCCTGACGTTGCTCGTCGCCACCGTGCCCGTGGCCCTCTACCGCGAGCCGCCCACCGAGCCCGCCCCCCGCGCGAGCCTGGGCCTCGAATGGTGGTGGCGACGCCCGGGCGCCGCGACGTGGCTCATCCTGCTCGTCGTCTACAAGGCGGGCGAGGCGCTGGCCACGGGCATGCTGCGCACCTTCCTGGTGGACCGGGGCCTGACACTGACGGACATCGCGTGGCTGCTGGGAGGCGTGGGCTTCACGGCGGGGCTCCTGGGCGCGCTCATCGGCGGCAGCCTCGTGGTGAAGCTCGGACGGCGCAGGGCGCTGCTGCTCTTCGGCGTCATCCAGGCCACGGCGGTGCTGCTGTACGCGCTCGTCGCCAGCTTCCCTTCGTCGATGCCCTGGCTCACCGCCGTGTGCGCCGTGGAGCACGTGGCCAGCGGCATGGCCACCGCCACCGTCTTCACCGCGATGATGGACGCATGCAGGCCCGAGCACGCCGCCACCGACTACACCGTGCAGGCCTCGCTGGTGGTGCTCGCCACCGGCGCGGCGGCGGCCGTCAGCGGCTTCAGCGCGCAGGCCCTGGGCTACCCCGGACACTTCGCCCTGTCCGCGATGCTCTGCCTCGCGGGCACGCTCTACGTGGCACTCGCCTTCCACCCGTCCCGAGAGCCAACGCCCGGGACACCCGAGGTGTCGTCGTGACCATCGCCGTCTATGCAGGCAGCTTCGACCCCGTCACGGCGGGACACCTGTCCGTCGTGCGACAGGCCGCGCGATTGTTCGGCCACGTCGTCGTCGTGGTGGCCATCAACCCCGCCAAGAACACCCTGCTCTCCCAGGACGAGCGCATGGCGCTGGTGCGCGAGGCCGTGGCCATGCACCCCAACGTCACGGTGGCGTGGACGCAAGGCCTCATCGTCGACTACGCGCGGGCCATCGGCGCAAGCGTGCTCCTGCGCGGCGTGCGCGGGGCCACCGATGCGCAATTCGAGACGGAGCTCGCCCAGAACAACCGCGCGCTCGCCCCCGAAATCTCCACCCTCTTCCTCCCCGCCGAGGCCCACCTCGCCGAGGTGAGCAGCAGCGGCCTCAAGCAGCGCGTCGCCCGGGGCGAGGACGTTTCGGCCTTCTGTCCTCCCTCGGTCGCGGCGAAGCTGCGCGAGCGACTCGACCCGTCCCTCCGGAGCCAGCCATGAGCCTGTCCTTCACTCCCCTGGGCGTCGGTGACGCCTTCTCCGCCCTCTACTATTCCTCGTGTCTGGCGGTGGAGGCGGAGGACCAGGTGCTCCTCGTGGACTGTCCGCACCCCATCCGGAAGATGATGCGCGAGGCGGCCCTGTCCTCCGGCGTCCCGCTCGACGTGGACCGCGTCAGCGCCGTGGCCCTCACGCACCTGCACGCGGACCACGCCTCCGGCCTGGAGGGCCTGGGCTACTTCTCCTTCTTCGTGCTCAAGAAGAAGCTGGAGCTGCTCACCCATCCGGACGTGGCCGAACGGCTCTGGGAGGGCCACCTGGCCGCGGGCATGGAGTGCCTCATCGAGAAGCGGGGAGAGCCTCCCAACCCGAAGCACTTCGAGGACTACTTCGAGCACACGCCGCTCTCCACCGAGTCGGCCGTGCGGCACGGGCCCTTCCTCATCGAAGCCCGGATGACGTACCACCACGTGCCCACCACCGCGCTGCGCATCCACGCGGGAGGCCGATGCCTGGGCTACAGCGCGGACACCGCCTTCGACGAGGGCCTCATCGACTGGCTGTCACGCGCGGACCTGGTCATCCACGAGACGAACTACGGCGTGCACACGCCCTACGAAAAGCTCGCCGCGCTGCCCGAAGGACTGCGCGCGCGCATGCGCCTCATCCACTACCCCGACGACTTCGACACCGCGGCCAGCGTCATCGAGCCGCTGCAGCAAGGCCGTCGCTACACCGTCTGAGGACCGGGCGCCCGCCCGGTGAGGCAACGGGCGCCCACGTCCCAGTCACCCGTTACTGCGAGAAGATGAGCAGCGAGTACGGGCCAATGGCGAAGTTCGCGTTTTGGGCCATGCCGTCCTTGGCGCCGCTGTTCGTGGAGGTGTTCGCCGACGGGGTGTTGCCGAAGTCGGACGAGTACCCGTTCCAGTCGCTGTTGAAGCGCAGGTACCACGTCCCCGCCCGGGGGAAGCCGATGTTGTAGCTGGAGTAGGAGGTGCCGCTGAAGTTGGCGACGATGACGACGTCATCCCCTCCGCCACCGCTGTCCCAGCGGTGATACGCGAGCACCTTGTTGGTGTTGTTGACGTGGTGGACGTTGACGTTGCCACCGCGCAGGCCGCGCGTGTTGTTGTTCCAGTTGCGGCGCAGGCGGATGAGGTCGCGGTACAGCGTCTTGATGCCGCCATAGGGGGTCAGCTTGCCCCAGTCCAGCGGGTCCCCGTCCGCGAAGTAGCCATCCTCCAGGAACTCCTGCCCCTGGAACATCATCGGGATGCCCGGAGAGGTGAACGTAATCCCCGCGACGAGCGTGGAGCGCTTCTTCGCCGCCCAGCTCCCCGCGTTGCCCGGCCAGATTTCCTCCGGCACGCGCGCATGGCCGTTGGCCACCTCGTCGTGGCTCTCCGTGTAGATGACGCGCGCGTGAGAGCGGCCGCTGAAGCGCTGGGTAATCGCGTCACGCACCGCGAGCATGTTCCGGTTGGCGTCGTTCTGCTCGATGGCCGCCGTGCGCAGGGGGTGCACGAACTCCGCCGTCCACTGCGCGTCGAAGCCCGCGCCGCCCGCGAAGTCGCTCGTCGCGTCGTTGGTGATGGAGTCACCGCCGCCGAAGTCCTCGGCGATGGAGATCTTCCAGGGCTTGTTCGCGTTGATTTCACGGTTGATGGAGCGGAACACCTGCCACGCCGACGGGATGTCACCCGAGCCGTCAATCGTGCGCATGTACTTCGTGGCGTCCCAGCGCAGACCGTCCGCGCGGAAGTTGTCCAGCAGGTTCATCATCGAGTCGCGGATGTACGCACGCACCTCGGGACGGCCGTAGTCCGGGCGCGTGTCGCCCCACGGCGTCACCTTGCGGTTGTCGGTGAAGAAGTACTCGCCGCCGTTGCCCAGGCAGTCGCCGCTGAAGCACCACATGGGCAGGTCACTGGGCCCGTAGTGGTTGTGCACCACGTCGAAGATGACGCCGATGCCCCGGTAGTGCGCCTCGTCCACGAAGTGCTTCATGTCGTTGGGCGAGCCATACGCGCTCTCCGGCGCGAACGGGAAGGCCGCGTTGTAGCCCCAGGAGAAGTCCCCGGCGAACTCATACGCCGGCATCACCTTCACCATGTTGACGCCCAAGTCTCGCAGGTAGTCGAGCTTGGCGATGGCGCTGTTCCAGTTGCCCGGCCCGAAGCCCGGAGAGTCGTGGAACGTGCCCACGTGCATCTCGTAGATGACCATGTCGTTGAAGGCCGGCGTGCTGAACTGCTGCGCGTTCCACCAGTACTCGCCGTGGTCATAGATGATGCTGGCGCCCGTGGAGTTCTCCTGCCACGCCGAGCGCGGGTCCGCGCGCCACGCGTCGCTGCCCCACTGGTTGCGCGTCACGAACTTGTACTTCTGCCCCTTCACCGCGCCCGCGACGTCGGCGGAGAAGTTGCCGTTGAACTCGTTGCCCAGCTCCACCCAACCCCAACTGCTGAAGTCGCCCGCCACGAAGACGCGACTGGCCAGCGGCGCCCAGGTGCGGAACGTCGTACCACCCGAATAGACAGTGGCTCCCATGCCCGGCCGCGTCGATGACGTGAGCTGCTGGACGACCTGCGCTGTCTCCTGACCGGAGCCCTGTTGCTTCTCGAGCGCGGCCTCGCCGCAGCCGAACAAACCGGCCAGCAGCAACGCGCTCAACACGTTGTGTCGCATGGTGACAACCTCCTCTTGTGGTCAAGGCGGGTCCTAGCAACCGCAGTGAAGTGCGAGCAAACCGCCTACGTGTGATTCCTGTAACTTTCGGTCATGACACGCCGCAGCAGCGATTCACGTTTTCCAGGGATGACGTCGAATCAAGGCGGGGCGTGAAGGCGGGGGTGCTCGCCTTCGCCTCGTGAGTGCGCTACTTCCGCGAGCCCCGGCGCCGTGCGGGCGCCCCTGGAGAACGACTCGCGATGACGACCTCGACAGCGCTGGCCCGACGTGGGGCCCTGCTCCTGCCGCTCGCGCTGTTCCTGGCACTGACTCCGAGCCACGCGCGGGCCGCCGTCCCCGCCGCGCCCAAGGGCACGACGCGACTGACATTCCTGCACCTGGCGGACGTGTACCAGGTGCAGCCCCAGGAGCATGGCGACCGGGGAGGGCTGGCGCGGGTGGCCACGCTGCGCAAGCAGGTGCTGAAGGAGTCCCCTGCTCCGCATGTGCTGACGCTGCTGGGAGGCGACACGCTGTCGCCGTCGGTGGAGTCGCTGCTCGACGTGGACGGCAAGCAGCTCAAGGGCCGGCACATGGTGGATGCGTGGAACGCGCTGGGCCTGGATGTCGCGGTGCTGGGCAACCACGAGTTCGACTTCGGCGACGACGTGCTGCGCGAGCGCATCCGCCAGTCGCGCTTCCCATGGCTGGGCGCCAACGTGACGGACGCGAAGACGGGCGCGCTGTTCGAGGGCGTGAAGGCCTACGAGGTCCGCGAGCTGGGGGGCATCCCCGTGGGCCTGTTCGGCGTGGTGCTGACCGAGACGAAGACCTCGACGAAGGCGGGGCCGGACACCCAGTTTGGCGACATCTGCGCGGCGGCGAAGGACGCGGTGGCGAAGCTGCGCGAGGCCGGGGCCAAGGTCGTCGTGGGGCTGACGCACCTGCCGTTGGAGCAGGACCGGCAGCTGGCGAAGTGCGTGAAGGTGGACGTGATTCTGGGCGGGCATGACCACGTGGGCGCGGCGGACCGCACCACGGGCACGCCCATCTTCAAGGTGCCCGCGGAGGCGGAGGAGCTGGGCCGGCTCTCGCTGGACGTGGACCCCGCGACGGGCACGGTGCGCAAGGTGTCCTGGACGCGGATTCCCGTCACGAAGAAGGTGCCGGAGGACGCGGAGTTCAACGAGGCGATGAAGGCCTATGGGCCGCTGTTCGCCCGGCTGGCGGAGCCCGTGGGCCGCACGCCGGTGGCCCTGGATGCGCGCAGCACGCAGGTGCGCACGCGGGAGACGAACCTGGGCTCATTCGTCGCGGACGCCTTCCGCGAGGCCGCGGGCGCGGACGTGGCCGTCGTCAACGGGGGCGCGCTGCGCGCGGACACCGTGCTGCCCGCGGGTGTCATGACGCGCCGGGATTTGCACTCGCTGATGCCCTACACGGACGAGCTCGTGGTGGTGGAGCTCCGAGGCGCCACGCTGCGCGCGGCCCTGGAGAATGGCGTCAGCCTGGCTCGCGAGGACTCGAGGCCGGGCCGCTTCCTCCAGGTCTCCGGCATGCGCTTCACGTTCGACCCGCGCAAGCCCGCCGGAGCGCGCGTGGTGGACGTGAAGGTCCACGGCAAGCCGCTGGACGCCGAGGCCACGTACCGGCTCGCCACGCTGAGCTTCCTCACCAGCGGCAAGGATGGCTACGACGTGCTCAAGGGCCAGCCCACCACGCCCGCGCTGAAGGACGGACGCTCGCCGCTGGACGTGCTCGCGGACGCGTTCAAGTCAGGCAAGCCCGCGCCGCGCGCGAAGGCCGAAGGCCGCATCACCCGCCTGGGCGGAAGCGCGCTCGCCCCGGATGCGCGCAGACCCGCACCTGCGCTGAAATAGCCCTGGCTGGAATTCGCGCGCCCTCGCATCCAGTTTCAGACAATCCGACCGCTTGAAACCTGGGTGCATTTCGCCCCGTGTCTGGCAATGAACGCGAGGGATTGCTCCACTCGCGCGCCGGCGGAGCACCCCTTCATCTCCGACGAGACAAACCCGGCCCGGGAGAGCTCCCCACCACCCCCACGCGGGAGTTCCCATGGCCGAGTTGGAGACGTTTCAATTGCCGCAATCCGTGAGTGGAAGCGAGTCCGACGTCGCGCTCGGGCTCACCCTGATTCGAGCCTGGCGACGCGACGGCATCTTCCAGCTCCGGATGAGTGAGGCCCAGTCGGAGAAGGCCCAACGCGCCTTCGAGTCGAGCCGCCGCTTCTTCCGCCAACCCCTGGAGGACAAGGCCCGGTGCGTGAGTGATTCGACGTACAGCGGCTACGTCGCCTCCGGCGAGGAGCTGACGGCGGGCGAGGCGGACTACTCGGAGATCTTCACCGTCTGCAAGGACGTGCCCCTCACGGATGCGCGCGTGCAGGCGCGCTGGCCCTGCCATGGCCCCGCGCCCTGGCCGGACGAGACGTACCGCCGCGACATGAAGGACCACACCGACGAGCTCGGCTCCACGGGAGAGCGCCTGTTGCGACTGGTCGCGCTGGGCCTGGGGCTGGAGGTGGGCGCCCTCACGGCGCTGACGCGGGATGGCTGGCACCACATGCGCGTGCTGCGCTTCCCCGCCCGCTCCGCCACGGCGACGCGCGGCATCGGCGCGCACACCGACTACGGGCTGCTGGTCATCGCCGCGCAGGACGACGTGGGAGGGCTCTACATCCGCCCGCCCGTCGAGGGAGAGAAGCGCCGCCGCAACTGGCTGCCAGGTGAGAGCTCCGCGGGCATGTACGAGCACGACGAGCCGTGGACCTTCGTGAAGCCCGTGCCCGATGTCCTGACGGTGTTCCCGGGCGACATCCTCCAGTTCCTCACGCGGGGATATCTCCTGTCGACGCCGCACAAGGTGGCGCTCAACACGCGCGAGCGCTTCGCGATGGCCTACTTCCACGAGCCCCACTTCGAGGCGTGCGTCCGCCCCCTGATGACGCCCGGGCCCGACGAGTACATCCACTACGGCTCGCACTTCACGAACATGTTCATGCGCTGCTACCCGGACCGCATCACCACCCAGCGCATCCTCGACGAGGACCGGCTGACGACGCTCGCCTGGCTGCGAGAGGACGCCGTCCTGCGCACCGCGCCCGTGGAAGACCTGCCCCTGCCCCTGCACCGCGCGGCGAGCTGAGCCCTCAGGACGACGACGCCACCGTCACGGCGTCGTCCACCCTCGAAGCCGATACACGATTCGCCCCGCCAGCTCGCGCAGCACGTCGGTGCTCTGCGACAAGGAGGACGCCCGAGGCACCCAGCTCAATCGCCCCGGGCGCGTGGCCGGCATCCGCGCGTCCACCGGCAGCGTGTCCGGCCGCAGGCCCACCGCGGCGAAGCAGCCCGCGGCGCGAGGCATGTGCGCCGCGCTCGTCACCAGCAGCAGCCGCTTCCAGCCCCGCTCGCGAATGATGCGCTCGGACTCCAGCGCGTTCTCCCGCGTGTTCCGGCTCCTGCCCTCGGTGACGATGCGCTCCGAGGGCACGCCCCATTCCTGGAGCAGGCGCGACAGCACGTCCGCCTCCACCACCGCCTGGGGACGCGGGTCCAACGAGCCTCCCGAGATGAAGACGTGACTCGCGCGCCCCTCGCGCACGAGTTCGAAGCCCTTCAGCACGCGCTCCGACGCGGCGTTGAACTCGATGCGGCCCGAGCGCTCCGTGGCGGACGGGTCCAACCCTCCGCCCAGGACGATGACAGCGTCGTACGTCACGCCCGGCACGGACGTGTCTTGTGCGCCCGACTCCGCCGCGTACGTCAGGAGCGTGGACACCGCCTCGGTGGAGAAGAGGTAGAGCACCAGCAGTCCCGCGGCGGCGAGCCCTCGGGAGAGCCGGGGCCCGCGGCGAACAAGGCCGCTGACGAGCAGGAGCAGCAACGCCCAGGTGAGCGGTGCCAGGAAGAGGTCCAGCACCTTCGAGAGAATCAGGAACACGTGGCGCGGAGGCCCTTCAGCGCTCGCCCCAGTGGAGCTTCTGGCGAAGGATGGAGAAGTAGGCCACGCGGGGGTTTCGCACCAGGTTGACGCGGTTGGCGGAGCGCACCACCTCGATGCAGTCGCCGCCCTGCAGGCCGTGGCCCGTCTGCCCATCCAGCGTGAGGTACGTGTCCGCCGTCTCGCTGCGCAGCGTGATTCGGATGGTCCGGTCCGCCGGCACGACGATGGAGCGCTGGGTGAGCGCGTGCGAGCAGATGGGCGACAGCACCGTGCAGTCCACCGACGGGTGGACGATGGGGCCACCGGCCGACAGCGAGTAGGCCGTGGAGCCCGTGGGCGTGGCGAGGATGACGCCGTCCGCCTTGTACGTGGTGATGGGCACCCCATCGATGGACGTCTCGTGGTCGGCGATGCGCGCCAGGGCGCCCTTGTTGATGACCACGTCGTTGAGGATTTCGTCCTCGATGAGCACGCTGCCGTTGCGGATGAGCCGGCACGTCAGCTTCATGCGCGAGTCCACCTGGAAGCGGCCGGCCTGCACCTCCTCCAGCGTGGAGAACAGCTCCTCCACGGGAACCTCCGTCATGAAGCCCAGGCTGCCCAGGTTGACGCCCAGGATGGGGACGCCGCGCCCTCCCAGGAGCCGCGCCGCGTAGATGAGGGTGCCGTCACCTCCCAGCACCACCGTCAGGTCCGCTCGGGCCGCCAGCTCCCGGTCCTCCACCCGAGGCCACCCCAGGACATGGGCCAGGGAGCGGTCCCCCAGCACGGTGAGATGCGGGTAGTGCTCGCGGATACGGGCCGCCAGCGCCACCGCCTCCGGGTTGTCCTTCTTCGCGACGATGACGAGGGTCTGCACGCGGGAGGCTTTTTAATCCAGGCGGGCACCCGGGCGCTCCCCTGATTTGCGCAAGGGCTCTCCCATCGGACAGACGCCCCGGCGAGGAGCCCTTCGGGGCGCTAGGTTTGGAGCTTCCATGGACCTCTTCGAACATGCCGGCCAGAAGGAGCAGGCCCGTCGGGCCCCGCTCGCGGAGCGGATGCGTCCACGCGCCCTCGACGAGTTCGTCGGCCAGGAGCACATCACCGGAGAGGGCCGCTTCCTGCGCCGGGCCATCGAGAGCGACCAGGTGCCCAGCCTCATCCTCTGGGGGCCTCCGGGCACCGGCAAGACGACGCTCGCGGGGCTGGTGGCCCGCTCCACCGGCGCCGCCTTCGACTCGGTGTCCGCCGTCCTCGCCGGCGTGAAGGACATCCGCGAGACGGTGGCCCGCGCCCAGGAGCGGTGGAACCTGCATCGCCAGCGCACCTTCCTGTTCATCGACGAAATCCACCGCTTCAACAAGTCGCAGCAGGACGCCCTGTTGCCCCACGTGGAGAAGGGCACCGTGACGCTCATCGGCGCCACCACGGAGAACCCGTCGTTCGAGGTCAACGCCGCGCTCCTGTCCCGCTGCCGCGTCGTCACCCTGCGCGGCCTGGAGGAGGAGGAGCTGGTGCCGCTCCTGCGCCGGGCCGTCGCGGACGCGCGCGGCCTGGGCGGCAAGGTGGTGGTGGAGGACGAGGCGCTGAGCTTCCTCGCGAGCACGGCCGGCGGAGACGCCCGCAAGGCCCTCACCGGCCTGGAGGTGGCCGCGGCCCACGGCGGAGAGAAGGTGGACCGCAAGGTCGCCGAGGAGGCCCTCCAGCAGAAGACGCTGCTCTACGACAAGGGCGGCGAGGAGCACTACAACGTCATCAGCGCCTTCATCAAATCCATGCGCGGCAGCGACGTGGACGGCGCGCTGTACTGGATGGTGCGCATGCTGGAGGCGGGCGAGGACCCCATCTTCGTCCTCCGGCGCATGGTCATCTTCGCCTCGGAGGACATCGGCAACGCGGACCCGCGCGCGTTGAGCGTTGCGGTGGACGCGCTGCGAGCCTTCCAGCTCGTGGGCCTGCCGGAGGGCACCCTGCCCCTCACCCAGGCCGTGACGTACCTGGCCCTGGCACCCAAGTCGAACGCGGTCATCGCCGCGTACACCGCCGTGCGCGAGGCCGTGACGAAGGAGGGCGCGCTGCCGGTGCCGCTGCACCTGCGCAACGCGCCCACGAAGCTGATGAAGTCCCTGGGCTACGGGGGCGGCTACAAGTACCCGCACAACTTCGAGGGCAACTACGTCCCGGAGGACTACCTGCCCGAGGCCCTGCGCGCCCGGAGCTTCTACACCCCCACCCGCAACGGGCACGAGGCGGAGCTGGCCGAGCGCTACGAAGCCATCCAACGCCAGCTCGCGGAGCGAGTCCGCGAGCCTGGCGAGGAGGGATGAACTAGGAGGCTGCTTCCAACGTCTCCACTCCGTCGACGTCGTCGTCCTTGAGGACGCGCGGCTTCATGGAGCGGCCGGCGACTTCGTACTGCTTGAGCAGGCGGCGGAAGTTGGAGCGGTCCACGCCCGCGGCGCGCGCGGCGCTGGAGACGTTCTGGTTGTTCTTCTCCAGGAGCGCGGACAGGTAGCGGCGCTCGAAGGCGCGCATCGCCAGGCGCTTGGCCTGGGCGTACGGCAGGTGCGCCAGCGAGAAGACCTCCACCGCCGAGTCGGCCTGCGGCGCCGACTGGAAGCCGGGCGGCAGGTCCTCCACGTCGATGACCTCGTTGCTGGTGAGCACCACCGCGCGCTCGATGACGTTCTCCAGCTCGCGCACGTTGCCCGTCCACCGGTTGCAGGTGAGGGCCTCCATGGCGCGCGGGGAGATGCCCGCCACCTTCTTGTCCGCCTTGGAGGCGTACAGCTTCAGGAAGTGGTGCGCGAGCAGCGGCACGTCCTGCGGCCTGTCGCGCAGGGGCGGCAGGTCGATGGTGATGACGTTGAGGCGATAGAAGAGGTCCTCGCGGAACTTGCCCTGCTCCTTGGCGCGGGACAGGTCCACGTGGGTGGCGGCGATGACGCGCACGTCCACCTTGACGGGCTCGTTGGCGCCCACGCGCTTGACTTCACCCTCCTGCAGCACGCGCAAGAGGCGCACCTGGGTGGCGGGAGGCACATCGCCAATCTCATCCAGGAAGATGGTGCCGCCGTCGGCCGCTTCAAACAGGCCCTTCTTGTTGCCCGTGGCGCCGGTGAAGCTGCCCTTGATGTGGCCGAACAGCTCGCTCTCCAGCAAGGTCTCCGTGAGCGCCGAGCAGTTGACGGCGACGAAGGGCTTGTCCTTGCGCGAGCTGCGGTAGTGGATGGCGCGCGCCACCAGCTCCTTGCCCGTGCCGCTCTCGCCCTGGATGAGCACCGTGGCGGTGGAGTGGCTGACGGTCTCCACCAGCTTGAAGACCGAGCGCATCTGCGGCGACTGGCCGATGAGGTCCTCGAACTGGCTGCGCACGGTGAGCGCCTCTTCCAGCGCGCGGGTGCGGTCCTTGAGCGCCTTGCGCTCGGCCGCCTTGGCCACCGTGAGGCTCACCTCGTCGATGTTCTCGAAGGGCTTGGTGAGGTAGTCGTACGCCCCCGCCTTCACCGCCTCCACCGCCGTCTCCACGGTGGCGAAGGCCGTCATCATGATGACCTCCACGTCCGGACGGTCCGCCTTGATTCCGCGGAGCAGGTCCATGCCGGACAGGTTCGGCATCTTGATGTCGAGGACGACGACGTCGATGGACGGGTCCTTGGCCGCCGTCAGACCTTCCACCGCGTCATCAATGGCCACCACCGGGTGGCCCTCGCGCTGGAGAATCTGCGTCACGGCCTTGAGGACGACGGAGTCGTCATCCACGACGAGGACTTTGGCGCGCTTGACTTGGTTCACGGCAACCTCTCGAGCTGCAGGGGAATGGGCAGGAAGACGGTGAAACGGGAGCCGGCGCCCACCTGGGTGTCGACGTGGAAGCTGCCCCCGTGGTCCTGGACGATGCGGTACGCGATGGACAGACCCAGCCCGGTGCCCTCACCGGGGGGTTTGGTGGTGAAGGAGGGCTCGAAGATGCGCGGCAGGTGCCGCTCCTCGATTCCGCAGCCGGTGTCGGACACCGCGAAGAAGCAGCGGTCTCCCTCGCGGCCCGTCTCCAGCGTCAGCTTTCCTTCGCGCCGGGGCAGCGCCTGAAGGCCATTCTGGAGCAGGTTGAGCACCACCTGCGCGAGCGTGCCGGGGTCCCCGTACACCTTGGGGAGCCCTTCCTTCAAACCCAGGGACAGCTCCGCGCGAGGCGTGGCCTTGATTTGCGCGCGGAAGAGCACCGCGGCGTCCTCCACGCAGCGCGACAGGTCGAACAGCCGCCGGTCCTCCACGCGGCTGTGCCGGCTGAACTTCAGCAGGCTCTCGACGATGCGCTTGCAGCGCAGCGCGCTCTCTTCAATCAGTCCCAGCGATTCCAGGTCCGCGTCATCGCGGCCCGCGTCGCGCGACATGAGCTGCGCGAACGCCAGGATGCCGCCCAGCGGATTGTTGATTTCATGCGCCACGCCCCCCGCCAGCTGCCCCACCGCCGCCATCTTCTCCGTCTCGATGAGCCGGCGCGTCATCGCCTGCTCCTCGGTGACGTCGCGATACGTGCACACCACCCGCTCATCCCCGGCCATGGGGTACGCGGCCACCACGTACGTCCTGCCCCCCTGCTGCACCTCACCGCGCGCGCCCTTGCCACTCTCCATCGCCGCCGGCAGCGGGCAGCCCGTGCACGGCTCGTTGCGGCCGAAGAGGTAGCGATAGCAGGCGACGTCCGACGGAATCTGTTCGATGGAGCGCCCGGCCACATGCGCGTACGCCAGGTTCGCCCGCCGCACCGCGAAGTCGCGACCGCGGACGACACACAGCGGCGTCTCCATGCAGTCGAACGACAGCTCCCACTCGCGCTTGGCCTGGCTGAGCATCCGCGTGCGCTGCGCGACGCGTTCCTCCAGGTCCGCGTTGAGCAGCTTCAGCTCCGCGTTCTGCGCCTGCGTCACCCGGTACAGCCGCTCGTTCTCCGCCTGCAGCGCGTACTGCTCGAACGCGCTCTTCACCGTCAGCACCAGGTGGCTGTCGTTCCAGGGCTTGGAGATGAAGCGGAAGATTTCGGAGCGGTTGATGGCCTCTTCAATGGCCTGCTGGTCCGCTTGCCCGGTGAGCATGATGCGCTGGGCGCGCGGCTCCTGCTGCTTCACCCGCGTCAGGAACTCCACCCCGTTCATCCCCGGCATGCGGAAGTCGGAGATGACGACCTCGGGACGGAACTCCTCCACCGTCCTCAGCGCCTGCTCGGCGTCCGTCGCGGTTTCGATATCCCAGTCACCCCGACGCAGCACCCGGCGGATGGACTTGAGGATGTTCTCCTCGTCGTCCACGAGCAGCAGCCGGCCGCGCGGGGCGGCTTCGGGCTTCGGGAGCTGTGCGGCGAGGGGTCCCATGGGATTCTTTCCGTCCCATGACATTTGCAATGCGTTTGCCAGCCGGTGGGGCACTGCAAACCCATGGAATCACGAGATGATTCGACTCCCCGACAATCGAGGGCCGGGGTCATCTTAGACTCATCCCCTATTCATGGGTCAATGCCAACCCAGGGTCTTTGACCCAGGTCAGTCGCCCTGCGAGGAGGAGGGCGGCAAGAGGGACATTTGAGAGTGGAGACAGATGCGATCCCTCCCCTCGTCCTTGGCCCGGTAGAGGGCCTCGTCGGCGGTGAGCAGCAGCTGCTCGGGGCTGAGGACGGTGCGGTGGGGAAAACTGGAGACGCCCAACGAGGCCGTCACCAGAAGTGCTCCATCCGGCCCTACCCGCAGGGTCGCCAAATCCCGGCGGACACGCTCCGCGACGGAAAGGGCACCCGTCAGGTGGGTGCGAGGCAGCAGGACGGCGAACTCCTCGCCCCCATATCGAGCCACCAGGTCCGTCTCGCGCACGCTGCGCTGGAGGGCGGCGGCCACCTCCCGGAGCACTCCGTCCCCCGCGGTATGGCCGTGCCTGTCGTTCACCTGCTTGAAGTGGTCCAGGTCCAACAGGATGAGTGCCAGCGGGTCGTCGTAACGCTGTGCCCGGCGGAACTCCTCGCGCAGCCGCTCCTGGAAATGGCGGTGGTTGTGGACCCCCGTCAGCCCGTCCGTCGAGGACAGCCGCTGCAGCTCACCCACCTGGTTGGATAGCTGGGTCAGCCGGGCCTGGGTCCGCAGGCTTTTTTCCACCCGGGCCCGCAGTTCTTCCGCATCCCATGGGTCAAAGACGACCTCAATTCCCTGGGCGAGCGCACCCAACCAGACGCCCCGGGTTTCCCTGTCCGCCAGGAGCACGACGGGGGGACCTGGCGGTCCTTCCAGGGCCAGCAACTTGTCGAGCCACTCCAGGGATGACGGCTCGCCAGCCGAGCGGGCGACCCACACCACCAGGTCCACCTCTCGCGCCAGCCGGCCTACCTCGGGCCCTGGGGAGGCCAGCCGGAGGCAGAAGTCCTCCGGCCCGAGCGCCCGCGCCAGCCGGGCCAGGGTTGACTCCGCTTCGTCCACCACCAACAAGGTGCAGGGCCTGAGGGTCACAGTATCCCCGGAAAATGGTAACTCCACGGTACCACACAGGTGCTCTCGGGTGGGAGCCCCATGATTGATTTAGGACCCAGGGCTTGGTACCGAACCGCCCGAGCAGTCCCCCCGTACCCCGAGGTCCTCCGTGGCCAAGTACCCCAGCATCAGCCTCTTCCTTCCCGCCTGGAACGAGGAGGACTACGTCGAACGGGCGGTGGGGAGGGCCATGGAGGTGCTGCCGCAACTGACGGACGACTTTGAAATCATCGTCGTCAACGACGCGTCGACGGACCGGACGCAGGAGCTGGCGGAGGCCATGGCGCAGCGGATTCCGCAGCTGCGGGTCATCACCCATCCGGTGAATCTGAAGTTGGGCGGGGCGATGCGCACCGGCCTCGCGGCGTCGACGAAGGACATCGTCGTCTACTCGGACATCGACCTGCCGTGGGACCTGCGGGAGCTGGAGCGCTCGCTGCACCTGCTGGAGTACCTGGAGGCGGACATGATTTGCGCCTTCCGGTTCGACCGCACGAGCGAGGGGCCCAAGCGCATCGTCTACTCGTTCGTCTACAACATGCTCATCCGGGCGCTGTTCGACATCCAGATCAAGGACGTCAACTTCA
The DNA here is from genome assembly GCF_013336705.1 of Myxococcus sp. CA051A. Lineage (NCBI taxonomy): Bacteria > Pseudomonadati > Myxococcota > Myxococcia > Myxococcales > Myxococcaceae > Myxococcus > Myxococcus sp. CA051A. Next base: position 690,039 of record NZ_JABUMS010000001.1, on the reverse strand, counting down.
GCTTCAAGGTGATGCACCGCCGGGTGCTGGAGTCGATGGAGCTCAAGAGCCAGGGCTCGTTCATCGACGCGGAGCTGGTGGTGAAGGCCATCCGCAAGGGCTTCCGCGTGTTCCAGATGGGCGTGGACTACTTCCCGCGCACCCGTGGCGTGTCCACGCTGGCCTCGCCCTCGGTCATCGTGAAGATGGTGAAGGAGCTGGTGAAGCTGTACCCGGAGACGCGCACGCCGACCCCGCCCACGCAGCCGGTGCGCCTGCCTCCGTCGGTGCAGCCGCTGCGCACGGTGTCCTCGGGCGGCCGTACGGCGCGGGGCTGAGCGGGCCGTGACTTCGCGCCCCACGCGCCTGGTGGTGAATGCGGACGACCTGGGGCTGCACCCGTCGCTGGACGCGGGCATCCTCCGAGCGCACCGCGAGGGCATCGTCACCAGTGCCACGTTGCTGGCCATGGGGCCCACGGCCAGCGAGGCCGCTTCCCGCGCGAAGGCGCAGGGGCTCGCGGTGGGGCTGCACCTGGCGCTGTCCACGCGGCTGGCTCCGGCCGCGCCCGCGGAGGCGGTGAGCACGGTGGCCCCTGGAGGCAGGCTGCGGGGGAGCTGGGCGGACTTCGCGCGGGACTGGCTCCTGGGGAAGGTGCGACGCGAGGAAGTGGCGCTGGAGCTTGACGCGCAGCTTCAGCGAGCGCGCGAGCTGGGCGTGGCGGTGGACCATCTGGACGGGCACCAGCACCTGCATGTGCTGCCGGGCATCCGGCCGCTCGTGGAGTCACTGGCCGCGCGCGAGAAGCTCCCCGTGCGCTGGCCGGACGCCCTGCCCCGCGTGTCGTGGCTGCGAACGCCTGGGCCCGCGCTGAAGACGACGCTGTTGACGGTGCTGGCGCGCACCGCGCCTCGTGCGCCCCAAGGCGTGCGACGGGTGAGCGCGGGAGGCGTCTTCGAGGCGGGGCGACTGGACGAGGCCGCGCTGCTCGCCGCGCTGGACGCCCTGCCCTCGGGTGACTTCGAGCTGGGCTGCCATCCCGGTGAGGGCGCGCCGCAGGTGCCAGAGGACCCGGCGTGGCGTTATGGCTGGCAGGCGGAGCTGGCGGCGCTCACCAGTCCTCGCGTGAGGGCGCGCCTCGACGAGCGAGGCATCCGGCTCCACAGCTACGGGACGCTCGCCTCCGCGACGTAGAGCACACGAGCGAAGGCAACCCGCCTCGCGTCACTCGCCGCGGCGCAATGGCGCGCACGACCGAGTTCAGCCCGCATTGAATCGCGGCACAACGTTCGCGTCGCTCGCCTGGCTCACGACAGAAGGCGGCCGCCTCGCGTCGTCGCGGCACGACCTACGGAGCACTCGCCTCCGCGACGTACAGCACGTGAGGCGTCGTGTAGCCGCGCCCCAGGTCCACCACCTCGCGCACGGTGAAGCCCGCGTCCTGGAGCAGGGCCATCATCTCCGCGCGAGGCTTGAGCACCATTCCACCGCTCGCCTTCGTGCGCCCCAGCAGCGACACCATCACCCACTCCTGCGCCAGCGCCTTGCGGTGCTTCCAGGAGCCGTCGCCTTCCACCTCCTTCAACAGGAAGCGTCCTCCCGGCTTGAGCAGGCCATGCACCGTGCGAAGGAACGCGGGCCACTTCGCCTCGGGCAGCAGGTAGAGCACGTCGCACACCACCGCCGTGTCACATGCGCGCGGCAGCGCGGGGGCCAGCACGTCCTCCACCGTCCCCTCCGCGAGCTTCACTTGCGGCAACCCCGACAGCGCCTCGCGCGCCCACGTCACCTTTCGGGGGTCCGGGTCCACGCCGTGCACCGTGCGACTCGGCTCCGCCAACGCGAGCAGCGCGGAGAGCAGGCCGTGTCCACAGCCGATGTCCGCCACGATGCCACCCGACACCCGCTCGGCCACCGCGAGCAGCGGAGCGGAGGACGCCCGCGCATGCACATGGAAGCGCTCGGCGGCAGGGAGTCCGGCGTACAGCGCGAGGGCCTGCTCGAGGAGCGTGCTCATGAGATGTAGTAGTCCGCGCCAAAGGCCCACGACAGGACGAGCAGCGACACCGCGCCCACCGCGAGCGCCCCTTGAAGCACGCGCGGCCGCTGCCTCAACAAGAGCGCGCCCGTGAGGAAGACCGGGAACGAGGACAGCAGATACCGCCCCATGCCCATGAAGTCCTTCGTGGACCATGCAGGCAGGCCGACAATCGCCAGCACATACACCGCGTAGCCCCACCCCAAAAGCTTGCGCGTGGGCCACACCAACGCGAGCGCCAGGAAGGTGAAGAACGCGTGCGCGGCCAGTCGGAAGGCCTCGCGCTTGTCCGTGGGATTGAGCACCACGCGCTCGAACCAGCCCACCTTGAGCCACGTGTGCCAGCCGGGTTGCTGCGACCAGCCCGCCGCGCCCTGGACCTTCACGAAGGCGAGCGGGTCTCCGAACTGGTGCCACAGGTAGAGCATGTAGCAACCGAAGCCCAGGCCCGAGAGCACCGGCATGAAGTCCACCACGCCCCACTTCTCGCCCCGCGCGTGTTTCCACTCCAGCCGCCGCACGAGAAGCCCCAGCACCACCGCGGGCGCTACCGGCCGCGCCGCCGTGGCCACGGCCGCCACCAGCACCGCCGGAGCCAGGTGCCCCTTCTCCAGGAGCAGGAAGGACGACACCACCAGCAGGACGAACAGCGCGTCCGAGTACATGGCGCCGTAGAAGTACATGGTGAAGGGATACAGCGCCATCAACAGCCCGGCCTTCAGCGCCGTGTCGTCATCCGTCAGCAGCTTCGCCCAGCGCGTGAACATCAGCAGCGCCAGCGGGCCACACAGCAGGGTTATCAGCACCCCGGCCTGATAGACGTTGGGCCCCAGTGTCTCCACCGCGCGGATGACCAGCGGATAGAGCGGGAAGAAGGCCACCGAGCTCTGCTCGCCCGGCGTGTACTGGTAGCCCTCCTGGGCAATCCGCATGTACCAGCTCGAATCCCACGCCACCCAACCCATGGTGACGTACTCGTCCAACCGGACGACGGGGTTCTGCGGATTCTTGTGGAAGTAGCGCCACGCCCCCGCCGCCGCGGCTGCGCCGCAGAGCAGGACTGCGACGAGGACAACCAGGGCGATGGTGCGGGACGCGGAGCGGGCCATGCGGGCGGCAGGCTGTTCCTAGAACACCGCCCCGGTCAAGCACCGGGGTGGGAAGTCGCGCCCCCCACCCCGGTCACCTCGCGCTCAGCGCGGGTAGAACGTCTTGCCTGCCTTCACCATCTCCACCAGGAGCGGCGCGGGCGTGAAGCGCTCACCGAGCTTGTCCTGGTAGTGCTCCAGCTTCCGCAGCAACTCCGCGGGCCCCTTGCTGTCAGCGAAGTGGAACGGGCCCCCGAGGAACGGCGGGAAGCCCAGGCCGAAGATGGCGCCCACGTCGCCGTCGCGCGCGCTGCGCAGGATGCCTTCACCCAGGCAGCGGATGGCCTCGTTCACCATCTGGAACACCAGTCGCTCCGCCATCTCCGAGGCATCGAACGACTTGCGCTCCTTGCCGTGCGGCAGGAGCCCGTAGACGGTGGGGTCCACCTCCTTCTTCTTGCCGTTCTCGTAGAGGTAGAAGCCCTTCTGGCTCTTGCGGCCCAGCCGGCCATCGGCCACCACGCCATCCAGCGACTTCGGCGCCGCCATGCGCTTGCCGAAGGCCGCCTCCATGATGGGCCCCACCTTGTGGGCCACGTCGATGCCCACCTCGTCCAACAGCGTCATCGGCCCCACCGGGAAGCCGAACTCCACCAGCGCCTTGTCCAGCGCGGCGATGTCCGCGCCCTCGGCCAGCAGGTGCGCGGCCTCGTTCATGTACGGCGCGAGGATGCGCGAGGTGTAGAAGCCCGGACCGTCGTTCACGACGATGACCGTCTTGCCCTGCTTGCGCCCTACCTCCACGCAGGTGGCCGTCACCCAGTCCGCGGTGCCCGCGTGGGTGATGATCTCCAGCAGCGGCATCTTGTTGACCGGGCTGAAGTAATGCATGCCGATGACCTGCGCGGGCCGCTGGCTGCCCTTGGCCAGCTCGGTAATCGGGATGCTGGAGGTGTTGGACGCGAAGATGGCGTCGGGGCCGGTGACGGCCTCCACCTCCGCGAGCATGCGGTGCTTGAGCTTCAGGTCCTCGAACACCGCCTCGATGACCAGGTCCGCCGCCTTGAAGCCGCTGTAGTCGGTGCCGGCCGTAATCCGCGCCTGCTTCGCCGCCGCCTCGCGCCAGGTGAGCGAGCGCCGCTTCACCCGCTCGTCCAGGATGCCCTGCACCTGCTTCATCGCGCGGCTGGCCCCCGCGTCGTCCTTGTCCTTCACCCGCACCTGCGCGCCCTGGAGCACACCGGCCACGTAGGCGATGCCTCCACCCATCAGCCCGCCGCCCAGCACGGCCACCTTCTTCACCTCGCGCGGCTTCACGCTGGCGTCCGCCGTGCCGTTCTCCTTCTTCAGCGCCGTGGTCGCGAAGAAGACCTCCACCAGCCGCTTCGACACGTCCGACATCACCAGCTCGCCGAACGCCTTCGCCTCCGCCTCCAGGCCCGCCTTGCGCCCGGACTCCAGGCCCACGCGAATGACTTGCAACGCCTTCTCCGGCGCCGGGTACTTGCCGCGCGTCTTCTTCCTCAGCTGCTTGCGCGCCTGGTCGAAGAGGACCTTGCGGCCCAGCGGGTTGTCCTCCAGGGCGACCTCCGCCCACAGCTCCTTGTTCGCAAGTCCCTGGAAGAAGCCCGCGACGCCCTTCTTCTGCCCCACCGCCTTGAAGCCCTGGCCGTGCGCGCGCTCGGGCGTAAGCGTGCCCGCGGCCAGCTCCCGGGCGCGCTGGAGCGCGATGGCGCGGAGGATGGGCGTGGGCACCACCTCGTCGACGATGCCCAGCTTCTTCGCCTTGGACGGCTTGACGCTCTTCCCGGTGAGGATGAGGTCCAGCGCCGCCTGCACACCGATGAGCGCGGGCAGCCGCTGCGTGCCGCCGGCGCCCGGAATCAAGCCGAGCTGCACCTCCGGCAGGCCGAGCGTCGTCCTGGGGCTGTCCGTGGCGATGCGGTAGTGGCACGCCAGCGCCCACTCCAGGCCTCCGCCCAGACACGCGCCGTGGATGGCCGCGACAACGGGCTTGGGGAACGCCTCCAGCCGGTCGAAGCCCACCTGCCCCTGCTGGCTCATGGCGGTGGCGTCCTCCGCCGTCTTGAGCGTCTGCAGGTAGTCGATCTTCGCCCCGGCGACGAAACTGTCCTTCTTGCCGGAGATGAAGACCACCGCCTTCACCTGGGCCTCGCGCTCCACCTCCTCCAGCAGGAGCGTGAAGGCCGCGCCCACCTCGGGGGACAGCGTGTTGACGGCCGAGTCCGGCAAATCGAACGAGACGACGGCGACGCCGTCCTCCACGGTGAGGGAGAAGCCCTGCTTCGCCTCCAGCTCTTCAAGCTTGATGGCCATCACGCACGCTCCAGGACCACCACGGCGCCCAGGCCGCCGGCGGCGCAGACGGTGCACATCACCGTGTTCTTGTTCCGACGCTTCAGCTCGTTGAGGGCCTGCGTGACGATGCGCGCCCCCGTGGCCCCGAAGGGATGGCCAATGGCGATGGAGCCGCCCGTGACGTTGAGCCGCTCGCGGTCAATCTCCCCCACCGGCTCGCTCCAGCCCGCCTTCTTCGCGAACGCCTTGGACGCGAGCGCCTGGAGGTTGCTGCCCACCTGCGCGGCGAAGGCCTCGTGCATCTCCACCAGGTCGATGTCCGAAAGCTTCATGCCCGCGCGCTTGAGCGCCGTGGGCACCGCGTACACCGGCCCCTGCAACAGCTGGTCTCCCGGGTCCGTGGCCGCGTACGCGTGCGAGCGCAGGTAGCCCAGCGGCTCGTACCCCAACGCCCTCGCCCGCTCCTCGCTCATCAACAGCAGCGCGGCGGCGCCATCCGTGAGCGGCGACGCGTTGCCCGCGGTGACGGTGCCATACTTGCGGTCGAACACCGGCTTGAGCTTGCCCAGTGCCTCCAGCGTGGAGTCCTCGCGGATGATGTTGTCGCGAGTCACCGTCTGCTCGTACTGGGGCGGCACCGAGACGTGCATCACCTCGTTGTCGAAGCGCCCGTCCTTCCAGGCCGCCGCCGCGTTGCGGTGCGACGCCCATGCAATCCGGTCCTGCTCGTCGCGGGAGATGCCGTTCTCCTTGGCCATCTTCTCCGCGCTCTCGCCCATGGACAGGCCCGTGGAGTACTCGGCGATGGCGGGCGGCACCGGCACCAGATCTGTCGCCTTGAGCTTCTGGAAGGGCCTGAGCTTCTCTGGCAGCGAGCGCCCCTTGGAGGCCGCCGCCAGCGCATGCGCCAGGGGCCGGCTGGTGAACACGGGCGCGTCCGACATCGCCTCGGTGCCGCCGGCGATGGCCACGTCCACCTCGCCCACCGCAATCGAGTTGGCCGCCGTCGTCATCGCCTGGATGGACGTCGCGCAGGCCTTCGTCACCGTCGCCGCTTCAATCTTCATCGGCAGGCCCGCGGCGATGACGACTTCGCGGGCGATGGACGGCGCGGTCAGCGACGGAATCACCGTGCCGAACACCAGCTGGTCGATGACGTTCGGGTCCAGGTCCGAGCGCTGCACCAGCTCCTGGACCACCATGCGGCCCAGGTCCAACGCGGTGAGCCCGGCGAAGACAGTGCCCGCCTTGACGAATGGGGTCCGCAGGCCGCGGACGATGGCCACCCTGCGGTGACCGTTACGCTTCTCGCTTGCCATGTGTGCCTCACCCTCCTGCGACGACGAGTGAGGTCCATCTAACGGGCGGTGATGCGCCGCGTCAACCCGCGATTGACTCAAGAGTCAATCCGCGAGCACTTGTCGCGAGGCACGTCCGGCTCCCAATAGAGCGAGGGGGCGAAGGACCCATGACGGGCACCTCCACCCCCTCGTCCTGCTACTCACGGGGCCGGGCCCCGTTCACCTACTTCTTCGCGTTGGTGCCCGCGCCGGTGTCCGACTGCGGACCCACGGTGATGTCGAAGCGCACGCCACCCGCCTCTTCGACCTTGTCCGGCTTCTCCTCGCTGGCCGAGTGCTGGACCAGGTCCACCGCGAACTTGCCCTGGTCCGCATCAGTCACCTGCGCGACGAAGCGCACGCCGACATGGTGAGCGCCGTTCGGGTCCAGAATCAGGCCCTCCAGCCGCGCGCCGTTCGGGTTGACGATGCGCACCTGGCGCTCGCCCACCACCTCGAAGCCCGTGCCCTGGTGCTGCCAGCGCGCCCACAGCTCCTCGGGCAGGGTCAGGAAGAGCTGGCCGCGCTCCAGGAAGGACGGGCCGCCGGTGCGGTCCGGAATGCGAACCTCCAGGGCCGCCGTGCCGTGGGCGTCACGCAGCAGGTTGCGCAGACGGAAGTCGTACTCGCTCGCGGGCGCGAACGGCGTCAGGTTCACCACGTTGATGTTCTTCCACGCCAGGTTGTTGTTCCAACGCGTGTTGTTGAGCGTGTTGGAGCCCGCAACCTCCACCAGCGTCATCGGGTCCTGCGTCGACACCCACCGCGACAGCAGGCAGTAGTGGCCCGGCGCCGGCACGCCCGTCCAGGGCACCATGAACTCCTGCGTGGCGCCCGCGGGGATGCTGACGGCGATGGTGCCAATGGGCGCCCAGTCCGTGGGCCACACGGCCGCGCCACCGGAGCCGGTGTAATAGACGAGCAGCGTGCCACTCGCCGGGTTGCCCGGGGGCACGAGCGGACCGTTGTTGCGCAGCGTCACGTAGACGAAGTTCGTCTGGCCGAACTCCGGGTTCTGGTGGCCCACGCAGCCGGCCGTCTGGCAGACGCGGATGTCGGGGCTGATCCAGATGGGGTCCACCGTCGGCGTGAGACCGAAGTCGCTGCCGTTGTCCTTGGAGTACACGTCCACGCGGCACTGGGTGATGGTGAGCGAGACGAAGTCCACCGCGGAGTCGTCCTGGACGATGACATCCACGAAACCCTGCGCGTTGAGGGTGGGGATGAGGTTGACCGCGCCGGGGAGCGCCGCCAGGTTGAGGTTGATGGTGCCCGTGGCGCCAAAGGCGATGCCCAGGTTCGTCAGGGAGTCGCCAAAGCCGGTGGCGACCTGCGTGCCCGCGGGGCCCATGAACAGCAGACCCATGGAGTCATTGCTGCCCAGGTTGCGCACCGACATGCGCAGGGTGGCGCCACAGATGGGGCCATTGCGACGCAGGTTGGTGAAGGTGGTGGCGAACCACCGGTCGATGCTCGTGTCGTCGAAGGCACGCGAGCCGGGGAAGGTGTAGTTCGCCGCGATGTAGTTGAGCATGCCCGTGCTGGGCGACACCGGCTCGGTGGGCAGCACGAAGCCGTCCGCGACGCCGTGGGTGAAGGTCTGCGCCTGGGCGGTGCCGCTCCAGGTGAAGGCCATCAGGGCCAACAAGGTGATGGCTGAGCCAAGGATGGTTCGGGGGTGTGAGTGACGATGTTGCATACGCTCCTCGTGGTGCCGCGGGTTCAGCCGCACCGGTCCGGGTCGAAGAGGTCAGAATCGAGATGAGTGAATGAATGGCGGGCTGCGGCTGGAGAGGGAGCAATGCTCGTGCCCAAAACCAAACAAAGACATTGCGGGGATGACGCACCGCTCAATGCCTCGCGCAGAGACCTTTCACGCCACAAGAGTCGAGCTCCGTGTGGCGTGAAAGGTTACGTCGGGCCGCGCGCATTCCCAGACGGCGCGCAGCGGCCCTGAAGCTTTACGGTGTCAGCGTTCCCTGACGAAGCGCGAAGCCGTGGCGGTGCACGGCCTCCACGGCGAACTTCGCGGCCTCGGGGTCCGTGGGCGGGAGGATGCCGTGGCCCAGGTTGAAGATGTGCCCCACGGGGCCCGCGCGCAGGAGGATGTCTTTGACGCGCCCATCCAATTCCTCACGCGGAAGGAACAGGTGCAGCGGGTCCAGATTGCCCTGGACGGCGATGTCCGGCCCCAGCACGCGCCGGCCTTCGTCCATGGGCAGCGTCCAGTCCAGGCCCACCACGTCCGCGCCCGTGCGCTGGAGCAGCGGCAGGTGCGTGGACATGCCCACGCCGAAGACGATGACGGGCACGCCGGTGGCCTTCAGCTCGGACACCATGCGCGTCAGGTAGGGCAGACAGAAGCGCTCGTAGTCCCACGGCGACAGCTCGCCGCCCCACGAGTCGAAAATCTGGACGATGCTCGCGCCCGCCTCCACCTGCATCTTGAGGTAGGGGATGAGCGTGTCGGTGAGCTTGCCGAACAGGCGGTGCGCGAGCGCGGGCTGCTCGAACATCAGCCGCTTGATGAGGATGTAGCTCTTGGAGCCGCCGCCCTCCACCATGTACGCGGCCAGCGTGAAGGACGCGCCCGCGAAGCCGATGACGGGCACGGAGTCGTTGAGCGCCTTGCGGGTGCGGCGGATGGCCTCCGCCACGAAGCCCGTGCCCTCCACCGGGTCCGGCACGCCCAGCCTGTCGATGTCCGCCGCGGTGCGCACGGGCTCCGGGAAGTGCGGGCCCTTGTCCCCCAGCTCCAGCGTGATTCCCATCGCCTCCACGGGAATCAGGATGTCGGAGAAGATGATGGCCGCGTCCACGCCCAGCCGTGTCACCGGCTGCACCGTCACTTCGGCGGCCAGGTCCGGGTGCTTGCACAGGTCCAGGAAGGCGATGTTGCCGCGGATGGCCCGGTACTCGGGCAGGTAGCGGCCCGCCTGACGCATGAGCCACACGGGCGTGGTGTCGGTGGGCTGGCGGCGTGCGGCGCGGAGGAGTCGGTCGTTCACTTCGGGCTCTGGGTCAAAGCTCCGGTCGGGAGCGGAGAAGGATGGGACGGATGAGGGACCACGGTGCCGCGGCAGCGGGGCGCTGCTCCCAGGCCACTTCCACGCGAAGGGGCTCCTGGCTCGCGACGTCGGACTCATCCGACTGGGGAACGTAGAGCAGACGGTTGGGTCCCGCTTCCCAGGAGAACTTCCCCGGGCCGTCGTCGCGGACGAGCTTGTACTCGAAGACGCCCCCCACGGGCAGCGACAGTGTCACCGCGCCGGCCTCGGGGCGCAGCGAGCGCTCGGCCTTCCACCCGCCCAGCTCCGGCCCGCCGCCCACCACGCGCACGGACGCATCTCCCGTCGCGAGCACCACGGTGCGCCGCTCGCCTTCGCCGCGCGACCACGCCCGTGCCTTCCGGGCGAGCGCCGCGAAACCACCCGGCGTGCGCGGCTTCAGCCGACGCAGCGTCACCTGACCGGGCGGATTCGTGACGTGGAAGTACGCGGACTCGGCGAGCCGCCCCAGCATGCCCTGCGAGCCCGTCAGCGGATCCACGCCCTGGCCGGCCTCGCCCAGCGCCTCCGGCAGGAACACATCCCGGGGCTTCGTCCCGGAGTTGATGCCGATGAACACGGCTTCGTCGGGAGTCACACGGGCGTAGGCGAAGAGGTCCTCCCGGGCGGCGAGCACCAAGGTCTCGCCACGCTGGAGGGCCTCACTGCCCCGCCGCGCTTCCAACAGCCGACCAATCCACGCACGCAGCGGGTGGTCCGGCGTGAAGCGCATGTCGCCCCGGTTCTCCGGCTCCTTCGCGCCGGTGAGCCCCTCCTCGATGCCGTACGTCAGCGCCGGCACCCCCCGCGCGGTGAGCTGCACCGCCAGCGCCCGCTTCACCTTCTCCACGTCGCCGCCGCACTCGCTCATGACGCGGGGCAGGTCGTGGTTGTCCAGCAGCGTCACCATGGAGCCGGGCGCCGGGTTCAGCCGGTCGTTGAAGAGGACCGCGCCCAGATGCGCCGGCGAGCGACCCCGACAGAAGACATCCACCAGCGCGAAGGCCAGCGGGAAGTCGAACATCGTCCCGAAGCGGCCCTCCTTCATCACCCGCGACAGCAGCACCGGGTCGCCGTCCAGCAGCTCGCCCAGGAGGAGGAAGTCGTTGCCCGCGTGCGCGCGCAGGTCGTCGTTGTAGCGGGCCCAGAAGTCCATCGGCAGGTGCTTGACGGCGTCCAGGCGGAAGCCCGCGGGCTTCACCGCGTCCACCCACTTCAGCGACTTCGACAGCAGGTGCGCGTAGACCGCCTCCTGCTCCACCGCCAGGTCCGGCAGCCCGTGCACGTCGCGCATCACCAGCTCGCGCGAGTCATTCCAGTTGTCGATGGGCCCCAGGCCGTGGAACCACTCGGGCTTCTCGCGCGTGAGCCGCGTCTCCGGGCCCACGTGGTTGAGCACCACGTCCAGCACCAGCCGCATGTCCCGGCGGCGCAGCTCGTCCGACAGCCGCGTCAGCAGGGCCTCGTCACCGAAGCGCGGCTCCACCCGCCCGAAGTCCTCCACCCAGTAGCCGTGGAAGGCGCCGTAGCCGTAGAACTTCTCCGTCCGCATCTGGAAGACGGGTGAAAGCCACACCGTGCGGACACCGAGCGACTTCAGCCCGTCCAGTCGGTCGATGACACCTCGCAGGTCTCCGCCGTGAAAGGCCTGCGCGTCCTTCGCATCCACCGTCCCGTCATTGCCCGCGTCCCCGTTGGAGAAGCGGTCCACCATCACGAAGTAGATGGCGTCTCCGGCTGGCGGCGTCCACAGGCCCCTGTACGGCGCGGGAGAGGGAGGCGGCACGGGAGGAGCCTCGGGCCCAGGAGGCGGCAGCTCCGTCGGCGTGCTCTTGCCCGGCTCGATTCCCTCGCCGGCCGGCGCGTCCAGGCCGGGCACCACGCCAGGGCCCCCTTCCGTGTTCGGCACCAGCATGGGAGAGGCGAGGAACGAGTCGAACAGCGCGGCGGCCTGTCCCGAAATCTGCCGCGACACCTCGTTCTGCGCGTCATCCTCGCGCTGCTGGTCGAACTGGAGCGCGGCGCCGTAGTCCTGCAAATCACTGGTCGGCTCCAGCGTGGACGTGGCGCGGTTCGCCGTCGTCTTCACGTACACGTCCCAGGAGAAGCGCCCCCCCACCTGGCCGAAGAACGACACCCGCGTCTCCACCAGCAGCAGCAGCGGAGCCTCCGGGGCCTGCGCCTTGAGCATCGCGAAGCGGCGCTGCGAATCCGTCACCTTCGCGAAGTCGGTGGCGTACCGCTCGTAGGGCACCTCCTGCACCTGGAGGTTGCGTTTGGCCAGCGCCTCCAGAACGCGCTGACGGACGCCTTCGGGGACCTGGGCCACGGTGCCGCGTCGCTGCGCGTCGTCCCGGATATAGGCCACCGCCACCACGGTGCCCTCGGGCGCCAGCACCGGCGGCCCCTGCCGCTTCAGGCAGCCCGACGCCATGAGCGCCAGGATGAGGACGACCACCCACCGCTGTCTCAGAACCATCCTTCGGCCTCGATGGCGACCACCGAGTGCCAGTGGCGCTCGGGGCCGATGTACGTGTTGTACTGGTCCAGGCTATCCACGAAGGAGTTGCCGAACGCCGCGTGCTGCGAGGAGTGCTGCAAGCCATACAGCAGCCGCAAGCTGGGGCGCGCGTAGATGCCTCGTCCCGTTGGATTGAGGACGACACCCACCTTGCCCTGCCACGTGTTGCGCGTGTCGCTGTCGCCGTACTCCAGGCCGCGCGAGTCCGGGATGCCCCCGGAGTTGGTGAACACCGAGTCCACGTGGTTGCGATACAGGTTGCCGTTCTTGCTGCGCTCCGTGGCGATGCTCGTCTCCACCAGCAGATGCACGCGCTCGGTGAGGAAGTACTGGAGCCGCAGCACCGTGGACGCGATGAGGCGGTCGTCGTCGCCGGGCTTGATGGCGTTGTCCTCGTTGAACGCGTACCCCACCCAGACGCCCCACAGAGCCTCCAGCTTGTCGGGGATGAGCTTGATGTAGGCCTCGTTGCCCAGCGCCGCCTCGTAGCGCTCGTCGGTCTGGTCCGCGATGAAGACCGAGAACTCCCTGTCGCGAACGCGCTCCGTGTAGGACTGGTCCGGGTGCTTGCGCTCGAAGGTGAGGTACAGGTTGTCCCAGATGAGCGGCCCCACGTTGCCGAAGCCCACGTAGCCCATGGCCCGGTATGACAGCGCGCTGCGGGGAGTCAGGTTGCCCACCTCGTAGTCCGCCTGACCCGGGTTCTGCTCGAAGTAGCGCTGCACCACCTCGCGCCGCACGTAGTCTTCGTAGTTGGTGTTGGGCGACGCGTAGAGCGCGTTGCGATTGCCCCGCACGTCCGGCTCGTAGCCGAGCTGCCCGCGCACCCCCAACTCCAGGTGCCCCGGAATCAGGCGGTAGCGGAAGGACGCGGCGCCGGTGAGCACCGTGTTGTACTTCTGGGGACGCAGCGTGTAGCCGCTGTCACCCACCGCCAGCAGCACGTCGTAGCGGTCTCCCTGGTATGTGCCGGACAGGCCCACGGTGTCCCAGAGCAGTGTCGCCGGCCGCTGGTCGTAGATGTGCAAGTCATTCCAGCGGTCCTCGAGCGTGCCGAGCTGCCACGTCACCCTGTCGAGCAGGATGTTGCCGGCGCGCACGAACAGGTAGTCCGCGCGGAAGTTGACGAAGGAGCCGTTGCCCGGGTCCGCCGAGCGGAACGAGGTGCCGGAGAAGCGCGTGTGCACCTCCGCCCAGGCCTCGTCGGTTCCCGGCGCGGACTGGAGCACGTCCAGCCTCAGGTTCAGCTCGCCGTAGGGGCTCTCGTTGAGGAGCCGGCCGTACAGCCAGTAGTACCCGAGCTGGCCGGAGCCGCCCGAGAAATCCGGGCGGGTCATGATGCGGAAGTAACCCGCGGCGCCGAAGCGATCTCTCGACGCGTCGGCCAGGGTGACGAGCGGGATGAAGAGCAGCAGGAGGGCGCCGAGGCGCGCTGGCAGGACTCGCATGGACGGGCCCCGCTTATAGCGCACCTCGCCTGCCTGCCCCTACTCCGCGCGCAGGACGACGATGGTGCGCTCGGGCACCCCGTAGGTCACCCCCGTCACGGGGGACGGCGCGTCGAGCCAGGAGTTGCCGGTGACACGGGGCTCCAGGCCCGTGGCGGACAGGTACTCGGGACTGTCGAAGTACGCCTGGGTGTCGATGAGCCGCTTCCACTGGCGCCCCGGAGGCAGGGTGAACTCCACCGCGCGCGGCTCCATGTTGATGAGCACCACCAGCTCCGGGCCGAACGACGTGTCGGGGTAGTGCATCATCAACTGCTTGGTGTCCCAGCCCACCTCCTCGGTGTTCTGGGCGCTCTTCCACACCAGGGGCGAGCCCTTCTCGTAGTCGGGCGGCGCAAAGGCGTAGGCGTGCTCCTTGCGCAGGCGGATGGCGGCCTTGACGAACTCGTACATCCGGTGCCGCTCGTCGCGCGCCAGGTAGGCGCCCCACTGGTACCAGTTGAAGGGGTTGTCCGCGCGCGTGGAGTAGGCGTTGTTGTTGCCCAGCTGCGTGCGCATCCACTCGTCGCCGCCCAGAATCATGGGCGTGCCGTGGCTGATCATCATCGCCATGAAGGCGTTGCGCATCATCTGCCGGCGCATGCTCTCCCCGCGCGTGTCACCCACCGGGCCCCAGTTGCGCGAGCGGTTGTGGTCCTCGCCGCTCACCTTGTCGCAGAAGGGGCTGTTGGGCGTGTCGCAGCACACCGGGTTGAGCGGGCCGCACTTGTTCTGCTTCACCTCGTACGTGAACAAGTCATACATCGTGAAGCCGTCGTGCACGGTGATGAAGTTCATCGAGTGGTATGGGCGCCGGCCGTTGCGCGAGTACCACTCCTTGCTGCCGTACATCAGGAAGGCGCCGTCCGCGGAGCCCGGCCTGCCGCACAGCGAGCCCTCGTTGGAGTTGAGCTTCCAGTCGTCGCGGTTGATGAACGCGCGCCACCAGTCGCGGAAGCGGCCGTTCCACTCGTACCAGCCGTTGCCGGGCTGGGTGAGCGAGTTGGGGAACTCGCCCATGGGCATGCAGTACCAGCCGCCCGCGCTCCAGGGCTCCGCGATGATGCGCGTGTTGTAGCGCTGGAGCACCGGGTCATCGACGATCTCCTGAAGCACCGTGTTCTTCGGGTCGTCCCAGCGGTTGTAGTCCTGATCCCTCTCGCCCAGGATCGGCGCCAGGTCGAAGCGGAAGCCATCCACGTGCAGCTCTTCGACATAGAAGCGCAGGCTGTCGATGATGAGCTTGCGCATGGGGCGGTGGTTGGGCCGCGTCTGGTTGCCCACGCCCGTGTTGTTCCAGTACGTGCGCCGGTCCCCGTTGAGCCCGTAGTACGCCTGATTGTCGATGCCGCGGAACGAGTACACGCCGGCGACCTCCGCCGGGTCCAACGAGTCCAGCGGCTCACCGGGCAGCACGTCGTCCGACTCCAGCTTCTCGCGCCAGAGGCCGCCCTCGCCGGTGTGGTTGTAGACGACGTCGACGATGACCTCGATGTCGCGCTTGTGCAGCTCCTCCACCATCCACTTGAACTCGTCGACGACCTCGTTCGGCCGCTTGAAGGCGGCGTAGGACAGCTCGGGCGCGAAGAAGTTGATGGTCTGGTAGCCCCAGTAACCGCCGTCCAGCGGCTTCTCGTGGATGGGGAGCAGCTCCACGGCGGTGATGCCCAGGTCCTTGAAGTAGTCGGCCTTCTCGCCCAGGCCCCGGTAGGTGCCGGGGAAGCGCACGCCGCTGGCGGGGTCCGCGGTGAAGCCCTTGGCGTGGACCTCGTAGACGATGAGGTCCTGCCACTTGTGGCCCGCCCACTGCTCGTTCTGGCGGTTGTCCCGCCACTGCCGCTCCCCGTCGCCCCACTGGTAGTCGCTCTGGACGAGGACGCTCTTGGCGGAGGCCGCGTACGTCACCTCCGTGCGCGCGGGCCCGCTGGCGGTGCTGCCCTTGCTCCAGTCGTGGTCCCGGTGCAGCGCCTTCGAGTAGGGGTCCGTCAGCAGCTTGTTCGGGTTGAAGCGGTTGCCGTCCACGTCCGCGTCCGCGCGGAAGCCGTGGATGGAGCCGGGGAACCAGCGTTGATCGAACTCCCAGTTGGGACCCCAGGCCCGGAAGCCGTAGTGCTGCCCCAGGCCCACGCCCTCCACGTAGACGTTCCACACGTCCCCGTAGCGCGTCAGCTCATAGGTGCGCGAGGGCCGGTTGCTCTCCGGATCATCGAACAGGAGCAGCTCCAGCCGCGTCGCGTTCTCCGAGTAGAGGGCGAAGTTGACCCCCTGGTCGGTGAACGTCGCGCCCATGTGCTTCATCGACTCGACGTCCTCGACGGTGTAGCTCGGGGCGCGGGCCTCGCTGTGGTAGAGCCGGACGTAGTCGCTCTCGCTGCAACCGACGGCGAACAGAAAAGCGACCAGGGTCGCGCCCCTCGAGAGGGACCAACGGGGAGTGCTCATACGGTGGGGTAGACCTCGACGGACCGGATGTCAGCTTCCATAACAAGCGCCTTCTGGGGCTGACAAGGCGGCCACCCCAGTTGTCCCTCTACGGACCCCGGAAACTTCCGGATGGCCCGGCGCGAGAATAACGCACCGCGCCCAACCGGCGAGGTTTGGGGAAAGCGCGACGCTCCGGGTAATGTGCCCCGCCGTTCTCTCCCCTCATTTTCGAGCGCGTCTTGTCCGAAGTCACCTTGAGCGGAATCAAGAAGTCGTTTGGCCCGAACCTCATCGTGAAGGGCGTGGACCTTCAGGTGGGACAGGGCGAGTTCCTGGTCATGGTGGGGCCGTCGGGTTGTGGAAAGACGACACTCCTGCGGCTCATCGCGGGGCTGGAGCAGGTGGACTCGGGCGAGGTGCGGATCGGCGGGGCGCGCGTCAACGACGTGCCCCCGAGGGATCGCGACGTGGCGATGGTGTTCCAGTCGTACGCGCTCTACCCGCACATGACGGTGCGGGAGAACCTGGCCTTTGGCCTGACGCTGAGGAAGTTCCCCCCGGCGGAGATCGCCTCCCGGGTGGCTGAAGTCGCGACGATGCTGGAGCTGGGCCACCTGCTGGAGCGCAAGCCCAAGGCGCTGTCGGGTGGACAACGTCAGCGGGTGGCCATGGGGCGAGCCATCGTCCGGCGCCCGAAGGTCTTCCTCTTCGACGAGCCCCTGTCCAACCTGGACACCGCCCTGCGAGTGCAGATGCGCGGGGAGCTGGCGCGGCTGCACCGCCGGCTGGGCGCGACGATGATCTACGTCACCCACGACCAGGTGGAGGCGATGACGCTGGCCACCCGGGTGGCTGTCTTCAACGCGGGCGTGTTGCAGCAGGTGGGACCGCCGTTGGAGCTCTACAACCGCCCGGCGAACCGCTTCGTCGCGGGCTTCCTCGGCTCGCCCGCGATGAACTTCCTGGAGGCCCGGCGCGACGGCGCGAACCTGGTGGGCAAGGGCTTCACGCTGCTGTCCCCCTCGGACCTCGCCCCGGGTGCGACGAACCTCCTGGTGGGCCTGCGGCCCCAGGACCTGCGCGTGGCGGCGCTGGGCCCCCTGACGGGCACGGTGGACGCGGTGGAGCGGCTGGGCTTCGACGGCTATGCCTTCGTCAGCACGGAGGCGGGTCCGGTGGCCGCGCGCTTCGACAAGGGCTCCCAGGTTTCGGTGGGAGACAAGGTGTCGCTATCGCCGGTGGCGGACGCGCTGCACGTCTTCACCGAGGATGGGTCCGTGGCCCTGCGCCACCCGGTGGACCGCGAGTCGCTCGAGGTGGCGTCTTGAAGAGGCTGCTGGCGCTGGTGCTGCTCGCGACGGCGTGGAGCGCGCACGCGGCGGAGCCCCAGACAGCACCCCTCAAGCTGTGGCACGCGTACCGGGGTGGCGAAGAGGCCGCGCTCCTCCAGGCGACCACGCTCTTCACCGCGAAGACGGGCGTGCGGGTGGACATGCTCGCCCTGCCCTATGACGCCTACGCGTCCAAGCTGACCAACGCCATTCCCCACGGCGCGGGGCCCGACGTCTTCATCTTCAACCACGAGCGGCTGCGCAACTTCCAGGGACAGAACCTGCTGGCGCCCACGACGGCGACCCTCGTCCGGGCCGACTACTTCGCCAACACGGTGGAGGCGCTGGAGGTGGATGGCCAGGTGTACGGCTATCCGATGTCGCTCAAGTCGCTGGCGCTCTATGTGAATACGAAGCTGGTGCCGCGCCCGCCCACCACCACCGCGGAGCTGCTGGCGCTCCTGCCCACCCTGTCGAAGCCCGAAGAGGGGCGCTTCGGGCTGGCGTACGAGAGCGGAGACTTCTACTTCCACGCGCCATTCCTCTTCGGCTTCGACGGGCCGCTCTTCGACGCCACGGGCCGCGCGAGCTTCGACACGCCGGGGATGGCGCGCTCGCTGGCCTTCGTGAAGCGGCTCCAGGACGAGCGGATGATGCCCCAGGAGGTGTCTGGCGCGCTGGTGAAGACGCTCTTCAACGACGGCCGCGTGGCGATGACCATCAGCGGCCCCTGGTTCGCGGGAGAAATCGCACCGTCCGTGCAGTACCGCGTGGTGGCGCTGCCCACGGTGAGCGAGACAGGCACGCCGATGAAGCCCTTCCTCGGCGTGGAGGCGGCGTTCGTCTCCTCGCGCACGGAGCAGGCCGCGCGGGCGCACGAGCTGGCGCGATTCCTGTCGCTGGGCGAGGCGTCGCGGGTGCGCACCACGGTGGGCCGGCAGATTCCGGCGGACGTGGCCGCGTACCAGCTCCAGGAGGTGAAGGACGACACGCTCATCTCCTCCTTCCGCGAGGCGGCGAAGGACGCCACGCCCATGCCCAACACGCTGGAGATGGCCCGCGTGTGGGAGCCGATGAAGCTGACGTTGCGCGCGGTGCTCCAGGGCGGAACGCGGCCCGAGGACGCGGGTGCGCTCGCTGACCGTCGCTACCGGGCCCTGCACCGGGAGCGCCCACCCGACGCCAGCCCCATGCCCTGGCTGGGTCTCGCCGGAGTGATGGTCCTGGGCGGAGGCACGGCGTGGGTGCTGCGGCGGCCGGCACAGAGCCAGACATTCCGTCAGCGCTATCCGGATGTGTCGCGCGCGGTGGCGTATGTCGCGCCCGCGGCGGCGGGTCTGCTGGTGCTGGTGTTCATCCCCTTCGTGGTGGGCCTGTCGCTGTCGCTGTTCCACCACGACGCGGGGCAGTACACCTTCGTGGGCCTGGCCAACTTCGTCGACATCCTGGCCAGCCGTGGCTACAGCATCACCGAGCCGCTCTCGTTCTACTTCACGCTCGCGGTGACGCTCTTGTGGGCGGTGGTGAACGTGGTGCTGCACGTGAGCATCGGCCTGGGGCTGGCGCTGGTGCTCAAGGACCCGCTGCTCAAGCTGCGGGGGATTTACCGGGTGCTGCTCATCATCCCGTGGGCGGTGCCCAACTACATCACCGCGCTGATGTGGAAGGGGATGTTCCACCGGCAGTTCGGCGCCATCAACGGCCTGCTCGTCGCGCTGGACCTGGAGCCGGTGAGCTGGTTCACCCGCTTCTCCACGGCCTTCGCGGCCAACGTGGCGACCAACACGTGGCTGGGCTTCCCGTTCATGATGGTGGTGGCGCTGGGCGCACTGCAGTCCATCCCCCCGGAGCTGTACGAGGCGGCGGAGGTGGACGGGGCGAGCAAGTGGACGCAGTTCCGGCGCATCACCCTGCCCCTGCTCAAGCCCGCGATGTTGCCCGCCGTCATCCTGGGCAGCGTGTGGACGTTCAACATGTTCAACATCATCTACCTGGTGTCCGGAGGCGAGCCGGGCGGCGCCACGGACATCCTGGTGTCGGAGGCGTTCCGCTGGGCCTTCCAGCGCAATGAGCAGTACGGCTTCGCGGCGGCGTACTCGGTCCTCATCTTCGTGGTGCTGATGGGCTGGTCCGTCTTCACCCGGCGCCTGATGAAGCCCGAGGAGGCGTCATGAAGAAGCCCTCCGGCTTGAAGATGGCCGTCATCCACATGGGGCTGAGCCTGATGTGCATGGTGACGCTCTACCCGGTGCTGTGGGTGGTGAAGATGGCGCTGTCGCCGTCGGACGGCCTGTCGCTCACCGCCAACCCGTTCCCGGACGCGGTGACGTTCGACCACTTCCGGGAGGTGTTGCTCGGCTCGGATGCGCAGGGGCGCTGGGTGTTCGGCCGGCAGGTGCTGTCGAGCTTCATCGTCTCCGGCGCCACGACGGTGGTGGGGCTGACGCTCGCGGTGACGGCGGCCTATGCGCTGTCGCGCTTCAAGTTCCCGGGCAAGGAGGGTGGCATGCAGGCCCTGCTCGTCACCCAGATGTTCCCGGCGACGCTGATGCTGGTGCCCATCTACGGCATCCTCCAGAAGCTGAGGCTGCTCGACAGCCTCACCGGGCTGGTGCTGGTGTACGCCACCACCGCCCTGCCCTTCTGTATCTGGATGCTGAAGGGCTACTTCGACACGCTGCCGCGTGAGTTGGAGGAAGCGGCGGTGATGGACGGAGCCTCGCCCTTCCAGGTGTTCATCAAGGTGGTATTGCCGCTGGCCCGCCCCGCGCTGGCCGTGACGGCGCTGTTCTCCTTCATGACGGCGTGGAACGAGTTCGTCCTCGCCGCCACGCTGATCAATGACCCGACCCGCTTCACCCTGCCCGTCGCCCTCCAGCGGTACGTGGGCGAGTACAAGGTGGAATGGGGCAAGTTCGCCGCCTGCGCGTTGATTGTCTCCGCGCCGGTCATGGCGTTGTTCTTCGCTCTCCAGAAGCACCTCGTCGGCGGGTTGACCGCTGGCGGCGTCAAGGGGTGATGGCCGATGTCGTCGCGTTGTCCGCGGTCCCTTCTTCTCGTGTTGTCGTTGCTCGTCGTGGCCTGTGGTGATGACCCGGAGGGCGGCCAGCCACCCTCGCTCACCCCGCCCACCGTGAGGGAAATCACCCCCACCGGTGGCCCCATCGCGGGCAACACGCTCATCAACGTCTATGGCTCCGGCTTCGAGCCGGGCGCGAAGCTCTACCTCGGCAACCAGGAAGCCCTGCGCGTCGTCGTGGTCAACGCCTTCCGCATCTACGGCTACTCCCCTTCCGCGAGCACCGCGCAGGTGGATGTGCGCGTGGTGAACCCGGACGGCGCCTATGGCGTGCTGGTGAAGGGCTTCCTCTACGAGGGGCCCCCCACGGCGAACATCGACCAGGCCGAAATCATCAACGGCAACACCGACGCGGTGAGCGGCGGGCAGCCGGTGGGCGTGCTGGTGCGAGGCGCCATCACCGTGGCCGGCCTCACCCGAGGCGTGGGTCAGGGCGGCGGCGTGCGCGCGCAGGTGGGCTTTGCTCCGGCGAACGGCGAGCTGCTCAAGACGGAGAGCTACACCTGGGAGGAGGCCACGTACGAGGGCGACTCCGACAGCGGTGAAGCGGACATCTACAAGGGCAACGTGCTGTTGCAGCCAGCCATCGGCGGAGAGAGCCGCGAGTGGGTCATCACCATCCGCTTCTCCATCGACGGAGGAAAGACGTGGGTGATGGCGGATGGCGATGGCACCGCGAACGGCGTGACGGAGGACATGCTGCGCCGCGTGTTCATCACCCGGCCGCGCGTGGACTACTGCAAGCTGGGTCCCGACGGGAACCGCGCCAACCCGGAGCTGTTCTACCGCCCCACGGACTCGACGCTGATCAAGGTCGCGGGCCAGGTGTACGCGGCGGGCATCACCCAGGGCGCCGGCGCGGGCTCGGGACTGGTGGCGCAGTTGGGCATGGGGCCGGTGGACTCGGACCCTCGAAACTCCGCCGCGTGGACGTGGGTCCCCGCCGTCTACAAGGCCGAACACGGCAACAACGACGAGTGGGAAGCGGACCTGCCCAACCCGGGCACGGTGGGCACGTACAAGCTCGCCTTCCGCTTCAGCATCAGTGAGAACGCGTGGCGCGTGTGCGACGCGGACGGCGTCAACGACAGCGTCGAGGGCGAGCTGACCTTCAGCCTGGCGAAGCTGGGCACGCTCACCGTGGGCACCGAGGCGCCGAAGCCGCCCGTCAGCTGGTGCAAGATTGGCGAGGACCAGAAGGCCCCCGAGGTCATCAACTACCAGACCACGCAGACGTCGGGACTCAAGACGGTCTTCGCCCAGGTCCACATGCCGGGCGTGACGGACAAGGTGGGCGCGGGCCCGGGCATCTCCGGCCAGCTCGGCTGGGGGCCCGCGGGGGAGGACCCACGCACCTCGCCCTTGTGGAACTGGGCCACGCCGCTGGCCTGGGCCAAGGACAACTTCGAGGTCAACGACGAGTGGAAGGGCACGCTGCCCAACCCCGGCCTCAATGGCGACTATCGCTACGCGGTGCGCTTCAGCGCCAACGGCGGTCCCATCCGCGTCTGCGACGGCAACGGCGTGGATGACGGCGGCCAGGACTTCGAGCTCGCGCAGCTCGGCCAGCTCACGGTCGCGGGCGAAGTGGTGGTCCCCAAGGTCATCGGCTACTGCAAGCTGGGCCCGAACGGGAACGAC
This sequence comes from Myxococcus sp. CA051A, assembly GCF_013336705.1. Classification (NCBI taxonomy): domain Bacteria; kingdom Pseudomonadati; phylum Myxococcota; class Myxococcia; order Myxococcales; family Myxococcaceae; genus Myxococcus; species Myxococcus sp. CA051A. The sequence continues at coordinate 667,745 of NZ_JABUMS010000001.1, read as the reverse complement.
ACGCCGGAGACGGTGACGTACGCGACGGACGCGGTGGCCAACCGCAAGGTGGTGGCGCAGGTGTTCGTGCAGGGCGTGACGAGCGGCGCCGGCGCGGGCACCGGACTGGTGGGCCAGGTGGGCTGGGGGCCCGCGGCGGAGGACCCCGCCACGTCGGCACAGTGGAACTGGACGACGACGGCTGCGTACAAGGACGAGGTCGGCAACAACGACCAGTTCGAGGCCACGCTGCCCAACCCGGGCACGCTGGGCAGCTACCGCTTCGCCTATCGCTTCAAGGTGAACGACGGTGCGTATCTGCTGTGCGATTCGGACGGCAACAGCGGCGGGGCCGCGGGCTTCGACCCGACGAAGATGGGCACGCTCACCGTGAGCGCGGCGCAGGACATCTCCATCGGCTGGTGCAAGCTCGGCGGTGAGGCCATCGAGCCTCCGCCGAGCGAGGTGTACCGCGTGGGCCAGGCGACGAAGGAAATCTACGCCCAGGTCTACATGGAGGGTGTCACGCCGGGCACGGGCGCGGGCGCGGGCATCCAGGGACAGGTGGGCTACGGCCCGGAGGCGGACGCGCCGGAGACGGCGAGCTGGCAGTGGACCTCCACGGGCGCGAGCTTCAACCGTGAGTCAGGCGGAGGCGGGAGCAACGACGAGTGGAAGGCCGCCCTGCCCAACCCTGGGACGGTGGGCCGCTACAAGTTCGCCATCCGCTTCAACGTGAATGGCGGTGCGTACCGCTACTGCGATGCGGACGGCCTCGGCAACGGCTTCACGCTCGCCCAGGCCGGTGGCTTGGAAGTGAAGCCCGTGGCCGTGGACGCGTGCCAGTTGGTGGGTCCGGCCACGTTGAGCGCGACGCCGGGCGGCGCCACGCAGGTGGTGCACGGCAAGGTGCTCGTGACGACGGTGACGGACGGCACCAGCGGCGCGGCGGGCGCGGGAATCACCTCGGAAGTGGGGTATGGCCCGGCGAGTTCGGACCCGGCGACGGGGACGGGCTGGAACTGGAAGGCCGCGAGCTTCTCGGGCGAGATGGACAGCGGCGCGCAGGACTCCTATGAGACGTCGCTGACGGCGCCCGCCGCGGAGGGCACCTACGCGGTGGCCGTGCGCTTCCGGTATCAGACCGAGGCCTGGGCCTATTGCGACCGGGACGGCAGCGCCAACGGCTACCAGACGGCGCAGGCGTCGGTCCTGACGGTGGCCGCGGTGGTGCCGCCGCAGGTGGACTGGTGCCGCCTGGGCGGTGAGACGCAAGCCGCGCCCCCTGTCGAGGCCTACGCCATTGGTGAGGCGGCCTCGAAGGTCATCGCGGTCCAGGTGCACGAGGCGGGCGTGACGCCGGGCGCGGGCGCCGGTGCGGGCATCGTCGCGGAGCTGGGCTACGGACCGGCTGGCAGCGCCCACACGAGCGGAGGCTGGCAGTGGACGGCCGCGACACATGGCGCCGACACGGGCAACACCCAGAACGACGAGTACCGGGCCACCCTGCCCAACCCAGGCACGGCGGGCAGCTTCCGGTTCGCCTACCGCGTGAAGCTGGGCACGGGCCCCTACGTGTACTGCGACGCGGACGGGACGGATGACGACTTCGACATCGCGGACGCCGGCACGTTGACGGTGCAGGCGGCGGCCACGGGCGTCTGCCGGCTGCAGAGCGTGAGTGGGACGACGGTGGGCAGCGGCGACGCTGTCACCGTGACAGGCCGCGTGCGCATCCCCGGAGTCACCAATGGCCCCGGTGCGGGCACAGGGATCCAGGTGCAGGTCGGCCTGGGCAACGCGGACACGGACGCCTCCACCACCTCGGCGTCGTTCACCTGGAAGCCGGCGACGTACGCCGGAGAGGCCTCGGGTGAGGCGGACACGGATGAATTCACCACCGAGCTGCGTCCGGCCTACACGACGAGTCGCGCCGTGAGCCTGCGCTACAGCACGGATGGCTCCACGTGGACCTATTGCGACAAGGACGGCAGCGACGTGGGGGGCTACACGCTGGGCCAGCAACACGCCCTCACCGTCGGAAACCACGCCGGCATCGACTACTGCCGGCTCCAGTGGCCGCTGAAGCTCAGTGATTTGAGCGGCAACCGAACCATGTACGGATTCATCTACGAGGACGGCGTCACCAACGCCCCTCCTCCGGCCACCACCCTGTCGGCGGAGCTGGGCCACGGCCCCAAGACACAGGACCCGGGTGTGAGCCCGGCCTGGACCTGGGTGGCTGGCACGGTTCAGAGCGATGGCGGCAACGACGACGAGTACAAGGCGGACCTTCCGGTGAACGCCGCCCTGAACCACGGCTACCTGTGGCGCTTCCGGGTGGGCACCGGCCCGTACTGCTACGGCGACTGGCAACCCAATCCTGGCGAGGGCGGCTCAGCCAACGGCGTGGCCCCGGAGAACCTGGGCACAGTGGACGTCGCGCCCGTCCCCTAGGCCCCTAAGTCACCGGCCGCACGAGCGTTTTCACGCTCCGCGCGGCCGGTGACGGAAGATCCTGGGTCTTCGAAACAGGTGCTTGACAGTGGAGTGAGCCACTTATAAAAGCCCGCTCGTCGCAACGCGGAACACGCCTGCGGGCGGATAGCTCAGCGGCAGAGCGTCGCCCTTACAAGGCGAGGGTCACAGGTTCAATCCCTGTTCCGCCCAAGGTTATGGGGAGTTAGTTCAGTTGGTTAGAACGCCGGCCTGTCACGCCGGAGGCCACGGGTTCAAGTCCCGTACTCCTCGCCAAGATACCCTCTGCAAGTCCTCGGACTTGCAGGGGGTTTTTCTTTTCTGGGCCTGCCGTACCAGTGCCGTACCAGCTCATGGGGTCGTTCTCCGTCTGCGAGTGCGTCAGCGTCAGCTTCGCCACCTCACGGCAAAGGGCGTCCCACGGTGGCGTGGTGTAGGCGTCCATGATGTCGCGGCGCACTCCGTGGGTGACCCACTGGAGCAGGTCCTTTGAGGCGCCATCGGCCAGGGCCAGCGACACGAAGGTGCGCCGGGCGTCATGCATGCGGCGGCGGCGGAACCCCAACAGGTCGCAGTCCTTGTGCAGCGCCCGAAGCGCGTTCTGGGGCCTGAGGTGACGTCCTTTGGGGCTGGGGATGATGAGGTCGTCCGACTTGGGCGAGCGGGCGAACTCACGAGCCCAGCCGGTGGCGCCCCACTCAGAGAGCAATGCGCTCAGCCAGGGATGCACCGGCATGCGCCGCGGCGCGTCCGTCTTCGTCGAGTCCTTCACCTCCCCCTCCCGGTGGTCATAGGTCTTGATGATGCTCAAGGCCCCCAGCGGTCCGATGACACCATCCCAATCGCCGAACGTGAGAGCCGCCGCCTCGCCAAAGCGCGCAGCCCCGATGAAGACGAGCCCGTAGCGGACTCGGCGATACAGAGGGAGGCGCAGGTCTGTCACCAGGGCGACCACCTCCTCCCTCGTGTAGACGGCCGTATCGCGCCACGTTGGGTTAGCATCCACGTTCGCCGGCAGTTCGTCGCGGCGCTGGCGCAGCTTGCAGGGCGTCTCCGTGAGCAGCTCGTCCGCAACCGCGTCCGAGAACATGGTCCGGAGCACCGAGTAGACGTGACGGACGGTGCGCGGCGCCAGGTCGGGGTTGGCTCGGACAGTCGCCATCGCGTCCCGGACATGCCGAACACGCACCGATGCGAGTTCGCGAGCCTTGAAGTCCACTGGCAGATGTCGGAGCCGGGCCAAGTCGTCGTCGACGCTGGCCACCCCGCGCTTGCGCCGGTCGGCAATCCACCTGTCCTCATAGCGCTGAACCGATACCGGCCCCAAATCGCGCAAGCCCATGTCGACACGAGCAGCGACCTCGCGACGGATGGCGTCGAGCCGCTCCAGGGCCATCCTCTCGTCGGGAGTCCCCAGCGACACGGGGAGGCGCTGCCCGTTGACGTCGTAGTAGTGCGCCCACCAGTTCTTGCTGTCCTTGCGTCGGTAGAGCCCACCCCCATCGGTGCTCATCGCTGGGCACCCCGGCGTGCCAGCACCTTCGCTGCGAACGCCTTCGCGTCCACCACGTTGTTGCCCGGCTGCTTCGCAGCGCCACCGGCCAGAAACGCCACCAGCTCAGCCCTCAGCACGCGCCCGTTGTGGTGGCGAGTGAGGTGCCCAGCATCACACCACGCACGAATCGTGCTCGGAGAGCAGTCCGCGAGCCGCGATGCCGCCTTCTGGGTCAGGTACTCGCGCTCGGGCGTGGCTTCGCGGCGCTGGAACTCGCTCTCAACGGTACGCACCACCAACTGCACAATCTCCGATTCCGTCATCATCGACTTCCCCACCCCGCTCGGGACCCTGGTGAACATCGCGTTGAAGTGCGCGCAGTGACGCCGTGGCCCGCCACCGCACTACCCGAGGACACCCTGCCGCAGTCGCCAGCAGGGGCCGCGCCACCACGGAGCAAAGCGCACGCCAATCCACGCGCCACGACGCAATCACCACCGATGGTCGCAACGACGCACACGGTGCGCGCGGCACGGGAGCTACTGGATGCGGACGCTCGTCCGCGCGCCGAGACTGAGCACGGACGCACGTCCATGCGAAGGTGACGCACTGTCGGCGGGCAATCACCGACACCGACAGGACACCAACGGGCGGGGGCCGCCGCCCTGGCTGCACTGAGGGTGTCCGTCAAGGTGCCTGTGATTGGAACTGGCGCCACGAGGAGACCCCCAGAAACAACAAAGTGGCGCCCCGTCGGCGGACCTTAACAAACGCCGACGGGGCACCGGAGGGGCCGTGTCCCAGCGCTACCTGGGTGCACGGGCCTTTTCTGGTGGCGACAAACACGCGCGAATGCGCCTGGAGTCGCCGAATCTCTGTGGGAGCAACGCGCTGGTTAAGGTCACTGCTTCAGCGGGCTGCGTGGTACGTCGAATACTGGGAAAATGGGTAGCACGCCGCGAGCAGGCGTGCAAGCTCCTAGCGCATAAACGCGCGAGCGGGCTCCTTCTCCTTCCCCACTGGGCGGTAGCACTTGCCCTTGTGCTCGTACATCTTCTCCCCGCAGGGTGGCGCCCTGTCGGTCCCGACCCAGCATCCGCCGTTAATCTTCACCTCAGCTTGGTCTTCGTCGCAGTTCCGCGTCTTCTGGTCGGGGAATGGACGGGGTGGGAGGTCCAATGCGAGCCGGACAGGTGCCATCGACACCGGCACCATCCATCCGGCTGGCACGCCGCCGCTCCACTCCGGCGTTGGACTGGGGGTGGGGGGCTCTGGTGGAGGAACGAAGTACGAGCCGGCCAGCACCGCGCCCACCAGCGCGAGTGCCACGGTTGCTGCCGTCCCTGAGTTTCGCCACGCGCGCCGCAGCGACCGACGCGCCCGCCGAATGAACGGTCGGGAGCGCAGCACCGGTCCGCGACGCTCGGGCGGCGCACGCAGGTGCGCCATCGTGTCAGCCAAGTGAGAGCGCGTAGCCGCCGCCTGGAACATCGCCTTACTTAAGCTCAAGGTACCCTCTACACAGCGTGCAACGTCCGCGTCCGAGGCGCCGGCAGGTGACTGGGCCAGCCGCATGCTCAGCCGCGGCGGCGCGCTGTCATCAGTCGAGGGGTGCGCAGAGATAACCATCTCCACCCCCACGTCCGGTGCAAGGTGCCGCTGCTGTGCCGTCAACTCCAACTCCAGCGAGAGAGAGCCGGAGACTGGGTGGCGCACTTGGTAGAGCCGCCCGAACAAGACGCCCCGATACCTGCGGATGATGATGCCCAGCTGCTGCCGCGTCGTCCTCGAAACACGACTGATGGCGCGCGGCCCTCCCTGGCTCCCACCACCACCTCCGCGCGGAACCTCCGACGTACCACCGCGCCAGATATTCTCGGCCTCTCTCACGCTCGACTCCTACCCGGCTGGCCGGGAGGGAGCCCGGCATACGTCCCGAATAGTACGAGGAGGCCTGACAGGGCGAGATTCTTTCCCAAGGGCATCGGGGGCGAGCACGTAAAGACGTGCTTCTTAGTCGTACACGACGCCATCCTGGGTCGTGTCGACCTCCGCAGGTTCTTCCGATGCCACTTCGTCATCCGTTGAAGGAAGCAAATGCAGTTGGCCAGTCGCGACGAAGCATTCTGTCATCGGCACTCTAAGTTTTTCGCGTTCACGACTGGTGAGGGACTTGAGGTGCTCGACAAGTTGCGCAAAATATACTTGCGCATCAATCAGCGCTTCGAGGCCGTCAAGGAGGGTTCTCATTTCCGCCGTCGCCTTCCGGATCGTCGCCCGGGCGGCGCGTGCATCTCCCATTTGCGCAGACGCCATTGCTGACTTCAGCCCTATCTGGAAGGCCGCTCCCGCGAGCGAAGTCCCCTCCATCATCCTCAGCGACTCGCTCAAGCGCTTGCACTGCTGCCGAACCTCAGTGGGGCGGAATCTGGGTTGCGTTTGGGCATTGGCTGCCATCGAGAGCAGCAAGAACAGGATGAGGAGCGGACGGGTCGTCATGCGTCAAGCGTAGGCTCGACCAGTCGGGTCTTGGCAATCTGGATGGTAGGCCTGGGGCGCCGGGTGGGACACCACCGACCCTGCTGGTGCGCCGGAGTGAAGAGCTATCCACGAGCGACGAACCTGGCGCCGTCGAGGTGGACCCGCGTCGAGTCCGGCGCGGACTCCACAATCACAGCGCCCGTGGGCTCGATTCGGATGCGAGCGAACCCGTTGGCCGCTGCGGTTACGCAGCGGATGTTGGCGGACGGGCGATAGCCCGCAGGCACGTAGAAGGCGATGCCACCGATGGTCCCGCTGCGGATTGCGCCCTCAAGCGCCACTTCCTCGCCCAGTCCCTTCGAGTACATCGCAGCCTGTTCGGGAGCCCCAACGTTCGCCCAGCCGCCACCGCCCATCGCAAACATCGTCCCAGTTACGGGCGTTGGCCGCTCCGAGACCAGCGACAGCGGGGCAAAGACGAGCGAGTCCACCGTCAGCGTTCGGCCAGGCCCCACCGAGTTTTGAAGCGTGATGACCACTCGCGCGTAGCGCGCGCCGAGCGGAGCCCCGGAAGAGCCACTCAACCGCGCGTAGACACCGACGGGTGGGGCCGTTTGGATGACCGTTGACTCGCCGAAGAACGCCTGCGCGGAGTTCAGCCACCGAATCGACACCGTGAAGACCGTCGATGCGGAAGACGCCTTGGCGTAGAGGTCGACGCCGTACCGGTTTCCCTCCCGCACCACCATGAGCTGGGAGCGGATGGCCGTCCCCGCAGTCGACAGATGCAGGGCTCTTGCTCCGGTGAGGGCGTCGCTCACCACGGACGCATCCGTACCCCAGGTTCCGACGTCCATGAGCCAGGTGTCTGGCAGTCCCGTCGGGTCGGTGAGCGCCTCGAAGTCTCCGTTGGGCGGGAGCGTGGTGATGTTGACGTAGGGCTGGAGGTCAACAGGCGCCAGGTACCTCGGCATGAGGGTTACCTCGGACGAAGCCGGCCCCAGGTTGCCCTTGGCGTCTCGCCCGCGCACACGCGCGTAGTAGGTGGTGCCCGGGGTGAGCCCTGTCACGTCGAAGCGCGTGGTGCCGGAGAGCCCGCGGTACGTCGCCGAACTCGGCGTGAATCCGGACGTGCTGGAGAGGTGCAACTCGAAGTCGTCCCAGGCGGAGCCCGTGGCGGCCGGCGTGAAGGACACCGTGCCCCCGTTGACGGTGTTGGCGACGGTGAGTCCCGTAGGCGCGTCGGGCCCCGTGAAGGGCGCTGCCTTCCCGATGCCCGGAACCGCCTCTCGCTTGAGCCATGCGACGCGTGACGTGCTTGGCCGGCCCCTTAGCACCAGCTTCGTGGCAGCGCCCTTGTCGGCAGTGAAGACGTGCTCGATGGACTGAACAGCGAGCTGCTGGGGCTCATCGAAGTTGATGTAGTCCGGCCAGAGCTGCACGAAGTCTCCGAGTTCGAGGTGCCACCAGAGCGCGACTGTGACGGTCACCTCCAGCGCGGGCTCCGACATGTCGTTGATGAAGGCGCGGGCCAACCGGCGAGCCTCGGCCTCCGTATTTATGTTGCTGGTCGACGCCTCGACGATTTCGGACCAGCGTTCGCCGTACTCGGCGATGCTCACGGAGTTCACCTCGGTGAGCATCTTCCGCTTTCCGTTCCCCGCGGCATCCCTGTCGTTGGCGTCCGCGTACACCACCCTGACCGCATTGCGGATGTCCGTGAGCCGTCGCGCCAGTCCGTCGAGGTCCTCGTACGCTTCGGGTCCGAACCACCATACGGGCGTCGTGGTAGTGCGCTCCGGTTCCGCGAGCGTGAGAGCGAAGCCGTGCCCGACCCGCCACCGGAGCCGCAGGTCCCAGCCGAGCTGTCCGGCCAGGTCCTGGAGCGCGTCCATCACCGGCATCTTGCCTTGGGTGAACCGGCCCAACTGCCACATCGGGTCCACCGGGCAGTACGGCCCGAAGGCCCCGAGCCCTTCGGCGCTGAGGATTTGGTTCATCACGACTTGGACGGCAACGCCGACGGTCGCAGACCCATAGTCACGCTCCTCCTTGATGACCACGTCCTGGAGTATGCCCGCCATGTCGCGGCAGGTGAGGAGGATGGTCGCCCCTTCGACGGACACGTCCTCGACTCGCCCGTAAAAGCTCTCCCGCCAGGTGCCGACCTTGCCGTGCCCGAGCGGCACCACCATGCAGTCGATGCGAATCGTCCGCCCTTCGCGGAGCAGCGGGTCATAGAGGAGTCCGGAGCTGTTGACGGGGCTCGACACCACCTGCGGGGACAGGGTGAGGGCCTCGTCCGGCCCGACGAAGCGACGAAGCGTGACAGTCGCAGTCCCGACGGGAGCGTCGAGTGTGGCAGTCCACGACGCGTCCAGCAGCCAGTCATGGCCACGCACCGACGACAGGTCCACGTCGACGGTGCCCACGAGGAGTCGCACGCGCAGCCACGTCGTGCAGCCCGCGTCGGACATCATGAGGTTCTGCTCTGCTTGGGTAATCGGCCTCATGGGCACAACACTCCTGGGAGAGGGTTCCCCCAGGAGAAGAGGCGGCCTGCGACAAGACGGGCGCGGGCCGGCTACTCGCGCAACTCGAAGTCGAACGCCTCGTGCGTCAGGAACTGCCCGCCCTCGGTCCAGAGCTCCATCGCCGTGCCGTCGCGGGCTTGCCCGCGCATGAGAAGTCCCGGTGTGTGGACGCCTGACCCGCCGACGACATGGGCTGGGAGGGGCCCGAAGGGTGCGCCCGAGGTTGCCCACGCGGTCAGCCACGACGCGGGCACGCAGTACGGCAGGACGACAAGGTCGTCGTACGAAATCTCGCCACCGCCGTCCGTGTTACAGCCCAGCTCAAGGTACGCTGCCGTCAGGGCCACGACGATGGAGTAGTCGCCCAACACGTCCACCGTGGTCCACAGCGCGCCATCGCGGTAGACCGCAGCGGTCGCCCAATCGATGACCAGGTGAGTCCAGACGTTGTCGAGGTCCGGGGTTCGGACCCAGAAGGCCAGGGTGGTACGCCCGAGGTCGGCGCCGAGGGAGAGCGGCCACTGCACGCGCCCTCCTGGCGCACAGCGCAGGCGTCCCGTGCCGAACCGCCCGCCCCCCATCTGCCCGCCAGCGTCGCCAGTAACGACGGGAGGCCCGATACCAGTCGAGGACACCGTCCCCCCATCGAATGACCAGGAGTGGCCCCGGCCGTCGATGAGGTTCCTCATCGCCAGCGACTCCTCGAGGACCAGGGGCATGGTGTTGCCCGAATACGTCCAACGTCGTGCGCGCTCGCTCGAGCGGAGTTGCCCGGCGAAGCTGCGACGCACCTCGCCCAGCAGCTCCTGTCGGTACTGGAGAGGGCTGCCCGCGTCGAGGGGGATGGGAATGCCAGACAGTGTGAGGAACGCCATGTGCTCAGCCCCCGTACCGGGATGACTTGGAGATGCGCCTGCCGGAGTCGGCCAGCTTCGTCATTGCATCGACACGTCTGACGAAGCGCACGGCACGCTCCACTCCCTCGTCCGCGTCGATTGTGTTGATTGCGAGGTTGTACGTGGGGCCCTTGAGCGACTGCACTGGCGCGCTCGTCTTGGGGATGTACTCACCGCCACTGCGCCCACCCATGAACGGGTCTCGCGACCGGTCCTCGCGGCGCTCGCGAAGCGCGTCCGGGAGCGCCATGAAGTCGAGAAACCACTGAGGAATCTCTCTGGCAGTACCACCACCCCCGCCGGTGCCGGACCCGGGGGCAGTTGGCGTGCCCGGCCCGTCTGCGGCGTCCTGGGCCTGGAAGCGGCGGTAGGCCACCTTCCAGGCCGCTGGGACGTTTGTGAGGGCCTCCGTCATCTTCTCAAGCGCAGTGGTCCCGCGCAGCACCTCGGCGGTTTGCCGAGCCTGCGCGTCCGCGGACTCCCACGTGGTGTCTTTCAAATCCTCCAGCGACCGCCCCATCTCGTCTGTGTTGACCTTCATCCCCTCAAGGCTGTTCGCGAGGTTCTTCAGCGCCTTGATGCCCATCCACTCGATGGCCTTGGAAATCTGCCGGAGGACCCACTGGATGGCCTTCACGATGGCGTTCCAGACGTCGCCGAGCATGATGGCGATTTCGAGGATGATGATGCCCACGAACTTCAGGATGCCAAACAGTGCCTCCATGACTGGGCCGGCGAGCTTCGAGAGCGGGTCCAGCACAGACATGAATGACTTGGCGACAGCTTCAAGCAGCGGCGCCAGCCCCTGGAGAATCTTCCCGACCATGACGAGCGGCGGGACGATGGGCTCTATCGCCTCGTTCAGCATCTCGAAGACGGGCGTGAGCACCGAGAAGACGGCGTCGATAATCAGCTTGATGGCGCCGAGGAGCGGCCCGACGGGTTCCAGAATGGTCCCCAGCGCATCGGCCACCGTCTGGATGACGCCGTTCAACATGGTGATGACGTCAGCGAAGCCCTTGGACTGCATGAGCAGCTCCGCGAAACCGGCGATGACCGCTCCGTAGACGCCGCCCGCCTCGAACCCCTGGGCCGCCGCGTTGATGATGGCGCCGAGCTGCCCCAGGCCACCGACGATCTTGTCCACCAGGGCCTGCCGCGCCTGCTCCATGGCGTCCTTGATGCGCTGTGCCTCCTCGCGCATCCCCCGCATGGCCTCGGCGAAGCGGGACGACTCTTCCCGGTCTGCAGCGAGGGCTTCGGCGGCTGCCTCCTCGTTGGCCTTCCGGGTCATGTCCGCGAGGTCCCTCACGAACTTGGCCCATTCCTTATCGGCCTCCGCCATCTCCTTCTGACGGGACTCCGAGTAGCGCATGTCGACGTCGCCGTCGGAGAGTTTCGGCATGTCGAGGAGCTTGGCGAAGAGGTCCTTGAGTCCCAGCGCCCCGGAGTCCTCGACGGCCTGCTTCAATCCTTCCCAGCTCTTGCTGGCCCCGTAAGTGATGAACTCCTTGCCCTCCTTCCAACCGACGGCGAACGCGTCGGTGATGCTCGCCTTGAGCTTGGAGCTGGCATCACCGACGGCCTTGAAGGCATCCCCACCCACGTCCTTGCCCATCTGGACCAGGTCGGCCGCTGAGGTCGACTCGGCCGCCTTGAGGACGCGCGCGAGCGTGTGCATGTTCGCGCCCTTCGCGAGCTTCCCGAGCAGCTTGGAGGCTTGCTGGATGAGCCATGCGACGGTGCGAAGCGACTGATAGACGATGGCGCCGATGACCGTCGCGAGCCCCTCGAAAAGCCCCGTGAGGATGTTCCAAATCTTCTGGGCCATGGTGCCGATGGCCTGGAGAATGCCCATTACGGAGTCCTTGAGACCTGTACTCGTGTCCTTCCACGCGCCGTACAGGGAGCCTGCGAGGAGGGCGAGTCCCGCGACAGCTATGGCGATGGCTGCAACAGGAGCGGCGAAATACGCGAAGTAGGCCGCAGTGAAGCGGATGCCATGGGCGACGTCGACCAGGGCGGACTTGAGCCCGCCCATGCCCTTCGCCGCGGAGCTGGCGCCGTTGCTGATGTTCGTCATGAGCGCGGCGGGCTGCATGTCAGCGAGCTTCCGAAGCGCTACGGCCGCCGAGGAGAACCCCGAAGCGACGCCCGCGACTGTGGCGGACGTGTTGAGGGCCGTCAGCACCTTCACCATGAGGCCCATGGCCTTCGCCCCAGCCTCGACGGCGCCGGCGAGCTTGCCCGTCGCACCAACGGCGAGCCCCGCGCCAGCGACCCACAGGGCGACGTTGGCAGCGGCGCGCTTCGTCTCGGGGCTCAAGCGCTGGAAGGTGGCCACCAGCTTGAACAGGTACTCGGAGAGCTTCCCCACTGCGGGAGCGAAGAGGTCCCCGATGTCGCTCGCGAGGGTGTAGAGCAGGTCGGTCAGCTCGGTGACCGTCGCATTCAGGTCCTCGTTCGACTGGACGGCCGCCGCGACAGCAGCGCCGATGCCGGCAGCGACGACGGCACCCAGCGCGCCAATGGGCTCGGCAGCCTCCTTCACGGCATTGGCCGCGTCCTCGGCTCCCTTGACCAGCTCGCCCAGCGACTTGAGCGCCTGGCCTACCGATGCCGTCGCGATGATGTAGAGGTCGCCTGCCTTGAGTCCGCCGCTCATGCGCGCTCCTGGAGCGGACCAGGGGCAAGAAATGCCCCTGGTCCTTGCTCACCGAGAAGGGGTGGTGCGCTTGCCAGACGGAGAGGCGTCAGGAGGCTTCCCGACGCGGTAGATGATGCTTTTGGACTCGGACTTCGCGCGCCCTCTCCGTGTGGCTGGGGCGGCCGGTGGTGGCGGTGCCTCCTTGGCCTCCTCTGCCTCAAGCGCCATGTCCGCGACAACTCCGAGCAGGTCCTCCTCAGGCCATTCACGGACTGCGCTCGGTGGCTGATTCATCACGCGTGCAACCCGCAGGAGAAGCCTCTCCCGTGGGTTGCTCAGGAGTTTCCCTTCACCTCCTCAAAGCTCGGCGTGAACGCCTGCGCGACGTCCTTGGCGATGTCCTCGGCCCAGGGCGCGGAGCAGACGGCGTCGACGTCCGCGTTGTCCGTCGGGTCGAACACCCGCTCGGTCGCCTCCGGGTTGTAGATGACGGCTGCCGCCATCCGCGCGATGGACCGCAGCGCGCCCCCGACACCGATGGGCTTCTCGTCCTCGCCAATCTCTCCCGCCGCCCTCGCGGCGCTCATGACGGCGATGCGCTCGGTGTGAGTCGGGCGGCACAGCGTGACCGTCTCCTCGCCGAGGGACACCGTCTTGATGACCTTTCGCTTCGCGTTCTTCAACCGCTCCTTCAGCGACATGTTGGTGGCTCCTTCCTGCGTGTGATTGCGGCCTAGAAGTCGACGGGCTTGCCCTGGCCGACGAGGGTCGCGGAGATGGTGAGGACGTCCGAGGCGGAGCGCCCCTCCTCGTAACTCGACACCTTGACGGGGTAGCGGACGCCGACGGCGCCCGGGTCGGCTTCCGCGTCCTTGACGATGGCCAAGTAGCCCGTCGCGCTCGTGTCGAAGAGGGTCTTGAGGAGCGCGTGAGTCGCAGAGCCCACCATCAAGTGGCCCGAGAGGGGAATCTCGAATCCCTTCAGCGTGACGGCCGTGCGCTTCCAGCCGTCTCCGCCGAGGTAGTTCCCGTCGACGGTGTCGGCCGACATGTTGACGGGGGCTTCGCTGATGCCGTCCAGCCTGTTCGCCTCGGCAGGGGCCGTCGCCGCGGTGGCGAGCAGGTGGATGGCCTGGACATACGCAACGGTTGCTTCCGGCATTGGTGCTGCTCCTTGAAGCCCGCTCAGCGAGCGGGGAATTGACTCTTGAGGAAGTCCGCCAGCGCCTTCGCGACGCCCTTGCGCCCGGCACCTCGCGTCTTGCGGAAGGAGCGCTTCAGCCAGTGCGAGGGCGGGTTGAAAATCTGGTCCCCGTAGTGGAAGCCCTCGTGAATGGGGCCCGCTGACGGATGCTCGTACCCCGCCGTCCAAGACACGGAGAGCCGCTTGTCGAGGCGGTGTTCCGGCCCGGAGATGAAGCTGGTGTCCGCCAGAGACGGCTGACTCCAGTCGCGCTCGGCGTCATCGCCCCGGGGGACAAGAAATGACGCGATGGTGTGGGTGTCTCGGACGGTTCTCCACAGGGGGACGTCGAGCGCGCGGAGTACCGCCTTCGGCTGTCTCGTCAGCCGGTGCAGCTCGGACGCCTTGAACTTCACCTTGACCGGCATGCCCCGTCAGAAGGGGCGACGACTACGCGACGTAGCTCGCCGCGACGTTGAACGAGTAGCGCGGCCGGCCACTCGCGTCCTGGGGCTGGGCCACAGGGCCCACGCCCTCGCACCGCACGTCGACGTAGCCCGGCACCCGCGCCAGGTGCAGCGCGCTCCAGCACGCCACCGCCAGCTCGCGCGCCGCCTCGGTGCGGTTGGGCAGTCCGCGCACCACCACCTGGACGTCAGCCGCGAGGAGCCCGCGGCGAGTGCCCAGATACAGGCTCTGCTCGCCACCCGTGTCCCGCACCGCGACCATCAGGTCCGGCGTCTTCGTCGGCACCTGGCCCCAGTACAGCGTCGGCGGCGAGCTGGTGGTGGACAGGCCCAGGCCCGCGCCCTCCAGGTACAGCGCCAGCTCGCGCTCCACGTGCTTGGGCGTCACAGGTAGACCTCGTAATGGTCCACTGCGCCGGACAGGCCGCGCCGCGCAATGACGCGCAAGGGCTCCCGCCCCGCGCTGTCGTCATCCGGGTCCGCGTCTGGCGGGTACACCCGGTCCTCAGGGCGCACCGCCACGCTGGTGAACACCAGGAACTCGGAGACGCGCTCGCTCCCATCGGCAGTGACGAGCCGCTTCGTGTCGCCCTCGCACCGGCAGCGGTGCGGCTCCGGCTCCGAGTACTCGCTCTCCCCGCCCGCGTTGGTGGAGAGGTGCCGCGCCAGGTGGAACGTCTGGCGGAAGGTGTGGCCCATGAGCGTCATCGTGGCCTCCGGTATGGAGCCAGGAGCTGGCGCGCGGTGGACGGCAGTGCCGTGCGCCCGCCATCTTCGCCGGCGAAGTAGGACATGCTCGTCGCGCCGATGTTCTCGCTAGCGACGTCGCCCGGCTTCCCGTCGCGACTCACTGTGGCCACCACCACCTCGACGGCAGCGAGCTGGATGGACGCCGGCAGGTCCACCACCAGGGACTCCTCGAGGACGTGTTGCCCCGGCGTCCCCCAGCCCGCGTCGTAGGTGACGAGCAGCTCGCCCGTGTCCCGGGCCTCCAGTGGCGTCGGTGACACGCCCTGCGTCCACTCCCCGGTGAAGGGCCAGGGCTGTCCACGGGCCAGGAGGCGCCCCAGCGTGGGCGACTCCAGCGCGTAGGTGCCGGCGTCGCGCTCCTCGCCGCGCACCTCCACGCGGTGTATCTGTCTCACGGCCCCGCTGCGCAGCCAGAGGTAGACGCCGCCGCTCCCCACCGCCGTCTCGACGACTCCGAGACGACGGTGCAGCGGATAGCCCACGTAGCGGGCCACGGCCTCGCTCACCGCGGTGATGATGAGCCCCAGCCGCGCCGGCTCCATCGCGCTGCGCGCGGCTTCGGGGAGCTGCTCGGGCACCAGCAAGTCGAGGGGCGAGGCCATGTCGTCACCTCAGATGGGCAGCGTCTGGCCACCGCCGAAGATGACGGTGGAGGACGAGAGCACCGTGGGCGCGGTTCCCCCGGTGAAGGCCACCGTCTCCACGACGCGGCAGCGGTCGTGCCCGTCCGGGCAGACCTCCTGCAGGTCCACGTCCAACTCGGCGACGCTGCCGGCCGCCGCGACAGCCAGAGCTACCGTGTCGCCGTCCCTGTCCTTGGCGTCCGCCCAGGTGGTTCCGTCGGCGCTCGTCTGGAGCTTGTACGTCGCCGAGAAGCTGGTGGGTGCGCCCGTGGTGGCGCCCGTCACCACGCTCAAGACGAGACTGCGGAAGGTGCCGATGGTGAGGACTGCGCCGTTGCGAGAGCCGGCAGCCTGGGCGGCCGGCGCGTGAGAGAGGTTGGCCGCGTGGATGTACGCGCCAACGTTGTTGCGAGTCGGGTGCATAGGTATCTCCGTGAGGGGTTGTGGCAGGAAGGAATCAGTCGCCGTAGGTGACGCCCGTCAGGAAGGCGAAGGACTCGCGGTGGCGCAGCGCCCAATCCCCGTTCCACACCGCGCGCAGCGTCATCTGGTCCGACTCGAAGTCGCCCGACGCCTCACCCACGGTGGTCTCCATGGCGGACGCCTCGCCGTACCAGAGCTGCGCCGCAAGGCCGAAGCCGATGTGCCCCTTCCCATACATCGACTCCGTGGCCTGAACAGGGAAGCCGTTCAGCATCGGCGCCTCCAGGTCCTGGAGCCCCGGGAACACGTAGCCCGCGGCGTCGCGCAGCTCCGAGAGGAAGAGGAGGTGCGCGCTCGACATGAAGTAGAAGGGCTTGTTGCCGGCCAGCTTCAGCTTCGCAGTGAGAATCGGCTTGATGAGCTTGAGCTTCAGGTCCGAGCGCACCTGGTCGATGCTCACCCCGGTGATGGCGTTCTTGTGCCCGCTGGGAATCACCTCGAAGACGCCCGTCGGCTTCTTCGCGCCCTTGCCGTAGAGGCCAGTGACGTCCGCCTCCAGCGCCATGGACTGGGACACCTCCCGCCCCACGTCGGCTGACGCGGAGCTATTCCCCAGCCGCATCAGGTCATTGCTGATAGGGCAGAGGGCCATGGCCTTGTGGGCGCCCAACTCGATGGTGCCCGTCTTGAGCTCCGACTTCTCCGCTGGCTGGCCCTCGCCCACCCAGAACACGCGCGGCCCGTCGTTGATGCGGCCGACGACGAACTTCCCGCCGTAGCCCGAGACGGTCCGCGCTCCGGCGCGCAGGAGGATGGCGTCCGCGCGCAGCAGTTCCACCACCTCCTCGCTCCTCGTCTCGCGAGTCCAGAGGGCGCCGCCCTGCTCGAAGATGGAGGCAAAGGCACCCACCGACTTGCAGCGCTCGACGTACTTCTTCAGCGCCTCCATGCCGTCCTTGTGCATGAGCTGGTGGCGCTCGGCGGCGGCCAGGTACTGCGCCTTGATGAACACGCCCAGGCGAGCGTAGGCCGCCTGGCCCTCGGGCGCGTCCATCTGCAGGTCCTTCGCGCTGGAGGCGATGGGCCCCTGGGCGGGCGGGTTGGGACGGCCGGCGACGGCCGCCTCGACCGCGCGCGTGGCGGACGCGTCGATGGCGCGCTGGAGGGACTCGGGCAGCGGCGGGGGCGCGCTCGGCGCAGGGGTGGACTTCGGGGTGGGCTTCATGGATGGCTCCAGGTTTCGTGGGTGGTGCGCCGGACGGCGCGTTCATCCGGTAGAAGGGGCGGCTAGTTCGCGACGGGCGGCAGCAGGGCTGCGTACTTGCGCAGCTCCGAGCCCGAGAAGGACTTCAACTGAGCGGACGTGAAGCCGAAGCGCTTCGTGAGACGGAGGCGCAACGCCTTGGCTTCCTCGTCGGGCAGCTCGTCCGCCGTCTCCTCCTCACCAGGGGGCGGCTCCGCTCCTTCGGTGGAGGGCTCCTCTTCCTCGTCGGGGGCCTCGCGCTCCTCTTCTTCTTCCGGCGCGGGCTCCTCGTCCTCGGGCTCCGTCGGCTCCTCCTCGGGGGCGGGCTCCTCGTCGTCGACGGGCAGCAGCTTGTGCAGCTTCACCACGTTGGCCCGCAGCTCCTCGAGCGCGCCCTCCACCTTCGCCCTGAAGGCGAGTCCGGCAGCCCGGTACTTCGCCTCCTCGTCCTCGGCCACCGGCTCCGCGGAGCGCAGGCGCACGGCTTCCTGGTTCCCGCCGATGTTGACGATGGACACCTCCAACGTCTCGACGAGGGGGAAGTCGTAGCCGCCCTCGGCGTTCGGCACCGGCTCGCTGTCTGCGGGGATGAAGCGGATGGAGCACTGGTTCAGCGTTCCCGCCTTGACCTTCGCCGCCACCATCTTCGAGGCGTCGCAGACCTCGTCGAAGATGGGCTCCATCAACCACTCGGTGCCCTCGCGGAAGCACCGCGCGACGCCGATGGCGGGGCTCCAGGAGTCGTGGTTCCACAACAGCGGCACCCGGAAATCGTCTCCCGCCGACTTGATGGCGAGGACGCGGTCCTTGTGCCTGTCCAACGATGTGGAGGTGATGCGGAACACCGGGGCGGCGGTGGTGGCGCCGCTCACGGCAGGCTTCGACTCCAGCAGCTTCTGGAATGACTTGGGCTTGGTCATGCCCCGGTAGAAGGGGCGGCGCTACACGCGCCCCTCCTCGCCCGTCCTGTCGCGCGGCGGCTCGGGCGTGGCGTTGGCGGCGGCGCTCTCCACGTTGTTGCCGCCACCGTCCTGGCCCGGCAGCGTCGGCCCGAGCACGCCCTCCAGCTCCGGCAGCGCCTGACGCCCGGCCAGCTCGCGCGCTTCGTTCTGCGTGAAGGCCGGGGTGATGGGCGTCGTCATCGCGCGGAAAACCCTCTCCCATTCCTGCGGGCGCGGGTCCTCGTAGTCGAGGATGACATCCGCGTCGACGAGCGGCACCAGGCGGTGCTGGAACCAGGAGAGGAGGAACTCCAGGCGCGGGGCCACGGCATACTCGGCAAGGTGGTACTTCGCTGCCTCGGACGTGCTCCGGTTGCTGGAGGCGGTGTCGCCCAGCAACTCGGGCGGCACGTTGTACGTCTGGCGCACGTAGGAGCGCAGGCCCTTCGCCAGCTCGTCCGCCTGCAGCTCGCGGTAGTTGACGGCAATCTGCGCGAGGGAGACGCCGCCGGGGGCGAACCACACCTTGCCCGCGTTCTCCGGCCCCTTGTGCTCCTCCTTGAACTTCTTCTCCAGATCCTCGGCCGCCTCCTCGCCCTCGAAGCTGTCGCGCTTCGAATCCAGGCCCACCACTGCCGCAGGGATGCCACCGCGCTCGAAGGTGGCCTTCGCCGCTCGGTCGATGGCCTCCATCGTGTCGAGCTGGTCTCCCAGCGCCATGCCTCGCCCGGTGCCACGCCCCAGGGGATTCTCCGGGTCGAGGTGCTTGAGCCAGAGCATGTGCGCGGCCGGCACGTGCCCGTGGAAGAGACCATACGAGACGGCAAAGAATGGGGCGCCGGGCTGGGGCGTCTGGAGCACGCAGTGCGGCGGCACCGCCTCCCAGCCCACGGGGCGGCCGTTCTCTCCGAGCCGGAGCCAGAGGAACGCCTCGCCCACCAGGTCCAGGTGCAGTTGCGCGAGCTTGCGCAGCTCCCGGCCGGGGAACTCCGGGTGTGGCGACTCCAGCAGCCGGAGTATCTCGTGGGACGGCAGCTCCACCAACTCGCCGGCCTCGGTGCCGTCCTCCAGCGCCTTGCGCCGCTCGGCCTTGACGGAGGACTTCCACCGCGGGTCCCCACTCCAGCGCTTCGCGTCGCCGTGCGCCACGCGCTTGAACGCCTTCCAGCGCGGGGTTGCGACGGCGTCCGCCACGGTGTCCACCACGGCGCGGAGCCAGCCGCTCTCGCGGTACGCGGCGAGGACGGCGCGGCTGCCCCGGCGCGGTGAGAAGCTGACGAGGGGAAGTGCATGGACGAGAGGCCCCTGGAGGGTCGGTAGCAACCCAAGGGTCTTAAGGGCTCGGAGGAAGAGGGACGCCATGCCAAGGCAGAAGGGGTGCGGAGATGCGACGGACGCCTCCTGGGGCTAGAATTTGGTTGGAGCCCCGGTTTGTCCTGCCGCAAGCTGTCGCTGCATTGTTCCAACTAGCCAGCCTATTCCCGACGGTGGTTCTTGAAAATGACAAGCCCCACTTCTAGCCAACAGCCTACGACGGATCTCAATCTTCCGACGACCGAGGACTCGATATTCCAGGGGGGCAATCTCTATGGCATCGCGGTGGCCGATCTCCTTGGTAACGAGGTTGCACTGAGGATGGCGATCAACGAACTGAACGTCTCCAAGCGCGAAGTTATGACGCTTGAGAATGACGTTACTGGCCTTAGAGAGGAAGTAGGTAACCTCCATGCGGAGCAAAGCAAGAGCAAAAACCACGTGCTTGTCTTTACGACTTATGCAGTCGTAAATCTATGTGGAGTGATTCTGGTGGGGATTGCAATCAACTATCTTACATCTGAGCGACCTCCCAACGGGACTTGGGTCATTTTATCTTTAGGCGGGTTGCTGTCGTTAGTAGGCAGTGTGGCACCGGTGGTGGTCAGTTTGTACTCGGGGCGCGGTCGAAAAGGGGGCACCAATGCCAATTAAGAACGGCGTCGTTGAGTGCATTAATCATCCCGACCAGATCATGCTGAAGAATGCTGGGCTTAACGCAATCACAGCCATGGAGGCTGGGCCACAGGGGTTGGTTTTTCAGCCAATGAAGGGAATTCCAATCACGGTCTACTCATGCCCTGAGTGTGGCTACATGGAGTCATATCTCGCTAAAATGACGCCGCATTGGGAAGAGGCACTTCCGGCTGCTAAAGCACTGCCTCTTTCTCTGGGTAAGGAGTTTGAGGATTCTGCAATGGATGCCCTCTGGAGAATTTCCGGAAAGTTTGGTGCAACCTCAGTAAATAGAAATGTCCCAGTACGGTTTGGATCGAGAATTCGAGAGCTTGATGCACTGCTTTCGGCGGCAGATGCGGTGTATGTTTTTGAGTTCCAGGTTGATTATTCGCACGGCGTTGTGGGTATGGCGAGTCTGCAATTGTCGGATGCTGCCGACATGCTTGCTCGGGTCAATCGAGGCATAGGAGACAATAGGCCGATAAAGCCGATACTTGTCGTTCCTGTGGAGGTCGGTGAGCCCAGCAGATGGACTAACATTCCTGTTCTCAAGTTTGACAGAAGGAGTCGGCAGTTTGTGAATGTTGAGGCTGTTTTGGGTTTTTATGGCAAATAACGGTCATTCGCGCTGCTGCGCCTTGGTGGCTGCTCCTATTCTTCGTTGTGGTCGAGAACCTCGAAAGCAGGCATCGACCCGGCACGCCCGGCCGCGCCCGCGTTCTTCCTCTTCTGGACCACCCACTTGAAGATGGGCCAGCACAGGGCGTCCACACGGTCATCCCGCGCATGGCCGCCCTCCTGGCCGGTAAACTTGGCGAGCTGTTCCTCGAGCTTCGGGTGCTTGCCCACCATGTGGACCAGCCCCGCCTCCGCGAGCATGGACACCGGGGCCGCGCGCGCAGCCTTGGACTGGCGAGCGCGCTCCGTCTTCATCTTCACCTTCTCCACCTGGCGGATGGTGTGCGGCACCATGCTGCCGCCCGTGTTTGTTTCCGCGAACACCCAGGCGCGGGGACGACTACGCGCATCCTTGCGCGCGAAGCGTTCCCAGTGGTGCAGCGCCGCAATGGCCTTCTTCGCCCAGGCGCTCGGCTCCGGACTGCGCAGGGACAGGTCCGCCAGCACGTAGCAGTGGTCCAGGCCGTCCGCTTCCTCGCGCACGCCGACCACGACGATGCCGTGCATGTCCGCGTTGCGCTTCTCTCCGGTGGCGGGGTCCACGCTCACCACGACGAAGTCGAACAGCTCGGGGCGGCTCTTGGGGCTGATGCGTGTCTTGTTCCAGTCCACCTTGCGGAACAGCGCCGGGTCCAGGTCGAAGACGAGCTCTCCGAGGTACTCGCGACGGCCGATGGAGGAGCCGGCCGCAGCGGCCCGCGCCTGGCGGATGTAGGCCGCGTCGAGGTTGGCCGCGTTGTCGAACGTCGAGGAGCGCGACAACACCAGCCCCTCTCTGTCCTTCAGGATGGCGCGAAAGAGCTGGGTGGGCGCGGGCGTGGTGGTGATGACCTTGCGCGAGGAGAGCCCCAGCTCTCGCATCCGCGTGGACGTGCCGCGGCCGACACGACAGCATTCCTCGTAGACGCCCTCGGGGTCCTTGTCCCAGGCCACGATTTCATCCAGCCACTCGAAGGTGTACCCGTAGCCGCGGAACTTGTTCGCCTTCGCGGCCGGCAGGTAGTCCGCCACCACTCCGTTGGGGAAGATGAGCTGCTTCTTCGACTTGCGGTGCTCCGGTTTGAACCAGGGCGGCGCCAGGGTGAGGATGCCGCTGGGGCCTTCGAGCTGGTTCTTCTGAATCTCCGTGTACGTGGGGCCGACGATGAGGATGCGCGCGCCCGTGTCCTGCCGGGCCTCGCGGATGACGGAGGCGGCGCCCGCGTGCGTCTTGCCGGCGCCGCGCCCGCCCAGCAGGAACCAGACGCGCCACTGCGCCAGCGAGGCGTCCACCAGGTCGGGCGGTTGCTGCATGGGGCGCAGGCTGAACTGGGGCTCGTAGTGGAGCGTGAGCAGTTCCTGGGGCGTCAGCTCGAGCCGCCCGGCAAACCCGTGGACGGCGCCGAAGCGCTCGCGCAGCTTGAGCGCCAGCCGGTCCAGCCGCGAGTAGCGGCCGTGTTTCTCCGGCCGGAGGATGGGGAGCCCATCCAATAGGTTCCCGCTCTCGACGACGGCCTTACTCGTCGTCATCGTCGTCCTCCCTCACCGCGGGAGGCCCCTCGACGCTGGCGCCCGGCGACTCTACGGACTGCTCCTCGGCCTCCACTTCGGGGGCGGGAGCTGTCGATGAGTCGGAGAGGAAGCGCTCCAGCTTCTCGGTGAGGGCGCGCACCGCGTCCTCGGGCTTCACCAACTCGAAGGGCCCCTGGCCATCGCTGGACTCGGCCGCCTCGCGCACCGCGCGGAACTCCCGGTCCGCGATGCCCAGGCGCCAGCGCAGGGCCTTGTCGTTCATCGTCTTGTCGCGGATGGCCTCGTCCACTGCGGTGAGCAGGCCTGCCTGGTATTCGGCCTCGGCGCGGTCGACCTCCTGGACGAACTCGGTGTAGCGGCTGCGCTTGCCGGCTTCGATGGCCTCGCGCCCGCGCCGCAACCAGTTCTCTAATCGCTTCGGGCTGGTGCCAGCGAGGGAGGCCGCGAGACGGCGCGTGCGGCCCTTGCGCAGCTCAGCCACCAGCGCCGTCTGGAGGGAGTACGTCAGCGACGTGGCCGGCCCGCTGAACTTCGAGGGCCGACCACGCTTCTTCTTCGGGGGCCGTCCGGTGGGGGGCGCGGCCGGGTCGTAGCCGCGTGGAGGGGACATGCCCCCTCAGAAGGGGTGACGCCTACTTGCCGCGCGCCACCTGCTCGGCGTGCTCCAGCAGCGACGCCATGCGGGAGGCCACCGACGCGACGGTTGCCTCGGTGACTGCGTTGGTGTCCGCCGACGCCTTGACGAGGACGCCGAGCAACGCGGCCCCGGTGTTGATGGTGTCGAGCAGGCCCTGGAGCGAGCCCGCGCCACTCACGACCCGGAGGCGCGCGTCGGTCCGCAGGACGCGCTCCTCCAGGAGCTCCAGGTTGGCGATGGCCTCGGACGTGTCGGCGGTGACCTTGACGTCCAGCTCACCGACGCGGAGGCGGGGCGTGGGCTCGCCCTCGTCGGGCGCAGGGGGCGGTGCGGTGCGCAGGGCCGACGCGACCAGCTCACCGAACTTGGAGAGCGCGTCTACCGGGCGGCAGGTGACGGTGAAGTGCCGGTCGCCGATGTACGCGGAGAGCACTGCCTCGCCCTCGGCGGACGGGGGGGTGGACTGGGACTGCGACTCAACAGCGGGGGTCGTCTTGGTCATGCCCTCGCAGAAGAGGCGCCAGCGGGCCGCCACGCGATGCGAGCCTCCAGGCCATCGGGGCCACGACCGGGCCTCCAGGACGCGCCAGCGGGCCGCTCAGGAACTGAGGGGGCCCAAAAAATGGGGGGTCTGCCCTCAGTTCCCCCTCGAAGAAATGCGGATAAATCCGTGACGCGAGATTGTGGGGCGCCGAGCAATCGGAGTTAGGAGCCCATTCCCAGTTTTCCACCCAGGGGGTCGAGAAGTACCTACTTGTGTGTTCGTGAGGGGCCTTGTAGCTGAACGCTTCAGTTATCCACGCTGGCCTACCATGTGAGGTGGGACGAATAGATTTACAGGGAACGCTTCCCAGTTCTATTGGCTCATTCGAGTGTGACATAGGATTGGGGCTCTGGTTGCTCTTGGCTTCTGATTTAATGGATTTGTCGTCGGTCTCATCGGTTTATAGACGTAGACTTAGGGAGGAACGTCATGGCCACCAAGAAGCGAACGACGAAGGGGGCGAAGAATGAGATCATTCCTCGCGAGGAGTCGGCACGTAAGGAAAACCCTCCGTCGGGAGGGGATATTTGTTTTGTGATTATGCCGTTTGGCGGGTACTCCGATTCATATTTTGGCTCGGTTTATGTCCCAGCCATCGAGGCAGTGGGGCTTGCTGCTCACCGCGCTGATGATCTTTATGGTCCCCAGGCAATAGTCAGTGATATCTGGGGCTACACCCAGAAGGCGCGCGTCATTCTCGCAGACCTTACAAACAAGAATCCGAATGTCTTTTATGAGCTTGGTCTTGCCCATGCATCGGCAAAGCCAGTTGTGATGATTGCGGCGAGCATAGATGATGTTCCGTTCGATTTGCGAGCCTTGCGTATTCTTGTTTACGATAAGAACAGGCCAAACTGGGGGGAGGCTCTGCGAGAGTCTATCGAGAAGGCTCTCCGAGAGGTTCTGGCTTCTCCACTTGAGCGTATTCTGCCGATTTTCCTGAAAGTCAGCGAGAGGAAGACGCAGTCGACTGTCACGCTTGAGCAAAAGGAGGTGTTGGAGTTAAAGCGAGATATGGATTTGCTGAAGTCCGAGCTTCTTTCGGATGGGCGAGCAGGCACTTCACGAAGATGGCTGTCCGAAAGGGAATTTGGGCCGGATGAGGCGAGGAGTTATATTCGTGCCCTTGCGAGGAATGGGTTTGATGAGTCGACCATTCTGGATAGGGCCGTCTCTCGGGGAGCTCCGCGAATGTGGGCAAAAGAGAGAATTGCCCAGGAGATGGTGCGATTTGGTGGGCGCGCTGTGAACGTGCGTAACGCGGCTTCGGATGTGGTTGTTGAGTCGAGTCCCTCTGTGGCGCAAGGAGTGACGGGTGTGAATGAGAGCAAGCAAGAGTGACACTCACGGATGGTCGATGCTTTCCTCGGCATCCGGGCGACCCTTTTGCGGAACATGAACCCCTCGATGGAAACCGCCGTCCTCGCCCTCGCGGTGAGCGGCTTCCTGGTGCCCTTGCTGAACGGCCTGCTGGCCCGCCGTGCGACGCGGCAGGAGCAGGCCGCCGACCAAGTGCCGCTGCTGGTCCAGCGCATGGAGGGCATCGCTGCTGACGTGAAGGAGATCAAGACGGAGCTGCGCGTGGTGCGCGAGCACGACGCGGAGCTTCGGCTGGTGGACCAGCGTCTGCGCGCGCTGGAGTCCTGGCAGGGTGAAGCCCGTCCCCAGCTCGGCCAGCTCACCAACAACGTCCACGTGCTGATGGGCGAGCGCGGGGCGCGTCAGCAACTCCATCGCGCGGCGAACCTCGTGGCGGCTGCCGGCGGCGAGCGCTCCGACACCTGATGCGCGCCCCTTCTCCCGGGGTGTTGTCCCCTCGCAGTCCCGGGAGCACCACATGAGCCAGCAGCCCACCATCAGGCGCATCGTCAACTACGTCATCCCCGAAGGCCCAACGAAGGGGCAGGTGCGTCCTGCCATCATCACCAACGTCGACGGCGGGCGCGTCGCGCTGCACGTGTTCACCGACCGCTCCGTCGACGACGTCTTGCCCGTCACGCCTTCCGTCCCCAACGCCACGTTCGGCGGCCCCGACCAGCCGGGCACCTGGTTCTGGCCGCCCGAGCCGGCGAAGCCCGCGGCGCCGACCTACACTCCGCCCGACGAGCTGGTGGAGCGCGCCCGCGTCGCCCTGGCGGCGGCGAGCGAGACGGAACTGCGCGAGGCCGAGCGCGCTTACCAGGCGTATGGCAGCGCGACCGACGGGCGCTCGGCGGTGACGGGAGCCGAGCTGCCGCCCTTCGGCGCGTGCCCCGTCCTGGTGCGGTCCGGATGGCTCGCCGTCGCGCGCCTCAACCTGCCGCCGCGTGAGCTGGGCACCGGCTCCTGAGTGGCGCCCCGGCCCGTGCTCGTCTCGGCGCGGGCCGCCTCTTCTCCTGGAGGGTAACCCTCGCCTCCAGGAGTGTTGTCCATGCTTCGACCCACGCAACGCACCGCCTTCGTCGCCACCGTCCTCTCGCAGATGCACGCCCCCTACAGGTGGGGCGCCAAGGGCGAGCGCGACGGCGTCACCCAGCAGCGCCTGTTCGATTGCAGCGGCCTCGTCACGTGGGCGCTGCGTGAGGTGTGCGGCCCGGACTGGCGGGGCTCGCACAACACCGACCGACTGTGGGCTGACTGCGTGCGCGTGAGCCCCGGAGAAGCGCCGAAGCCGGGCGACCTGGTGCTCTACCACTCCAAGGCCGACCCGTCCGACCCGGAGCACGTCATGGTGTACCTGGGCGATGGGCTGGTTGTGGGCGCGGCGGGTGGTGGCCGGAGGACTCTCACGCTGGAGGACGCGAAGCTCGCGGATGCCCGGGTGAAGGTGTTCCAGACACCGCACTACCGCCCTGGCTTCATGGGCTTTGCGCGCCTGCCTCTCGCGGGATGACCGCCTCTTCTTCGGGGGTGTTGTCCTTCCTCGAAGTCCAGGAGCCGCACCCATGAAGAAGCACTTCGCAGTCCTCGCCGTCCTCATGATGGCCGTCCTCGCCGCGCCGCCCGCGCTCGCCGCCGAGGGCACCAGCCCGCCCACGCCGACGGTGGCCTCCATCCTCGCGTCCGCCGTCGTCGAGGTGGTGCCGGTGCTGTTCGCCGCCGTCGCCGCGCTCGCCGTGGCGTGGCTCTCTGGCCTGCGCGAGAAGCTCCAGGCCCAGGCCAAGGAGTCCAAGCTCGCTGCCATCGGTGCGCGGGCGACGATGCTCGCCGAGAGCGTCGTCAGGGACATGGAGGTGACGCTCAAGGCCGAGTTGGAAGCCGCGGCGGCCGACGGCAAGCTCACCACCGCCGAGCTCCAGCACATCAAGGCCAAGGCGATGGAGCAGCTCAGGGCCAGCTTGGGCGTGCACGGCCTCGCGGCGCTGCAGCATGCGCTGGGGCTCACGGACGGCATGGTGGGCACGTTTTTGTCGGGCCTCATCGAGGCGGCGCTGGACCGCGTCAAGGCCAGCAGGGCCGGAGACGTCGCCGGCCAGGTCATGAACGCGGCGCTGTCCCTCGGCGCCATCGGCAGCAAGACCGCGCTGGCCCCGGTGGCCTCGGCGGTCCCTTAGATGCCCCGCGCGCGGCAGTCGCCGCGGGGCTCACACTCGTCCTCGGTGACGTACCGGTGAGGACGGGCTACCTGGCAGCCCAGGTTGGCGCCTCCTCTCTCTCCGGTGCGTACGCGCGAATGGAGGCGGGCGCGAGGTTGAGACCGGACCTGGGGCTCTTCGCCTTCGCCGAAGCGAACCAGCGCGAGCGACTGGCTGGCGCAGGGCTCCGGCTGACGTTCGGCTTGTAGTGCGCGGCCCGCTCCGAGTCCCGGAGCGGGCCGTCGTCGTTCACTCGCCTGAAACTGACCGACCCGATGGGTCGTCACAACCCCTCCCTTGAGGGCAGGTTTCGGTCAAATTGCCACGTCATTACTTGCCGTCTGCGGGGAGCATCCCCTCCTCGCAGGGCGGATGAATGTTTTCTTGGAAGAACTTGGATGCGCGTACCAGAGAGCTGATGGAGGAAGAGGTTGAGCTTGATATCGAGAACGACAGCCTTTACCTGAGCAAGAGGTTCACGGAGCTGGGGGCTGCTGAATACGCTCAGCATCTGCTCAATGCGGTTCAATCCGGAACGGAAGCTTCGTTGACGGAGGCACTGCGGGCTCCAGGCTATTTCATGACGCATGAGCGGAACGGGAACGGCGTCGCTGAGGTGCCCGTCACTGCTCCGGAAACGTTCGCAGAAAACGAGTTCAACCGGTTTTACTGTAGAGCTCTCTGCCGCCGTGCGATTGATGACGGGGTGGAGCATCTTGTCATCTACAGGGCGAAGGCCGTTAGTGCGCCTCGCCGTGAGAGCGAGTTGCGAATAGGCCGCGCGCTTGTTCCCGAAAAGCTATTGAATGATCTGCGTACCAACGTTGGTTCGGACACCGCTCTCGGGGTGAACAAGCCCAACAGTGGGCTTAGCGTTCATCTCCCACTGTGACCGTTGCCGGGCACGGTCCGTGGCCGTACCTGGCAAGTTGTGTCGTCGTCGGCGCCCCCCTTCGTGTCAATACAATCGAACTGGGCCGCCGTCGCTGGCCTCCCGGGCGCGAGAGCACGTCGAGCACCCGGTCGATGATTCGCCGGAGATCATTGGCGTCCCGTCCGACCAAGTCCGCGCTCTCCCACCAATGCGGGCCGTCCTGGTTCAGGCACAGCGGGTGCAGTCGCCAACCTCGCCGTGCCTGAAAGGGACCTTGAAGCCGTACTACTCGACCGACACCGTCACTCTGTACAACGCGGACTGCCGCGACCTGTTGCTGGACCTCCCGTCTCAGTCCGTGGACTGCTTGCTCACGGACCCACCCTATGGAATGGCCTTCAAGGGCGATGGCGCGACCGCCGGCAGTATCCGCGCCGATGGGGCGCGCGAGGGCGTCCGCATGCTGCGGCAGGTGCTCACGGCGGCGGGCCCCACGCTCAAGCCGGATGTGCACGCCTTCGTCTTCTGCCACTGGGCTTCGTGGCCCGACTTCACCGATGCGCTGAGCGCGCACCTGCGGTCGAAGGGCGGCCTAGTCTGGTGGAAGGACCGGGGTGGCGTCGGCGACTGCGCGGCATCCTTCGCACCCAACTACGAGATGGTGCTGCACTCCACCGGAGCGCAGCGGCGCGCGCTGCTCGGCAAGCGCCACGGTGCCGTGCTGTCCGGCATCGCCCCTGTTCCCCCGCGGAGGCGCACGCACCCCACCGAGAAGCCCGTCGAGCTGATGGCCTTCCTGCTGGCGCGCGGCTGCCCCGCCGGAGGGATGGTGCTGGACCCGTTCGCAGGCTCCGGTTCCACGCTCGTGGCGGCGCAGCGGCTCGGCCGGCGCGCGGTGGGCGTGGAGCTGGAGGAACGCTACTGCGAGGCAGCGGCGCGCCGGTTGGAGGAGGAACGGCGCGTGGGCCCGGAGCACGCGGGCTGAGCCGTGCCGTCGGCGCGGTGGCCTGTCTCGTACTTCGGGGCAGGGCACCGCGCACCGGTGGGCATCGCTGGGCTGCATTGGCGACTCGGCGACAGGGCCGGCCCTCTGGAGTTCACAGCCGGCAGGACCGCAGGTGTGCTTGCCCTATGCCTGTCGTCATTCGAGGTCGGAGAGTCCGCTTTGAGCAGGCCGGGCCAAACGACGGGCCCAAGCCACCGAAGCGTCCCCCGTGCAGCTACTGCGGCAAGCCCGAGCACGAGTTCGCGGCGACGCCCGGCTGGAGCGTGGGCAACTCTGCGGTGCTGCTCAACAACATCCTCCGTGGCGCGGAGTCGACGGTCCATCCCTGGTACACCGGCAGGTGGAGCATCGCCGCGCATCACCTCATCTGCTCAGAGGCGATGGCGGATGACGACGACTGGCACCGCATCTGCTGGCAGTTCGGCTACGACATCAACGGATGCCCCAACGGCGTCGTCTTGCCGAGCCAACTCCCCATCGCCTGCGAACTACACGTGCCCGTCCACCGGGGACCTCACGCCGCAGGCTGGGCCTTCGATTTGGACCTGTCGTACCCTGACGCGGTGAAAGCGAAGTTGGACCAGGTGGGAGAGCGCGCGGTGAATGGCGACTTCTGTCCGGCGCCCAGCGCGCTTGTCACTGAACTCGATGCGTTGAGTTCATCCATCCTCACGAAGGTGGCCAAGGGCGCCTGGACGATTTCCGCCGATGGCCTCGACTACCTCCCGGGAGGGAACGGGTGTGCCGGGGCAGGGAGCATCCCCGGCAAGCCTGACCGGGCGTGTCCGCGAGGACGCAAGCATGGGGCGCAGCATGGCGACACGCGGAAGCCGCTCGCGCGACGACCGCTGAAAGTGGGGACGTAGAGATGGCGCTGAACGACGACTACTACGTGGTGACGCGCGCCCGCTCCCAGGAACACCCACTCCTCGCATGGGCGGAGTCCGCCATGGCCTTTCGCAAGGGGCTGCAGGTGGACGTGTCTGTGCCCGTGAGGCTTCGCCTGGGGGAGCCGGTGCCCCAGCACCCGCGCATGGTGGATTTCCACTCGCTGCCAGCCCCCGTCGTCTCACAGCGACTGGCCGATGTACTCCGGGAGACGGCCCTCCCTGGCGTCCAACTCGTCCCCGCGGATGTCGAGGTTGCGGAGGGCGACACGCGCCGCTACTGGCTCGTCCACATGTGGCGGCGGCTGGCGTGCGTGGACATGGCGCGCTCCTCCGTCACGCTGTACCCGAGCGGCGGAATCCTGGACATCGAGAGCCTTGTACTGGACGAGGCTGTGCTCCAGGAGACTCCTCTTGAGGAGCGGATGGTATTCCGCGTCCGGGAGGTGGTTCTCCATCTCGTCCACCGGACGGTGATGGAGCGCGTGCTCGCACTTGCGCCACCGGTTGAGGGAATCAGGTTCGTGCCCGTGCCCGAGTGGAGCGACGGCCGCGCGTTTCGGTGAGCCCTGTCGGCGACTGCTACTTCGCGCCGCCCTGCCTCGCCAGTACGTCCAGGAGGCGGTCCAGGAGCCGCCGGAGGGACACTGCGTCCCGTCCGGCCAGCTCCGCAGGCTCCCACCAGGGCGACCAGTCGCCGTGCGCGTCGTAGACCTCCAGGCGCGGCGCGCGGCCCAGCTCCTGGACGACGCGCATGTCCTCGGCCTGCCATCGCACGTCGAGCATGGGTCCTCGCGGCAGGGGAGAAGAACAACCCCGCCCGGCACGATGCCGAGCGGGTGTGGCGGTACAACAGGCCGAGCTGCCGCGCCGTGGCCTGACCCGCCACGAAAGGCATCAGTCGTCGTGGCTGCCCCGCTCGCAGATTCTCCGACCGCCGACGAGCAGGAGTGGTCCACCGCAGTAGCACCGCTCGGATGGCGGGAGGACCGACGCTGCGGGTGCCTGGGGTTCGGGCTCGCCACGGAGCTGGCGCAGTCCGCGCTCGAAGTCCTCGCGGATGTTGCGGCGGTGGAGTTGCTCAGGAGTCGGGGCGGTTGGGCGGGCTCGTCGCACGGGTGTCTCCGTGCCGAAAGAGAAGGGGCGCCCCAGCCAGCAGGAGCGCCCCTCGACGACTTCACGAATTTCGTAATTTGCCCGTCAGCGCGGCGGCACGGTGAACCCCTGCACGTCGTGCTCGGGCCCTTCGTCCTGGTGGGTCAGGGCCTCGCGAGCGTTCAGGAGCCAGGTGCCGCAGGTGGCGCACCGGCAGACGCGGCATCCGCCGGCGAGTACCTGCGCGGCCAACTCTGGCTGCACCAGGAGCATGTCCAGCGCGCCGGAGCGGTGAGCGCGGGGGATGCCGGCGAGGGCCATCTGCTCCGCCAGCGCCTCCACGCGCCCCCATGCAGCCCGGGAGACGTGGAGGCCGTCTATCCGGACGGTTGAGCCAGCTGGGGCCTTGCGGCGCTCCGGGCGCGTCTTCCTGCTGTCGTGCGGCACGGCGGGGCTTCTACCCCAGCTCGGCGTGCGACTGTCGGCTCTCCACCAGCGCCAGTGCGTCCCGCGCCCCGAGTTCGGCGAGCGCTGCGGCCTCGGCCATCCGGTACTCGGCTTTCGTGCGGGCGTACCGAGTCCTCCACTCTGGACTGCCGTCCCGCGCCTCAACCACCGCCTGCATTTCCCTCTCTGCTGCCCCCAGGCGCTGTGCGAGCGCCTCCCGCCGATACCAGTCGTTCATGCCTCGCGGGAGAGCATGTGCCGTGCCGAGCGCTGTCAGGTTTCGATGGTACCCGGAGGCATGTCCACCCCCATCACATCCACTGGTGGCCAGCCGCTCGCGGAGGTGCGGCTGGTCCTGCCGTATCCCCCCAGTGCGAACACCTACTGGAAGCCCTCCCGAGGGCGCGGCTTGGTGCCGTCCGACGAGGCCACCGCGTACAAAGCCGCCGTCACTCGCGCTGCGATGCACGCACGTGTCCTGCCACTGGTCGGACCCGTGCGGATGGTCGCCACGGTGTACCGCCCGCGCAAGTCAGGGGACCTCGACAACACGTTGAAGGTGCTCAACGACGCGCTGAACGAGGTTGCATGGCTCGACGACGACCAGGTCATCCACATCGAGGCTTCGCGCGAGGACGACGCGGCGGCACCGCGGGTTGAGCTCCATGCCACGGCCGAGCGGCACGCCACACGCGAGGAGGCGGATGCCCACCGCCGCGCCCGCGCAGCGCGCGCACAGAAGGCCAGGGCGACGCGGAACCGGAACCGGGCGGCGAAGGCCAGGGCAGGTGTTCGGCTGTCCCCGGCTCTCCGTCTGCCGAAGCGGAGGGACGACGAATGAACGAGCGCACCGTGCCTACCCTCGCTCGGGAGTTCGTCCTCGAGGAGCTGCTCTGCCAGCTGCGCGCCCTGCCGACCGGAAGCGCGGCGGCCCGCCGCGCGGAGTCCCAGCTCGCCGAGCTGGTGATGCCGGACATGGTCCGCGTGGCCCGCGCCGTCGCGCGTACCTGGAAGGTGCCCGCCGAGGACCTGGTCCAGGAGGGACTGGTGGCGGTGATGGCTCGCCAGCGCACGCACCCCTTCGAGCCGGGTCTGGCTGGTGCCGGTCGGAGCGCCTTCCCGGCCTGGGCGATGCGCCTGGGCCGACAGGCCATGGAGCGCGCGGCGGCCACCTGGTCGAGCCCCGTCCACCTCACCGACCACGCGCGCAAGGCGGTGCGCAGAGCGAAGCGCTCGGCAGCTGCCGAAGGCGTGGCCGTTTCCTCGGTGCTGCGGCGCCAGGGGCTGGAGGCCGCCGCAACCTACGTGCTCGGCGAGGGCACCGTGACGGCGCCGCTGTCTCTCGACGCCCTCCTGGCCTCGCGCGAGTCCACCGCTGACTCGCGGGACGCTGCGGTGGACCGGCGTGGCGGTGTCCGCGCCAGCGTGGAGTTGACGCTGTCCCTGGTGGACAACACCGCCGAGCGGCTGGCGACGGTGGCCCAGCGGGAGGCCGTCCTCTGGGCCCTGTACCGACTGCCGAGGCTGGAGCGCCAGGTGGTGCAGGCGTCCATGGGGCTGGGGCGGCCCGACGGCCAGGAGGCCTCGACACGCACGCTCGCCGTCGAGCTGCGCTTGTCGCTGGCCCAGGTGGCCCGCCTACGCGAGAGCGGGCTGGCGCGCCTGCGTGAGCACCTCAACGCCCAGGGGCTCGGGCCGGGGGAGTCGACGGGCCCGCACAAGGGCGAGGTGCGTCGCCGCGAGGTCGCCAGCGCGCGTAGCGTGCGGCGTCCGCGACAGGGACAGATGGCGTTGCTGGCGCTCGGCGAGGGGACGTGAGGTGCCCGTCATCGTCGCGGAGAAGCCGGGCACATGCACGGCGGCTGGGTGTGGCGGGCGCATCCTCCGTGGCGAGCTGTGCTGGTTCGAGGCAGCGACAGGGACTCGCCACCTTGAGCGCGAGTGCCGCGAAGCCAGCGCCGGGCGCCGCCCCAACCGCCGGGCCGGGCGGTGTCGGTGCGGTGCCCATGTTCCTCCGGGCGAGGGATGCCTCACGCTGCGCGAGACGCGGCGTGCCGGCCGGCACCGCAAGCAGTGGACTGTGATTTGCGCGCGGTGCTCGTGACGGCCTGCCTCCGCTGTCGCGATGCCCACTGGTAGAGGGTGCTCAACCGCACGTAGGTCTCGGCATGCACCGCAAGCACGTCAGCACCGCGCCGGATGTACTCCTGTGCCCGCCGCCGGAGACGCGCTGCCTCGTCCGGGTCCTCCCGCGCGAGCAGCCGCAGGTCCACACCAGGGTCGTTCTCTGACGTCATCGCTGTGACCTCCCGTGGGCGGCTCGGCGACCCTTGCGACGGGACACCACGAAAGCGAAGAAGTCGCGCCACCAGCCGCTCCACTTGAGGACGGCGCGAAGTGCAACAACAGACAGCCACAAGCACAGGCCGAGGCAGACGAGGGTGCCCGTCATCACCACAGCCCACGCGACGACATGGAGTAGGCCCGGGAACGTCACGAGCACCTCCGCAATCGGGAGCTGATGAGGGCGCTGCTGAGCGTGCGACGAAAGCGAAGCATCTGGCACCTCCACGGAGAAGACGGGGCCCGGTGGGTGCCGGGCCCCTGGCTCGGCACTACGGAATCGGCACGGCTTCACGCGCGAGCACGACGAAGACGATGGTCCCGACGAGCGCGACCTCTCCCGGCGTCCACTCGTCCTTCTTCAGTAGCGCGTCGAGTTGCTGCCGCCAGTTGGCTGGCAGGCGTTCGTCGTGCTTTCGGTTCAGCCGGTCCTTCGCAGTCTGACCCGTCAGCAACATCATCTGCAGCGCCCGGTTCCCGGGCGGCGGCCCGTTCTTCCGGCACCAGAACTCCACGGCTCCGGCAAGCCACGTCGCCGCGCGGTCAAGCCTGACGACGTCGGGAGCCCCCGCCGGCAGCGTGTTGCGCCACGCGCCGATGACGGCCTCCGCAGCGACCATCATCATGCAATTCGAGTCAGTGCCGTCGAGCTTCGACCCCTCGGGGTAGCCCACCCGTCCGCCGTAGCGGTTGAAAATGTCTTGGACATGCGCCTTCGCCTTGTTGCGCGTTTGCGCCCACTCCGTCTCGGTGAGCCCATGTGGAATTGGCTCAGCGCGGGCAGCGGTGAAACCCAGGACGAGCGCCAGCAGTACGACTCTCACGACTGACTTCATGACGACCTCGCTTGTTGTGGGGACGGCGGTGCTGCGGTGGACCCGATGCCGTGCATGCGCACCGGGCAAAGGGCTCAGGACGTGCTCTCGTCGAGGGTGACGAGGGTGATGCCGACGAGGCCGGTGAGGCCGGCGTGCTCGTCGAGGAGGGCGCGGTAGTTGTCCTCGACCCACGCGAGGAAGAACCTGTCGGGGCACTCCAGGACGAGCGTGCCGTCGTCGAGGTTGTTGGGGCGGGCGCGCTCCAACCATTCCACCGCGTACTGCCGGCCCTCGCCGCGGATGGACGTGACGACGTGGCGCCACGCGCGCTCCGCTTCGGTGCCTTCCGGGATGCCCTCCTGGCACATGACGGCGCCGGGTTCCTCCGGAGGCGGCACCACCTCGGGCTCCGGGTCCACGCTCCACGCGCCGGACAGGAGCTGCTCGGCGACTTCGTGCCCGCTGGACGTCACCCCTCGCAGCACCCGGACCACGTTGGCGCGGGTGCGGGACTGCAATTCGCCGCGGCACACCGGGGAGCGCGGGACGAGGGCGAACACCCGCCGCCACTCCTCCAGCGGCCGGGCCTCAAGCGCGGTGAGGGCGTCCTCGAGGAGCTGGCGGGAAGTGCGCTCCCCCCAGGGCCAGAAGCCATGGGCAGCGACGATGGTGTTCCAGGCTTCCCTCAGCTCCTGCACGTTGGCCGGCAGGGTCGACGGGGTGCGGTGGTCCCGAGGCGCATCACGCTGGACGTCACGCACGTCACGCGCGGCCACCGTGACGACTGCGAGCGCTCCCCTCCGGACAGAGGCAGAGGAGGAGGGGGGAGGGGGAGAAACCTGGAGTTGCGTCACGCTGGGCTGCGTGACGTCACGCAAGCCGTCACGCTGGCGCTTCACGGCCTGTCGAGCGGCGTTACCTGCCCGGATTCTTTCAGCCTTCTCGTCCTCCCCTGCCTTCTCCCCCTCCTGTGTCACGCTGGCTGTCACGCTCCGCTTGCGTGACGTCACGCTGGGCTGCGTGACGGGGGCCGTTGTCGGGGCGGGCACGGCAAGGCGGCCGGCGAGAGCCATGGCCAGCGCCTGGCGCAGCCCCTCGGCGAAGCCTTCGGCGTAGGTGCGGGCACGGCGCTCCTCCGCGAGCGCGGCGCGCAGCTCCTCGACCTGGGCACGGCAATCCGCGTCAGGCGTGAGGGTGGGCACAGGAGACTCCAGAGGTGTCGGACGGGGTGGTGGGGATAGCGGGCGCCAGCGGTGTCACCTGCGAGCAGCAGTCCGGTGGCACTGGCTGCGTGAGGCACCCGGCGCGGTACGGGAGGCCGTGCTCGCAACGGGGCCAGCTCGGCGACTCGCGGCGATGAGCTGGGGCTGGAGTGGCCGAGTGGTATGCGCGGCGGCCGAGCGCGGTGAACTCCTCGCCGCGCCAGGGCTGGTGGCACACAGGGCACGGTGTGACGCGGAGGACGGAGAGGCTCATGCCGCACCGCCGAGTGGCCAGAGGGAGCACCACGCGCCGAGGCACTCGGTGGCCTCTGTGAAGCCGAGCGCGGCGTCGCGGCCGTCGTGCGTGCCGCGCCAGATGGAGCGGTTGACCCGCGCCCATCGCCAGTCCCGTGCACGGAGCGCCAGTACCAGCGCGAAGAGGAGGACGAGGTCCCGGCTCACGGGCGGCGCCCCCGGCCGTAGATGGCCCACACCAGTCGACGGGTGCCGTAGGCGAGGAAGACGCCGACCGCAGCGAGGCCGACAGCATGGCGGCCGTCCTCCTCGAAGCACGCGAGGACGAGGGCGACGACAGCGCACGTCGCTGTGATGCCAGTGACGACGAGGGCCTTGGCGCGCGGGCTCATGGCGACACCCGCTTGAACTCGATGCGCCAGACCCAGGGGTTCGCCGCCCACGACTCGATGCCGTTGATGGACGCCCAGAGATGGCAGAACGCGACGCGCGGGCTCTTGTCCCAGTCCGTCCAGGGCCACCCGGTGTTTTCGGTACCGGGCAGTCCATCGCGGTCCGGGATGCCGTACTTCCAGGTCGTGCCGCCGTCCTTAGAGAGGCACCGCAGTCCCTCCGCCTTGGCATCCTCCTCTGTGATGTCGTGCAGGCGCTCGACGCAGACGCTCGTCACCTCCAGCGTCAGGCGCGACGCCGCACGGTGCATGTGGATGGAGGGGCGCCACGCGGCATCAACCCGCACGCGCTCTCCGTCGGTGTCGGCTCGGTAGACGTAGGGGCCCGACTTCAGCGCGCCAAGGGAGGCCCACGTCTCGCGCACCCAGAGCCGGTCCCCGGGCTGGCCGTAGTGGTTGCGAAGGTCCGCGACGGACCGACCGTCGACCAGCACCTCGAATCGGCCAGACGGGTGGGCCATAAAGGCGTCGGCGCGGGCGTGGATGTGCTCCGTCACCACCCGCCGCGTGACCGTCTTTCGCCCGGCAAGCAGCGCCTGAACCATCGGCCCGGCGAACAGGATGGGTCGCTCACGCATGGCCCACCCCCGATGCGTGCGACAGCTCCTCAGCAGCCCAGGCCATGTACGCGCGCTCGGCCTGGGCGACGTCGCCAGCGGTCCCCACCCATCCGGCACCGCAGGAGGGGCACACGAGCGTGTCCGTCGGCGCGGCGCGGTGGTTCCAGTCCGCGAGCCGCGCGGGAATTCCACAACGGGCCTTGCAGCTCGGGCACGCGGGGCAGTCGTGCCAGGGCTTCGGCTCGGCGAAGTCGCCGCCGACGGGCAGCGGCGTGAACTCGCGACAGCCGCACTCCGTCTGCACCCCCCAGAACGGGACGAGGTACGTGCAGGGGCTGCCGTCGTTGTGCTCCTGGTAGACGTGCCCGCACTTCGAGCACGGCGCGTCGAGGTTGACGCTACCCATGGGTGCCTCCGGTGGTGGAGCGCCCACCCGGAAGGACGCGAAGCGGCTGCTGCGCGATGCCGCGCGAGCTGGTGCGCTGCTTGGGCGGGGCCTTCCGCGCGGAGCGGTGCGCGAGCAGGACCAGCGCGCCGCATCCCAGGTGGACCAGCCCGCCGAACACGTAGAGGGCCGCGCCGATGAACTCAGCAGGCGACATGGGGCACCTCGGTCCGGCTCACGGGGCGCCGCATGCTCAGGGTGCGGTGGACGCCGCGGCGCTGCTCGGCCTCCAGTCGCCGCCGCTCACGCGTGAGGGCGAGGGACGCGTCCGACTCGGCCTCCTGTCGGGTGGGGGCGTGCGCCTCCACCTCGACGTCCGTCCCCCGGAGGGTGACGACGTGCCCGAGCGGACCAACACAGCTGATGCTCGCGAAGGTGGTGGCGCTCATGCCTTCGCCGCCTTCGCCATGTTGACGAACTGGGTGCGGCCGTCCCGGATGCACACCAGGAGCGACTGGTGTTCCACGCTCAACCCGATCATCTGGGCGCGCAGTTCGTCGGCGCTGCACGTCCAGTCGAGGGGCAGGTGCAGCAGCGCAGCAGCGGTGACGAGCGCGTGCGTGCCGTTGAGGGTGAGCGGCGCCATGAGCCGCCCCGACTGCTCATGGGTGATGCTGTAGGCGGTGCCCTCCGTCACCTCAATCGCGGCGATGGCCAGCCCCTGTCGACGAAACACGCAGGGGTGGGACTCGGGGCCAGATGCAGTGGCGGTGGTGATGGGCCGCAGCCCCTCCTGAAACTTGAGGGTGCCACTCACCGGGCACCGCCCTTCGCGTGCGTAGAGAGGGCCTCAGCGATGGCCGAGGAGAGCATGTGATTGGCGGCGGCATCGGTGCGGCCACGCTCCGCAGAGGACGCTTCGACGGACCACTGGCCATCCGTGCCCTTGGAGCACTCCAGGCGGAATGAGTCAGGGACCACCTGACTGGGCGTGACGGGCCCCCTGAGAGCGGAGGGCACCCGGTCGTCGGCGCCCTCAACCTCCCTGCGCTGCCGGGCGGCTCGGACGGCGCCGTTGAGCATCGTTGCTGCGCCGGAGAAGACCTCCGTGGGCATCCCGTCCTGGTCGCAGTAGCGCTCTTGAAGCGCCCACATGGCCTCGGACACCGCGTCGAGCGCTCCGAGGTCGCGGTCCATGCGCCGGACGCGGCACGGCAGGCACCGCGCGAGCCCGAGGGCCCCGCAGACGCAGGGCTGGGTGTCCGCGAGCAGCGCCTCCAGGACGTGCCGGTAGCACGGCAGCGGGCCGCCCAGGCTTGCGGCATCGCAGCCGACGCATCCAGGCGTCGGAGCAACCGTCGCGCGCAGGGCCGATGCCCGCTGCTCGGCGGCCGTCCACGACCTGGACGGAGCGTCCGCAGCGGCAGATGCAGCGGCTCGCGAGCAGCCGACATGACGGCCCCCACCAACCACGCGGCAGTTACAAGCACAAAGAGCAGCGGTCGTGACATTTCTCGACTTCTTCGACTTAGAACTACGGCTAATCAAATCAGGCATAACCGGAACTCCGGGCGTGAAGGCACCATCACGGAGAGTGCGTGACTGGGCGGTGCCGCGATGGTCAGGAGGCGACGGCCACGGGCTCCCCGCGAACCAGCGCGAGGCACGCGGAGCAGGACCGCCAGTCGGTGTGGGATTCGCTGACTGCGTGGGTGGCGTGGTGGCTCGGCATCGCCACCGCGAGCACCCTGTCGAGCGCATCGGCGGCGGCGGAAATCACCAGGGTGGCGGCGTCCTTCAACTCCCGCCCTGCCCCGCTCCTCAACACTCCCACCTGGGAGCGGATGGCTGCGGTCGGCATCAGGGCGGCCGTACCAGCGCTGGTACGGCCGAACGGCGCAGGCTGCGCCGGGCTGCGGGTCGGAGAGGGCGCCTCAGAGGGAGAAAGCGTCAGACCGGCGCGAACTGCGCGCGACGGAACGGGTTCAAGTCCCGTACTCCTCGCCATTGAGAGCCCAGCAATCCTTAGGGGTTGCTGGGCTTTTCTTTTTCCTCCCCCCATGTGCCCTCAGCGTGCCCCCTCGGGCGTCGTTGGCTGGAGCCGCGTGGCGTTGGAGGGGGATCTGTCGCTCGATCTGCTGCACCGCGCTCTCCCGGGCCTCCGGCGCGACGTGGGGCTGGCAGAACACGGAGGGGCCGCGCAGGTGTCGGTGCCCCTTGAGTGCATCCCCACCGAGCCCGGAAGGTCCACCGCCCGTCCCCCAGGCACCATCAGCGCCCGCTGGGGCCGCGGGCACAGCGGCACCACCCGCGCGAGCAGGGCGTCGTCGATGTCGAGGAAGTGCGCGGTGACATGCCACTCGTCCCACGGGAATCGCAGGCGTGGCTGCGCGCTGCCCGCCTCGT
This sequence comes from Myxococcus sp. CA051A, assembly GCF_013336705.1. Taxonomy (NCBI): domain Bacteria; kingdom Pseudomonadati; phylum Myxococcota; class Myxococcia; order Myxococcales; family Myxococcaceae; genus Myxococcus; species Myxococcus sp. CA051A. The sequence continues at coordinate 627,958 of NZ_JABUMS010000001.1, read as the reverse complement.
CGGTGGGCGCGCGCCGTGCCGGCATCCTCACGGGCCCGTGTAGCGGTAGGGGGCACCGTGGAAACCGGCCGCCGCCAGTTCCGCCGGTGTGCGCAGGAACGGGTTGGGCGTGGCGGACACGGAGGCGAGCAGCGTGTCGATGAGCGCGACGCGGTCGGCCGTGGCCAGCGGAAAAGCCGGGTCGAAGGCCTCGCGGGGCACTGGCGTTCCCCACAGCAGAGGGTCCGTGCCGGCCTGTCCGTCGGAGGCGTCGTCCGGGTCGCCGTGGGCCGCATCGCGGGCCGACGGGGCGGACAGTGGCGCCAGGCGCGGCAGCACCGCCTTGAACCAGGCCTGGAAGGCCTTGTTGTCCGGAAGCGTGAAGTTGACGAGGTTGGCGTCGCCGCGGAGGTAGCGCACAAGCCCGAAATCGAGTTCGCCGTAGATGTCGGCGGCGTTCACGAACTCCCACTTGAGCGCCTGCAGTGGCCCGTGGATGGCGCTGGCCGTGTCCTGCGGGAACTGCATCGCGTCCACCTTCAAGTAGCGGATGTCGATGGACGCGGCCCACATGGCATCAACCGCCAGCCGCATCTCGTGGTCGTCGTGAAGGTGCTCGAAGCGGCGGTGCATCCATTCGCCTAACGCGGCGGCCAAGCCCAGGAGGGCCCGGAAGGACAGATGCGCGAGGTGGCCCTCGACCGTGCGGTGGGTGCTACCGAAGGCCGACATCGCCTCGCCCGGACCCCAGCGGTGGGCGACGGGCAGGCCGGCGATGGGGGCAGCCTGAAGGTAGGGCGGCAGCGGCAGGGACATGGACGGTTCTCTAGAACGAGACAGGACGGGGCGCGAGACGAGATAGGAAGGCCCTCTCCTCGAACAGCACGCACGGGGGCTCCCAGGGGGCGCATCGGCACGACCACCGACATGGGTCAGGCCGCGGTGTTTCCTGATGAGCAGCAGGTTCACCACCGGCGAGGTGCCACAGCTTGCCTCGCGGTGTCCGGATACGGCTGTCGCGGCTGTTCGTGTACCTCGCCGCGCCTATAGACGTCGTCCCTGTCATCAGGTGTCAGGCTTCGCTCGATGGCGCGTTGCACTGATGCCAAGAGCATCCGCTGCCACTGGCCCTGAGACATGCGTCCTCATCCCTGAGGCTGTACACGGAAATGGACCCTCCGTACCGCCGTTCGGCCACACACAGGGCCCCGCTTTATTCGTATCGCGGAGCGAGTGGTATAGCGTGAGGTGTCTGGATTAGACAGACGGAATGAACCCATTCATCTCTCGTGTCGTGACCACTGTCGCATTCACTCTCTTCATGTCCGCTGGCCTGACAGCCTGTGGTGATGACGAGGTGAGCTCCGACGAACAGGCCCGACGCGCATACCTGGGACTCGATGAGTCCGTCAGCAAAGCCCTGCAGCTCGGCTTCGCCGGCTTCAACGCCGCTTCGAGCGCCAACATCCCGGCCCAGTCGGCACCCGGCAACGTGTCCGGGACGCTCCTCATCTCCGGACAGGTGGACCAGGGGGCCTCCAACAACAAGGGGATGCGACTGCGCGTGGGAATGGCCACCTACTCCGACGGCGAGATTGTCGTGGGCGAAGACGAGGAGCCGGTGAACATCACCTACGCGTCGACCACCGATACGGCGACCCAGCCGGAGCTGAACCTCCAGCTTCGCAACATCCCCAACGGCACCTTCTCCGGCGCGCTCACGGGCCCCTTCCAGATGACCGGTGACCTGGAGGGCGAGGTCACCCTCAACCTGACCCTCGCCGGTGAAATCGAGGACGACGGCACCGGCAAGGTGCGCCGCAAGGTCGGCACCACCACGGTGACGGGCACCGCCACGTCGGGCGACGGCTCGTACAACGTGAACCTCACGCGGTAGTCGCCGCACACTGCCTCCCATGGAGCGCACGACGTGCGTGGGCTCGGGCTCCGGGCGGGGCAACCACGCCGACGGCCGACGACCCTCGTGCCTCGACACTCGCGGGGACAACGTGGGACGCTCGTTTGCCCATCCCTGAGCACCGGGATGGGCAATCCCATTCTCGTGCCTGGATTCACTGAAGCCCCCATGTCTTCAAATTCCGCATCCCGTGGCCGCTGGACAGATGAGGTGCTCGAACCCTTTCGTTTCATGGGCGAGCCCGTGGCGGACGCGGTCATCCAGGAGGTCTTCGCCAACAACGAGGTAGCGACCGTCAACCGCATCCTCCAGAGCATCCAGTCGAATGTGCACCTCGTTCCAGGGGAGATGCCAGACGCCGTGGAGGCGTACCTGAATCAGACGGATGACTGGCCCGAGTGGGCCGATGCGGAGAAGGTCCTTCTGGGCCAGCGGCTCTTCCAGCGCTATGGCATGCAGATGACCCTGGCCTATTTCACGTGGTCCCTGCCCTGCTGCTACGCCTGGGCCAAGGCGGCCAAGGTGCTGACCTGGACGGGCGGTATCGACAAGCACGTGCATCGTCGCATCATCGAGACGGCGCAATTCGTCCTGGATGTCATGGGCGAGGGTGGTTTGGGGCCGAAGGGCTTCGGGGTGCGCACGGCGCAGAAGATCCGCCTGCTGCATGCCACCATCCGCTACCACGTCGGCGGAGATGCCAGGTGGCAGGCTTCCGAGTGGGGGACTCCGGCCAATCAGGAGGACCATGTCGCGACGCTCTTGACGCTGGCCCTGGTCCCCCGGGTCCTGACCCGGCTCCAGCTCGACTTCACCCCGCAGGAAGAGGACGCCTACTTCCACTGCTGGCGAGTGATTGGGCACTTCCTGGGCATCCACCCCGCGCTGTTGCCCCGAGACCTGGAAGATGCCCAGCAGCTCTGGGAGGCCATCCAGCAGCGTCAGGTGAAACCCTCGGTGGAGGGGGCCGCGCTGACCAAGGCGCTCGTCGACTATTTGAAGACGCGCATCCCCGGCACGATGATGGACGGCATCGCGGTGGCGATGATGCGTGAGCTGTGCAGCGAGGCGGTGGCCGATGCCGTCGGGCTGGAGAAGTCGGACTGGACGCGCCATCTGCTGGGGCCGATGCGGTGGATGTTCTCCCTGTCGGACGAGGCGCAGGACCAATCGGGCCTCGCGGCGAAGATCTCCGCCTCCCTGTCTCGCGAACTGCTGGAGGGGCTGCACTCCTCCGAGACGGGTGGCAGCCGGGTATCCTTCCGCATCCCCCAGTCGCTCCAGGAGTCGTGGAACCTCACGGCCCCCGGGGAAAAGCAGGCCAGCTAGCGCGGGGGGCTCGACGCATGTCGTCAGCAACCCGCCTGCTCAACCCTGACCTGGAGCGGACACACAGCTCGCTCCACGGGGTGAACGCATCCACGACGCATCCTGAAATCAGCCTGGCTCCTCGCCCGGACAACCCCCCAGGGGGCGGGGGTTGGATTCACGGATGGTCGAACAACCTGAGCCGTGCTACGCCGGGCTCCACATGCCCAGAGCCCGTCGCGTCACCCCCTCCCCCCGAACCCCTCGCTCTCTTCCCGCGCGCGGCGCTTCCTCGGCGACGCCGTCACTGGATGAGGCCTTCCAGGCCATCGTGCACGGCGCCGTGCAGGAGTCGTTCGCCCCGCTGATGACGGCCATGCGCCGCCTGTCCGAGCGACTGAGCGGCCAGCCCTACTCCGCCCCGCCCGTACAGCAGCGCAAGGCCCCCGCGCCACAGCCTCCCCCCCAGGTGCAGGCCGTCGTCGAGCAGCCTGTCGCCTGCGCCGTCATCGGTTGTCGACAGCCCGTCCGCACGCTCGGCTACTGCTCGGCGCACTACCAGAAGCGTCGGCAGATGGTGGCCACCGGTCGGCTCCATGCCGCCTGGGTCGAGCACGCCGCGCCCCACTCCATTCCGGATGTCATCCTGTCTCGCCGTCGTCGCTCGGACAGCTCGGCGGCGACCCCCGCGAGCACCGCGACTCCCGCTCCGAGCGGTCCCCGCGTGTGGGTCCGCAAGAAGGGCCAGACGCAGTCCGTGGGCCCCCAGGGTGAAGAGGGCCCTTCCGCACCGTCCATCCTCCCCACCCTGCGCCCGGCCGAGGGCGCCGACGCGGCGGACACCGTGAAGCGTTGGGCCGCGGAGTTCCTCGCGACCAAGCGTCGCAACTGAAGGCTGTCTCAGGACCCCGCGCTGCACCCGGGCAGACGTCTCGCTCCTCGCGAGTCGGGACACCCGAGGGGAGCGCGGGGTTCATCCCCGCGTGACACACGACAGGGATGAGCCTGTTTACTCCCCCCGGGTTTGAAGCCGGCTGCGCCTGAGAGCCTTTGCGCTCAGTGGCAGGTCCAGGACTCCTCGGTCCAGTCCCCACAGACACTCTTGCGACACAGCGTGTAGTTGCACGTGTCGCCCATATAGCCACAACACGCCACGTCCGCGTCGCTGGTGCCAGAACAGTGCACCCGCTTGGCCGACTTGTACGTCTCGGGCGACTCGTTATCACCACACGACTCGCCGTCGTCACCACCACAACCCGCCAACAAGGGAACCGCGATGAGCATGCACAGAAGGGTACGCATGTCTCACAGAGGACCATGAGGCACACATCCAGGGCCACGGAACCCGAGTGAAACACCCACCCAGTCACATGTATCAATCACCAGGAAAGTATTTCTCGCGACCCGAGAGCGCGGTGTTCATCTCGTCTGGATTTCCAGAACACCGCGCAAACACTCGCCTCGCTCAGTAACGAGCCTGGAGCATCACCGTCGCTCCGAAGGTGCTCGCATCCTTGAAGACAGGCACCGCCACGCCGTTCTCGTCGTCGACGAATTCCACCTTGTTCGGGTCATTCGAGTAGGAGATCTCCGCGACGACGCCCGCCAGCGAGCCCAGGTCCCACCGGGTCGTGGCCTTCAACGTCAGCACCGTCATCCGGTCCTCGCCTGCCGGGAGGACGCTTATCTGATGGGGCCCTCGGAGCAGCAGGTGATTGGACTGGCTCGGCCCCAGGAGTCCCCCTGCATTGAGCACCGCGGGCAGCGTGAGCCGGGCAAGGAATCCTGGCGTCAGGCCCCAGCGCTCGAGGTGGTAGTCGGCGCCCAGCGAACCCGAGACTTCCGCCCGGGGCTCCGCGGAGCGACGAAAGGCCTCGTTCGGGAAGACCCACGGAGCGTCCAGTTGAATGAAGCTCGGAGTCCGGTAGTAGGCCAGTCCGTACACCCGCAGGAAGTCGTGCCGCACCCGAACCTCCAGGGCCGCGGCGCTGGCGCTCTGGGTACGACGCCGCTGAGCCGGCCACACCTCCGGATCCAGGAGGTCCTGCGACACCAGGCTGCCTTCCAGGGAGACCGAGGCGGCGAACCCGGCGGAATACGTCCCGGCCGTGAAGAACCGTTCAAAGAAGACAGGGTCGCCTCGATAGAGCGACAGGTCCACGTTGCTCCCGATGGGCTCGCCGTGGTGCCACAAGGCCCGAAGTGAGGCTCCCCTCATGGTCATGGGAAGCTCCGCCCCGCTCGCCGCGGCGGTCGGATTCTCCCCCTGGTTCCAGGACATGCCCTTCAGCTCCAACTGGAGTTGGGGCGACACGTCCACGAAGCCACCCGCGAGCAGCGCGTAGTAGCGCCCCGAGTCCCCCAGCACCTCGTTGACGACCGCGGATTTGAGCGCCGCGAACACGCCCCACTGCCGCCGCGCGAGCCGCAGCTCCAGCGCCGGCTCGTTCCCCGGGCGGCGCGGGAAGGCCTCCCGCCCCCACGTCACGGGGTACGTCGAGCCCAGGTACAGCCGGATGGAGCTCAGCGGATAGACCCCCAGCGCCAGGCCTTCATCGGCGGCCCAACTGGAAGGCCGGTAGCGCAGGCGGAAGGCACTGCCATTGTCCACGAAGGTGGCCCCCCGACTGGCACCACTCGACGAGAGGAAGAACGACAGCGCCGCCTCGGCGCGCAGACCCGAGGTCAGCTCGGGAGTGTGTGCGTCCAGCGCCGCGTTCCACAGGGCGGACGAGCCCGCGGTGTCGACATCCTCGTCACCCGCGAGAAAGGAGAGTCGCGCCTGGAAGGGCCGCTCCGCCGGGGGTGATTCGGGAGCCTGCCCCAGGGTGAAAAACAACGACAAAGACAAGAGCACAGGAGACATGGGGCGCCGCGTCTATCATGACTCCCCGCCCATCGCGCCTTCCCTGTGTCACTGCCTGGAGTGCCAACGGCGGCCGCGCCACCTTCCCCTTCTGTCCGCGGTGCGGAACCACCCTGTCCTGGGAGTTCGACAGCCTCCCGGAGTTCCTCGCCATCGCCGTGGGCCCTGCCCCCTTGGAGCTTGAACACCTCGAATGACATTCCGCCCCGCGAAACAATGACAACCATGTTTCGCGTCGCGGAACAAAACGAGGAAAAACCTAACAGTACGAAAAATCAGATAGACGAGAAGACATCCTCGGAGTCTTAATCGTGAGAACGGGGCCGCCTGTGAATGCAGCGTCGGCTCACGTCGGTCCGGGTGCCTCATGCCCCGGGCATGAAGTCCCACGTCACCCACGAGGAGAAGTCATGAAGCAGAGAGAGCTGACCTTCCGTCTCGGATTGCTCCTGACCCTGGCCTGGACGACCACCGCAGGAGCGCAGTCCCTGAGCAGCTTCACGGCGACATACCGGGGCGGCGGCACGTCGCTGTGCAGTTCCACGTACAACCTGCGCGGCCAGGAGCCGTCGGCCTCGGGCAAGTACCCGGTGTTCATCTACACGGTGGGCACCACGGAGCCGTACGAGCACTCCTCGGCGCTGGCCGCCGTGGAGGAGATGGCGTCGCGCGGCTATGTCGCCGCCACCGTGGAGTACGACAACGCGACGTTCGGCACCTGCTCGTCGATGACCACCCGCTCCAAGTGCATCTATGACGGGAGCCGGGCCACCAGCGCCGTCGGCACGCTGTGTGCCCGCGCCAAGGCGGACTGCTCCAAGGGCATCGTCGTGGCGGGCTTCAGCCAGGGCTCCATCATGGCCATCCTCGCCAAGAACCATGACTCGCGAGTCCAGGCCGCGTACGGACTGGGCGCCGGCGTCCAATACTCCATCTACAACCTGCGCTCCTGCGTGGCCAATGGCAACCGGGCGTTGCCGAGCAGCCGCCTGCGCATCGTGAACGGCGAGCAGGACATCTTCGTCGGCCCCACCGAGTCCTCCGTCCGCTCTCAAAACACGGAGACGACGGGCCAGTCCTGCCCCCTGGCGACGTCCTGCTTCGCGAGCAACAACAGCGGCTGGTACATCATCAAGGACATCCAGCTCGGCGACCTCAACGCGGACCACTGCTACATGCGCTCGGGAGGCTGCACCGGGCTGTTCCTCGACTCGACCTGGCGCACCGGCTCCGCGCCCTGGTCGCTGCGGACCAACCTGGACTGGCTGAAACAGTTCACCACGCCGTAGTTGACGCCTGGCGCCAGCCTCCGGGCACTTGCGTGAGGCTGGCGCGACGACGGACAGCGAACACTCCGGCGCCGGGAATGCTCGGGACGTGTTGAGTATCCGCACGGACGCCGAGCATTTTCCCCAGCCGGGTGAGGTGCGCGTGTTTGCGTCGCGCCATGACCACTTCGAGCATCCTCATCCTGGGCGCGAGCGGGACCACCGGACGACGCGTCACCCGGCTCCTCCAATCACAAGGTCACTCGGTAAGGGCCGCGTCGAGACACGCGGACGTGCGCTTCGACTGGAAGGACCCCGGCACCTGGGAACAGGCCGTGGGCCCGGCGTCGCGCATGTACCTCATGGCGCCACACGAGCAACCCATCGACCCCGCCTTCGTGTCCCTGGCCGTGTCCAAGGGCATCCGCCGCATCGTCCTGCTGTCGAGTCAGGGCATCGAAATCATGGGAGACGAGCGCCTCATGTCCGCCGAGCGCCTGGTGCGCGGCTCGGGCGTGGACTGGACCCTCGTCCGCCCGGACTGGTTCAACCAGAACTTCGACGAGGGCTTCTTCAAGCCCGCGGTCCTCGCCGGACGCATCACCCTCCCCGTCGGGGAGACGAAGCAGGCCTTCGTCGACGCCGACGACATCGCCGCCGTGGTGACCGTGGCGCTGACGAAGGACGGCCACGAAGGCCAGAGCTACGACGTGAGCGGACCTCGCGCGCTGAGCTTTGGCGAAGCCTCGGCCATCATCGGCCGCGCCGCCGGACGACAGGTGCGCTTCGCCGGAGACGCCGACACCTATCTCTCCGAGCAGCGGGCCCTGGGCCGACCCGACGAGGCCATCCAGGGCGAAATCAAGGCGTATGGCGCCCTGCTCAAGAGAGGCGACGCCACGCCCACCGACACCGTGCGCGCCGTCACCGGCCACGCGCCCAAGTCCTTCGAGACCTACGCCGCGCAGGCCGCGGCCTCGGGCGCATGGAAGTGAGCCCGGCCCGCGCGAAGCGCCGGTCCCCTTGACAATCACGCGGACCAATCGCACGATTCAATCAGACGATTGACTCATCCTCGGAAGGCACGGGACACCCCGTGGCCTTCCCAGCTTCGCGCGTGTTTCTGCACGAGGCTCTCGGTGTGCCCGCGGTTCGACGGGCACGCGCGAGACCTGACGCCCGGCCTTGCCCTCTCGTGCTTCAGGCGCGCGGCCCTTCGTCTGTCTTCAGCAGACCTGGCCCTCTCGGTGTCTGTGATTTGAAGTCCGCGATGACAGAAATAAAGACCCGCGGTGTTCGAGCCTTCAATCCCTCATCAGGAGGCAGCACACCATGGGTTTCACCCTGAATCGCCGTTCCCTGCTCCACGCGAGCCTGGGTCTCACCGGAGGTCTCGCGCTCATGCGCGCGCCATCCTCACTCGCGGCACCATCACCCGGCGCGGCCCCGGCCCCCGGCGCCCAGGAGCCCTCGCGGCCCTGGTATGAGCTGGGATTGCTGTCGGACCCCGTCATGGAGAACCAGCTCCTGCATTTCCTGGCCGCGACGTACAGCGCCCAGGCGGATATCGGAGAGGTGCTGGACACCGCGAGCCGCATCCACCCCGAGGACGAATGGAGCTGGCCCACCGAGTGGGTGAGCACGGCGGACCGCCTGAGGGCCATGGGGGATGCGAGCCTCGCCCGCCACCACTCCCGAAGCGCGGGCCACGCCTACCTGCGCGCGGCCAATTACTACCGCGCCGCGCTGATTCACCACCCGGAGCCGGGTCACCCCAGCGTGCTGGCCACGGGGCGGAAGTCCGTGGACGCCTACGACAAGGCGCTGACGCTGCTGCGGATTCCGGCGACTCCCGTGCGGATTCCCTACGAGAACACCACCCTCCCCGGCTACTTCTTCCGCGCCCCCCATACGCGGGGGCCCGCGCCACTGCTCATCTTCCAGCAGGGACGCGACGCGTGGCCGGAGGAGTCCAAGTATGTGATTGATGCCGCCCTGGAGCGGGGCTACCACTGCCTCATCGTCCATGCGCCAGGACAGGGCATGGCCATCCGGGAGCAACACCTACCGTTCCGTCCCGACTGGGAAAAGGTCATCACCCCCGTCATCAACTTCGCCGTGCGCATCTCCGGCGTGGACTCCCGGAGGCTCGCGCTGCTGGGCTGGAGCATGGGCGGAGCGCTGGTGCCACGCGCGGCGGCGTTCGAGCGGCGCCTCAAGATTCTCATCCCCAACCCGGGCGTCCTCAACTGGGGCCAGTCGCAGTTCGACCAGTTCAACGGCTACTTCCCTGAAATCATGAAGCTGCTCGACACGGACCCGGCGGCGTTCGACGCGGCGCTCTACGAGCTCATGTCGCAGGTGTTCCTGTACCGCTGGTACATGCGCGACGCCATGTCCAAGCACGGCGCCAGCTCACCGTCGGACCTGCTCTACAAGCTGCGGGAGTTCAACAACGAGCCCGTGGTCCACCGCATCCGCTGCCGCACGCTCGTCATGGACGGCACCGCGGAGGCGTACTCGGGGGGACAGGCGAAGCAGCTCTACGACGCGCTGACGTGCCCCAAGGACTACCTGCTCTTCACGGAGGAGGACACCGGACTGTTGCACTGCCAGGAGGGCGCTCAGGCCGTCGCCAATCACCGCATGTTCGACTGGCTCGACGAGTACATCTGAGGCCGCGTCCCGAACAGGGGAACGTCGGGCCGGTGAGTCCCGGCCCGACGTCTCACAGCTGACGACTAGAAGCGGTACTGCGCGCGGACGCCGCCGTAGATGAAGCCGTGGATCTTCTTCGTCTCCAGGTCCTCGGTCTCATCGAGCTCGTCGCTGCCAGGGATTTCCACGCTCGAATCGACGGACAGCGAGGTGGAGGAGTACTGGCCCGCGGTGACGGTGGCGAACGGACCCACCGAGAACTTCGGGGAGATGCGGTAGTCGAGCCCCACCTGGGCGGCGACGAACTCGAAGCCCTTCACGGAGGCCTTGGCGGTGATGGACTCACCACTCTGCTCGCCCTTGACGGCCGTGTTGAGGAACTCATAGCCGACACCCACGCTCACCCAGGGGTCGATCTTGGGCGTGACATTGAAGTGATAGGCCACGTTGACGCCCAGGCGGAGCTGGCTCGCGCTGCAGCTCACGCTGACGGCGCCCTGGTCCTCGCAATTGGCGTTCTCGTCATTGAAGCTCGCGATGCCGTACTGGAAGGTCGCGCCCAGGTATACGTTGGGGTTGAAGAAGTAACCGGCCTCCAACTGAATCGGGATGACGCCCGTGACCAGGTCACTCACCTTGTTGGTATCGTCGTCGTCCGCTTGAACCGAGCCCAGCTCGCCGTAGGGCGCGCCGTACCCCAAGCTCAGTCCCAGCGCGAAGCCCTTGCCGCCCCCAGAGTCGTCCGCCGCCGACTCCTCGCTGGCATAACCTTCCTCGGAGTAACCCTCCTGAGCGGAGTCATCCTGCATCTGGAAGGTCTCGCCAGCCAGGGCCGGAGAAGCAACGAGCGCAAAGGACAGAGAGCACAGCATCATCTGGGTGCGGCTTTTCATGACGAGGGTCCCGAAAAGAAGTGGTGAGAAGTTGAGCCCCACACCCTCAAGGTGTCGGACGCGCATTAAGACGCACGTCCTCGTCACATATTTAAAGTAACAAGGCCACAAAAGTGCTGGGTTCCAGGTGACCCGGCCCCTCCTGAGCCCCGTCCCGTGCGCTCCCGGACGGTGCCGCCCTCAGGGGACGACGAAGTTCTTCCAGCCGCGCAGGTAGTCGACGAAGCCCGCTGACGCGCCCTCCGCACGCAACACGGCTCCAGGGAAGGGTGGGCGTTGGATGGCATCGCCCCGCCGGACGCGCTCGGGCCAGTCGTGGTTGGCGATGGCGGAGCGGCCGAGGGCCACTGCGTCCGCGCCGAGCGCCAGTTGCGCCTCGGCGTCCTCCTTCGTCCAGATGGCGCCCGCCACGACAATCTTCACCCGCGAGGGCACCGCCGCGCGGAAGAGCGCCGTCGCGTGCTCCTGAGGCCGCTTGTTCGTGTTGAGCGCCGAGCGCCAGAGCGACAGGTGGAGGACGTCCATGCCGCCGTCCGCGAGCATCCGCGCGACCTCCAGCGTCTCATCCAGGTCCAGGCCCTTGGCCTGCCCGAAGTCCTCGGGCGACAGCCGGACGGCGAGCACGCGCTCGGGCACCGCGCGCCGGACGGCGGCCACCGTCTCGCGGATGAGTCGCGAGCGATTCTCCAGAGAGCCGCCCCAGCGGTCCTCACGTCGGTTGTAGACGGTGCTCAGGAACTGCGACAGCAGATAGCCATGCGCGCCGTGGAGTTCCACGCCGTCGAAGCCCGCCTGGGCACAGCGGCTCGCCGCGTTCGCGAAGGCACGGATGGCGCCCTGGATGTCCTCTTCGGTTCCCTCCCGGCACCGGTCCGCCGCGTCGGTGTGCGCGCTCGCGCTCCAGCGCTCCAGCCCGCTGACGGCGGGGTCCGCGCGCAGTCCTCCGTGGAAGAGCTGCGCGGACAGGAGCGCGCCCCCTTGGTGGATCCGCGCGGCCAGACGGCGCAGGCCCGGCAACATCGCATCGTCGTGAACTCCCAGCTCGCCGGGCCATGCCTTGCCGTCCTGCTCCACATGCGCCGCGCACGTCTCCACCAGCCCGAAGCCTCCGTCCGCGCGCAGGGACAGGAAGTGGAGTTCAGCATCCGACAGCGTGCCATCGGCGTGGCTCTGCTGGTTCGTGAGCGGCGCGAGCCAGATTCGGTTGCGCGCGACGACATTCTCACGGAGTTCCAGGGGGTCGAACAGTCCTGCCATGTGGTGCATCTCCCACGTGTGAGCCAGAGGAGGCTGGGCCCTCGGATGCCTGGTGCGCGGGGCCGTCGCTTCCCTCGCGATGATTTTCGCATGCCAGCAGGCCAGCACCCGACCGGGCAGGCAAGTGCCCTCCCATGCCGGCTGCGGGGGGCGGAGTCGTGGACAGATTTCGAGGGATGGTGAACTCGACCTCGCCGGGCGCCCCAGGCAAGGGGCTCCGGCGAGTCCAAGGACCCCGACGCCAACAATCGAGTCCTGCTGTCCGTCTGGTTGCGCGAAAAGGGCAGCCCCGAGTCAAAGCCCGTCAACGCCCCCCACTCCCGGACCGGCAAATCGTATCTCGCGATTCTATTGTATCGGAGATACCAGGGTATCGCGGCTCACGACGCGACACCCCGGGGGGCTTCGAGCCGCCTTCGAAGCTCGTCCGTGCTCACCGCGGGCGTTCCGTCCCTGCCCACGAGCATCGTCCCCTCGGTGGGCGAATAGAGCGCCGGGCGCGAGTACAGGGTGCGCAAGGCGTGGACGTGGGGGAAGACGGCGGAGGCTCCCGGATGGAGTTCCCGCAGTCGCTGACGCAACAGCGGTGCGAAGCGCGGGCTCATGGCCGGGAAGATGTGGTGCTCCTGGTGATAGCTGAAGTTGAGATGGGCCCAGTTCATCACCGGGTGCGTCTCCACGCTGGCGGTGTTCACGAAGGGGTTGTCGCGGTCCTCGGACGCCGGCAGCAGCCAGTGGTTGGTGGCGATGTAGATCATCAGCGTGACGTTGGCGACGATGAGGGGAATGACGAGCGCGAACAGCGCCCCTCGCGGCCCCATGGCCCAGCCCAGCGCGAACCAACCCCCTGTCACGAGCACTGTGAGGAGCCGCTCCTTCGTGCGATTCATGCGCACGTGCTGGAGCTGGGGCTGGTTGATGTGGTGCCACAGGAACGCCTGTCCCTGCGCGGTGAAGAACAGGCCGAAGCTGATGTAGCTGACCCAGGTGCCCGAGCCCGGTGAAATCGCGTGGAACAGGCGCGCGAACCGCTGGGTGTCCAGGTCCTGCTGACGCGGGAGGATGTCCGGATCCCTCTGGTGGATGTTCGCGGCGCTGTGGTGCGCCTGGACGTGCCAGGCGCGCCAGTTGCCGGGCGTGACGAGGAACGGGCTGAAGCCCGCCCACCCGAGCACCTCCTCCCAGCGCCGGCTGCGAAAGACAGCGTGGTGCAGCGCCTCGTGCGCGGCCAGCCCCACGGTGGTGACCATCTGCCCGAGCAGGAACGAGAGCGGCAGACAGAGCCACCAGGGAAGGCCGCCCCAGCCCAACAGCCCCATCAGGGCCATCATCACCGGCACCAGCGCCAGTGCGATGACGCCCCGGTGGGGCTGAGGCTCGAAGGACTCGGGAGGCATCACCCGGCGAAGCTCCGCGCGAAGCGGCTTGGGGTCATCGATGGGCAGGGTCGCCGTCGAAAGTGCGGTGGAGTGCATTGTGTTCACCCGATGGAGAGAGGGTTCAAGCCATGGGACGCGCGAGGCCGCCCTCGAGCAGCATTCGCAGTCGTCCCGCCTCGTCGACCGCCGCGACGGTGCCGCATTGGAGGATGTCCCCGTCCAGCCGGGGACTCAGCGCCTTCAATGACAGTCGCAGCGGTGCATCCGTCTTGCCCACCAGTCCCCGGTCGAAGGTGGCTCGTTCGAACTGGATGGGCGCGAAGACGGCGCTCGACACACCATCCACGTGCATCGCGCTCAGGCGCAGCGCCGCGTCCAGGACGAGCGCGGGCACAGCGGTCCCCGCGTCTTCTCGCCGCGCTGGCAGCCCCACGCTCGCGAAGCGCGCCGAGCGCTCCAGGCGGATGTCCTCCAGGCAGTCGAACATCTTCGACAGCTCGATGGGCCCTCCCCGCGCGCAGTGGGGATCCTCCGCGGACAGCCCACGCCCCGAGGGTGTCGCCGCATCGAGCCCCGGGGTGCCTCGGGGCGGCTGGGCCGACAGTGTGAAGCGGGCTTGCGCGAAGACGAGGTCTCGTTCGAGCACCACGCCTGAGGCATGGACGATGTCGCCCAGCAGCTTCACTCGCACGCAGTGACGACCGGGCTCGTCGGTGAGCTGGGTGCACTCGGCCCGCAGGGCCTGATGTCCACCGGGCTTCACGCGGATGAAGCGGGAGAACCTCACATCCTCGATGGTGACGGTGCGCAGCTCCGGTCGTCCGTCTCCCAACGCGGCCCGCAGCATCAAGTCCAACGCCCAGGCTCCGGGCAGCGTGGGCGTGCCTCGGACCAGATGGTCCTCCAGGCATGGCACGCTCGCGGCATCGACCATGAGGTCCTTCAGCACGGCGGACGGCTCCGTCGCCGGCAGGGGCTCCGCGGGCAGCAACTCCAGGCCGTAGTAGGAACGCTCGCTCTCTGTGAGCTGCACGTGGATGGACTCACGCAGGGGGCCTTCGAGGAGTTGGAGGAACAGTGCCTCGCCCTCCTCCGCGCGAATCCCACGCAGCCTCCGGCTGGCGCCTAGCACGCGGTACTCGGAGCCTCGGGTCATTCCGATGCCATCCCAGGCCAGCCACCCCACGCTGCACCAGGGCACGTCGGGATGGGCGTCGCTGGACCAGGCACACAGCCGGTCCAGGGCCTCGTTCGCCGCTCCGTAGTCCGCCTGTCCGTCATTGCCGATGAAGCTGAATGCGGACGTGAGGACATGGAACGGCACGGGACGCGCGAAGCGGCTCGCGCAGGCGGCGTGCAGGTTGCGGAGCCCGAGCAGCTTGGTGTCCAGGTTCGTCCGCAGCTCCGCGAGGCGCCGACGGTTCAGCTTCTTGGACGTCTGCGTACCCGCCCCATGGACCACCAAGTCCAGACGCCCGTGCTCTCGCGTGAGTTCGTCCATCACCCGCGCGACGTCGCCGGGACTCGTGACGTCCGCGACGCGGTAGACCATCCGGCCTGGCAGCCGCGCGAGGCCCACCAGGGTGGAGCGCAGCTCCCGGACCGCGAGGTGCCGTTCGAAGCGCGCTCGCAGCTCAGGCATCCGCGTGCCCGGCTTCGCCGCGAGCTCCGAGGCGTAGAACTCCCGCTCCACGACGGGGAGCTGTTCCTCCAAGGCGTGGAGCACTCGCTCGGGAGCGGCCTCCGGGTCGCTTCGTCCCAGGAGCACCACCGTGCATCCGTACCGCTTCAAGAGCGCTCCGGCGAGCACCGCCGTGACACCTCGCCCGCCGCCAGTCAGCAGGACCACGGAGCTGGCATCGAGCGTGGAAGCGCCCTTCGCGGGCGTGGCCGACGGACGGAGTCTCCGGACACAGCGAGTCACGCCGTCGAAGCAGACCTCCACCGACGGACCGCCCTCTGCGTCCGAGACCAGTTCGGACAGGGCCTGCGCCAGGGCTTCCGGCAACGTTCTCTGGGAGGTGGCGATGGCCCGGACGTTTCGCGCCGGCACCTCGCGAGCAATCGACTTGAGCATTCCCGCGAACAGTCCCGTCACCGGGTGCAGGACACGCCGAGGGCCCACGCCTCCCACGCACAGGCTCGCGAGTTCCACCTCACCGGCGAGGAGTCCTTCGTAGGAGCGCCGCGCCGCGAGGAAGAGCAACTCCAGCGCCTCATGGCTCAGCGCCGTGTCGGAGACCACCTCGGCCTCGCTCGCGTCCGGCTCGATTCGACTGACCGCGAGGATGAGCTGGGGCGAGAAACCCAGCGCTTCCAGTGCCGCGTCGGCCGTCTCTTCGCGTGTCAGGTCGATGCCGCGAACCCGCCCCGTTGCTTCCGAGGCGCCCGCGAAGAGCACGAAGTACTCGGGCCCACACAGTCGGCGCGCCTGCGCCTCCAACTCGTGAGCCTGCGCTTCGTCCCCAGCGATGAAGAGGACCCGACGCCCTTCGAGCCGCACGGGCCGCGTCGACCGGACCTGCTGCTCGACGAGCACTGGCGTGTAGTACCCAATCGGCGCGCTGTGGTCGAAACCACTCGTCGACTCGTCAGTCGCCACCTCACCAGGCTTCGGGGGCGGTTGTGCCAGAGGCAGATGCGCCTCGGCTTTGGACTCCACGGGGTGGATGGACGCTTCCGGAAGGAGCTGAAGCTCCAGGCGGGCACCGCTCGCGGCTTCGGGATGGAAGCGCAGCGTGGTGGGGCGTCCCTCCGCGGCTGTCTGCACGGCGCGCAGGACCGCCAGGGCCTCTCGTGCCGAATGCGGTGGCAACGACTGGCCTGCATCTTCTCTCGAGTCCGTGGCCTCCGACATCCGGAGGCGGCACAACACCTTGAGCCCTCGCTGGGCGGCCTTCTCGGCGGTGGTCACCGCGAGCAACGTCAGGCCCTCCTCTGGCTGGGACCCACTGGCGACAGCCCCAGGCCGAAGGACGTGCGCGCCGCCCACGAGCACCAGCTCGAAGCCCGTCTCCAGCACTCCGCGCGCGGCCTTCAACGCGGCGGCCAATGAAGCGCCTCCGGCATCCACCACGAAGTTGGGCCCCTTGACGTCCAGCGCCCCCGCCACCCGTCCCGGCGTGACGTTCGCCATCATCCCTTGCAGCGTGTAGGGCCCCGAGGGACGCAGCGTTCCCGTCACCACGTCATGGAAGCGCTCCGCCAACGGTAGCAACGCGGCCTGCCCGGGAGCCTGGAGGACACGCTCTCGCAGCTTGCGGCGCGTGGAGGCGGCCAGCACGCGCTGAATGGCTTCCACCCCTCGCCGGGTCTTTCCTTCAAGCCCCAGCACGATGGCCGTTCCCGTGCGCAGCCCATCGAAGCCCGCCAGTTTCTGGACGAGCGCGCTGGCCGCGGTGAGCGCGAGCGCCTGCGTCAGGTCCATGTCTTCGGAGATATCCGGCAACAGCCGCACTGACGACGGCAGACGGAAATCCCCTCCGTTGAAGCGAGTACCAACCTCGGATGGCACACCGACTCGCGCCACGCCGTTCGAGTCCGGGAACACTCCTTCGGCGGCCACCACCACCAGCTCGCTCCGCTTGCCAGCACGCGCAGGGAACCTCGGGACGACGGGCCCGCTTCGGTACTCCTCGAGCACCAGATGCGCGTTCGTTCCCCCGAAGCCGAAGCCATTCGTGGCGGCGCGGCGCGGATGCGCTCCGTTCTCCGGCCAGGGCTTCTCACTCAGGCTCACCTCGAAGTCGGGGCCCAGTGCGCGCAGCTCCGCGCCGGGTCGCTCGAAGTTCGCCTGCCTGGGGATGAGTCGATGTTCCAGCGCCTTGCACAGCTTGATGACCGAGGCCGCTCCCGCCGCCCAGCCCACATGGCCAATCAGCGCCTTGACGCTGGCGAGCTGGATGCCCTGGCGCTTGCCTCCGAAGACGCGCGCAATCGACTTCAGCTCGGTGGCGTCACCCGCTGGCGTGGCCGTGCCGTGTGCCTCCAGGTACTGGATGGTCGCGGGGTCGATGTCGGCCGTCGTGTAGCAGGCGGTCATCGCCGCCACCTGTCCCTCGACGCGCGGGACGTTCGCGGAGCTGCTGCGACCATCACTGGAGAGCCCCGTGCCCCGGACGATGGCGCGGACCTGGAGTCCCGCCGAGAGCGCATCCGACAGACGCATCAGGCCCACCACGCCCGCGCCTTCGCCGAAGATGACGCCATCCGCGCGCTCGTCGAATGGGCGGCTCCCCGTCGCGGAGAGTCCATTGAACTGGGAGAAGAGGCAGCTGTTGCCGGGTCCCGGCGAGAAGACGCCACCGGCGAGGACGAGGTCCGCATCCCCTTGCTGAAGCGACTTCATCCCCAGCGCGATGGCGTAGAGCGATGATGCACACGCGGCATCGAGCAACACCGTGGAGACTCCGCGCCCGACCACATCCGTCACCACCGTCTGGAGGGTCGGATGTGGCGCGAGTTCGGAGGACCGGGCCGTCACGCCCATCACCGAGCGAGCCGCCTGCGCCAGCAACGCGAGGTCCGGCCCCAGCATCCCCTTCGCGCGGAGAAGGGACTCGCCCGCTTCCAGGCTGAGTGCCGCGTCGTACTCGGAGGACCCTTCCGCTGTGGAGCCGAGCAGGCACTGGATGCGTGCGGGTGAGCGCGCGGCGAACTCCTCCAGCCCCACCATCCCCTGTGCGAGCGCGATGGCCAGGAGCTTCTGTTCCCGGACGTACCGCTGGAAGCGCACCGAATCGATGCCTCGCGGTGCCACCAGGTCAGCGTCTCGAACCGCGCCCGTGAGCAGTGTGTAGGCTCGGTCCGGCGTCCCCGTGGGTCCGACGAAGTCCGTCATCAAGGAAGGCTCGTTGGCGCCCGGATCGACGATGCCACTCACGCCCTGCCGGATGTTGCGCCAGTACGCCTCCGGGTCCGTCGCGCCGCCTGGGAACAAACACCCGAGGGAGACGATGGCAATCGCCGGGTCTTCCCCTGCGGCCTCGCCGCGCCCTTGGGCCTGTTCCATGGCAGCAACCTCCGAGGGAGGCATCCGCGCCTCACCTCGCGCACGGGTCTGCGCCGAGGGAGCAGCCCCCGAGGGTGGCATCAGCGCCTCGCCACGACGACCAGCCTGCTCCACAGGAGTCCCCTCCGAAGGAGGCATCCGCGCCTCTCCACCTGCATGGGCTTGCCCCATGGCAGCAGCCTCCGAGAGAGGCATCAGCGCCTGACCCCGAGCACCTGCCTGCTCCACGGGAGCCCCCTCGGAAGGCAGCATTCCGGAAATAGCGCTGACCTCGGTGACGGATGCCGAGGGCAGGATGCGCTGAACGATGCGCGCCAGTCGCCCCTCCGTTCCGCAGTCCAGGAAGCGGGTGCAGCCCGAGCGCGACAACCACTCCACCGCGCCCAGGAAGTCGAACGGATGCATCAGATGTGACGCGAGGGCCTCCGCCAGCTCGCCCGGTGCGCCCGCATACACACGTCGCTCAATCGGCGAATAGATGGGCCCGCGGGGCGCCTTCATCGCGACGCGTGCGAGCGCGGTGCGAAATGCCTCCGCCGCGAGCCGTAGCCCTGGATGGTGGAACGGATACCGACTGACGACGAAGGTGAACCCCTGACCCTGCTGCTCCAACCAGGACCGAAGTCGCTCGAGTTCCGCGCGAGCCCCCGCCACGACGGTCTGCTTCGCGTGGTTGCGTCCCGCGATGACCAGCCCGGCCGCACCACAATCGCTGATGGCGCGCGCGGTCTCCGCCTCTCCCAGCGCGAGAGCGGCGAGCGTGCCCAGGTCGTCCGACACCATCTGGAGCGCCTGGCTGCGCAGACACACCACCTCCGCGCCCCCACGCAGGTCCAGCGCTCCGGCCGCGGTCATCGCGGCAATCTCCCCGAAGCTGTGCCCGACGAAGATGTCGGGGCTCCGCCCCTCGCGCATCAGCCACCGGGCACCGAGCACCCCCGCCAGGAAGATGCCGAGCTGGTCCAACCGGGGCGATTTCTCCAGCGCACGCCGCACCTCGTCCGCGTCGCGCGCCGCGAGCAGGGGCCCCGCGTCGAACCCGTGACGCCTCGCCGCCTCCTCAACCGCCGCGAGTTCGTCGCGCAGCTCCGGCTGCAAGAGCCTCAGTCGAGCGAACAACCCAGGCTCGAAGGAGCCCTGCCCGGCGAAGAGGAACGCGGTGGCCCCCGTGGGGAGCGTCAAGGGCGGCACTTCCTTCCGCCCCTCTGTAGCGAACCTCTCGGATGCCAGTGCGACGTCCATCGAGCGGACAGAGCCCGACGCGGCCGAGCCAGTGAGGAGCCCCAGCGTCGGCGCTTCCTTCCGAGCCGCCGGAGCAGCCCCATGAGGCGCCAGCGCAACGTCCATCGGGCGGACAGAGCCTGACGCGGCCTGACCAGTGCGGAGCCCCGCCGTCGGCACTTCCGTCCGAGCCGTCGGAGCAGCCCCATGGGACGCCAGCGCGACGTCCATCGAGCGGGCCGCACCCACCGTGACCGGTCCAGCGAGGAGCCCCAACGTCGGCGCTTCCTTCCAACCTTCTGGAGTTGCTGGCGCGATATCCACCAGGCGGGCCGCCCCCAACGTGGCCGCGTCCGCGAGCAACTGCTTCGCCAGCCCCCGGACGCCTTCCGAGAACAGCTCCGCGATGGCGGAGCCTCCCTTGAGCGCGCGCTCACGGAAGCTCATCGCCGCTGCGGGCTCGAACATGCCAGCCAGCGACTCGAAGCACGGACGAAACGATTCAGGGAACGGGCACAGGGCTCCGGTCTCCTTGTCGGCGCAGAGCACCGTTTGGTAGCCGCAGGCCACGGGCGTGCCGTCCTGCTTCAACGTCCGGAAGCAGAAGCGGACCGACACCTCGCCCCGCTCCTCGAACGAGGTCAGCACCACCAACCTGTCACCCAGGTTCGCGGGCGCGAGGTTGCGCGAGTACCCCTCGTACGTGAGCAGGAGCACCCGGTCGAAGTCCCGACGGAACTCGGGCACCTCGAAGAAGTGCGGGCTGAACAGCAGGTGCTCGCGCCCCGCGCACTGGAACTTGAAGTTGGTGAGGAAGTGATGGCTCCCGTAGGCCATCGTGTCATCGAAGTGGATGACGTACGGGACAGCGAAGTAACCCATGGCGTTCTCCCCGTCGAAGGTGTTCAGGAGTCGAGGGCGAGCAGCGCCCGTACATCGTGTCCGTTGGAGGGCTGCCGGCCGACGGGCAACAGGCCGTCCACCGTGCCGGAGAGCCCGCCGTCCACCACCCAGATGGCCCCGTTCACCCGCTGCGTCTTCGGTCCGAGCAAAAGCTCCGTCACGTCGGCCACGTCGTCCGCCGTGCAGAGCTGCCCGCCGGGCGTCGCCGCCTCCCAGCGCGAGACGCGGCCAGGGGCGTTGGGGAACATTCCCAGCAGCTCACCGTGCACCGGCCCCGCCGACACGCAGTTGGTGCGAATGCCCTCGGGCGCCAGCTCCGCGGCCAGGTAGCGCGTGAGGGACTCGACGCCCGCCTTCACCACGCCCTGGCAGCCCAGGTCATGCATGTACCGCTGGGACATGGACGTGGACATCGTGACGATGGCCCCGCCTCCTCGCCGCGCCATCAGCGGACGCGCCCGCATGGCGCACTCGTAGGTGCCGGTGACGCACGTGCGGAACGCCTTGTCCCAGTCGCGCGGCGCAATCCGGTCGAACGGTCCAATCAGGCCGTTGGACGCGTTGCACACCAGGAAGTCCAATCCACCGAGCCGCTCCTCGATGGAGGAGAACAACCGCTCCAGGTGCTCCTCCTGCGCGACGGACCCCCACAGGTGCAGCGCCTTGCCTCCCGCCGCGACAATCTCCTGGGCCGTCCGCTCCCCTTCGTCCCGGGAGTGGAACGAGTTCACGACCACCGTCGCCCCCGCGCTGGCCAGCCGCATGGCGACCACCTTGCCAATGCCCTTGCCCGAGCCCGTGATGAGCGCGACCTTCCCCTCGAACGGAAGCCGAGCCACGACAGGCGGCGGCGAGGCCCGCACGGACTCCTCTACCGGGTGACGAGGAGCGGTCACCGTCCCTCGCGACGCACGAATCGCCTCGCAGATGGCGGAGAGCGTCCGCAGTCGCTGGGAGGGCTTGGGGCCCACCTCCAGCCCCAGCTCCTTGACGAGCACGGCCAGCACCTCCGCCTGCTTGACGGAGTCGATGCCGAGCTCGTCCTCCAGGTCCGCCTCCAAGGTCAACAACTCCACCGGATAGCGCGTCACCCGCGCGAACACGGACCGCACCTGGGACTCTAGGTCCGACGACTCCCTGGGCGCGGGGGAAACCACCCGAGGAGAGACAGCAACGGGAGCGGGCGCCGCGACGGGAGCAGTGGCCACTGGTGGAATCGGCGCGACGACCGACGCGGGCGCCCCTTCCGCCAGCAACTCCACCACGCGCTCGGAGATGGCGCCCAGCGTGCGCGCCTTCGCTCCGCGCGGCAGTCGGTCGGCCGCGAGGTTGAACTCCCGCGCGACGACCGCGGCAATCTCAGCGAGCTTCACCGAGTCGATACCCAGCTCATCCTCGAGCTGGGCCTCCGCCGTGAGGATGTCGAGCGGATACCGCGTGACACTCGCCGCGCAACGACGAATCTGCTCCAGGACCTGAGTCAGCGACCCGGAACCCTGATGAAATGACGGGGACATTCTGAACCCTCACAATTCAAGAACCGCATGGAGATGAATGAGCCACGTGCGTTGTGCATCAGGGGTCTGACATTGCCTCTCAAACCCACCACATGCGACACGCAATCAGGAACAAACAGACTCGCGGGAATACGCACCCGCGAAAATGAATCACTCACCGCGCGCGTTCGCTCTCGTCAGCGCTGGGAGGAATTCCTCGAGAACGCCACGGCGAGGGAATGAGCACGCCGCGGAATACACACGCACGCGAACCCCTCCAGACACACGTCTCCCCTCCATGGCCATACAAGACCTGACGGAGTGGCATCAATGATTTAAAACACATCCATCGCTCAAGCCGAGGGCTCTCGCGACAGGCTTTCCCGGCGGCACGGACCATGCCATTCACACCGGGGAATAGAATGTCTCGCATGAGCCCCCATCAAAGTGGGGCCTCGTGCGTGTCCAGCGGGGGTGTGGGGAAGCGGTGCGGGGTGCCTAGCTCTTCGCGGCCTGCTCACGCAGACGCGCATCCTGCGCACGCAGCTCGGGCGTGAGCTCGGCACCGAAGTCCTCCATCTCGAAGACCTGGCGGATTTCAATCTCCGATTCGCCGTACATCGGGTTCGGGCAGCGCTTCACCCACTCGATGGCCTCTTCCTTCGACTTCACCTGGAACAGCCAGAAGCCGGCCACCAGCTCCTTCGTCTCCGTGAAGGGGCCATCCACCACGGTCCGGCTCGTTCCAGAGAAGCGCACCCGCGCGCCCCTGGCGCTGGGGTGGAGTCCCTCGCCCGCGAGCAGCACCCCCGCCTTCACCAGCTCCTCGTTGTACTTCCCCATCGCGGTCAGCAGCTTCTCGTCCGGCATCTTTCCGGCTTCCGAGTCCTTCGTCGCCTTGACCAGCACCATGAATCGCATGTCGGACTCCTTCGGGTTCCCGAGGTTCGTTCGTGCCCGTTGTCCCGGGCTCTACTTCTTCGTCGAACAGGCTCGCGGGAGATCGACACGGCCTTTTAATTTTCTGTGCGCCGCCTTCAACCCCGTGAAATGACAGGCCGCCCCGCGTCCTTCTCTGGAAATTGGGGCGTGCGTCGCCAGAAATCATGGAGCCGGTCGCTCGCCCGGTCCGGTGGCGAGGAGCGCATCCCTCCCCTGAAGCGAGGGGCGCCAGCGCGCGTCGATTTCACCAACGTCCGTTCGTTCTTCCAGCACCACCCGAGACGGAAGGCCCGAAAGCCCCACCGTCCCGCCACGAGGGAACCGACGACGATGCGATTCTTGATTCTGCGCAAGGCCGACGCGAGCACGGAGGCCGGTGAGGTGCCGGACGCGGCGCTGCTCGCGGCGATGGGGAAATACAACGAGGAGCTGATGAAGGCCGGCATCCTCGTCGCCGGCGAGGGACTCCATCCGAGCGCCCAGGGTGCGCGCGTGAAGTTCTCGGGCGGCCAGCCCCGGGTGTTGGACGGGCCCTTCGCGGAGACGAAGGAACTCATCGCGGGCTTCACCATGATTGACGTGCGGTCGAAGGAAGAAGCCATCGAGTGGCTGAAGCGCTGGCCCTCCATCGACGGGCGCGGCGAAGTCGAACTGGAGCTGCGTCGCGTGTACGAGCTGTCGGACTTCGACACCGGGCCCACACCCGAGCTGAAGGACGCCAACGCGCGCATGCGGGACCACCTCCAGGAAGCCGGCAAGCCCCTCACGCCTCAGGGATAACCACGAGGCCGCGCGCGGCGTGAGGGAAGAGAACGAAAAGAAGGGATTGACCCGAAAAATGGGGCGGTCCGCTCTCTTCGTTCTCTCCCAGCCGAAAGGCAGACGCCATGCAGCTTCCAGGACACCTCCCCCGGGCGGCACTCATCGCCCTGGTGGCCTTCGTCACCCTGCTCAGCACCCTGCTTCCCGCTTCCGCCTTCGCGGCGGACCGAGGGGCCTGGGCCCCCAATACGCAGTACACCGTGGGCGACATCGCCTCCTATGGAGGCAAGGCCTACGACTGCCGTCAGTCCCATTTCTCCCTCGTGGGCTGGGAGCCCCCCAACGTCCTGGCCCTGTGGCTGGAGCGTACGGGGAATCCACCACCCGACACCCAGGCCCCTTCCACGCCACCTTCGCTCACGTCCACGGCGAAGACCTTCGACAGCGTGTCGCTGTCCTGGGGCACATCCACGGACAACGTGGGCGTCACCGGTTACGAGGTCTTCACCAACGGCGGCGCCGCCGCGTCCGCGTCCACGTCCGGTGCCACCATCGTCACCGTGACGGGCCTCGCGGAGAACACCACGTACACCTTCACCGTGAAGGCCCGTGATGCCGCAGGCAACCGCTCCTCCGCGAGCACCGCGCACAGCGTGACGACGTCACCCCGCCCGGCGAACGACACGGTGGCGCCCTCCACTCCCGCCAACCTCGCCTCCACCAGCGTGAGCAGCAGCAGCGTGTCGCTGTCCTGGGGGGCGTCCACGGACAACGTGGGTGTCACCGGCTACGAGGTGTTCGTCAATGGAAGCGCGTCCGCGTCCGCCACCACCTCCGGTGCCACCAGCGTCACGGTGACGGGGCTGGCCGCGAACACGACGTACACCTTCACCGTGAAGGCCCGCGATGCGGCGGGCAACCGCTCCACCGCGAGCAACAGCATCTCCGCGACGACGACGGGCACGCAGCCGGTGGGGAACAAGATTCTGGTCGGCTACTGGCACAACTTCGACAACGGGTCGACGAACATCCGGCTGCGCGACATCTCCGCGAAGTTCAACGTCATCCAGGTCGCGTTCGCCGAGCCCGTGGGCGGCGCCGGCTCCGGCAACATGGCCTTCACGCCGTACAACTCCAGCGTCGCGGACTTCAAGGCGGACGTCGCCCTGCTCAAGAGCCAGGGGCGCAAGGTGCTCATCTCCATCGGCGGAGCCAATGGCACGGTGCACCTGGATGACGCCGCCGCCCGGCAGAACTTCGTCACCACCATGCAGGGCCTCATCGACACCTACGGCTTCGACGGGTTCGACCTGGACCTGGAGGGCAGCTCGCTGTCGCTCAATGGCGGAGACACCGACTTCCGCAATCCCACCACGCCGCGCATCTCCAACCTCATCCAGGCCACGCGCCAGTTGCTCAACCAGAATGGCTCCGGCTTCATCCTGACCATGGCGCCGGAGACGGCCTATGTGCAGGGTGGCATGGCCGCATACGGCGGCCCCTGGGGCGCGTACCTGCCCGTCATCCACGCGCTGCGCGACAGACTGACGTACCTGCACGTGCAGCACTACAACACCGGGACTGTCACCGCGCTCGACGGCCGGGCCTACGCGCAGAGCACGCCGGACTTCCATGTCGCGATGGCGGAGATGCTCCTGCGAGGCTTCCCCGTCGGCGGCAATACCAGCGCGATGTTCCCCGCGCTCCGGCCCGACCAGATTCTCATCGGCCTGCCCTCCTCCCCGCAGGCGGCGGGCGGCGGGTACACCACTCCGGCCAACGTACACAAGGCGCTCGACTACCTCCTCAAGGGCCAGTCCTTCGGAGGCACGTACGTCCTGCGCAACACCGCGGGCTACCCCGGCTTCAAGGGCCTGATGACCTGGTCCATCAACTGGGACAAGTTCACCAACTTCGAGTTCTCCAACAGCCACCGCGCGTACCTGGACACCTACCCGTAGCCACGCGCCTACAGGCCCGGCGCAGGCGAGCATTGCGCCGGGTCCTCCAACGGAGCTAGGGAGGCGGTCCTCGTATGTCCGCGACCGCCGACCTGCTCGAAGCCATCCAGGAGGAAGCGCGCCAGGAGACCTGGTCCGCCGGCATGGGCCTCGCTCGTGCTGGCGCCGTCTCGGTGCAGTCCGTCGGTGAAGAGGAGACGGTGCTGCGCGTGCGCGCCACCGGCCGTCCCGCGCCAGTGACGACCGTCCTCTATCCCGAGGACGAAATCTGGGAGTGCGACTGCAAGGGGAAGGTGGACCCCTGTGAGCATGTGGTCGCCGCCGCCCTCTTCCTCCACCACTCCTCGCAGAAGGCCGCGCCAGCCCGCCCCGCCGCGCCCGCGCGTCCACCCGTTTCCGCGCCCACGCGCGCAACAGCCCCCTCCGCCCCGCGTCCCGGCACAGCGCCCAAGCCGGAGCGGATGGTGTACCGCTTCAAGCGCGTGGACGGGGGCCTCCAGCTCGAGCGCCTGGTGGTCCGGCCCGACAACACCGCCCGACTCCTGGCGCGCAGCCTCTCCTCGCTGCTGACGAACCCCGTGGAGGCCGCTCGCATCCAGGTGGAGCCGTGCGACCGCGTCGCTGACGCACTGCTCGCGAAGCCCACGCGCGGCGCCCTGCCACCCGAGCGACTGGAGGCGCTGCTGCGCGCGCTGGAGCCCGCGCGCACGGTGCTCTTCGACGGTAACCTGGTTTCGATATCCAGCGAGCTGCTCCTGCCTCGCGTCACCGTGGAGGACCGGGGCGAGCAGACAGTGCTGAAGGTGGACCGCGACCCACGCGCCACCGAAGTCGTCAGCCCCGGCGTGGCGGTGGGCGGTGGCATCCTCTTCCGCATGGGCGAGCAGTCGCTCACCGGCTCGCGGTGGGAGAACCTACCCCAGGAGCGCGTCTTCTCGCCCGACCAGATGGGCGACCTCACCGGCAAGGTGCTGCCGGAGATGGCGCGGCGTCTGCCCGTGGACGTGAAGAGCCAGCGGCTGCCGCGCATCGACCGCACGCTCAAGCCGCGAATCTCGCTGGAGCTGGACCCGCTGGGCACGGGGCTCTCCGTGCTGCCCACGCTCGTGTACGGTTCACCGCCCACGGTGCGCATCGACAACGGGCGCATGGTGTACCTCACCGGCGCGGTGCCCGTGCGCAACGAGCCCGCGGAGCAGCAGCTCATCCACGGCCTGCGCGACGAGCTGAACATGGTCCCCGGTCGCCGGGTGACGGTGCAGGGACAGGAGGCCTTGCAGCTCGCCGACAAGCTGCGGCGCTGGCGGGGTGGGCTCACCGGAGATGCGGCGCGCTTCGTCAGCCCCGACGTGAAGCTGCGCCCCATGCTCGACGTGAAGGCGGGGACCACCGAGGCGGGTGCCCCGCGCGTGGACTTCTCGTTCGACTTCCAGGTGGAGGGCGCGGGACCGGATGCGCCTCGCACGGTGGACGCGGGCGCGGTGATGAAGGCGTGGGAAGAAGGACTCGGCCTGGTGCCCCTGCAGGGAGGTGGCTGGGCTCCGCTTCCCACCGCGTGGCTGAAGTCACATGGCCAGCGCGTGACGGACCTCTTGGCGGCGCGCGGCTCGGATGGACGGCTCGCCAACCACGCCATCCCCCAGCTCACGGACCTGTGCGAGGCGCTGGAGCACCCGTCCCCACCCGGCCTGGAGCGGCTGGCGCCCCTGGTGCAGGGCTTCGAGAAGCTCCCCGACCCGAGGCTCCCGGCGGACCTCACCGCGACGCTGCGGCCCTACCAGCTCCAGGGCGTGAGCTGGCTCACGTTCTTGCGTCAGGCGGGCCTGGGCGGCGTGCTCGCGGACGACATGGGTCTGGGCAAGACGCTGCAGACCATCTGCATGGTGGGCAAGGGCACGCTCGTCGTCGCGCCCACCAGCGTGCTCCCCAACTGGCACGCGGAGGTGAAGCGCTTCCGTCCCTCGCTGAAGGTGTCCGTGTACCACGGCCCCGGACGCTCGCTGGACGAGACGGCCGACGTGACGCTCACCACCTACGCGCTGATGCGGCTGGACGCGGAAGTCCTCGGCGCGAAGACGTGGGACATGGTGGTGCTCGACGAAGCCCAGGCCATCAAGAATCCCGACAGCCAGGTGGCTCGCGCGGCGTACGGGCTGGAGGCGACCTTCCGCCTGGCGCTCAGCGGCACGCCCATCGAGAACCGGCTCGAGGAACTCTGGAGCCTGATGCACTTCACCAACCAGGGACTGCTCGGCGGGCGCAAGGAGTTCGAGGAGCGCTGGGCCCGTCCCGTCGGTGACAACCACAAGGGCGCCGCCGAGCGACTGCGCGCGCGCATCCGTCCGTTCGTGCTGCGCAGGCTCAAGCGGGACGTGGCCCCGGAGCTTCCTCCGCGCACGGAGTCCGTGCGTCACGTCACGCTCAGCGAGCACGAGCGCGCCGTCTACGACGCGGTGTACTCCGCCACCCGCGAGGAGGTGGTGTCCCAGTTGGAG
Source organism: Myxococcus sp. CA051A (assembly GCF_013336705.1). Taxonomy (NCBI): domain Bacteria; kingdom Pseudomonadati; phylum Myxococcota; class Myxococcia; order Myxococcales; family Myxococcaceae; genus Myxococcus; species Myxococcus sp. CA051A. Next base: position 599,641 of record NZ_JABUMS010000001.1, on the reverse strand, counting down.
GCGGGCGGCAGCGTGCTCAAGGCGCTGGAGGCCCTGCTGCGGCTGCGTCAGGCCGCGTGTCATCCCGCGCTCGTCCCGGGGCAACACGCGAAGACGTCGTCCAAGGTCCAGGCGCTCCTGGAGGCGCTCGGCACGGCGGTGGAGGACGGACACAAGGCGCTCGTCTTCTCGCAGTGGACGTCCATGCTGGACCTCATCGAGCCGGCGCTGAAGGAAGCGGACATCGGCTTCATCCGACTGGACGGAAGCACGTCCAATCGCGGCGCCGTGGCGGAGTCGTTCCAGGACCCCAAGGGTCCGCCGGTGATGCTCATCTCGCTCAAGGCGGGCGCCACGGGCTTGAATCTCACGGCGGCGGACCACGTGTTCCTGGTGGACCCGTGGTGGAATCCCTCCGTGGAGAACCAGGCTGCGGACCGCGCGCATCGCATCGGCCAGCAGCGCCCCGTCATGGTGTACCGGCTGGTGTCCCAGGGCACGGTGGAGGAGAAGATCCTCACGCTCCAGGACAAGAAGCGCGCGCTGTTCGAGTCCGCGCTGGGTGGAGCCTCCGGTGGCGGCGCCATCACCCGCGCGGACCTGATGCAGCTGCTCGACTGACGGCAGGCGGCTCCGTCAGGAGCCGTGGCCCCACGAGCGCCCTCCTCCCCGGCGTCATCGATAACAGGGAGTGATTGACCGAGGCTCGATTAGTTCCCAACGGAATTCATGGGAGCCCGGTACGGTGGCTGTCGCCCGAAGGAAGAAGGGGGACCCATGAAATCGCTGCTCGCACTGGCCGCCGCCGCGCTCTTCAGCGTCATCGTCAATCCACTGGGCGCGGAGCTGGCCCGCCTCTTCTCGGACATCGGTCCTCAGAACCAGGGCGCCATGTTCATGCTCGCCCCGTATGTCGCCGTCCCGCTGGTCTGCTTCGTCACCGTGGGTGTCGTCGTTGCCTACGGAGTGCCCAGGACTCCTCCGGTGACCTGGGGGCTTCTCACCGGCGCCGTCAGCGCGCCCGTGCTGCTCCTCGCCGGACAGACTCTGGTCTGGAGCCATGTGGGCGAGGATGCCCAGGCCGCCATCGCCCTCATCTTCATGCCTATCCGCGCGGTCATGGCCTCGGGAGCCCTGGCGCTGGGCGCCATCTTTGTCCGCTGGGTGATAGGGCGGTGGAGGAACGCCGTCGACCGCCTCCGGCATGGCTAGGGCGCACGTTCCCGGCGGCCCGCGCAGAGACTCGAGCACGGGCTCCGTCGGTCGGAGCCTGTTCCTCCGCGCCTCCCGGCACCAGATTCGGTAGGACGCCCGGAGGAGCGTCCCTCATGAGCCGACCCCGCCGTCTTCACCTCGCAGGACCGTCCGGTGACACCCGGACGGGCTTCGTCCGCGTCCGGGGTGCCCGCGAGCACAACCTGAAGCACGTGGACGTGGACCTGCCCCGCGACGCGCTGGTCGTCTTCACGGGCGTCTCCGGCTCCGGCAAGTCCTCCCTGGCATTCGGGACGCTCTACGCGGAGGCCCAGCGGCGCTACTTCGAGTCCGTGGCCCCGTACGCTCGGCGCCTCATCGACCAGGCAGGCATCCCCGAGGTGGACTCGATCGAGGGTCTTCCCCCCGCAGTCGCGCTTCAGCAACACCGGGGCGCCCCCACGACACGCTCGTCGGTGGGCAGCGTGACGACGCTGTCGAACTCCCTGCGCCTGTTGTACTCGCGCGCCGGCACCTACCCGCCGCATCAGCCGCATCTCGACTCCGATGCCTTCTCCCCGAACACTCCGGCGGGAGCGTGCCCGAACTGCCACGGCCTGGGCCGCGTCTACGAGGTGACGGAGCGGACCCTGGTGCCGGACGACTCGCTCACCATCCGGGAGCGAGCCATCGCCGGGTGGCCGCCCGCGTGGCACGGGCAGAACCTGCGCGACATCCTGGTGTCGCTTGGCTACGACGTGGACACGCCCTGGAGGGACCTGCCCAAGAAGGACCGCGACTGGATTCTCTTCACGGACGAGCAGCCCACCGTCCCGGTGTACGCGGGCTTCACTCCCGCGGAGACGCGTCAGGCGCTCAAGCGCAAGACGGCGCCCAGCTACATGGGGACCTTCACCGGCGCCCGGCGCTACGTGTTGCAGACCTTCGCCACGACGCAGAGCCCGCTCATCAAGAAGCGGGTGTCGCGCTACATGGAGAGCGGCGAGTGTCGCGTCTGCCACGGCAAGCGGCTGCGCCCTGAGTCCCTGTCCGTCACCTTCGCGGGATTGGATTACGGAGAGCTGTCGCGCCTGCCGCTCAAGCGTGTCGCCACCCTGCTCCAGCCCTACGCGGAGGGGACGGCGTCGCCCCTGAAGAAGCTCACGCGAGAGCACCCCGAGAAGGCGCTCGTCACGGAGCGCATCGCGAAGGACCTGGTGGAGCGACTGCACGTCCTGCTGGAGCTGGGCCTCGGATATCTCTCACTGGAGCGCGGCACGCCCACGCTCTCCCCGGGTGAGCTGCAGCGGCTCAGGCTGGCCACCCAGGTGCGCTCCAACCTGTTTGGCGTGGTGTACGTGCTGGACGAGCCCTCCGCGGGCCTGCACCCCGCGGACACCCAGGCGCTGCTCAGGGCGCTCGACGCGCTGAAGGGCTCCGGCAACTCGCTCTTCGTGGTGGAGCACGAGATGGACGTCATCCGCCACGCGGACTGGGTCATCGACGTGGGCCCGGCCGCCGGAGAGCAAGGCGGAGAGGTCCTCTACAGCGGTCCGTTGGACGGGCTCAAGGGCGTGGAGGCGTCCCAGACGCGGCGCTACCTCTTCGGAGCCGAGCCCTCTCGTCCCCGCCCCCCGCGCACTCCCAAGGGGTGGCTGCGCCTGCGAAGCGTCTCCCGCAACAACCTGCAGGGGCTGAGCGCCGACTTTCCGCTGGGCGTCTTCACCACCGTGACGGGCATCTCCGGCTCCGGCAAGTCGAGCCTGGTGAGTCAGGTGTTGGTAGAGCTGGTGGCCGCGCACCTGGGCCACGAGCCTCCCGAGGAAGAGGAGGACGGCGAGCCGCTGGAGCGCACCCTCGTCCTGACCACGGGCGGGAAGATCACCGAGGGACTGGAGGACATCCACCGGATGGTGCGGGTGGACCAGAAGCCGATTGGCCGCACGCCACGCTCCAACCTCGCGACGTACACGGGCCTGTTCGACCACGTCCGCAAGCTCTTCGCCGCGACGCCGGCCGCGAGGTCTCGCAAGTACGACGTCGGGCGCTTCTCGTTCAACGTGGCCAAGGGCCGCTGTGAGACGTGCGAGGGCGAGGGCTTCGTGAGCGTGGAGCTGCTGTTCCTGCCCAGCGTCTATGCGCCCTGCCCCACCTGCCATGGAGCCCGCTACAACGCGAAGACGCTGGAGATTCGCTACCGGGGGAAGAACATCGCCGACGTGCTGGGCATGACGGTGGACACCGCCCATGCGTTCTTCACCGAGGAGCCCCACGTGCAGCGCGCGTTGGGCGTCCTGCGCGAGGTGGGCCTGGGCTACCTGCGCCTGGGCCAGCCCGCGACGGAGCTGTCCGGCGGCGAGGCCCAGCGCATCAAGCTGGCCACGGAGCTGCAACGCACCCAGCGAGGCCACACCCTCTACGTCCTGGATGAGCCCACCACCGGCCTGCACCCCGCGGACGTGGACAAGCTCATGGCGCAGTTGGATGGACTCGTCGAGGCGGGCAACACCGTCATCCTCGTGGAGCACGACATGCGCGTCGTCGTCGCGAGCGACTGGGTCATCGACCTGGGGCCCGGCGCCGGGGATGAAGGCGGCCACATCGTCGCGGCCGGCACACCCGCCCAGGTCGCCGCGTCATCGAAGAGCCGCACCGCGCCATTCCTCGCACTAGGATGACCGTCTCCACGCGCCCTCGCGGGCGGAGGTGACGGCACATGAGACGCTGGCTCGCGCCATCCTACATCGCGTTGTTCCTGCTCCTGGGTTGCGACCCGGCGGACCCCATCAAACCCGGCCGCCCTTCCACGGACGATGCGGGCACCCAGACGCCTCCGCTCATCAAGAGCGCCAAGCGCGGCATCGCCTTCGACCTGGCGACGCCCGAGGACCTGGCGGCCGTCTCTCCGGGCGTGAGCTGGTGGTACAACTGGAGCCCCCGTCCCCATACCAACGTGCCCACGGACTTCCGCACCCGCTACGGCATGGACTTCATCCCGATGCTCTGGAACGGCGAATTCGACGCCGCGCGCACCGAGACGATGCTCCGGGACAATCCCCACATCGAATACCTGCTGCTGCTCAACGAGCCCAACCTGACGGATCAGGCGAACATGTCGCCGCAGGCCGCCGCGCGGCTGTGGCCCCGGTACGAGAGCGTCGCCGCCAACACGGGCGTGAAGCTGGTGGGCCCGGCGATGAACTGGGGAACGATGTCGGGGTACTCGGACCCGGTGGTCTGGCTGGATGCGTTCTACGCCGCCTACCGCGCGGAGAACGCCAACCGTGAGCCCCGCATCGATTACCTGGCGTTCCACTGGTACGACTACGGACTCGACGGCCAGCTCAACCGGCTCACGAAGTACGGCAAACCGTTCTGGGTCACCGAGTTCGCCAACTGCCACCAGCAACAGGATGGCGCGCAGATTGACTCGGTCGCCAAGGCGAAGGCGCAGATGACGGAGATGGTGGCCGTCTGCGAGCGCCGGGCGGACGTGTTCCGCTACGCGTGGTTCACCGGACGGTGGACCAATGACCCGTGCTTCGCGAGCCTCCTGGGCGCGCCCGGCGTCCTGAACGAGCTGGGCAGGCACTACATCTCACTGCCCGCGCCCTGAGGGCGGAGACAGCGCGCCACTGGGCCCGTGAGAGAGGGCCCGGTGCTCGGGAGGGACTACCGCTTCGTGAGCAGCGTGGCGGACTCGTACTTGCTGCCCTGGAGCTGGAAGGCGCCAGGGGCCGACGTGTCCTTCTCCAGCTTCGCCTGCACGCTCTTGGGAAGCTGCGCGTACAGGTCCTGACCCAGCAGCTTCTCGAGCTGGTCCACCGGCACGCGCGAGGACTCCAGCAGCGGGATGATGGCGTCCTTCTTCGAGGGCCCGTCCTTCACGTTGGGCACCATGTACGCGAACATCGTCACGTTGCCGTTGGGCAGCTCCAGCAGCACCGTCTTGAAGTTGTGCGTGGGCACACCAATCTTGCGGTCCTTGGCGCCCGTCGTCTGCACCGACTCCTGAGGCAGCGGCTTGCCGTCCGCGTCCAGGAACAGGTTGCCGGTCATGATGTGCGCCTTGCCACCGGTCTCCTTCACCAGCCCCGTCACGGCCTGCTCCAGCGTCTTCCACACCTGCTGATTGTGGTTGCCGTACTGGGGGGCGATGTTGGTCATCTGGTGACTCTCGTTCATCGCCTCCTGGTTGGGAGAGTCATCGGCGGGCTTCATGTGCCCACGGTCGAAGCCCGTGTGGTCGTAGTCGGAGTCCGAGACGCCGTTGGCGCCCAGCAGCGGGTCCCTCACGAAGGAGCTCTTCGTGCGGTTCACCTCGGCGGGCGTCTCCTTGATGTCGGCGGCGGACAGCATGTAGCTCACGAAGGTGGGGAGGTTCTTCCCCTCATCCAGCGTCAGTCGCGAGTACTGCTTCACCAGCTCCATCCCCTTGCCCTCGCCGCCCGTGGGACGCAGCGGGTCTACCTCTCCGGCGGACTCGGCGACGCGGCTCTGGATGACGGCCATCTGCTGGTCCGGCACCCACCGCGTGCCGTCCACATGGTTGGCCTTGGACTTCTGGATGTAGGCCGCCAGCTCATCCTGGCTGACCTTGCCATCGCTGTTGCCACCCAGGAGGTCGGCGCGCTTGGCGAGCCCGTCCTGCCATTTGGTGTCGAAAGCGTCGACGTCCACGGGCGTGCCGCCGCCCTTGGCGACCTTCGCCTCCACCGCGGAGCGACCCGCCTGGAGCGCCGTGGAGGTGAGGTATTTGCCGTCCGTGGGCGCGGAGAGGTAGGCCTGGATTTCCGCTGCGGACACCTGGCCGTTGCCACCGCGCGTCTTGGTACCCGCCGCATCCGCCGCCTTCAGCAGCCCGGTCTCCCAGCTCTGCTCGGTCCAGCCGAACTTCGCCTGGAGTTCGGCGATGGGGACCTCGCGAGCGGTGGAGCGGTTCCAGCTGCCCCCCTTCGGCGCCACGACGTTGGTGGGCGCGGCGTCCGCCGTGGCGACCGTGGCGGGGGACGGGGTGCTGGCACGAGCAGTGGGTCGCAGCGTCGTCATGCGGAAGGCATCCTTGGGCCGCCCAGGGGAGGAACGGAGTGAGGCCCTGGTAGAGCTATGGTCGGTCGGAGGCGACACCGGGTTGCGTCATCGCCCCGCCTTTTTTCCAGAAAGTTGCGATCACGGCTTCTTCGCGGACGGGCCTGGGACGGAGCGTGCGTCCGCCTTCGCCTGTTGGATCGTTCCCACGATGTGGGCCTCGGCCTGGAGGCGCTCCACGTAGTCGGCGGGGAGGCCGGTGCGCTCGGCGGCCAGGGCCACGGTGACGAGGAAGGCCTCGCTGATGGGGCCCGTGGCGGGAGGGCCGCTTCGGGCCGGAGCGGTGAAGGCGTGGGCGGAGAGCACGGCGCCAGTGGCGGTGCGCACCTTGACGGGCCGTGACGCGGTGGCCTCGGCGAGCACCGACTCCAGGCGGCTCACGGCGTCCCACGTCTCCGGCGAAACGCGCCGCAGCAGCCCGGGGAGTGTCTTGCCCGGGGCGTCCACCAGCCGGGCCACCTTGCCGCCCCAGGCCAGCGAGGGCACGTCGTAGACGACGTCCACGTCCAGCGCCTCGGCCGGCTCGCCATCAGGCAACGCGGGCGCGGAGGGGAGACCTGGAAGGCGCTCACGCGCCGTCGCGGGGGACAGGTCGACGGAGAAGGCGAACCACGGACGCGGCGGAGGAGTACCTGCGGACATGGCTTCGAGTCTCGGCGGGTGATGGCCTGGGGACAAGCCCCCTGGAGTGTGCGCCGGGCCCCGAGGACTTCGAGGCCGGCGCCTTCACGCCCGAGCGGGCGCTACTCCTTGGCGGTGGTGCGGTTGGCGGCCAGCTCGATGACGTTGACCATCAGGTCCTTGACCCGGCGCGGCTTCTCGCCGCCGTTGTCGCGGAGGATGAGGTCGATGTCGTCCTCGGGCTCATGGTACTCGGGGATGAGGTCGCCGCCGCCCTTGGGATTGGACAGGCCCTCGAAGAGGAAGAGGACGTCCTCGCCCTTGCGGCCGAAGACGGCGCCGTCCTGGCGGTCCCGGTACACGTTGATGTCGCGGTTGATGCGGTCGAACGGGTCCGCGAGCTGCGCGTTGGCCTGGTCCACCACGTCGCGGAAGTAGTTCGCCTGGCCCCTGCGGTCGGTGTCCACGACGGACAGGCGCTGGTCATCCCAGCGACCCACCATGTCCACGTTGACGACGCCGGAGATCTGCTCCGTGCTCAGCCCCGGAATCGGGTGGTCGACGAAGTACTGCGAGCCGACCAGCCCCTTCTCCTCGGCGCCCGTCCAGATGAAGAGGATGGAGCGGTCCAGTTCGCCGCGCTTCTGCGCCTCGGCCAGCTCCGGCACCGCCGCCATCAGCACCGCGCTGCCAGACGCGTTGTCGTCCGCGCCGTTGTGGACGTTGCCGCGACGGTCCGTGCCCACGTGGTCCAGGTGGGCCATCACCACGATGACCTCGTCCTTGTGCGGCCCGGTGCCGGGCAGTAGCGCCATCGTGTTCACCGCCTGGCCAGACGCCGTGGCCAGCGCGCGCAGCTCCTCGACGCTGCGCAGGTCTCCGCTGCGAGCAGGCGCGAGCGGCTGCCCCTCCGCCTTCATCGTGCTCTCGTACTTCTTGTTGAGCATCTCCAGCGTCTCGCGGGGCATCCCGTCCTCCAGGTAGAACCCCTCCTGGAAGAGCTGGTGGCCGAACTCCTTGTGCGCCGCGTGGTCGTGCTCCCGGGCGTCACCCGTCGCCGACGTCTCCGGCTTGCCGACGAAGGAGAACACGTCGAACTTCTGCTGGAAAGGGTTCTCCGCGTTGTTCGAGTTGGGGCCGACGAGGCCGTACTTCTCGACGTGCGCCTGAACGTACGCGGAGGCCGCGTCGAGTCCCGCCGACGGGCTGTCACGGCCCTGGAGCTCGTCCGAGGCGAGGTACGCGATGTGCGTCATCGGGTCCGAGTCGGTGATGGAGGGCTCGGGCTTCGGCTCGGGCGCGGGCTCCACGGGGCCGGGCTCGGGAAGCGGCAGGGGCTTCGGATCCGTCGGCAAAGGCTTCGGGTCCGTCGGCAGCTGCGGATCCGTCGGCAGAGGCTTCGGGTCAGTAGGCAGCTGCGGATCCGTGGGCAGCGGCTTCGGGTCAGTAGGCAGCTGCGGATCCGTGGGCAGCGGCTTCGGGTCCGTCGGCAACTGGGGCAGCGGCAGCGGCTTCGGGTCCGTCGGCAGCGGCTTCGGGTCCGTCGGCAACTGGGGCAGCGGCAGCGGCTTCGGGTCCGTCGGCAGCGGCTTCGGGTCCGTCGGCAACTGGGGCAGCGGCAGCGGCTTCGGGTCCGTCGGCAGCTGCGACGGAGGCTTGGGCAGCGGCAGGGGCAGCGACACCGGGGGCTTGGGGAGCGGCAGCGGCTGGGCGTTGCCCGGCTCGAAGCAGTCCTTGTTCCACTTCAGGTCGGGCGTCTTGACCTTGTTCGTCTCCGAGGGCTGGGGAGCCTTCGCGGCCGGGGTTCGCGTCGTCGCGGTAGGGAGTGGACGAGGCGGGTCGCTGATCTTGGAGGCCATGGTGGGGGATCCCGATGGAGAGCGTGAACGGCGCGCTTCGGGATTATCGCCACGAGGGAGTTCCGTGTTGCGAGAAGGTTTCACTTTCTCGTGATTTCAGTGACTTGTCTCAGCCATGTATCACCGCCGGTGGATCTGCCGGCCCCGAGGCCCCGGGTGGTGCGCGCGCAGGGCCGCCACGAAAGCGGTGAGCGCGGGCTCCGTTTCTCCCTCCCGGGTGGCCACGGCCCAGTCCAGCCAGAGCCCACGCGGGCCGATACGGAAGGCCCGCAAGCCGCCATCGTCCAGTTGGGGCGCCACGGCCCACCGAGGCAGCACGGTGACCCCCAGGTTCGCACGCACCATCTCGACAGGGAGGCCCCCCGTCATCGGGATGAGCGTCACCTTGCGAGGCGAGAGGCCCCCCGCCTTCGCGAGCGCTCTCCCCAGGGGTGCATCGGCTCGGAGCGCGCCCTCATCGAGCCACAGGTGCTGGTCCGCGAAGGTCCGCACGTCGATCTGCCGCTGACGCGAGGAAGCCCAGGGGTGCTCCCGTCCCACCAGCGCGACGAGTTCGTCCCGGAACAGCGGCTCCATGCGGATGCGGGGGCTCTTTCGGACCTCCCCCGCCACGAGCGCAACATCGAGCTTGCGCGCGAGCAACCACTCGGCGGGCGCCACCCCCGCCTCCGTCACCACAGTGACTTCCGTCCCGGGCCAGTCCCGCGAGAAGGACTTCAGTAGCTCCGGAAGCCAGCGATAGGACTGGAGACACACCGTCGCCACTCGCAGCGTGCCACTCGCGCCGCGCAGGAGTTCGCGCGTCTCGGCCTCGGCGCGCGTGAGTTCCCCCAGCACGGAGCGCGCGGCCTCCGTGAGCCGCTGGCCCGCCGCCGTCAGGACCAGGCGCCTCCACTGCCGATGAAACAGCGCGCCTCCGAGCCGGTCCTCCAGCTCCCGGAGCTGCTGGCTGAGCGCCGATGGGGACAGGTGCAGCTTGCGTGCGGCCGCGTTGAGGCTGCCCACCTCTTCGAGCGCAGAGAGCAGGAGCAGATGTCGGGTCTCGACGAGCGGGCTCGGCATCGATTCAGCCTGCCTTAACAATCTGACGGGAACAACGCGTTCGACCGAATCGATGCCCCCTCACATATTCCGCCGTGCCTGCCCCGATATCGCGAGGTCCGGGTCACCCTCGCGCTCCACCCCGGGGCTTTCGCACCGACCCGAGGACACTCTCCATGCACACGCACAAACTCGCGCCGCTCGCGGCGTCGTTGCTCACCCTGCTCGGCTGCGCGAGCACCCACGAGGGCTCGGCCATGTCCTCGCGCATCGCCACCGCGGGCGTCTCGAATGTCGAGGAGTACCCCATCGACCACCTCGCCCTGCGCTCGCTCATCGAGCGCTTCGCGGACGCGGCGAATCACCAGGACTGGGCCGCGACGGAGGAGATGTTCGCGAAGGACGCGGTGTGGGAGGTCCTCGCGCCCCCACCGCTGGGTTGGACCTTCGAGGGACGCGACGCCATCCGAAAGGGCATGGCCGCCAATGCCGAGAGAATCGACCTGCGGGTCCAGAGCGTGACCCCCATCGTCGTCCACGTCGAGAGCCCGGAGCGAGCCACCGCGAGGTCCACCCTGGACGAAGTCCTGCGCTTCAAACAAACCGGGCTGGACCGGAGGATTGTCGGCACCTACTCCGACCAGTTCGTGAAGCAGGACGGACACTGGAAGTTCTCTCGGCGTACCTTCCGGCTTCGCTACGACGAAGAGGTCTTCATGCCCCCGTCCTCACGTCCCGCGCCGTGAGCCAACTCCGGGCGAGGACGAGGCATCGCGCGGCTCGCGCCGCTTCACGGCGACGAAGGTGTCGTACGGCGCGCCCTCCAGGGTGCGCGTCTCCAGGCGGGCGTCGAGCCCCACTTCGTCGAAGAGGCGCAGCCACGTCGCCCTCGAAAAGAGGCCATTCAGGTGCACGTCGTGGACGGAGCGGACGCTGCCGTCACGCTCCTTCAGCAACATCGCGAAGTGGGTCTCCGAAGTGTTGCTCCCCGGCTTCGGCGGCAGCGTCCACATGAGGTAGCGCAGGGAGCGCGAGCCCCGGCCCGGAGCCTCGGGCTCGTCGCCCCCTTCCGTGCTCGAGCCCGGCACGAAGCTCTCCTGCGTCGCATCCGGCGCCACCAGGACGACTCCACCTGGGCGCAGGTGCATCGCCGCCGTCTCCAGCGCCGAGCGCAGGTCCGTCTCCGTCGTCATGTATTCGACGGCGTCGTGGATGAACACGGCGTCGAACTCGCGGCCCAGGCGCACGGTCCGCATGTCACCGGGCAGATGTTCGCACTCGGGATTGAGCTCGCGGCTGTGCTTGCGCATGCCCTCCGAGGGCTCCACCAGCGTGAGCCGGAAGTCGCGCTTGAGGAAGCTGGCGTTGTTGCCACCACCACTGCCCAGCTCCAGCACCGTCACCAAGGGGCCCGTCGCGCCGGCATGAAGCAAGCGGCGGTACTCGGACGCCTCCTCTTCGTAGTCGCTCGGAGGAGAGACCAGGGGCCACCACTCCGCCAGTTCGTCATAGAGCTTCATGCGCAGCGTTCCGTTCGAGCCAGCAGGTTCAGAGGTGACGGACCTCGGCCGGCGGCTTCTTGAAGTCGTTGTCCCGTTTGTTGACGTAGGTGATGGGGGAGCGCAGCAGCTCGTCGAGGTCCACGTCGTCGAGGCAGTTGACCTTGATGGTGTAGAACTTCCCCAGGTCCGCGTCGTCACCCCAGCCGAAGGAATGAACGCCGCAGTGCTTGCAGAACAGGTGATGGAGCTGCTTGGTGTGGAACTGGTACTCGGAGAGCGAGGACTCACCGGCCAGGAGACGGAAGTCCTCCGGCCCGATGATGGCGTGCCACAGCCGCGCCTTGGTGCAGATGGAACAGTTGCACTTGTAGGTGCCCTGGCTCAGGTCGACGTCCGCTTCATAACGGACCGCCCCACAGTGACAGCTCCCAACGTACGTCTTCTTCACGTGTGACGCTCCTCATGACGAGCCCAGGCCTCATCCGAAGCCGGAGCAGACCATGAGTGCGGCTTGATTCAACGCCGGGATTTCGCCGCGGCGATTCAGGTCATCCGTGGATGACACTCCGTGAAACGTCGTCATTCCGACGCCGCTTCAAGAACGGTGGCATGCCGGCCCTGTGTCACCGTGGAGCCCGCCCTTCGGGCGTCACGCACGCGTCATTTGCCGTGACACCGTCCCGTCCGTAGGGTGGCCTCGTCCGGGCCGGAGCGTCTTCCGGTCACGCGGCCACTCCATGGACCTCACCCTCTGGGCCACCTTCACGCTGACCATGACCCTCTTCGCCATCACCCCGGGCCCCGCCGTGTTGCTGGTGGTCTCCCAAGCGATGTCGCGAGGCTTTCGCACGGGAATGAGCGCCGCGCTGGGCATTCAGGCGGGCAATGCCGTGTACTTCCTCATCTCCGTCGCCGGCCTGGGCGCGGCGCTGGCCGCCTCCTCCTTCGCCTTCTACGGCATCCGCTATGCGGGCGCGGCATACCTCGTCTACCTCGGCGTGAGGACGCTGCTCGCCGCGAAGTACGCTCTCACGCTGGAGCAGCGTCCGAAGCCACCCCTGTGGCGCGGGGCCTTCGTGCAGGGGTTCGCAAAACAACTCGCCAACCCCAAGTCCATCCTGTTCTTCGGCTCGCTGCTTCCGCAGTTCATCCACCCGGGCCCACGGGCGGGCTTGCAGTTCGCCGTGTACGGAATCTCCTGCATCGTGGTGGAGGTGCCCGTGCTCGCCGTCTACGCCTGGCTGGGTGTCGCGGGCGGACGGGTTTCCAGCTCACCACGTGCCCTGGTCTGGCGCGAGCGACTGTCAGGCATCGCGCTCATCGGCATCGGCGCGGTGCTCGCCACGATGCGGCCACAAGCCTGAAGCCTGTCTGAACCCTGACGGAGCGTTGACGACCGGAGCCACTCGCTCCGGCCGTCGTGTTCGGCGCTCACCTCGACGACATCACTGCGCGGGAGCAGGCGCGGGCGCTGGGGCGTCGTCCTTCACCGCCTCCAGCTCCCGAGCGGTGGCGGGCCGCGTCCGGGCCTTGCCCTTCTCCACGGAGATGACCGTTCCCTTGGTGCCCAGCTGGCAGACCAGCGCGTCACCCAGCGAGGGCGCCTTCTTCACCGCGTCACAGCGCCCCACGTGCGCCACCTGTCGACGCGCGGGCTCGATGCCCAGCGCCACGGCGAAGACCTTGCCCGGGTTGCCGTCGAACGGCCCTCCGGATACCAGCGTCACCCAGGTGTCCTTGAGCAGCTCCTGCGTGTAGAGCACCTCATAGCTCTCCGCCTTGCACTCGGCCTGGGTGCTCCCGGCCTTGCAGCGCTGGGCCCCGCGAAGCTTCTCCAACAGGGCCGAGTCCACCCGCGCGGTGAACGAAGGCGTGGGCAGCTCGTAGCGGGCCGGCCCCGCCTTCTCCAGCCCCGCGCACGGCCGCTTGCCATCGGAGGCGGAGATGCGCAGCGCGAGCGGCACCTGCTGCGCGCCACTGGAGGGCACCGTGAGGAACGCCATGCCCGCGCTCGCGAGCGACTCCGGCACCGTGACGGTGAAGGCCCCGATGAAGTCCGACATGCCCTCGTCCGAGTCGGTGAGCAGCAGGCTCAGCGAGCCGCCCACTCCCACGGGCAGCCACGCTCCCGAACGCGTCTCTTCCAGGAAGAGGCTGTTCCACAGCAGGGTGCCGGCGTCCTCCTGCTTCGGACCGATGACGGTGGGCGAAGCCCCCTCGACGTCGACGGCCATCGCCGACAGCTCCGGGTCCGGCGCGGAGCCCTCGTCCCAGGACGCGCCACTGGAGTTCGTCGTCCCGACCTTCGCAGCCAGCGGGGACACGAACAGCTCCTTGCAAGCCCGATAGTCCTGCGCCCACACGCGCGTGGAGACACAGAACACCAGCAACACCCACCGTCGCATCGTGCTTCCTCTCATCCGTCCGGGCGACATCGCCTCGGCTACAGCCCCAGGGCGTATACCTTGTTCCGGTCCACCACATAGACCCGGTCCTTCACGATGACAGGGTCCCTGAGCGAGCCGCCATCCGACGTCCCCACCAGGGCCAGCTTGGTGGCGCTCCACAGCGAGGAGAGCGTCGAGACGGCGACGACGTGCAAACCCATACGCGAGGTGATGACGAGCGTGGGGATGCTCACACCGGACGCATCCTTCGTCCCCGAGGCCGCGGCGATGGAGGTGCTGCGCTTGCCCGCGAAGGGCGTCGTGGAAAAATCCAGGAGGTCACGTCCGTAGTAGGGAACGATGACATCGTAGACGCCCGGAAGAGTCGCCGTCAGCGGCGTGCCACCGGAGAGGGCATCGAAGGAATAGAGCACGGTGCCGGCGTTGGGACCGGAGCTCTCCTGCGCGGCGACGATGGCCCGGCCCGCCACCAGCACGGGCGCCTGATAGCCGGTGACTTGCGAGCTGGGAAACGGCGGGGACCGGAAGAGACTCGCGCCGTTGTAGCCCGCGTTGCGGATGTTGAACGTCACCGTGCCAGTGCCCAGATCGCGCTCCAGCAGGTAGATGCGATTGCCCGACACGCTGATGTTGCTGGCGGGCTCCAGCGCGACTCGAGGCCAGCGAGGCGTCCCCGTGGCCAGGTCCCAGCCGAACAGGCCCGAGGCGAAGGGACGGGGCTCGTTCACGTCGCAGTTCGTGGAGCACTGGAAGTTGTAGATGGCGGCCAGGTAGATGAAGCCGTTGTCGGTGGCGATGGAGCCCAGGCGGTCTTCCGCTGTGTCCCACTGGTGCTGCGGAAAGACGCGCGTGCCGCCGTAGTAACCGTAGGTGTTCAGCTCGAGCAGCAGGTTGCCACGCTTGTCCAGCGAGCGCAGGCCCAGCTTGGGGCCGTGGTAGTGGAGCTGGTTGTAGACCCACAGGCGCGTGCCGTCCGACAGCGACTGGCCCCAACTGTCGTTGTTCGCCTGCTCCTGTTCCGCGTACGGCGTGGTGCCACCGGAATAGTAGTTCGCGCCGAACTGCTTGCTCCAGGTCCGGATACCGTCGTCGTTGCGGACGACGCCGTCGCGTGCCTCATAGACACCGCCGCCGACAAGCTTTTCATACGCGAAGAAGGAGGGCCAATGTCCCCGGTTGTCATTGAGCTGCCGGTCGACGCTCCACACGCTGACGCCCGTTGCTGGGGCGATTTTCTCCAGGGCGGGGCTGCCACCAGAGCCGACGTAGTTGGGATTGGAGTTCCATGCCAGGTAGACGCCGTCGGTGTCCGCCACCGCCCGCTCCACGCCTTGCACGGAGCGCCCCGTCCCCGCGGTGGGCGCGAACTCCCAGAGCTTGCGCAAGGGATGCCACGCACAACCATCCGAGGTGAAGGAGCGACGTGCGTCATGCCCCATCGTGGCCCACGCATTGGTCCCCGTGCAGGGTGGCACGACGGCGGCCTCAATGACTCCCGGCGATTCGGGCGGAGGCGAGGAAGGCCCCTCCACCGAGCCTCCACACGCAACGAGCCCCACGACAGACAGCAGCAGCACCACGTCTCGCGTTCGCAGCGTCATGGCACGACCTCCACGTCAGGGCACGCCGGGAACTCCCGGACGCGCCAGGAAAGCGCCTCGCGTCACCACGCCCTCCACCGCACCTCTCCGTAACCGCCCCACCAGAAGCCCCCCTGCCGCCGGGACGATGAGATGTGTCACGGGCTCCGGCAGCGTCGCGGGTGAGCGTCTCTCATGGAGCGGGCCTGGCTGTGGCGACGGGAGGACGGGTGGCCCCGACACGATAGCAGCATGTCTCCACCCGCCCCGAATGCCCGAGTCCCACCCGGTCCGCTCAAGAAGGCGCCGCCCCCACCTCGCCGTGCCCCGCGGGCAGTCGCATGGGCTGGGCCCGGCCATAGGTGAGCGAGCGCCACAGCCACTCAGCCGGACCGAAGCGGAAGCGGGCCAGCCAGAGGTGGCTGAGGACAATCTGCACCGCGAAGATGCCCAGTGCCAGCAGGATGCTCCGTGAAGGTGGCAGCTTTCCGATGAGCCCCAGACCCCAGCCGTTGTAGACCCAGACGCTCACCACCGACTGCAGCAGGTAGTTCGAGAGCGCCATCCGGCCCACGGGCATCAGCACGTTGAAGACGCGCTGAACCCAGCCACGGCGGGACAGCAGCGCGAACAGGGCGACGTAGGCCGCGGCCAGCGTCAAGCAGCCCAGCTCCTGGACCACCGTCAGCACCATCATCCAGTCGCGGCTCACGAAGTCGCCCATTCCCATCGCGCGCAGCCGCCAGACGAGCAACCCCAACCCATTGCCAATCACGCCCAGGAACAACCCCCAGAACAACAGCCGGTGGTGCAGGCGGCGATTGCCGTCCAGGTCCTGGAGCAACAAGAGGCGTCCCGCGAGCAGTCCGAAGAGGAACCGCCCCAGGATGAGGCTCATCCAGACGAGCCTGTTGATGCGAAGGTAGGACTCGTTGTTGAAGCGGGCGGTGCCCACGAGCGCCGTCCAGAACGAGTCACTGGAGAGCGCCTCCAACAGCCGCGTTCGCGACGCCGTCTCCAAGGCCCGCGCCGCCTTCGCCGCCTCGCCCGCCGCCTCCGCGCCGTGCAGCCAGATGGGGACGAAGCGCTCCAGGGCCGGAATCAACAGCGGCACCACCGCCATCAACGCCACGGCCCAGATGAGCACCGTCGTGTTGGAGCGGTTCCGAAACAACAGCAGCGCGAAGCCCACCATCGCGTAGGTGTGGAGGATGTCTCCGCACCAGATGGCGTACTGGTGCGTCAGCCCTATCGCGAGCAACACCAGCAGGCGTCGCGCATAGAGCCGGACAATCGAGGAGCCTCGCGCCTCGGCTCGGGCGAGCTGGATGCTGAAGCCCAGCCCGAAGAGGAACGAGAACAGCGTCACGAACTTCTGGTTCACGAAGAACTGGTAGAGGCCCGTGGTCACCGTCTCGAGGAGCGGCGCCGCCAGGGCCTGCGCCTGCTCTCGGGGCATCATCACCCGACCGCTGAACCAGGAGACGCTGTTGGAAACGAAGACGCCGCACAGGGCGAACCCGCGCAGCGCATCCAGCAGCGTCACCCGCTCGGAGGTGTCCACCGGGCGGGCATCGGCGAGTTGCACTGGCGCGGAAGAAGCAGGGTCTGACATGGGGCAAGCAGACGCCTGCTCCTTCCGTGCGTCAACCGAGGGCGAGTGACTTCAACCCCCGGCCTTCATGACGCGGTGCCACCTAACCATGCCGGGAGTATGCGCCGCAGCGCGCATGCCCGTAGCGCGCGCACTCCGCCCGCTCACGACGCTCCCGCTCCACCCGCGCCTGACGCTCGCGCTCCGCCCGCTCACGCTCCAGCCGAACCAGACGCTCGCGCTCGATTCGAGCCCGCTCACGTTCGATGCGCTCACGCTCCACCCGGGCCTGCCGCTCACGCTCGCGCTGCACCCGCTCGCGCTCCAGCCGCGCCTGACGCTCCCGCTCCGCCCGGTCGCGCTCCAGCCGCACCTGCCGCTCCCGCTCCGCCCGGTCGCGCTCCAGCCGCGCACGCTCCGAGTTCGAACGCGAATCCAGGCGCTGGTCGCGAACCCACTCGGTGACGCCCGGGGTCGTGACAGGGGAGGCACCATGCACCGACTGCGCGAGGACAGGAGAAGCCACCGTGAGGGAGCACACCACCAGGACGCGCATCAGCTTGCTGTACATGACGACCTCCTTCGCAGCGGGTTGCGCCGCGTTCTGTACAGTCTGACGGGGCCTCCTCCCGCCTATTCAGTCGAGCCCACGGCCCCCGCACGGCGCGACACTGCCAGTCCGGGTCTCCCTGGGAAGACGTCCCGAAGCCCCACACACGCCGTCACGTCTGGCGCGACGGAGGCTGGGCCAGCCACAAGGCCCCGGCGGCGAACGTGGCGATGACCGTCCAGTAGTAGAACCGGAACTCGGCGCTCACGCTGACGGGGAAATACGCCAGCGCGTAGGTGACACCGGACGCGGCCACGCAGAACATCAACCCGCCGTCTCGCGCGCGCCGCCGCCAGCCCACGACGGCCAGTGCCGCCGTCAGCACCAGCCACAGCGCTCCACGCGCGACGACATCAGGCCAGGCCTCTCGCATGGCCACCAGGCCCAGGTGGACCGCGGTGTGCGTTCGCAGCTTCAGGCCCAGGTCATTCGGATCGATGAGGCGGTGGTAGCTCCCGCGCTCCCAGTAGTAATTGTCGGAGAAGCCTACCAGGCCGAGGGTCGAGATATACGACTCCCACCGATGCCGCAGATAGGCTCCCGGGTAGTTGCGCACGAGGCGGAGCCACTCCCGCGTCAGGGGTTCCTTCGCCGCGAGGACCTCCCCTGGAGTGAGGGCGCCCCGCTCAGGGTCTCCCCACAGCATCGGCGACACCGAGCGCGCCTCATAGAAGTAGCCCAGCTTCGCAGCATCCCACTTCCATCGCGCCACGAGGGGTGAGCCCTCCATCGCCGCAGGCTCGCGCGCATAGACACCCGCCACGTCGAACACCAGGAGCGCGCCGCCAATCCAGGTCTTCTGCACGCTCGCGGCGCGCTCGACGAAGCCCGGTGCACCCGCCAGCACCGCGAGGAGCAACACGCCGGCGATGACAGGTCGGACCCGGTCCTTCATCAGCATGGGCACGCGCGCCACCACCATGGGCACCAGCATCATGCTGGCGGTGATGGCGTTGTGCCGCGTCAACGTCGCGGCGATGAGGCACGCGAAGGCCCAGCCCGGTCGCCCGCGGGCGAGCAGCACCACTGCCCACAGTAGGGCCACCGCGTTGAACACGTCCTTCCAGAGCGTCACCCCCACCGCCCAGGTGCTGGGAATGACCCAGTACACGGCCAGCAGCATGAGCGCGGCCAGCCCGCGTCGTCCCGCGACGCCCCCGAGCAATGCGACGGGTCCCAGCGCAAGCCCCAGGAGCTGGAGGGCCAGCACCGGCCACGTCGAACCCGTCAGCAGGAAGGCCTTGCCCAGCAGAAAGGAGACGAAGGGCGAATGCCAGTCCGAGTACTCCCCCATCCGCCCTTGCCACAACATGTTGAGCGAGTCGCTCGACATCAGTCCGGGCTGGAAACCCACGAACAACAGCACGCCCCAGATGAGCGTCAGGAACAGCCGGACATGCCAGTGCCCCAACGCCTCGAGCAGACGCCGCCCGACGGGCGCGTTGCCGGAAGCGACCTCCTCGACCTGGGAATGAGGCTCAGTTGAAACAGGCGCCGCCTGCTCCGACTCCGACACTGGCCGAACTTCCATCCCCATGGTGACGCGCCCTCATCGTGAAAAAGTACGCGAGGAACCTGTCAGGCCAGGCTGGTAAATCCAAGCGCGTCGTGCCCGAGCGGGAGCGCCTGCCAGGCTCACCGCGCACGGCTCGACACTGTGAGTCCGGGTCTCCCTGGGAAGACGTCCCGAAGCCCACACACGCCGTCACGTCTGGCGCGACGGAGGCTGGGCCAGCCACAGGGCTCCGGCGGCGAACGTGGCGATGACCGTCCAGTAGTAGAACCGGAACTCGGCGCTCACGCTGACGGGGAAATACGCCAGCGCGTAGGTGACACCGGACGCGGCCACGCAGAACATCAACCCGCCGTCTCGCGCGCGCCGCCGCCAGCCCACGACGGCCAG